>NZ_AXAY01000017.1 GCF_000473045.1 Bradyrhizobium sp. WSM3983 | reverse complement strand
GGCTTCGGCGATCGCCGCAAGGCCATGCTGCAGGACATCGCGATCCTGACCGGCGGCCAGGCGATCTCGGAAGATCTCGGCATCAAGCTCGAGAACGTCACGCTCAACATGCTCGGTCGTGCCAAGAAGGTGATGATCGACAAGGAGAACACCACGATCGTCAACGGCGCCGGCAAGAAGGCCGACATCGAGGCGCGCGTGGCCCAGATCAAGGCGCAGATCGAGGAAACCACCTCGGACTACGACCGTGAGAAGCTCCAGGAGCGTCTTGCCAAGCTCGCTGGCGGCGTCGCGGTGATCCGCGTCGGCGGCGCGACCGAGGTCGAGGTGAAGGAGCGCAAGGATCGCGTTGATGACGCGATGCATGCGACCCGCGCCGCGGTCGAGGAAGGCATCGTCCCGGGCGGCGGCGTCGCCCTGCTCCGTGCCTCCGAGCAGCTCAAGGGCCTGCGCACCAAGAACGACGACCAGAAGACCGGCGTCGAGATCGTGCGCAAGGCGCTCTCCGCGCCCGCTCGCCAGATCGCGATCAACGCCGGTGAAGACGGCTCGGTGATCGTCGGCAAGATCCTCGAGAAGGATCAATACGCCTATGGCTTCGACTCCCAGACCGGCGAGTACGGCAACCTTGTCACTAAAGGCATCATCGACCCGACCAAGGTGGTCCGTACCGCGATCCAGAACGCAGCCTCGGTTGCCGCGCTGCTGATCACCACGGAAGCCATGGTCGCCGAGCTGCCCAAGAAGGGCGGCGCCGGTCCGGCGATGCCCCCGGGCGGCGGCATGGGCGGCATGGGCGGGATGGACTTCTGATCCAGCCATTCAGGCAAACGACGGAATGCGAAGCCCCGGCAGCGATGCCGGGGTTTTTGTTGTGTGCCAACCAGGTTCGACAACTCTGCGGAGATCAACCTGCTTGGCGCATATCGAACATCTGCCGAGTCCAGGGCGGGCGGCCGGCTCCCTGCGCCGAATAATTTCGTCGCGTGCTCATCTCAATCGACCTCCTTTTCGCAGAGCCACTGGCATCATCCATATACCGCAATCTTACGATCGTTCTGCCAAAGCTCGACCGCGTGGTCGGTTGCAAGTTTCCGCACGCGCTCCGTGGCGGTCCCTTCATCCGAACAGAGAAACTCGACAAAGCCTACGAGATGCCCGTCTCGTGTGACCATGTAGGCCGTGTACTGTTCCATGCAAGCCACCTCTCCGCGTTGTCCGTTCAGAGCCTACTTGGCACACTGCTCCGGACAACGGCATTCCCTCGATCGCGCTGCCATAGTTTCCAAGGAGAACTGACGCCACGACCGATCGTCGGGTCGGACGTTCCCGTAAGCTGGCAACTCATATGGCCCGCAATGGTTTACTCTTTGAAGCAATGAGTACGTCTGCATAGCCCATTGCAGCACGGAGCTCGTGCGCTGACTGATTCCGCTCCTGCATCACCGAGCCTTGGATGGTGATGGTGTGCCGACCGACGCAACTTACGTGCCGGTGGCGAAAACAGCTGGATCGACAGACCCTTCGCATCCGTGTGCGTAGCGTCAGCTCACGGACAATGGTACGAAAGCTGACAAAATCACAAAGATCGCGCCATGTGCTGTCAGCGTCCACAAGGGCCTCCTGGAATTCATGCTTAAACCGAACGCGTTTTGCATTGCGCTATCCTAAAATCCATGGCGTGTGGGCACAGAATCATCGGTAGCAAAGCCGACGTCCAGTTTCATCGAGGGGGAAAACATCGCTGATCCGCTTGATTGACTTGCGGAGATCAAGCAGTTTTTGGACTGTCGCGACCGGCGTCGGCTCGTTCCTTCTTTCAAACTGGTGAGCACGTTGAGAACGGTGTCGGCAGTTCGAACATGTGATCGGCATCTTACGTAGGCGATCGAGCGAGATTGCCAGTAGCCCTCTCCGAGGCCGGCAGAGTTGCACTACGTCCCGCGAGAAGCCAGCATGTGCCTTGCGCGGAGCTCGCGGACCAACGAGAATTGACGGGTCAGAGCCGGGCTTCGGTCAAATGAACGAGTTGCGCCCCGATGCGATAGAGCGCCTCCCGCGTGGTGCGGAAGCGCGGCTCCTCCACCGGTGCGATCGGAAGCGGAAGATCTTTGTCCCCAACCTGCCCTAGCACATAGGATGCGAGCACGCCGCCGAACACAGTGCCTGGCGCAATTCCACGGCCATTGTATCCATTGAATCCAATTACGTTGCGGTCCAACTTGTGAAAGCGGGGTAGGTTGTCCGAGGTCATACCGATCGTCCCGAACCAACCGGCCTCGAATTCGATGTCGGCGAGCTGAGGAAACAGCTTGGCGAGCGACCGGATGGCCCACGCCCTGTGCACTGCTGCACTGCTCCGCTCAAGAGCACCGATGCTGCCATAAACGAGTCGACCTGCACGGTCGAAGCGAAATGAACTGAGCACCTGTTTCGTATCCCAGGCTCCCTGGCGTTTGGGCAGGATCGATGCTCTTAAATTATCCGAGAGAGGTTGGGTCGCAAAGTTGAAGTAAGGCAGTTGGATCTGCTCCTGCCGGACCTGCGACCAGGGTCCGCGCGCGTAGGCATCGGTGGCAACAATCACCCAATCTGCACGCACAGATCCGGCTGCCGTATTGACCTTCCAGCGCGAGCCGCCGTCGCTGGCGGTGAGAGCAGCACTCCGAGTGAATATTTGCGCGCCCGCAGCAAGCGCGGCACGAGCCAAACCACGAACATAGGCCAGCGGCTGAATTGTGCCAGCGCGTTTATCCAGCAGTGCACCGGCGTAGTCGCCACCGCCGATCCTCCGGCGTGTCTCCTCGGCATCGAGGATCTCGACCGGCGCACCACGTCGCTGCCATTGTTCAGCACGAGCCTTGATTTCTTCCAATCCCCTGCGTCCGACTGCACAGTGCAACGTGCCCGTCGGCTCTTGCTCGCATTCAATGTCATGTTGCGCGATAAGATCGAACACCAGTCGCGGCCCATGACCGAGCAGATCGATCAGGCGCTCCCCAAGGGTTTGTCCCAGCGTCGCTGCGAGAGTGTCCGGCATGACCCACATACCGGCATTCACGAGACCGACATTGCGTCCGGAGCCCCCGAAGCCGATCTCAGACGCCTCGAGGACAGCGACGCGCGCTCCTCCTTCAGCAAGATGGAGAGCGGACGAAAGCCCGGTATATCCGCCACCGATGACGAGGACATCGACGTCCATCTCGCCAGCCAGACGAGCGGTCTGAGGTGCATGCGGAGCCGTCAGTTCCCAGAGTCCGTGCGATGTCGGATCCCCTTGCATCAGGCGAACTCCCTCGGCTGCAATTGTCCGTCGTCAGCAACGCCCCGACAAGGCGCCCCGAGCTCCGAGGCCGTAGCCTAGGAACTCCGGAAGTACCGCGCAAGCTTGCGAACAAGCCGCGGGACGGAGGGTCAAATTTTGGCCTGTTCGATCCCAGACCAAAATCTTGATCCGGTCCGCTCGTTTCGATCGGAACACGAAGGCTGCGTCGCTGAACGGGTCGAGACGAAGCATCTCCTGCACCTTCGTCGCAAGCTCATCGTGGCCAAAGCGGAAGTCGATCGGCCGCGTCGCGATGTAAATCTTCAGATCGGCACCGGCCGCGATCATCGTGACGCTCGCACTGCACGGATCACCCGGCGCAGCTGCTCGCCATCTATGGCTGTGTCCGTCCGCAGCACGACATCGCCGATCGCGATCTCAAGCTTGTTCGCCGGAACGTGACGCTCCTCCAACGCATCTTCCACGACCAGCGGTGCGAATGTCGACTGCGATGCCTCGCACGGCGACAACATGCCTCGCTGTCGAAAGCGTCGTCGCCAATCGTAAATCTGCCAGCGCGTCGCTCCGTGCTTGCGCGCCACCTCGGACACCTGGGCACCAGGTAGCACTCTCGGCGACAATCCGGGCTCTCTCAGCCTCCGAACGCACACGGCGTCCCGACGGTCCTTCGAGGACCTCCAGCCGGCTTACCGACCCTACCGGCGAGCCGTCCAAAGAGACGCCCTTTTTGCTGTCCAATCCCATCCAAACCTCCGTTCCAAGCCGGAGGCTTCTTCGCACATTCATTCTAACTCTGAATCCAGGGTATCGGCTTCGCGCTTACGGACAGTCAAGCTGGGTGTCAGTTTTTCCGTCCGGCTGGGTTTGCGAGAGAAAGGTGTCGGAGGGGCGGTGGATTCGACGCTGACGAGCCCGTTGGTTCCGGCGGCCTCTTGTCGCGCGAACCGTCGCTGCGGCTTCGCTCGCGCGGCAGCTGCCATCGATGCGATCGAGAGCCGCTGGTCCGCGGTCTGGTCTACGAACTCCTCGGATCGGATACGCGTACCGGCCGAGAAAGCATGTCAACTGGCAACCAGCGTGCTTTCACAGTCGCTGGTGCACGTATTCCGACGCACCGGCACCGAATTTGTCAGGTTCGAGACAAGTATCGATGTCTCGAAGGCGCGCACATGCCACGAAAGAATTCGCAAATCTGCATCGTGTAAGAGGCACGGCGCTTGCTTTTGTTCACGGCGTCGCCACCCGAGTTTTGGGGGGCGTCGACCATGTGGTGACGCTCACATATGGCGTCGTTTTTGCTCACGAGAGAAACAAAGACGTTGGCAGCTTTTGGGGTCATTGACATCTGAGCCACCGGCGAGGGGAGCGACTAGTCGTCGGCGATCGCCCGCTACGATCGGCGTTGGATTCCTTAGCTATGCTAGTACATAGGCCAATTCCACGATACCAATGTTTGCCACACCTGTATTTGGCGGGATTCATGTTGCTCGTCGCCGCGTCCATGTTGGTGGCCAGCATACCTGGTGCGCTGGCCACGGACTCGGATGACCGCGGTCCGACGAGTTCTCGAGCAAAGATCCTAGCGCTGAACATTCTGGATTACAGACAGGCGAAACGACGCCCTGTGTTGACCAAACCCGTCATGGACCTTTTCTGTATCGATCGGGCCAATGCTCCGCTGGGTACCGCCAGCGTTCCATCACTCTCGTGTCTTGGCCATGGGACTGAGTCGCGGCCCAGCAATGAGAAACCAAACTGCACTCGCCACATTCTAAAACACTGCGTGGAGGATCAAATTGCCGAATTTGTTGGAATAGGAGTTGTCGGGCAGCAGCGTCCGAAATTCTATGCGGATGGGCTTACCACTTTTGTCCTGATATCTACTTTCGCTTCCGTCGGAATCCATACATTTACATCATCCGACGGCACCAAGATTACCTACACCATGATCATGGCCTTCAATGCCAGCCGCGACGTCTTTGGACCTCAAGTGTATATGGACGCAGACAATAAAGCTGTGATGTGCGCGATCTCGTCCTCGGACACGCAAACAATCTCCGGATTCCGGCATTCTTTGGCTGACGCGTTCGTCAAAGAGGCTGCCGATCCCGGCAGAGGGCTTCCTCGCGTAACGGTCGAACGATCCTTTGCGGATGACTGGGCCGCCAAGGCTGCGAATGGCATTATGAGCCGTTGTCTGCTTGCGAAAAATGGCGAAGGCGCTCCAATAATGATAGCCGCTCATGATCAGGGTCTTAACTTTTATTGAGTTCAGGCTGGTTGGAACACCGTTTCCAGGGGAGCTACATGCAACCAAAGACGTGAGTGATGCCTGCTGTTGCGTGATGGCAACGTGCACGCGCGTTGTAATTCATCTCGCTTACGGGCCGCGTTAACGCTGGCCGAGAGCGCGGTTTGTTGTCGTGGCGATCCGCGTCCGATCTGAGGCGTCAATGTCGCGAACCCCACGGTATGACGGCAGGGTTCGCCAACGTCACCAAAGATGCAATGGCACGTCGATTGCTTCAGATGCGAGGCATTCCGTTACGTCGATGACGGTTCGCAGCCCCTTTAACGGCTCAGATGGAACCTCGTCCGATTGATTCAGACTATTGCGATGATGGCGCTGTCGCGTGGATCGTACGGCGCGATCGTTAGCTGGGATTGTTGCGGTGGTCGGCAGGAGCGCCTTACCGAGCTCGCGGAGTGTGTATGCGTGATCGCTCGTCGCCGAAGTTTAAGACTTATCATCGCGGGTGTTATTACTACTTGCGGCGTTATTGCGCCCGCGACAGCATGGGCGCAAGCGTTTATCTACAATCAGCACCAATCGCGAGCTGCCCGGCCGAAAGTGATTGGCGACAACCACATGCTCGTTCAGGCGACCGAGGTCGATTACGACTACAACAACAGCCGCATCTCGGCCGTCGGCAACGTCCAGCTGTTCTACAACGGCACCAGCGTCGAGGCCGACCGGGTCATCTACGACCAGAAGACCAAGCGGCTCCATGCCGAAGGCAACATCCGCATGACGGATGCCGACGGCAAGATCACCTATGCCGAGATCCTGGATCTCTCCGACGACTACCGCGACGGTTTCGTCGATTCACTGCGCGTGGACACCGCCGACCAGACCCGCATGGCCGCGACCCGCGCCGACCGCTCCTCCGGCAACTACACGGTGTTCGAGAACGGCGTCTACACGGCTTGCGCGCCGTGTAAGGACGATCCGAAGAAGCCTCCGCTCTGGCAGGTCAAGGGCGCCCGCATCATCCACGACCAGCAGGAGAAGATGCTGTATTTCGAGACGGCGCAGCTCGACTTCTTCGGCGTGCCGATCGCCTACATGCCCTATTTCTCGACGCCCGACCCGACCGTGAAGCGCAAGACCGGCTTCCTGATGCCGGGCTTCACCTCGAACACGCCGTTCGGCTATGGCGTCGAAATCCCGTTCTACTGGGCGATCGCGCCCGACATGGACGCGACCTTCAGCCCGCGCATCACCTCCAAGCAGGGCGTGCTGTTCCAGGCCGAGTTCCGCCAGCGCCTGCCCGATGGCGCCTACCAGGTCCGCGTCTACGGCATCGACCAGCTCGATCCGGGCTCGCTCGCAGGCCAGCCCGGCGATCGCCAGTTCCGCGGCGCCGTCGACACCAAGGGTCAGTTCGCGCTGAACGACAAGTGGGTCTGGGGCTGGGACGGCGTGCTGCTGTCCGACTACTTCTTCATGTCCGACTATCGGCTCGCCCAGTACAAGGACCCGTTCGGATCGATCCAGTCGCTGCCGACGGAAGCGATCTCGCAGCTCTATCTGACCGGTGTCGGCAATCGCAGCTTCTTCGACGCGCGCGCGATCTACTATCTCAGCTACTCGGGCAACCAGAACCGGGTCCCCGTGGTCGCTCCCGTGATCGACTACAGCAACGTGATCAACAGCCCGATCCTGGGTGGCGAGTTCAGCTACAAGACGAACTTCGTCAACCTGACCCGCGAGACCGCGTTGTTCGATCCGATCACGACGCTCGCCAACACCAACAGCCTATGCACGACCGCCTCCGCCGATCCGATGGCACGCTTGCCGTCGCAGTGTCTGCTGCGCGGCATGCCGGGCACCTACACAAGGCTGACGGCCGAGGCGCAGTGGCGCAAGTCCTACACCGACCCGCTCGGCCAGATCTGGACGCCGTTCGCCAGCGTCCGCGCCGATGCCATCAACGCCGATATCTCGAACCAGCCGGGCGTTTCCAATTTCCTGCCGGTCGGCGACACCCAGACGGTCCGTCTGATGCCGACCGTCGGCCTCGAATACCGCTACCCCTTCATCAATGTGCAGCCGTGGGGCACGACGACCGTCGAGCCGATCGCGCAAGTCATCATCCGGCCCAACGAGCCCGGTGCCGGCAAGCTCCCGAGCGCGGACGCACAAAGTTTTGTGTTCGACACCAGCAACCTGCTCGCGGTCGACAAGTTCTCCGGCTACGATCGCGTCGAAGGCGGCAGCCGCGCCAATGTCGGCGTGCAGGCCACCACGCAGTTCGACCCCGGCGGCAGCATCAAGGGAATGTTCGGACAGTCCTACCAGATGTTCGGGATGAACTCGTTCGCGGTCGCCGACGTCACCAACACCGGCATCGACTCCGGCCTGCAGAACCCGCGTTCGGATTATGTCGCGAGCCTCGACTATTCGCCCAACCGCACCTATACGTTCAGCGTCCGCTCGCGGATGGACGAGGCGACCTGGAACATCAACCGGTTCGAGGCCACGGCGAGCGCGAATTTCGACGGCTGGTCGGTCGCCGTGACGTATGGCGATTACGCAGCGCAGCCGGAACTCGGCTACCTGACGCGCCGCGAAGGCATTCTCACCAGCGGATCGGTCAAGATGGCGTCGAACTGGGTGGTTCAGGGCGCGGCGCGCTGGGACCTTGAAGCGAACATGATCAACCAATATGCCTTCGGCGCGGGCTTTGTGGACGACTGCTTCGTGCTGGCGGCAAGCTACGTAAGTTCCTACAACTACTCTGTTGGTTCGGCACCGCCCGTGCTGAACAAGACCTACCTGCTCACCATCGGTCTACGAACGATCGGGGTAAATTCGGTCAATTTTTGAGCGACGGTGTCACTGCTGAAGAGGAACAATTCACAGTTGATGCAATTCCAGATGACACTCGGCCAGTCGAATGTTCAGCGCTTCGCAAACGGTCTGCGCCTCCACCTCTCTCTGGCAGTGTATCAACCCGTCGTCAGCATACCGGCACCACCTGAGTTCAGGGAACGTTCGTGCCATCCAGAGATCAAATGTATTGTGCATGAAGAGATTGGCGAGCATCGGGCTCACTCACTACTCCCCCTTGCGGGGTGCCGCAGCTTCGCTCGACGACAGCTCCATCCTCTTGCACAATCGGCGCTGTCAGCCATCGTTCGATGTAGAGCAACGCCCACTCGCACTTTACATGTTTCCAGACAGCCTGCAGCAGAAGCTCGTGGTCAATGTTGTCAAACAGCCCCTTGATCGAACTCTAGAACCCAGTTGTACTTTCAGCAACGCTTGCGCGTGACGCCTACGGCATCAAGAGCCGATTTGCCGGGCCTATAACCATAGGAATCCGTCAGAAAGATTGCGTCCAGCGTTGGTTCAATGAGTTGTTTAGCAACTGTTTGTGCCACGCGATCCGCCACCGTTGGCACACCCCGAGGATCCTTTGGCCTCCGCTCTGCTTCGGAATGGAGACGGCACGAACAGGTGGCGGGAAGTAGGCCCCAGAGCTCATTCGAGTCCAAATCTTGTAGAGGTTAACCGATCGCGTATTTGCCGGAACGCCGCAGACTTGCTCGACACCTTCAAAACGCGGGCGCTCACGACGCGACGTGCTGCATGAGCAGCTATGGGCGGGTTGCGCTGTCCCCTTCTGATCCTATGCTCCTCGTCGCCCAGGGCTAACCGGGCGTTGCAACGTCCCTTTTCAAACGAGGGGTAGTGCAATGCAACGGAAGCTGATCTCGAAGAAGGAGCTCAAATCGGTCTATGGCATCCCGTATTGTTTCGCGCACATCGCGCGGCTCGAAGTAGCCGGCCAATTCCCCAAGCGCGGGTAGTGCTCCGTGCTTGTCGCGTAGCGTGGGTGGTGGAAGAGGTGGAGGCCTCGATTGAGGAGAGAGTCGCGAACCGCGCTTTGACATTTCCTTCTTAGAAGGGCAGAGCCCCGGCCGTCCAACGCCGGGGCTCTTCATTCGAGCAGCGCAGTGGCGGCGAGGCTGAGCTGGCAATCCGCACAAATTCTTTTCCGCTTTCGCGGTATAGCTACAGCTGCATTCTGGACAGCAAATAAGTGCTTCGAGCATCCGGCCCGCTGGAGATAGCCGGCAGCTCCCCGACCAATCTGGGTACCTACGAACGCATGCGTGCTGTTGAACGTCTCCAGCACCTTCCCGCACGCCGGGCAACGATATTCACCACTTGAGCCAGACAAGGAATCCAGTTCGAGGCGTCGAAAACCTGCGCGGCATTCTCGTATACGTCACATCACTCTTCCTCGTGTCCGTCCGGTGGAGTCCGGCGGAGGCCGCCTTGTGTAGATTGCGAGGCGGCCTGAGCATTTGACCTAAGTCTAGCTTTAAGGTCACATCGGGAATGCAGGACAATGTGGTTGGGACCGAGCGTCGGCGGCGATGGAGTTACGACGAGAAGGTCCGCCTTGTCGAAGAGACCTTGCAGCCCGACGAGACGGTCTGCGGCGTGGCACGCCGGCACGGGGTGGCTCATAGCCTGCTGTTCACCTGACGTCGACAAGCGCGCCAGGGGCGACTGGGCGGAGATGCTGCGCCTGCTCTTGTTCCCGTCGAGATCACGCCTGTGGCGGCTCCGATCTCGAGCAGCGCGCCACCAACCGACGTCTTCACCGCCTGCGCAGCGTGCAAGAGCTGGAATCATCGAGATTGAGTTCGGCGGCGGCTGTCGTGTTCGTTGACCGTGACGTGGATGTTGAGGCGCTGCAGCAGGTTCTTGAGCTCTTGCGACGACGATGATCCCGATTCCGAGCGGCGTCAGGGTCTGGATCGCCACTGGCCACACCGATATGCGTCGCGGCATGCGAAGCTTGGCTCTCACAGTTCAGGAGAGCCTGAAGCGCGATCCTCATTTATGTGTCGGGCGAGATTATGTGGCGAAGTCGCCTTAACGCCAGCCAGGGCCGGCCACGGCTGGATTCCTCCGCCACATAATATTTCGTGCCTCTGGTGCGGACGCGGAATCATCCCCTTGCGCCGTAACGTCGGAGGGGCAACTTCGCTAAGGCTCGCAAGCTCGCGGGTCTTGCCCATGGCAAGCCCCTGCGCCCCCACGATCTCCGGCACCAATTCGCGGTGACCAGGCTCAGGCTTTGGCACCAACAGCGCGCAGATGTTCAAGCGCTGCTGCCTTTACACACCTACTTCATCATCGCTTCGACCTCGGCACGAAAGGCCTGGCGCGAGGTGTCGCGTGAATAGAACATGTGGCCGCCCGGATAAACCGCGAGTTTGACCCGCGGCGCCGACGCAAAGGGCGGCAACTGATCGAGCGCCAGCTTCGAGCCGAAATAGGGCGTAACAATATCGAACAGGCCGTGCCCGACCATCACGTTCATCTTCGCATCCGTGGCAAGGATCTCGCGCAGCTCTGAAAGCGACTCCGGTAGGCTCTGGTGGCCAAAATCCCAGGCCCGTGTGACCGCGCGGTTGAGCAGTTGATACGAGCCGTCCGGCCGCCAGTTGAGCTTGCGCGTCAGGACATCGACGGCGGCACTGCTCAACGGCGCCGCTAGCGCATCGCCCGAGGGATCGCCGAAGCGGTAGCGATCCGAGTCTGGATAGGGATCGAGGCCGCGCACCGAGGCGTCATAACCGCCGGTCACCTTGCCGCTCTTGCGGTCGAACTCGCGGCGGAATTCGCCGCGGTCAAAGCGCCCGGCGAGCCGTCGGCTTACGGCCTGGTCAATGCCGGTCAAAGCGGCGACCTTGTCGGCGAGACGGTTGGTGGCCTCCTTGTCTGCTTTGCCCTTGACGAGGTCGGCCAAAAATTCGCCACGCGCGTAAGCTTCGACATCGGCGAGATCGGCGCGTTTGATCGCCCCCCTGTCCTCGCCCTTGGCTTCGCGGGCCACCGCGACATAGCTTGGCAGCATTGCGACAAATCCCAGAAGGCTCGTGCCTGTGAACTCTCGGTAGTCGAACAGCGGCGAGAGCAGGATCAGGCCCTTCACGCCGACGCCCTGCTCCATCTGCAGATTGCGCACAACCTTCGGTCCGCGAATGCCGCCATAGCTTTCGCCCGCGACATATTTCGGCGAGGAGAGCCGCTCGTGCTTCTCGAGCCAGCGGCGGATCACAAGCGCGATTGAACTGGCGTCACCATCGACCGAATAGAACTGCCTGGCCACATTTTCGCCCGTCGCCACGAAACGGCTATAGCCAGTACCGACGGGATCGATGAACACGAGGTCGGTGAAATCGAGCCACGTCTCGGCGTTGGGCCTGACCTCGGGCGAGGCCGACGCTGCGACGGTTTCCGCATCGATCGGCAGCCGCCATGGCCCGGCACTGCCGAACTGCAGCCAAGCAGAGGATGACCCGGGGCCGCCGTTGAAGAGGAACGTCACCGGACGCGTGGCGCGATCTGTGCCGTCGAGCTGATAGGAGGTGTAGGCGATGTCGGCCTGCGGCTCGCCCTTGTGGTCGAACACGTGGATCGAGCCCGCGGTCGCGATGAAACGAAGCGTCCGCCCGGGCAGCTCCAGCGTCTGTTTGATGGTGGAATCCGGCGGCAGGCGATGCTGCTCGGCCCCCGATGGGGAAGTCGGCGCGCTGGCGCTGTGCGCGCCGGGCCCGCCCTTCTGGCCGACCGGCGTCGGGACGTCGGGACGCGGCGGCGGATCGTCGGCGCGGGCGCTCCCCATCACGGTGCACGCAAGTAGGGCCAGCGCGAGAGGAATGTGGCGCAGCGCGGTTAAATCGAACAGCATAGAGTTTTCTCCCCAGTCCGGCCGCACCTTTCTGTCGGCGGCCGATTGCGACGGTTTAAGGTTGCGGGACAGCCTGGACTGTCGTGGTTCTGCCTTATGTTGCACTAGGCGCATCTACCAAACGGCTCTCTTCAGTTAGCTACGAGTCGGGAACAACAAACCTACCAAGTCTAGTAGTGGCCTCTATTCCTGAGGGCACGGGCCGCCTGCGCAATGGCACAAAGCCTACCCCATTCGGCTTCCGGCATTTCAACGAGTTCGCGCGCCGTCACCGGGCCGATCTCACCGTCAAACACACCGGCTTCGATTATCCGTCGCAGTCTTTCGCTGCAGGTCAAAGTGTGGCCCCACTTGATTCCACCTCACGGCAGCTTGGCTGTGTTTCGGCATGGAATAAGGATCCCGTATTCGGGGTGATCGGCATCCAATCGAATTTGAATGCCGACTGACAGCCTGGGCATGAGCTCGCTAATCGGATTGGCATGAGGAAGGCAAAAGTTCCCGTTGCGCGGAAAGCCGCGCTAGCTTCTTCACTGCATCCGGCGCGACGGCAAGTTGTTGACTGGAATCAGGCGAGGAAAGCCTGATCTTAGTTGTCAGCTCCCGATCCGGGCAGCCGGACTGGCGATGGGCTGCCGGAACGTGCTGTGACGACCTCAGTCATGGGGTGGCGGCTCGACCGTACTCCGCTGCAGAGCTTGAGGCGTCCGCCCCGAGCATCACCATTCTGCGCTGCGCGACCTCTATAAGCGATAGCATCAGCAGGTCAGGGCGCACCCAACGCTTGGCTGACAATACAATCATCCGCGCTCGCCGGGAGAAATCAGAAAGATCACTTGACAATCAATCCAGACAAATCGCGAATTGAAAAGAACGTCGTGTTGGAGCGCAAACTCGAGGAGCTCGCGGAGCTTTCTTCTGCGGTAACACCGAGGAAAAATGCTTCCGCGCGTATGCCGAACAGCAACTCATTTTAGTGGACGACCCGCAGGGGGCGCTGACAGCTTGATGCAGCAATCAACTTGATTGCTTGCTGCGGGGCATTCGCGCCGGGATCGAACTAAACACGAAAAAAACCTCCGGCCGCCTGCCCGCGACCGGAGGTTTGCCGATAAGAGTTGCCCGCGTTAGTGGCGCTTGCCGGGGGTCGGCGAGCCGCCGACCGAGGTATCGTCAGCTGCCCCCTTGTTCGGAGCGATTCCTGTGGTGCCGGCTGCACCCTTTGTGCTCTTGACCGGCTTCATACCTACCTTTCGGTCCGCATCGCCGAGCTGAGCGGTCGAATCCTCATCATCGCTCATGCCCCCCTGTATGCTCTTGCCTTGCATGCCGCCGCGGCTCTTGGCGTCGGTCGAAAGGTCTCGCGCAAGCACTTGGCCTGCAAGCAAAGCCGAAAGGACACATGCGACTACAGAGGTCTTCACCAACTTCATCATCTCTCCTGGACTTGTTCGCGATTGAACGATTCTATCACTCCTACGCCATTCGCTTTCACCGGATCGTTCAACGCGTCAACACTGCGAACGGCGCCGTCGGCAAGAAACGTGATTCTTGTGGTCATCGTTTAGAGATTTTGAGGCGATTTCGCGGAGTTACCTTCCTATCGGCGGTGCATCGAGCATCTGCGCAAGCAATTGAACTGCCGGACCGAGATTTCCAATGTCAGGGGCCATGATCGGCACCGGAGGAAACTTCTTGGTATCCGCCGATGACCTATGATTTTTAGAGGCGGATACGAGCATGCAGCCGCTTGCACAATCTCACCTCAGGCTGGTCCGAAGCAACAATGCAGCAAAAGGCCCTACGAGCCAGTTCATCGAGAATTGCCGCCCTAGTCCCACCTGCGGGCGTCGGACTGCATATATGTGAACGCAAAGGACACGCAGGCTTTATATCGTCTGACCTGGCCCGATCGTACGGTGAGGTTCTTGGCAGCATAAAAGCCTTGGTCTTGTGCCAGGTAGAGGTGCCCATACTCGCCCTTGAGCTGGCTGAAACGCACTCGCACATCGTCGGCCGCCGAGGCAGCGGATGAGCAGATGATGGGCTGCAAGCAGCGCCACGACTGCCATCGCGGTGCTGTTCGGCGCCGTCTTGTGGCGCCTTGCAGTCATAAATTCCTCTCCGATTTCCGGCCTCTCTCGCGAGTGCCCGACGCCTCTAAGCCAAGCTGAGCGTCACGCCAGGCGCGGCATGGATGTCAAGCTCCACCGAAACCGCGTGGCCGCGCTCGCGAAGCTCGACATGCAGCCGCTGCGTCAGGCTGTTGAAGGAATGCGGCAGGAGCAGAATGCGCATCTTGGGCCTCAACATATCCGGGGCAGTTGTTCGCCCGACAACCAGTCGACGATCCGGGCACCGCCAAAGCTCGTCGCCATCTGCACGAAGTGATGATCATCCGGCACCGCTTCGCCGATATCGGCGGCATCGCGACCGAGCGGATGGGCTCTCATGGCGGCCAGCACGGCTCCGGCGACATCAGGCGACACGATCGCGACCAGCTTCCCCTCATTGGCGACGTTGAGTGGATCGAGCCCTAGCAGCTCGCAGGCAGCCGCCACCCCCGGTTTGACCGGGATCGCCTCTTGCTGGAGGCTGAAGCCTAGTTCGGACTGCTGGGCGATTTCGTTCATTGTCGCCGCGAGCCCGCCGCGCGTGGGATCTCGCATCAGACGGATGCCGCGGCCGCCCGCCGCCACCATCCTGGCGACCAGATCATGCAGGGCGACCGAATCCGAGACGATCTCCGTTTCAAAGGCGAGGTTCTGGCGCTTTGACATGATGGCGACGCCGTGATCGCCAAGTGTGCCGGAGATCAGCACCCGGTCTGCGACCCTCGCATTCTCAGCGGAGAGATCGAAGCCCTCAGGCACCATGCCAACGCCCGCGGTGGAAATGAACACGCCGTCGGCCTTGCCGTGCTCGACCACCTTGGTGTCGCCGGTGATGATATGGACGCCGGCGGATTGCGCCGCCTGACCCATCGAGTCCGCGATCATCTTGAGGTCTGAAAACCGAAAGCCTTCCTCGATAATGAAGCTCGCAGACAGATAAAGCGGTCGGGCACCGGCCATGGCGATGTCGTTGACGGTGCCGTGCACCGCAAGCGAGCCGATATTGCCGCCGGGAAAGAACAGCGGCGAAACCACATAGGCATCAGTCGTCATCACTATGCGCCCGGCGCCGACGTCGAAGGCCGATTGATCGTTGCCGCGCGCCAGCCATTCGTTGCCGAAGGCCTCGTGGAACAGGCCCGAGATCAATTGCGACATCGCGCGGCCGCCGGAGCCGTGGGACAGGTCGACGCAGCCGTGCTTGATGTCGAGTTTGCGCTGATGGGCTTTCATGACGCCCGCTTCTGCTGACGATCGCGGAATCGGCCATAGGTCCAATGCGCGGCACATGCGCCTTCCGAGGAGACCATGCAGGATCCCATCGGGGTCTCCGGCGTGCATACCGTGCCGAACAGCTTGCAGTCGACCGGTTTCTTCACACCGCGCAGGATCGCGCCGCATTCGCAGGCCGGATTGTCGGCGACGCGCAGCTCGCTCATGGCGAAACAGACCTCCGCGTCAAATCTGGCGTAGGTTTGCTTCAGCTTCAATCCGCTATGGGGCACGAACCCGAGGCCTCGCCATTCGAACGCGTCGCGCAGCTCGAAAATGTCCGAGACCTCCTCCCTGGCGCGCGGATTCCCATCGCGCGTTACGGCACGGCTATATTGATTCTCCACGTCGTTCCGGTGCTCGTTCACCTGACGCACCAGCATCAGAATCGCCTGCATCATGTCGAGCGGCTCGAAGCCCGAGATCACCACCGACTTGCCGAATTCCTTGGCAAAGACCTCGTAGGGCTCGGTGCCAATGATGATGCTGACATGCGCGGGTCCCACGAAGCCGTCGATCTCGACGCGGCCGATGCTGCGAATGTCGGGACTCTCCAAAATTTTCTGCATCGCCGGCGGCGTCAGCACGTGGTTGCAGAACACGCTGAAGTTTTCGAGCTGCTTCTTCTCGGCGTGCCGGATCATGACCGCGGTCGGCGGCGTCGTGGTCTCGAAGCCGATCGCGAAGAACACGACTTCGTGCTCGGGGTTCTCCTCCGCGATCCGGATCGCATCGACTGTGGAATAGACCATCCGGACGGCGGCACCCCGTGCCTTTGCCTTCAACAGCGAGGCGCCTTGCGAGCCCGGCACCCGCATCAGATCGCCATAGACGCAAAGGATCACCTCCGGCCGCTCGGCCAGCCGGATTGCCATGTCGATACGTCCCGCCGGCAGCACGCAGACGGGACAGCCGGGACCGTGGATCATCCGCACGTTCTTGGGCAACATGTCCTCCAAGCCATGGCGCGAAATCGCGTGCGTATGTCCGCCGCAGAACTCCATGAAGCGGTAGGGCCTCTGCGGATCGGCTTCGGACCGGATCGCCCTCGCCAACCCCAGCCCGATTGCCTTGTCGCGAAATTCGCTGGCGTATTTCACTGCATTGCTCCCTGCCCTTCGGTGCTGAGCTCACGCATGAGCTCCAGCGTCCGCCTCGCCTCGTCCGGATTGATCTTGGTCAGGGCATAGCCGACATGGATGATCACGTAGTCGCCCACGGCGAGATCTTCGATCAGCGCCACCGAAACCTCCTTGCTGACGCCGTCGATCGAGGCGACGGCCATCTCGTCGGGGAGCAGCTTTGTAACCTCCGCAGGTATGGCGAGACACATCAGGTCCTTCCTTCCAGCCTTTCCTGTTCGAGCATTTGGAGAGCGGCAACCCAGGCTTGGCCGAGGCTCAAGCCGCCGTCATTCGGCGGCACCTGGCGCGCGACCCTCGGATTGAGCCCGACAGCGACGCAGCCGCGCAGCACCTCCTCGCTCAGGATCGCGTTGAGGAAGCAGCCGCCGCTCAAAACGACGGTGGTGAGGCCGGTCTCTCGCGCAGCACAGGCGATCCAGTCGACGCAGGCCGCGCCAAACGTGCCATGAAACAGCTCTGTGCCTACGGTCGGATCGGGGGCGTCAGTCACAAGACGTTCGAACAGCGGATACAGCGACAACACGCCTCGTTCGATTGTCCAGGCGCCCTCAGCGACGCGTGTGCGGCGAACACCCGCCTCCAGCTTCATCGCGGCTTCGCCTTCATAGCTCTGCCGCGTGGAGAATCCCAGCAATCCGGCGGCTGCATCGAACATCCGGCCGGCGCTGGTCGTGATTGGCACGTCGGGCTGGTCGAGCAGGGCCAAAACACCCGCCGCCAACGGCTGCGCCGCAAAGCGACGCGGAATCTCCGCGCCGCGCCCGAGCGCCTGAAGCACACCGGCAGCCATCCGCCAAGGCTCGCGCGCGGCGCGATCGCCGCCCGGCATCCTGAGCGGCACCAGATGTCCGATCCGCCGAAAGCGCGCGCCCTCACATCGCAAGAGCTCGCCGCCCCAACTCCCGCCGTCGCTACCACGACCAAAGCCGTCAAGCACCAGTGCCAGCACGGGTCCGTCGATACCGTGCTCCGCCATAACGGACGCCGCATGGGCATGATGGTGCTGAACCGCAATCAGCCTGTGGCCGCTCGCCTGGGCAAAGCGGGTGGAGGCCATGTTGGGGTGAAGATCATGCGCCACGACGGCCGGATCGACGTCCAGCGTCGAGATCAGGTGCTCGATCGTCTTCTCGAAGAAGCGAATGCCCTCCACGCTATCGAGATCGCCGATGTGCTGAGAAACAAAGGCTTCATCACCGCGCGTAATGGTGACAGATGACTTCAGCGCGCCGCCCACTGCGAGCACCGGCGGCACGGCACGCACCAACCGAATCGGTTCGGGAACATAGCCGCGAGCCCTCCGGATGAATTGCGTGCGTCCGGTAACGACCGACACCACGGAATCGTCAGCACGCGTGAGGATATCGCGATCATGGGTGACGATCAGGTCGGCAATGCCGGCAAGTCGGCGCTCCGCCTCGTCGTTCTCGATGACCGGCGGCTCACCGCCCGGATTGGCGCTCGTCGCCACGATCACCCAAGGAGAGCCGTCCAGACGCTTGTGTGCCGAGTTCAGCACATGGAACACCAGATGATGCAGCGGCGCGACCGGCAGCATGACGCCGATCCGCGACAGGTCCGGCGCGATCGTCGGCGCGAGTTGCCGACGCGAGGTCAGCAATACGATCGGGCGCGCCGTTGACTCCAGCAATGCCAGCTCTGTTGCATCCGCGCTAGCGATGTTCGCGACAGCATCGACTGCGGCAACCATGACCGCAAACGGCTTCTGCTTCCGCTGCTTCCTCTGCCGCAGACGCCTCACCGCCTCATCGTCTCGGGCATCGCACAAGAGCTGATATCCACCGAGTCCCTTGAGCGCGACGATTTTGCCGCCTGCGATCTCAGCAGCGATCTCCTCGATGCCGTGGCTCAAGCGCGGACCACACAATGGACAGGCGATCGCCTCGGCATGAAAGCGGCGGCTTGCGGGATCGGCATATTCTGCGGCGCAAGCTGCGCACATCGCGAAATGCTTCATCGCGGTGGTGCGGCGGTCATAAGGCAGCCGCTCGACAATCGTATAGCGCGGACCGCAATGGGTGCAGTTGACGAAGGGGTAAAGATGGAAGCGGCTGTTCGGATCGAACAGCTCGCTCAGGCACCGGGCACAGGTGGCGGCGTCGGCGACGATCCGCGTCGACACCCTGCCTTGCTCGCTGGTGCGAATACAGAACTCGTCGCTTTCAATGGCGCCGATCTGCTGCACGGAAATCCCGTCGATCCGTGCGAGCGGCGGTTTCTCCAGCGGCAGCGCAGCGACGAAATCGGCAGCGCACGCACCTTCGACCTCGATCACGACGCCGTGCGGGTCATTGGCCACGAAGCCGCCGAGGCGATAGCGCATGGCAAGGCCGTAGACATAGGGGCGGAAGCCAACGCCCTGCACGGCGCCGCGCACGTGCAGGCGCAGCCTTCGACCATCGCGCGCTGCGGCTCCGCCGTTCATCATCATGCCGATACGGCGCTCAGGGATGCCGCCCTCGACGCCTCGGCGCGCCTCCGGATCCAGGCATAGAATGCCGCAAATCCCTCTCCGGTCCGCGCCGATACGGTCAGCACCTCGATCTTTGGGTTGACCCGCCGCGTATATTCGATCGTCCTGGCAAGATCGAAGTCGAGCACGGGCGCGAGATCGATCTTGTTGATCAGCATCAACGAGGACGCTGCGAACATGTTGGGATATTTGAGCGGCTTGTCCTCGCCTTCGGTGGTCGAGAACACCACGATCTTGCAGGCCTCGCCGAGATCAAACGCTGCCGGACAGACGAGATTGCCGACATTTTCGATGAAAAGGATGCCGCCGTTGAGCCGGGGCAACCGGTCATAGGCCTCGCCGATCATGGCCGCATCGAGGTGGCAGCCCTTGCCGGTGTTGACCTGGATCGCCGGTACGCCTGTCGCGCGGATCCGCTCGGCGTCGTTCGACGTCTGCTGATCCCCCTCGATCACGCCGATCGGGAAATTGTCTTTCAGTTCGGACACGGCGCGGGCCAACAGCGTGGTCTTTCCGGCGCCAGAGCTCGAAACCAGGTTGAAGGCGAGCACGTCATCCGCGCGGAACCGCGCGCGGTTGTCGGCCGCAAGGCGGTCGTTCTTGCCGAGGATGTGACGCTCGACCTGGATGATGCGGCCGCTGCTCATGCCGGCGATCGTCTGCCCGGCCGGGCCGGCGCCGCAGTCGAGCAGGCCGGGTTCGCCGCGCGTTCGGTCGTGCTGATGATGGTCGTGATGATGGTGTTCATCGTGATCGTGATGGTGATCGTGAGGATGCGCGTGACCATACCCATGGGGGTGATCGTGCCCACGCTCAATGGAAGCTTTGCCGTCACCGCAGCCGCATACTGTACACATCAGTCGACCTCCAATGCCATGACCCGCATCTCTTCTCCACCGGTCACCTGCAATTGATAGCTGCCGCAGGCAGGGCATGGCTCGTCGCGCCGCTTGATTTCGACGCTCGTCGAGCAGGCCATGCACCAGGCGATCCCGGGCGTCTCGACGATGTCCAGGGTCGCACCTTTTGCAATGGTACGTGCGGCGACCGCTTCGAAGCAGAATTTCATCGCCTCCGGCGCAACATGGCTGAACGCGCCGATCTCGAGGCACACTGCCTTCACTTTGGCGAACGCGCGCCTGCGCGCCTCCTCCTCGACGATCTCGACGATGCCTTGACAAACCGCCATCTCATGCATGGCCAACCTCGCGGAAGCTGAGGTTAAATCCGACGCAGGGATCGAAGGAGCCGACGAGCGTGCGGACGGCATTCTGCCCCTCCCGACCGGCCGCAAGTGCCGAACCCTGCAGGCTACGGACCAGCGGTCCACGCGCATGGAAGTTCCATTCGGTCGGAGCCAGCGATTCGAAGCGGACGATGCGGTTTTCATTATCGCACTCGACGAGCTGATAGAGCCGGCCGCGGGCGCATTCGACGGCCGCCGCACCTCGGCCGGCGCCAAGCCGATAGCTCTCGACGACGCCGTCCTCGAGCGCCTCATTGCCTGTTTCGAGCCAGGAGCAGAGGCGCACCACTTCCGCAATCCGCGCCTTCGGCCGGTCGGCAGGTCCGGCGCGCGGCGGCAGGACCGGCTGGCGCCGGACCCGGCGTGCCCACACACCGGTCTCGGGAATTCGACCGTGGAGATCGGGGGCATCGGAGAAGCTCGCGCCATCCGCAAGCAGCCGCATGACGACATCGCGATCATCGGTGACGGAAAGAAACGAGTGTTCAACGACCGGCTGCAGCAGCGCATGCCCATCGAAGCTCGAAAGATGCGCTGCCAGCGCGCTTCCTGGCCTCGGCGCCTCTCCTTCGCCCGCGCTTCCGAGTGCAGCGAGCACAGCCTTGATGTACGATACCGCCTCGCAACGCGCCAACTCCTGCCCGCCTTCGCCGAGGACGCCACCGAGGACGGCGGTCGCCTGCATCATGGCGCGGACCGCAGTGGCGCTCGCGCCGTCCAGGGTGAGCTGGCCGACGAACAGACCACGGAACAGTTCCGTCAGGCGCTCGGCGACGACAGCGGTGACGCGGCGATGCATGGTCTCTGGACGACAGTCCTCGCCGCGCGCGGCTTCCACCGCTCCCAGAAACGCCACCTGATGTGCAACCGAGCACAGCGAGAACAGCCGCGGCAGCACGGGGAGCAGCGACGAGACGAGCTTGCCCGCAAACAGACGCGTCAACGGCAACCGGCTCCGGGGCAGGATTGCGACGTCGGCGATCGTACCCTTGGCGAGCCACACCGTGATGTCGATCTCGCTGCGGAAGCCCGGGTTCATTCGTGCTGCTCCGTCAGAACACCCCGCATGAAGCTACGCCGATCAATCGCGCTTGTAGCGGGTTCGCGGCGTCGGGTCGCCTCCTTGCCGCCCGCCGGCAACATGAGTTCGTTGATGGCGGCTTCCGCCGTTGCCCGCGCGGAGGCCGCGTCGGCAAACCCGAGCATGGGCGAGAACAGCGAACAGCTCGCGATGCGGCCCGCATGGTTGAGGTCGCTGAGGGTGAACTCAACATCGCGGGCCGGAAAGCGAAAGCGCAATGTCGAAGCTGAGGCCGCCAGCGCCATTTCGCCGGCCGGCATCACCAAGTTCATGAACCATGGCGTGACCATGATACCGATCATTGTGCCGTTGAATACGCGGAAGCCGACTGCCTCGACGTCGAGGGCGTCGTGGTAGATCGGCAGGTCGCGCATCGCGCGCTCGCCGATGTCTCGGTAGACGTGAGCCAGCCGCTGCCCCCAAGCTGCCGCGTCGGCGTCAGTGGCAGGCGCGTGCGCATGAGATTTCATGACGCGATGGCCATGAATTTGGACTTCGGCGCGTCACAGTTCGGGCAGCGCCAATCGTCAGGAAGCAGCGCGAAGGGCGTGCCGGATGCGATCTGCGCGACATCGTCGCCATCGGCGGGATCGTACACCGTCCAGCAGACGCCGCATTCAAGTCGCGTGCCTTCGGTGACATCCTGGCGAACGCCAGAATTCTCGAATGCGCTCATTTGAAATAGGCCTCGATGATTTCCTGGAGGCGCTCAGCGGAGTCTTCGAAGTCCTCGTCAGCCGCGATTGCCACGGTCGGCACACCGCCAACCTCCAGCGTGTCAAGGATGATGGCATCCATCGCGTTGAAGAACTGCACCGACCAGACGTTGCGGATACCCGTCGAGAGCACCCGGCAAGTGCCGTAGCCGCGCGAAACGAGCTGGATCGGCCCATTCCTGATGGTGTCCTGGAGGAAGCTCATGTCGACGGGGCTCATCGGCAGCAGCGTGAAATTGATAATTTGCGAGCGAATGCTTGGCCGCCAGGCCAGCGCGCGCTCGCGGATTTCCGCGAGCACCGGCAGCGCGTTCATTGCGCCTTCCGGCGCCTGCCCGATCTCGAAATCCGCAGTGGTAAGATCAGCAGCGGCGCGCTTGACGATTTCCGGGATTGCGCCGACCTCGAGGTACTCATGATTGGCGTCGGTCTCGAGCCGCACGTGCCAGATTCCGCTCAGCACTGATTCCTGGATCTGCGCCAGTGATCCGTCCGGCAGCGCGACGAAACCGGCAACCTCACCTTCGCCGAGCACGTCCGCAATCAGCTTGCGCTCGAGATCGTCGAGATTGCCGAGCCGGAACAATCGTGTCGGCGCGTCGGTCTTCTGGCTTGCGATGGCCGCTACCACTTTCGACAACAGATCGATTGCATTCGGACAGCGCTTGGCCAGCTCCGCGCTGTCGAGCGTGGCAAGCTTCGCCAACGCGCCCGCGGCCGTCAGGCTGCCGCTCGATGCATTCAGGCATTCCTGGCCGATCGGAAGCACGTTGATCGGCTGTTCGGCGCCTCCAGGCGCGGTCCAGAAACCCGCATTCATGGTTCGACACCCTGTGAGCGATGCTGGGGAATGATGAGTGTCACGACAACGCGCTCGCGCCGCGCGGACGGTCGATCAGCTTGGCGATGCGGTCGACATAGACCGACCAGTCCTGGATCTTGGCGATCAATCCGAGCGTTTCGCCCTTGGCGATAAAGATCAGCGTCGGCTGCACCCGCACGCCAAAGCGCTGGCCGAGCTCGCTCTCGGCCCGGCCCGCGATCACGGCCCCCCGCAGCCGCCCCCGAAAGGCGTCAATCAGTTCCGGCAACACGACCGCGACGTCGATCGCCTCCATAAAACGCGCGGTATCGCCCGTCGACAACAGCACGGCCACCGCACCGGCCTCATTGGCCGCGCCAAGGAACCGATCGACACTCGCGGCATCGACCTCGGGCAGGCCGCGCCGCGTCAGATCATGCTTTCCCTGCTGGAATTCCATCAGCCCCCTGGCAGCCTATTTCTCTGACGTGAGAGGTTAGCAAGGCACGTGTCAGGATCAGTTATCGCCTTTCCTGACTGATCTCATTGATATAGATCATTCGTTTTCGCGTTCGCGAAGAGGGATGGTCTCGAATGATGACTGTCTTTCCGCATCCAACGGAAAAGCTCGTCATCTGGAAGCTTGTCTTTCAGCCGCCGCGGACCAATCCGAGCTGCTCGATATGCGGGTTACATCGAGGATCGGATTTGGAAGGTCGGCCACTGGCCTGGTCGAGCCGGAGATGCTCGGGCAGTTGCGGCTCTCGCTCGATGAGATCGGCGAAGAAACGGTCGCAATCCTCGCCACCGAGCACCGCGGTCAGCCCCTCGATCGCATCAGCGATCAGTCGCGCCTCTGCCTCATCGAGCAGACGGATCGCGATGTTGATATGGACGAGCACCTTGGTGCCGACCGGCGGGTTGGAGAGCAAAAGCATCGAGACACGCCGCCGCTCGCCGCGAAACTCGCATAGCGCCGAAATCCCGTCGGTCTCAACAATCGTCATCGGCAGGCCAAGGCACATCCCGCGTCTCCGGTCGCGCACGCCGGTCAGACCGGCCGCATCCTCATCTCGTAGTGCTGATGGTCGATATCGTTGGCGAGCAGCCGTTCGGACTCCGGCAGCGGCTCGCTGCGCGGACTCGCCGTCGCACCCCACTCAGCCAGGATTGCGCAGACCAGCTCGATCGCCGGCCCGATCTGATCGCTCACCGGCTTGGTCAAAGGGCCGCCCCAGGCTTCGAGATCGCGCGGTTGGCAGCCGATCAACGCGAGATGCTTCGGGCAGCGCCCGAGCAGATCCGCCGCGCTGATGACTTCCTGAAATCCGGTCTGATGCAAGCTCATCTTCTTCGCGCCCGTGAAACGCGGAACTTCCTCGTCGCGCACCAGCTTCAGCTCTCCCGGCGCGAGCCCATAGTCGATCGCGTCGAACACGATCAGACGATCGGCCTCTTCCAGATAGCTGACGAGGTAGAGGCCCTGCGTTCCGCCGTCGAGAATGGCGACATTGTCCGATACGACGTAGCGGCGGTGGAATTCCTCCACCGCCCGTACGCCGAACCCCTCATCGGCCCACAGGATATTGCCGATGCCGAGCACCAGAATGCGGTCTGTCGAAGATGTCGGCATAGGCCTCGTTTCCGGCTTCAGTCGCGGAATTGCCGTTCGCCGGAGACCATCGAGGAGATGATCCCCTGGCGCGACATGATGTCTGCGCGGATCGCGGCATAGACGTGCACTATGACGAACGTCACGAGCGCCCACATGCCGAGATGATGCCAGGTGTGCACATCCTGGCTGTTCGGCCAGATCGCGAACACCCAGCCGAACAGCTTGTGCTGCCAGCTATCGATTCCGCTGCCTTCCGAATAGAGCGCAAAGCCGGTGATGATCATGTAGGCCACGAACAGCGTGAAGCCCGTGAACATCCCGGTCCGCGCCAAGGGATTGTGGCCGACATACATTTTCGGCTCGTGTTCCAGGAACGCGTACCAGCGGACTTCATCCAGCATTTCTCGCCAGAACTGCTTGCGATGAGCCGGCAGATAGAAGATCTGCCGGGAATGATGGTTGCCGACGAAAGCCCAGAAGACGCGGGTGATGAAGAACACTGCCAGCACCTGACCAGCCGCAAAGTGGGCGAAGCGGATATAGCCCATTACGAAGTTCGCCGATGCCTCGCCCTCCACCGATGGCAACGGCATTCCGATCAAGTATCCCGTCGTCATCAGCGCGACGGTCGAGAACGCATTGACCCAATGGCAGATTCGCACCGGTGCTTCGTAGACATAGACGGTGGGACGCCCGATCGCATGTCCACCGACCGCGTCCGCTGCGATTGCGGCGAGATCCGGCTTGGATTGCGCGGGACATTCAACCGCATCCATCATGGTACTTCACCTGACCTTGACGGTCGCCAGTTCCTGGCCACCAGCACTCATGACGTGGGTCGAGCACGCCAGGCACGGATCGAAGGAATGAATGGTGCGAAGGATCTCGAGCGGCTGCTCGGGATTCATCATCGGCGTGTCTATCAAGGAGGCCTCGAATGCGCCGATATTTCCCTTGGGATCGCGCGGCGAGCCATTCCAGGTGGTCGGCACTACGCACTGGTAGTTGTCGATCTTGGTTTCCTTGATCTTGATCCAGTGCGCGAGCGCGCCGCGCGGCGCCTCGGTAAAGCCAAAGCCCTTGGCTTCCTTTGGCCAGCTCTCCGGCTTCCACTTGTCGACGTTGGCGGTCGAGCTATCGCCGGCCTTGATATTGGCGACGAGCTTATCCCGGAAATAGCGCATCTGGCGCCCGGCCCAGACCGATTCCAGCGCGCGCGCCGCGGTGCGGCCGAGTGTCGAGAACAGCGCCGACAGCGGCAGGTCGAGGTCCTTCAGGAATTTGTCGACCGGATCCTTGAACTCCGCCTTGTTCTGGGCATAACCGACGACCCAGCGCGCGAGCGGACCGACCTCCATGGCGTGGCCTCGCCAACGCGGCGCCTTGATCCAGGAATATTTGCCGCCCTCATCGAGCTGCTCGATCGCCGTCTTGGTGCCCTTCGCATTGGGCCCGAGCACATAGTTCGGCTCGGTGACCCCATCCCAGGGATGCAGGCCCTTGGTCTCGTCGGGATATTTGTACCAGGAGTGAACGACGAATTCCTGTATCTCGTCGGGGTTGGCATGGTCGACTGGAAACACCTCCGAGAGATTGCCGTTGATGATGGCCCCTCGCGGCAGCTTCAGGTTCTTTGAGGCGTAGTCGTTGGCGTGTTCCGGCACGTCGCCATAGGTGAGCACGCTCTTGCCCGAAAGACCACCGCCATAGAGCCAATCCTTGTAGAATGACCCGATCGCCGCCACGTCAGGCAAGTAAACCTGCTCGTTGAATTCGATCAGACGATCGATGATCGACGAGATCAGGTTCAGCCGCTCCATGTTGATGGCTCCGACCGCGCCGGTACCGTCGACATTGATCGGACAGGGCACCCCGCCGACGAGCCAGTTCGGATGAGGATTCTTGCCGCCGAAGATGGTGTGGATCTTTACGATTTCCTTCTGGAAATCAAGCGCTTCCAGATAATGCGCCACAGCCATCAGATTGGCTTCGGGCGGCAATTTGTAGGCCTTGCTGCCCCAGTAGCCGTTCTTGAAAGGACCCAACTGCCCCGACTCGACGAACTTCTTGAGGCGGGTCTGGAGGTCCTTGAAGTAGCCAGGCGATGACAACGGCCAATTCGAGATCGACTGCGCGAGCGTGGACGTCGCCCGCGGATCGGCCGAGAGCGCCGAGACCACGTCGACCCAATCCAGCGCGTGCAGGTGATAGAAGTGAACGACATGATCGTGCACCTGCAGCGCGAGCTGCATCAGGTTGCGGATCGAGTTGGCATTCTCCGGAATGATGATTCCGAGCGCATTCTCGACAGCGCGCACCGACGTCAGGGCGTGCGTGCCGGTGCACACGCCGCAGATCCGTTCGGTGAAGGCCCAGGCGTCGCGCGGATCGCGATCCTTCAGGATGACTTCGATGCCGCGCCACATCGTGCCTGTGGATACGGCGTTCCGGATGACGTTATTTGCGTCGACATTGACCTCGAGGCGCATGTGACCTTCGATGCGAGTGACCGGATCGACGACAATGCGCTTGCCGGAATTGTCGAGTTTGAATCCGTTCGGTGTCTGGATGCGCATCGTTACATCCCCTGAGATCCACTAATGATCTTGCTTTGGGTCTGCGCGCTTGGAGGCGAGCCGCTTCACGGCGGTCACGGCCGCGTGCACCGCCACGGCGGCACCGACGGCGCCGGCCGCAGCCACGCCGATCTGGTCAGCGTTCTTCTCGATGCCAAACTGCTTGATGTTGGTCAGGCGATCGTAGAACGAGCCCTTGTCCCAGAAGCCGTCCTCGGAGCAGCCGATGCAGCCGTGGCCCGACTGGATCGGGAAAGACACGCCGCCGTTCCAGCGCACGGTCGAGCAGGCGTTGTAGGTGGTCGGGCCCTTGCAGCCCATCTTGTAGAGGCAATAGCCCTTGCGCGCCGACTCGTCGTCCCACTCCTCGACGAACTGCCCGGCATCGAAATGCGATCGCCGATAGCACTTGTCGTGAATGCGCTGTGAGTAGAACATTTTCGGCCGGCCATGGCGGTCGAGCTCGGGCAGCTTGCCGAAGGTCGTGATGAAGGTGATGACGCCGGTCATCACTTCGGCGATCGGGGGGCATCCCGGCACCTTGATGATCGGCTTGTCGGTGATGACCTTGTCGATGGGCGTGGCCTGCGTCGGATTGGGTTTGGCCGCCTGCACGCACCCCCAGGACGCGCATGCGCCCCAGGCCATGATCGCCATAGCGTCGTCGGCCATCATCTTAAGTTTCTCGACGAAGGGCTTGCCGCCGTCGATGCAGAACATGCCGCCCTCGTTCAGCGGCGGATTGCCTTCCACGGCAAGAATGTACTGACCCTTGTATTTGGCGCGAGTCTCTTCGAGGATCGCTTCCGCCTGATGGCCTGCGGCCGCCATGATGGTATCGTCATAGTCGAGCGAGATCATCGACAGCACGGCATCCTTCGCCAATGGGTGCGCGGAGCGGATGAAGCTCTCCGAGCAGCAGGTGCATTCAAGACCATGCATCCAGATCACCGGCACACGCGGTTTGGTTTCGAGCGCGTTGGCGATGCGATCCGCCGCCAACGGCTCAAGCCCGAGGCTCGTCGCCGTCAGGCTGCAGAATTTGTTAAAACTCCGACGCGTGATGCCCTGCCGCCTGATCACGCTGTAAAATGTTTCCATTGCCGCGCCCATGCCCCTCCCGTCGTCGGCTTTGACTTGTCGATGCAACAAGGACAGCAAGAAGCAGGCCAACCGCAGCGGCGCGCGGAGACTGGGAAGACCAAGATGTTACGGATTTGAATCGCCCAATTCACAGTGCGCGAAGAGATCGCGACAGTGAGAAACGGAACAATTCGATTTGCAGCTGGCAACGAGGTTTACGGAAAGCATACCTAGCGATTCAGAAATATCTTGCAGATATCGTTGGCGAACTCACTTCTCCCGCAACATGGCGCAAACAGGGAGATGCCAAACAACCGGCTGGAAGTCGTCATTTCCCTGCTCATTCTCCGGCTCTCTGACGCTTTCATCGAACAGCCGTTCTGCCAGAACGCGAAATGCCTGATGAGGCCTATGTCGGCTTGATCGAGGGCCGCGCACGGCAGCCCAGGCATTGGTGGCGGTCGGCGATGGCAGGATCGAGCGCTATCAGATCAATGCGCCGACCACCTGGAATTTCCGGCCGCGCAATTCCTTCGATGCCGACGGGCCGCTATAGGCGGCACGGTCTTTCAGCGTCTAAGTAGTCATCAGACTCACGCCGAAGCTTCTCATGAAATGAGATGGCGAAAGCTTGCTGACGGTTTCGGTCCGAATTGGCTGAGAAAAGTGCTCGGTCATTCCGGAAGAGGGACATTTAAGGAGTGGGCGGAAAATACGCGAGTGCGTATATTTTTATTTTATACGCGCTTGCGCTTACTTTCTCGATATACGCACATGCGTATATTGACCATGTATACGCAACCCCGTATATTGGCGATCGAGGTTCACATGCCGCAGCACATCGCCCGCACCGAAAAACAACTGGGAGCCATTCTACGAAGGGCTCGCAAGCAGGCCGGACTGACGCAATCCGCGCTCGGAAAAAACATCCATCTGCGTCAGGGAACCGTCTCCCGGCTTGAGGCGGGTGCACCTGCCGTTCAACTCCACACCCTCATGGAAGCGCTGGCTGCCCTTGACTTGGAATTGGTGGTTCGCCCGCGAAGTAAAGCGAGTGCGGCCGATATCGAGAGCGCATTCTAATGCCCCGCCCGAAAGCCAACGCTCCGTTAAACGTGTTCGTAAATGGCCGCCTGGTCGGCGTATTCAAGCGCGAGTCCAGCGGCGCCAACGACTTTCGCTACGACCTGCAATGGCTCTCATGGCAGTCGACCTTCCCGATCTCGCTCTCCCTCCCCCTTCGCGAGGACCGCTATATCGGTGCTCCGGTCATCAACGTGTTCGACAATCTGCTGCCGGACAGCGAACCGATACGCAGGCGCGTCGCCGAACGTGTCGGCGCGACCGGTACGGACGCCTACAGCATGCTCTCGGCTCTCGGACATGACTGCGTCGGGGCACTCCAATTTCTACCGGAAGGCATCGATCCGGGACCGGCGGGCAAGATCGAAGGCAAGCTCATCAGTGACGATGAAGTCGCGCATATCATTCAGAATCTGGCGGCGGCTCCGCTCGGTCTCGATGAGGACGAAGATTTTCGAATTTCCATCGCCGGTGCGCAGGAAAAGACCGCCTTGCTGCGCCAGGACGGCAAATGGTACAAGCCGGTGGGGACCACCGCCACCACCCATATCCTGAAGCCGCAAATAGGGCGCTTGCCGAACGGCATCGATCTCTCAAACAGCGTCGAGAACGAATTCTTCTGCCTCAAACTCATTTCAGCTCTTGGTATCCCGGCAGCGAACGTCGAGATGACTGATTTTGGAGGCCGCCGGACGCTCGTTGTCGAGCGTTTTGATCGCCGCTGGACAAGAGACAAGCGATTACTCCGCCTGCCCCAGGAGGATTGCTGCCAAGCGTTGTCGGTGCCGCCGACCAGAAAATACCAGTCGGATGGCGGGCCCGGACTAAAAGACATTCTGGAGCTGCTGAAAGGAAGCGATGCACCAACTCAAGATCTCACGATGTTGCTCCGTGCGAGCATCGTGTTCTGGCTGATTGGAGCAACTGACGGTCACGCCAAGAATTTCAGCATCTTTCTCGGCCCCGGAGGCCGCTTTCGTCTGACACCACTTTATGACGTACTAAGTGCACAACCCAGTCTGGATGCGAAGCAAATTCAACCCAAGGCACTTAAGCTTGCGATGTCGGTCGGCAAGAGCCGACACTACACCGTGAATGAAATCCTACCTCGGCACTTCATACAGACAGCCGAGATCTCTGGCGTCGGGCTTGCGGTCGTACGCTCCATCTTCAAGGATCTCGCAGAAACGTTCGAAACAGCGTTCAACGATGTGCTCAAAGCCCTTCCTAAGGACTTTCCCGAGCAACTAACAAGCTCGATACGGACTGCCGCCCTTCATCGCACCAGCCTGATCGCCGAGGCCTGACATCCCTATAGCGATCGTGGCGCTGTTCGAAATCCGCGCGGGCCAGACAACCGGATCGCCGACATCTCGTCTTCCGCGACAAAGAAGTCATTGCCCTGTAATCGTAGCGAGCGGCGACTCGGTCTGTTCGGTAGCGCGACGGTATGGATTGTCGCCGCACCAGTTGTTCGGCTGGCGACGTCCGTTGCGAGAAGCAGCAGGCGGCTATTACGAAGAAGAAGTACAGGTTGTGCCGGCGGTGGAGGATGCCGTGGTGCCGGCGGCTGCTCTTGGTCATGAGCGCGGAGCGTGCGCTGAAAACTCTGTTCAGACAACCGTTGTTCACTTCGCCGGAGCACATAGTGCCAATATGTCGGCTGTAATTCTCCGCGATATCCGATCATTTCCATCCTCGCCATAATGCCCGCCGTCCATGTAAATTGGGCTGGCAACATCGGCAAAGATAGTACGTAAGTCATGAAACACGTTTTGCTCCAAACTCTCATCTTCTCTCTTGACCAACTTGCTTCTCATCAGAGAGTAAAGATCGTTTTTTCCTGGAAGCCGTTCCTCTGATTTTAAAAGCTGATCCTCTTCATATTTTGTCCTGTGTGTTTTATCGGACAGCTGAGGCTCAAGGTAGAATAATGTTTTAAAGGATAAGCTCCTTGAAATAGCCTCGATAAACCGAACATTCCCTAGATAGACATCTAGAGCTCCGTCAGACAACACGTCCAATTTTTTCGAGCACCCCGCGAGCTGTGTTTTGCCGGTGAGCAGTCTTATCAGCGCGAAGTTTTCTAACCTTATACTTATGCGCGCTTTTGCCTCCTTTTTAGGAGATATTTTTTCGAGGTTTGAGTTGCCAAGCGGAACGCCCGGTTCTCCTTCATAACAAGCAGAGAAAGCCTCAACCGATCCGCCGTAAAAGACCACCAAATCAGGAACATTCCGCTTTCTCAATTCGAGAATGAAGCGAATCAAGCTTTGGGTAGTTACATCCCCAATGACTGCATAATTTGTGACTTCAGCGCTGATTCCATTTTCGGCTAACATTTTGGCGACAAGGGAGGGAATGGTGAAGTCGTCGCTAGATCCAAGCCCCCACAAAGTCGACCCGCCAAAAAAGAATATCTTTAACCTGGTACGCTTATCATCCTTGATTGCCACGGAGTTCCACGTTCTTCTGGTGCCTTCCTGTACGTTAATGAATTTGCCCGCATAGTCCGTTTGTTGTGATTGCGTATATGAAGCCCACACCCGCGCCTTGGCATCGGTGAGTTCTTTGAAGTATTCTTCCGCCAGGTCGGGATTTGCATATACCCCAGAATTGGCTGCAGCCTTGGCTGCGCTTTGACGTTCTCTCTTGTCAGCTCTCTCGTAGTAGGATGTCAGCGATACCTCCAGAGTCGTCAGCAAAAGAAGAGCGACACCAAGGATTGCCCATACCTCGTTCAATAGGGCCGTCAAGCGAACGACCCTCGTCCTCACAGCGGCCGTTCTCAGCAGCGCATCTGCTTCCACACGGTTTTCCGTGGAAGAGGATTCCTTCAATTTACAGACCCTCGAAAGTCTTCGGGAATTTGGGCCACCAGGACTCTCATAATTGAGTCCGCGTAGAGTCCGGCCGCTTTACCGTTTGGGTGGGAGTCTGTCTTCGTGACCCAGAGGGACTGTGGGGCTTGATTTTCCACAGCCGGAAGAAGGTCCAGAAATGGTATACCGAGCGCTTTCACCTTGGAGGCAACGAGACTCGTTATATCCTGAAATGGATATGGGGACAGCTCGTGCAGTTCCGGGTAGTTCACAACAATGAGTTTGATGTTTCGCGCCTTGCAATAGCTCGCAAGTTCTTTCAAGGCAGCCTGTGCAACCAACCAGCCGGGTTCATTCTCTTGGTAGAGACCGCGGTAAAAGTGCTGCCAATCAGCCTTGCCGAAGTATGTTCGCATAAGGGCATCGAAGCGACCCGCGATGAATGCTGCCGAATAGAAATGCTCTAGAAGGAAATTCTCCGTCCTTCGCGGTGTTGGCTCTGCGTCATTGATAAAATAGTTCAGCACGACGATGTCAGGCTTGTATACGTAAGCCTTTTTCATGAAGTACGTCGCTTCCATAGCTGTGTTGGCATTTCCAATCCCAGCATTTATGACCTCGAATGTCTTTTCCCTCGCGTTCAGCAATCTTTCCAATCGGTATGATGTGACGTCTTCAGGTCTTGCGCCCCATCCAAACGTCAAGGAGTCGCCCAGCATCATGATTCGAACTGTGCCATTCTCTTTCTCCACGGAATGTTCGCGATCGCGCCAACCTGCTGAGTTGATTGTCACTGGCACCCCCATGTAAACCCCAGCCTTTCCAGGGCTATGTTCGTGCCCTGCGCCGGGTACGTCACTAACCACTTTCAGGTCTTTCGCGTAACGCCACATTTCGATGTCAAAATTGGTGCCGTCTGCCTGGGTTAGACGCACATAGAATTCCAGTAGGGCGACCGCCGTAATCAGGCTAGTAGCGATTGAAAGCACTCCGAAGATTGCGTTTTTTGTTTTGACATCCATGTGGATGGTTTTCCTCGAAATGCGCGCCGAAATCGTTCGTAAAGGAGGTAGAAATCACGACGGCTGCCGGGCGCACAGCTTGAACGCGTCGCGTTCTAATCGAGTTCATAGCAACGACGATAGTTCTTCATTAAAGTTCTGCTCTGGTCTTCCTTCCGTAAGAGCGAATTGCCGACGGCCAGCATTTCGATGTCCGTCCCCATGAAACAGCGGAACGCATCCTCTGGAGTGCAAACGATCGGTTCTCCTCGAACGTTGAATGAGGTGTTCACGAGAACAGGGCATCCGGTTAGTTCCTTGAACTTCGATATCAGTCTGTGAAACCGCGGATTGGTCGTGCTGTGCACAGTCTGCACGCGCGCGGAGTAGTCCACGTGTGTGACGGCCGGAATTTCCGCGCGCACGACGTTCAATTTATCGATACCGAAGAGCTGCTTTTGCTTTTCCGACATCGGCAACTGCTTGGTGCTCAGCACGTCGGCCACAAGGAGCATATAGGGGCTGTCGGAATGAAGCTGAAACCATTGCGACACGTCCTCTCGCAAAACACTCGGCGCAAATGGGCGGAACGACTCGCGATACTTCACCTTGAGATTTAGCTGCTTCTGGACAGTCGGTGAGCGGGGATCAGCAATGATGGAACGTCCGCCGAGCGCTCGCGGGCCGAACTCCATCCGACCCTGCATCCACCCAACCGACTTACCGTCGACCAGAGCATGTGCGACACTGTCAATCAGTGCTTCATCGAATTCGGCCGTGAATACCGCGCCGGCCTTTCCTAGACGCTCTTCGATTTCGCGCTGACTGAACTCCGGTCCGAGGTACGCGCCGTTCATGCTGTCGCCCGCATGGATGCTCCTCGGCTTTTCAAGCATGAGATGGTAGGCAGCCAGTGCTGCGCCCACTGCGCCGCCGGCGTCGCCAGATGCCGGCTGAATCCAGATGTTGTCGAAGAGCTCTTCCCGCAAGAGCTTTCCGTTCGCCACACAATTAAGCGCCACTCCTCCTGCGAGGCAGAGATTTCTCTGGCCGGTTGTGGTCCGGATTTCTTTTGCAAGCCTTAGGACGACCTCTTCGGTAATGGCCTGAATGGAGGCCGCTAGATCCATCTCCCTCTGCGTCAACCCAGTTTCCGGGCGCCTGGCCGGGCCACCAAATAGCGTCTCGAAGCGACTATTGGTCATTGTCAGTCCGGTACAGTAGTCAAAGAAGCTCATGTCCAGGTGGAATGACCCATCCTCCTTGATGTCGATCAGGTGCTCCTTTATCAGTTGCACATACTTTGGCTCGCCATAGGGCGCCAGTCCCATTACCTTGTACTCACCGGAGTTTACCTTGAAACCGATGTAGTACGTGAAGGCTGAGTACAACAAGCCAAGCGAATGCGGAAAGTGAATCTCCTTGTAGACTGATAGTTCCTTTCCCTTACCGATCGCAAGCGAGGTGGTCGTCCACTCTCCGACACCATCCATCGTTAACACTGCGGCTTCGTGAAATGGCGACGGGAAGAACGCTGACGCTGCGTGACTGAGATGGTGCTCTGAAAAGCGGAGTCGGCTCGACCAATCAACATCATTCCCGAGGTGCTCGTTCAGGGCCTCAGCAATCAACGTTCTTTGAAACAGCTTGTCCTTTAGCCAAACCGGCATCGACGTTGCGAAACTCTTAAATCCCTTTGGCGCGAAAGCTAGATAGGTTTCAAATATCCGCTCGAATTTGCTAAAGGGCTTGTCGTAGAAGACTACATAGTCGACGTCGGCTGGACATAGCCCTGCAGCGCGGAGACAGTAACGAGCCGCACAGGCAGGAAAGCCTGGATCGTGTTTTTTCCGCGTGAAGCGCTCTTCCTGCGCGGCAGCTACCAGTTGGCCGTCTGAGACGAGACAAGCGGCAGAGTCATGGTAGTAAGCTGAGATACCCAGGATATTCACTGGTCAGAACAGCGTGTAAACGAACGGCGCCATGACAGAGCCCTGCGCCAGAACTAGCAGAGCGGCTACGACAACCATGAGAAGAATTGGGGGGGCGAGCCACATCTTTTTGCGAACACGCATGAAAGCCCAGAGTTCCTTGATGAAGAGAAACATATGCGCCTCAGAACTGGTGTGTGAAGGACCGACCTGTCGGGCCTGGCGGGCTACGACTGATCCAGTAACTTGCGACCGGTCGTCGCTTCAAATGAAGCTCATCGCGCCCGAGCAAGCGAGCGATGAAGGCGATCGGTACTAGAAGCCCGAAATACATGATGCCAAGAACCAGCGGGCTGACGATCCGTCCGAGCAATTCGCCGAAGTAGAACCAGAGTAGGTTGGGCGGCGCGAGCATTCGCGGGACGATCAATGCTAGGCCGCCGAATGCGACACCAACCGCAAACAGCGACACGTAAGCGGCAGCGACTTGTCCCTTGATGGCCGCGCCTGCGCCCAGCGCAAGAAATACGGCGCAAAATGTGAGGCCGAAGCGTCGATTGGACGGCAGTTTGGCCGGCACTCTCATGCTATGCCCCCTGCTACGTATCGTGGCTCACAAGAATGGCCGATACTCCGATACTGTGGCGATCTGAGCCAGAAGTCCGGACGACATTATTCCAAGGGCGATTGCTCTCGCGACGGTTGCGTTCGTCTCCGCGACGTCGAGCCAGCTTGTGTTGGATGGCTACAGACTCGCTGTGACGTGGACGGGTAGCGCAGCCCCTGATTTCTGCGACATTGCCAGTGGAGACGGTACTCATGCTCTCCTCGGAGTTCCCGGTTGGCGTTGACAACGCCCGGTCAGGGCTTGGCAATGATCGTGCCAAGACTGCATCCGAGAAAAACTCCGTGCTGTGAAAGCAGATAGTGCGCGCGAGCGGCCTATCAGAACGTTGTTGTGATCCCGACCTGGCCGCAGACCGCTGTTACAAACCCGACAACATCGGGCATCAACAAAGCGTGCGTTTGCTGGTGGTGATGACAGTCACCAGCGTGCGCTCACCAGCACAGCATCGACTTGGCGATTGTAGAATCGATTCGTCCGGATCGAGGTCGTCCGATAAAGGTCGAATGTGAATCGACAGACGGACGCCTCAGCTTCTCATCTGGCAAAGCAGCCGCAGGAGCGTCAGCATCGCGCCGCTCCAGGCGGCGGGACGGGGATCGACTGCCGTCCGTTTAGAGCGATTAACAAGGACGACCGCTTAACCTCAGGCGCCCGGCGCCAATCCCGCCGCCTAGTTCAGCGACGTCTTGACAGGCATCACTAACGGACAGCCAAATCGCGTCGGCGAGCTACACCACTAAAGACCTCAAGGTGGTGGCCTGAGAACGACGGAGATTCTTGGATATCCGAACATGATCCGCTACGTCGGGTGACCGGAGTGCCTAGGTGCTTAGTCCCGAGGTCAAGTGGATCGGATCGCGTCGCATCCGCGACACGTGATGTTCGGCCGACTTGCCGCTGCGCTCGCAGTTAAGCTGTTGAACAAAATGCAGAACGGCTCTTCTGGGACCCGTCTTGCGCAGTTGGCACGACTCTTGAGTTTCTCTCATTACGGGGCGGCAGGAGCTGCCAACCGGCCTCACTTACTGATCTTCGCATTTGAGAAGGAGCCGACAACGAAGACCGATATGTCACCCTTTGGTCTCATCGAATTAACTCCTGAAAAAGGCGACCGCAACCTCGAAAAGGTGGACTTGACCGTTTATGGGAGCAGTTGGCGGAATGGCGGCGCAGCAGTCGCTGTAGCCATGCGCGCATTTGGTTTCTTGCACATAAGCCGCACGATTCGATCGAAGGACATAAGTGGCGCAAACGCAGTCCTGGATACGGTTTAGCAGCTTCCAGGGAAACTGCTGATTGTCATAAGTAATGAACTTGTGGCGCTCGGGAAGACGGCGTTCGGGCATTCATCTGCTTCGGCAATCAACGGGTTAAGCCATGGATCGTCTGGACTTTCTTCGGACAAATATAGCGAACAAGGAGCTGCCAACCTATGTCTACGGCTATCCTTCGAAGCGAGTATACCGGGCTTTTTCCCAGCCCCTCCGCATGACTGATGTCGTTGGGCAGGCCAATCGCTCAAAGCAAATCAACATCTATATCCATATTCCGTTCTGTCGCTATCGCTGCACCTACTGCACGCTTTTTCTTACAACGCGCCATAGACGGGAGACCCGGGCGTTTTACGTCAACCGACTGGTGGAGCACATCGCTCGATATGGAGAATATTTCGGAGATCGAGAGGTTGTAAGTCTCTATTTCGGCGGCGGCACTCCAACCCTTCTGACGCAGCATCAATTCGGTGAGCTTTTCGCCGCCCTCGATGTAGCCTTTCCAAAACGAAGCTCGCGATGTGAGACTACGATCGAGAGCACGCCAGACTCTGTCGACAACAACCTCCTGGATTGCCTGAAGGCACTTGGCGTCGACAGAATGAGCATGGGCATCCAAAGCATGGAACCCGGCGAGCTTGCGCACTCTGGCAGGCCATACTCGCTCCAGACTGCAGAAGCGGCAATCAAAGCCCTCATCGCGCGTTTTTCTCACGTCAATCTTGATCTGATCTTCGGCTTGCGTGGTCAAACCCGTGACTCTTTGATCTCTTCGCTTGGCCGGGTGCTCGACTATGAGCCGCAGACTCTCTCTCTGTATCCCGCTGTTGTTCGTCCGATGACGAGCATCACTATCTCGAAGGCGCACAATCCCGAACTATTCCTCTCTGAGGCGGAAAAGTATGAGGTCTACGATCAGAACGTCGCCCTGATGGCGTCCAAAGGTTACCGCCAGGAATCCTTCACACGTTTCACCAGGATCGCTGGCGATCATGCCTACCGGCAGGAGGTGTCGGATTTCAAGGGAACGCCCCTGCTAGGACTGGGGGCCGGCGCCAGGAGTTATTTTGGCCAATATCATTGTAGCACGGACTATGCCGTAGCCTCGAGTGCGGCTTCGCCCATCATCAACGCCTTCTCGGCTCGCCCCTTCGATCCCGACGCGATAGCATCGCACGGAATCAGGCTGACGCAGGATGATCTTCGGCGTCGTTACGTCCTGCTTGGCCTCACGTTGTCAGCTTTGAGCAGAAGTAATTACGCTGCAGTATTCGGACGAGCGCTCGCGGCTGATTTTGGCGACGAACTCAAGGCCCTTGAATCTCTGCAACTCGTGAATTTGGCAGATGGTGACGCTTATCAACTGACTCGAACGGGGTTTAAGTACTCCAGCATCATAGCTCGGATGTTTTACTCGGGCAGGATGGCAGCCCTCGAGGAACAATATCAGGCAGCGTAAGGTCAGGCATGCAACAGATGGCGAAGGATTCACACTTTTGGTGGGACTCGGGCTACGCCGACCACGACGTCTCGTGTATGGGGGGTCCGAGTCCCGAAATCTTCGAGATAACCCCAGCTCTGCGCGCCAAGAGTGTGATTGTCGAGCTGGGTTGCGGCGAGGGGCGCAACGTCCTCTATTTGGCTCAGCTTGGTCATCAGGTCATCGCAAGCGATATATCTGAAGCCGCTGTCTCCAAACTGAATCGGCTCGCAGGCGCTCTTGGCGTGAATATAGCGAGCGGTGTCGCTGCTGTTGAAGCGTTCCAGTCGCCTGCTTACCTCGACGTCTTTATAGCGCACTGCGTGTTGCATTTCACGGAGCGGGCCGTCTGGAAACCGCTCGTGTCGGTCTTATTGGATCGGACACGGCCTGGAGGGTTCCACTGCTTCACCAACACGCTCGATCAAGCAGACCATCCTATCCCTGAGGAGAGTTTGGCCTGCGGTCACAAGAAGTCATTCTCGCGTGGAGAGCTTGAGGCTATCTATGCGAAAGCCGGCTGGGAGATCTTACGGTCCGATCATTACATTAAATGGGACTCGCACCCCGGCATTCCAATTCATTCTCACTGCATCGAGAAGGTTGTGGCTCGTAAGCCAGTTGGATCTGAAAATCTCCCGCGAATGAGAGCTGAGCCCATCAAGGCAGCCGGAGTGATTCCGGCCAAACAGTTTGATGCCTTGAAACTTGGCACACGACGCGCTGCCGCAATTGACATGTTCGGGCCGCCGTCAGGCGGGCAGATGATGACAATCGCTCAGAAGACAGTTGGAGGCAACAATCAAGAAGCCCTAGCCGATGGCTACGTTCGTGAGGATATGATCTATGGCGATCACGGCCTTCAGTTTGTTAACGGTACGCTTGCCGGCAAATATCGATACTTTACGCCCCCAAAGCGCTTAATCATTTTGGATGCGTGATCCTCGAATGGAAGCTCTCATTGGTGGCCTCTGGCCGTTGAGCATTGGCTATGCCGTCACGTAGGTAAACGCAATCGCATTGTGCGGTTTCGGCGAGCCTGGAGCAACGAACCACTTCGAAAACGAGCGGTGACGTATTCGCTCTGGACTGGCCGAACATGGGGCACACGCGCTTTGTGTCGGTCTGCATACGCATCGCGTTTCGAATCCGCCATCCTTGAGAGGAAAGGACGACATCGCCAACCAAACCGCAGGCAATGCGCGTCGTGTGCATTGGCGTAGATCCTGCACACCTAGGCGGCGTGGAAGCGGTGCCAACAACATCGGCCATTCGGGCTTGGAAGATGGCGCGCGCGTTGTGTTTCGTGAGGTGAGATGCGATCTGGAATTCTTTCTTGGGGTGCAGCAACAGCTGCGCTCGTTGCAAGCGGTGCGGTCAATTCGGCGGATATTAAGCCCGCAGTAAAAGTCTCATCGGTGCTGTGGAGCTGGACCGGAGGATATTTCGGCGCGCACGTTGGCGGCGGCTACGGCCGGACATCATTCAGTGATCCTTATGGTCCGTCAATCTATGGGGATGTCGTCGATACCCCTGTGTTCTCGCTGGGAGGTCAGATCGGCTACAATTGGCAGATGGACCGCTGGGTTTTTGGTGTTGAAGTGGATGCCAGTGGGGCCGCGTCGGATGGCACGAACACCTGCCTTGCCGTCTCCGGATCGGTTGTAAGCGCAAACTGCAATGCGAGTCCAAACGTCTTTGTCACCGGGACCGGTCGCCTGGGTTATGCGTTTGGCGCGCAGGGCCACACGCTGGTTTATCTCAAGGGAGGCGTGGCCTGGCAACACAATCAGGGCGATGTCGCCAACAACAACGAATTTCATCACAAAGGCCGCCCGAATGGCTGGGCGCCGCAGAATGCCACCCATTTCGAATATGGTCGGGCCGGTGGCACAATCGGCGCCGGCGTCGAGCGAGCGCTCACGCCTGCATGGTCCGTTGGACTTGAGTACGATTATCTGTGGTTCGGCGGACCGAGTGTGGCAACCCCTTCGACTGTACAGCTTCCGTTGGCAACGGTGCCAGCCAACATCACCAGCCTGTCCAGCAGCTATCACGTCGGCAAAATTGCTCTGAACTACCACTTTGATGCCGACTCACGGACGCCGGGATGGTCCGACGCGCCGCTATACGGGGCAACGCCGCCCGTCAGCGCGCCGCCGATTGCCTTCGCGCAGGGTTGGTCGCTGGAAAGCGGCACACGGTTATGGCTGAGTCGAGGAAGGTTTCAATGGGACGTCGGGAGCGAGCTCGTATCAAGGCTCACCTATCACAAGCTGGATGCGATCTCCGGTGAGTTGTTCGAACGCGTGGATAGCCCTTGGGGGATATTTCTGAAGGGCAATATCGGCCTCGGGCGCTTCAACAACGGAACTTTGAATGATGAAGATTGGGGCATTGCTGACAACATCGCCTATTCTAACACGACATCGGGCCAGGCGAACGGAAGGTTCATGTACTACACGGCCGATGCGGGTTACGATTTCTTGCGCGGTCCCGCCTTCAGGGTCGGCGGGTTTATGGGCTGGACCTATTACGGCCAGAACTCTGACGCGACCGGATGCACGCAGATCGCGTCGTCTTCAGCGCCATGCCGTCAAGCAGTCGGCGGCAAAACGGTCATCGGCAGCCAGGACACCAATTGGAATGCGCTGCGCGTCGGCCTCAGCGCCGAGACCACGTTGCTCGACCGTTGGCGCGTCAGCGCTGATGTTGCTTACCTGCCTTGGACAGACTTCCAGGGCCGCGACAACCATTTGTTGCGAGACTTGACGTATTTCAGCGATCAACGCGGGAGCGGTGGCGGTGGTGTGCAGGTCGAGGGAGTCCTGTCTTATTTCATCACCAATAATTTCAGCGTCGGCGTCGGCGCCCGCTATTGGGCCATGTGGACTCCAAAACATAGCGAGGTACTCCCCAATCAAGCCCAAAAGGAAGACAGCCCTCCTGTTGCCGCGGGGACCTTTCCTGCGAACTATCGCATGGAGCGATGGGGCACGTTCCTGCAGGCCTCCTACAAGTTTGACTGAATTGTTCGCTCGCCAATCTAGGCTTCGGAAGCGGCGACTATAGGTGACGAAGTCGCGAATCCTGGTGCGCGAGTCGGGCGGAGACCGAGAATAGAATTGCAAGCTTTCGGGCCGTTCGAGCCCGAAAGCTCGCATCGATTTGCTGAAGCTGACGGCGAGGCGCCATGGGGTGGGTGCAGCGCTCCCAATTCTTTTTGATGTCGGAGCGCCGTCCGCACTTCGGAGTCACTAACTCTCTGCATGGGGGGACGTCTAACGCAGTCTACCATTTTCAGGTTTGATCCGTCCGCCACAGCCCGCCATTCTTAGCGGTTGGGAGGGCTCATCTCGCGGCATTGGCTGGAGTATCGGTCCCCACAAGCGTTGCCGTCAACCACGGCGTGTATCCATTCGGCGCGCAGGCCGCAGTGTCACCGAGCGAGCAGTCCACGGTTTTCTTTGTAGAACCTGATAAGCTCGATCAGTTTTCTGGTCGGTGAACGCCTTGACGCCGTCCGTCGACGCCACAGACTCAGATCACTCCGTGCTCGGTCCCCATTTCTATCGAGATGTAGCCAATCTTCGTCTTCACGGAGATCCGAAGAGCGCGTCCCGAAGCAGCCCTCGCGAAGCTCAGCCGCACGAGCACCGCAAGTGAACAGGCAGATGGGTACCACTATAGCTGCATGGCTCTCGCACATCACGTGCGTCACTTCTTGGAGAGCAACACCCGCGCGGCTATGTAGGCTCAATGCTCTAGACCGCGATGATGTCCGCTGTCAGGTCAACATGCGACCTCGATCGGGCTTCAAGTAGTGTGCCGGCGCGCTCGTCTGAGCTCAGCAAACTGGTGGAACATGACAAACAGTGCAATCATTCCAGCACCCAGCTCAGCGATTGCTTGACTGGCCAACAGTCCGTTGAACCCCGATATGACTGGCAACAACAGTACGGCCGGTATGAAGAAATAGCCGTGCCTCGCCAAGGACACAATCACACTAAGGCGGGCTCTCCCGAACGACTGAAGCATCACCGTCACGAAACTCTCAATACCAAAAAGCCAAAAGAAGAGATGGAAGATGATACATGTCGAGACGGCAATTTCCGTGACGTTCTCGCTATCGCTGAACAGCTTGACCAACGGTCTGGCAAAACTCACAACGGCCGCAGAATATGCAACCGAGAGTGCGACACTCATGGAAAGCATGAGCTTTGCGGCCTTCAATACGCGAGAAAGATCGCGTGCGCCCCAACCGAAACCCAGAACAGCTTGAGAGCCCATACAAAAGCCGGTGACAGGCAATGCGCCGATCGTCAGCAATCGCACAGCTATTCCGATAGCTGCAATGCAATCGTCCCCGAACGGCGCAGCAGCTCCGTACAAGAGCATAGACGCAATGGCAGATAAAATGCCTGTCATGGTCGCTGGCGCTCCTATAAGCGCGAGCTGTCTGATGCGACTTATTCGCAACGAGATGTAAGATATTTTGACGAGGACTATCCCGCGCAGCCTCGAAAAATGCGCGATATAGAGGCCAATGGCAGCGATCTGAGATACCAATGTTGCGAGGGCTGCGCCTCGCACACCGAGGCCCAGTAAGAAGATGAAGGCCGGATCGAGCACGGCGTTCAGGATGAAGGCGGTAATCATCGTCCACATGCTGAAGCGTGTGTTGCCCTCGGCTCTAACGATGAAGCCGTTGACGATGTTTAGAAGCATCAAGGTGTAGCCGAACAAGAGCGTCGCCGCATAGTCGAGCGCCACGGGCATGATGGTTGGAGTTGCCCCGAGCGTTACGAAGATCTGTCGCAAGTTTAGCAGTAGAAAAGCCGTAAGCATGATGCCGATTGGAGCGGCCAGGGCCAGTGCAGTACTCGCGCCTCTACTCGCCTCCAGGTACTCACCAGCACCAAGATGACGAGATATGAACGAGGCTGTTCCGACACCGATTCCCTGACCGACTGCCGTCAGCAGAACCACGACAGGCAAGGTCATGCTGACAGCTGCGATCGCTTGCGCGCCAAGTGCGCCAACAAAGATCGCATTGACGGCCTGCTGTACCGCGTTGATCGATAGGCCAACAATAGACGGAATTGCGAGCCGCAGGATAAGTCGCGACAGATTGGCATCCGATAGATCGATGTTCTTCTTCTTTGCCATCACATCTCGAACGCTTTCGACGACCACTTCCGCAGCCAGCTCATTCATGGATGACAGTGTCGCCGGCTCTTCCGAATTCGCTGATCGTCAGCAATAGCTCCTGTTGCAACACGGTGCAAAAATTGTGGGTCACCTCATAGTTTGTCTGGATTGGGTCATACCTTGTTTCGATCTGTAGACGGCCGGCTTGATATCCGACATCGAACCAGAAGAGGTGACTCGCGGCCGCTTCATCCATGTCTTCGCCGATCCAGATTGGAGACGGTTCCTGGGTTAGGAGGCGGCGCGGAAAATGACGCTGCAAACCCGCTCGATAGTTCAGTCCAATTTTGGGTAAGGGCAGACGATCGATCCGGCTCCGCACGGCTGGATCTCGGTTTAGGAATTTCAAGGCCCGAAACCCTATTCCCCTGCGCGGTAGGACATTGCGCTGGCGGTTTATTGAATGGGCACGATCGGGACGGGGCTCCGTTCCGGCAAGACTCAAGGAAAGCGGAACGAGTTCGCTGATATGACCAATGATCTGCGATGGATCAATATCTTCAAACAGCCGACCTCGGGTCGAGGTAAGGCTATCAATCCAGAGCGAATAGTTGCCGAAAACACGTCCACAGGCGCCGGATATGGCGGCAAGAAATACGTCGATGTCCTTACAATGCGCCGATCTGGCTGCAATATTGAGGAGATCAGCTGTCGCTTCGTTGCCAATCTCCAGATGATGCTTGGCCTTGTCTTCCCAAAGGGATCGGCAATTCGCGTCATTCTTGCGGCCTTCAAGGTGTGCATAATGAAGCTCTCTCGCGGTCACGTCCGAAAAACTCGCGCCGCCCGATGAGGCGTCGCTGACGTCCAAATTGAACTGATCGTGGTCGATCCCCTCCCAGTATTCGAGTTCGGCTGGCGCTTCGCTGTTCGCGTAGTGCTCAAGGCGCTTCAACCATGAAGAGAGCATTTGCATGTTCTCGGGACTACTCACGGCGTGGCCCGAGCTAAGGGCGTCGTAAGCCGAATCCAATGCTTCCAGGAACAGTCGATAGCCTATGCCGTCTGCTACGAAATGATGCATCAGGACCAGCAGATAGTAATCGCCTCTTTCCGAGGTGCGGAACACCGTGACATTAATAAGAGGCGTCTGGCCGTCAAAACGAAATATATGTTGACGTCTTGCTGAGATGCTCTCGATTGCCTTCCGCTGCCGCAGGCTGGTCATTCCGACGAGATTGATCTCCTCCACGAGGCGTTCGGCCACCGAAGCTGCAATCGTCAGACCTAGTCCATCGTCGGTTCGGGCGATACGGATCCTGAGGCCTTCGTGCCTATCCATGACATGGGCAAGGGCGCGCTCCAGCAGCCGAATGTCCAGGATCCCGCCGGGCAGGAAGAACAGATCGCCTATGTTGTAGTGCTCATCGAAGCCCACAAGAGGCTTCCAAGATGCGATTGCGGGGGTCACTGGCAACGAGCCATCCGCGGAAGGGGCGGTATGGAGTGTAACCGTCGCTCCATCTACCGCCAATTCCCTAATGGTCGGCGTTCGATAGAGTTGGTCAACAGTAAGATTCAGCCCGGCTGTGCGCGCTAGCGTGACGCAGCGCACGCTCAGAAGAGAGTCTCCGCCGATATCAAAGAAGTTGTGATCAATTCCAACCCGCTTAGCGCCTAATAACTCCTGCCAGATCCCGGCAAGAAGACGCTCCTTCCTCGTGCGGGGCTCAGCAGATAGACCAAGCCCGACGTCGCAGTAAGGAACGGACAACAGGTGAGCACGATCAATCTTTCCGTTCGCCGTAAGGGGGATATTGTCAACCAAACGAAAGGCGGCGGGAATCATGTAGGACGGCAATGTGTGGCGCAGGTGGGCGACAATATCTTCAGAGCATAGCCTGTCGCGCGCGGGAACCACGCTGGCGGTCAAGTGACGATGGTCATCGATGCCATCTGCGACGACCGCGGCCTTTGCGATTGCCGGATGAGATTCAAGGGCCTTTTCGACCTCCTCCAGCTCAATGCGATAGCCCCGTACCTTGATCTGGTTGTCCGACCGGCCGCAAATCTCGAGAAGGCCGCTGGTTGAGATCCGTGCGATATCGCCACTTCGATAAAGAACGCTGTTTTGTCCGTCATCATAAGGATTCGGCACGAAACAACGGTTTGTCCGTTCCTGATCCCTCCAGTAGCCGGCGCTTACGCAGCGTCCCGCGATGCAGAGTTCGCCGACGGCTCCGACAGGGACTCTCTTCAACCTGTCATCGAGCACGTAGAGCTTGACGTTATCGATTGGGCGCCCAACGGGGACGAGCGACGAGCCGTCGTCGGCATCCGATGTTTTGTAGACTGAGGCGTTGGATGCACATTCCGTTGCGCCATAGAAGTTCCACAACGGCACGTCCGGGAAAGACGCACGCCAGCGAACGGGGAGCGAGGACGGCATCGGTTCCGCGCTGCTGGTGACCAACCGCAAGGAAGTGGCGCGCCGCTGCCGTTCTTGGGAAGCAATGAGGCCTGTCAGGAGTGACGGCGAGGCAAATAAGTGTGTCGCGCGACGTCTCGCCAACGTGCTCAACAACAGATCTGGATCCAGCAACTGCTCCTGGGTCAGAATCAGCGTGGATATGCCTCTCAGAAGCCCCCCGAAATATTCCCAAGCGGACGCAACAAGTGATGCGGACTTCTGGACAACCATCACGTCGGTATTGTCGAAGGGAGCGCTTCGCCACATCCAGTTCAGTCGATTGAGAATTGCCGATTCCGGTATAAGGACCCCCTTCGCCTTCCCGGTTGAGGATGACGTGTAAATGAGGCTCGCAATTCCCTGATCTGATGGTTTGGCGCTACGCTCAGAATGGCGCGCGGGCGTGCCGCACCCTTCCAGGGTCAACAGGGAAATCGACGGCATCTCAAAACCAAGGTCAATGGCACTTGCGTGAACCAGAAGCTTTGGCTGACTATCTCGCAGGACGTGTTCGATCCGTTCACGCGGATAATCCGGCGATATGGGGACAACGATGGACCGCAAGGCTCGTACCGCAAGTATAACAGCGGCCACGTCAGGCGACCGGTCGACCAGCAAGGCGACCCTGTCGCCAGCCCGCACGTCAGACGCCTCCAGTAACGACCTGATTGCTGTCACGCGCTCACGCAGATCGCCGAATGTAATCTCACCGGAATCACCAAAATATGCAACCTGGCTGCGATGAGAGGCGCTGATTTGCTCGAACGCTTCGACAAGTGGACATTCAGTCGCGTATGACTGCGCCGAGCCATCCAGCGAGTCCAGCATAACGACATCGGTCGCGCTGAGGCAGCTCAGATCCTGAACGGGCGCAAGCGGATTATCAACGCACGCTGCAATCAGGCAGCGGAGATTATCAGCCATACGGCCGATGAGATCGCTGGACAATATGTCTTCGGCATATGCTAGCTGGAGGGCAATTTCATCACCCTGATCTTGTGCGTATAAGGTCAGATCGAATTTTACATAGCCGGTGTCGTATTCGCGGAATGTCAGATCCAACTCTTGTTGGCCAGGTGGCTCCGCAGCCTCGGAGTACATGTTGAACATGACCTGGAAGATCGGCGATCGTCCCGCTTCGCGATATAATCGGGAATCCCTTACCATCCAGCCGAACGGATATGCCGAATTTGCGATAGCATCGCTGACCAGGCCCTGGGTGCGCAAGGCATGAACCGCAAAGGACTGACCGACATCGATCGCGGAACGGATTGGCAGCATATTCAGGAAGAAGCCGACGATGTCGGCACTACCCGGTTGATCCCGTACGACGTGCGGTATGCCGACGATGACATCGTCTTGACCGCTATACATCCTCAGCAGCAGCTGGAAGCACGCGAGAAGGGTTGTCGACGTGGTGCACCCATGTCGACGCGCAAACTCCCGTACCTGATTGGAGAGCTCGCTGCCAAGCAGCACCGCATGCGAGGCGCCGCGGTGGGAATTAGTCTGCGGCCGCGCTTGTCCTGTTCCAAGCGAAAGCACCGGCGGATCATCACCAATCTGACCGCGCCAATAGCTACGTTGGTTGGCCAGCGCCTCTGGAGCCGCGTGCTGTTTTTCCCAGACCGCGTAGGTCGAAAGTGAGGCCCGGTTCTTTGGCAAAGACGTCGCGGCAGGTAGGTACGTTTGCCGAAGGTCTCTGAGCAGAACAGAGATCGACCAGGCATCGACAATAATTTCGTGAGCGGTGATCAGGATCAGATGGTGGTCGGGGCCAAAACGGATCATGCGCCCGCGAAACAGATTGCCCTGGCTGAGATCAAAGCTGCCGTTCAGCTCTGTTCGCCGCAATTCTGCGATCAACTCCAAAGCTTCCTGCGCCGACAGATGAGATGCGTCAGCCAATTCAAGATTTGCACATTGCGGAGCATCAAAGAGCTGAACCGGACCATCCTCATCGATAAAGCGTGCAGAAAGTGCCTGATGGGAACGAACGACATCGGTCCAGGCGCGATTGAACGCGGCCAGATCGATGATGCCTCTTATTCGCAGGCCGCCTTGAATGATGTAGTTCTTGGCAGACGGATCGAGCTGGGAGAGAAACCATAGGTGTTCCTGAACTCGCGTCAGAGGCGATCGCGTAAGCTTTCCGTACGCGGGGCCTATGCACGGTTCGGACTCGCCTCGGGGCGAGATCGAAGCCGCAAGAGATCGTATCGTTCCATTCAGGACTAGCCTGAAATCCGTTCTCACTCCGAGTTCGGTCTGCAATTGGCCCAATATGAGCATTGCCCGTAGCGAGTCTCCGCCGAGGCTTATGAACTGATCATTCACGCCAATGTTCTCAATGCCCAGAACACCTGACCAGATTTGACACAGCTTGGCTTCAACCTCTGTTCGCGGCCCCTCGAATGGCGTCGGCATTGGAGGGCGAACACTGGTCGGGTCCGGCAATGCTCCAAAGTCGACCTTTCCGTTTCTGGTCCGTGGAATACCGTCGACGTGGATGATCCTTTCTGGGAGCATGTAGGTGGGAAGCGCTTCGGCAAGAAAGTCCAAAAGCTCGCATTCCGTCACTTCAGCCGGAGCTGACACATACGCGACGATTCGTCTCGATCCAGTTTCCCCCGCGGCGCCGGTTATGTCTCGCGCCGTAAGCTTTGCGCCTGCGCAGACGGATGCCACCGCGACCGCGCCACGTACCAAGTGATGAGCGGAGAGACGGGCCTCGATTTCTCCCAGCTCAATTCTGTGCCCGCGGATTTTGACCTGACGGTCCCGTCGACCAAGACATTCCAAAAGGCCATCGGAACGAACGCGCCCAAGATCACCTGTCCTGTAGAGGCGCCGGAACGACGGGTCGTTCGAGAACGGGTTTGGCCCAAAGGCATCCTTGGTGCGGACGTGGTCATTGACGTAACCAGTAGCCACACCAACACCGCTAACGCAGATTTCGCCGACATCTCCCGTGTCGCACAGACGAGATCCATCCGTGATGTAGACCTCAAGATTCGCAATCGGCTTACCAATCGGGACATAAGTATCAGCCACCGCGGGCGGTACGGAAACCAGGTTGTGCGTAACGCCGTCGGCGCACTCGGTAGGCCCGTAGTGGTTTAGAATGGAGACATTTGGATATAAGGCAAGCCATGCGCGCGCCAGCCCGGGTGTTAGGGGTTCTCCAACCGTGGAAATAATCCGCAAACTGTCCAGAGCTCGCTCAGCCGCCGCAAGGCGCTGCAGATACTCAACAAATACTGCGAGCATTGACGGGACGAATTGAGCAACCGTCACGCCGTACCCTTGAATTGCTTTGAGAAGAGATACTGGTGACTTCAGTGTCGCATCATCGACGATCGCGATATTGGCTCCGACGCAAAGCCCTGCCAGAAGCTGCCACAGCGAGATGTCAAAACAATGCGATGCCGTCTCGGCAATGCAATCCGTTCGAGTGAGCGTCAGGGCATCAATTTTTGCCGCCAAATGATTGTTGAGGGCTGCACGCGCAATCATTGCGCCCTTAGGCTGGCCCGTCGAACCAGACGTGAACAGAATGTAGGCGTGTCCATCCGCGCTCGATGATGGCACGAAAGACGAAGGCTGGCGCTCACGCAGCTCCGCCTCTATCGGCATGAATGGGATGGTGCCTTTGTTGCTCGACTGGAACAGGCTGAGCGAATGCTGCTGGTCGGGACCGATAATCAAGGCACAGCGGCTCTGCTCAATTATGAACGATGTACGTGAAGCGGGTAACGATGGATCGAGCGGTAGGTACGTTGATCCCGCCTTCAAAATTGCGACCACCGCCGTCGCCCAGTCGAAGCCCCGCTCACCCCAATATCCTACGACAGCGCCCCGAGCGCCATGCTTTCGTAGCCTCCTTGCGAGGGCATCGGATCTTAGTCGCAGCGCCTCGTAAGTGAGCTCGTCTGCGCCGCTCCTCAGCGCAATTCTCTCCGGATCCGATCTTGCAATGCGATCGATCGCCGTGATCGCCTCGATCGATTGACGTTCCACATACGGATTTTTTTCGGGTATATCCCGGCTAGGCAAACGCGCCCCCCTTCATCCCTTCTGGCCGCCCTTAAATCAGAACACCGATGATCCTGATTGAGGGTATGCAATTGTGTAGCCCCCGGTATCGGCGAGCCACGATGTACCGTTTGTCCGTTTCTTGGCTTCCCGTCCTTTGCGTTCACCACTGTTTCCTCGATGAGGTCAGGGGAACACGGCCCGACGCTAGGACCTCAAATTTACGTTGGCACCTACCGGATCTTGTAGTCGACACGCGTCAGTCTGCATGGCACCCGCAACCAACGGGTGCCTGGATCATGGTTTGGTGCTCTCCTCACGAAAGCGGGCTTGGCGCTCGCCGGGCTGCGGATCCCTACGGCGCCCAAGCGGTAACACCGATTGCGAGCAACTGACTTGTGCCTTTGAGACGCCAAGTCCTTGATGCGGCATTGAGGTCATGAACCTACCGGCAAAACACGCCGCTCATGTTATCGAGTCGTCAATTCAATGGAGATTTCTTAATGATTATTGATAACGAACAAGAAGTACCACCGGGTCTGGCCACCGGTGCGACGCATATGCTCATCGAGCTATGGGGAGCGAAGAACCTCGATGATCCGGACCTTGCGGAAGACGCAATCCGAAAAGCCATCCATGCGGCGAGTGCGACATTGCTCCACCTTCATGTTCATAAATTTTGTCCAGGCCACGGCGTCTCGGCAATAGCCTTGTTGGCTGAATCGCACATGACTTTGCATACTTGGCCTGAGAGGTCCTACGCGGCCGTTGATGTTTTCGTATGTGGCGACAGCAATCCTGCGAGCGCCGTGCCAGTTCTAGTTGAGGCCTTTCAGCCCGAACGGTCGGACGTTCGCAGCTTCCGGAGAGGCGTGTCAATCGAGCCAACCGGTTGAAGCATGTAGTCGACCCCTTGGGTGAGTCGTCGAGGTCGCTGCCTCAATCGAACAACTATCTCGTGGCGCAGCGCCTGCCCAGTAGCAGCGGCCTCATCTCCGCTATAAACTGACGCTTGCGTCCGCGCGAATGCGCCCTGGCAATGACCATTGTCGCTTTGCATCTTCAATCGAGCGGACCTCAGGTCAGCCGCAGCGCCTTGGCGCCGAGGTCGAGATCGTTGACCTCTTTGTTCCGCTCGCAATCGGCCGCAGCGCGATGGTCCGTCGCCAGCACGACGTAGACGGCCGGCAGCACGAACAGCGTGAACAGCGTGCCGATCGACATGCCGGCCACGACCACGAGACCAATCGAGAAGCGGCTGGCCGCACCCGCACCGGTCGCGGTCAGGAGCGGGATCAGACCGGTCACCATTGCCGCCGTGGTCATCAGGATCGGCCGCAGGCGGATGCGGGCGGACATTTCGATGGCGGAGCGGCGGTCCAGCCGCTCATTGATCTGAAGCTCGTTGGCGAACTCCACCATCAGGATGCCGTGCTTGGTGATCAGGCCCACCAGGGTCAGCAGACCGACCTGGGTGTAGATGTTCATGGTCGCCACGCCGAAGAACAGCGGGATCAGCGCGCCCACGATCGCCATCGGCACCGAGATCATGATCACCAGCGGGTCACGCAAGCTCTCGAACTGCGCCGCCAACACCAGGAATATGATGACCAGCGCGAAGCCAAAGGTGATCGCGAGCTGATTGCCTTCCTGAACGTACTGCCGGCTATCGGCCAGATAGTCGTGGCTGAAGCCCTGCGGCAGCTTCTTGGCCTCGCCTTCAAGGAAGTCAACGGCCTGGCCGACGGTCACGCCAGGCATCGGCACGGCCGAGAACGTCGCCGAGTTGAGCTGGTTGTAGTGCGTCAGCGAATTCGGAGCGGTCGAGGTTTCGATTGACACCACCGTCGATAGCGGCACTTGCTGGCCGGTGTTGGTCGACACGTAGTAGCCGCCGAGCGATTCCGGCGAGAGCCGCTGAGCGCGTGGTACCTGGGGGATCACCTGATAGGAACGACCCTCCAGGTTGAAGCGATTGATGTAATTGCCGCCGCCCAGGAGCGCGAGCGCGCTGCCGATGTTCTGCATGTTGATGCCGAGGTCCTGCGCCTTGGCGCGGTCGACGTTCACCTTCACGGTCGGCTGGTTGAAGGCGAGGTCGCTGTCGGAGACGATGAACATGCCGCTCTTGCGCGCGGCGTCCTTCAGTCTCTCCATCTGCTCATAGACGGCCTGGAAGCCGGCGGTCGAGTTGATCACCATCTGCACCGGCAGGCCGCCCGGCCCGCCCGGCAGCGGCGGCAGGTTGAAGGCGAACGCCTGGACCCCCTCGATCTTGCTGAGCTCGGCCTGCACCAGCGACTTCAGCTGAATCGAGGAGCGCTGCCGTTCATCCCATGGCTTCAGCAGCATGCCGGCGATACCGTTCTGAGGGCCGCTGATGCCGTTCAGCACGAAGCGCAGATCGGTCTCGGGGAAGCTTTGAAATTTCTTGTCGAGCTTGTCGCCATAGAAATCGACATAGTCGATGTTGGCGTATTTCGGCGCCTTGATCACCGCGAACACGATGCCCTGGTCTTCTTCGGGCGCGAGCTCATTCGAGGTATGAATGTAGAGGAAACCGACGAGCCCGAGGATCGTCACCGCGAACAGCCCGGTGACGGCCTTGTAGTCGAGCGAGCGGTCGAGCCTGTGGCCATACCAACGCGTGATGGCGCCGAACACCCTGTTCACCAGTTTTGCGAACCGGCCTTCTTCGGTATTCTTCAGCAGCACCGAGCACATCATCGGTGACAGCGTCAGCGCGATGACGCCCGACACGACCACCGAACCTGCCAGCGTGAAGGCGAATTCACGGAACAGCGAGCCAGACAAGCCGCCGAGGAAGCCGATCGGAGCGTACACGGCAGCGAGCGTAATGGTCATGGAGATGACGGGCCCGACGATCTCGCGTGCACCTTCCAGCGCCGCTTGCACCGGTGGCTGGCCCTCCTCCAGATGGCGATGAATGTTCTCCACCACCACGATGGCGTCGTCGACCACGAGGCCGATCGCGAGCACCATGGCGAGCAGCGTCAGCAGGTTGAAGCTGAAGCCCAGCGCCAGCATCAGTGTGCAGACACCGATCATCGACAGGGGAATGGTGACGACCGGGATGATCACCGAACGGAACGAGCCAAGGAACAGGAAGATCACGACAATAACGATGACCACGGCCTCGCCCAGCGTCTTCTCGACCTCGTCGATCGACGACTGAATGAACTTGGTCGAATCGTAGGCGACTTTCATCTTCATCGACGGCGGCAGATTACGCTCGAGCTCCGGGAACAGCGCGCGCACGCCCTTCACCAGCGTCAGCGGGTTGCCCTGCGGCGTCGCGTTCACGCCGATGAAGATCGCGTGCTCGCCGTTGAAGGCGACGCTCGCATCCGTACTCTGGGCAGCAAGCTCGACGGAGGCGATGTCCTCCATCCGCACGAAGCCGCCATCCTTGGCTTTGACGATCATCTTCTTGAACTGCTCGACGTTACCGAGGTCGGTATTCGTCGAGATGTTCGAGACGATCAGATAGCCCTTGGTCTGGCCCGCCGCGGACTGGAAGTTGTTGGCAGCAATTGCCGAGGCGACGTCGGCCGGCGACACGTTGTGGCCGGCCATCTTCACCGGGTCAAGCCACAACCGCATCGCGAAAGTCTGGCCACCCAGGATATCGGCGGACGCGACGCCATCGATGGTCGACAGCACCGGCTGCACCACGCGCGTCAGGTAGTCGGAGATCGCCGAGCCGGAGAGTTCCTCAGAGGAGAAGCCGATATACATCGCCGCTGTGGTCTGGCCGGTGGTCTTGGTGACGACCGGATCGTTGGATTCCTTCGGGATCAGATATTTGACCGAATTCACCTTGGCGAGCACCTCGGTGAGCCCCTGGTTCGGATCGAAGTTCAGCTTGATGTAGACCTGGATCGTCGAGGAGCCGAGCACCGAGGACGAGGTGATATAGTCGACGCCCTCGGCGGAACCGACCGCCTGTTCGATCGGCGTGGTGATGAAGCCCTGGACCAGGTCCGCAGACGCTCCGGGGTAGACCGTCGTGATGTTGATGACCGTGTTCGAAAGCTTCGGATATTGCCGTATCGGCAGTACCATCGCCGCGCGTAGGCCGATCAGCAGGATCAGCAGGCTGACGACGACCGACAGGACCGGGCGCTTGATGAAAATGTCGGTAAAGGCCATCTCGGCGATCTCGAATTCGTCTGCTTGAGTGGGTGTGACCCGGCGTCAGGCCGGATCACGCGAGCGCGTTATCAGCAGCGCGGGGGCTGGAATGGCCGGTGCCGCTTTGGACGAAGTCGCTACGGCCGCACCCGAGTGCAGGGAGCGGGCCGACGGCGACGATCTCGTCGCCCGCTTCAGGCCCTTGCGTCTCCTGCTTCACAGTCCTTTGTTATCCGGTAACTTGGCGGGGGCGTCGACTTTCTGGGCGGACTTTCAAGCAGGGTGCAAGCGAAGCCACCATGTCGTCGGCCTCCTGAAGGCGCGTGTCGCGGACCTATTCCACATCGCCCCAGCTTCCAACGCGAGAGCGGCAGAAGCTGGCGCCTTTAACAGCCTCGGCTTGGCGGCGCCGGCCAGTCGTGAATGCTCAGACATAATTCTCTAGACCAGTAAGACCAGAAGCGATCGACGGCTCCTGTCCTCCCTATTCGACCGTCACGGATTTGGCGAGATTCCGCGGCTGGTCGACATCAGTGCCCATCACGACGGCCGTGTGGTAGGCTAGCAGCTGCACGGGGATCGCGTAGACCATCGGCGTGAAGACGGCCGGCATGTCCGGCAGGACGATGGTGGTGGACGTCTCCAGTGTCGCCTCTTCAGCGCCCTTGGCATCGGTCATGAGGACAATGTTGCCGCCGCGCGCTGCCACCTCCTGCATGTTCGAGACCGTTTTCTCGAATAAGCGGTCATGCGGTGCGATCACCACGACTGGCACGGTCTCGTCGATCAGCGCAATCGGCCCATGCTTGAGCTCGCCCGCAGCATACCCCTCTGCATGGATGTAGGAGATTTCCTTCAGCTTCAGTGCGCCCTCTAGCGCAATCGGGAAGCTCGTGCCGCGACCGAGATAGAGTACGTCGCGCGCTTTTGCGATGTCCCGCGCAAGCCTCTCGATCTGCGGTTCGGTGGTGAGCGCTGCCGCCATCAGGCGAGGAATGTCCACCAGGGCACGCACCAAGTCGATCTCCTCATCCTCGGACAGTTCGCCGCGCGCCCTGGCGGCCGCGACTCCAAGCACCGCGAGCACTATCAGTTGGCAGGTAAAGGCTTTGGTCGAGGCAACGCCGATCTCCGGGCCGGCCAGTGTCGGCAGCACGGTTTCGCTCTCGCGAGCGATGGTCGATGTTGGTACATTGACGACGGCAAGTGTGTGTGCGCCTTCCGCCTTGGCGTAGCGGAGCGCAGCAAGCGTATCCGCGGTCTCGCCCGACTGCGACACGAAGATCGCGAGATCACCTCTGCCCATGGCAGATTCGCGGTAGCGGAACTCGGAGGCGACGTCGACCTCGACCGGCACGCGGACAAAGCGCTCAAGCCAGTATTTCGCGACGCTGCCAGCATAGCTCGCTGTACCGCAAGCGATGATCGTGATGCGGCGGACGTCTCTGAAGTCGAACGGCAGCTCGACCGGCAGAGCAACGCGTTCGCAGGCTGGGTCGATATAGCGCGCCAGAGTCTGCCGGACCACCTCCGGCTGCTCATGGATCTCCTTGGCCATAAAGTGTCGATAATTCGCCTTATCAACCAGGAGCGACGACGCACCCGATTTCAGCGTCTCGCGGCGCGCGACTGCCCCTTCGGAATCGTAGATGACGTGGATCTTGCGGGTAAGCACGGCGCAATCCCCATCTTCAAGATAAGTGACGGCGTCGGTGAACGGCGCGAGCGCAATGGCATCGGAACCGACATACACCTCGTTATTGCCATAGCCGATCGCGAGCGGGGACCCCTTCCGTGCAGCGATCATGAGATCGTCGTGCCCCTTGAACAGGAATACCAGGGCAAACATCCCGCGCAGTCGCGGTAAGGAGGCTTTCACCGCCTTTTGGGGCGAGTAGCACTCCCGCAGATAGGATTCGACCAGGTGCGCCACCACCTCACTGTCAGTGTCGGAAACAAATCTAGCCCCATTCTGCTCAAGCTCGGCGCGCAACTCACGAAAATTCTCGATGATCCCGTTATGGACGACCGCGACATTGTCCGTCGTATGCGGATGCGCGTTGTACTCCGTGGGCTTGCCATGAGTGGCCCAGCGGGTATGACCAATACCGGTGTGACCCGCTAGCGGATTGCCGCGCAGGCTGGTCTCAAGATTCTTCAGCTTGCCCTCGGCACGCCGGCGCTCAAGATGATTGCCGTCGAGCGTTGCGACTCCCGCTGAATCGTATCCGCGATATTCCAGCCGAGTGAGCGCTTCGATCAGCCGCTCCGCAACGGGTTCGCGCCCCAGAATGCCTACAATCCCACACATACAGATCAACATCCCCCGGTTTGAAGAATAATGCTCTTAGAGCAGCTACGCTTTTCTTGAGACCTACGATTGAAGGTGCTCAACGATTGTTGCCGATTTGGGTGCTTTGGATTCTGCTGGCCAATCCAAGCTCCCCCGGCCGAAGCGCGGTTCGGGCGGGCAGGATCGAATACAAGCATGTGCCGGCAGCAGGCGGTAAGGCGCGAGCGCGTGATGAACAGGGAGCCTTGGTGTGTGCAGACCCTTCGGATGACTACAGTGTTGTCGCGGTAGGAGCGCCGCCTGGACACATCACGCAAGTTGCCTCTCCAAGATCGATGACACTCGATGCAGATCGGCGACCAGCGAGGCGCATTATCTGCCGGCATCATTTGATGCGTTGAGAGCCAAGCGCCATGGCCCAGCCTCCTTCTCAAGAGATTGGCAAAGCGGATAGCTGGATAGAGGATTTCCATCTCGAAGCTGTCGCTCGTACATGGCACACAAAGGAAGCCCGGCCGCTTTCGGCGAACGGGCAGAAGTCAGTCTTGGCGGAACGCGGGTATTCCGCCAGCTTCCGTCGACAGTGGCAGCCTCTACCGGCCGATGTAACCGCCGAAGCACGTGGCCGGACTGAAAACGCGCTGGATTTGATGCTCGACATGCACCGAAAATATTCCCCAGCTCTAAAAGTTCGAACACCGTTCTGATTGGCCGAAGGCTCTTCTCCAAGCCGACGTCTTTCTTATCCGGGATCTTATAGGATTGGTAAAATCGATTGTGTTGATGGACCGCATCTACAGAATGGATAGCTATCAAAATGCTTCTTACGGTCCGTTGTCATTGGCGACTTCGCGGTTTCGACATCGCCGGCTCCAATATTGTACGAGCCGGGTAAGGCGTGGATTGGTCAAAGAGGTTTTTGGGTTCGGTATCACCCGAATGCCGTAGCGCACGAACTCACGGGCAAGCGGTAGCGTTATTCCCACAATTCCGCCCTTGGATACTGCATAAGTGGCCTGCCCAATCAGGCCATCGAATGCGGCAACGCTGGCTGTGTTGATAATCACGCGCCGTTCCTCACCAGCGGCTCGGCCGTATGAAAGGCGGGCGGCAAACTTCGATAGCATGTTGAAGCTGCCGATCAGATTGATGTTGATTGTCCTGGCGAAGTCTCGCAGCGGGAGCACCCTGCCGTCTCGACCGATAGGCTTACCGGGCGGGCCGAGGCTAGCGCAGTTGACCAGGATACGGTCTTTTGGCTGCGACACACGCGCTCGCATCAATGGCAGACGGATGCTAGCCGGGAGCGGCGAGGTCGTCTTTGGCGGTACCAAACACGCCTCGATACCAGACCTTTGCGCAGTGTGACCCTATGTGCTTGATCTCCGCCTCGCTTGGATCTTCCGACGCGAGATCAAATTTCATATAGGCAACCTGCTCCATGGTGGCGCCAAGCACTTCAGCAGCCATCTCAGGATCGAGTTCACGGCTGAGTTCGCCCAAGCCCTGAAGCCGTGTCAGCCAGGTCGCGGTGCGCCTTACGAAGCGGCTACGTTCCGTGACATAGAGCGACAGAAACGTGGCTTTCTCGCCGCGAGCCGCCGCCTCACGCATGACACGCAACAGCTTGCGATGCTGGGCATAGATCTTGAGATACGCGATCGTATTCTCAACGAACTCGGCTTCGGTTGCCTTCAATGAGCGGCCCGACGTTCGCTTACTCGCAACGTAGATCTCGTCGACCAATGGCCGCAATACGGCCAGCAGGATCTCGTCCTTATTTCGGAAGTGCCGGTAGAAGTTGCCGTAAGACGTTCGAGCGAGCTTGACGATGTCCTGGACCCGGGTGGCCTCGTATCCTTTGCGCGCGAATACGCGTGCCGAGGCGTTCAGCAGGCGCTGACGCATCGCCGCGCCCTTCGCCGTGGCAGGGGCTAACGGCTCCAACGCAGAATCGGTCTCCAGCATTTGCCACCCATAGCGCCGCGGCTGCTTGACCACCAGCTCGGAATCCAGTAACATGACGTCAATGTCAGTTTAAGACTAGGCTCGAATCGCAGTCAGTTCAAGGCCGAGAGCTGAAGAGAGCTCGCTTGGCCTATCGATGCAGCCAGTAGCCCCCGAGCAGGGGTGGGCGCCCTCGGTGCTCGGTCGCGGCAATTCCGTTCGAATTCAATATTTCGCCTCTCCGTTGGAAAGGCGACATCCAGGGATGTGTTGATGTATCCGGGCTCCCACGCGCTGACAAATCCGGACCGCCCTGCCCTCATCATGACGGCGACCGGTGAGATCGTGACGTACGCCGAATTGGAGAATCGGTCTCGACGGGCTGCAAGCTGGCTCTTTGATGCCGGTGGAATGAACCGCTCGCCTCGCCAATGCCCTGTCGTATGTATGCCGCTGAATTTGGTCAACACAACACAACGTCATGCTGCTCCGCAATACGCTCAGTGATTATCGCTCGCCGCTCGATTCTTCCGACGCCGATGCTCTCGGCCTCGAGGCTGCTTTGGCGGTAGGGCGCTTCCTCCAGCATCGAGAGGGGACGGCCCCGACCCCGATGGTTTCACTTCCTGCCGTTGCGCGCCGTCTGGATGTCGGATCCATTTACGTCAAGGACGAAGGGCAACGACTGGGTCTCGGTAGCTTCAAAGCACTGGGGGGAGCCTATGCCGTAATACAGCTTGTCCTTGGGCTCGCGTCGCAACGATGGGGCCGTCCAGTTGGCGTTTCCGAGTGGCGCTCGCCGGAGGTCGCCACCGTCGCCGCGGGTATGACCGTGACGTGCGCCACCGACGGAAACCACGGCCGATCGGTCGCACAAGGCGCCCAACTCGTCGGCGCAAGCTGCGTCGTCTTTGTTCATGCTGGAGTCAGCGATGAGCGCTGCCGAGCTATCGCGCGGTATGGTGCCCGTATCGAACGTGTTCAGGGCAATTACGATGATTCCGTTGCGTCGGCATCGAAAATCGCCAGCGAACGGGGCTGGATTGTGGTCTCCGACACATCTTGGCCGGGTTACGAACGGATCCCTCGCCTCGTCATGCAAGGTTATACAGCATTGCTTCGTGAGGCCCTTGGCGCACTGCCGAAACCTCCGACCCATGTATTTATCCAGGCCGGTGTCGGAGGGATCGCCGCGGCGACTGCCGCTCATTTTTCACTTGTATTCGGAAAGGACAGACCCTTCTTCACGGTGGTCGAGCCGGCTCGAGCCGCCTGCCTTCTCGAGAGTGCCAGGGCCGGCCAGATCGTGAAGGTGCCGCACGACAGACCAACTGTTATGGCAATGCTTGAGTGCTACGAGCCATCACTTGTTGCCTGGCGCATTCTCTCGCGCGTTGCCGATGTCTTTATGACCGTCGAGGACGACGAGGCGGTTGCGATGATGAAGGAGCTTGCTTATCCCGTCGATGGCGATCCGGCGATCGTCGCCGGCGAAAGTGGCGCAGTCGGTCTCGCCGGATTGGCAAAGGTGGCGGGTGATCCAGCGTTGCGCGCGGAGATCGGGCTCGATTCAAATGCCTGTGTCTTCCTAATCAATACCGAGGGCGCGACTGACCCAGCGCTCTATGAGAAGCTCGTGGGCGTTCGCCCCGAGCACGTGACCGGCTGAACCGGCGTAGGATCACACATAAACATGCCCAGTTGTCCGACGTTTATGTGGTTTGCAGTGGCCACGCGTGACCGCCCTGTGTCCAGCGGTCGCGATGAGACAGCGATTTCGGTCTTTCACATGCCTTGCAATCACCGGTCATTGCATGTGGATTTCAAGCACCCTTCTGCATTCTGGAATGGTTCGCGATTCCTTCGCCGGCTTGCAGATACAGTTGATGACTGCAGTCGCCTGCTCGCGTTTCGCGGCAAACCCAAAGCGACGTCGGAGGGCCTCTCGATTCTATGGAAGCAAGTAGCCGATATACGAAGGGTTGGAATAACTATACCAAGGTTTGCCGTACACGCCCCGGCGAACGCCTGTCGCTTCGCATATTGTGCAGTCTCTAGCGACACGGGCCTGCAATGACCCTGTGCTAAACTAGACGCTCGCATACAGTTGGAACTTCTCTCGGAGCAGGTGCAGAAGTTCGTCATCATCCTGCTATGTCTCGACTCTAACTCTCCATCCAAGGTTTGCCGCGACTCCCGTGAGTTGGTAAAATCGATTGTTTAGATGGAGCACATCGACACGAGGGATAACTTCGCGCCATGCGTTTCAACGGCCTTGATCTAAATCTTCTCGTCGCGTTCGACGCTCTCATGACGGAGCCGAACCTCACCGCGGCGGCGCGGCGAATCAACCTGAGTCAGCCGGCCATGAGCGCGGCCGTGGCCAGGTTGCGCACCTATTTTCACGACGAGCTTTTTACGATGATGGGTCGCAAGCTTGTTCCTACGCCGCGAGCCGAAGCGCTTGCTGCCCCCATTCGCGAGGCTCTGTCGCACATCCAACTCTCCATTATTTCGCCCGATGGATTCAAGCCGGCGGAATCGAATCGTCGCTTCAGGATCATCCTTTCCGATTTCATGATGACCGTGTTTCTTCGAAAGGTCGTGGACCGCGTCGCGCAGGAAGCTCCCGCCGTCTCCTTCGACTTGCTGCCGCCCGAAGAAGACCCCGATCAGCTTCTCCGGCGCGGTGAGATTGACTTCCTGGTTTGTCCGGAATTGTTCATGTCGCGTACGCATCCCAAAATGCCGTTGTTTGACGAAAGATACGTGTACGTCGGCTGCCGCAAGAACAAGCAGCTAGCCAAGCCGCTTTCATTGGAGCGATATCTGTCGATTGGACAGGTTGCGGCCAAATTCGGCCGGACGATCAGACCTTCGTTCGACGAATGGCTCTTGCTCGAGCACGATCTCAAGATTCGTATTGAGGTCGCTGTGCCGGGCTTTAGTCTGATCCCTCCTCTGCTATTGGGAACTGAACGTATAGCGACAATGCCATCGAGGATGTTCAAGCATTTCGAGAACACAATGCCGTTGCGAACGATCCAAGCTCCGTTGCCGGTTTTTGCGTTTACCGAGGCAGTCCAATGGCCTGCTCTTCACAACGCTGATCCGGCGAGCATTTGGATGCGGAGCATTTTTTTGCAGGAGGCGTCCCGCATCGCATGAGATCGCCTGAGGCGCAGCCTGATTGGACTATCCTTGCTGCAGTGCTTGAGCCGCGTGGGAAGTTCCTTGTCCATTCGGCCGAACTTGATGAGTAGGCCATACCGAAGTCGGTGAAGGCCTGGACATCCTCGTCTCGGAAGACATGGATCCGATGATCCCGTCCTCGATCTCCATTTCGTTGACCGACGTCGCGCAGCCAGTCTTCGTTTCGGCAAAACCGTCCACCAGAAAAGCAGCGCCTGACATCAGCGCTGGTTCGTGCTCGGTTCGGAGATCAGTGGCGCGCCCCCGACCGAGACCGGCCCTTCTGGTTTAGCGGGTTGGACCGCTCGCTTGGCCGACCTCGAAAGGGGTGCAGCTGGCGGCGGCGGAGAAGGAGCGAGAAGAACGGAGGATGGGACGGTCGGTTTCTGCAACGACTCAATTCTCGATGTCAGCGCCTCGATCTGATCCGCCATGCGTTTCAAATCGTCTTGCTGCGCGCCGATGTTACGGTTGATCTCTCCAATTTGATCACTTGCCTTCTGCTGCTCGGACCGAATCTCCAATAGTGCCTCCCTATCTTCAGGTGACAGGCCTGTCGTTGGGACGACGTCACGAGCCGACGGCTTCTCGAAAATTTCTTCGAGATTGGTCCAAAAATAGGCTGCCCCGGCGCACAGACCGATGGATACGGCCGCGAGCGCGAAAAACGACGCAAACCGTCTTGACGACCTGTGTAAGACGGGCGGTGGTTCCAAGCTGCTCACTTGATCAATCACATTCGTCATCCCTCAGCCTGCCATTCTCATCCGTGTTGGTTTTTCTCGTGACGCGATAAAGGGTGATGGTCAAGAGATCCTGAGGAACGAGAGCGCATCCTTGCGCAACTTTGTCCGATCGCTTGGCATTGCCAGCCGGCGCGGCGAGCCTCGTAGCCCATACTTCCCTGGAACTGAACGATCCGGAGTTGCGACCCGACGAGTGAGCGGTGCCAAAGGGAGTGCCATCTTGCCAAGATCGCGCTCGTCCAGCTCCAGTGATCTCCTTTCAGACAAGCGCTATTAGGAGCGCCTGTCTCCTCGCCGCCCTTCGTCGCCGCAAAAAGCCTTGCAGCGGTTCAACACCAGGGCTCAATCCTCGCTGTTGCATATCTGAGTATCCAATTGGCTTGCGCGGACGGTCCATCGAGTTCAGCCCGTTGTTGGAAATGCCGGCATTTTTGCGCGCAGTCAAATGCTGCTGCTGCTTGCGCTTTAGCCCCCGAATGGTCAGCTTTATGAAGAGATCGTGGGACTGCAACCCAGCGCTCCTCGTCGCCGGCTCGCTCGTTCAACGCTTTCTTGCGCAAAACGCAGACTCACGCACAAAAGCTGCATCGTGAACAGAAAAACGCAGGCTGCAAGTCGTGTCTCGAGCGTAATTTCATCGCCGTAATGGGCGGCTTACGTTGACGAAGCTCGATGGCGCGTGGCGCAATCGTTAACTCGCATCTGATTCATTTTCGGGACGTGCCCCCTCCGCTTTACGCGATTCCGTTCGAGGGATCGGACGCCCGAAGAAGAACGCCATCTGGCAGCATGATTGATCGGTTGAGGGAAATCGAACAACTGTCGATAAGAATGCGAACTATCCGCAATCATTTGCCGACGAGCTTTTCGATCACGGCCCGCGGCCCGCATTGCCGGAATCCACCGGTGCATAGGCTGTCATCGTGAGCTGGGTATTGCATCAGGACACGCCCTGCCGCCACGGGGATATCCTACGCATACGCCAGCGCAGGAATCGATCCGATGCCGATTGATCGTCTAGGCCGGCCAAATCCGAAATAGAGTTGTCAGAACAGAACTCGCCGTCGGAGTTCTGGCTCTTGTGAGGATGGCTCGGCTGAGGCCCCCCACGTTCGCGGGCTTTAACCAAGAACGTCGAAGGGCTTAGCTAGCGCCTATACCTGATCTGGTCGCGCAAGACACCAATGGGCATGTCTGCCTTGCCCGGTGAGAGATCAAGCGCGCCTGACGACGCGATATAGCCGCCACAATCTGCGTAAGTGCTACACACAATTTATGCAAATGTTGGAACGGTTGAATCCGGGATACCGCGTCGCGGTGCGCGGCGCCGCCGAGGCTCCAGCCGGGTTGGAGCCGGAGGGCTAGCCTGCCCTCGTGGGCAAGCTAGGCCGTGCAACGGCAATTTTAGGCGCGGGCCAATCTCTGAGAAGCCGAGCTTCAAGTACAATGCTGACCTGGGACTGCGGTTCCACATCGGCTGCCTTGGCGCCCCTACTTCGAGTTGGCCCCACCCTTTTGTTGTCCCAAGGGTAACGGCTGCATCGATGAGCGCCATCGCAACACCAGATGATCGTTGATCCGGCACCACGTAGAGCTCAGTGATAATGCCATAGGTTCCGCGGGCAAAGAGGGCGGCGCTTTCCGATAGCATGATGAGGCCGACGGGGCGTTCCTCCGCAAAAGCAAGAAACCCCGAGATGCGCTCTTTCATGGCAAGCAGTTCGGCAACCAGTTGAGTATCTACTCCGGCCTCCACGTGACCGGCCCCAAGTTCGGCAAGCAGAGCACTAGCCATCCGAGTCACCGTTGCGGCATCATCGACCGACACCTCACAAGTCGTCACCATGTCACATCCTCCACTATGTAGCTCAGCGGCAGGAACGGAGCTGCCGCAGCTAACAACCCAAAGCAGATATGCTGATAACTTGAAGGTCCAATGACGCCTTCGTTCACACCCTTGAGAGGTCGCTATATCCTCGCTTGCTGACGGTGGCTCAAGATTTAATGAAATCCGCCTTCTCGGCGATTGGCCGAGGTTTCGATCGTAGCCGGCCTCACGGCTAAAGCGTTATTCGACCAACGCGACAAGGCTACCAGACACACTCCAGCGACCCTATGTGTCGTTCGTGGTATCCTGCTTTACTTGGCCAGCTAAATGAGCTCGGTCAGACTGGCGACCGATTGACGCAGGTCGCATTTCGCTCGATGCGAGCAGGCCCGCGGCTGTTTGATGCGACGCGCGATCGGCGGAGTCAGCATGTGGACGCAATGTCAGTTAGGTCAACAATACGACGCGCACGTCGGATGGTGCCGTGTGGGTCGGAGTTGTCGAACTCGTCGAAGGCGTCCCTCCATCTCATCAGATGCGCCACGATGAACGAACCATTGGCCGATAGTCTCAGAGAATGAACTACGGCGCGAGTCGAATACGCACTCTTTTTTGTGTTGGTTGGAAAACCAGCTTTCTTATATTTGCGACGAACGGATCGTTTGTTGCTGCGTGAAAACATCACCGCCTGCCACTACCGACATGTCTGACCAGTGCCAGAGCCTGGAGCAGTGACGGTACTGCTTCTCTTGTCTGCTCCCAACATTTCAATCCCGCACGATCAGCACTCGCCATAGGTTAAGGGTGAAGCTCGCTTAGACCTCATCGTCCAACCAGCCGATTTTCCTCTTCAGGAACTGAAAACCAAGCACCTGAAAACTGGCATGCTCCTTGTGGTCCCTGCCATAGCCGTGGCCGCCCGCGGCTGCTTCGTAGAAATAGGCCTCGTAGCCCATCACCTGCAGTTTCGCTACCATCTTGCGGGCGTGCCCCGGATGAACCCGATCGTCCCGCCGCGTGGTCGCAATCAGAATCGACGGATAGCTTTGGCCCGGTTTGGCCGCATGATAAGCGGAATAGGTTTTGAGCCATTCCCACTCCTCAGGCTTGTCGGGATCACCAAATTCCGCGATCCAGCTCGCACCCGCAAGCAGCTTTGTGTAGCGACGCATGTCGATCAGAGGAATCGTGCAAAACAATGCGCCAAACCGCGCAGGATAGCGCGTGAGCATATTGCTGATGAGGATGCCGCCGTTCGACCCACTTTCGGCGGCTATCCGCCTCGGCTCAGTCACGCCGCGGCGCACCAGATCGGCGGCCACGGCCGCGAAGTCATCATGCGATAGTGTCTTGCCGGCAAGCCGTCCGGCGTCGTGCCAACGTGTGCCGAACTCGCCCCCACCGCGCAGGTTCGCCTGTACGGTAGTGCCACCACGCTCCAACCAAAGCTTGCCAAGGGCCGGATTGTAGTACGGCCTCACTGAGAGCCCAAAGCCGCCATAGCCGCTCATATGGACCGGCGCGTTGCCGCTGTCCGCGGCTGGACCGGTCTGTACATAGGGAATCCGCTCGCCATCGATCGAGGTCGCCTCGTGCTGCGTGACCACAAAGCCCTCGGCGCTAAACATCTTTGGCGCCTGTTTCAGCACGGTCGGGCTGGAGATGCCGCGTTCGATCAACATCAGCGAAGGTGACGTGAGCGGATCCTGCACGGTGGCGAGAAGGTCGCCGTTGCTTTCGGATGGATGGTTATCGAAGGGCCACACGTCGACCACGCCGATGCCGGGCAGCCCGCGCAAATTCTCGTGGCTCCAGCCGGCGGATGAGGGCGTGCAAGTCTCGAATACTGGGCGTAGCTCGTCGAGAATGGAAAGGACGAGTTTGTCGTCGGCCCAGAACAATTCCTGCAGTGCCCGGCGCGGACCCGACGCGAACACGATCGTGAAGTTGCGATCGCCGGCCAAAAAGGCAGACAACGACATCCCAAGCACAGTATCGGGCCCGTGGGTAACGCCGGCAATGCTCCATGCTGAGCGCAGCTTGACCACAAACCAGTCCCGGTGCACTCGCAGCCAGATGTCGGAGGGAAGGTCGAGCTTCACACTCCCCTCGGTTTCGGTTCCGAGCCAGACGTCGACGTTGAAGAAGTCTAGGTGATCGAAGAACCAGACACGCGGCCATTGTCCGGTCCAATCGACTTCGCAACAGGCCCACATGCGATCTGGTGTGGTCTCGAACACCACGGCGGCGCGCTCCACAGGCTCGCCACGGCGCCACAATCGCACGGTCCTCGAAAAGCCCGCTGTCGTTGCCATGCCGCTGCCATGTGCGCTGGACAACAGCAGCGTGTCGGGATCGACCCAAGTGACGCCACTCTTGGCTTCCGGCAACGTGAAGCCGTCGACCACAAAGTCTTTCGCATTAAGGTCGAATTCGCGCAGAGTGACAGCATCGCTTCCGCCGCGCGACAGGCTCACAATGATTCGTGGATGATCTCCTGGCAGCGAGGCAATTGAGTTCAAAAGCCAGTCCTCGCCTTCCTTTGCCGCGAGCTGGTCGATATCGAGCAAGGTTTCCCAGGAAGGATTCGGCTTACGAAATTCGTCCAATGTGGTCACTCGCCACAGGCCGCGTAGCTTGCTGGCGTCCCTCCAGATATTGTAGAGATGGTCGCCACGCCGCCCGACATAGGGAATATTGTCCGGTCGAGCATAGATCGAAGCCAGTGCATCGCGATCCCGCTTGAAGGCCGCTCCGCCGAAGGCCCGCAACGTCCTGCCGTTCTGCCGCTCGACAAAGTTCAGCGCGCGTCCGCCTTCTATCTCTTCCAGCCAGAGATAGGGATCATCATCGGGAGCGGAGAGCGTTGGCCTTCCGGCTTGCGCCCTTGTCGTCGATCTTGCTTTCGACACCGTTCACTCCCAGGGCTGGCATTGGTGCGCACTTTTCGATGCGCCATCGAGACTTGCATCAATTGGTTTGATCGCCACACCGAGCCTACAACCTAACGCGGCATGCGATTCAAGTCCTTCTTTCGAAGTGACCGCTGCTCCGCAGATTGGGTCATTGACGTTGGCACCGCGCCTTCAGCTCGTCGACGAGCAGCAGTTGGTCCTTGGCGCTTTCATCCTAGCTTTCATTCGCCGACGCATGCATTGGAGAGATTTTCGGCAAGGCGCCGCAAGGATAGTCGGCCCAAGCAGATACGCTGCAAAATGGATGTAGGCATAAACTAGCGACGCGCGCGGCATTCTGCACCGCCGTCAACTACCAACGTTAGTAATTGACGCCGACGACAGCGCGTCGTTGCTGGTTCATGATCTTCTGCGGTGCGACCGCGGGGGGTCCATTGCGCGGTTTACCAGGATGCGTGGTTTACCAAGTCACTTTAGTGATGAGCAATCTTTATCCGTCCGGTGCCGTGACCCTGAGTGGGCGCCGTATGCAATGGGAGCATCGACTTGGGTCAGAACGCCGGCGGTTCAGCACAATCTTCGCATCACGTCTGTCAAAGGGTTGCGCTGCGCATCTCCGCCTATTCAAGACCAGAAGTGAGCGCGCATCATACAAGGATAGAGGGCGACACATCCAGAACGCAAATGAACAACATTTGGCGTTGTCCGATACATGACCATGTTGGAGACGCAACATCGCTTGTTCGAACTGCCCTTTAGTATTTGCGAAGTTTCCTCTTTGGCACGGCTAATGCTTTGGAAGATTCGCATCGCGTTGGACCGACATGGTCCTGCGGAAGCGCGCAGGCTCTCGATTGGAACATCCGGGAGTATAGAGCAGCCGAGAGATGACAATCGCCCATCACTCATTCCTCTTTCCTGACGAACTGCAATGGAGCTTTTGAACAGCCATGCCGATCCAGCAACTGACGAACTATGTCGATGGCAATATTGGAGCCAAAAGCCGGGCGCTCTACCGCGTTTTCTCCTGGGATCTTTGGGTTCGGATGTTTACACGAATCTCGATGTCCTCGGACCGATCGGCGGCATACCTTCTTGCTGCACTGCTCACGAGTTGCAGTCTTTCTACCGGCAGCGCACTTGCCCAGACGACGCTCACGTCGGCGCCGCCCGCCAGCTTCACGCTCAGCAACGGGCTTCAGATCGTGGTGATCCCGGACCATCGCACGCCCGTGGTCACGGAGATGATCTGGTACAAGGTCGGCTCCGCCGACGAGACGCCCGGCAAATCCGGGCTTGCCCACTTTCTCGAGCATCTGATGTTCAAGGGCACGGAAAAGCACCCGATCGGCGAATTTTCCAAGACCGTGTTTCGCGTCGGCGGCAACGAAAACGCTTTCACCTCACTTGATTACACCAGCTACTTTCAGCACGTCCCGCGCGAGCAACTGCCGACGGTGATGGAGTTCGAGGCCGACCGTATGAACGGCCTCATCCTCAAGGACGAGAACGTACTGTCCGAGCGCGACGTCGTGCTCGAAGAGTACAACATGCGCGTCGCCAACAGTCCCAATGAGCGCTTGAGCGAACAGATCATGGCCGCGCTCTATCTCAATCATCCCTATGGCCGGCCCGTGATCGGCTGGCATCGGGAGATTGAGAAGCTCGGCCGCGAGGACGCGCTCGCCTTCTATCGCCGCTTTTATTCGCCGAACAACGCGATCGTCGTGATTGCCGGCGACGTCGAACTCCCCGAAGTCCGCGCGCTGGTCGAACGCAATTTCGGTCCCATCCCGGCCCAGCCCGCGATCCCGGCGCAGCGCGTCCGCCCGCAAGAGCCGGAACCGGCAGCCCCGCGCACGGTCACGCTGTCCGACCCGCGCGTCGAGCAGCCCGTCCTGCACCGCTACTACCTGGTGCCCTCGGCGACGACGGCCGCGGCCGGCGAGAACGCCGCGCTCGACGTGCTCGCGCAGTTGATGGGCAGCGGCAGCAACTCCTATCTCTACCGCGCGCTCGTCGTCGACAAGCCGCTCGCGGTCTCCGCCAGCGCCAGCTATTCCAGCATCTCGCTCGACTCGACCCAGTTTGCGATCTCGGCCTCGCCGAAGTCCGGTGTCAGCTTCGCAGATATCGAGCAGGTCATCGACGGTGTCATCGCCGACATCGTTGCGAGCCCAATCCGCGCCGAGGACCTCGAGCGGGTCAAGACGCAGCTCATTGCAGGAGCGATCTACGCCCAGGACGACCAGGCGGCGCTAGCGGGCTGGTATGGCGGCGCGCTGAGCACCGGGCTCTCGATCAAGGACATTCGAAGCTGGCCGGACCGAATCCGCGGCGTGACCGACGAACAGGTCCGTTCGGCTGCGCAAAGTTGGCTCGATAAGAAGCGCTCGGTCACCGGCTATCTGATCAAGGACACCGCTACCGCCAAGACTAACGCCAAGACTACCACCAAGCGCGAGGAGAAACGTTTGTGATCAATCCCATCCTTTACGCCCGACGCATCGTCCTGTCGTTGGCCGCCGGCGCAGCGCTCGCTTTGGCTCCGGTTTCGCCCTCCAAGGCCGCCGCAAAGGTCCAGCGCCTGGTCTCGCCGGGCGGCATAGAAGCCTGGTTCGTACAGGACGCGACCGTGCCGCTGATCGCCATTGAATATTCCTTCGCCGGCGGCTCGGCGCAGGGTCCCAAGGACAAGCCGGGCGTCGCTTTCCTGGTCAGCGGCCTCCTCGGCGAAGGTTCCGGCGATTTCGACTCCAAGACCTTTCATGAGCGTCTTGATCGCCGCGCCATCGAGCTGCGCTTCCGTGCCACCCAAGACAGGTTCCAGGGCAGCCTGCGCATGCTGCGCGACAATAAGGACGAGGCCTTTCACCTATTGCGGATGGCGCTGACAGCGCCGCATTTCGACACCGCCGATGTCGACCGCGTTCGCTCGCAGGTGATCGCCGGTCTGCGCCACCAGACCACCGACCCGTCGTCGCTGGCAACCCGCAAATTCCTGGAGATCGCCTTCGGCGATCATCCCTACGGCCGGCAGACCAACGGCACGCTGGAGAGCGTGCCGACCGTCACGGTCGCCGACATGAAGGATTATGTCGGCCGCGTGCTGGCCAAGGACACGCTGAAGGTCGCGGTCGTCGGCGACGTCGATCCAGATACTCTCGGCAAGTTGCTCGACAACACCTTCGGCGCCCTGCCAGCCAAGGCCAATCTGGTGCCGGTTCCGGAGATCGAGGCCGCAAAGCCGCCGCAGCGCGCCTTCGTGCCGCTCGACGTGCCGCAGACCGTGATCACCTTCGGTGGTCCCGGCGTGAAGCGCAGCGATCCGGACTTCATGGCGGCCTATGTCGTCAACCACATCCTCGGCGGCGGAATGTCCTCGCGACTCGTTCGCGAAGTCCGCGAGAAGCGGGGTCTGGCCTATTCGGTATCGGAATCGCTGCACTGGATGGAGCATTCGGCGCTGTTCATCGGTAATACTGGCACGCGCGCCGACCGCACCGGCGACACCTTCGACGCCATCGAGAAGGAGGTACACCGCATCGCCGAGGAAGGCCCGACGCAAAAGGAGCTCGAAGACGCCAAGTCCTACCTCAAGGGCTCGCAGATGCTGGCGCTCGACACCTCCTCCAAGCTGGCCCATGAGCTGCTGCTATATCAGCATGATCAGCTCCCGATCGACTATATCGAGAAGCGCAACGCCATTGTCGATACGGTCACGCTGGACGACGCCAAGGCGGCTGCCAAGCGGCTGTGGGGCCAGGGCCTCCTCACTGTCATTGTCGGCCGCGCACCGCAAGCCGCGGCGCCGTCTGCCGCCGTTCCGGCGCCGAAGTCAGACTGATTGGGCGCACATCGATGGCTGGGCTTGTCCCGGCCATCGACGTCATGACCCGCGCCGTTCTTGGTGATTCCCGGCGCCCATGCTGGTACAACCCTGCTGCGGTAGTCCCGCGACACGGCCATCGCCGACCCGATATGCTGACCCGGCTTCGCCTGCGCCTCACGCGCGGCCCGGCAAAGAACAAAGACGTCGAGCGACATCTGCTGGCGAAGCTTCCCAACTGGCAACTGTGTTGACGCCGGCTCGGAGCCGGCCCTTCAGTTTGAAAGCGATGATCGATATCCCTGTGGGACAAGGGTCGCCAGAGACTTACCTTGAAAACGTGAGGCAAGTCATGAAAGCATAAGGCGCACCCCATTATGGCCCCTGGCCTCAGCCCGCTTGCCAAAGCAAAAATGCTAGATGAGGCGCAGGTTTTCGGCTGATATTTTTCCCGAGCGGCCGATCTTTGGTTCGTAGCTGATCTTGTCTCCTTGTGGGAGTAAGACCAAGCCAGCCTTCTGCACCGCAGAGATATGAACATACACGTCGCGGCCGCCGTCGTCCGGTGCGATGTAGCCGTAGCCTTTACTCGGGTTGAACCATCTCACGATTCCAATCGCCACTGTCTTTGCTCCCAAGAACGACACTGAATCACGCGCTGCGATCGAGCAGCCGCGTTGCTCACCTCAGCAACTCGCGTGCCGCTCCCAATGCGCTGTAGATAAGTGTAGAAGGCCGGGGTGTTTCGCGCGAATTCGCGGAATTCTTTGTCTGTCGTTCTTGAGTGCCACGTACGGATGTCTTCAACCCGACAGCACTGATACGACAAGATACGAGGGCGATGACTTCGACCCCTCTCTCCTGTACTCATTTGTCCTGTGCAGATGACATCACGAGACTCGCTGGACCGCTTTATCCAAGTGATGTTGATTGCAACTGACGTTTGGCAGCGGTCCATTGACCAGGAGATCTCTAGGGCCTCGGGCGAGCCGATCGATCATCGGTACTTGAGTTTCGATGGGAATGGGCCATCCACCGCCAAACCACGGAAAGTTGTGCGCTACTTTCCAGATTCTTCTTGTGACATGCTAGGCACGTGCATTTAGACGGCTCACAGGATCGGTACCGTCGAGCCGGGTGCAAACAATGCCACAAAGCCTCGATCCGCGTGGCTGGCTGTTGGATCAGGCGATGGGTCGTTTCAACGTTTCTTTCATTTGCCGATGGAGAGTCGATGTCTAAGAGGCAAGCGGTGTGCCAGCTAAAACTGTCATTGGGAATGCTCGCTGGACTCGCCGGCATTGCTGGGATCTCCTGTGCTATCGCAGCGAGCAATCCGCGATGGGACAGCGCACAGGGCTTTGGTGCTCGAACGACGGGCGGCCTGGGAGGCGAAGTGGTTCAGGTCAGCTCACTCAAAGACCTGACTTATCAATTGTGTCGTTCGTATAGCTCTGGAATCTGCAATGACGATAGTCCGCGCGTTGTTCAGATCATCGGGACCATAGATTTCACAGGAACGGAAGGGCGAGGCGAGGGTCCGGGTTGCCAATACAGCAACGCCTGTCAGACGCCCTACAAGAGTGAATCGCTTCTCCTCCTAGATGGGCTCGATACGCACTGTGACGGCAAGCTCAAAATGGAGGTCAACTTCGATAAAGCGGGCAAGCGTCCCTTGGAGGTCGGAGCAAACAAGACCGTGATTGGCGTCGGATCAAACGCTACAATTAGGGGCAAGGGACTGCGACTGAATGGTGTGAGCAACGTCATTGTCCGCAACCTGACCATCAGTGACATTAATCCCGGCATTGTCTTCGCGGGCGATGCGATTGCAATTTCGCGAGCGAACCAGGTCTGGATCGATCATAACCGTTTTCATAACATTGGGCGCCAGATGATTGCCGGCGGCCTTGGGGCGACGACGAATATCACGGTCTCGTGGAACGATTTTGATGGCAGGGATAACTACTCCTCTTATTGCAACGGAGCGCATTACTGGAACCTCCTTTTCCTTGGCAGTCCTCAGTCGATCACGGTTGCCAACAACTACTTCCATGAGGTCTCCGGACGGGCTCCGCACATTGACGGTCTACAGTCGGTCATTCACCTGGTGAACAACTACTTCCACAACACCGAGCTGCTGCAGCACAATGGTTTCTTCCACGCCCTGGATGCCGGACCGTCTGTTCAAGGCCTGATTGAGGGCAACTATTTCGATAACATTGAAACCCCGATCAGGGCCGAGACTGGGCATGTCTTTGGCGCGCTGGGAGGCGTAAATCGGGAAATGCAAGACCTCTGCCTAGCCATGCTTGGACGCATGTGTGTGGGCAATATCGCAAGGCCCGCGCCGCGCATCAATGGATTCCGGCTGGATGAAAGCGTCATTAGATCTTTTGGCGCTCTTCCGAAGGCGACTATTCATCGTCCTTTCCAGGCGGATGATATCCCGGCATTGGTCATCGCCAACGCAGGTCCCGGACACATTTGATTTTTCCGATAGGATCCAGCGAAGCCGCAGCCGCACGCACGCATCTGGGCCGATGGTCCGGCGGGAATTCCTCCCTTTTCCGGCAGACCAATTGCCGGTCGTGACAGCTGCGCTTCAAAGAGCGCCTTAAGCATTCAGGCCAATCGATCCTCACTCCGGACGCATGGATTTTTTGCAAGAGCGCAACCGCCTCGAAGCTTTCGGCGGGTCTAGTTCGGCCTCCTGCTCGCCCAAGTCTCGGTCCACGAAACACGGTCTGTCTGAACTGATTGAGACCTCATCGGCAGCTGCCGTCGGTTCAAAAACAAATGCCCGGCTTGTGTCGACGAAAGCAGCTCTTGCTGCGCCGGCTGCTTTAATGGGCTAACACAAAAAAGACCTCCGGATGCGGCGCCCTATTCCTGCTGTTGCAGCCAAAGAACGCATTTTTCCATCGTGATTGCGGGACATTTAGCGGCCTTGCGGCGAAGACAAAGCCATATCTCAGGTTTGAGAGAGCTGGCTTGGGTATGGATTAACAGTCTTTCGAAGCGAAGGCTTGACGTCATGCCCATGGATCCGGGGCGGCCAGTGAGAGTGCGTTATGGGGCATGAATTCTACAGAGAACTGGCGCAGCAGGCGCGTGATCTCGCAGAGCGGGCCGATCCGTTCACCAGGCAGCGGTTGCTGAAGCTGGCCGGCAGCTACGACGTGAAGGGCGGAAATTTGGCACGGTCGCCACGGCCGACGGAGCGTCCGCTGCCGATTCCGCGTACCACGCCGCCCGCATCGATCTTTTCAGGCCCGGGCGAGGCTGGATGAAGTTCGGTGCAGGCCACCCGTTCGCTGATCCGGAAGCCGAGGCACGCAAGCGATCGCTGGCGGCATCGAGCCCAATCAATGGCCCGTTCCTTTGCGATGCCAGCCGCACCAGCAGCGGTTTCCGAACGGGCCTGACATTCGCGGTCGAACGCGATTGGATCAAGCGGCATGAGTCCGGAACGCATGTGAAACCGGCTGAGCGCGGAATTGAGTTTCAACCAGTTGTCGAGCACGAAACTAAGCGCTCCCGCTCTCGGTTGCTTTCGCTGGAGCCGACCGACGTCCTTGAATTGATCGGAAGGTTCAGGCCGATCAGGCAAGCGAAAAGCATCATCGACGAGCATTGGAAGGATGACGACCATGATGGAAGACAATTTGGCTCGCATGCGCACACATCGGAACGCCATCCAGCGCCACCGAAGACTGCTGAAAACCAAGCTCACCGAACACGACCGGCAGTACGTCTGCAGACGCCTGTCGGAGGAAGAGTCGGCCCTCGAAAGCTTGCGAGCGGCGAGTTTTCCAATGGTGTTCACCGAAAGCCGCAGGCCGATGACGTCAGCCTCCTAGCCGGTACGGTCGTGTCGATAGCGACGCACTACGCGCACAGGAGCGCCGCTATGGCACCCACGGCAGCGAGTTCATATATCGGCTACAAATATTGGAGTCTTTTTTGGATGCGTGGCCTAGTGATTCTCTTTGTGGCCTTTGTGGTTATGCTGGCGGCGCGCGGCCAGCATAAGATTGGTTTCGTGCCGCGTCCAACCGCATCCATGCCACCGGTCAATGTGCCCTAAAGCCGAAGGTTTGGCCCAAATAGCGCGGATTGCGCTACAATTTGCTTCCGTCTCTCCGGGAGCTCGGACCGGTTTGATTAGGCGGAGCCTCGCTTTCCAAGTTGTCTGAGGACCTGCAGGAAGTGGGTAAGCCATGCCTCAAGCCATGCGTCAGTCGAGGCCATTTGTGCTGCCGCGATCGTGCGCGCGCTCGTCTCATCACCAAGGAAGATTTGAGGACGGCTGTTTTGATTTCTGACTGGATCTTGCACTTCTTCCACCCTTTCGCGAGGAGCGTGGCAGGGAGGTGTCCGGACCTCCCAAGCCACGCAGCCGCGACAGCTCGGTCGGCGAGCGGTTTTGGCATGTGCTAAACTGTATCGCTTCCCGGGCAGGTTGAAATTGATCTAGCGCAAACACGAGAGCCGTTCGTCTCTGACCCAGCAGATTTGTGGATTGTCCCGGTTGTGTAATCCGAGAACACCAGCTGCGTTTTTCTAGGCGCATTTTCAGGGCCGCGCTTCAATCCAGTGCAAATCGCGCAAGTTTCCTGTCGTAATCGTCTTTTGCTCGCTCTGCGATGGAGTGTTGCCCCATCAAGTCTCTGGAGCACGCCCGCAAAACGAGCGGGACCCGGCGAGTAGACTGGATTATCGGCGCGGGCTGACGCCAGCCTTGATCCTCTGAGGCTGCGGTCCGGCCGAATGTCCCGTTTGTGCGAGCGGGTCAGGAAGCGTTTGCGCTTCTTCGCACGTGGTCGGTGCGGCGGCGCTGCCGCCGCCCGCGCCGACCTGAGTGCGCGAGCACCGGCAGCGGGGCCGCGGGGATGGGGTATTCGGGTGGATCTTTTGCGGGCTCCGGACGGCTGGGGCGCGCTTCCATGAACTCCAAGACGGCGCGTCCCTTTTCCGTTATGCGCCAGCCGCCGTTCATACGTTCGATCAGGGCTTGCGAGAAGATGTCAAGGTCGGGCACGAGCGAACCCAGTCGTCGAGTGCGTTCGGCCCAATCGCTACCGCTGGTCGCCAGGATTGCCATGTCGCGCTTCAAGTCCGCCATCACGGCAAACCCGTCCGGATAGCTCACCAGGATCTTAAGAACTGTGACCTGGAAGTTCACCGCCCGCCCTCTTGTAACTATCGCCACATCGTCAGCGGCTTCGACAGCGCGTCGCGGCGAACCTGCGGTACACAGTCGGACGACGTCTCTCCCTGAGTGGCTGCTTTCAGGATTTTTGAGACGACGTTGGTCCGGCCGTCGGTGTCGTACGGGGACACATACTCGCAGATATCGTCAACAACCATGCGCATCAGAGCAAGTATGACCACCTGAATGTCCATAAACTAGAACTGATACAAATAGAATAAGCCGGAACCCAAGCTACGCCTCGGAATTGCAAGCTGCAACAGCCCCTCGAGGATACTGGCCATGATCCGAGGAGCCACACCGCAACAACATGGCGGCTGGGTGTAGACCACGTCCGGGGCGACATCGGGTTCTAACGCCGTATGGGCCACCATCTCGTTCCACGCATTGCCGAGTCCTCCCACGGCATTGCCGCCGATGACAGGCCGTTGGCCCGGACGTCAGGAACCGCCGGCCGATCGGCACCGATCATCAACGTCGGCATGAGTTCGCGGGATCCAGGCAGCTGCCGGTTGCCGCCGATTACCCCAAATGACGACGCTGCTGCCGACCCGACGCCGACGGCACCATCGTGACAACCATCATCATCGACATGTCGTTAGGCAGCACAGCATCACAATAGCTCCGAGGCGCCATCCGCCACACCAAGGCTGTTGCCGTTTGCGGCCTGGTTTCAGCTTCGGCGCCGTTCTATGACCGGATGCGCCACGGTCGTCACATCGCGGGACTAAATGGGCGTCTTCCCGCCCTCGGTGAAAGCAACGTTCGGATCGCACCAATTCACGCGCTGCGGCGTCGATCAGAGCTTCCTTTTAATTTTGGCGTTACCGATCGCGACGATTTTGATGTCTGCCACCGACGGCCATGCCTCGCCAGTGCCTTGACTAACGGCAAGACGACCGAGATCGCTTGCCAGGTCCGTTTCGTCCTCGCCAACGATCCGAAAGGTCTGATCGTGGCCTCGTCCCGGACCGCGTTTCCGAACTGGCGGCGCCCTGCCAGGCGTCTCAGCATTTATCACTCGGTTGGCCGATGAGGCATCCCTACGCCGGCAGTGGCAACTGAGGTGCGCCATCCGTCCTCGCACCAACCGCCACTTAGCGCGATCCAGCGGACTTCATCATGTCGCGACTGCGTCCTTAGCAACCTTGAGCGGTGACGCCTTGACCGACTTGCTGGCTGGCTTGGCTGCGAATTCCATCGGCTCCTTCGTGAAAGGATTAAGTCCGCTGCGGGCTTCAGTAGCAGGCTTGTTCACGACCGACATCTTGACGAAGCCGGGGATAACGAACTCGCCAGCCTCGTTCAACTCCTTGTAGCCGACGATCGCCAACTGCTCGATGACGGCCTTTACGTCACCTTTGGAAACCTGCGTTCCTTGAGCAATTGCTTCGATGAGCTGGTTCTTGGTCATCTTGGTCACGATGAATTCCTTTGTAGCGCGGAACGATACGATGGGTGAAGTACACCGGCTCTGTTGCTTTTGTTCGAGCACGGCAAAACTACACGAAATTGCCTTCGTTCACTGAGGTGATGACGTCGACCAGCTTAAAACCTAAGGGAAGCGAAAACACAACGACCAGTTCGATCTCTGTTTCCAGCATTCGCTCACTCGTCACAGGTGGACGGCGCATGCCTATCCGGTATGCAGCTCAATGTTTGAAATCGGCCGATGCAGGAGTCAGTGCGGCAATCAGCCAATCCATCTCGGTTCTCGCAGACGAGTGATGATCGCATAACTTCATTCGCGATGACAGAGCGAGCCCCATTCTGTTTCAAACTTCGTAACGCTCGCGCTGACAAGGTCACCTGCGAAGGAAACTCAGGGACCGCGAGTACTGGTGAGAGACGCACCAAGCTATTCCACTCTATCTTACCGGCGATGCCCTAGAGAGATGCCGAGCTTGATTGCCTTTTGACGGAGAGAACCTTCCGTCCTTTTCATAGACTTCGCGATCCTCGCTACGGGCACCTTCGCCTTGGAGTGCGCGCGAAGTTCTTTGACGTCCGCCTTCGTGTACTCGCGGCGGACTACTTTCTTCACTTTCTTCGCCATTGGAAATCTCCACTCGTTGTAGAGCGGGGCTTCTATCACGAAAGATCAAATTAGCAATGTTGCGACGCGTCGAATTTCGTGCGATTTATAGAGCGCTATGGCGAATTAACTTCCGGCCCGATACTTGCAAAAGTGCTGCCTTATTCAGCCAACCACATTGAGACGCTGAAGGGTTTCCGGACGTGATAGCGGCGCGATGTTTGTGCGCGCGTCATAGTACCACCGCCGGGTGTGCCTCGCGTGCGATAGGAGTGATGCGGCCACAGGAAGTCTGTCGCGGCGCTGAATCATCTGTGTGTGCGCCTGCACTAGGATGCAGTTACTCAGGAAACGCATTCCTGTAACTCGCCTCGACTTTGGCGATTTCATCGTCGGTCAGTTTGGCGAATTCTTTTTCCCGGCCACGTTTCGACAGAACACCCGTGTTCTGGCGCAGGAAGCGAAACAATAGGTCGACGGTGCCGTCCGGCATGTCGACGATCTCCGTCACGCTACGCCTGAAGGTGTCGTAAGCTTCCAGATATCTGGCTTCCGTCGGCAAATCGATATCGATCGTCCTTGCTACGCATTCATAGAGGAATTCGGCGTGAGGCGTGGCGTCGAAAAAGCGATAGAAATCGGCCGTCTCGTTGAGGACGCGAACATTCCCTTTGTCTGTCGGCTCCCATTTGATGAAGGGCAGCAGGCGGGCCGAATAGCTTTCAAGAGTGCGCCGGTAATCGTTGATGTGATCCAGGATAGCGGCGGACACTGGAAACACCATACCGGGCGGGTTGAACCCGCGTTCCGCCAGAACATGATGGATCAGATAGCGGTGCAGGCGGCCGTTGCCGTCCACAAATGGGTGAATATAGATAAACCCGAAGGCGAGGATGGCGGCAGCAAGGACCGCGTCCAGATCCGGCGCTGTCTTGCGGTCGAACGCGACCAGCCCCTCGATCAAGGACGGCAGGTCCTCGTGCCTTGCGCTGACATGGTCCGGCAAGGGCGTGCCCGAGTCGCGGTCCCGGTCGCCCACAAAGCCCCCCTCGTTGCGCAGGCCCAGCTGCACAAAGCGATCGTCGCCGATGACGATGCGTTGCAGGCGCAGCAGTTCGTCGAGGTCGATCGGCTTGCGCCCGGCTTCGCCAATGGCTCTGCCCCAGCGTTGAATGCGCTCCTGCGGCGGATGCTCGCCTTCGATCTCAAAGCTTGAGCGCGAGTCCTTTAACAGCAGGAAGGCGGCCGTGCGCGCCAGCACGTCGGCGGGCAAGTCGGCAATAACCTCACGTGCGCGCGCCGGCAGGTTGCGTTTGGTGAATTCACGTAAGGTCTCTGTCCGGAAGATCATCGGGCAGAAGGACGGCGTCCCAGGCAAATTATTTTTGACGCGGTGACGCGTGGAGGTAACCGCGGCTGCTGTCCATTGCAGATCGGGATCAACAACCTCCGCGTAAGTGCCTTTCTCCGCAGCCGGCAGATTGAGGGTTTTGCCGAGCAGCCACTCGTACAGAAACCAGCTCCGTCGGGCATAGGTGCCGGTCGGCGTGCCCCTGACCATGGCCTCGATCGGCTCTGGTCCAGTTGCCTGAAACAGCGCTTTGAGGACCAGCAGGTCCAGCCCTTCGTATTTGAGGGCGAAGGTCAGATGTCCTTCAAGGCTGGCTGACGGCGCGTGGCGTGGCGTATAAATGTGCCAACCGTCTTGCTCGTATGCCTTATGGCGAGGGCCGACGGCGGATAGCATGCGCGGTATCGGAACTTTCAAGCCGTGGGCGTCGATCAGCGCCGCGTATCCCACCGGTGTGGCGCGTTCGGGCAGTCTTGAGCCGTGAAAAGTCGTTACAGGTTCTGAAAAACGATATTTACGGATATTTTCCATGAAAATTCGATCTAAGTCGTGACAGCGAACTGTGAGGACAGGCTGACATGAAAACTCGAAATTTTCCATGAAAATCCATAACTTTTGCGCCGTTTGCGTGAAATCCAGAGTCTCCGAGGTGACAAAAGGGGATGGTGCGGAATGGGCATTTCCTTGCTGACCTGATGGATAGAGCATGGTCGTTTTGGCAGGAGATGCGCCGATGCAAACGGCGTGGCATTCATGATGGCCATCAGTCATCCGCACTTCTTCGGGCCAGCAGCGGTGTCAGGATCAGATCATTCAGAGGCGGTGCATTTGCGCTCAGTTGGATCGCCTTGATTTCAAGCTGGGGTTTGAAGGCGAGCGGGCGACCGCGGGCCTTCCTCGCGTTGGGACGGCGGGCGCAAACGACTTTTCCAGGTCGACGGCGTTCTGACTATCTGCACAATTCAGCACCGTCAGAAAGCGTTCGCCCTGTTCGCGGGCGACGCGCCGGCGCTGACGGCGTACGCGCCGACCGTGGTGCGTCAACGCTGCAAGCTGCGACGGGCAAAAGTCTGGAGCACTCAGGTTGAGCTTTTTCGGCCGCCGGCGTTGAATCACTACGACGAGCTTCCATATTCTCCGACACGGCGCGTCCATTTTCGGTTATGCAGCACCCGCGGTTCGTGCGTTAGATGAGGGCTTTTGAAAAAATGTCAGGGTTGGGCATGTGCGAAGCCGGTCGTCTGGTGCGTTCGGCCCAATCCTGGCCGCTGGTCGACAGGACCGTCATGGCACGCGTGAGGCCCGCCATCGCGGCGAACCCGTTCGGATAACTCACCAGCAATCCCAAGCACTGTGACCTCGAGGTCACCGCCTCTGGCGATTATCGCCACGTCGTCGGCGCACGCGAGAGAGCTTCGTGGCCAACCTGCCGCAGACCTGTCGCGTGACGTTTCACCCTTGGTGGCGGCTTCTAGAATTTTGGAGGCCAAATGGGTGCGGGCGCCGGTCTCGTGACGGGACACGCCCTCGCAGACCTCTTCGAGGACCGCGCGCAAGAGCGCGGTGGTAGCTGTATCCAACATTGGGAAGCCCCCAGCGGAAAGTCTCCTCCTAGCAGGTTTCTTCCTCCCGCAGATTCAACAGTGCTAAGCTGATCGAAAACTTTCACGAGCCTCAGCATCTGCACGCGCATGGGTCGAGCTTCCTCTTATGGCTTCTACCGGCGCGCGCTTTTGCTCGCCATCTTCATGCGAGTTCAGCGTGCTCGGCGGTCACGTGCTCTCGTGCTCAAATTCGGCCTTGCTCTTTTCCAATCGGAGGGGAGCTATCCTCAGCCCAAACTCCTTCGAGCCATGACCATTGGTTGCGGACGCAACCTCACGAGAGGACCGTCAGTTTGTGGGCAATGATTGAATCGAACTGAACGCAGTCTCCAGGATAGGTCGCGCCAATCGCGATGGCCACGCTGCCGACAACGGACTGCAGAGCTCGATTGAAGGACGTCAACAGACGAGCGGACATGAACGGTGGAAGAGCAACCACTGACGCGTCCATGCGACGCGTGGGCATTCCCCTCCATCATCACCCGCAGAAGCGATGAAACGATCTTAGCGGCGCACGAGGACGCGCCTCCTTAATTCTCCGCGGAAACGGCAGCTGCGCGCGCAAGACGCCTACATTCACATGATTCTTAACGTGTGCCGCCTAAAGCCGCTCGCGCTCGCATAACTCTCTCGTTCGTCAGCTGGCGGTCAGCTACGCTGACTATGACCCGTCACCGGCTTCATCAGCCTTGGGCGCAACGCATCACTGAGAGGAACCCGACTCACCATGAACCGCCGACCCGGCCGCTACTTCCACTTCAGATGGCGCGCGAGCGATGCAGCCGAGCTTGTTCGTTGGGGATTCCGACGAACGGAACCGGATCGGACCAAGGTAGAGTGTCTAAAACGCCATGCCGAGCTGTGAGAGGTTTCGAAGCAGTCGAAGTGATCCTCCATGGATCTGGCAATGCGCCCGCAGGCTGCCCAGCGAGGAACATCATCTCGGTCGACCGCGGAGTTCAGCCAGGACGAACCCGCTCTGTGATGCTCCAGTCTCTCGACATGAGCCGAGCTGACTTCCAGCCTGGTGCTGCAAAAGCCTGATCGTCTGGCTGCGCGCAACACCGGCCGCTGAGGAGCGGGAACGAGCCGACGAAGACACTTATCGCGGCACTCTCCGGCAACAATCGAGCCCGAAAACCAGGCGCGGCGCCGCATGAGACTTCTCAGTGGACATGTGACGTCTGATGATCGCATCGGAGCTTGTCAACACCCGGATCGTGACCGGTCGCGGCTCGCGCTTGTTCTGGCCGACGAGTTCGGGCCATCAACCGACAATTGAAGCACACAAATAGGAGATGAATGATGCACTGGCGCACACCAAGACTACACCTGAGTGAGGGCGACGGCTATTTATCTCCTGATGCCTCCCAGCCCCTGAGGACCTCGAATCGATGGCCGCTCGCGGCACTTAGCCTCAGCTTGATGCTTTGGGGCGCTCTCTTGCTCTTCGCCACGTTCTCGTGAGCGCCATGCCACCCGCCGGCTCTCGGCCGGCGCTCCCGGCTGGCCTGCACGGGCAAGCATGCTCGATGGATCGAGATATCAGCCACGTTTCGAGTTCAACGACACGCCCCCTTCAGCGCCACAAAGCGCATGTGCGTTTCACAAGCACATCTTTGGATCCAGGACTGGCTCGTGCTTCGCGCAATGCAGTTGCCGACACAATTCGCAGCTAGACGCGATCGTGATCTGTAAGATGGGCGATGGCGTTTTGCGCGAGAACAAGGCGGCCGCGGTTCAGGTGTCGTAGTTTGGATTGGTCCCGGGTGCCACACCCTGAGCTGCGCTATTCTGGTTGCGAGGTCACGCACAGCCTGGCCGTTTTCCTGTTCACCCGGGCCCAGCAGCATGGGGCAGATATGCGCACCATCACTTTCCTCTGCCCGGTCGCAGGAGTTATGGTTCAGCACCGGCTAATTGACGACGAGGCGGCCGAAAACGAGTTTGAAGGCGTGTTTTGCCTCGCCTGTTCCCAGCTGCACTTCGTAGATCGCAAGACCGAAAGACTGCTAGGCAGGAAGACGAGTGACAGCGCGTCCTCACAATGCGGCTGAAGTTCGGCGCCGCCGAAAACAAATCCGCTGGCGATACGCGAGCATATGCCTCCGCATTCTAACAGTCTTGGTTCAAGATCGGGAGAGAGTTCAACGGCGTTTTTTTGCATGGCCACCACGAGACCGGCGTGCTCGGCACATTTCGCCTCCTAAATGCGTTGCAAGAATCGCTTCTGGACCTCTAGGCTCGCAATTTTGAGCTACAAGAAATCAGCCGGATGCCGTAGCGGCAAGTCTCTACAGTGAGATTGGGTGAACGCGGCAGCTACGGTGTGAAGTTGGGTGCGCCGGCGTAGGCTGCGGGGGCGGACGCACCGGCGGCACCAAGCACGTCATTGCGAGTGAAGCTAAGCAATCCAGAGTCTCTCCCGCGGTAACTGTCTGGATTGCTTTGTCGCTTCGCTCCTCGACAAGGCCTATCCCGGGTTCTGGATCAACCTGCGCGAAGCCATGGCGCGAGTGCAGCCGGAGAGCGGCATGCATATCTGCTTGCGAGCAAAAACAACGGACGAGGTCGACGCATTCATGCGGCCGCGCTTGTGGCCGGCGGCGCATCCGATGGCGCGCCGGGCGTCCGACCGCACGATCGCGTGCGCTACTATGCGGCCTTCGTCGTCGATCCCGACGGCAACCGGATCGAGGAGGTGACGTTTCCGCAGGAGTGATTACAGCTTACGCGCGATGTCCGGGGCGAGTTGCTTTTCCGCCTCGGCGATCTGGGCAGCCGCCGATTTCAGCTTCGGCAGAATATCCTCGACGCGATCGGCCTTGAGGATATCGACCGAAAGCCCGGTGCGGATGAACTCGATCTGGCGCATGTGCGACAGCAGCGAGAACAGTGGCTCCCAGAAATTGTCGATGTTGGCGAGCAGGACGGGCTTGGCGTGACGGCCGAGCTGCTTCCAGGTCAATTGCTCGACCAGTTCCTCCAGCGTGCCGACGCCGCCCGGCAGCGCCACGAAGGCGTCGGAGCGTTCGAACATCAGCCGCTTGCGCTCGTGCATGTCGGGGGTGACGATCATCTCCTGCACACGGGTCAGCGCGTTCTCGCGCAGCCGCAGGAAGTCGGGGATGATACCGGTGACGGTGCCGCCGTGATCGAGCACGGAGGTTGCGACCGCGCCCATCAGGCCGAGCGAGCCGCCGCCATAGACCAGGCGGATGTTGTTCTCGGCGAGCCCCTTGCCGAACGCCTTGGCGCCTTCGGTGAAACGGGGATTGGTTCCGGGGCCGGAGCCGCAATAGACGCAGACGGTTTTGATCGTGCTCATTGGTGCCATGGCATTGCAGCGAAGTCTTTCGTTGGACCAAGGTGTTGCGATGAATGACGGGAGCCAACCCGCAAGCTTTGCGGAGACGGGCTCCTGATCGCAAACGGCGCTCTTCGGCAACGCGACCGCAAGAGCAAGTGCAAATGTGTTGCACCTTCGTCCCGCGCAACAGATATCCTGACCAGATTTTCGACCAGAATTCCTTGACATGTCCCCTTGCAGTTTCCATCGCCGGTCGCAGGTCGCGGACAGAGAGAGACAAGCTTGTGTCGTACACTTATTGGTTCATGTCCAGTCAATCAGAGGTGTTGGCCGCCATTGATCGGCACTTCGACGCCGGTGATATAACTGGCGTCATCCGAGCACAGGAAGAAGATGAGTTTAGCTACCTCTTCAGGGGTCCCCACCCGGCGCAGTGGAATGTTCGGTACGACCCGTGCCTCCGTATCCGGTGACAAAATGTCCGTCTTGATCTCGCCCGGGGCGATCGCATTCACACGAATTCCATGCGGCGCATAGTCGTGAGCCATCTCGCGTGTGAGACACGCAAGAGCGGCTTTCGAAGTCGCGTATGCGCTGCCGGCGAAGGGGTGCACCCGCGAGCCTGCAATTGAGGTCACGTTGACGATCGATCCAGACGCAGCTTTCAATTCGGCAAAGAGCCCTTGCGCGAGCAGAATTGGAGCCACCAAATTGAGATGGAATACATCCATCCAGGTGTCGATCGAGGTCGCCAACGATGTCAGTCGCGCGCCGCTCGACGTCTTTGGTGACATCGCTGCATTGTTGATCAGGGCGTGCAACGGCGCGCCCGCGAGGCGCTCTTTGACGTCGGCGACGGCGCGCGGCAGCAAGCGATGGTCGCTGAGGTCAAGCTGGATATGATTATTGGATGCGGCCTCCCAAGGGCATCGCCGGGCCTCGATCGGTTGGCGCGCACAAGAAATGATACGCCAGCCGGCTTCCGAAAACAGCTTTCCGGTGGCGTAACCTATCCCACGCGATGCTCCGGTCAGGAGCAGCGTCTTTCGTTCTCTCCGCCGGGCGCGTGCCTTCTCGGATTTGAATGAACTGGCCTCATTGTCAACCGACATTGGCCTGGCGACCGCATCCTTGTTCGGCAGATCGGCCCTCAAACACGCCTCCTATCAGATTACGCTCAACCTACTTGCTGCACGAATTGGGCCATCTCTATCGACAGAGTGATTCACGCCGGTTTCGAAGCTAAGCCCTGTGGTTTACGACCTGCTTGGCGCGTCCCAGACATCAATTCCGTTGGCTTTCCGACAACGGCAACGCGAGGACCGCGCCACAGGACCTTCGCTCTCTTCGCACACAGCTGCGCAAAGCTTCGTTCAGTAGATCTGGGCTGAAAGCGTGAGGGAAGGTGCTGCCGATATTGAATGCCGCCGCACGCGGTTCGTCCCGACCCTCAAGGAGTCATCAGCAGCAGGAGGGATGATGGCGCCGATCCGACGAATGGTGCATGCCAATTCAAGACGCCCGCACGCTGGCAACTCGAGCGTTCCATACCGCTCTTGCAGCAGCTTCCGAGCGCGGGCGTCGCGGTATAGCAAGCCATTCTCAGGCGTCAGCAGACTCAAAGTACCTTGCGTAAGGCTCCTCTTTGAATTGGCGACGCAAGTCGTCACAATTCTCTACGGCTTAGTACTTCCTGGCGCTGACGTTTGGCGCGACCGGAAACAGGCCTCACATGAAGCCCGAGGAACTCCCAAACCAATTCCAAGCACAGGTGCGGCTCGCGAAGACGCCTCTCATACTTCGGCTCAAGGATGTTGGTCGAAGCGAACGACTGCCTGACGCTTTCGTGGAACTCAGCGGTGGTCTCGAAGTAGGCTTCGCATGTGTTGAGGCTTGGGCTGACGAGCGGCGTTGGCTTGCCGGCGCTATCAGAGCCGTATTTCAGCCATTCACCGGTTTGCCTCGCCTGCATAAGTGAGCGGAGCGATTCCAGCGGATTTCTACGGCACACGACGACCCTAAGGCGCGGCCAATGGGCCAGCTCAGCCATCATCCCCGGGCGGTCATAAAACTGCGGTTCGTTGATCTTGCACCCAACATGAGTTACGCCGTTTTTGTCGCTCCGCGTTGGATAGCGCAAGTAGGCACACTCCAGAAGCTCACGATCGGTACGTAGAAGCCGCGCCTTGTCGGGTCAATTTGGATCATACTCGCTGAGCAATTCCCCGTCGCTCACCACGTTTGGATGTTCACTGAGTAGTTCTTCCAGAAAGTGGGTGCCGCTCCTCAGCATCGCGAGGATGATGAATGGCTCAGGCAATCGTTCCGACTTCAACATTGTGACAGCTCCTGATCGAGTCGGTCGAGACAGTCCGGCCTCTAACCAGTAAGACTAGGTTAGCCCACACGTGAGACTATCGTTCCACCAGGCGGATATATCGGCGAGATACAGCATCCTTGCCGCTGGCTTCCACACCAGCCACTTTCGGCAGAACTGATTCACACTATGTCGGGCATGGTTTGTTCAACGCATCAGCCGGCGGCGAAGCAGCAAAGCCGATACGACGAACGCAACAATAGTGTATATGCAAAGTACGCCAACATGCAGGCCGACGCTGCTGGCATCCCGGTCCAGCATTGCCGGCCGAATGAGGTCAATCGAATGTGCTAGCGGCAACGCCTCTGCTACGCGCTGCAGCGCGATGGGCAGTTGGGTTACGGGAAAGATCGCGCCGCACAGGTACATCATGGGTGTGAGAAAGAGAGTCTGATAAAACACGAAGTAGTCGTAACTGGGCGCGAGCGCTATCACGACCATGGCGAGGCTGGCGAAGGCAACACCAGTGAGTGCGATAGCTGGCAGCGCGTAAGGGATGGACGGCCAAGCCGCATAGCCCAGCGCAGCGGCTACAATCGTAATTCCTGTCCCTGCCAGAACGGCCTTTGTCGCTGCCCACGCCAATTCACCGAGAACGACGTCGCCAAGTGTGAGCTCCGTGCAAAGGATCGCATCCCAGGTGCGCTGGGCGTGCATCCGAGCGAAGGCCCCATACACGGTTTCAAAGGTCGCGGAAATCATCGCGCTTGTCGCGATCATCCCCGCTGCCAGAAAGGCGATGTATGAAATGCCATCGACTTGGCCGATCATCAGTCCCAGGCCGAATCCGAGACCGAACAAGGCGCTCATGGGCTCGGCGAGGTTGCCAAGCAGCGATGCCAGCGCCGCTTTGCGCCAAGCCATATAATTGCGTCGCCATACGGCGCTCCAGTTCCACGCATTGGCGGGCAGAGCCGCCGCATACTGCTCCCACATCGTTCAGTCCCTCATCTCCCGTCCGGTCAGCCGCAAGAAGACATCCTCAAGGTTCGGTGGCCGCTGAAGCACACGAAGACCGGTCCGCCCACGCAGCCGTGCGAGCACCTGCTCTGGATCCGGCGCATAGCAAAAGAGCGTCTCGCCGCTGATTTCGGTGCGTTGAGCGAGCGGCTTGACGAGTGCGCAGAGCTCGTTCGGGTCACCACCGTAGACCTCAATGACTGGGCAACCGATCTGTTCGTCGATCAATGCGTGTGGCGGCCCTTCGGCGATCTTGCGTCCTGCCTCGAGGACGCACAGGCGATCGCACAATCGCTCCGCCTCCTCCATGAAGTGCGTCGTCAAAAGGATGGTCTTGCCGCGCGACAGCAGCGCGCGCAGCCGCTCCCAAATCAAATGCCGCGCATGCGGATCGAGGCCCGTGGTCGGCTCATCCAAGATAAGGATCTCTGGATCGTTGATGAGCGCTCGCGCCAGCGTAAGACGCCGCTTCATGCCACCTGACAGTTCGGTCACCCGCGCGTCTGCCTTGCTCTCAAGGCGAGCAAACTCAAGAAGCGACGGCGTGATCTTCTCGACATCCTTTGCTGTCATCCCGAAATAGCGCCCGAACACCAGCAGGTTTTCGCGTACGGTGAACTCGAGATCAAGATTGTCAGCTTGTGGAACGACGCCGATGCGCTTGCGCGCCAGTCGAGCGCGTGCCGGCACCTTCTCGCCGAGCACGGTTATCTTGCCAGCCGAGGGCGAGGACATCCCGAGAATCATACGCGCAATCGTGCTCTTGCCCGCGCCGTTCGGTCCCAACAGGCCGAAGCACTCTCCCGATGCCACCGTGAACGACAGCTGGTCGACGACCACCTTCTGGCCATAGGACTTTTTCACGGCCGTGAAATCGATCGCCACGTTCGACACGTCCTCGCCCCCCCTGTCAGTCGGCGTGACCGGCGCGGGCTTCATCGCAATTGTTCGCCTTGAGATTGGCGCTGCTTCGACGCCGCCGAGCATTTTTTCTATTCCTTCTGCTACAATCTGTCGGCGGGACCAGCTCGCTGATCTTGCCCTCAACAATCGCAATGCGATCCGTCTGCGATACGACCACTCTGACATAGTGATATGTCAGCCTGCAAAAACGGATTTCTTATGTAGCCGGCCTCCGAAAGCTGGCGATCAAGCAATCTTCGTTATCCGACTCACCTTGGCATTGGACATGTTCGACCTCGACCAGCGCTTCATTCAACATGGCAATGACGGTCTCTGCACCGGCCACGTGACCCCAGCGTCGGCAGATGTGGTCGCGCGCCGATCCGAACACCACAAGCCCGTCTGGCGCGAGCATTCCTACCAGGTTGTCGACTGCTGTGCGCATCTCCAGCGTGTCGCTGAGGTAATAGAGGACTTCTGCTACAACAATAAGGTCGAACCGCTCTGGTGGTGAAAAGTGTTGGAGGTCGGCGACTTTCCAGCCGATGTGTGACCATCTCTCCGTCCGGGAACGTGCGCGGCTGATGGCCTCCGGCACGACGTCGACGACCGTGAGCCGTTTGCAGTGAGGCGCGAGCATCTCGGTGAATGCGCCGGCGGCGCACCCGACTTCCAACGCGCTTGTGATGCTTTGGCGGGAGAGCGACATCCGAAGCATTTGTGTGTATCGCTCCCGCTCGAACGGATTCGCGTCCAGACGCCACGGATCAGCGGCGACCAATTCTCGCTCCAGCAACTGATAGTTCTTGTCTAGGCTCACGAGCTTCTCACCTCTTTGACGCGCACAGTCAGATGTCGCCTACAGGCCTGTCAGGTTCCGTCGACGTCAAACGCATGTGCACGTGTCGCCGTTTCGCCCATCGACGGTGCAATACCCGAATGGCCTGTCTGCCTCAGCGTGCTGGCTTGGCCTTCACCTGAATCCGGCATATTGGCGACCTTGCGCGACAACCAGTCGCTGTTGCTCAATGTACACAACGCATATGCCTTCACAGGAAGTAACAGGAACATGCTGATCGGCTTGTGCAGAGCGAAAGCGAGAAAGCGAAGCTGTCGGGTACGAAATGCTGCCAGGCTGCAGCGAACCATGGTCATCGACGCGATGATCAGGACTGTCGGCCACGGAAACTCGCTCGTCAGTGCGATTTGCGCAAGCGCGGTCAGTATTGAAGCGCCGAGCAGAAGCGGAAGGAGGTTTTGCCCGACAATGTCCAGCGTGATGTAGAAGTCGAGGCTTGCCAGCAGGGGTAGCGCAAGCGCCGTGTCCCGGAAGGTACTCCGTGCCCACCGCAATTGCTGACGCAGATATGGCACCAGCCTATCCGGAACGACGGTTGCTGCGATCGCGTCAGGAACGTATTCCGTTCGAAATCCGGCCGCGAGCATCAGGATCGTGAGATGGCGATCCTCGCCGAAGTCGCTTGGCTTACCTCGAAAATACTGCGTCTCGTACTCATGGAGGACCAAATCGAGCGCCGATCGGCGATACATGGCGCACGGGCCACAGCAACACAAGACGGCTCCGAAGCGAGCTTCCGCCAAACGCTCTTCATTGCAGGCCAGCCAGTACTCCATATCTATCAGCCTGGTCAGCCAAGTGCCGGTTCGATTGCTGGCTGTGAGCTGCCCCATAACAGCGCCAACGGCTGGATTTTGCATCTTCCGTACAAGCCTGGTCAGTACGTCGACGGCGATAATCGTATCAGAATCGACGTTGAGAACCAAATCGCCGGACGAGCGGTGCAGCGCTGCAATTTGCGCTTTGCGCTTGCCAACGTTCTTTCCCAGCCACATGAAATTGAACCGTGGATCATCTGTGTAGGCGTCCTGTACAGGCCACAGGTATTTACGATTTTCGGAGCCGTCATCTACCACGTACACCCGCACTTGCCCTTCGTAGTCTTGGCTTGCGATCGACTCCAGGCACGCCGACAGCGTGCGCGGGTCCTCGTTAAAGCAGGGAACGATCACATCGACGCTCGGCAGCGGGCCGGCCTCTGAAGCGTAGTCAGTCGGGGACGGCACCTCTGTTCGGAGCGCGTTGAGGGTCTGCACGCTCCTGTAGATGGCGGACAGCAGGGCATAGGACGACACGGCGAGAACGCTTGTTGTGGCAAGCAGATTCATGTGGGCGGCTCTTTTTCAATGAGATTGAGGAAGCGAGCAGATGGCGAATCCTTGCTCGCCCAATGCTGGAATAAGCCGCGAAAGCGCCTCGAGGGTCTGATCGCGATCGCAATCGATGGCTTGTTCGCGCTCGACGGGAGGACATCCGTCGTGCAAGAGCACAACAGCACCGGGCCGGACCGACGCCAGCACAGCGTCAACAATCGCCCCAACCCCGGGACGAGACCAGTCTCTCGGGTCTACTGACCAGTGCAAGGGAGTCAATCCGGCTTTGGTTGACATCGCGAGTACCTGGTCAGTCCAGATGCCATACGGAGCACGTATGTGCCGCAGTGACGCCTCGGGACAAACCGTCCTGATGACGTCGCTCGCCGACTGAATCTCATGTTGCACCTCCGCTGGTTCGCATCTGGAGAGATCGGGATGGGTCATCGTGTGGTTTCCGACTTCATGCCCTTCCGCGATGATTCGTTGGATCAGCTTGGGGTGCGCTTCCGCGCACGCCCCGATGGCGAAGAACGTCGCCGGCACGCCGTGCTCCGCGAGAACCTCAAGGATAGAAGCCGTCCAGCGTGGATCCGGACCGTCGTCAAAGGTCAGGTAAACGTTACGATCTCCGGTGGCGATGACGTGCTCGCTTCGCGCTTCCGACAAGCCGCCGAGACAGGTCACAACTCTGGCCCGTTCCGATCGATCATGGTCCCGGCCGGCCATTCGCTTATCGGACGTCCGATTGGGAAGACCAGAACCACTAAGTCGTCGTCGGTACGGGTCGGCGGCAAGTCCAGATAAATATCCGGCCGAGTTGAACGCACGCTCACTCCCGGCAAAATCGTTGCGAGACCCTGACGGCCGACCAGCTTGGTCACATGCTTCTGTAACGCCTGCCGTACTGCACCAAAGCCAAACGGGACCGCGAGCTGCTGCAGCACCGGATACATCACCCGCATTGAGTGCGTGATCCCCAGCCCTTCCAGATCCGGACGTACGCCGTACAATCCGAGCTCAGCCACGAGCAGATCGACGTCTCCGACTTTGATGAAGCGGCGCAGTGCGCCGATATGAGCTGCTATGCCCTGCGCATCGTAGCCAATGACACGAATCTCAGGTCTCGCGCCGGCCCAGCTTCGTCCGCCTTCGAACGGTTTTGCATTGAATTCACCGGTCGGCCCGTACGTCTTGCGAAAGAACTCGGACAGCTCGATGTGTTCAGCAAGTTGCAGCTCGTTTTCCCAGCACACCCTCCACCGCACTTTGGAATGCGTGGAGAACACTCCTGTATCGTTGGATATGGCAATGTTCATGGTGGTCCCCGTTGCGACGTTCGATATCTGATGTGGCGTTTTATGCAGGCGATTCACTCATTCTCGCCGGGCGTATTCATGAGCCGGCGGGACACGTCGGCGCGCGTTGCCTGGATCCAGCGCTCACTGTTTGGAGGAGCCGCGTTCACGATGGAGATGACATGGAGATGACATTGAAGAGCGACGCCATCTGCATGAGATCGGGCAGATATTTCGGCGGCATTTTGGGCAGATCCCCTTCGAGCCGCGATCCATTTGGACGCGTCACCGAGGCGGGTGGCATCTACGTTCGGCACCTTCCGATTGCTCCTACACTTGCGGCACGAGAGCCGTATGGCGGCAGCTGTATGAGGGTCAGTGGCCGATTGAGGAAGGTTTGGAAAAGCTATACGAAGGTTTATCGGCACGAGGCGCCTACGCGAGGCTGGGCGCACTTGCCGCCTTGTGCCGGCGCAATGCGGCTTACGGGGCTCGGGGAACGGCGTCGTCGCGGTCGACATGCGCCGCGGTGGATGCTTAGAGGACGTGAGAAACTCCCTCACGGGGCTGGGGCAACGATCAACAATCATTGTGGTACGCCTCACTCTGATCCGACGTTTCTGGTATCCCGCACCGCACCAAATTGGTAAAATCGATTGTTTCTATGGTAGACATCCACGAATTGGATACTTCCGACCATGCGTTTCAAAGGGCTTGATCTGAACCTTCTCGTGGCGCTCGACGCTCTGATGACGGAGCGCAACCTCACGGCGGCTGCGCGCAGAATCAACTTGAGCCAGCCGGCCATGAGCGCGGCGGTTGGCCGCTTGCGATCCTACTTTCGAGACGATCTATTTGCGATGAGGGGCCGAGAACTCGTCCCGACGCCACGCGCGGAAGGACTCGCCGGCCCAATTCGCGAAGCCCTGCTGCACATCCAGCTCTCAATTATTTCGCGGGATGCGTTCAATCCAGCTCAATCCGATCGCCGGTTCAGGATCGGCGTTTCTGATTTCGTCATGGTCGTGTTTTTTCAGGCCATCGTGGAGAGGGTCGCACGGGAGGCTCCAGGCGTGGCGTTCGAATTTCTGCCGCTCGCGGACGACCCGGATGAGCTTCTCCGGCGCGGTGAGATTGACTTCCTTATCTTGCCGGAAATGTACATGTCGCGCTCGCATCCAAGAGCGACGCTGTTCGAGGAGACACTCGTATGCGTGGGGTGCCGGACCAACAAGCAGCTCTCACGCAACCTGACATTCGAGAAATACATGTCGATGGGACACGTAGCAGCCAAATTCGGGCGTACGCGAAGGCCTTCGATCGAGGAATGGTTCTTGATTGAGCACGGTCTCAAGCGGCGCCTTGAGGTGGTCGTGCAGAGCTTCAGCATGATTCCACCTATGCTCTTGGGCACTGATCGCATAGGCACGATGCCCTCATTGCTGGCCAGACATTTCGGAAAGACGACCCCTCTGCGAATCGTCGCACTTCCGCTGCCAATTCCGTCTTTCAGCGAGGCTGTCCAATGGCCGGCCCTTCACAATACCGATCCGGCAAGCATCTGGATGCGAAAAATATTGTTGGAGCAGGCCTCGCGCATGCCTTCTGCGCGCGCGACCGCGGGAAATCGCAAGGCTTTGGCAGACTATTCGCCCTCCAAGTGAATGGAAGATTATTTCGCAGTTCAGATCTAAGCTGAAAGCGACCTGCTGGTGAACAGCTGCATAAGGAGCCGAACTTTCTTCTATGGCTCCTTCGCGTTCGACAATTTGGATCCGCGATCACGGCTGTGCGTGATGCCGGAAAAAGAGCGAATGGATGAACAAATGCGACGACACTCGGTTGCTGACGGTGCCAAGTGTGCTGCCTCGAAGTCACTCTCCTCGCCCCGAAAGTTTGACGACGCCTCACTTTGATGGTAGCGGCGCACTCCTGCCGGTTTCATCGCCATGCAACGTGTCGTCCGCGAGCGCTTCGAGCAAAGAGCCAAGATGCTGGTCTCTCGCAGTGCTGATCGATGCCGATGATGGCCTGCTAGCGGATCAATTGGCGCGATCGGCAAGGCGCAATGTGCGGCCGATTCAGATGTCGAATACATCGAGGGGGATGCACGGATGTGCGAGTCAAGCTTGTTACAGACCTCTTATGCGAAAACGGTCTCGCGCCTGCGGCAGCCGGAGTCATCCTTTAACTCACCACCGCACGGACGTCAGCAGGCAGCTTGGCCCAAGTATCCGCATGGGCACTGGATAATCGCTCGGAGCCATTGGCCCCTCGCGCAAAAGAGCGCCGGGTCTCCCTCAGTGACGTACCGCAAGCGAGCTGCTCTCAAGCGTCGTTCCCGCTTGCCATGGCCGGGCCATCTATAATCCTGTCGTATCTCCAGCGGTTTCGCGGTCATCGTTCACGCGCCGTGGTGCTCTGACCCGAACAGCTCGTCGTCAGCTTCGCGCGCCAGGTCAGCCGTCGATTCCGCAGAGCAATCGATTGCCCAGATTCGCTTGGCATCGGCTGCCTCGATTTCGGGCAAGGTAAAGTCGATCGCTGTTGCACAACCGCGTCACTTGAGTGCGTATCGCGCCTTCCTCGCTGAGCTCCGCCGGTCTGTCGTCTTTTCGCCCAACGGCGCAGTCAAGCGCCTCGGCCACCTAACCCGATCACAAACACGGAGCCGAATGTTGCTGCAGTATAGTGGTGTCTACGATCCGGAAGATCTCACGGTCCTCGGCGCGATCTTTGATAAAACCATCGCGTCGCTGCCGGCATCTATGCGAACGCCTGAAAACCGGATCACAATCGCCAAACTTGTTCTGGAGCGTACAGCAGCAAGCCAATCCGGTTTGGCGTCCCTTATGCTCTTGCTCGACGCCCTGCCATCTGCCGACTCGGTTGATCGGCGATTTGAGGAGAGCCAACCTGCTTGCGCCAGAATAGACGACTGTTCAACCAGCTGATTCAAGTAGCTTGATTCGTACGTGACGTCAGGTTGTAGGCTTGCCAATTGAACATCATGATCAAAGCTACACCACGAAGGCGTCGATGGCGCATTGGAGAACTCGCGGAGGCGACCGGGGTAACGGTACGCACGCTGCATCACTACGAGCATACGGGTCTGCTCAGTGCGTCTGAACGCACGGACGGCGGTCACCGAATGTACGAACGCGAAAGCATTCAACGAGTGTCGCAAATTCGCGCGCTGCGCGAGCTTGGCTTCTCGCTGAATGATATTCGCACAGCAATGGGGGGCAAGACGTCCCTTACTGACCTCCTGCGCAAGCATTTGGAGCAAATTGAGCTTCAGGTCACGCGCACGACCCAGTTGCGGGATCGTCTGCGGAACATGACGACGGGCTCTGACACGCAAGTCAGCGTGCATGAGCTGCCTGCTGCTCTGAATGAGGCTTCGCGCGCCGAAGCACGCCCCCAGACTCCGCGATGCACGTGCGCGCTCGGCGTTGAGCGAGAGGAGCGCTGGCGAAAGATCCGGGATGAGTTACGCGATTGTGTCGATCGGGGCGAGCACCCTTGCAGCGAACGGGCCACTGCCGTGGCGCTCAAGGCGCGCTCGCTCATCACAGAAATTGCGGGGACTGACCCGGCGGCCTCAACCATGCTGAAAGTTCTTGCGCGACTGAGCACGCCACGCAACCTGGCCGGCTGGAACCACAGCTTGATGCAATATCTCGACCTCGCCATGGCCGCATTGCAGGATCGGCACTAACGCAGCCGCCGATTTAGGCGCGCCCTTCATTCAAATGATTGGCGGCCGTAGGTCGCGAATGCTGCGTTTCCGGCTTTGGCTCTTTCGTCCCTTCCCATCAAGCTTGCCTGTCGCTCCTTCCACGAGAGCCACTCACGACCATTGAGAAGCGTATCTCGAACGGGCTTGAATCGCACGTAACGTCAGATTGTAGGATTGAATCTGGCTGAACGCCGCGACGCGGGGACGCTCTCACGAGCGAGGGGTCGCCTTGCCCGCACGCGTGGTTTTCCAAGGTGCGGGTTCTCGTCGTTCGGCATGCAATGAAGGATCGTTATGGCGCTACCAGAGTCTGATCAGCGCGAACTCGTTTGCGCCGACCGCAAGTGCGGTCGGAGCCGGCTTTCCTCTGACACTGCCCGAGTGCTTGTCGGAAGAGAGGATCCTTGGGGCAATACTTCGCCCATCTTCCGCTCACCACGGCACGCGCGCGAGACCAGGGCGGAGAACGGCTCACAGCAAGGGCCTCCGCTTTCATGGTGCGACGCGTCAGCAAAAATAAACAAATCCAGGCAAAGCCCGCTGCACACTCAAGCCCACATGGGAAGCTCATAATGTCAATCCATGGCGCCATTTCTCTGGCAGCTATTCCACTCCTTGCTTTGATGTCCGCTGCATCTGCGGCCGACATCAATATTGCTGTGGCAGGACCGATGACTGGAAGCAATGCTGCGCTTGGAGCGCAGATGCGAGACGGTGCCGCTGCCGCCGTCGATGATTTGAATGCGTCAGGCCTCCTTCCAGGAACGAGGGTCGTGTTGAGCATCGCCGACGACGCGTGCGATCCCAAGCAGGCGGTCGTAGTCGCCAATCGGCTTGCAACGGATCAGGTCAAGTTGGTCGTTGGCCATTTTTGTTCATCCTCGTCGATACCAGCTTCCAACGTTTACGACGAGGCGCAAGTTATTCAGATATCGCCCGGATCCACCAATCCGGCGCTCACAGAGCGTGGCATCCAATCCGTGTTTCGAATCTGTGGGCGCGACGACCAGCAAGGTGTCGTGGCAGCCGAATATATCCGCCGGCACTTCCCCAACACCAAGATTGCCGTACTTGACGACAGGAGCACGGCTGGCAAAGGCATTGCCGATGTCGTCGCGACTCATCTTCGGGAAGTTGGGATGTCGGATGTGAAGCGACAAAGTTATGTGGCCGGGGAGAAGGATTACATGGCCCTGGTTTCGAGGCTGAAAGCAGACGGAATCAAGCTTGCTTACATCGGCGGCTACTACAATGAGATCGGGCTGATCGTGCGCCAGGCCCGAGATGCAGGTGCAGGTATGACCGTGATGGCCAACGATCCGCTGATGACCCACGATTTTTCGATGATCGCGGGCAAAGCCGGAAACGGAACACTGTTCACCTTTATGCCGGATCCCACCAAGAATGCTGACGCGGCGAGTGTCGTGGCACGACTGAAGGCCTCCGACCGGTCTGCGGAAGGTTACTCGCTTTACGCCTATGCCGCTGTGCAGACATGGGCGAAAGCCGCAAAACGCGCTGGTACTTTCGATCCACTGAAAGTGGCAGCTACGCTTCGTTCGCAGCCTATCGACACGGTGATCGGGGTCGTCCGGTTCGACGCCAAGGGAGACAACTCGGCTCCCGGATTCATTGTCTATCGTTGGCAAGACAATAGCGTCGAACAGGCCGAGTGACATGATCGCAACTAATCACCGCTCGATGTGTTCGTTCAGCCGCTCGATGCAGTGATGCATCTGTCAAGGGGACGAGCGCACTGCTCGTGATTTTCGTACCCCCTAACAGGACTTCCTCGGCACCCTCGAAACTCGATCCAGCTGGTCAACTGGTGCGGCTTTCCGCGCTTGTTGACCTGGGCTGCACCACACCAAAACGGAGGCTCTTCAATGCGGAGTATACTTGTAGCTTGCAGCATGCTCGTTCTCGCTCAAGCTCAAGCCAGTGCGAACGATTTCCACCTGCTTGCCGCTGTGGAGGAACATGCCGCGCCAGGTGAGGCTGATGATCGATCGTTCCCAGCGAAGTCTGCAAGGAAGCCATCTGGAACGCCAGAGGCTCCAAACCCAGTTCCGGCTGATACTGCGGAATTGGGGTCCGTTGACGCGACCGTCATGTTTCTCGCGGACGTATATGGACCCGCGCCACAAACAACGCAGCGTCGCACTCTTCGTTATGAACAAGCCAAGAGATACATTGACGCGCATCCGGGTACGCCTGGCGTGCTGTTCATTGAGGACGTCATCGATCATCGTGGCTCGAACGACTTAGCACCGCATCACGAACTCGAGTATCGGGAGACACCGGCTCACTATTACGTGGGCGGCGGGACCCTAAATGACACCGTGTTCGGGTTCGTTGACGGACCGTATCCTCCCGTGTGGACGATTGAAGCGGCACCGGTCTATTCCAGCCTCATCTATATCGATGCACAAGGCGGCGAGACGTATGTTAGCGAGAGCAAAGTCCAGCAGATGAACGATCTCGCCCCCAAGGTGCTGGACGAGATGATGCGACGCCAGGATGCGGATCGACGTTATCATGCCAATCAGGGCTTTCTGGCGGATGAGATCAAGCGAGCCGCGGATAACGGCGACAACTTCCGCGTGGCCGAACTCACCGAGCAGCAACGGCAAGCACAGGCAGCGCATTGTGCGGCGATGCAGATGCGTCAGCAGCGCGACGTGGAGATCGATCGGATGTATGACCTCAACGTGAAGGCCGACCTCGGTACGATCAGCGCTTCCGAGCGAGGGGAACTCGACAACTACTCCAAGCGATCTGGGTTCATCGAATCGACTGCACCGATTTCTGACCGCGACGTCGCTGGTCCTCCGCCAATCAGCTGCCCATTGTGTCGGAGCACAAACATCGCAGTGTTGCGAACTCGACATTTTACCGGGAGTTTCCAGTTTACCTCCAGCGATGACCGGTCTGTGGTCATGGCTTATCGCCACGGCTACGCTGGTCCCATTGGCGTGCTGGTCGGCCTGCCGAAGGATCTGTCAGGACCGATATTCGGTAGCTGGAGCAACGCGGGAATGACCTTGCCGGCCCCGCAGAAGTGACAGCAGTTTGCGCCCCCGCTCAGCATTGTCTGCGCAGGGCACGATCAGGACCGGTCCGTCACTGCCCGTGCGAACCGAAGCCCATTCTTACTGAAACACTCGGCGTCTGCTCAACTCTTGCTTGGCGGTAGGGAAGCTGCGAAAGCGGGCGTCCACGAGCACCGCGCGCCACGGCTACGTACGGCTCGAGGCGGCGTCCACGTTTGTGGGTGCACATCCACGACGGTCGTCTCTCACGGACTGATCCGGTCGGTTCAGGGGCGGGGCCGGGCATTCAAATGAGGTTTTGGCGAATGGCCTTTGCAATCCCGTGGGTCCGGTTTGAAGTACCGAGCTTTCGTATCGCGTTCTTGAGATGGAAGTTGACCGTATTCTCGCTCACCTCGAGTATCTTGCCTATTTCCCAGGAGGACTTGCCCTCGCCGACCCATCGCAAGCAATCTTTTTCGCGCTCAGACAGCGCAACTTCGCAATTTGAGCCGCGAGCGGAGGGGCGCGAGATCTCGGCAAGGGCAATGTGGAAGTGCCAGGCTAGTACGTTGAGATGACTCATCTCGCACTGCGGATCAGCATCGTCGAACGGGGATGCAAAGGATGCCAGAGCCACTTGGCCCAATGGTCCGTACAACGGCACGCTCATACCGTGCTTCAGACCTGCCTCTTTGGCTTCTGAGAGTACGCGCTGCTCGCTGGGTTGCAATTGACATTTCTTGGCAAGTTGATCCCACAGGAACGGCCGCGAAAGCGTTGGTGCCCGTCGAACCACCGGATCGATGACACGGTACTTGCGCTCAACGTACCGGCCGCACCAATCGGGCGGAAAGGTCACCGTCACCCCAGAGGGCAGATATTCCGGTAGACCACCTGCCTCCGCGAAAGTGAGGGCTCCATAAGCGACTTCACTGAAGCCTTTCTCGCTCGCGCAGCTTACGAGAAGGTCGAACAAGACCTTGATGGAGTGCGTTGCTTTGGCGCATTCGATGAAATTGAAGAGATCCATTTAGCGCCTCACGAGGCCGCGCGCCCCAAATGCCGTACTGCGTCGTTGCGCGGAGCTTGTTGAGGGCGGAGCGTCGTTCAATCGCCTTCACCGTTGGGCTTCGCGTCTTTGCAATGCGAGCGATCGAGCGTTGCGGCATGCAGTTCCCGAGTTGGTTAAGCTCTCCCGAAACGTGCTCGGAAGGGATAGACGCCTCGAAGCAGCGATCGGTCGAGAAGGCCGCGAACGCGTATCGACGGCTTAAGCGCGCGGGCACATCGCAACTGCCGTGTGGACAGCTCCGTGATGTGGCTGCAATGGCCGCGCTGCCGAGGAGGACGGTGCGGCGTCCGATTCGGCACCAGGTGGTCTCGTTGCGGTTGGGCTCGTCGCGGCCCGCGGAGCCGGCTATCGCGAACAGGGACGGCCGCCGCTATCGCGCTGTCGGCGAGCACCTCGCTCTCTTGCGCACGACCGACCTCTAAGACATTGCGGCTGCGTAATGGCAGGCGCCGCAGCGGCGGCGGAGCCTCGATGTTTATATTTGAGTCTCGGCAGCCCGGATCCGCGGTAGAGCGAAGCGCTTGCGCTCTTCTTGTTCGATGCTGGCGAAGACGCGCTCGGTGAGCCAGACGACATGGCCGCTGCCGAAGATGAGCGCTTCGCGCAAGAACCGCACGGCAACTCAAGCACCAATGGTCGAGAGTCTCAGCTCGTCGCGACCCATGTCCCCTCAACTCCGCCGCTGATCGCACTGCGATCGAAATGTGCGGTCTAGCGTGTTCGGAAAGACGCCGGCGCGCCGGAGCTGGATCTCGGACGCGGACCCGCGTGCGGTCGCAATTTTGCTTCATCGAGACGAAACGGGGCATGCGGGACTCCGGAACTTCCGAGCTGGCCTGAGAACAGCAATTGTCGTACCAATTCCCCGCAGTCATTAATTCACTTTTAAAACAGTCTGTTGAGCCACTCCTCGGCCGTTCGCCGGGTCAAGGACCGAAGCAAACCTGACATTGGTCCGAACGCGACACTGCGCTTTGCTACAGCCGCGACACTTGGCGATGCAGGTCAGTAAAACTGCTGCCAACAACGAGAGACGTACCGGTCTGCGGCACAAGGCAGGCGCGCAAGGGGTGCCCCTGTAATCCCATGCGCGGCGAAGCCTATGGACGAGAGCTGCTGAAGGCGGCCGACCGCCAGAGGGGGTGCCATTTCAGTTCCAGCCAACATCGAACATGCCGGTCCGACACCAATGCTCTGCGTTGCGATCAGCGATCGCGCTCCCCCTCGATGGCACAGCACACTCGGCCGCTGGCTGGTCGACTTGCGGATCGTCGGCCAGCTCGCCCTAACGGGATGCTGGACGACACACGCGGCTGAATGGCCGTCGCCTTCAAGATCTGTGCGACAGACCGATGCTCATCGCTCGGGGAACGCGCTGCCGCCGATCTGCACGGTTGCGGATAATCTGGCGCCACGCGCTGGCTATCGACGATTGGAATAAGCGAGAGGGCAACACGTCATTTCCAATTGCCGGAGACGGCACTACTCCTCGATTGGGCTTTCGAGGGCGCGATCGTGTCAGACGGTGGACCGAATGTGTCACATGGTTGTTGCCAACGGCCTCAGTCGCGTCGCACCAGACACAGAGCGTGTGACGACGGGATTGTGACGCGCAGCATCCACTCGTTCTGGAGCGCTACGTCGCGCCAAAGGCAATGCGCCACAACTCGAATGCGCGACCCGCGAACAACACCCTCGGCGCCGTTTACATCCGACGTACGCCGAGGGCTTTTGCGTGCACGGACAATGACTCCGCTCGCAAACTCACATCAACTCTTTTAGCCCATTCATTGCAACTCACCGGTACGAGGACCGATGAATTCCAGAATCGATTCTGCCTCCCGAACCTCGTGTGCGAGGCGCTTGAAGATTCGAATGGCAGACGCCGGCGTAATGAGGAGTCCTACTCTCTCGCAGGCGAGTTCGAAATGATGCGCAACCTGGTGGTTAGTAGGGGCAACCCGGCTCTGCAGGGCGCATCTGGTTAGTGAGGCGAGCATGTGCTCGACGACATCCATTTCCGCCTGGATCAACCCTCTTCCCTCTTTCAGCTGTTGGCCCCGCCCACAAACGTCATCTCGCGAATTGACGGCCAAGTTGTGACCGACACACCAGCGAACCGTCCGCGGCGAGGCCCGCCTCGCGACGGCCCTAGCATGATGTGCGATCATGGTACAATCCGCGATGACTTACGTCGACGCTCATGCTGCACACTTGGCTGCGCGATGCAGCTCAACTGCCAAGCTATCGAAACTTCCAATATCTCTGCCTCGACCGTGGCACAGCGCACATCCCCTCTTTCGGGTAAGCTGGTCCTGCCGCTGATCCACTTTTTTCTGGCACTCGCGACACCGGCTCTCGTTCGCGTCCGATATCTTGCATCCGCTCCGTTGCAAACAAGCGGGAGACGCCGAACGTGCTTGGCGTTCGGAGTTCAAACCTGACGCAACGTCAAGATCGACGACGAGGGTCGTAGTCCGGATTCTCTGAGCTGTTAGATGACCGTGAACCTGACGTAGAGCGTCGCCACGTCAGACATCGTTCGCAAACCTTTGCAAAACTTCGACTGCCTCTTCTTTCTGCCATGTTCACGTCCAAAGCAAAGATCGTCGATCGCGCCTCGCGGTTGGCGTAGCGCATGTCTTAAAGGGAATTCGATGGCGAAGCCGGTTGTGATTGTGGTTGGCGCGGACAAGGGTGGGGTCGGCAAGACGACCGTATGTCGGACGCTTCTGGACTATTTCAGCGTGAACAAGGTGCAGACCCGCGCTTTTGACACGGAGTCACCGCGAGGTACGCTGAAGCGCTTTCATTCCGACATCACTGAGATCGTCGATATGACGACAACGGCGGACCAGATGAGGATCTTCGACACCTTGAACGCAGGGCTGTCGGTCACCGTGATCGACGTCCGCGCAGGCTTGCTATCGGTTGCTCTGAACTCATTGCGTGACATCGGGTTCCTGGACTCAGTAAAGTCCGGGCAGATCACCTTTGCCGTCTTCCATATCCTTGGCCCTTCGATCGCTTCTCTGGATGAGATCGCCGAAACAGCCAATTTCATGAACGGCGCGAAGTATTTCCTGGTCAAGAATTTCATCAACGATACCCAGTTCTTTCAGTGGGATCAGTCGACTTACGATTCGTATTTTCACCGCATCAAGGGCGCCACCGAACTGACGATCCCGAAACTCAACGAGATGGCCTATGAGCAGGTCGAGGTCGCTTCCGTTTCGTTCGCCAATTTCGTCGCAAACAAAGGGCCGCTCGATGAGATCGCGAATTACTCCTTTGTGCTGCGGGGCTATGTCCGGCACTGGCTGGCCAATGTCTGGTCCGAGTATGACCGCATCGACTTGACCGATCTGACTGGCACCACAGTAGTACCTCGCAGCAGTGAAACGTAGTCCTTTTGGTATGCACCTTGGGGAATATACGAACCCGTGTGATGTCGCTGGAGATGCCACCTACGCCGGTCTACATCATCTGCTCTCCCAGCCTGCAAGTCGGTAAGACTCTGGTCGCTCGGCTCTTGAGCGAGTTCTTGCTGCTCAAGAACGGATCCGTGCTCTCCTTCGATATCAATTTGAGGGAGCCGTCGCTGGTCGATTACCTGCCCAAAATTACCGAGACGGCGGATGTGACCGACACCTGGGGCAAGATGCAGTTGATGGACCGGCTCATCCTAGACGACGGGATCGCGAAGGTGATTGATCTCGGTTTCCACGCATTCGACGAGTTCTTCAAAATGTGCATCGAGATTGAGTTCGTGAGGGAGGCGGTACGCAACCAGGTCGCACCAATCATCCTATTTGTCGGGAGCGCCGATCGCGTCTCCTCACGCAGCTATGAGGTGTTACGGCACCAGATCCGGGCACCTGCGCTGATCACGGTCCATAATCAGTTCGTGTTGCGCGGCGAATTGCCCGAAGCAATGGACCGCGATCCTGTGCTACGCATCTTCGCTCTGCCCCAATTTTTGAAAACCTATATCGATCGCCTGACGTTTTCCTTTACGGGGTATTTGCGCCACGAAAAGGATTCGACCACGGAGCTGCACCAATGGATTCGGCGGAATTACACCCTGTTCCGGGACCTCGAATTGAGCCTCATGCCCGAGAGCTCATTTTAAGGCAAAGCGATGAGTCACTGACCGGTACAGTCGACGGGCTGTCTCCATCTTGAAACACCGCAGGAGACCTGGACCGATGGGGTCCAGCGTCCGCGTGGATTGGCCCGGTTGCCAACCGCACATTGCCGATCACGATCGTGCTCTCATTCGTGCCAACAGCGACGCCGCCTCGGACGGCCCGAGGCCGACGACGCCTATGAAGGATGCCGGTGGTCTTGGAATGTTCTCACGAATGGGCTTCCAGAGGTGCAGGCAGTACCTGCTGTTGTTCACGTATTGCGAGTACGGAGGATGCAGCTGCATAACGCATTCCTCTTCGTCCCAAAACAGGTCCTTGACGAAGCACATCTCTTCCCAGTTCGGACAACGCCGCGGCGTCGAGACGGAGACGTGCTCCCATCCCGGGCGCACCAATGCCGCGATTTGCAGTTTACAGCCGCAAGGTCCTTGAACAAAGAAGAGACCACAAGGACCTGACCCTGGCGCGCTGGCGAACTGCCCATGCTGTACGCGGCCCGCCTCCAGTCTATCTATGATCTGCGCTCTCACGCATCCTCCTTGGCGTTGCTAACTGCTTCGAAGTCGGCCCACACGAAGGTGTCCGCCTGTGCTTCATCGGCTCTACCCAATGCTACCGCACATAAGTCAGCCTGAAACAATCTCAATACGTCATCTATGTGGCCGCAGCCGTTGAGTTTGCCAGGTCAGTCAAACTGGCGCTCGCATTCGTCGCCGCATAACTCTCACTCGAATGACTAGTCTGCTGGAAAGTGGCCTTCGGCGACGCGCTTCGAAAGAGCTTTGACAGCTGCGGATTTGATTATTTCCGCCGGGTCGCGTGGAGCAACAGCCGACTCATTGGCTGCGAACGCGTTAATCCAAATGTCGCTGTCTCCAAACAGCAGGATTCGAACAACCTTCGCGTCAAACGTGTTTGGTTGACGCGAACTGCGGGAAGAGACAGCCCGCGCACTTGGTGAGCATCACGTCCGGTTCGCGACGAAGATGTCGGAAACCGGACGATACGCGCGACACCATTTTGCCGTCGGCGAAGCCAAGACCCTGGCTTTCTCGCATCAACGAACGCCTACAGCACCGCTTCCTGCGGCACGCCGATTGCTGAGTGGAACATGCGGCAGCGAAAGCTTGCGCACAGGCCACCAACGCGGGACAGCTCGATGACAATTGCTCGACTGACGCCGATCAACACGCGGACGACTCGCGGCCTGGCAATTGTCCGAGATGCACTTGACGGTCGTCGCAATCACGATCGAGCTGATACCTGCATCGTCCAGAGACCATCCATCGCTCGGGTTGGCTCAGCGTTTCGATCGGCTGTCGATGAAGTCGGCCGCGCGTTTGCCGATTCGATCATCAATTTTGCGAGCAACCAGCCGTTTCGCCTTGTCATCGTGACATTCGATTCCGCACGGATCCGACGCTCGCCTCGACCATCATGGCATGGATGAGTACTGATGATGCACTGGCGCGAACCAAGACAACGTCCGATCAACGCGCGGAAGGCCATGGGAGCAGCGCGTTGTGATCTTCCCCTGAGGTCGGTCACGCCACAACTTTTGCCGCTTGCGGCCATCTTTCTGGCGGCGGTTCTCTGGGTGAGCATCTGCTGGCTTGCCGGAGCTCTTTGATGGGCGACTTCAACCGGCTGCAGGCACATGCTGCGCTCCATGCGCGGACGACGCGGCGCGCCGCGCTCGCCCGCGCCAAGGTTAGATATAAATGATTTGGGCCATCGCGTTTTCGGTGAGCTTGTGGGCCATGCTCATCGCCTACTGCGCTGACGCTCCGGAGGCGTTCATCGCTGCGAGTCTTGCCGCAGCGGTAAGCCTGTGCCGGCTCTTGGATTAGACAAGTACCCGGAGAAACGACGCAAATCCGTCGACGAGAGTTGCGCACGTATCTGCTTTGCGGCACCCCGATCGTCGATGGGCGCCTCACCCGCGTCGGGTCGTTGGCTTCGTCTTCGCTCCGTGATCACAACTCCCACCTTGAGACACTCGGCCGCGCTCTTGGAAGGAAGATCGGGAGCTGCTGCGTTGCTCGGCTCGAGCTGCGCCATGGTCCCAAGAGTGATGTCGGCGGTCGATGGAAGGCTGAAAACGATCGCAGTGCCTCAACATAAAAAAGCCCGACGCCCTCGGGGCAGGGGGGAGGTGCGTCGGGCCCAACCTGGCGAGGTTGGGGCATCGACGCGGCGCTGAGGGAGCCCATGTCCATGCCCACGATGATGGTTGCAAATGATGTGCCGCGGAGATTGGCCGAGAGGTTTTCGCGAGAATCATTGAATGTGTTGCCGCGAGCCGTCGCCGGCACTCCTGCGTGAGGGTCTATCCGCTATTTCTTGCGTGCCGATAATGTCCCAACTCCTACGAACCCAACGCGACGTGTGTTGATGTTCGATGTTCGACACGGGCCAAGGATGACATATGCTGGTCGATACGGCTCATTGTGCGTCGCTCGGCTGCGCAGCACAAAAAGCCCGACGCGCCTTGCCGGGTCAGAAGGCGCGTCGGGCCGGCGGGGCATAGGCACTGGAGAACCTATCCCCTCAGAAGGCTTCAGCAAAACACATGCCAGCACGTGAGGGCTGCCGCGATAGTCCGTCGCGTGCATGGATGGGCAGGAGGACGCGGGTGCTCACTTCCAGCCTCGCGAGCCTACCTGACCGTCTAGTTCGATGCCGCTCAGTCCTGGGCGATAGCCCCCATTATCGTCGCCTCGCTAGATCCGCTTAAAGGATCCATCGAGTCGGCGAAGTATGCTTGGCATTTCCGAGGTCGAGGGCAACGTGCGGAGCACGGGCGTGAGGGGTGAGCGGTGCGCGCGCATGGGTCGAGGTCACTTCAAAGCCGCGCGCCAGAGCCGAGGGAGATCTTCTCGGAACACCGCCGGATTGAAGGTGCTCATCGCTCTTCATCGGCATCTCTTAATCTTTCCCTCTCGTCGTCCTCACCGTTCCAGCTTTTGATATTCCTCGGCGATTTTAAGCCACTTAGCTTTTGATTTTGGACAATCGAACGACTCCGCCCTGGCAAGCGTCGCTTGAGCTGGCTGCCGCCAGTGTCTTGGACCTGACGATGGGTCTTGTTTCATGGAAATCGATATGCAACCGCTAGACTAGACCAGGTGAAGCGGCGTCCAACATCCGTGTTGATGCGGAGGCCCTTCTCGCGCGTAGGTCACAACATCTTCAATAGTGCTGCCCGATCTTCGGTCAGGACGGGCATTATTGATGTCAAAGATCGTTGGCGGAAATGCCTGAGAGGCGAAACTCGCTTAGGTCCCGGTTGTCTGAACGGACTCTCCACACTGGTAAGTGAAGAGGTGCCCGCGTTGGGCCGCCCTGCGGATCTGACAGCCGATGGAACTCAGTTTGATCCGGGGTCGCGGAAGGCTCGAGTGACGGCGCCGGTCGTTGCAAAAGATCGAGATATCGGCCAATTGAGGTGCCGCGTAGGAGACACTTTGGCAGGCGTGCAGATAACCTCATGTTTCCTGACAAGCACGTGGTCGAGCAAGACGCGCGTGCTGTTCATGCTGACCGCGATGTTGTTGTTAACGGAGCGCGTCCGCAAACGCCGCCCCGCGAACTGCGAGCCATGCTCAGTGTTGAATTTGTCCGGCATGCCGAGGCGAGCGCGGAGGCCTTCCAGTATCTCGACGGAGAATGCTGCTTCCATCTGCTTGACGGCGGCAGGCACCACCTTCTTAAAACCGTGTTTGGCTTCGGCGGGCTCGCTTGCCCATCGTCTCATGTTCACGGGCCTGCCTGCCCGCCATCGCGCAGACGCTCAAATTCATCGCCCTGCCAGATAAGCGGAGTCGGCTCTGATTTCGGGCCGACAGTTGAGGTCCCGCACTCGCCAACCGAAACCGAATTGTCAGTCGCTGTCTGGTCTGACGTATTCGATAGTTGCTGGCTGATTGCCGTAGCGGGTCTCTAAACGCATCGCGGCGTGTGTCCTGCACCTCATCGGCAATGAACCGAACCACCCATTTAACGAAGGCCTCAGCGCAGCGAATTGTCCGCGGAACGGCGTCAGCGCGAACACACTCGCACGTCCTTCATTGGGGCTTGAATCGCACGTGGCGTCAGATTGTACGGTTTTCGGACCAAGGGATCGATCTGGCTTTGCTCGCCCCGATCTCTTCCCACGCAGTCACAGGGGGTTGTACATGTCTTGCAGTTTCGGGGTCACGGCGCACGGGCTGCCGGTATGGAGTGGAACTGCGCATGACCGGCGGACCGCCGCGTCACGGACGTTCTGGGGACGACAGAACCTTTGGATCGTGGCGTTCCGTGGGTCACTGGGTCTCTTAGCTGCGCCGCAGTCGATCTGTCGTTTCATGCTCATGACCTCGGGTCTGATCGGTCGTCCGTCAGCTTCAGCATGCGCAGGACGTTAATGCTGGCTGCAGTCGCAGCCGCCACAATCGCCTCTCAAACGATGACGACTGCTCGATCGGCCGATAGGAGATGGTCGGGTATGCCGACGATCCCGGTGTCGGCGTCTCCGCACCTCAAGCTTGACCGTCCGGCGCTCGCTCCCATGGCATACACCATGTTCTGCCTGCGCTATCAGGATGAATGCCGCGTCCGTCTCATGTTTCGCGGCGGTCCGGTCCACCTGACCGAGACACGGTTGGCCGATCTGAAAGAAGCCAACCAGACCGTGAACAGCGCCATTATCCCGGAAGCCAGTGAACCCGGTCCGCCGGTGGAAGCCTGGCTCATCGATCCGGAGCGCGGCGACTGCAACGACTACGCCGTCAGCAAGCGCCACAAGCTTCTACGGCGCGGTTGGCCGCCGCGAATCCTACTGCTCGGCGAGGTCGTGACCGCTTCGGGCCAACATCATCTGGTTCTGGTGGTAAGGACTAAGAGCGGCGACCTTGTGCTGGACAATTTAACTCCGCAGATCCGATCGTGGGCGCGCGCTCCTTATCGCTGGGTTCGAGTTCAGTCGCCAGACAATCCGCGATATTGGCGTACTGTCGCGCAGCCCGGCGAGTAAGCGCTTTACAAATTGTGGTAGGAGGAGATTGGAATGTCCCGGCTCGCAGCGCCACCGGCGCATTGAAGACGACCGAACCTTGGGTCACTTCATTCAGCGCGCCACTCGCCGATCTTGGCCGCTCCGGGCAAATATGGATGATCACAATGAATGAACATCAGGGCCGATCGGACGCTCGCATGGGCCGCTATTTGCAGTGCCCTCGGTATTGCCTCCCCCAAACTGAAGGAACGGATTCGCTATCCCTGTGCCCCGCATCGTATCCCCGAAGGATTTCGAGGAGATCGGCTTCTCGGCACCGACGGGCTGTTGTGAGCAGCTGACGAGATTCGTGGTTTGGCGCGAAAAGCAGTTTGTTTAGGCGGATCGATCACGCTGAACCGTACCAGGAGAGTTCAACCTATGCGCTGTCCGAAATGTGAGGCCGACAAATGGTACGAAGTTGCAACGCACGATCCCTGGAGCGGTCGGCCGGTGATCGCTTGCAAGATCTGCGGCGAATATGCCGAGCCCGAGGCGCTCAAACGCGAAGACGCGCACGATGTCATTGCCCGCGTGCTGGCGGCTGACTTGATCGGTGAGGGCCAGGCTGACGCGCGGACCCTTGCGAGCAAGATTCTCCGAGCGCTAGAGAATGCCGGTCTGACAATCAGCCGCTCCTGACGAGATTCCCACGACCCTAGCTGATTCCGTTCCCGCGGGATCAGAAACGTTCGGGGTCTCGTAAGGTTCTAAACGGTTGGGACACGGAATGTCCGATTTTGGGCACGCTGGCATCCGCGAGGGGTTGACGTCTGTCAAGGCTCGATGATCCGTTGCAAAACTTGAAGCCCGCCCCCGTCGGACCTTGGGGCGTGTAGAAGTGCTCGCACACGTGGTCTCGACCGCAGCGATGACTATAGAGCCCCTTGTCTCCTTAATGCCGGTGATTGCGAGGGGGCGCATTTGGCTGTTTCCAGAACGAAATAAGCTCCACTCGGCCATCGAAAGGGCTTGAATCTTACGCTGCGTAAGATTGTAGGCTTGCGGGTGCGGCGAAAGCTGGTTTGGCCTGCCACCGCCGAGATCATTGAGCCGCCAAAACATCTGGCTATTCGCTTGACGTCTGCGGCTGTTGCTAAGGAAGAACAGATGATACCGGGGCGAATGACGACTACGCTCAACTCAATCGACCGCATGTTTCTGAAGATTCGGGAACTGATCGACACAGACGACTCGATCCCGCTTGAGCTTCGTGCGTCGCTGCACACGACACTGGACAGACATCTTCGCCTGGCAAAAGAAGGATTTTTCAAGTCCCCTGTGAGAAGCCAATAAGCGGCTTGCGTCGCCTGGCTCGTGCTCGGTTTGCCCACGGAGCCCGCGTCTCGGTGAAGTGGTCAGAATTCACAACCATTTCCGCGGTAGCAAACATGGACTTTATGACAGTTGCTTTAGCTAGCGTCACCGCACGCCGATAAACTTGTGCGTCTGGATGCTGACGCGCCAGTTGCGTGCAGTTGCCTCTCGGATGCACAGCTCCGTCGCTTCGCGGCCTTGGCTCAACGGTTGTAGCCATATCACTGGGTTCAGCGCGTGATCGATAGGGAGGCTCAGCAGGTTTTGGATGTCGGCAGGCTTGCCCACCGGGTGTTTGATCTCATTGGCACACCGCAAAGCCTCACCCAGAACAGATCGCCCACCCGGCATGCCGACCTTCGGGCTGACCGTCACCCATGTGTAGGGATTCGCCTGAATGGCTTGGGTGCCCGATGTCTCTAATTGCACGGAGAAGCCGGAGCCGACGAGCAACGCGGTCAGTGGCCGCAGGTCGTACAGCGCTGGTTCGCCACCCGTAATCACAACATGCCGGGCGCTGAATGCCTGCACCGCGAGCAGAACGTCCTCCGGCAACATCATGGCCCAGGTGTTGGTGTCCTCGGTCTTGATCATCATCTCGGCGATCGACACCCGCCGCTCTGGATCGGCGAACCAAGTGTGCTTGGCGTCGCACCACGGACACCTGACCGGGCATGTCTGGAACCGCACGAACACGGACGGTGTGCCCGCCTTGCAGGCTTCCCCTTGGATGGTTTCAAAAATTTCGTTAATCGGCAGCACGGCCTGCCTCCCGATAGACGGCACTGTTCGCGCCGTGCTCCTTCACCTCGACTGACACCAGCCGGCAACGCGGAGCAAGTCCTTTTTCCAGCAGCCAGTTGCTGCCGACGCGGTAGACGTGTTCGGCAAATTTTTCACAGCCAACTGCCGGTAGGACAACGATGTCCGCCAAGCCACGCCGTGCGGCTTCGCGGAACCACTCAAGCTCGGGATCGTCCGCGGCAACGACTGTCTTGTGGTCAAAGGTGCCTTCGAGGATCACCCTCAGCTCCTTGAGGCTGCCAAAATCGACGACCCAATTCTTGTCGTCCAAAGTGTTGGCTTCGAACTCAAAACGAAACGACAGCGAGTAGCCGTGCAGCAGGCGACAGTGCGACTTCGCGCGCCACTGGCGGAACGTGGCAGATAGGCCGACGTCATGTCCGTATGTCTTCGTTGATAGGTATGCCACGCTTAGTCCTTGATCTGCGCCATAAATTCGCTACGCATGACCTTGCTGTCGCGGAAGGCTCCGCGCATGATGCTGGTCGTCATGATGGTTCCGGTTTCGCGGACACCGCGCCAGACCACGCACTGATGCTGTGCCTTGAGGACAACGGCCAGTCCCTTCGGCTTGAGACGGCCCTCGAGCTCGTCCGCCAGCATGACGGTGGCGTCCTCTTGCAGGTGGGGTCGCGACAAGATCCAGTTGGCGAGGCGTACAAACTTGCTGATACCGATCAGCTTGTCACCAGGCAGAATGCCGACCCACATGCGGCCGGTGACGGGTACAAGGTGGTGGGCGCACGCCGAACGCACTGCGATCGGGCCAAGCGAATAGACCTCGTCCAGGCCGCTGTCGTTCTGAAACTCCGCGACCTCGGGGGCGGCCTCAAAGCGGCCGGCAAACACCTCGCGCACGTACATTTTTGCAATTCGCTTTGCGGTCCCCTGATTGTTGTGGTCGCGATTGGTATCGATGACCAGAGCATCCAGCACAGCCTGCATGTGCCGCTCGACCTCGGCCTGTATCACCTCAATGTCACCAGGCCGCAGGTGTTCTGCGATGTTGGCGTTTGGCGCAAACGACACGCCGGCTTCGAGGAGGCGTTTACGAATTGCCTGCGTTGAACTCATCAAGACTCCCTGCCAGATGCTTTGCCCTGTTTCCGCCAAGCACTGATTGCAATCCGATCGCGTGATCCGCCGACCCCCATCTGATCCGTCGGCCGAAAGGGCCGAGGAATGGCCGCCTGGAGAAACGGCATTTGGGGCATAACCTGCGATTGAGAGCACTTCAAAGACGGGACGCCAATCAGCGGTGCAGGCGCACGCTATTCAATTTGCACAAATCGAGACATTTGAAATGAACTCCTGGGTTGGCAACTGCGAGGACCGCAATTGTTGACATTGGTCTTCTGATCTCTAGCAATCAACATGCCGGATACGGCGCTGCGCGAGGTTGCCCGAGGAGACCACTGGGCTTTGCGGCGCTCGTGGGGACGGCATACGTCGTCGCATTTGCACCCCAGACATGGACGTCTTTGACGCGACGCGACTGATACGACGATACGACCACTCATTCTGCGACCCAATCGGCTGCCAGAGAGATGACGCTTCCCCTTGCTCGGCTGGAGTCCACGGCCAAGCGGCTCGATCTGGAAACCGAGAGGCAACGGCAGAAAAGAAACGCCTCGCCGCAAATGTGCGAAACGTCTTCTCATCGACCTGGTGGGGGCCGATCACGCCATGTCTTGACGCTCCGGTTCGGTGCAGCGCATTGGCTCTGAGCTTCACGTTTTCAGATGTTTCAGCATCGAGTTGCAGGCTTGCTCGGCATCGGCGAACGTTGTGAAGGGCGAGCCAGCAACCTTGATTGCACCACGACTTCGATGAAGCGGGCGCCATGACGCCACATAGCCGGGACGTCCGTGAAAGCCTTGGCCTGTGCGGCTCGCATAAGCGATCACAAAGGAGAAGCCGTTTCCGCTTGCACTCCACACGTCCAAATGCTCAACGGCGCAGTGGAATCGCAGGATCATCGCCAGTCGTAGCCTGCAACTTTCGGCTTAACGCTCTATCCACCCACCTACTCTGCCCGGCGTAAGCTCGTCGACGCCCGCTGCTCGCCATTGCTGATCGCCCGAACCTCTCCCCGGGTCATAAGCCTCGGGCCAGCGCGGCAAGCTCGGTTTCAAGCTTGGGCTTCTGCTTGAAAATGGTGTCGATCAACGCTTGCGCCGGCTGCTCCGCAACATCTACGATGGCTGCCTTCTCAGCGCGCGCTGAGGGCGCGAAAACGCGTTTTACAACGGTCGGCGAGCCTTTGAGACCGCATTTGGAGATATCCTCGACGCCAGCCTCCTGGGCGTTCCACTTTACAATCGGCGCTCTTGCGGCGCGCAAAGCATCTGCCATTGCGCCACGCCGAATCTGGTTGGTCGCCTCCATCATGGTGATGAGCGACGGCAGGCTTGCGCGCAGCACCTGGGTGCCGCCCTCGGAGCGCCGCTCCGCTTCGATTGTGCGGGCGGCGAGATCGATAGTCATGATCTTGGCAACATAGGTGAGCTGTTGCACAGCAAGCCGTCTTGCGATACCTGGCCCGACCTGCGCGGTGTCGCCATCGATCGTCTGCTTACCCGTGAATATGAGGTCAGGCTGACCGTAATCTTTGCCGATCTTGCGGATGGCGGTTGCGAGTGCGTAGGTGGTTGCCAGGGTGTCCGCACCCGCGAAGCAACGGTCGGTCAGCAGTACCGCGCGATCGGCGCCAAAGGTCAGGGCTTTCCGTAGAGTGTCCTCGGCCGAGGGTGGGCCCATTGTAAGGACGGTGATCTCACCACCAAACTTGTCGCGCAGATCGAGCGCGGCTTCGAGCGCGAACAGGTCGTAAGGATTGATAATGGTTGGTACGCCCTGGCGCATGATCGTGTTGGTCACAGGGTGCACCCGGATCTGTGCCGAATCAGGGACCTGCTTGATGCAGACGACGTTGTGCATGTGCCTCTCCAAAGACTCTCGAAATCTGGAGAGAGCACAGCAAATGTCGTACCATTTGCAGTTCAAGGCATCCGTCGATGACAACAATGAGTTCTAAGGGCCAGACGTGCTTCAACTCGTGAAGACGCACCTCGGACATTCGTCGTCATTGCGACAGCGCGATGTGCGCACCGACACCACACCGCTCAGAAGCGCTTGATCTCGATGCCGTATTTCCTCAGCGCGTAGCCGATCTGGCGGGGAGTAACACCAAGCAGGCGCGCCGCCTTTGCCTGAACCCAACCCGATCGCTCCATGGCCGCAATGACGCGCTCGGGATCGGTCATCTGTCCGGTACTTACGAGTGCCGCGCCGGCTGGCCCCAGCCCAGCCTGCTCGTCCCGGACCTGCGGAACTGTGCCCGCGGCTGACCGAGGAGCTTCAGCGCCGGCGCTGTTCGCCTTTGGGGCCCCTGCGCCGGTCGGCCGCGCTTGCAGCGGCACGTCTTCCGATCCACCCTTCCAGAGCATCGCCGAAAGACACTGGCCGTGCCAGCAGGCAAAGTCCTCTCTGCAGATCGACGGTCCTGAGGCGAGGGTTGCTGTCCGCTGCACGCAATTTTCGAGTTCGCGGACGTTACCCGGAAACCCACAATTCATCAGGATGTCCGTCGCACTTTGATCGAACGTCAACGTGCGGCCGTTCTCACTGTTGAACTTCCCGAGAAACTCCCCAGCGAGCAGCGGAATGTCGCTGCGCCTTTCGCGCAATGGCGGCAGCAGCAAGGGAACCACGCTAATCCGGTAGTAGAGGTCAGCGCGGAACCCGTTATTTGCTACCGCCTCCTCCAGGTTTCTGTTCGTCGCTGCAATTACGCGAACATCGACTTTCATGGTCTGATTGCTGCCGACACGCTCGAATTCTTGCTCCTGCAGGACGCGCAGCAGCTTTGCCTGAAACGAGGGCGAGATCTCGCCGATCTCGTCCAGAAACAGCGTACCCTTGTCGGCCAGCTCAAAGCGCCCCTTGCGTGAACTGAAGGCGCCGGTAAAAGCACCCTTCTCATGGCCGAACAATTCAGATTCCAGAACGGTCTCGGGGAGCGCCGCACAGTTGAGCTTGATGAACGGCCGCTTGGAGCGCGCCGAGAGGGCGTGAATAGCCTTGGCCACCAGCTCCTTCCCGGTACCGGATTCGCCGCGCAGCAGAACCGTGCTATTCGATTTGGCAACCACCGCGATCTTGTCGAGCAGCGCGCGCAACGCCGGACTATCGCCAATGATGCCTTCCACATTGACCTTCTTGCGCTCGCGCGCGGGTTGCTGGATTTCGGCCAATTGCTTTTGCAATCGATCCTTTTCCGCCATCAGCCGCTCGCGGTCTGTCGCAAAGAGCCGATGCAGCTTCACGGTCTGCCCGACCAGATTGGCGATCATGGTGAGAAGTCTCACGTCGTATTCGAGCCGTACGCTTGAGCTGTCGTCCAGAACACGGTCGATGGTCAGCGCGCCAACTGCTTTCGCGTCGATCCGAATGGGAACGCCGATGAACGACACCCGTGTGCTATCGGTGGCACCGAGCACCTCGAGGTCAGCCGTAGTGAAGGCCGAATGGACCGCGATGTCCTCGGCCACAAGCGGAATGTCCGTCGCCACGATCTGATCGATTGCTCTCGGTGGCAGGCGCATCCGGTACCGCTCGTCGCTGCCTTCGGTCCAGCCCACACCGACCGTAATGTCTGGCTGGCCATCATTGTCGAAAAGCGAGACGATGCCGTGCCGCATCTGAACAAACGAATGCAGAATATCCACGACGTTGGCCAACGTGACTTCGAGCCGGCAGGGGGCGGTGAGTATCTTCGAGATTTCGAAGATCCCGACAACCGCGCTTTCGTGCAGTGTCACAATGGGAACAGTTTGGTTCGTCTCCGACACTGAGTCAGGCCTTTCGTGTGCGGAAGCGATGTTCAACATGACGACGTCTCCGTTATTCTCAGCATCCTCCCTACCAACTTGTTTGGATTTTGCGAGATTTGATGCTGCGTCTGATGCTCGTGCGCAATTCATGGACGCCTTCAGAGATAACGCTCTTTCATGGCACCACTATAAACGCATCGTGGTCTTAACGTCCTTGTGACGAGGTTGTCCTGCGTTCGCAGTTCACTGCACGAGTTCCAACAATCTTGCGTGGATCCTCTACAATTTTCCGACGCCATCTGTAACCGACCGCGAGCCGTCGGCAACCGTTGAATAGCAACTTTGATGCACGCGTCATCTTTTTCCCGATCAGAACGGGATTTTTTCCCAGCCAAACATTGGAATACGGCGCTAGCGGTCTCTTCTGGTGCAGCCCACGCGAGGAGCGCCGATGTTTTTGCGGCGACGCTCACTCCCTATATGCGACAAAACTTCTGGTCGCGCATGCAATCGGATTGCCGGGAATCTGACGCGATGTGTTGGCGCGTGCGATTTCGCGCGTGCGACTCTGGACGTTCTCTCTCTAAAAAGGCTGACCAGTGCTTGCAAGGCAGGTGAACGCGCAAGCGCCGGCGATCACAATATTGATGTCGGCATTGCTTTTAGCTAACGAACAGGAAGACGCGGTTCACATCGCCTTTCCGATTCAATTGGAATCGGTCGGGGCAAGTCTTGACTGAATTTGTCAACAAAGAGATGGGTGACGTGCCGGCGCCGTCGCAGGAATGCCCCAGCGTCGATCGAGACATGCAATTGCGCTCGCAAGCCGGTCATCGACGCCGATGGCGGCGGCTCTTTGCCGCCGAAAGCTGCCGCGATTGGCCTCGATCTTGACGGTCATCGCAGGGTCGCACCTGTATCGCTCACGTCGGAGCGGCGGATGTGTGCAGAGGGCTATCGCCCGGCTGGCTCCCCGCGACGGCGCTCCGGCGCGGAGCTCGGAATTGCGTGAGGACGCGACCGGAACCAACGTCTTGTGTCTTCGCTCGCGATGTTGCCTTTGAAACGCGTGAGGCCGACGGGCGCCAGCCGTCGGCTCCGGCCGACTGAATATCCCACGTTCTTCACCAAGATCGAGACACAAGCACCCACCTTCCCTAACGCCAACCCGTGGGCGCGCTGCGGGATCTGGGCCAGTGCGATCAACACCGCAACAGTTCGCAGCCAAAGGTCGTCTCGCAAACGGGCGGGACTCAGGAGATCGGCTGTGTTTGCTTTCCGACAGAGGGGCAGGACTTCCGACAGTCGATTGCCCGAGAGCCGCCCGAGGCGCTCGCCCCCGCGCCCGATCCCGTGCCCGGATGCCGCCCGAACCGCCGTTGATTTGCTGCACAGCTCTCATGCGCCCGAGCCAGGCACAACGCGCAGTCAGCCACGAGCTTGCACGAATTTTGGGACGAGCACCTCGACAGGACTTGATTCGCACGTAGCGTCAAATTGTAGGTTCGGCAAACAGGTCGCCACGGCCTGTAGAAAAGCCGGCGTAGGCCAGTGCCTCGCCCGGGAGCATCGCATGACGCCGCCACGCATGTACCGACCTTTAAGCCAAGGCTTGCGGCTCGAGCGCCCTGGGCCAGTGCTCGCAGCATCGCGCACCAACAACCAGGTCGTTCTTGCGAGGCGCAGCGCTTCAAGCGCCGACATTTGGCTCGTGCACCGCCAACGCCACAGGCGGCCGCCACGCCAGGTGTGCGAAACGGGCTTCTCGCTAGACCGCCTCAGGACACTGCCAATGGCGACTGCCGTCTGCGCATCAAGAGGGAACACAATATGGTCGATGTAAAACTGCAAGGCGTGCTCTCTTCTCTTGCGCAGCCGGCTAAAGACCTGGAAGCCCAGGCGCCCGGCCAGCGGGCGCCAGATGCGCGTTACGTGAAGCTAAACACCAATGAGAATCCATTTCCACTACCAACAATGGTATGGCGAAGTGCGATCTCGGCGCTCGAGCGTCAGTATCTGTATCCGGAAGACGACAACATCGGTTTGAGGGAGGCTGCCGCCGATGCCTACGGCCTCTCAAAGGACCATGTGATCGCCGGCAACGGATCGTCTGAGCTTCTCGGCCTGATCTACAGGGCCTTTCTTGGACCGGGCGACAGCGTCGCAATGATGTCTCCCGGGTTTTCGTTCAATCGTAAGCTAGCTGTGTTGCAGAGCGCCAAATTTCTCGAAGTTTCGTGGAGCGACTCGCATTCGATCCCGCTTGATCAGTTGCTGTTCGGTCCGGCAAAGGACGCCAAGTTCATCTTGTTGGCTAATCCCAACAATCCGACTGGGACGTTCGTCCCTATCGCCGATATCGAACGCCTCGTTGCACAGTCTGAGCGCTTGGTCGTGCTGGATGAAGCCTATGTCGACTTCGCACCTGATGATGGTCTAAGGCTCGTCCGCCGCTACCCCAATCTCCTGCTCTTGAGAACTTTGTCGAAGAGCTATGCGGCCGCAGGCATTCGCGTCGGCTTCGGCCTTGGCCATCCAGAGGTTATTGGACGACTGAGGAACATCCAGAACGTCTTCAACATGAATGTCATAGCGCATGCGGTCGGCGTCAGCATCCTTTCACATCGCGCGGCCTACGAAGAGAACCATAAGCATATCAAGCACGAGAGAGAACGAGTTGCGGCCGCACTGCGTCAATTCGGGTTCTGTGTAGCGCCTTCCCATACCAATTTCTTGCTGGCGCGTGTGCCGAACGGACAGGATGGCAAGTGGTGGCATGCCGCGCTGGAGAGAGACGGGATACTCGTTGCTGTTTTTACAGATGACGGCCTCGATAACTGCATCCGCATCAGCATCGGCACTACGGAGCAAATGGACGCGTTTTTGGCAGCAGTTGCCGCGATCTTAGAAAGCCTGAAACGAGATGAATAGCCAACCGCGCGCCGATGTCCGCTCATTTAACTATACCGCTGATGGAACGAGAAGTCGACGACAGCGGCTTGAGCCAAGCAGAGATCTCTTGCAGCTGACGGCAAAGAGGCCGCGCATTGAGCGCCTCCCCCTGCGCATGTTGCAGAGCCGAAGCGAGACGACGATGCCGTACGCTCGATGGCATGGCCGATCGATATCGCGACCCGACGGTCGCGAGATGCGACGATAAATAGGTACGGCCCCCCGGAAACGAGCAGGCAGTCGCCCCTGGAGGATTTCTTCTGATGACACACCGGCCTTCGTCAAAACTGACCTGCGGCATTTTCGATCACCTGGACGACGACGGCCGCGATATTGGTCGTCAATACGAAGATCGCCTTATCTTGACGGAGGCATACGATCGCCTCGGCTTCTATGCGTATCACGTGGCAGAGCATTGCACGCCCCACGGAAGAGGTCCTTCGCCGGGTCTTTTCCTGTCAAGTGTCGCCCAGCGTACGCGGCACCTCCGTCTCGGCCCATTTGTAATGCTGCTCAACTTCTGTCATCCGCTCCGCGCTTTTGAGGAGATCTGCATGCTTGATCAATTAAGCGGCGGCAGGCTCGAGCTGGGTCTCGGACGGGGGGGCCTCCCAGTCGAGTTAAGCTGTTTCGGGGTTTGCGAGGACGCGGCGCCAAGCCGGTACGAGGAAGCCAATGGCATTCTCCTGAAGACCATGATGGGCGGAGCCTTGTCGTACCAAGGCCGACATTTCCAGTTGAACGAGGTTCCTCTAACATTGACGACTCACCAGCGTCCATCTCCCCCGATATGGGTGACCACCAATCGGCTCGACACGGCAATTTGGGCCGCGGGCAATGGCGCGAACCTCGCCTGCGTAGGTCCATCCGTCGGTGTTCGCAAAATTTCCGATGCTTACCGCACACATCGAGAGCGCAGTCCCTGCGCCCCTGATCGCGGGGCATTTGTTGGATTGCTGCGCATGGTCGTGATTGGGAGATCCGAGACGGACGCTTATTCGCTGGCTAGATCCGCCTACGAGCAATGGCTGCGGAGCTTCAAATTCCTTTACGAGCTCAATGATATCCCGACGCCACCGGCCCTTCCGCTGACATTCGATGCGGCAATTGAGAGCGAATTGTGCGTCGTCGGAACACCAACGCCCGTCCGACGCCTTCTGCTCAATCAGCTGGAGGAGGCAGGCGCAAATTACCTCCTTTGCCAGCTCGCATTTGGGAATTTACCACTAGATGCATCCCTGTACGCCGCAAGAACCATCCAATCCGAGCTGCTAGGCCATCCCTAAGCCGCCATTTGGTACACCAAGCCACCGTTACTCGTTGCCGTTTTTCCAGATAACGGCCTTGACCACTGCATCCGCATCAACATTGGCATTAGCTGCAGTTGCCGCGATCTCAGAATGCCTGAAGCGAGGTGGATAGCCAACCGCGCGTCGATCCCCACTCATTTCGTTATCCCACTGATGGAACGAGAAAACGATGATAGCGGCTCAAGCCAAGCATTGACCTATTACAGCTGACGACCAAGTGGCCGCGCATCGAGCGCTTACCCCAGCGTCACGGAGGCGGAACGGAACAACGATCTCGTCGCTGGACCCCACGACACCTATCAAAGCTCAGACCCGACGCTCGCGAGATGCGGCCAAAACAAATACGGCCCTTAAGTCCCGCCCTGAAAACGAGCAGGCCTTCCCCCTCAGCAAGGATATATTCTAATGACACACCGGCCTTCGTCAAAACTCACCTGCGGCATTTTCGATCACCTGGACGACGACGGCGGCGATATGGGTCGTCAATACGAAGATCGCCTGGTCTTGGCAGAGGCATACGATCGTCTCGGCTTCTATGCGTATCACGTGGCCGAGCACCACTGCACGCCCCATGGAAGAGGTCCTTCGCCTGGTCTTTTCCTGTCGAGCGTCGCGCAGCGTACGCGGCACCTTCGTCTCGGCCCATTGGTCATGCTGCTTAACCTCTATCATCCGCTACGCGCATTTGAGGAGATCTGCATGCTCGATCAGTTGAGCGGCGGCAGGCTCGAGCTGGGTCTGGGACGGGGCGCTCTTCCAGTCGAGCTAGGCTACTTTGGAATTTCCGAGGACGCGGCGCCAAGCCGGTACGAGGAAGCCAACGACATTCTCCTGAAGGCCATGAAGGGTGGAGCCCTGTCCTACCAGGGCCGGCATTTCCAGTTGAACGAGGTTCCCCTGACATTAGCCACGCATCAGCGTCCATGTCCCCCGATGTGGGTGACCACCAATCGGCCTGAGACGGCCATCTGGGCCGCGGGCAATGGCGCAAACCTCGCCTGCGTTGGGCCCGCCGCCGGCGCCCGCAAAATTACCGATGCCTACCACACAAATCGAGAGCGCAGTCCCGGCGCTCCTGATCGTGGGCCATTTGTTGGACTGCTGCGCATGATCGTGATTGGGCGATCCGAGGCGGACGCTTATTCCCTGGCCAGATCCGCTTACGAGCAATGGCTAACGAGCTTCAAATTCCTTTACGAGCTCAATGACATCCCGACGCCACAACCCCTTCCGCTGACATTCGATGCGGCAATCGAGAGCGAATTGTGCGTCGCCGGAACCCCGACCTCCGTTCGAAACGTTCTGCTCAATCAGCTGGAGGAAGCAGGCGCAAATTACCTGCTTTGTCAGCTCGCATTTGGTAATTTGCCGCTCGATGCTTCCCTTTACGCCGCGAGGACAATCCAATCCGAGCTGCTCGGCCAATCCTGAGTCATGATTCCGCCGTTTCAACCAGCAGCTCGCCATGCGGCGCTCGTTCGCGTTCCTCCAATTCGCGGGGCCATCCACGACCCCGACCTTCGCCTACCCCAGCAGGCGTTGGTCGCGGTAAAACAGTATCACGACGAATGCGTTCGTCCGCGTTTGCAACGCGCGCGTTCAGTCCAGCTTGCTCCTCTTGCGCACGCAATCTCTGAATTGCGCGTGTCTTCCGGGGCAGGAGCGGCGTCAGCAGTCGCGATCTCCGTTTCCGGCGGATCGATCCGCCCGCCAAGGCGTGCATGCAGCGTGGTCCGGTCGAGCTCGCCTTCCCACCAGGACACGAACACGACGGCAACGCCATTGCCTATGATATTGGTGAGTGCGCGCACCTCGCTCATGAACTTGTCGATCGAGAACACGATCGCCATGCCTGGCACCAGAGCCGGGTTGACCGCGGACAGTGTCGCTGCGAGCGTGATGAAGCCAGCGCCGGTGACGCCGCTCGCCCCTTTCGAGGTCAGCATCGCCACGATCAAGATCGTGAGTTGCTGGTCGAAAGCGAGGTCGAGCCCGAGGGCGCGCGCGATGAACAACGTCGCGAGCGTCATATAGATGTTGGTGCCGTCGAGATTAAAGGAATAGCCGGTCGGCACCACGAGGCCGACCACGGGCTTCGAGCAGCCCAGCCGCTCGAGCTTCTCCATCAACTGCGGCAGCGCACTCTCTGAGGACGATGTGCCGAGCACAATCAGGAGTTCGTCTTTGATATAGGCGCTGAACTTGAAGATGGAGAAGCCGACGAACCGAGCGATCAGGCCCAGAACCACGATCACGAACAGCGCGGCGGTCCCGTAGAACAGCGCGATCAATCCGAGCAGATTGGCCAGCGCCGAGGGCCCGAACTTGCCGACTGTAAATGCCATGGCGGCGAACGCTCCGATCGGCGCGGCCTTCATAATGATGGCGATCACGCCGAACACGGCTTGCGCGGCGTCGTCGATCGTGCTGCGCAGCCTCGCGCCGCGCTCTCCGAGCGCCATCAGTGAAAAGCCGAGCAGAATCGCAAACAGCAGCACCTGCAGGATGTCGCCGCGCGCGAGCGCGCCGACCACGCTGTCGGGAATGATGTTAAGAGCGAAATCGACGAACTTGGTCGCTTTCGCCTGCTCGACATAATTGGCGACCGCCGCCGCATCGGGCTTGGCGGCAAGGCCGCGGCCGATCTGGAACAGATTGCCCATGACGAGGCCAATCACGAGCGCGAGGGTGGAGACGATCTCGAAATAGACCAACGCCTTGATCCCCACCCGGCCGACCTTCTTCGCATCCTGGATATGCGCGATGCCAGAGGCCACGGTGCAGAAGACGATGGGCGCGATCACCATCTTGATGAGCTTGATGAAGCCGTCGCCGAGCGCCTTAATCCAGTCGGAGGTGGCAAGCGATGGCCAGCTCCACCCGACGATGATGCCGAGCAGGATTGCGAACAACACCTGGACGTAGAGGACCTTGTACCATGATCGAGACGCCCGCGCGGGTGGCGCAGCTGCAATGGTTGTCATAATCGCTCCTCCCAGGTTTGGCGGCGGTCCCGCTCGATGGGGTATCGGAGTTGCTCCGACACCATCCCGCGAGCGAACTTCTGACCCCAAGAATCGTGGGCCAGAACATCTCGATGACGAGCGGGGCTCTCGCTCTTCGTCAAAACGCGCCTATGGCATTCCCTTCATTACTCGTTCACGGCCGACTTCTTTCTTGGGCAAGCCAAGGTTCGGCTTCGAGTTGACTGCGCTTAGGCTCGTTTGGCGAGCTCAGCGATGAGCGCATCGTTGTCCGGATCAACACGCCTGCTTCTTGTCTCCCAAGCCGCATCAAGCGCCTGATACATATCCGCGATCAGGTCGTTCGCGTCCTCCAAGCCCGCGTGAACCCGAATCAGCGGTCCAGCGAGAGCGAGCGATGGTTCCGCGCGCTTTAATGGGTCGACATGCATCACCAGGCTTTCAAATCCGCCCCAGGACCAGCCGATGCCAAACAGCCGCAGCCGATTGAAGAAAGTCGAAAGCTGCGGCTGCGACATCGGTTTCAGCGCAAGACCAAAGAGGCCGCTCGCCCCCGAAAAGTCTCGCTTCCAAAGCGCATGGCCAGGGTCGTCCGGACACGCCGGGTGCAAGATGTTATCGACGGCTGGATGCGACTGAAGGCTCTGGGCCAGCTTGAGGCCATTGTCCCAATGACGCTTCATGCGGACGGCCAGGGTGCGTAGTCCCCGAAGGGCCAAATAGACGTCATCCGGCCCAGCAATCTCCCCGAAATCGTGGGCGCTCGACCGCAGCGCCGGCCACGCCGATTCGTTGGCAGTGGCGATACCAAGCAGCGCGTCTGAATGGCCGACGATATATTTGGTCGCCGCCTGGATCGAGATGTCGACCCCGTGCGCAAACGGCTTGAAATACAGAGGCGTTGCCCATGTATTGTCCATGACCACTAGCGCATCGGAGCGATGGGCTATGGCAGCAAGCGCAGGGACATTTTGCACCTCAAACGTGAGGGACGAAGGCGATTCCAGATAGATGGCCCGGGTATTCTGGGTGATTTTCGCTGCAAGCTCTGCAGGCTGCGTTGGAGAGAAGTATTGCACCGTGATCTGAAGTCTTGAGAGAACCTCGTCCGCGAATGTCCTGAGAGGTGTATAGACGCCGTCGCTGATCAGAACATGGTCGCCTGCGCGCAGAAGGCCGAGAAGCGAATGCGTGCAGGCAGAGAGCCCCGACGGAAACAGGAGCGAGCGATAGCCGCCCTCCAGTTCGCAAACGGCAAGCTCGAGTGCGCGGGACAGAGGCGAGCCAAAGCGGCCGTAGTTGGCTGCCGGATCGCTATTCTTTCGCGATTCGTATTCCTCCAGGGTTTCCGAAACAATTGTGGAGCCCCGGTAGACGGGCATGTTGACCATCCCGGAATCTTCGGCGGGCGCTCGGCCGAAACGAGAAAGCCGGGTCTCGATGTCCAGGTCCTTGCTGTCCTCCAGGTACTTCATTGCTTCTTTCTGTTGAGATTGTATTCGGCCTGGCCGGGAAGAACGGCACCAGGTGCCGTTCGGATGGGCCTAATAGACGAGAATCGTTTTCGCAGGCCCCCTCCTCGTTCTGCATGAAATCGGCTCCCTCCTTCGCACCAGAACCATCTGCGTTGCGTTCGCCTCATCCAGATTGGTCGCACATCAGGACGGAGCAGTATCACAGCGCATCCCCTTGTAAGATCCACCGACAGGCCGGCATTGACCGCCTCCTATCAAGTCGAGCCAAATCCCCTAACCGCAATCAGAGCAAGAGGCGGGCCAAATATGCTGCGCCTTCGATCGCAACGGCTCATCGTGAATGCGCAGCGGCATGGGCGTCGCGCGCGCACTTTGTCTCAAACGAAACACATCATGTTGAGAACCCGCCATTATCGGGCGACTAAGTTCGAACTGGCTTTTCCCGATGATGTTGTGAACGAGATAGACCAGCAGCGCGTGCTTGCCGCGTTTTGATACCAGTGCGGACTTGATCGTTTGAGCCTTCGGTCCACTCACGGACCGTGACGTGATCCGTCATGAGGGAGTAGATGGTGAGTGTTTCCGGTTTCCGGTCGTGGCGCCCCGAGGAAATGGGACGACATGATAGCACTCGCTCGATTCTCTACGATCCTCGCTGCTTCGGTGCAGGCGCGTGTCATGATCGCTCTGGTTCGAGTTCAACGACAACTTCACTTCCTTTGGAATTGACGCGCACGCCCATGGGTTCGATACACGATGGACCGCTGCCTGCTGTGCCGGTTGATCATGATTTACAAGCGCGCAAGCTGACGCGGCGTTAGGTTCAAGCGCTTCTGGAAGCGAGAATGTTGCGCGACAGCTACAGCAATTCGAGACAGCACTGCTATTACGCGTGCGGCGCAGGGGAAATGTGAAGGAGCGTATTCGAAATGAAGAAGTTGTTGCTTGTGACTGCCAGCATCGTCGCGTTGATCGGGGCAGCGCCCGTATTCGCCGCCGATCTCGCTCAGCAGCCCATCTACACCAAGGCACCGCCGATGCCAGCACCGGTCGCGGCCGCAATCTATGACTGGAGCGGCTTCTATCTTGGTGCCAATGGCGGCTGGGGTTCGACCCATAGCTCCTGGGATTTTGGAGGCGTCACGCCCGAAGGCTCTCATGACGCGAGCGGCGGAACCGTTGGTGGCCAGTTTGGCTATCGCTGGCAGACGGGCCAGGTCGTTTTCGGTGTCGAAGGCCAAGGCAACTGGGCCGATTTCAAAGGCTCCAATGTCAGCACCGCCTTCCCGGGCGACATCAATCAGACCAAGACCGGGTCGTTCGGCCTGCTTACAGGCCAGGTCGGCTATGCCATCAACAACGTATTGCTCTACGCCAAGGGCGGTGCCGCGGTGACCGGCAATACCTATCAGGTCAACTCCCTCGCCGGCGCGCCGCTGGCGAGCACTGACCAGACCCGTTGGGGCGGCGTGGTCGGGGCGGGCATCGAACTCGGCTTCGCGCCGAATTGGTCGGTCGGGGTCGAGTACGACCATATATTCCGGCAAGACGCTAACGTGAACTTCAACACCCCCGCGGGTGCGGTCGCTAGCGATCGCATCGGGCAGGATTTCGACCTGCTGACCGCGCGGCTCAATTACAAGTTCTGGGGCCCCGTAGCTCTCAAATACTGATTCCATCGCGTTAGAGCGGCGGATCGAGAGCCCCGGCCCCAGGCCGGGGCTCATTTTTTAGCAACCCTGGTGACCCGCGAGGTGATCTCGAAGTTTGCCTCACCACCACCGCCTGGCGCACCGGCAGACGAAATCGTCCGCAGTGGGAGCCTGCAGGTGCTGCCTCAGCGCTCCAGCCGCCCGATCCCAGTGCGACCTCGCTACGTCCAGCATCGCCTGGCGCAACACCACCTGGGCCAGGCGCGACAGCTCTCCCAGACAAACGAAATTTTGCTCGCCACGACGCCAAGCCCCTTGAGCGGAGGAACAGCCGTTGCGAAAAGGCCGCTTAGCGCACCTTCAGGCCCACAACGTAGCCGTCGTCGCGCTTGGCTTTGGTCGAAACACTGAATGGCAACGCCGGGACATCGAGAATTGATCCTGAGGAAAACGGCGCTTCGAACAATTCCCCGTAGTTGAAATTCGTCGTCGTTTTGGCCGGCACGATGCTCACCGGGCTATGGCCAGTCGAGATCCTGGCATCAACGCTGTAGATAAGAACACCATCGCCGGTCGTTGTGCCATCGTGGCCTCGAATCGGCTGTGCAAGTTCGAGCACGTACACTTTCGATGGATTCAAGACATCGTCGGCTGGCACCACAATCATCGAGGTTCCTGTGCTGCCTGGCAGCGGTGTGAGGACAGTCCCAAACTCCCCGTGCGCCAAATAAGCCTTGCGCTCGTCTGCAAGCCAGCCAAGTTTGTGGCGATGCCAGCCGATCAGCGACCTGCTCCGAAAGATATCGCCCATGACGTCCCAGGAGCCGGTCGTAAGTCGCAATGGCTCGAAGTTATAGAGATCAGGTAATCCAAGGGTGTGGCACACCTCATGACACAGGTTCATGTGGTTGTTGGTATAGCTGTCCTTGCCGAAGGTCACGCCCCAACGAACCGGCCCCGTTGGAGTCATGGGTGCCCTGGCCAGCGTGGCGATAAATGTTGGTGAAATAGCAATTGCGTCGGTCTTCGCGCCAACGACAAGCAGCAGGGGGTGGGTGCGGACATCGAGTTCCGGGAAAAGTGCTGCGGCATCTGACATATAGTCTCTGTGCTGCTCGAAGGTGAAACGTTTGTTGGTGCCGGTGTAGCTGGTCGAGGGCTTAGGCATGCGTCGCCAGCCAGGAATTCTGGCAATCTCGAACGTGAGGCGCCCGTACGATTGGTCGCTAAACCATTTCTCGGCCTTACCGTATCCGGTGAGATGATCGGCTATCCCTTCCGTGCCGCTGCCATCGCCGGGTGCGTCAGCGAAATCCACAAAGACCATCATCGCTCTCAGCGAGCCAACAGCTGGCAGGCATCGAGGGTCCGTCGGACCTTCGCTCAAATAGATATTCCATTTTTGGTCAAGAACCGGGATTCGGTCTGCCGCGGCGACTCGCGCCGGGCGTCCGGTTCTCACCGGAAGCAACGCTGAAACTCCAAGCGCTAACACATTGCGACGCGTGATCTCTGACATGCTTGTCTCGAAGTCTCTCCAGTCCGGGCCTGACATCGCCCTGAACCCGTCGAAGGACAGAGCGTCATCTTGAGCGCGCACCTTTAGGGCAGCGCTGTCGCAAGATTCGCCCAACAACGCGCGATGAAGCCGCAATCAGTTGAGCGGTTGTGCGAGGAGGGATTATAGAAGTGACCAAGCGCACGCTCCTCCCAATTATGAAAGGAAGCTGCGATCCGGCTTCGGTATTCTTCCATTCGAACCGATAAATCGCTCGTAACCGAAATCGCCACAGCGGGTGGAGAATGACGGATCCGAAAGGAAGATTGCGGCCACTCCTTTAGATATCCTCCCTATGGTCCGCATTGGTCTATGACATTGTCATGAGCTCGAGCTGTTCGTGCATCCGGTTCCTCGACATTCAGACACCTAGGCGCAGCCAGCTGAGTGGAAGGACGACTGCATTTGGCGTTATGTCGAGAAGATGCTCGCTGTCGGCCTCAAGGCGGATCCCCCTACATCGTGGAATGTGTAGCCGATTTGGCCGTCGCTCTACGTCTTCGCCCCGCTTCAATGTCCAGCTTCAGCATCAGTGCGACAAGCTGCAGGCCTCACGGAGGGAGAATGACTGGCGCATCTTTCAAGAATTGGGGTGAGACAGAGCGCAAAAGCACCGTGGGGTTCATACATCGGCCAACATCTGCGATGAGAGGAGTACTGGTCGAGGCAAGAGCCTTAGGCGTGCGTGCAAATTGAAATGTGGAGACGTTGGGTTGCGAGCAGATTTTTCGCGTATCAATCAGGATAAAGCTATCTTCGATGACATTTACGCTTTGGATGATCCAAGAGCGTATTTCTCCGTCCTGGGAGGCTTGGATTATATGATCCCGGATGTGGCAGAGCCGGTCGTGCGTCAGATTCTGGCAGCCAAAGCTTCGGCAACCAGCGTTAAGCCGATCGTGCTTGATGTCGGCTGTTCATACGGCATCAACGCGGCGGTGCATCGGTTTCCACTGACCTTCGGCGGCTTGCGTCACCGCTACGCCCGGCGCGAGATGAGGGCGATCAGTTCCGAGACACTGGTGGATCTCGATCGCAAGTTTTATTCGGCTTGGCCTGATGTTGGTCTAGCGCGGTTTATCGGTCTCGATGTCTCGGCACCGGCAATCCGCTATGCAACGGCCGTTGGCCTGCTTGAGCAGGGTATTGTCGCCGATCTTGAAAAGGAATCCCTTTCGACGGAAGGGGCGCGTATTCTCCGTTCCGCTGATGTCATCATGTCGACGGGCTGCATCGGCTACGTGACCGAGAAGACGTTCAGCAAACTTCTCGATGTGACAGAGACGCGTCCATGGATCATCTCTTTCGTGCTGCGGATGTTCCCGTATGATTCCTTGGCTGCGACGTTCGAAAAGCGTGGTCTTGTGACGGAACGCCTTACTGGTGCGACATTTATTCAGCGTCGATTTCGCGATGCCGAGGAATTTGAAAGGAGCTTGGCCACGTTGGCAACTCTTGGCATCGATGCGAGCGGACTTGAATCGGAAGGTTTATTCCACGCCGATCTGATCTTGTCCCGCCCTGCATCGGATGCACGCGCCGCTCCCCTGGAAGACATTGTCACCGTCGCCAGCGGTCGAGGTCGGCCAATCGGGCCGCGTTATGTTCACGTTGGAGGTCACGAGGGTTTGCAGGTCGCCCTGGAGCCGTGAGAGGTTCGCGTTTTCAAAGATAGCCGCGCGTGCGCCCCGGAACGGCGCACGGAATTAGGTCATGCTCCGATCCTTTCGAGGTTGGAGCATGATCAGGCTAGACTGCGCGGCTGCGATACGCGTATCCACCGAGCGCGGCGGTACCGGGTCCGGGCGGCAGGCGCGCATCGAGCAACGCGCGGCTCGATATCTCTCTTGCTCGACTTGATAGCAGAGTGAGCGAATTGGCTTTGCCCGTTTCCGCGAGTGAAACGGGGCGGCATCCCGAGGCCGATCGGCACAGTGAGGCGTCTGGAACAGCCCGCTCAACATCATGGTGTGATTGGCCACTGTCGAAACGGCTCTCAGCGCCGCCGACTCGCAAGATGCCAGGGACTTCAGAGTGGATGCCGCGCGGCCAAAAGGCGTGTAACGCGACCCAACACGCCTTAATTCGCCTGTCGCCTGCAATCGCGCTCTCGCTCTGCATATCGCATGATTTCACGATAACGGCGAATGCGGGCCACCTCGAGCATTGGGCTCGCACCTCCGTTCGGCACAGCCCGCTCTGGCAGAGTGACGGTCTCAATCTATTCTCACAAGTGGCTCTCAAGAGGCTTGAATCGGACGTAACGTCAGTTTGTATCATCATGCAAGTAAGGCGGCGGACCGCGCGTCCGACCGTCGGTCACTGCCTGACGCGTGATGAGATTTGTGAACCTCTCAGACCTTCGAACCTGCATCGGGACACCCTGTTCTGATGCCCGGGAACTCCCCACACGGCGAATCGGTCACCATGCGCGGTCCGGCGGCCGCTCGGGTGAATCGGGCCTTTGAGATCGGAGCGGGACATTCTCGCATCCCGGCGGGGCTTGAACGCAAGCTCGCCCGGTGCACGACCATCACGCCATGCAGCATGAAAATATCGTAGATCACACCGACAGAGGATAGCCGTGAACCACATGCAGCAAACCAACCGCTCGTCGCGCCACAGAGCGCATCGCTATACAATTGCGCTTTTTTGCGTTGCGATGACGACAGAGTTCTGCGGAAGCGTAGATGCGCGAGATCGGCCGGTCTCAGCGGAGGCGCGTCAGGCTTGCACACCGGATGCGCTTCGCCTCTGCGGCGCCCATATACCTGATGAGGACGCCGTCGCGGCCTGTCTCAAAGGCAATATCCAACGCTTGAGCGTGCAGTGTCGCCAAGTCATCTCAGTTCGGGATGCCGCCACAGGAAATGGGGGCCCAAGATGAGGTATGCGCGACAGCTGGTTTCGCTTGATGATATTCGTGCCGCGGCACGTGTGCGTGGCACCAACTTAGACCGATCCGATCGATGGTGTGGGACGTGACGCGGGGCTCACAGGACGATCGTCGGGCTCAAGCTAAACGTCTGTAGTCGGGCATACCAAGCAGCTGAAGATATCTCAATGCACGAACTGCCTTTTGATACCGTTCTGATCGCCAATAGGGGAGAGATCGCCGTTCGTATCATCAAGACCCTTCGCAAGCTGGGGCTTCGTTCTGCGATCGTCTACCACGACGTTGATGCCGGCACGCTTGCCGTCTCTATGGCCGATATAGCCATCGCGATCGACGGACGCACGCCGATTGCTGCCTATCTCGACATCCCGCAGATTATCGCCGCCGCCCGACAAGCGAACGCCGGTGCGCTGCATCCAGGTTATGGATTTCTGTCGGAGAACGCGGAGTTCGCAAGGGCCGTTACGAGCGCCGGCATCACATTCGTCGGACCTGCCCCCGAAAGCATAGAACTGATGGGCGACAAAATTCGCGCTCGCAACTTCGTTCAGCGACACGGGTTTCCAGTCGCTCCTTGCGCCATCGAGGAAGATGATGCAACGACCTTCGTGCGCAGAGCCCGGGCCATGGGACCCCCGTTGCTCGTAAAACCTTCCGCGGCCGGCGGCGGCAAGGGCATGCAGATTGTGCGCGACATCGGGCTCCTGGAGGACGCAATTGCGCAGGCGCGCAGCGAGGCGCAGCGCTATTTCGGAGATGGCCGGCTCTACGTCGAACGATATATCGAAAGCCCGCGCCATATCGAAGTCCAGGTGCTCGGGGACGCCTTCGGAAACGTGACTCATCTGTTCGAGCGGGAGTGCTCGATCCAGCGTCGGTTCCAAAAGGTCATCGAAGAGGCGCCCGCGCCGGGGCTGTCGTCGGAGTTGCGTCAAGGCATCTGCGATGCCGCCGTCGGCATCGCCCGTGCAGCCAACTATCACAATGCAGGCACTGTCGAATTCCTCCTTGGCGGAGGAGAGTTCCACTTTCTGGAAATGAATACACGTTTGCAAGTTGAGCATCCCGTGACCGAGATGATCACCGGCGTTGACCTTGTTGCCGAGCAGATCCACATCGCTGCGGGTCGCCCACTTCGATTGGCACAATCCGAAATTGTGCCGAGCGGACATGCGATCGAAGCCAGGTTGTGTGCCGAAGCGCCGGAGCGCGGATATGCTCCAACAACAGGCAAGGTCCTCGTGCTCGACTACCCCGGCGGCGACGGTATACGCATCGACAGCGGTCTTTCGCGAGGTCAGAAGATCACGACAGCATTCGACCCCTTGCTCGCCAAGATCGTCGTGCATTCGCCCTCGCGTATCGAGACTGCGCAAAAGGCGCATCGCGCGATGCGGGATTTGGTGCTTCTCGGTTGCGCAACCAACGCAAGCTTCCTTGCCCGAATCCTCGCGGACGACGGATTTCTGCTTGGGCACATTCACACGGGCTATCTTGAGGAACATCCGCACATCGCCGCAGGCGACCCCCGGGCCGACTTATCGGACTTCCTGGCAGCAGGTGCCCTCCTGACCGGACCGGTCCGCGAATCGGCAGATGCCGTGCCCGACCTCCATGCGGCGCTGGGCAGTTGGAGAAACTAGCGTGAATCACTCTTTTGAGGTTGATGGCGTCGAATACCAGCTATGGCTGTCACGGTGCCGAGAGGACTACCGTCTCTGCTTGCATGACCGGGTGATTGCCCCGGTCGCGTTCTCCCATCGCGGTGACGGCTGCGGTGTTGTTATTATTGCGGGCGAAAGCCAGCCCGTCAGGTTCGCCATTGATGGCGAAACCATTCACGTGCACATGAGTGGCGAAACGCGCAGTTTGCGTTACCGCGACCCATTGCGAACCCTTGCTACGTCGAAGCAGGAGATAAGCCAAGCCGTCGCTCGCGCGCCCATGCCCGGTGTCGTCATCGTCGCCCGGGTTTCTCCTGGTCAAGCCGTTTCTGTCGGGACGGCCCTGATGACGATCGAGAGCATGAAGCTGGAGACCGTCATACGTTCTCCACAAGACGGCATTGTCGAGTGTATTCACTTCAAGGAGGGCGAGAGCTTTGAGCAGGATGCTGTGCTGGTTACGCTCCATGAGGAGCGGACCTGAAATGCAGCAGCTCTCGTCTCAGGTGGATGTCAGGTCGGAAGACTTTCGGCTCAACGAACTTCATAACAAGCGACTTGCAACCGAATTGGAGGAGCGCCAGCATGCCGCCCGCTTCGAGCGCCCGGTACGGGATCTTGAGCGTCTCAAGCGGCAAAACAAGCTGTTTGTGCGTGATCGGATCGAGGCTTTGCTTGATCCAGACACTCCGTTCCTCGAGCTTTCGACACTGGCCGCTAACAAAGCCTATGACGGTGAGGTGCCCGGAGCCGCTCAGGTCGTTGGGATCGGCATTGTCGCGGGTCGAGAGGTCGTCATTCACGCAGATGACGCTAGCGTCAAGGGCGGGGCATGGTATCCGCTATCGGTCAAGAAGATCGTGAGGGCCTTGGACATCGCGATCGAGAATCGTCTGCCGGTCGTTCACTTGTGTGACTGTGCCGGCGGCTTCTTGCCCCTGCAGGCGGAGTTCTTCGCGGATCGCTATCATGCGGGTCGAATCCTTCGCAACCAATCCATTCTCTCAAAGATGGGAGTACCGCAGGTCGGTATAGCCATGGGCCATTGCAGCGCCGGCGGCGCATTCGTCCCGGCGCTTAGCGACTACAACATCATCGTTGAGGGCACGGGAGCGATTTTTCTGGGCGGTCCCCCGGTCGTCAAAGCTGCCACCGGCGCAGAGATTTCCGCCGAAGAACTTGGCGGCGCTCAAATGCATACCAGCGTATCGGGGACGAGCGACTACGTTGCAAGTTCGGAGCTGCATGCGATTGCAATTGCGCGAGACATCGTCGCTCGCTTCAACGATCCTGTAAAAGCCTCGATCAACCAAGCCGCTCCGGAGCCTCCCGCCTATAGTGCGTCCGAATTGTACGGCATTATTCCGAGGGATCCCCGGACGCAATTCGATATGCGGGAGATCATCGCGCGCCTGGTTGATGGCAGCCGGTTCCACGAACATAAGCCACGTTATGGCGAGACCCTTGTGTGCGGCTTCGCGCGTCTGCATGGCTATCAGATTGGTATTCTCGCAAACAACGGTGTGCTGTTGAGCGAAAGCGCACTGAAAGGCGCTCACTTCATCCAATTGTGCGACAAGTCTCGAACGCCTCTCCTCTTCTTGCAGAATACGACCGGCTTTATGGTCGGCCGCGACTACGAACGGCGTGGCATAACCAAGGACGGCGCAAAGCTGATCATGGCCGTTTCCGGGGCATCTGTGCCAAAATTCACGATCGTCTGTAACGCCTCCCATGGAGCGGGAACCTACGCTATGGCGGGACGGGCTTTCGATCCGCGTTTTGTGTTTACTTGGCCGCAGTCTCAGATTTCGGCGATGGGCGCCGAGCAGGCAGCGGGCGTCCTCACACACGTCAAGGCAAGACAGCTGGCCCGGCACGATGGGCACCTCTCCACGGAGGAGCTGGCAGCCATTCGGCAGCCGATTCTGGACGAATATCGACAGCGGTCGAGCGCGTACTATGCGACATCCGAATTGTGGGATGACGGCATCCTTGATCCCGTCGATACCAGAAACGCGCTTGCAATCGTTCTGAGTGCCTCGCTCAACAGCCCAATCACCTCGCCGCATTACGGCGTATTCCGAATGTGACGGAGGCAGCGGAGCCTTCGAAACTGCCTTGAATTTTCAACCCGGCGCGGCGGCATGCGTACGCGCGGCTGTTCCGGTCATGCTGAGGGTACCAAGGACCTCTTCGCTCGCGCGCATTTTGGCGTCGAGCCTTCGGCTGGGAGACGCACAAGTGTGCCCTTCTAACCACGTACGTAGATCCAACATCGGAGTTCGTTACAGTCCAACTAATCTTGTCGGATATCATTCAGTGCCGATTGTCGGTTTTGAGACAGTTCGCGCAATGTGACGCGACGCACGATTCAACGCTCCTGATGATACTTGTTCAGGGGCTTGCAGAAGCGCCAGTTTTCAGTTCGGCACGTCATTTGCGTGTTGGAAGGGCATCACCAAGCAATCGGTGATGTCGGGCGGATCCAGCGCCTGACAATACCCTACGTTGGGCCACCCCGTTTGTAATCGGAACGAGGCGGTATGCAACGGTACGTCCGGACGATTGCGGCGCGGTCTCGGTCACTCACAGCCTTCGTCGTGATGCCCTCGGGCTGTACGAACACGAAGCGCCCCGTGCGTACGACAGGACTGGTACCTCTACGCAGAAACATAATGAATAGGTGGAAATCCCAATGCAGCCTATTGAACGAGCCGCGTTTGCATATCCGGACCACTGGCGCTCCATGTTCGACGATTTGCCTTTGCTGATAGAGGGCGAATCGAAGGTGATCCGCGTTATCGATGATCAAAACGTCATCGTGCGTTTAAAGCCCACGTTGTTTTCATACTCCGCAAATCGCGCTGCCACAGTTGAGGGTACCGACCGGTTACGTCTACGCATCAGCGAGCGGCTTTGGCGGATGCTAGAGATTGAGGGTGTGCCTTCCACGATCGTTCACGTTGGTGAAGACTATTACATCAGTCGGCGAGTTGCGGCTCCGCCTATCGAGGTCATCGTGAAAGCCGCCTATGTCGGGACACCAAAACATATTTACCGCGGGTTGGAGACTTTCCCAACGCGTCATGGCGGATATCTCCGACCCGATCAGCGACACGAACCCTATGTGCGCTTCGACTGGCGCAACCCACTACCACATCGGGACGAATGCATGCCGAATTGGCTCGCGGACCGCTTCATCGATACGGATGCTGCCAGGCATTTGGCTTTGCTCGCCTTCGAGGCGCTGGCGAGGGTCTTGGCATCGTGCCAAATTGAACTCCTCGATATTTGCTTTTTTATCACCGCCGAAGGCGATGCGATATTTGGCGAGGTCTCACCAGACTGCATGCGAGCCAAGCACGCGTCAAATGATTTAGATAAGGACCTTTGGCGTAAGGGCAAAGATCCAGAGACTATTCTCCGCCAGTGGCGAACGTTTCTAGATCGGCTTAACGCGCTTCCGTGAAGATGAGAAAGCCTGTAGCCATCATCTTTGACTGGGGTAACACCCTTTGCGACTATCCATTACGGACCGAGGCCGAACAGGTTGAGTTTTTGCATGATTTCCTCACCGATCCGTCCAGCTTTACAGATTTGGCTACTGTTACAGCGCCGAGATCCATCGCTAGCGCAACATTGCAGGCGCTGAACAGAGAACGCGAGGATTGTCGTGTGGTTTCTTTCGCCGACCGGTTCAGATGCGTACTGGCCCCCGACATTGATGACGCGGATGCAACCCTACTCGAGCTGCGCCTCTGCAAAAGAATCTTTGCTAGTGGCCAGCTCATGCCACAAGCGGAGAAAGTCATTGCTACAGTTCGCCGTATGGGCTACCGGACGGCGATCTTGTCTAATACGCCTTGGGGAACGAGCCATAGGTTGTGGCGAGCCGAGGTAGCTCGGCATACAAATGTCAGCCGCAACTGCGATCTTGTCATGTTCTGCGGCGATTGCGGTTATCGCAAGCCCAGCCAAGCCGCCTTTGAAGCCTGTCTAAACTTTTTGCGTGAGGCGCCAGACAGGGTCATAATGGTAGGTGATAGCTTTCGCTCGGATGTTCTGGGCGCACGCGGCGCGGGATGCCGAGCAGTCTGGTTTTGCCGTGACGCCTCGTTGCCAAGAGAAGAATCGGTGGCTGTCATGACGACGCTCGATGACATCATTTCGCTCGTCGGCAAGGGCGCGTATCGGTAGTTTCATTTCTAACAAGCATTTGACTCCGGATGCCTCTGCGCCTCAGTCAGATCTAGCACTCCAATTGGTGCGCCGGGAAACCGGCAAGGAGCAGGTGGTGGAAGTCCACTGCCAAGAGGGAAAAGGTTCTGCTCTTCGCTCTTCACCGGCACGAAGCGCATGGTCGGTCGCCTCACCGCCTCGCAGATTGCTTCCGCATCGGCCGCGTCGTTCTTGCCGCGCTAGAGGTAGGCTTGACGTAGCTCGGCGGCACAAGCCGGTGGCTCGTGGCCGAGCGCTATCAATGAGAGCGCCCAATGATGCGCAATCGCGCACGCCTCGATACCGGTCGGGCACGGAGCGAGCCCGGCCAAGAACTCCGGCAGATCGATCGGTCGCACAGTAAAGCTGGCATCGTCTCGGCGGCCACAACCACTTGCCAAACTCGTTCTCGGTCTGACATTCAGCGACGAGATCGAGTTCAGTCAGCGCACAGCCGCTAGCCCTGACCGGCCAAGCCGTCATCAGAACTCAGCGATGGCTCGCCATGACGCCGCAACCAGCTGAGCGGTTGTGCGAAGAAACGATTATATCAGTGAACGCAAGCTCGCGCTCCTCTCAATCATGATAGGGGAGCCGCGCTCCGGCTTGCGATATTGTTCGACCATTCAAACCGATCAATCGCTCGCAACCGAAAGCGCCGCAGCGGACGGGAAACGAGGGGTCGGTCCATTCACAAATCGCGCGAAGCTCTCAGAGCCGTCGTGGCGATTCGGCCAGGCGAGCGAAAGCAAGATAAGAGGTTAAGGCCGGAGGGCGATCATGAATACAATATTGGCAGGTCACGCGCGCGAGGGGGCAAACGATGTTCTTCTGAGCGATCTGGATGTCAGCGAGGTCAAGCGCTTTCAGGATGATAGCATATGGCCTTACTTCGAGCGGTTACGAAGGGAGGATCCCATCCACTACTGTAGAGATAGCCCCTACGGTCCATATTGGTCCATAACAAAATTCCACGACATCATTGCAGTAGACATGCTTCACGAAGTGTTCTCGTCGGAGCAGGGCGTCACGATCGTCGACTTGCCGGAGCAGTATTGGACGCCGAGCTTCATTAAGATGAGCCCTCCGAAACATGGCGAGCAGCGCAACACGATCAGTCCGATAGTGGCGCCGGAGAATCTGGCCAAGCTCGAGGGCTTGATCCGTCGGCGGGTCAAGGCCATTTTGGACGGCTTGCCACGCGATGAATCCTTCGACTGGGTCGACAAGGTCTCGATCGAGTTGACGACGCAAATGTTGGCTACGCTGTTTGATTTTCCGTTTGAGGATCGGCGGCTGCTGACCTATTGGTCCGACGTCGCCGCCACAACTCCGCGAACTGGCCACGAGATCGACACCTGGGAGAAGCGACGTGCAGTCCTGTCCGGGTGTCTGGACTATTTCACAAGACTTTGGAACGAGCGCAAAAATGCGGAGCCCCGCGCCGACTTGATTTCGATGATGGCGCACTCAGCAGCGACCCGGAATATGGAGCCACGCGAGTTCCTGGGAAACCTCATCCTCCTGATCGTGGGCGGGAACGACACCACGCGCAATTCAATGACTGGAAGCGTATTGTTCATGAACCAGAATCCGTCCGAGCTGAGGAAGCTACGCGAGACCCCTCGGCTGGTGTCGAGCGCCGTCTCCGAGATCATACGCTACCAGACGCCGATCGCACACATGCGCCGTACTGCCGTGGTCGATGTCGTGATAGGCAACAAGCAAATCCGACGAGGCGATAAGGTTGTCATGTGGTACATTTCCGGCAATCGGGACGATGAGGCCATCAACCAGGCCGACAGCTTCATCATCGATCGGAAGAACCCACGGCAACATCTCTCGTTCGGGTTCGGTATCCACCGCTGCGTCGGAAGACACCTTGCGGAACTGCAGCTGAAGATCCTTTGGGAGGAAATGCTGAATAGGCGCCTCGACATCAAGATTGTCGGCGAGCCGGAACGCGTCGCATCTAACTTCGTGCACGGCTATTCCGCCCTCCCAGTGCAGATAGTGGCTTAAGGAATAGGCTCCTTGGCGATCGATCTGAGATCAGCCGGAGCTCGCAACCGTGAGCCGGTCCGAGCAGCCCAACGCTGGACAGTCCCACGCTGGGAGGGTTCTCTCACCGGCCCTCGAGCATTATGGCTTCAGATGCGAAACTCACACTTCCGTTAAGAAGCCAATTGGCGGCAGCGAGGACATTCAGTTCGGGGAGGCGCGTTGATCACGTTCGGGGATGATTTGCGAGAACGCCGCGAGATGGGTGCCCGATTGCCTTTGGGGATCCCCATCAGTTCTTGCATTTCCGCGTCCAGACCAAGAACGGACAAGCAGCCAAGCCGACTATAAGTGGAGAAGACTCGCGCACAAAGATGCAACAAATATTTTGCTAGGAATATACGTGCCAGAACACCAGGAGCACTCGTTTGTTTGATGCTGGCTGATCTTTCGCATACAGCGATTCTGCTCGCCGTCACGTGGAAACGCAGCAAGCAATCGGATTGAGCCATGTAGCAAATGGCAGCATGCTTGATTTGGCTCCTCCTCGAAAGCACTGGCGAATGTCTCAGGCGGCTCTTTGTCAAGTCTTCGGTGAGTGCAGCGGCGCCAGCGCAAGAGTGACTTCATTTGCTAGTGTCAGCGTGACGACGCTGAACGTCGTCACGCGAAAGGTCGTGCTATTTGCGGTTTTTCGTGTTGGAGAGTTTCTCGCCCGGCCCGTCCTTGGTCGTCCCTTGACCAGCGGATATCAATTTCGACTTGTCGCCGCTGCCGAACGTGAAAGTGTCGGCGCCGGCACTGATCCCATTCCATACCACGGGCTCGGCGAGCGAAAGGATCCAAAGCACTTGAAAACCCGATGCGACATTGAGCTGTCCCGTCCACACGGTCGTTGAGCCGCAGCCCCCGAAGTTGACTGTAAAGCTGATCGCTGTGCCGCTATTGGTTTGGGCCAGCCAGCCTGTCATCGCCTGAGGGGCGCCTTCGTCGCAGCTATTCGTCGCGTTATTCGTATAGGTGCCGGAAATGGCGCCCGTGCTCTGGTCGTAGCTGTTGACCGCCAGAACCGAGCCGTATTGGTTGTTCCACGTCCAGATGGGCTGCGCCCGTGCGGGTGCCGCCAATAGCAGCCCAAGGCCAGCCAAAGCCATCCATCTTGTCAGTTTCCCATTTTCTTGGCGCATCGCCGACTCCATGTCGCTCCAGAAAGGTAGCGCTCTGCATATAAACCTCTCTTTGAAAATTCGCAATCGATACGTGTGTTTTTATATTGCAACACTTAATAGTTGTCTACGTCGATATACCGTTTAGTTTGGGCATCGTGCTTTTCACTCGGCGCGGCGCGGGACAACTTCTTCCAAGATGTGGATCGGCGCCGACGCATGGGTCTGCCCCATATGTAGCAAGGACCGGGCTGAAGATCTTTCCCTGGTTGAAAGAGATCGTGGTGCTTAGCGGCACTTGGCCGCTGGCTGACGCCTGATTGCCTGCGCCATCTTTTGATCCAACGAGAACACGCCGCTACAGAGTGAAACATGCTATTTTCCAGTAGACGGCAGTGGCGTGGTGTCGGTTCGCGTCGGCAGTATCGGATACTCGATCTTGGGCAGCTGCCCGGTCAGCGAATTCAGAAATGCGACAATATCGTTCTCTTCCTTTTCGCTAAGCTTGGCGCCAAGCTGAACTTCAGCCATCACGCCGACAGCTTGCTTAAGGCTCCAAACCTGACCCGAATGGAAATATGGCGGTCGCAACGCGACATTGCGTAACGGCGCCGCACGAAAAACGTATTCGTCGCTGGGCACCTTTGTGACCGCGAATCGGCCTTTGTCGGCGGCCGGAAGCAGGCTTGTGCTTGGCCTTTCGACCGCGCCAAACGGAAAATAATCCTGTCCGCCGACGTTGATTCCATTGTGACAGGAGGAGCATCCTGTTTCCATGAATAGCTTCAATCCTGCTTTCTGCCGATCACTGAGAGCATTTGGATCGCCTTCAAGGTACTGATCGAAAGGGGCTGCGGGCGTAATGAGAATCGCCTCAAAGGCCTCAATCGCCCTGGTGAAGTTGTCAAAGGTGACTGGCGACGCCTCGTTTGGAAACGCCTTTTTGAACATGACCACATAGTCGCTCATCGAGGTCAGCGTGTTGATCACATGCTCGGGAGTCGCGTTCATTTCAACACTCGCCTGCACTGGGCCCTTTGCTTGCGCCTTGAGATCCGGCGCCCGCCCATCCCAGAACTGCGCCACATTGAAGACCGCGTTATAGACGGTTGGGGCCCGGCGTGACCCCAGTTGCCAGCCGTGACCGATCGACGTCGGACCCGCATCCACCCCGCCGGTACCTAGATTGTGACAAGTATTGCAGCTAATGATCCCGCTAGCCGACATTCGCGGATCGAAGAACAGTATCTTGCCGAGTTCGACCTTTTCGTGGGTGACCGGGTTGTCCTTCACCGCAGGAACCACCGAGGGGATCGACTTGAACGTCCCCCTAGCAGCCTTCATCAAATCATCTTCTGCGCCAGCTTGCGGCGAGACCAGACTCGCAATGGCCGCAACACATAACTTGCGTATGAGGTGGAATCCCAGGATCGCGGACCTCTTTCTAACAAATATCATCCGTACCAGTTCTTATCGATGCTCTCCGGGTTCGGCGCCTGGCGCTAGCGCAGCTGCAACCCACCTGATATTCATGCTCGAGGCGCCTCAGCAAATCATCACAATAGAGCGACGCGCTTCAGTTTTTGCTCACCCATCATCCTTTCGAAAAGCCCCTGTCTTTCCGAGTTGTTCGCCGGCACCAGATGCGGCCGATCTGCGCGGCGTTTGCCCGGCTCCTGCAGTTGAACCTTGTGCTGCACTTGGCTGAAATCCAGTCGCGCAACCCCGCCCCGCGCGAAAGCGCGTCACGTAATACCAGCGGCCGGTTATGTGGCTTCGAGTGCCAATATGCGCGACGTCGAGGATCATTGCAGCATTCGATATGATCGTGGGGATCAGTCGGCGCCTTTTGGACGAACTGCACCACGCAGGAATTCCGGTTGGGATAAGGCTGGTAATGGTCCGCTTCCTTCTGGTCTACGGGCTATAGGTTACGAGCGCACGCAGATCTGCGAGGAGCCGACAACCTGCTTGACGGAGACGATACCGCGCACCCGGTCCTCTATCACTTCAGAGGACCTGGGATGAGAACAGCAAGTCTCGTACCAGTCGCGGCACTCGCCGAACTCCGCGCAGAAACAAGCGCTTGAGAAACTCGACGAGCCATTGCGGCGCATCATGCGATTGAAGCAAGCGCGACCTACGTCGGAAATGGGACACCACCGATTGCAGCAGCTGAGACATTGGTGGATATCGAACGACGCGGCTGGAGATGTCTTTGCTCGCTACAGATGTGCGAGAGCGAAGCACATACTACAATCAACGATCGCTGCGTTCACCAGGGATAGAAACACGTCCACCAGATTGCATAGACCAGGCCTTGCCACACCATGAGCGAAGTCAAGAGCCCAAGATTTAGCCAGATCGAGCAACGCAGGAAGCTGCGCGCTGATGAGGTTTGCTGGTCGTCTACCACGTGCGCTCTTCGACTTACCGCCAATCAACGATCACTATCCTGCACTTGGCGGTTAGCCGAAAACGCGTGGGTTATTTTATATCGGGAGGTGGAATGCGTTACGCGCCGGTCAACTACCAACGATGGTGATTGATCAAAATGACGGAAGCATGTCACCTGTTGACTGAGCTGCGGGATTGCCCAAACGACTTAGCCTTCGAGAACTCGACTAAGGACGCACTGTGCCCCCGACAGGTCAACGCACCTGCAAGGAATCGGCATGCAATATCAACCAAAATCGGCGGTCATCAATCAACCTGAGCGAAGCGCAGGCTCCTCACTTTCACAAATTCTGCGCGATGAAATTTGCTCCAAGACCACCCTCTCATTCTTGATGGAAGCTCATGATGCGCTTTCGGGCGCGATTGCCAAGCGCGTAGGCTTCAAGTGCCTGTGGGCGTCGGGCCTGTCCATTGCCAGCTCTCTCGGCTATCGCGACGCCAACGAGGCTTCTTGGAGCCAACTTGTCGACGTTGTTGAGCGCATAGTGGACTCGACCGAATTGCCTGTGCTCGTTGACGGCGATGGCGGATTTGGGAATTTCAACAATGCGCGCCTGCTGGCACGCAAACTCCATCAGCGTGGCGCCGCCGGGATTGCGCTGGAGGATAGCTGTTTTCCGAAAATAAACTCGTTTGTTGGCGATCGGCATCCCCTGGCTGACATCGATGAATTTTCCGGCCGCCTGCGGGCAGTGAAAGATACAGTCGCCGACGACTTGGTCCTTGTCGCCCGGACCGAAGCGCTGATAGCCGGCCATGGAATGGACGATGCTATTCTGCGCGCCAGCGCTTACGCCGCGGCGGGTGCCGACGCGATCCTCATTCACTCGAGCAAGACCACCGCGGAGGAGATCCTGTCCTTTGCAGCTGCCTGGCAACACCGTCTGCCTGTCGTGATCGTCCCAACGAAGTACTATCGGACGCCCGTCTCTGCATACCGCAATGCCGGTATCTCCGCAGTGATCTGGGCCAATCACTCCATGCGTGCGGCCATAGCGGCAATGAGGCACGTGTGCGGCCGCATTGTTGCCGAGGAAGGCATTGCCGGCATTGAGGCAGATATCGCGACACTCGACGAGGTTTTCCATTTGTTGAGGTACGACGAGCTTGCTCGTGCAGAGGCGAGATATCTTCCTCCTGACCAACAGCAATAGGTTCATCCACCCAGCAAGATACTCGTTTTGGACGGACTACCGTCATGCAATCGCGCTCCAATACAATCTCGGATAAAGCACTTGTTTGCCTTCCTGATACCGGCGGAATGATCAAGTGGCGCGACGGCGCGATGGCCGTTACAGAGCCACCGCCGGATCATGCTCGAACAGTTGATCAACTTCGGTGGCTAGGCAACAAAGAGAGCGACGAGCTCTCATCGCGACCGGCCGACGCAGCATTGGCTCTGCTGAGCCGTAACGCTCTCGTTTCTGATGACCCAGGCAAACCTCACGTCACTCGCCAACCATAGCCATCTAGTTGGAGAGGAGCGCGCTCATGTTGGCGCACCGGACAACCTTATTCAAATCGTCGGGCACCGCCGCGGCGAGGGTCGCCGCCAAAGCAGCTGCCGCGAGCGGCAGGGACATCATCGATTTGACCGCTGGCGAGGTCTGGAGCGACCTAGCGCCCTCGGTGCGCGATGGCGCTATCGCCGCGATAAATCGCAATCTCAACCGCTACACCGACACGGTCGGACTGCTAGAGTTACGCCAAGCTCTTGCTAGCAAGATTTCCGCGGAGACCGCTCAGCCCTGGTCGGTCGACGAAATTGCGGTGACAAGCGGTGCCAAACAGGCCCTCTTCAATGCGGCCATGGCTCTTCTGACGCCCGGGGACGAAGTGCTGATTCCCGCCCCATACTGGAGCACCTTCCCAGCCCAGGTCGGCATTGCCGGCGGTACGCCCGTCTTTATCGAGACCCGAAATAGCAATTATGTGCCGCGGCTTATGGACCTTGCGGCAGCAGTTACATCAAAGACTAAGGCGATTGTAGTCAACACGCCAAACAATCCGACCGGCACGATCTATGATCGCGGCACTCTGGCCGGCATCGCGCAACTCGCCATCGACCAAGATCTCTGGATCATCTTCGATGAATGCTACGGGGCTTTCGCCCACGACCCGCATACCCATCAATCGATCGTCTCGGTGGCGCCAGGGGCACGCGATCGTACTTTGATCGTTAATTCGTTTTCCAAGTCGTTAGCCCTGACTGGCTGGCGGATTGGTTATCTCGCCGGACCCGCGCCTGTCATCAGCGCGGTTAAGGCGCTACAAAGTCATACGACCTCCAATCCCAACGTCATTGCACAGCATGCGCTGCTCCACTTTCTGGAGCGCGGCGATCCTGCCTTCCAACTGCAACTCCGGCGCCAGGTCACCAAAGCGCGAGTGCTTGGGCTCTCAATCCTTTCGGCGCTGTCATTGGTGCCCCCGCCTGCTGCCCAAGGTGGATTTTACTTCTATCTTGATCTTACCGAATTGCTGCGATGTACCAATCGTCCTGGCCGCAAATTCACCGCCGATGACGTCGTTAACTTGCTGATGGACGCTGCTGTCGCAACGGTTTCCGGCACAGCCTTTGGCGATCCCGCCGGGGTTCGACTCTCCTACGGCGTCGATCTCGAATTACTGGACAGAGGCTTGAGGCTTCTGACCGCAGCTCTGAATGCGTGGACCAGAACCATCGATTGCAAGGCGCCCGCGATTGAAGAGGGTTGAGATCATGCTGCGCATTGCAAGCCTCGCCATCATCCTTGCGGCGGATGTCGGCTCGTGCCCAGCTACTTTTGAGCGAGACACGGCCTACCGCAGGCGCAAGATGGTCTCTATTTCTATCGACCCTTCCGCTCCGCTGTCGGCAACATTAGGAAACGGCGCCTCGATGGTCGCCGACGAACATCGTGAATACGCTGCTTGCGAAGCCAACGTCGCAACCGTATCCGGCACACGTTCGGGGCATTCGCTCTCCTGCGGACCTCTACCTGAAATACCAAAGACCGGGCTGGAGCGGCCCGTTGTCATCGCACGGTATGACGATGCGATATTGCGATTATGAAGGGGCATGAAATGACCGCCAATACTCCCAAAAACGCCGTTATTCTCGCTGCCGGCTCCGGCTCCCGCTTGCGACCGCTGACCGATCTGCGGCCCAAGCCTCTCGTTGAGGTCAATGGAACGCCGATCCTCCACAACGCTCTACGACATTTGGATGCTGTGGGCGTCGAAGATGTTACGATCGTTGTCGGTTACCGCAAAGACGCTATTCAATATGCCTGTGGCGCTCGCTTCGGGCGGCTCGATATCGATTACGTCGAGTCTTCCGTATTCGACCGCACCGGCAGCGCCTATTCTCTCTGGCTTGCGCGCGACGCACTCCTGCGCGGCGATAGCTATCTCCTGGAGGGAGACGTCTTTTTCGAAGAGAATGCGCTCCATTATCTCAACCGTCACGCGCCCTGTGACGTTGCAGCAGTTGCGCCATTTGAATCAACGATGCAAGGATCGGCAGTACTGCTCACAGAGAGCGGATACATTTCACATTTTCGTATGAAGCAGTCCGGCGCCGACTCGTCGGATAGTTACCCGATGCTTTTCAAGACTTTAAACCTGCTTCGGCTGTCAGCATCGACCCTCCGGATGACGATTGTCCCTGCGCTCAACGACCTCGTCGGCTCAGGAGCCACTCAGGCTTATACCGAAGAACTCTTAGCGTATCTGGTGGAACGCCGTGGGCTGCAACTCGCAGCGACACGCTGCGACGATCTACGATGGTGCGAGATCGATAACGCCGAGGACCTTCGTACCGCCAATCGCTTGTTCGCCGACCGGAGCAGAACCGAGCGGCAAGGCGCATCTGTGACATAATCGATTGCCGCGAGTGAGAATTATGCTTCGATATTTGCTTGACCCGGCAAACGCAATCACAGCGTTTGGCGTGATATTGTCGGGGGTTGCCCTATCTCTCGCGATCGACGGTCGCATCGAACTTGCAGTTGCGGTCGCTCTCTGGGCGATGCTCGCCGATCATCTCGACGGAATTGTTGCCCGCCGTAGCCGAAGCCGCTCCGAAACAACCGGTAAGATGGGCAAGAGCTTGGACGGATTCTCTGATCTTATATACGGAGCCGTTTTTCCCTCAGTAGTGGTGCTGCAGTTGACCGGTGTAAGCGTTCTATCTGCCGCCGTGAGTACCATGCTTCTCTTGGTAGGCGCACTCCGCTTAAGTTACTTCAGCATCGCTGGTCTATCGCCAGATCGTTGCTTTACTGGTGTGCCGTTATCTTATGACGTTCCGCTCGTTGCGCTATTCGTACTTGTACAGCCTTTCGTAAAGCAGCCAGCGTTCTCGTCATTAATTCTTAGCTCGTTTATTGCACTTGCTGGGTTGCACGTTTCGTCAATTCGCGTGCCAGCACCGACCCGCCCAATGTATATCGCGATTTTTCTCTTTAGCGTCGGAGCATCCGCGGGCTTATCAATCCGGACAATGGTTTAGACGATCAGACTAATCGGATGCGGAGGCATCAATGCGAAACAACATTATCGACCTATCACGAGCAGTTCCTCCGATTTTTCCCGCTCTGGAATCATCGCTCGCGGAAAGCATTGCTACACGGCTTAGCCGCAGAGATGCAGTGGGGATTCTAAGAACCAACAGGCCGCGCGGAACGGAGGAAGATCGACGGACTGGCGCTCAATGGATCTCTCAGCGCTTGGCATTCACGCCTAACATCGATCGGTTGGTTGTCACCAACGGCACCCTGAATGTTCTGTTCCTTCTCCTAAATCAATTGGTCGGCAGGAGCGGCACTCTACTTGCCGAAGAGATGACGTACCCCAATCTGCAGGCGCTGTCCGGGATGCTTGGTTTCAACATTAGAGGAATACCGATGGACAGCGATGGCCTGGATCCAAATGCATTCGAGGACCTTTGCCGCAAGATAAGTACACCGAAGGTTCTCTATACAATCCCAACCGTGCAGAACCCGACCGCAGTCGTGATGCCCCTCGAACGACGGGTTGAGATAGCGAAGATTGCCCGACGGTATAACGTTCTCATTATCGAAGATGACGCACAGGCGTTGATGGTCGACAACCCTTGCGCCCCGATCGCAACGCTCGCTCCAGAGCTTACCTGGTATGTGATGGGGCTAGCCAAGACAGTGGTGATGGGAATGCGGGTCGCGTTTCTTATGGCGCCGCGACCCGAGGATGCAAGCTCATTGATGGATCGCTTCGGTAAGATGTCAATGTGGTTTGTGGCTGCGCTACAAGCCGAGCTTGCCCAAGCCTTCGTTGCGAATAGAGTTGCGCATGAAGCGACAATACACATCCGAAAGGTCGCGGCATCGCGGCGCAAGATTGTGGCAGACATCTTGGACAGACCGCACCTCGCCGAGGGGCCCCTAGGACTCCACGTATGGGTCCCAACCCAGCGGGATGCGAGAGAGTTGGCGACCGAGGCCCTCGCGGCTGGCGTGCTTGTCCGTCCAGGTATTCAGTTTGCAGCTCAGCCGAAACTAACTGAAGCCATGCAGGGACTCCGCGTTTCGTACTGCGAAACGCGAAGTGAGGATGATCTACGTCGTGGCGTCGAAATTCTGGCGAACATCTTATCGCGATAGGGCCTTTCATTGATTGACTCGGAAAGGAAGGGAATTCTGTATCTTATTGCATCGAGCGGTAGCTTTGTTGCTGTATCCGCCTTAATCAAGTACGTGGTGCCAGAGATACCGGCACTCGAAGTCGCCTTTCTTCGGAGTTTGGTCGCTCTTCCGTTTTTTATTGGAGCGTTCAGGAATGGCGGTTTTGCCGTGAGAGATATATTGCTTTCACGGATGCATTTTTTTAGGGCGGCATTCGGTTATCTGAGCTTCCTGTGCTACGTTCTGTGTCTGAGTGAGCTACCGCTCTCTGAGGCAGTGGCCCTTTCTTACACCACTCCCATCTGGTCTTTTCTTCTAGCCGTGATGGTCCTAAAGGAAACCGTGAGCAAAGGGCTTGGAGCGGCATTGTTGCTCGGTTTGGCCGGAATGTGGTTGGTGGTCCAACCAACCTTTGGAGTTGCTGGTCCATGGCTGGCTGTTGGGCTCGTCGGTGCCGGGATGGGTAGCTTAGCCATCATGGTCGTTCGGCAACTTTCATCAGGCGAGTCACCCGAGCGAGCGTCATTTGGGTTCATGATCTGGAGCACATTGATCGGTCTTCCGCTCGCGACTTGGAATTGGGTTTGGCCGCGACCATCAACGGTGGCATTCTTGGCGGTCATCGGGTTTCTAACCGCCCTAGCACAAATTTGCCTTACCAGAGGCTACGCTCTCGCGCGACTTGCCCGAGGCGCTACCTTCGACTTCGTGAGGCTCCCAGCGAGCATTGTCGTCGGCCTCTACTGGTTCAACGAGCAGCCTACTCGGTCGGCTTGGCTAGGGGTCGCTTTGATTATATTCGGTTCCGCTTTTTCCGCGGCGCACGGCACACTATGGTGCAAGAGCGACCTTGAGTCGGCAAAGAGACTCTAAGAGATCAGAACCAGACAAATCGGCGAGCGAAATGCGACCGGCCGCACTTAAACACCGGCTGCCCCACCAGCGTCGCAACCGTGTGCTCAATCATCTTAGGCGCAGCAATCATACTAGGCGCGTCCTGCTATGCTTTACACTACGAGCACTTTCAGTCGCAACAACGGAGAGGATGACAGCACGTCATCGGTGACTAAGGCCTCGCTCATTAGCGCGGTATGATAAACTATCGAACGAGAGCGACCGATAGACGAGAAAGGGCTTCGGAGAGATCAGACTCCGATACGTCGGCAAGCGAAATCCGAACGCCAGAACTAAGCGGATTGGAATCAATTGCGTATTCAGACCCGCTCCTCACAAGGACCCCAACCCGCGCGGCCTCGGCAGCCAATTGGTCACCCGTTCTGCTTGGATCAGCCATCCACACGTGAAGGCCATTGGCGCCTCGCATCATTGTACTTGGAAGTAGTTTGCGCGCCATTGCCTGCCGTTTCGCCGCCTCTGCCTGGATCGACGCTAGCATGCTGCCCGCAAGCCCGCTCTCGATATATTGGGTAATTACGCTTGCCGAGACCGCGGAGGTGTACCAGAACGCCATCGACTCAAATGGCGTCATCACGCTTGTGAGCGTGCTCGACGACGGTGCGACTACATAGGCGACACGAAGGCCAACCAAGGTACATTTGGAAAGACCCGTGACTGTCCACGTAATCTCTGGAGCGATCGCGCTAAATGGCGCAGGTGCATCGACGGGAATCAAGCCCTGTGCTTCATCCTCGATTATGGCGACTCCGTAGTTCTGCGCAATCAAAGCAATCGAGCGTCTACGCTCCTCCGACATGATCATCGCACGGGGATTTTGTACTGTCGGAATGCAGTATAACACCTTGGGCGAATGAGCTTTACATGCCTCCTCGAGCGCTTCCGGCAGAACGCCATCATCATCAAGGGCAAGTGAGATCAGGTTCAGGCCTAGCAATTGGGCGACTTCGCGTATCTGTCGATACGTCATTTCTTCAACTAGAATAGCGCCTCCTCTTCCGGCCAGAGCGGAGAGCAATACAAACAGAACGTTCTGCGTACCATTTGTCAGAAAGATACGACCTGCCTCAAGGGGCTTGCCGTACCTCATGTTGAGGAAGCTCGCTGCGGCTTCCCTGTCGCGCTCCGTTCCAAACTTGCGGTGTTGACGCATTTCATTCGACGCCAACCACTTGGTTGCCATCGTCTGGAGCGTGCTTCGGACGTAGCGGTCGATATTGGGCACCACTGGTGACGTCACTCGTCGAAGATCAATTTGATAGTCCATCTCGTCAAACCAACATTACTGGAGGAGCGCTCTACCTTCGTTCGCCATTCTTTGCGTGGCCTTATCGGGTACTACGTTGAACGTAGTCAAGAATGACCAATTTGCGGTATGCAGCGGCGGGGAGCTTCTTCACGCCAGCGGCGCAACGAGACTCTCTGCGCATTGAGTAACGAGACCAATCAAGATGATCTGGCGATTGAGCGAGTTTCACCGTGACGCGGCAGCGGCAAACCTGTCCGACGCGATATCGCCTGAAAGCGACGCCTCCGTGACAACGTTCAAATAATGCGATTGGATATCTTTACTTTTTCGATTGATCGGCATGCAGTCTGTGAGCTGTCTATCAGCGATCGCGTTGGCCACGAAGACGATGATAGTCTAAACGCGACAAGAGTGTTCGCGATGATTGCCCAGAAGGCCGCGTCACGAGAAACCGCTAGCGCGTTAGGAACCACCACGACCCAATTGGCCGGTAACTCGTACTATGCAGGAGTCTCTCGATCTAGATCTCACCGAAATGAATCGAACGGAAACGCGAATTGATACAGGAGCGAGAAGGCTTTTACAAACACCGTCGCTAGCGCCAACATAGTTTACTAGCCTCGGCGGCGCTGGGACGATCCCCAGGATCGGCCCCTGAAAGCTCGATCCCGACGAACTAAGTGCTTCATTGGGAGGGCGCACCTTGTTTAGGAGCGGTGGCGACGTGGCGACCGGCCGGGTAGTACAAGCTCGACTAGGGAAGCCCGATCAGCGCGCGTTGCTGGACGATCGACAGCGGCGGATGGTCGGGAGCGAGCATCGCACGCTTTCTCCGTCCGTTTCAGCGAGGGAGCTTGCGTGACGAAGACCGATCTGCATGTTCATTCTTCATTCTGGCCGATCTGCTTTATACACCTCAATAGTCAGCGCCTCGTGGGCCTTCTCCACCAATCCGCCGCCCTCTCGAAGAGGCCGGACATCCCCTCGACGGCAGCACGCTTCTGCTGCATCGGAAGGTTCAGATCAAGGCTATACTTCGTTGGCGATCTCCGCCCCCTCCTTCAACGGCTCAAGCGTCGCCTCTGAACAATGCTAATCAGCTAGACTTGGTTTCCGTGAGTAACGTCAAGGATGGCCACAAGCCCTATCTCTGCCGGGCAACATCAGCAGGCGTCACCGGTGAGCCCACATTTCCCCAGCTTCCTCTGAGATAGTTGCTCAGGTTGGCTATCTCTGTATCGTCCAGCTCGCTTGCAAACCCATCCATAGACTTCCAGGACGGCTGCTGTGATGGTGCGGGCCGCGCACCATAGAGAATGATGTTGATCAGGGCGGCCGGATCGCGGGTCTGAACTACTGGACTCCCAGCCAGCGGAGGACCCGTCGTGATACTGCCCGATCCGTCCGGCAGATGGCAGGTCGCGCAGCGCAAGGTGTAAACAAGCTGGCCGGCGGAGGCTTGAGTTGCGGAGGGCGACGTCGCGATTTCGACAGCGGGCGCAAGGTCCTTCAAATAAACGGCCATGGCGTGAATGTCCGCCTCGCCAAGGTGTCGAGTACTGTTGCCAACAACCTCATTCATTGGACCGAAGATGCCTGCGCGAGGGCTATGCCCTGATTTCAGGTAGCGTTCAAGATCGCTCGTTTGCCATGACGCCAGACCATCCTTTGCGCCAGTCAGATTGGGTGTTGACCAAAGTCGCATCTCACCGGGCCGGACCCAATCCTTGTAGAGACCTCCTGCTAATGCGAGCTCAGCTTTCTCAGCCCCGAAGCTATTACGCGGTGTGTGACACGCGCCGCAATGCCCCAATCCTCGAACGAGGTAAGCTCCTCTATTCCATTCTTGAGACTTCTTCGGGTCAAACTGTAAACGGGCCGGCGTGAAGAACAGAAGATTCCAAACGGCCATCAGCGAACGCTGGTTAAACGGAAATCGCAATTCATTGGCGCGAACAGTACGCTGTACAGCCGGAAGACCACGCACGAAGGCCCAGAGCGCATCCAAATCTTCGTCGGATAGAATTGTGAAAGCCGGATATGGGAATGCTGGATAGAGATGGGCGCCATCACCACGAATGCCTTCGCGCATCGCGCGAACAAACTGTTCCTTGGTCCAGCGGCCAATCCCTGTATCCGGATCGGGTGTTATATTTGAGGAATAGATCGTGCCAAACGGCGTCTGAAATGGCACGTTGCCTGCGAACGGTTCGCCATCAACTGCAGTATGGCAGCTAATACAGTTGCCTGCGGCCGCCAAATATCGCCCTTGTACCGCGAAGTCCGATCCTTCAACGACAAATGACCTTCCTTCAGGCGCAGCGATCTCCTGGCCGAGAACCGGAGTCGTGAGGGCTCCAATCAGAACCGCTGCAGCAAGCGCTTGAACACGGCCTATAGCCAATCTAACGCGCCTCATGCCTTTGCAGCCCATGCATCGCAGTGACCGCTTGGACTGGCGGCACCATTAAAGATCTGGCAGTGTCCGCAAGTGTTTGAATGGTCCGCCGCCGCGAAAAACGAACATCCACTGCAGGTCTTGCTCTGATCGGGCGACAGGTCGACGTAATGCTGCGCGTCACGCAACGCCTTCTCAGCACTCGTCGCTGCTTGGTCCGAACAAGCTTGCGCTGTCGTGTCCTTTTTGCAGGCGACGAGCAAGAACATTGCGCCCAGAGTGGTCAGCGTGCCCGCTTGGCACAGGAGTCTCCGTCGCGAAACATTTTCAGATCGCATCATGTTGCTTCCAAATCGTTACGGATTCTCAGGATGCTTCCGCGCTTCTTGCGGAGCTTCATAGGCCATCACCGGTGAGGCCTTCATCTGACTCCCCTGAGTTTGATTGTTGTTGACCTCCCATGCGTTGCAGTCACCTGGGCGCCGATCTCCTTCATATGTAAAAACTGGCCTTCCTCGATATGCCCAGACGTTTACCCCCTGAGAATCCTTTTCGATCGCGCGGAAGGGATGCCGTGGATTGATCGAGATCACGGACCAGATGTTGTTATTGATTTCTGATTGTCTCGCCGTAGTCGCGAGCGGATGCCAGATTTTGGCGCATCGGTCTTCGCCTCCACAGAAACTGGTCCAATAACGCGGACTGTCGCCAACATCGTCGCAATCCAAGCGATCCGAGGTCTTGTCGACGCAATGAATTGTGTAGAGCGTCATGCCTTGTGAATCGGCATAAACTTTTCGATCGAGGCTCCCCTGCGACATATAGGTCGCCAATACATTGGGGATCGTTCCGATTGTGACTTCGGGTGGATGTTGAGGGGCCGCCTTCAACACAGCCGCTTGCCAACCCTTAAGTGGTTTTCCATAAAGGTCGCCGAAAACGTTGCGAAACTTCTGGAACTCCTTGGCAACATCCGAGTCCCTTGCATAGGTATACAGTAGCTTTCCCTTATAGGCCCATTGCCTCACGCTCGGTCGTGTAACAATTGACCAATCTGTGAGACCGTCGCTCGTCGCGAGAGCCGGTGCAACGAAGGGGCGCCAAAGTTTTGGATCACTGATCGTCTCATTGGAATCGGAGAAGTAGAGAACCTTTCCAAAAGCGTCGGCCAAGGCTAGACCGAGTGCGGTTTTTTGAACTGTGACATCCAGCGGCGCGCCGGGGAGCGGCGCGGAGGCAACTTTCCACGGGTTAAAGTCCAAATACTTTTCAGCTCGCATATTTCCGTTTACGTCTCCGGGCAATTTGTCCTTGATCGACATGTAGAGCGGCGCGCCCTCATAAGCCCATTGCCTTGTGCCGTCTGCGCGTTGGACGATTGTCCATTTTCCGACGGGGTGAGCATCTGATGGGGCTAGCAAGGGGGGATGCTTTTGGATGCAGGTGCGGCGCGTTTGACTGTCCGGAGCCAAAATGGCGAAATCCGCACCAAGATTCTCGGATTCGTTGGTGAAATTATCCGATCCAGTACGGTAAATCTCTGCTCGAACCTCGTTCTCGCAATCCAGAAGAGGATGGCGCTCTTCCGGCTCACGGTTGAAAGAATAGAGACTCATGCCGTTGGCGCCGACAAAAATCGGCCCCTCGTCTGTCAATTGGACATTGACGCTCGAAGGCACGGCTAACCCGAATTGAGAAGCGTCTGCCGCCGACCACAATAACAGCATCCAGGTCGCGACAACTGAACTGCCAATCCTGACCATCATGCCTGAAGGACCTCATCGAGCACCTTGGTGGCTTTCATTGAGCCAAAGCCCCATTCGCGCTTCTGAAGGCCCATGGCCCGCATGACCGTTAGTCCAACTTGCGTACCCACATCTTCCGGCCCAGCGGTTACGTGGAGCCCGGACTTCATCCGACCGCCAGCTCTGCCTGCAGTCATCATGGGGATCCCATCCATGGAATGGTTTTGGGCCCGCTCATGATCGCTGTGGGCAAACACTAAAGCATTGTCCAACAGCGTTCGGTCGCCTTCACGAACGCTCGCCAACGCGCCAACAAAATAAGCCCACTCCTTCATTGCCTGCCGAATGAACCAGGAATGAGTCGGCTGATAACCTTGTCCGTTCGAGTGCTCTTCATGGGTCACCGCATGGTGCGAACTTGGAACTCCCGCTCTGGTCGTCGCGGCATAGCTCTCGGAATATCCCATATTGAACACGCGTGTCTGATCGCATGAGAGCGCCGCGACCAGAATATCCGTCATGAGACGATGCCGTTGAGCAACCAAAGCAGCGTCCTCACCGATCGTCGTCACGTCAGTTGGCGCAGGCGGCACGCGACAGGCGGGCGCCGGCGGGGGCTTTTCAAGCTGAAGCGCCAGGCGCTGCTCAAGGTCACGAAGCGATGTGAAATATTGGTCGAGTCGCGCGCGATCGGCGGCACCTAAGCTCCGCTTCAACGAAGCGCTGTCCTCGAGGACAGCCGACAAGACACTTTCGCGGACCATGAGGTGCGGATTCGGATGAAATACTGGAGAATTCGGATCTTGAAAGTCGGGCCCGAAAACGCGCTGATAGAAGGCCAGTGGCGAGATTTCCGGCGGATTGACAGCTTGGGCACTGCGGAAACTATAACTGTGCTCGCGATTGCCGGTCGCCGTCATCTCCAATGAGCGGAATCGCGTGCCGCCACCGATGGCGTCAGAGACAGTTACGTCGAGGCTCTCTCCCGGAACAGATGTCCTGTCTGTAGGAGCTTGGCCACAACGGAGAGTCACCCAGCCCGAATAGTGACAGAGAGAAGGTCGGCCATCTGTAAAGGTGCGATAACCGGTAAAGAGATTTATATGCTCTTTGACGGGCTGGATTGAGACGAGCTCTTCTTTCAAGTCGAAATCCGCCCCGGTTCTCTCGGGTACAAAGATCTCCTTATTCATGCCGAGCCCCCAAAACCAGGTACCGAAGCGCACCGGCAAGGCACGGCCATTGGCGAGGGCCGTGCCACTATTGTTCAGGAAGCACTCGAGAAAGGGCATGCCAACGGTCACGGCAGTGCCGCCGAGCATACCTCTCAAGACCTGCCTGCGATTGATTCTTTTGAACATGGTCACTCCTCCTTGCGATCTACTCGAGCGTCTTGCGTGCCGCGGTGCTTATCGAAGTCAACCGAGACGGCGTAAAAGGCCTCACTGCTTGCGATATCTCTCAAGAGCGCAACCAATCGATAGCCTTCTGAGCCAAAACGTTTGGTCTCATAGTCGAGCCACGGTCGGTCGCCCGCGCTGGCAGGCCTCCCGACGCCGTAGCTGTACAGTCTGTTCACGAGGCACGAAACGAGCGCAGGATTGTTGCGGACTGCTTGACCGAACCCAGCCACGTCGACAAACGATTTCCCGTCCAGTTCACCGCTAACATCAATGGGCGCGCCTCCTTCCGTCGTGCGGTACGCTCCAGAGCCGTCGTAATTCTCCAAGGCGAGCCCAATCGGATCCATGATCTTGTGACAGCCTGCGCACGCAGGGTTAGTCCTATGCGCATCCAACCTGTCGCGAGCGGTTTTGAAGTTGCGATTGGGATCATCGAAGATTGCAAAACTTACATTTGGTGGAGGGTCCGGAACATGTTGACACAGAAGATTCTCTCTAACCGCGCGACCGCGCCGCGTGGGCGAGCTCTTACCTGGGTGCGAATACAGTGCGAGAAAGCCTGGCGACGTCAGCAGACCGGCGCTCTGCCCCGGCGATACTTCATGCGGAGTCCAACTTTCCGCATCTAAAACGGGACTTCTGTACAGTGGACCAAGGGTGGCGTTGATGAAGGTAAGACGTCTCGTGAACAGATCACGGTAATCGCTGTTGCGCGCAAGGAGCTGATCGGTAATCAAATGCAGCATTTGCTCTTCGGCCGAACGCGTCACTTGGATGGTAAATCCCGGATAGATCGTGGAATCTTTCGCGAGCGTAGCGAACTGGTCGAATCTCAAAAGATCCGAAAAGAAAGCTCGAACGCCTTTCTCGATGCGTGGAGATTCCAGCATTCGGTCGATCTGGCGCTTTAGCCCATCGGCGTTGTCCAGATTTCCCTTTTCGGCAGCATCCAGCAGGGTTTCATCGGGCGCAGCGTTCCAGAGAAAAAGGCTAAGACGCGTTGCCTTCGAGAAGTTCGTCAGACGTAGCTGACCAGAATTGTCCGGATCCGGTTCAGCCGTCTCTATAAAATAGAGGAATTTCGGAGAGGTAAGCATGCCGGCAAGGCTGTAGGTCAAGCCGGCATAGAAGTCGCTGAGCCGACGGGCGCCTTTGCCTGCGGCCTCGACTTGCGTCTCTATCTCGGCATTGGTTAGCGGCCTCCGATACAGGAACCGCCCGGTACGGATGAAGAACTGCTTGGCACAGGCGGCATCGGCGTCAACGACCGAAACCGGAATACAGGGCACGAAGATTCCTCGGTGCCGATCATCAGTGACTTGCTGCGCCACCGCCAGAGCCACGCGGTCGAATTGATCCAGCGCTCCCGGCGTAATTGCCGCGGCTGATTGGCCGAGGGCCAGAAGGCCCTGCAGTCGTTGTGGAGGCGCGAAGTCGACCTCGACCTTTGTGTCTTCGCCGAATACGTCATGAACTGCCGTGGCATATTGATCGGCTGAGATCAGCCGGACCGACGCCGGACCGCCGGAGACTGCGGGCGCGCGGTCACGTTCGCTGCGCTCAATGCCCAAATACCCGATTGTCGCCGTCGCGGCTAAGACAGTAATGGCTGTAACGGTCCACAGACTTGTTCCCGCCTTCATCGGCCCGCTTCCTCGGATGGATGGATGACGAAGGCGCGAACGAATTCGACCTTAAAAGCAGAGGAAAGCGCTGTACATTGGCCGGCTTGTGGATCTTTGTAGCCGTCAGCTAGCCGGCGAAGAGCGGCATATGCCGATGACGGGCTAGCCATGTAGACTTCGCCTGCGGAGGTAATAATTCCGAAATGCGAATACCATTCCCAGAGCTGATCAACCTCGACATAGCCAGCTCGAATGCCTTCCGCGCCCGAGGGGGACAACGAGAGATGCAATGTCATATTGCGTATGCGCTGCATCCCGATGTACGTCTGCGGCCACACAGCGTCTGCAGGATAAGTGACAAGTTGGCCATTAGTGATCCTGCCCTTGGCGTGATAGAGCGACTTCCCGATGGCTCGTTGGCTTTGCCAGGGGACGACCTTTCGGATCGAGTCAACCAGTAGCTGATCTGAACCTCGATATAGAGTCACTTCGACGTCCGGGCTGTTCTGCTCGTCCGTAACGCCGGAGATCTCGACCAACAGCCGATTTATTATTCCAGCTTGAACGTACTTTCTCGTATTCCCTTCGCTGAAGAGATTATTGACCAAGTTTCGGTGGCATCCGAAAAACCTGAAGAGTTGATTATCAACCTTCTCGTCGGACTTTACATTGCGAAATTTCTTGTGTTCGCACGTCGTTGCTGTAGCCTGACCATCCAACGTGCCATCCAGATCCACGCCATAGGCCACCGGGCTTTGAACTTCGCGGAACGGCAGCGGATCGCTCACAGCCTCCGGGTTGAAGAAGCCATTTTCACAATTTGGGCCACGGTTGTCGATCCGCCAGCATTTGTTGAGCTGTTCTTGTCGAGCAGAACGAGATGGAAACTGCGCTTCCCAATTCTCTCGATTATTATGGATCGGACCCTCAGGGCATTCGGCCTTCTCATCTTTGATCGGCGACATCGCCCAATCAAAGTTAGACAGGACGAGGCCGATCGTGTGCGTGTTCACGGGCGTAGCTTGAAGCTCACTGCCGGCAGCTAAGCACGCATCCAAACACTGATGGCCACACACCAGCATCAATATTGCTAGACCAAGTATTGATCGCCTGAACTTCATGGATTCAACGGCCCTACTAGGCACGCCGGTCGTTGCGAGAGAAGTATCGCTCTGATTTTTACCAAGATATCCTACCAACTGCGACATCGAGCTAGCATCCTTCGAGCGACCGACCGGCCGTACCGAGAACGTCATGGAAAGCACCATTCAACTCCGCCGGCTTATTGCTTGACCGCGCCCCCGGTCATTCCTTCGACGAACCACTTCTGTGCGGCGAGGAAGGCGATGACGAGAGGCAACACGACGAGGGTAGATGCGGCCATCAGGGGGCCGTAATCGTTGCCGGCCTCCTCGTTTTTAAAAGACATAATCCCGAGCGGCGGCGGCATGAGGGACTGGTCGCGGACGGCGATGAGTGGCCAGAAGAGGTCGTTCCAGTGCCCGACGACCGAGAAGATCGCAAACGCGATGACAGCCGGCAGCGCCATCGGCACCATGATCTTCCAGACGATCGCGAGTTCGGAGAGACCGTCGAGCCGCGCGGCGTGGACCACATCATTGGGGATGGTCTTGAAGCATTGTCGAAACAGGAAGATGCCGAACGGCGAGACGACATAAGGGAAGATGAGCGCCGCATAGGTGTTGAGGATGCCGAGATGGTAGCCGAGGATGAACAGCGGCAGCGAGAGCACCTGATGGGGCAGCAGCAGGCCGATCAGCACGACGCCGAACAGCAGGTCGCGTCCGGGAAACCGGAGCTTGGCGAGCGCATAGGCGCAAGGTGCGCAAAACAGGATCTGTAGTGCCAAGATCACAGCGCATACGATCAGGCCGTTGCCCATGTATCGCGGCAGCGGGGCGTCAGTCAGCGCCCTGGTGTAGTTTTCGACGCCATAGAATTGCTTGGGCCACAGGAAGAAGGAGGTGCTGAAGATCTCGCCCGGCGGCTTGATCGACAGCGACACCATCCATACGAAGGGCACGAGAATGAGTGCTCCGGTGGCGAGCAGCGCGGCATGGCGAAGTATCGCGACCGGCGGGGACAAACGACCTATCGAGGTAGCGCGGCTCATTGGTAGTGCACCTTCCTGTCCAGGACGCGCACTTGAATGACGGTGAGCGTCAGCACGATGGCGAGAAAGACCACGGCAACGGCAGCGCCATATCCTGTGCGTAGATACTCGAAGCTCTCGCGATAGAGCGTGTAGAGCAACACTTCGGAGGCGTGACCGGGTCCGCCCTGGGTAAGCAATTTGACGGCGTCGAAGGACTCGAGCGCTCTTAGCGCCACGACGATAACAACGAACATCGATATCGGTCCGAGCATGGGCAGCGTGACGGTGCGCAGCCGATCGAGCCAAAGATCGGCGCCATCGACATCGGCAGCATCGTACAGGTCCTGCGGGATTCCCTTCAGACCTGCGAGATACAACACCATTGCGTAGCCGAGATTCTGCCAGACGCCGATGATGGCAAGTACGGGCAGTGCCGTACTCTCGTCGCGCAGCCAGTTCGCGGTCGGCAGTCCAATTGCGGCAAGCGCTTGGTTGACGGGCCCAATCGTCGGATGCAGCAGCGTCTCCCAAGCGATCGCCATAGCGGTGAGTGTCGCCATGAAGGGGAGGAAGTGGATGGCACGGTAAAAGGCGCGGCAGGACCTTCCGCTTTCGATGAGCAGCGCGATCAGAAGACCGAGCATAAGCGTACTCGGCACAACGACCAGAACGTAGACGATGGTATTGAGGAGCGAGGCCCTGAAACCTTCGTCGGCAAAGACCTCACGGAAGTTAGTCAGGCCCACAAAGGTGAGAGAACGTCCCCCGAGCTGCCAATCTGTGAGCGCAATGAGAACGACTGCGATCACCGGCAGCAAGTACAGGGCGAGCAGAAAGAAGAGCGCAGGCCCGGCCAGAGTCCAGGCTGCCAACGCTTCGGCAAAGGCTTGCCTCTGGCCCGGTGTGGCGGTGCGGGATGCGGGTATTCGAACGCGCGTGGTCGCGGGCGGCTCGCCAGAGCTGCCGGAAAGGGCAACGGGAGCGCTCATCGGCCAGTCTCCCGAATGGGGGTTACCGACGCGTAGCCGGATTCTGCTTGCCGGCGTAAACGCCGCCCATCGCGGGTAAAGAGAAGGACGCGGTCCGGCCGAACGCCGACGTGCAAGGTTTGACCGGGGGCGATATGAGGCGCCCGTTCGGCCAGCAGCCTAGCAAGCAATGGATGATTGATGCCCGCGAGATCGAGATGGACGAAGAGATCAGAGCCCATGTGCTCGATCATGCGCACGGAACCGGTCAATGCGCCCTGCCCGCCTTGGTGCGCAAGATGAAAGGCCTCCGGGCGAATGGCGAGGGTGAGATGTGTGCCGGCAAGCGCATCGGCATCGACCCTGAGCGCTGATCCGGCCACATCGAGCAGCCCGTGTTCACGCAGCACACCGTCGAGCATATTGATTTTCGGCGAACCAATGAATTCGGCGACCCGACGATCGTCGGGATCGGCATAGATGTCCTGCGGCGGAGCCACCTGCAGCAACTCGCCGTCGAGCATCACTGCCACCCGGTCGGACAGGGTCATGGCCTCGGCCTGGTCATGGGTGACATAGACGAATGTGACGCCGAGCCGCTGGTGCAGTTCCTTGATCTCGGTTCGCATCTGCACGCGCAGTTTGGCATCAAGATTGGATAGCGGCTCGTCCATCAGGAAAACAGCAGGATGGCGCACCATCGCCCGGCCAACCGCCACACGTTGGCGCTGTCCGCCGGAGAGCTGGCCAGGCTTACGGGCCAAAAGATGGCCGATGCCGAGCGCGTTGGCTGTACGGGTAACTTCCATGTCTATCTCACTGGCGATCCGCGCGGTGCCTGGCAGCAGGCGACCAAGAACAGGAAGCCTCTGGAATGCTGAGAACCGGCGCATCCGAAGCGGTAATGCCATGTTGGAAGCGACCGTCATGTGCGGATAGAGTGCGTAGGACTGGAACACCATCGCGACGTCTCGCCGCTTCGGCCGCAATCCGTCCACAACCTGCTCACCGATCGAGATTGAGCCGGCGTCCTGCATCTCAAGTCCAGCGAGAATCCGCAGTAAGGTCGATTTCCCGCATCCGGACGGCCCCAACAGCGTCAGGAATTCACCATCTGCTACCGACAGCGAAACGCCGCGCAAGACGGACATCTGGCCGTAGTTCTTATTTATGCTTTCGATCGAAACGGACGCCACCGCCGTTGATTCTCCATCATCGATATAAGACCCTGCGCAAGCGGCAGGCCCCTCGTGCACAAGCACGCTATGCTTCAAGACCCAAAGCACTACAGCCGAATGACGTTCATCGAATAACTCGATGGAACATTAGGGAAAATGCGATGACGTGCAGCGCTCCACGAGGCAGGCAGTCGCACAAGGGCTACACATTCATAGGGATCTGCTTTGCTTGGGAACAGAACTCGGCGCGCGCGCTGCCACGAGCCCCAGCCCTTTTCGTGTGGGCACCGCGCAGCAACTGGACCCGAACCTGCCGCGTCTCGCTGAGTGCTTACTGCTAGGTCTTTTCCTGAGCGAGCGTCCCCACGGCGCCGCGCTCGCTGAATATATGGAGAGCACGTCGCGATCGGCTGCCGCGAGAGGACACTTGTTAGCAAAGGCCATTCCCGGCGAAGCCGTGCAAGAAGCCCGTCAGTACGGCACTTCGCAAGCGGTCTCCTTTGTATCTCGAGGCAGAACGGCTACCGACAGCGGGTGCAGCTAGGTTGCGCGATCAAGCCGTCGATGTGATCATGCTCGAAAAGCGGATTCGACACGCCACTCGCTATTTACGAAGCCGCCATTCGCGCGATTTGGGAAGGAAGAGCAGAAGCGCGTCGCACCGCGCTTGCCCACCTCGGCATGCAGGCGTTTGGTGCGCCAACCATATAGTTGCTCAATATCAACACGATAACCTTTTGAATGAATGCCGAAAGGTTTCCAAACTTCTGCAGGAGAACAAATGTCTGCGGCCGAGGATCTTTCTGACTACTGAAGCGATTGTGCACTATCGCTTCCGCTCCGCTTCTGCGGGACAATCGATCTTCTCCATGGTTCCTTGGTTGTTGAGGTGTGCTTAATGCAATGCCTTCGTTGCCTTGCAGCCGTTCGGTTCGCTTATTTCAGCAACGCGCGCGTATCTTTGGCCATGTCTTTAAGGGCGACGCTCGGGGCCAGTGCGCCCGTATAGACCTTCTGCATGTAATTCATAATGGTAGCGTGAATCTTTAGCCCATTAGGACCAGGAAAACGGGGCCAAGAGCCGGCACTCTTAAAACTTTGGGCAGCGACAGCTAGTCCAGAGTTCTCAGAAGAGAACGTGCCAAGCTTATCTAGTGATTGGATCGCAATCTGATTGAAGGGTAGAAATCCAGTTAGTTTGCCGATGAGAGTTTGTCCATCAGGCGACGATCCGTATTTCAGGTACTCCCAAGCCCGATCGGCCTTCTTTTCATTGGAGGTCAATAGAATGCCCGCCATACCCGAAGTTGGCACTCTACCGTTGGGTACGACTGGAAAAGGAATAACTCCTATCGCAAAATTCCTGGCCGCCGCTTTGACGTAGTTAGGAAGGCCGCTTGATGAATCGACCAGAATGCCCAAGGTGCCTGCCGTGAAAGCCTGACGTGCCTGCGCCTTTGTCATATCCGAATAATGGCGAGCGGCACCGATATCGGCCAAAACCTGGAGCGCTTTCAGGCCTTCTGATGAGTCAAAAGCGACGTCCTTACCGTCGCTGGTCAAAATCTTTCCGCCCTCACTCTGGACAAGCGTCATGAAGCTCCAACTCGACGAAGCATCATAGTTGAACGCGATTCCACCGCCCGTGGCGTCGATCTTCTTGGCAAGCTCCAGGATATCGGGCCACGCCTTTGGCAGGTGATCGGGTTCTCCGCCTGCTTTGGCGACCAGTTTGTTATTGAACATCACGACCATGAAGGACGCACCGAACGGAACCCCATAGATCTTGCCGCCGCATTTCGTAACTTCAAGCGCGCTCTTGGGCATGCCGAGTGAAGCCCATTCGAGATCGTTGGCTATGCGGTCATCAAGCGGCTTCGCAATGTCCCTCTCCGCGAGGATGCAAACGTCGGAAATACCGAAATACCCGGCATCCGGATCTTGGCCGATGAGGGACTGCCTTAGTGTAACCGCCATTGCGTCGGTGTACTCAAGAGCAGGCTCTAAGCTCAGGGTAGTTCCAGGATGCGTCAGCTGGAAGTGTTTTTTGAACTTGTTATGGATGGGTGCCATTAGATTAGATCCAGCATAGAGCAAGTTGAGGTCTGCTCCCGAGGCTGACCCAACGCTTAAAGCGATGGCGATGGTCATGAGTGCGATGCGTTTCATTTTTCCTCGCAGTTAGGTGTCGTGAAAGGAAGCGCGAAGTAACTATCCCCCGGGCAAAGACGGGGGCTTTAGGAATTGGGCCGCTCAAAGCCGGCCGTGGGGACGCTAATGCGTCCCCGATTTTGTTGGCCGCCTGAAGGCGGCCTTAGACCACATATTGAGTTGATCGAGGCGAGCATCTTCGTTCTTCGGCTTCCTCATGTATTTTCTGATCACCGCCTCGTCTCGACTGACGGTCGACGCGAAGTATCCGCGAGCCCAGAAGTGTTGCCCTATGAAGTTGCGCTTCCGCTCCGCGTAGAGACGATCCAGGTGGATGGCTGATCTTCCCTTGATGTACCCGATCACTTGCGTAGCCGCGTATTTCCGCGGGATCGATATCATCATGTGAACATGGTCGGGCATCAGATGCCTGCGAAAGACCTCCCCGAGATGCTGCCTCAACTCGGCTACAACGTCTTTCTGCGGCGCTTGGGAATGAGCACCACAGGGTATTTGCAATCCCACTTGCTGTGGCTAGGCTCGCGAAATCGTCCATCATGAAACTCCTTCTCGAATGCGTGGCGGCTCACGCCCTGAGTTTCATCGATGGGCGGCTGCCTTCAAACTCCTGCTGCCTCCGCGGCAGAGCCGGGGCTTCCTTTGTAGGCTAGAGTGGGTTTGGCGGCTGACGACTACGCCGGTTCGGTGTCCGTGGGCACCTGGGCCTGGACTCGAAGCAATCGGCCTACCTGCACTTGTAGCTTTGCGCCTTGAAGATATCGCCGCTGACATAGGTTGCCACGGTGGGATAGGCGCAGACCGGCAGGCTCATTGCTGGCCCCTTGGGTCGCGGGAAAATCTTGTACACCGAACTCTCGCTGTCGAGCCCTGGCGATGTGAAGACCATGCTGTCCGGCGAAATGCCTTTCTCCACCCAATCTACCAAAGCCCCGTACAAGCGCCCATTTTCCGGCACCGGCGGATTGGCGTCGGCGTTCGCTGAGCCGCTGAAATAACCGTGAGCCAGCCCCGGTAGCACGTACATCTTGTAATAGGCCTGGACCGATGCCGGACCGCCCATTTTGGCCATGACCCGGTCATAGTATTCGGTATGCCCTTGCACCCAGGCGCTAGAGTCATGCATACCCGTCACCTGCAAGAATTTGGTGCCAGAGAGCTTGAGCCGTGTCAGGTCTTCATGCTCGCTCGGTTCGCTCTGCGTTACGGCCTGCATCGCCCTGAAGGCTTCGAACGCCCCCGCGAGTTCCGCATAGGTCATATTTTTCCAGCCGTCCTCGCCCTTACCGGTCGCGTTCCTGAAATCCGACGTTCCGAGTTTGGGGTCGCCAAGAGCCAAGGCGATCAGGTCGCCTCCCGGGCCTTTTTGTTCAGGCCATGTCAAATCATTCTCAAGTGAACGAATATAGCCACCGCGCGGATATCCGTACCAGATCCGCGCACCCGTTCTCGCCGCGTCCCAGCCATTATCGACGGCCGGATCTGGCACGCTGCCGTCGATAGTCAGGCCATACCAAATCTTGTTCATGGCCAAGGCCTGCCTGGGGGTTAGGCATGCTTGTGTGTCGTTCGTCCCACCATCCGACAAGCACAGGGTAGCGACATCCCTCGTCGGATCAAAACGGCATGGACGGTTATCGAGGATGAATCCGAGATGCTTTCCTCCGACCGTGTCACAAGCCGCAACAGCCCTGGCCGACACCGCCTCAAGCTGCTCTCTCGACAGGCTCTTTCCATCAAGATCGCGCAGGACCACGAGTGCGGGATACAGCTGCCCGATAGTCCCGGCCCAGCTGACGGCCGCCCTCACGGATAGAATACCGTCATATTGTTCGGGCAGGTTCTGCGCGATATGAAGCGCCTGCCTACCGCCGCCCGAACCGCCCTCAAAATAAGAATATCGCGGTGATGCGCCGTAGTAGGCCGCCGCTAATGCCTTGGTCTTGATTGCCTGCTCGTAAAGGCTGCGATAGACCCAGTCCCGCCAGCCCGCAACGTTGACGGTCCGATCGGGGTTCATTGCGAACGAAGCGCCGACGCTCTGCTGGCCGCTGTCGGTCGTCGACGTCACGGCACCTTCCTCGGCCGCCAGCCGCGCCGCCGGGAGGTTGCCGTTACCGCCGCTCATTTTATCGAGCACCGCCTCGTTGGTGCCGTTGTCCCAGCCTCCACCACCTAGGACGTGTACCCGGTGGTTCCAAGCATTCCTCTCAGGTAGCCATACCTCAATCCCGATGCCGCGAGAAGTCGACGGAGCCTCGGCGGGACCGGGAACGCCAGGCTCAACCAGAAGCTTGACCCAACAAAGGTCCGCGGCGAATCTCGCTGGACGGCTCGGGAAATTCCGCTGCTCCTTCGTGGGATTGGGATAGGGATCGCCCTTCTTGACCTCCTTTACGAACAGAACGGTTGTATTGGCGTCGGGCTTAAACGCAGTCTTCATCATGTCGTCGCATGCCAATGTCGATGTAGCCGCCGACACGACCCTGGGCGAAACGCAAGCGAGAGCGATCGCAATCGAAAGGATGCTGACTGGTCCAAAATAGCCGGCCCTTGTCACGTGTTTCATTTTCTCATTCCAGAATCAGAACTTCTAGCCGATCGTGCCGCGGACGGAGTGGGGAGGATTGCTTCGCCATCACGTGCCTCCTTTGAACTCAACGAAGATGCTGAGATGAAGGGTTCGGTGGCTCAGCTCCGGCGGCGGGGACGGATAACGCGCGCTCCTGACGGTGGCGAGTGCCGCTTGATCGAGAACCGGAGAGCCGCTTGATTGAGACAAGCTGACCGCCGATACGCGTCCGTCCAGAAAATCGAACGTCACGCGCGCACGACCATGCTGGCCCGAGGCACGTGCAGATGCCGGATAGATCAGCGCGCTTTCTACCGCCCGCCGCATTTGGCCTTGAAAGCTCGACATCGCGCCAGCGCTCGGCGCCGCGCTAGCTGCCGCTTGTTGCTGCGCGGGACGCGGGGCCGGTTTTTTGTTGACCTGCTGCGGCGGCTTTGCCGGCTTCGGGCGCACGGCCGCCGCCTCCGTCTTCGGAGGCACCGGAGTGGGTTCTGGTGGAGCAATCTCTGCCGGCGGTGGAGGGACCTCCGGGGGCGGTGGAGTAACCTGAGGCTCTTCGGGTACCGGGGGAGTTTCCGCGACCATAGGAGGCGGATCTGCCGGTGCATCGGGCGCCGCAGGTGGAGCGGCCACCAGCGAGATCTGCATGGTCGGTGCCGACGCCTCTTGCCGTGTCGGGCGCTGGGTCAGCCAGCCCACGATGGCAAGAACACAGAGGCCCTCCAGCAATAGCGCAGCGGCAAACGAAACGGGCAGTGCGGAGCGCTCCTGCGGTGGGCTGAATTGGTCGGCTGTTGCAATGGTCACAACGATGGCACCCCTACTTTGCGTCCTTCGCGGCGAGGCCTACCTGGACAATGCCGGCTTTGCGGCACGCATCCATCACAGCGAGAAGATTCTGCAGCGTTGCGGTGCCAGCTCCGGCAATGGTAACGGCGGCGTGCTCTCGGTCCGGCTCGGCGGCCAATTTGGCCGTCAGATCGTCGATGGTCAGTTTTTGACCATCCGTTTCGATAGCGCCGTCAGCAAACATTGTAACGACGATCTTTGGATGGGGTAGATCCTGCGCGGTGCTGCTTTGCGGAAGCTGCGAGGCGATACCGGTCGCCGGGATCATTCGCAGCGTGATCATGATGAAGAACACCAGCAAGAAAAGCATGATGTCGATCATCGGGATGATTTCTATGCGGCCCTTCCGCACCTCCAAATATCGCATCGGTCAGGTTCCCGTATTCGCAACGGGGTGGATAGCGTGACCGTAGGCACGCTTTTCCCCTGAAGCTGCCCGAGGCGCATCGAGGCGGTTGACCATGGAAATCTTCAAGATTTCAAGTTGATGCACGATAAGCCGTGTCCAGTTGTTGAGACTGTTGAAGCAAACCAGACCAGCAATGGCGATGAGTAGACCGCATGCGGTCGCAATCAGAGCCTGGCCGACGCCGCCAGTGATCTCTGTCGCTGCGTTACCGGCGTCGCCAAGGACTGCGAACGCCTTGATCATGCCAGCGATGGTGCCGAGCAGGCCGAGCAACGGCGCCAGTGTCACGATGGTGTCGAGCATCCACAACCGGCTATCCAGCTTGGGGACCTGCCATAAGATCGCCTCCTCCAACAACTCGGACAATCGATGCGGGTCCTTGAGCTCGGAATGCTGCAGCGGCACTTCCAGCAAGGCGCGGTGTGGCAGCCGCGGCGATTTTTCGACGAGGTCTGCAAGCGTCTTCCGGTCGAGGTGCATGAATTGCGCGACGGTGCTGGTGACCCGCTTTCCGCGCCGGATGGTCCGGCCGAGATACCAGAAGCGATCGATAATCACGGTGAGCGCGATTAGCAGCAGGACGGCCATGACATAAAGAATGCCGTCGGATTGCGCCGCGAGCTCGGTGAGATGGTCCAGAGTCATGTTCATTCCTTCGGTGTTGACTTGCTGTCAGAACTGCACAGTCAGGCTGCTATAGATGTTCCGACCGATCTGCGTGAAGAACAGCGGCGTTCCCGACCCGCCGGAATAGCCGGCGAAATCTGCAATTGCACGACTGTCGAGGATGTTGCTGATCCCAAACTTCGCAGTCACCGCCACCAGATTGGGCAACGGGTTTTTGACTTTGTAAGTGATGGCCATGTCAAGCTGATTGAACGGTGACAGCGGTTGCTTTTGCCCGACGTCGCCGAACCGGGAACCTACCCATTTGTCCGTCAGCGAGGCGTACCAGTTGCCCTCTTGGTAGATCAGGCCGGCTGCAAGCGTCGCGTTCGGCGCCTCCGCAATCCATTGCCCAGTCTGGGTGCTTTTGGCACTGTTAAGGCTGCCATTGCCGAAAATGCTGAAGCCATTACCGACGTGAACCGTTCCTTCGATTTCGATACCCTTGTAGATTGCCCCGCCGGCGTTGAAGTAGTTCGCAAGGCCGCCGATTGTCCGCGATCCAATCATGTTCTGGAAGTCGATGTAATAGACGTCGCCGGCGAGGGTGAAATCCTTACTCTGATAGCTTGTGCCAGCCTGATAGTTCCAGGTGGTTTGAGGTTGGATATTGGAGCCGTTGGGCACAATCTGGGGTGGGGTCAAAAAGCCTTCCGCGGCCTGGGCATAGACCGACCAGTTGGACGAAAGCTTGTAGTTCGCGGCAAGCGAGGGCAGAACCTTCGCCCAAGTCAGCGCGTAATCCAGCGGCTTGCCCGTGTTAGGGTCGATGAGCGAATTGTAGCTGCGCGTGACATACGCATATTTCGCGCCGGTCGTAATCGTCAGGTCGGGCAGCGCTTTCCAGTCTGCTTCGACGTACGGTTGAACAGTATCCAGCGTGACGCCCTGAGTGTACTTGGTGGAGATGTATTTCTCCGCCAACGTCATGTCGAGGTTAAAGCCGGCTCGATGACCCGGCAAGTGGTCGGCCCATGTCCCCACCTTCACAGCGCCGTCAGGCAGATCTTTCGTGAGCGCGATGACATCGCCATAGGAGCGGTAGCTTCCAGGAGCTGCCTGGCCCGGCACGTTGGTGGCACCGAAGATCGTGCCGTTCCTGGTGTTGCCACTCACATCGAGTCCCGCATCTTGCCGTGGGGTGTCAAAACCGGATGTGTACAGCTTGTTCTCGAGATGCCAACCGTCGCCATAGTCGGACTTCAGGCCGAGGTATTCGAAGTCAGTTTTCCAACTTTCGCGGTTGTAACCCGCGTATCCTTGGCTGTTGGGAGAGGAGGATAATCCATAATTCGGGCCGTAGGCCGCGATCTGAGCGAGCGACGCGCCCTGAAAAAGGTTTCGCACCGCATTATTGGAGATCGATACGAAGGTGAGCGTGGTGTTGTCGCTGAGTGGCTGCTGAAGCTTCAGCGCCACGCTTTCCCGTTCACTGGCTACTTTGGTGGAATAGCCGTCGCTTTTCGTATACTGCGTGTCAACAAAGAACGAGGCGCCATTGGCGCCCTTGATCAGGCCAGAATCAAATTGGAGGCCGTGGAGCTGGGTGTTGAAGCTGCCGTAGCTCGTTGTCGCCGTGGTGGCCCAGGTCGGCATTGGCGACTTGGTTTGGAGCGCCACAGTACCGCCGAACGTCGCATCGCCGACGGTCGACGCCGTACCCGGGCCACGGTCGACTGTGACCTGCCCGAGATCGTTCGTCATGATTATAAGGCCACTGTGCTGGCTGAGATTGAAGCTTCGAAGCGGAATTCCATCGAGCGTGACGTTGAATTGGCCGTTCTGGAAACCGCGGATCGATATCTTGGCGTCGGTTGAGCCGCTCGGCTGGACCATCACGCTAGGCGCAACGCTGATGATCTTATCGAAGTTCGCCGTCTGCGGAATGTTGTTCTCAATATAATGCTTGTCAATGACGGAGGTCGGCTGCGTCACCGTCAGGGGCGTTGTCGTCGGCGCTTGATAGACGGCAGAATTGACATCTCCGGCATTGTCTGACGTCTGGACAGTCCCGAGATCAGTCGTCTGGGCATGGGCATCCGTCGCTCCTGCTACCGGCGGAACGCTCGCAGCCAGCCAAAGTGCGGCGTCGATAAAGCGGCGCTTGATCCGCCGCCGGTCTGCAGTATTCGAAACTCGCATCTGACGCCCCTTCTGTCTTCCCATTGGACTGCCTCGCGCTTATCGCCCCGGCGTCTCGTTGGCTCGTCCTCTTGGCTCCGTATTTGAACAGTCAGATGACGCTCATCGAATAATTGGATGCGTACTTGCGCAGATGCGATGATCTGTTTCGCTTTCTTATCGCGGCGCGTACCTTGGTGGAGATTACTCGCGAATTGGACGTGGGCGGTTAGCAAAGGCCCTCCGTTACCTGAGTCTGATCCGCCCTCGTCTCGCGACCTGAAAACTTATCTCGTCTCAAAGTTCACCGAGCGCCCCGGCGAACAGCCAAATTGGCCGACCTGCACGATGAGTCAGGGTGAACCGGATTTCAAAACACCGTCCGCGGTCTGCGAAGCCGGCATCCGGGCGATTCTCTACGGGCCGACGAAATACACGGCCGTCGCCGGGATCAGGCCGCTGCGCGAAGCGATTCGCGGGAGCTACGACCGCGATCACGGGCTCGATTACAGTATCGATCAGATCACGGTGGGCTGCGGCGCCAAGCAGGTCGTATTCAACGCGCTCTTCGCTAGCGTTGATCCAGGCGACGAAGTCGTAATTTCCGACACCGTGCTGGATCTCCTATCCCGATATGGTGGCGCTCGCCGGCGGCAGGCCGGTTCTCGTCGTCTGCGATGAATTCCACAAGTTCAAGCTGCGCCCGGAGGCGTTGGAGGCGGCGATCACACCGCGGACCAAGTGGCTGATGCTGAACTCGCCGTGCAATCCGGCCAGCACGGTCTACAACCGAGGCAAGTTGCTCGCCCTCGCCGCGGCGCTGCGCTGCGCTGCGCGGAAGATCGAGGCCGCCCTTGCAACAAGACAAGACCCGGATTTTCTCGTGATTGCCCGCACCGAAGCTCTGATCGCAGGCCTCGGCGAAGCGGAAGCCCTGCACTGTGCGCAAGCCTATGTGGAGACTGGCGCCGACATGATCCTGTCCATTCGAAAAAGAAGGAACCCTCGGAGATCGAAAGCTTTTCACAGGCCTGGTCCGGATCGGTGCCGCTGGTGATCGTGCCGAACGCCTACCCGGATCTCAACGCCGAGCGGGTAAAGGCGCTCTGCAATATACGGATGATGATCTACGGCAACTACGCCATCCGTGCTGTTGCAACTGCCATGATGGAGACTTCCGCCGGGTCATTGCGGATGGCGGCGCCCAAAACGTGCACAAGGACATCCTACCTGTTGAGGATATCTTCAGACTTCAAAAGGATGGATGAAGTCAAAGCAGCCGAAAATCGCCTTCTTCGCTGAACGCAACCGTTCTTACCGCGCCCCGTTTTGATCAAAGATAAATTTTACGCGTAGGCGGAGCCTAGGCCCCAGTGGCGGTCTGCAGGCGTAGAATCAGCGGTTCAATCCTCCGCGAAATGGCGTGGTGTGTCGGTTAGAAAGAAGCGCCCACCGCTACCTTGAACCGTTGGGCGCGATCGTACATATCGTACCAACTTAGAGCGCGAAGTCGCGAAAGATCGCTGCTAAGCAGCAATCCGGCATGACATCGAATAATGTGATGAAGATTCATTCCTGGGAATACTCCTCCGTGAAAATGGCGGACATTCTAGGACTCGCCGAGCAAAGAAGATGGCTACCGAGAACGATGAAGTGCTCCTGAATGCGATCTAGGTCTTTGTGACGATCGCGCGAGAAGGAAGCATAACGCGCGCCGCTGACGTATTGGGAATGACGCAGAGCTCGGTCAGCCGCTATCTGGCTGTGCTGCAGAGCGATCTCAGCACGGACCTCGTCGAACGACGCGGTCGGCGGAGCGAATTGACGGAATTCGGAAGACTTTTTGCGAACACAGTAGCCGAGCCGCTAGACACGGTGTGCTTCACCGCCAAACGAATGTGCCGGCGGAACCGTCCGGACTCCAATCGAATCGTGGTCCGTCTTCTTCCAATGGAAATAGGTCGCTTAACTGATACCGGCCTTCAGGCAGATGTCCGTCATCAGAACCCCGTCATGGGAGGCTTCCATCGCTTTCCGCTCCTCCCCGCCGAGGGAATTTGGCAGCGCAAAACTCTAGCTCAGATCACCGAGGTGATGGAATCCACCAATTCTTGGAGGAGATTGCGGGGCTCAGGTCAATTAGAAGCGCCTCGAGGCTGATATTCATTGGAATGGGCCTCGTCTACGAGACAGGAAGGGCCCATGCCAAGAGATAACCACTTTGCCAACGGAATGACGTTGTCAGTTTTGCTGGAGCGGACTTTGCTCCCTCTGTCCGCCGTAACCACAGCGATCCTTTTCGCCTGGCTGCTATACTACAGCAGTTACGGTCTCCGTGTAGGCACCGAAGGTTTCTACCTATACTCCATCGCGAACCCATTCGCCTACGCAATCAATAGTCCGCCGACGCTTTTTGGCTTCGTCTATCACTGGCCATATCAGTGGGCGGGTGGCGACATCGTAGTGCTTCGCATGGCGAACGTCACGCTCAGCATGACGCTGGGCTGGATTCTCAGCTTCCTGATTATCCGGCGCCTCTGGACAGTGGATCGGCCGCATGCGGCGGTGCTATCGGCAGGGATCGCCAGCCTGGCATTAGTCGCCTTTAACCCCTTGATGAAGCTCACGCCCAACTACGACACTCTGACCTTTCACTCGCTCTTGGTGGTGATGATCGGCTTGCTGCTGGCCGATCGGCCAGGACGCATCCGCCAGGTCTTGGGGTGGAGCCTGGTCGGCGTTGGCGGCTGGTGCTGCTTCATGGGCAAGCCGACCACCGCTGCGGCCATTGCCCTCCTCGTTATGCTCTATGTCGTCGTTTTGCGTAGAAAGTCCCTGCTGCCCATGCTTGGCGCGGCGCTGGTCGCTCTCGCTCTACTGATCGTTACCGCCTACTTGATCGACGGCGGCATCACCGGGCTGGTGACCCGTATGGTCAACAGCGCTGAGATGGAAGTCGTGCTGGGTGGCCGGCACGAGGTGTCTTTCATGTTTCGGATCGACTGGCTCGACATCAGTCGCGGGCAACTCGCCATCGCTGTGTTAATGGCGATAGCCTTTCTGCTCAGCATTCTCATGGGGTCTACGCACAAGTTCCTCCCATCGCTGGCTCTCGCTGCGGTGTTGATCGTAACAATAGCGATTGCGCTGCTGGGGACCGATCCGATCAGCATCAACCTCTCGACACTGTTCCTAGTGCCGGCCTTGATATGCCTTGGCGCGATGTTCAATCGTGAGGGTTTGGTTCTGCGCACCCAAGCTCCCACCAGCATCGCTCTAGCGTTAACCTTTTTGGTACTGCCGCACGTGTCCGCGCTAGGCTCCGCTCTCAATTACTGGTCCGCCGGTGCGAAGGAAGCCTTGTTCTGGATGCTCGCGGTCGTTGCCTTCCTGAGTCCTCTTGCGCAACAGGGACGCAGCGTCGCCGCCCTACTGCCCCTGACGGTGTTAGCACAGTTGCTCACTGCATCAGTGATCAATGCTGCCATCCTCAAGCCGTGGGGTCAGGTGAAAGATCTGCGCGCTTATACCGCTGTCACGCCCATGCCCGGTGGTGGAAAATTAGTGCTCTCGCAACCCCTCCACGACTATCTAGCCACGGCCAGAGCCCAGGCGCGTGCGGCCGGCCTTGAAATCGGTACCCCCGTGGTCGATCTCTCCGGCCGCTCGCCGGGCCTGCTGTTTGTGCTCGAAACGCGAGCGCTCGGTTTACCATGGCTGTTCGGGCCATGGGGCAGTAACAGTAGCCCAGCGCACTTCGGTCAACCTTGGCCGCTCGTGCCATCTTCCGGCAGTAACGCAGCCGCGGTGAAAGCGCTCGGACTTGAAAGCTGCGCCGATCTGGCCAAAGCGTGGGTACTGATCGAGCCGGAGGGCCCGCATCGTCTTGACCAAACCATTGTCATGGCCTCCTTTGGAGCCCGCGAGGCGGACTACGTCGCTGCCACTGCGTTCGAAACCGCGATCACTGACTCGGATGATCCGGATGCTTACAGGCAGGCTTTGCTCAAGCCTGTGCGCCCCACCGCGCTGGCGGAGCAATCCTGCAGTGAAGCCAGGCGATAACGGCCGGCTGGCCAGAAATGAAGCCCATCGTGAAAGCTGTAATCCTCGTGGGTGGCTTCGGAACCCGAGCCTCCGAGGAAACCCACCTCCGGCCGACATGACCTGGCACTGAATTTTCATCGAGCGGCGGTTAGAGTCTCAGAGTTCGTGTACGCCAAGTGGCGCGGGTGGAGCAACGGACGATCGGCGAAGCTGGTCGGGGTTGCGTAGCCGGTCGTCCGCTGCGGAGAGGTGGGCGGCATAGGCCCCGGGGGGTTAAGTATTTCAGTGATGAGTGTGGTCGCCGGACATTGTAGTCGGCGATCATCGGCGATCCAGGCAGCGATCTTGGCGCGGGCATCATCGAGATCGAAGAACAGGTTGTCAATCGGCCCTTTGATTGCAGGTTTTTTTGTCAAGCTGCCATTCTTTCTCTCCAGTGGCACGCCGGCAGCGATCGCTCCGTCGGAGCTGGTTAGGATTGCGGAGACGGAGCGATCGCGGATGGCGAGACGATCGCCTAGCGGGATTGGATAAATCCAATGTGGTTGGCGGTTTCAGCGTGACTGGGTTGATGTCGCAGCTGGGGTCATCGTCCTTTCCGAGGTCGCGAGCGCCTCATGATGATGTCCGGATCGGGCGCCTCAACGTTTGCAGCGGAGTGCGGACGAACCGCCACCAGCCGATTGACCGAGGTCGCCACGACCACCGTCCCAGCCGGACATCGCCAGTCCGGCGGACCGGACCAGGAACTTGCAAAATAGGATCAGGCCTCCTTCGCCTGCCCCCAGTCGAACGATGTGCCGTCGACCCAAATGCATTGGGCGAAAAGGATCAGTTGATGTTGTTGGTCGTCGATGTTGCCGGCAAGAAGCGTCTTGAATGGCCGAAACATAGGGCGCGCTTGCAAAGACAATCATCAAAGACGATGTCGACTTTTACGCCCGCCATTGCGCTGCGCTGAGCACAGGCTTCGCTTGCGCGGCGACATAGAGGAGCTCGAGCGCGGCGACCGCAATGACATAAATCTCGCAAAATAGAACCGGCCGTACTATCCGAAGGGGAAAGGTGCTCGCCGATCGCCGCGAGAAGGGTGGTGCAGATCGTGAGCGCCATCCGATCGACGCGTAGCCACTACGCAGGCGCACCTTTCGCGGATGCCGACCACGACAAAAATTAGCACGTAGTTCTGGGGACTTGTCACGCCCGCCGGTGCGTTTTCGCCGCGATCGTCATGTTCGACGCGAGTTACCACTCGCGAAAACGGGCTTGATCTCACTAGGAGGCGCTTCACCACGCCATTGACCAGTTTCAAGCCCAATGTCGCGTTCGCAATAGCTTGGCGGGTTCCAGACATGAGGCGCGTTTGCTTTCGGACCGAACACGCGCCGCACGCCACACCGAGTTGCGACTTGCCGCAAGACGCCCGGCGCGGACAGCCAGCGCATTTGGCCCAGCTCTTGCTCCGAGCGCTATCATGACCATGATCCGCCGCTGGGTTGTCTCAAATTGTTTGCAGCCAATGCGGTCGGGCCAGCTCCGTCAGCAAAATTGCGCGGGTATCAGAACCGATGGCGAGTTCTTTTACTTCGATCTCAGGCCCTTCGATGCGCGGGAAGGACGTGTCACTGAGGTTATTGGCGACGTCTACCCTACTCCCGCTTGGCGGGCAACAAATCACTGAACGGTCCCTGAATAGGCGCCGGTTATGACCTCGCTGCATAACGCCAGCGGTCCCGATCCGACTCCTCCGGCAGGCATCAAGGAATATCTTGCGATCATGCGGCTCGATCACAGCACGAAGCATATCCTCATCGTACCGGGTATTGTCCTTGCGTATCTGCTGCGCGGCATTCCGCATGATCATCCGATCCAGTCCTTTGTGCTCGGCTTCGCCGCTGCTGTCTGCATAGCTTCCGCCAATTATGTAATTAACGAATTTCTTGATCGCGATTTCGACAAGCATCATCCGACGAAGTCGTCGCGCTCGGCGGTTCAGAGCGTGATGAGCGGACATATCGTGGTCGGGGAGTGGCTAGTCCTCATCGCTATCGGCCTGCTCTGCGCGGCGCATTCGAGCACGCTTATGCTAATGATAAGCAGCACTTTTGTTGCACAGGGGATCGTCTATAATGTGCCTCCGCTGCGTACCAAAGACAAAGCCTATCTCGATGTGATCTCCGAATCTGTCAATAATGCCATCCGCCTGCTGATCGGCTGGGCGATCATTGATCCGACGTCACTCCCGCCGGGCTCGATAATTTTGGCTTACTGGCTCGGCGGTGCGTTCCTCATGTCTGCAAAGCGCATGTCGGAATATCAGGAAATCGTCGCTTCCCACGGGGCGGAACTATTGGTGCGCTACCGTGCGAGCTTCGCCCAATATACGAAGGTTTCGTTAACAGCGTCCTGTCTCGTATACTCACTTTCTTCGATTGCGTTTCTATCGGTCTTTTTGGTCGAATGTCGGATTGAGTACATCATCGCTCTGCCGATCGTTGTAATGCTGTTTACGGCGTACTTTTTGCTGTCCACGCGGCCCGGCTCCACGGCACAGAAGCCGGAGAAGCTCTTCCGCGAGCCCGGTTTGATGTTAATCTTGCTCGCGCTGGTCGTGGCGTTCATCTTTGCCAGCTTCGTCAATATACCACTTATTGCGACGCTCGTGGAACAGCATTACATTTCGCTCAAATGACCGACGCGAAGATCAAGTGGGACAGCTTGCGCCTGGTCGCCTTCGACGTCGACGGCACACTTTATAATCGGAGAGCAATGCGGCTGCGAATGCTCGTGGAAATGATCCGTTACGCAATCCTAGCGTGTAACCTGACAACTCCGAACGTATTGCGTATATATCGAGAGCTGCGCGAGAACATGGCCGATCAGAACGTCGAGTGTTTCAATGAGGTCCTCATCTGCCGCACGGCTGAGCGGACGCGAGTTGCTTCGGAGACCATACGCGCGATTATCGCAGAGTGGACGGAACGGCGTCCGCTCGCCCATATTCGAGCCTCTCGCTACGCGCATGTGGTCGAGCTTTTTGCCGCACTGAAGCGGCACGGCAAGACCATTGGGATTTTCTCTGATTATCCAGCGGTTGAAAAACTCAAGGGGATGGATCTGTCGGCTGATTTTATCGTCGCAGCCAGCGACGCGAACGTCGGCATTCTCAAACCGAATCCGCGAGGCCTCAAGGTTCTAATAGAAATGGCAGGCGTTACTCCGTCCGAGACGATACTTATCGGCGACCGAAAAGAAAGGGATGGCGAAGCGGCGCTACGCGCAGGCGCGCAGGCTCTGATCCGATCAAGCAAGCCGCTCGATGGCTGGACTAGTTTTGCGAGTTTCTCGGATCCACTGTTTGCTCCCCTTCTCAGTCCCTGACGGAATCTGGAACGATGTTCGCCCGCAATGTGATCACCGGTGGCACGGCCGCTTCGTCGACTTGCTCAGCTTTCGTGTCCTCCTCTCGATGCCCTGCCGATCCGACTCGCGCCAGTTGCGATGCCGGTTGCCGCAGACTTCAGCGAGCCAGACAAGGAGATTGCTGCAGCTTTCAAATAGAAACCGGCCATGACTGGTCGTGGACGTAGTCCATCCCCAGGTCTCGGTTGACCGTGCGGCCGGCGTCCGGTCATCGCGCGGCTTGGCCTTGACCCGGCGCTTGGGCGTTTTGTTGCGAATTGCTTGCCCAACTCGCCCTAGACACGTCGTGTCTTGTTCTGGCCCTAGCGCTACCACCCTTCGACGAAGGAGGACGCAAACGCGGCGGTAGCCGTAGCGAACGCGCGCATGGCAGACCTCCCTGATCCACTGTTCGAGGGCAACCTGGCCAGAGCGACGAGACTTGTAACGGTAGGTCGACCTGAACTCGAGAGCCGCGCAGGGCCCTACAGATCGAGACCTGCCATTTATTGCCGACCTCGTTGACCAGTTGGCGCTTCCGGCTAGGCCTGATAGCTTTCGGCGGACACGTGCTGCAGTACCTCCTTGTCGAGCTACACGTCAGCCACCAGCTTCTTCAGCTTGCTATCTCCTCCTTGAGCTGCTTCAACCATCGGATCTCTGTCGGCAGCAATCCGCCATACTTTTTCTTCCTGTTGAAATGCGCCGCTTGGCTGATCCCGACTTTGCAGCAGATCTCCGCAACCGGGACCCCATCGTTGCCCTGCTTCAGCATGAAAGCCTTCTGGGCGTCGGAAAATTTTGAGGCCTTTATCGTCCTTCGCTCTTCCCAGCCGAGGGGTTTCGGAAACGAAAACTCTAACCCAAATGGTCCAGTTTGCCGGCCCCCAGATCAATCAGAGCGGGCTGATACAAATAGCCACGGGTTTACGGAAACGCTTGCAGAGGCACGGTTGTTTTCGCTCTATCTTGGCAAACCCATTTAACAACGGCGGTGCCACATCTTCGCGCGCCTACGCAGCTGCCCGGACCGTGGCTGCGCTTGAGACGTTCTAGGGTTTCCGGAATACCAAAAGCTCGTGCCCATAAAACAATTTTGTGTAATGGGAACGAAGGATCAATTGCAGATCAAAGTTTGCGGCCCATTCCAGCGCGGCTTCAAGAGGCAGATAACGGATCATTTCCCTTGCGCTGACTAAGTCATGCAACCGGTTGAGAAAGGCACTTAAGAACGGCTCGTCCGCCATGTCCTTGTAAATGAAAAAGCCGCGCGGCTTGGTTCTCTTGATGCATCCTACGAAAGTGGCATTGCGGTATTCGAGCGGAACATGGTGCATGACATCGATCATCATCACCACATCGAACTGCTCTTGGGGAACATCGTCGATCGAGTCAATGACCTGAAATGTCAGGTCAGACAGCGGATAATTTTTCGCCGCTAGCGCGGCTTGCCCAACAGCTTTCGAACTGACATCGGCTCCGTAGCCGCTCGAGATCCGACCGAGCGCTGCGAGCGTGACCAGATGCCATCCGACTCCGCAGCCAATATCAAGGACAGAGGCGCCTTGAGGTATGTGTTCAAAGAGCGGCCAAGGCGGGCAGACGTCTGGCCGATGCCGGATTTTGATCCGCTGGAGAAATCCTGCAGAGGGATATGCTGGCAAGATATCGGGGAGGGGTTGCACCACGGGGGTTCCTGCCAAAGCTGAGAGACTGAAGCGGCTCATCAATCAACGTGTGGCATGTTTCTGTCATCTAGAGCAATTACCAGCGATAGTAGTTGACCGTGGTGGACAAGGTGGAAGTTACTTTGCGTGACTTCATCTGGGGAAGTTCGGACAATTCGTTGTCGCAGGCACGCGTTGAGAGTCGTCCTCCATTGTGTTGCAGAAGCCCGAAGAGGTTGCTTAGCGTCCGCTCCAATATATCGAACATGCTCTCGACATCCGCACGAAAGCTTTCGAAGCTTTGCAAAAATCGGGGTTCCTTTGAAAACGTTGACATCAAGATCAGCCAAAACGTCAGTATATTCCTGACCATCAGCATCGCGAATGCGGATCCCGCTTTGCCGCTTCAATAATGGTGGGATCGCCATCCGGTGACGTGGTCATGAAGGCTGAGTGAATGGATTGAGCACCGATCTGGGATCCGTTTCCGAAATTTCTTCGATGTCCATACCGATCTCCGCTGATCCCGCATTCAAGACCGGCGAGAGGCCGGGATCAGGTCTGCCTGCTTCCTCCGCGGATTGGATGTTCTTGCCGCGGGTGCGCGCCCACGATGCAAGTGCGTAAAGTAACCCGCAAGATACCGCACGTGAGGAGGGTCGTTCCAACATTGGAAAGAAGGAGCTTTGAGAACCAAGCTAATGCAGTCATCAATAGCGCAAGACTAGTAGCAGGCCAGGAAAATCACTTGGCCTGCCGGGCATAACCGTCGAAGATATCTGTGAGCGCTACCAATATCGTTCGTATGGATATGGCAGGTAACAGCTCTAGTATAGCAGCCAAGCGAAAAGGATTGCTGTGGTTACGGCAGACAGAGCCCAGCAAAGTCCGATCCAGCAAAACTGACAACGTCCTCCGGTCGGCAAAGCGGTTATCTCTTGGCATAGCCCCCCTCCTGCCAGCTTCGAAGACGAGGCCATTCCAATGGATATCAGCCTCAAGGAGCTTCTAACTAAATTGAGCCCCGCGATCTCCTCTAAGAATTGGTAGGGTGCATCACCTCGGAGGGTGGACATGACGCCGAGCCGGTTCACGGAAGAATCGGGACCTTACGGGAGCTGGAAGCCGGGCGAAGACGGGCCAACGCGGGCCGCAAAGTCGGATCAGCAGCACGACCTTCTACAAATGGAACGCCAAAATAGGCGGGCTGGAAGTGTCCGATCCCAAGAAGGCGCTGGAGTATGAGAACGCGAAACTGAGGAAGTTGGCTGGCGGTGGCGATGCTCGACAACGCCATGTTCAAGGACGTCGTATCGGAAAAAGTGACGTCCGCCACAAGGCGCGAGGCCGTCGCTCATTTTCAGGTCGCCTATGATGTCATCGAGCGGCGGGCAAGTGTACATCGCAACCCCGATCGCCACGCCGACGAGTGATAGGTGCTGACTTGAGACCGGCTTTTGAGAGGATCTGAAAAAAGCATGGCGCGGATCGCCGCATCGCGCGGTGATCTTGGGGAAAATACGGATCCGCCTGCGCGTGTTCAGGCATCCCTCACGTCATGAATTTGCCGACAGTCCCGCCGTAGGTCGATTTGGCTTTAAGACAATAGAATATGCAGCGGTTGTCCTAGAGAGCGACGTTGAGTTCGCAACATGAGCCGACAGTAAACAAGTGCCCGGTTGCTTCGGACAGCAAGCACGTGCCGCGCGTTCGCTCGGACCACCTGCCTAACCAATGCACTCTCATGTTCCAAAGCATAAGCCGATTGGCCCGCCTTTTAGCTCGCTGCGGGTCAACAGGTGCAGCTTCCCTGGTTGTCGCAATTGTCTGCTGCGGGACGCGGCATCTCCATGCCACGCAAGGTAATGCTAGCGATGAATTGCATTTTCAGGACACCACGGCGCTGGGCGCTGCTACCTGTGCCCTGGCGTTAATGACCGGCACCGCGCTGGCGGACGAATTCAACACGGACACGCTACAACCACGAGCAGCTCGCGTTTCCGGTCGTCACGACCCGCAAATGCCTGCTGGCCTCCTGCGAAATCTTTGTCTCCTACCTCCTCCCCGCCGCGGCCTCGCCATGCTGCCAGAGATAGGAGGTGCCAAGCGGTATGCAGTACCGCCTTTGCGATCGATCGCAGCGGCAATACTTATCTCGCCCGACTCTCTGTTGCTGGATGGCGCGCGTCTGCAGCCGTATCCGGATGCAATGAAATTATCGCGATTTTCGATCATTTCGCTCAAAAATGCGATGACAAGATTGGTTAGATCGTTTGAGAGCAGGTAGAAGGCTTTGGCAATTTCCCTTTTGAGTTCGCAGGCCTTCTATTTTGTCTCTCATTGCAGCACGGCTCAAAGTCGTCCGCGCCTCTGAAACCAAGGCCATGACGGCTCGCGCCGCCGAATTGCGTGATCAGGGCGTCGATGTCATCACGCTCAGTCAGGGCGAACCGGATTTCGACACGCCCTCCACGATCCGCGAAGCCGGCATTCGGGCGATCCTCTACGGGCGGACGAAATATACGCCCGTCGCCGGGATCAAGCCGCTGCGCGAGGTGATCTGCAAGAGCCTCAGTCGCGATCACGGGCTCGATTACGGTATCGACCAGATCACCGTGGGTTGTGGTGCCAAGCAAGTTGTCTTCAACGCGCTCTTCGCCAGCCTCGATCCGGGTGAGGAGGTGGTGATCCCGACGCCTTGCTGGGTCTCCTATCCCGATATGGTGGCACTCGCTGGTGGGAAGCCGGTTCTCGTCCCTTGCGATGAATTCCATGGATTCAAGCTGCGTCCCGAGGCGTTGGAGGCAGCAATCACGCCGCACACCAAATGGCTGATGCTGAATTCGCCATGTAATCCGACGGGTGCGGTCTACACCCAAGGCGAGTTGGTTGCACTCGCCGCGGTGCTGCGCCGGCATCCCCATGTCCATGTATTGTCCGACGACATCTATGAGAAGCTCACCTACAACGCGGCCTTCGCGACCATGGCCGCGGTCGCGCCGGATCTCTATGAGCGCACACTGACGGTCAACGGAGTGTCCAAGGCCGACGCCATGACCGGCTGGCGTGTCGGTTACGGCGCGGGACCTTCGTCACTTATCAAGGCCATGAACCTCGTCCAAGGCCAGACCTCCTCGCACACCAGCTCGATTTCGCAATATGCCGCCATCGAGGCGTTGTCCGGCGGCAGGAGTCATATCAAGGAATTCTCGAGCGCATTTCTCGAGCGCCGCGATGTCGTCGTCACCAAGCTGAACCAGGCGGAAGGGCTTTCGTGCCGGGTGCCGGACGGAGCCTTCTACGTTTTCCCCTCCTGCGCGGGTGTGATCGGCAGACGCACGCCAGATGGCAAGGTGATCGAAACCGACACCGATTTCGCCATGTATCTGCTCGACGCTTTCGCCGTGGCCGTCGTGCCCGGCAGCGGCTTTATGGCCTCACCCTTTATCCGCATTTCCTATGCCTCCTCGCTCGAGGACCTCACTCGCGGGTGCGATCGCATCATCGCAGCCTGCGCGGCTCTGTCCTGAAAGGTCTCTCCGATGTCCCCCGCCAAACGCCTCCGCTCCCGCATGACCGAGACCGGCCTTGTCCACATCATGGCCGCTCATAGCCCGTTTTCGGCGATCCTCGCAGAACAAGCCGGATTTGATGGCGTGTGGGCTTCCGGTTTCGAACTGTCGGCGCTTTATGGCCTGCCGGACATGAGCCTGATCTCGATGACCCAGCATCTTGACATGCTGTGGGCGATCGCCGGACGCACGACCCTTCCGATCGTGGCCGACATCGATACGGGCTACGGTAATGCGGTCAATGTCATTCATGCCATCGGCGAATACGAGCGGGCCGGCGCCAGCGCCGTTGTCATCGAGGACAAGACCTTTCCGAAAGTGACAAGCCTTGTTGCCGGCGGCCGCCAGGAACTGCTGCGCGTTGAAGAGTTTCAGGGCAAGATCGAGGCTGCGGTTTCGACGAGACGAGACCCAAATTTTCTGGTCATCGCGCGCACCGAAGCCCTGATCGCAGGCCTTGGCGAAGCGGAATCCCTCGATCGCGCGAAAGCTTATGTAAAGGCCGGCGCCGACATGATCCTGATCCATTCGAAAAAGAAGGATCCTTCCGAGATCGAAAGTTTTTCGCGGGCCTGGGCCGGAGCCGTGCCGCTGGTCATTGTGCCGAACGCCTACCCGGATCTCGACGCCGAGCGCGTCAAGGCGCTCCGCAACATACGCATGATGATCTACGGCAACTATGGCATCCGCGCTGCCGCAACTGCCATGCAGGAGACCTTCCGCCGAATTATCGCCGACGGTGGCGTCCAGAACGTTCACAAAGACATTCTGCCGGTGGAGGAAATTTTCAGACTTCAGAAGATGGACGAGGTTAAGGCCGCTGAAGCTCGGTTCCTCCGCTGAACGCAGCATTCTCCCCGCCATCAAGATTTCAATGCAGTAAGTGGCGTCTCAGCGCCTGTCAGACGATCACGAGGCCGATGCTGCAGGTCGATTGCGAGGACAGGCATCGACGACCATTCTCACGGGGCGCTTAAGATGCGGCTCCGGGGGAAGATCGATTGACGTGATGGGCCTGCGGTACGGGTCGTGCCTATTTCAAGCGCGCAGGTTTTATGCGCGAACCATCATCGACAAGCAGCAATCCGGCTGTAAACATCAAATAAGCGATAAGCATCGAATAATGTGATGGAATATCTTCGGTTGATAATGCACCACCGCGAAATGAGCGGACATCCCAGGACCCGCCGGAATAGAAGATGGCCAGCGACGACGATGAAGTGCCCATCAACGCGATTCGGGTGTTCGTGGCGATTGCGCGAGAAGGAAGCGTCACGCGCGCGGCCAGCGCGCTGGGAGTGACACAGAGCTCGGTCAGCCGCTATCTCGCCGTGCTGCAGGAGTATCTGGGGACCGACCTCATCGCGCGACGCGGGAAACGAAGCGAATTGACGGAATTCGGAAGGCTTTTTGCGAACACGGTCGCCGAACCATTGGACACAGTGTGCTTCACCGCAAAAAGGATGCGCCGGCGGACTCGCCCAAGCGCCAACCGGATTGTGGTGCGGACGTCGCTTTCGACGTTCGCCTACTCCCTTCTGATTCCGAATCTCCAGGCATTTTCCGCCGAGATGGGTGGCGTCATCGTGGATGTCACGAGTTCACTGTCTCAGCCGACATCGTCGGACGACTACGACGTGTTGATTACTCGCGATCTTTCGATGATCGAACCGGCCGACGATTGGGAGGTCTACAACGAGCAACTCGTCTGTGTAGGCTCGCCAAATCACGTGAATGGCAAGAACCTCTCGATCGTTCGCTCTATGCCAATTCTGAACATCACATCCCGGCCCGACATACTGCCCACCTGGCTGCGCGCGATGAGCCTGACCTTTGCCGACATCAAGTCGGGCGCGCGATACGATCACAATTACCTTGCTCTACCGGCGGTCATGACGGGAAAATGCCTTCTGGTGGCACCCGAAATTGTTGTCAGCGATTTGGTGCGCGGAGGCGCTCTGCACGTCGTGCCGGGATCACGGACCGGCAGCGGCATGCAATATCGCGCCTATGCGGTGGACCGCAGTGACAATTCTGAAATCTCTCGGGCCTTTTGCCGGTGGCTCGTCCGTCTTTGCAAAAAGGCCGCCCTCCTCGAAGCCGCTTGAGATCGTGTGAGCAACCGCGGCTCCTCTCAAGTAGCAAACTCTCGCTATTGAGACCGCTCCCGCTCGGACCCACAGCGGCAGCCATATCGAGCGGTTGAGGGGACCTCCATCACCGCCGCGAACTGGCCAGCCCGCTAAGTCCCGGACGAAACGAAGACGGCTTACCAGCTCGCGGTTTCCGGAAGCTCAAGTAACTCTAAAGTTTGGGCGGAAGCGAGCGCCGCGCGCGAGCCTGTTCGTTGGCCTGGATCATTCGCTCCGAGAGCCGCGAATGGTAGGGCGCGCTGAGCAGCATCAAAAAGAGCGCCCGGTCGGCTTCATAGCGAGCCGCGGATCGGCTGCTTCTCGAACCTGTCATGACCAGCGTACCTTCGGTCGTGAGAACCGACCACACCCATCTTTGTCTGCGCTGTTCCAGGACAACTTCGAAGATTGGAAGTCGATCAGACATGGCATCAGCCCCTCAACAGATAACCTCCACCCGTCGTCTGGATTTCTGCATCCATAGCCAAACCTATGCGGTTCCGGCTTGCTCTTCCGCTCGACCGGTTCTACGCGCATTCGGTGTGGGTTCTCGGAAAGCTTCGATGGACCCCCTCGACCTGCCAGTTCCTCGAGCGAAATCTCTTCGGCGGCGAGCCCGCGCTCCGTTGGACGATGCTCATTTGGTCATTTCGGCAGGTGTCCAGGTTTTGATTCACCGAAATCGATAAAGGGCCGCAGGCGTCTCGCCGAGGATCCGCCCTCGGGCGTCTTCGTCCGGGACGAGTTCCTGAAGCCACTCAAATGTCTGCGCATAGGATGGCGCGTAGGCGTGGGCGGCTGCGACGTGCGGCCACTCCGAGCCCCAGAGCAGCTGTTTCGGCCCGAGCTCCTGCAGCATCCTGGCCGCAGCTGTCTGGGCCCAGCCGTCTGGGACGCGTCCGATCCCCGACAGCTTCACCCACACCTCGGCGCCCTGCGCGAGCGCGAGGAGCCGCGCGAGGCGAGGATCCCAGGCGGGATCGCGGGTGCTGTCCGCAAGTCCGAAGCCGCGGAAAACCAGTCGATGGCCGTCCGCAAGAAGCGGCTCTGCAAGGTGCTCACGTCCTTCCAGGCCACCCGACACCTCCAAGTGAAAGCCCAGCTGGAGGGCGGCTTCAAGGGATTCGGCCAGTGGATCTGGATCGGTCAGGGTTAGCGTCAAACCGACGGCGCCTGATCGAGCCCACCCCTCCAGCACTTCAGGCGCCAGCGGTTGCTCGAGGGGAGGAACGAGCCTCACCGGCATCCGGGCCTGGCTCGCCTGGGCGAAGAGCTCGGCCGGGTCGCCGTTCAGGAAGGCAGGCTGGACCAGGACCAGCCCGGTGATCTCCGATTCGCGTGCGGCGCCTTCCAGAGTTTCCATGGAGCCGTCGATGATGGGCGCAGCCTGCCGGCTCTTAAGACGGAAAGCATGCACCTCGCAGTCGATCCTCATGAAACGTCCTCGCCGCAGAGCTCCGCCGGAACAAAGTTCAAAAGACCCCAGCTCATACACCTGTCCATATTCTCGATGCCAGCACGAGAGTGGGACTTTCCAACTCCTGCTCAAGCACGCCGCCGGTGACGCCGGCTGCGCATCCGCGCGATGAAGGTCGGCCGCCATGATCTCACCGATAGGGCCGAATCCGCACATGGAGTGTTCGCGCGCCACTGCAGATTCGGCCTCGCTGCAGATGCTCTTCTTGGTCATTTGGTCGGCAATGCAAGTCTCGTTACGGAAAAAAGATATGGGATGCAGATAATTCAACACGGTCCGGTTCTGTTGCAGTGACGCCATTCGGAAGCCCCGCCTCTTTGAGGGCTTACGATCATTTCGCGCGATGCAAATACCTTGCGAGCGAAATCCAGAATCGTTCGCAGTGCCGTGCGCGCAATTGTCCTCCTTCCGCCACTGTCAGAATCGGCATTTGTCGCGATTGCCACGCTGTGGCCGGGCTCCGTCATATGCTTGCGGTCGGCTCGAACCGGAAGGCCTACACGACGTTTGTGCGTGCAGCATGACTTCTCTGGTAACACCGAACTCCTTGGCAATCTCGCCTAAGACATTTATCTCGTCCGGATAGCAGTTCCTTCTGCTGCAAGCTCGCAACGCAGGATCAGATCACGCAGAAATCCAGCAATTTTTGCGCCATTGCGCAGAATTCCAGAGGATGGCCACCTTCCGCAATGACCAGTGATTTACGCGCCATCGACAAGGCAAGGCGCCTGCCCTCGCTTTCCGGCAGCCGGATGGCCGCCGGAACTGGAGCGGCCGGCGATTGAGGGTGGGCAGTCGAAGATCTGGCAGCCATAACAGCAGCGAACTCACCGGCGACGCCATCCTGACCTGGGGCTCGGGACATCAAGGCCGTCGACACGAAGCAGCATGGGCCTCGTTCAGTCTAGCTTCGCACGCAGGGGCAGCGTTGCAAAACTGAACACGTGAACCAGAAAGCAAAGACCATGACCGAGCACACAGGGCACAACTTGCATGCAGCGCGGCGTGACCTCAGGCCTCAACCGCGTTTGGAGTGCAAAGTGCGTCGTGGCGAGCTGCTACTTGATTTGTCGGCCGGCTCCTTGATCATAGATCGATCATCGATTTTCGAAACAACGACGACACGGTGCTCGGTAACCTTTGTAGCTTCAAACAATGCGAACAGCCGCGACCACAACATCACGCGGGCCAAGAAGGCGCCCCCGGCCCCGCTCTTGGCAGGAGTGCAAACGCCGTCGAGGAGCCCGATCGTGGAGAACCGTCAGACCTGCATCCACGGGGCGGACTTGGGCGCTCGGAGTGCGATCCAATCAGGATCCGACCACGGCCGCTCCACCTCAAAGCTGAACAAAGGGATTAGGTAGTCGCGAATGATGATCGTGACGTGAGCTTCGCTGGCCTCATCCTCGGTCAACTGCCTGGTCTCATCGGCATCCGCATCTTGAGCTGTGGTCTGGATCAAATGCCTTCTTCCGAAGGAAAACCTCACATCATCGAAAAGGAACAGAGCGCCAGGCCTCAACAGCCGCACTGCTGCGATGGCGGCCGCCAGATCGACATAGATCGAATGGCTACCATCGAGATAGACGATATTGAAAGTTTCTCGATTCCTCGCCAAGCGAATCAAGTTGAACAGGAATGTTCCTGCCGCATTCCCCAGAAAGGTGATGTTTCGATCGGGCGATGACCGCGCAGAAGCGTGAGTACCAATAGCCGCCGGGCTCGGCGGCAATGTCCTCCTCCGGCAGATTGCAGCGTCACGTGCCTGCGCTTGAGCCGCGGTGCACGGCTACGCTGTCGCTCGTCGGCAAGCCGCCCCTGCCCGTGGGCTCCCCAAGACGGATCGGGCAAACAGCCTGAGCTTCCAAAACCGCGTCCGGCGACCAACTCGGGCCCCCGGCCTCGAAGCGTCGGATCGTCACCCGCATGGTCGAGGGCGCCGCTCGACCCGCCTGCAATCTCGCTGCTCGGCAGTCTGCGCGTTCATCCTCATCATCGCACATGGCGCATCGCACGCCTCTCCGTCGGCATCCGTGGTGCCCGTTGCAAAGCAGAAAGGGGCGACTGTATGGGAGCCAGTAGAGGCCGGGGACATCCCGGAATCTTGCGCGACCTCTTCTTGGAACGGAAGCGACTTGAGATCAGAATGGCGGGAGAGAACATCTCGGACCGAGGGGCGACATAGAGCGGATTCCGCACTCCGGGTAACGGTTCGAGTTCGAACAGACATATTCACGTCCTCTATCAGCCTCACAATTCGCTCTCACCCTCGCCGCAGACTTTCCTTTCTCCGCATGCGAACGTTGCGGCTCTTGAACGCCCTATCCCAGCAGGCGCCGCTCCCTCAATTTCAGCCGTTATGGCCCCCTTCCTTCCACAGCATGAAGTCGATCTTTCCGGGGATATCAAGATGCTCAGGAGAATCGGGAGAGAAAAGCAGACTGCCATCGCGCGCGAATTTGGAAATCGCCGTCATTCGCTGCAATGTAGTTTTCTCGCGTTGCTTTTCCGACTTTGGAGCCGAATACAAAGCGCGTCGTGAGGTGACGTTAAGATGATCAGCTATGCGCCACACACGATTCAAACGCACGCGGAATGCCGCGGAGAAGTTGATCGGGTCTGGAATGAAGATCGAGAGATTGCGTACGCCCATCTCGTCGAGCATCTCCAGGAGCTGGTAGAGTACTAAATGGTGATCATTCGTGTTACGTAGCAGCGGAAACTGGTTGTAGAGCCTAATCCTTCGCTTTCGAAGTTTTTCGACCTTTTGGCCTGCCACTGAATTTTCATCCAGCAGCAGTTAGAGTCTCGGGGTTTTGTATGCCAAGTGGCGCGGATGGAGCAACGGACGATCGGCGGAGCTGGTCGGGGTTGCGCAGCCGATCGTCCGTTGCGGTGAGGTGAGCGGCATAGGCCGCGGGGGTCAGGTATTTCAGCGACGAGTGAGGCCGCCGGATGTTGTAGTCGGCGATCCAGTTGGCGATCTTCGCGCGAGCGTCATCCAGATCGAAGAACAGGGTCTCGTTGAGCAGTTCATCGCGCATCCGGCCATTAAAACTTTCGATGAAGCCGTTCTGCATCGGCTTTCCCGGCGCGATAAAGTGCCAATCGATGACCGTGTCCTTGCTCCAGGCGAGCATGGCGTTGCAGGTGAACTCGGTGCCATGGTCGGACACGATCATTCCTGGCTTGCCGCGTCGCTCGACGATTGCGGTCAGTTCGCGGGCCACCCGCCGCCCCGAGATCGACGTCTCCGGAATGGCGCCCAGGCATTCCTTAGTGACGTCGTCGACGACGTTGAGAATGCGGAAGCGCCGGCCGTTGGCGAACTGGTCGTGGACGAAGTCCAGCGACCAGCGCGCGTTTGGCCTCGCCTCGATCAGGATCGGGACAAGGGCCCCCACAGCTTTGCGGCGAGCCCGCCGCTTGCGGACGGTGAGCCCTTCCTCACGATAAAGCCGGTAGATCCGGTTGATCCCCGATGGCTCACCCTCCCGCCGCAGCAGGACGAACAACCGGCGGTAGCCGAAACGCCGCCGCTCGTTGGCGAGATCGTGCAACCGGCTACGCAGAGCCGCGTCTGCAGGGCAGCGGGAGCGATAACGGACCAACTTCCGATCTGCGCCCACGATCGAGCAGGCCCGCCGTTCCGACAGGCTCATGACGGCCTGCAGATGCACGACCGCAGCGCGCTTGGCGGCGGGCCCTACCATTTTTTTGAAAGCAGCTCGCGAAGGGCGGCCGCGTCGAGCATCTGCTCGGCCAGACGCTTCTTCAGCTTCGCGTTCTCCTCTTCTAAGGTCCTCAGCCGCTTCGTCTCGGAAACGTCCATGCCGCCGAATTTGGCCTTCCAATTGTAGATCGTCGCTTCGGAGATCCCATGCTTGCGAGCCAGGTCAGCCGTCTTCGCCCCAGCCTCATGCTCCTTCAATACCGCGATAATCTGCTCTTCCGTGAACCTTGCTCGCTTCATTTGTCCGTCCTTTTTCGGGCCGGACTCTAACTCCTTCTGGAGGAAATACTCAGTGGCAGGGTCACGTCACCAGTGCTTCGGTCAGAGTCACCGGCTCTGCGGTCGCCTGCCCGCGCACGACGAGATCGCCGTCGCGGATCAGGCCGGCGAAATCAATCGGTGCTGCTTCCTGCGGCATCGCCGGCTAGTCCATCGGCTCAAGGCGCGCGGAGGATTCGCCGAGCAGCGTGCGCAGCTCCGTCTTCACGATCTTGCCGTAGCTGTTCTTCGGCAGCTCACTGGTGAGATAATAATGCTTCGGCCGCTTGAAGCGCGCGATCCAGGCTTTGCAGATCTTGTCGAGCTCGTTGCATGTTACCCTCTTGCCCGTCACGGGAACGACGACCGCAACGACCTCCTCGCCCCATTCCGGATGTGGCCGGCCGATCACCGAGACTTCGGCGACCGCCTCGTGCCGCAGCAGCACTTCCTCGACCTCGCGCGGATAGATGTTGGTACCGCCGGAGATGATGACGTCCTTGGACCGGTCCTTCAGGGTAAGGAAGCCATCCGCATCGAACGCGCCCATGTCGCCGGTGTAGAGCCAACCGTCGCGCAGTGTGTTCGCAGTCGCCTCCGGATTCTGCCAATAGCCGGACATTACGGTATCGCCGCGCACGATGATCTCGCCGATCTCGCCAGGCGCGACATCGCGCCCCGCCTCGTCCACGGTGCGGACCTGCACCACGCCCTGGGAGATGCCGACCGATGCAAGGCGTTCCTCGTAGCGTGGATGTCCGGTATGGACATGCATGGATTTCGGCAAATACGTGATGGTCATCGGCGTCTCGCCCTGACCATAGATCTGCGCGAGTTTTGATCCGAATACGGAAAGCGCCGCTTTGCAATCGGCGACATACATGGGACCGCCGCCATAGATGATGGTCTTCAGCCCCGGGGCGCTCACGCCCGCAGCTTCCGCGGCGACCGTCAGACGCCGCACCATCGTGGGTGCGGCGAAAAAAGAGATGCCGTCGCGCCTTGCCGTCAGATCGAGGATCTCGTCGGGCTCGAAGCGACAGCTTTCGGGAATGATCTGGGCCCCCATGCCGAGCACATGCGGCACCATGTAGAGGCCGGAGCCGTGCGACATGGGCGCGGCGTGCAAGAGCGCCTCGCCGGGCACGATCGGGTTGATTTCGGCGAGATAATTCAGCGCCATGACAAGCAGGTTGCGATGGCTCAGCACCGCGCCCTTGGGCCGCCCCGTGGTGCCGCTGGTGTAGAAGATCCAGGCCGGATCGGTGATCGCGACATCGGTAATCGCGATACCATCGGCCCTTTCGAAGCTACGATGCTCCGCTGAGCCGATCTCGACGATGCACGGCTTGCCTGCGCCGAGCGCCAAGGCTTCCGAGGCGACGCTCGACATGTCCTCGGTCACGAACACGACCGCGGCGCCCGAATTGTCGAGAATGAACGCGACCTCGCGCGGATGCAGCTTGGCATTGATGGGAACAGCGACCAGCCCGGCATGCCAACAGGCGTAGAGACAGGCGACATAGTCGGGCTCGTTCTTCATCAGAAGCGCGACGCGGTCGCCTTTGCCAAGACCAAGGCGCTTTTGCAGCGATACGGCCAGCGACGCCACCGTCGCGGCGAGCCGGCCGTAATCGGCCACCGGCGTCAATCCCTTGAGCAACGCCGGCGCAGAGGGATCGGCTCTGGCGGCACGCAGCAGATGATGAGCGAGGTTCATGGCGATCCTGCCAAATTATCCGCGGGCAAGATTAGTACGATTTGGCGAGGCCCAGCACCTTTTCCGCGATGAAGCTGAGCGCGAGTTGCGGACTGACCGGGGCGATGCGCGGGATCAGCACCTCGCGCAAGTACCGCTCGACGTGGAACTCCTTGGCGTAGCCAAAGCCGCCATGGGTCATCACCGCCTGCTCGCAAGCCGAGAAGCCGGCCTCGCCCGCGAGATATTTTGCGGCATTGGCCGCGGCGCCGCAGGGCATGCCCTTGTCGTATTGCCACGCCGCCGACATCACCATCAGCCAGGCCGCCTCGAGCTCGACCCAGTTCACCGCGAGCGGATGCTGGATGCCTTGATTTTTGCCGATCGGACGATTGAACACGACGCGTGTCTTGGCGTATTCGGTCGCGCGCGACAGCGCGAGCTTGCCGAGACCGACGGCTTCCGCCGCGATCAGGATACGCTCCGGGTTCATGCCCTCGAGAATGTACTGGAAACCCTTGCCTTCTTCGCCGATGCGGTCCTCCATCGGGATCTCGAAATCCTCAAAGAACAGCTCGTTGGAATCGACGATCTTGCGGCCCATCTTCTCGATCTCGTGGACCTTGATCTTCGTGCGGTCGAAATCCGTGTAGAACAGGCTGAGGCCGTGGGTCGGCGAGCGCACCTCCTCCAGCGGGGTGGTGCGCGCCAGCAGCAAAATCTTGTGCGCGACCTGCGCGGTGGAGATCCACACCTTCTGGCCGTTGACGATGTAGCGGTCGTTCTTGGCGACCGCCCGGGTCTTGAGCTGCGTGGTGTTGAGGCCGGTGTTGGGCTCGGTGACGGCAAAGCAGGCCTTCTCGCGGCCCTCGACCATCGGCGGCAGCATGCGCTTGCGCTGCTCCTCGGTGCCGAACACGACGACGGGATTGAGACCGAACACGTTGATGTGCACCGCAGACGCACCGGACATGCCGGCGCCGGATTCCGCGATCGTGCGCATCATGATCGCGGCTTCGGTGATGCCGAGCCCCGAGCCTCCATATTCCTCCGGCACGCAGATGCCGAGCCAGCCGGCGTCGGCCAGCGCCTTGTGAAAATCGTGCGGGAAGCCGCCGTCGTGGTCCTTCTTCAGCCAGTAGGCATCGGGAAAGCCTTCGCAGATCTTTGCGATGGCGTCGCGAATGGCTTCCTGCTGATCGGTGAGCGCGAAATCCATGTTCTTGATCTCCTTACTGGGAGCCGCACGGCTCCGATCTTAGCGTCCCATCTGCGAGGGCAGCCAGAGAATGATCGACGGAAACGCGACCAGAATCGCGATCGCAATCAGGTGCGCGATGAAATGCGGGAAGGTGCCATGGAACACCTCCGCCACCGGCCGCTTCGCATAGCGGGCGACGATGAAGCAGTTCAGGCCGACCGGCGGCGTGATCATGCCGACTTCGGCGGTGACGATCTTGATGACGCCGAACCAGATCGGGTCGAAGCCGAGCGTCTTGATCAGCGGCAGCACGATCGGCACGGTCAGCACCAGGATCGCGATCTGGTCCATGAAGGAGCCGAGCACGATGTAGCCGCACAGGATCAGCGTGATGATGACCCAGCGCGAGGTCGGCAAGGAGCCGATCCAGGCGACTAGATCCTGCGTCACGTGGGTGAGCGTGAAGAAGTAGCCGAAGATCGAGGCACCGACCAGGATCATGATGATCATGCAGGTGCCGTGGCTGGCGCGCAGCAGCGTCTTGTACAGCGAGGTCGGCGTGATCTTGCCCTTGACGATCGCCAGCAGAAAGGCGCCGAACGCACCGAAAGCCGACGCCTCCGTCGGTGTCGCGACGCCGAGATAGATCGTGCCCGTGACGATCGAGAACAGCACCACCATCGGCGAAACCTGCCACAGCAGTGCGAATTTTTCGCGCCACGGCACCGATTTCGCGGCGGGTGCACGCGACGGATCCTGCCAGACCAGGAAATAGATCGTGGCCATGATGGTGAAGGTAACGAGGATGGCGGGGATGATGCCGCTGATCAGGAGTTTTCCGATGTTCACCTCGGCGAGCAGGCCGAAGATAACGAGCGCGACGCTGGTCGGCAGCAGCATCGACAGCGTGCCCGAGATCGC
>NZ_AXAY01000016.1 GCF_000473045.1 Bradyrhizobium sp. WSM3983 | reverse complement strand
CCTTGGGGTTGGCCTCGCGGATGATGCGCTCGACCTCGTCACCGGTGCCGACCGGCACGGTCGACTTGGTCACCACGACGGTGAAGCCGGACAGCGACTGCGCGATCTCTTTCGCGGCAGCGTAGACGTAGGAGAGATCGGCATGGCCGTCGCCGCGACGCGACGGCGTGCCGACCGCGATGAACACCGCGTCGGCATCCGCGACCGGCTTCGACAGGTCGGTGGTGAAGTCGAGCCGCTTGGCCTTCACATTGGTTGCGACCAGCTCGTCGAGGCCCGGCTCGTAGATCGGAATCTCGCCGCGATGAAGCGCCGCGATTTTCTTCTCGTCCTTGTCGACGCAGGTGACGTCGTGACCGAAATCCGCAAAGCAGGCTCCGGACACCAGTCCCACATAACCCGTGCCGATCATCGCGATGCGCATGAAAAACTCTTTCCGTTGATGACGGATGCTCCACTGAACACCCTAGACCATTTCTCTATCCGGCCGCACGCCCAACATTAGGGCAGGCCGGCTTCGCGAGCCGAACAAACCTTAACCGTCGCCACCCCGAGTAGTTTTCATATTTTTGTTTTGCCGTTCGCTTCGGCGATCACACGCCGTGGTACTTTCGATACCATTCGACGAAACGAGCGAGGCCTTCCGAGATTGGCGTCGACGGCGCGAAACCGACATCGCGCTGGAGCGCGGAAATGTCGGCGCGCGTCTCCAGGACGTCGCCGGCCTGCATCGGCAGCAGCTTGCGGATCGCAGGCTTGCCGATGATTTTCTCGAGCGTCTCGACGAACTCGAGCAGCTTGACCGACCTGTTGTTGCCGATGTTGTAGACGCGATACGGCGCATAGCTCGACGAATTTTCCGGCTGCTCGGCGTTCCACGCGGGATTCGGAGCTGCGGGTCGATCGAGGGTGCGGATCACGCCCTCGACGATGTCGTCGACATAAGTGAAGTCGCGCCACATGTCGCCATTGTTGAAAATCTTGATCGGCTCATTCGCGAAGATCGCGCGCGTGAACAGATAGGCGGCCATGTCGGGCCGGCCCCACGGACCGTAGACCGTAAAGAAGCGAAGGCCGGTCACCGGCAGCTTGTGAACATGCGCAAAGGTGTGTGCCATCAGTTCGTTGGCCTTCTTGCTCGCGGCATAAAGGCTGACCGGATGGTTCACCGATTGCTCGGTCGAATACGGCAAGGTGCGATTGGCGCCATAGACCGAGCTCGACGAGGCGTAGACGAGATGCGCCAGACCATGGCGCCGGCCGGCCTCGAGCACGGTGACAAAGCCGTCACAATTGGCACGGATGCTGGTGATGGGATCGTCGATCGAGGCGCGGACGCCGGGCTGCGCCGCGAGGTGAACGACCCGATCGGGCGAGACCTCGTCGAACACGCGCATCACCGCGGCGAAGTCTGCGAGATCAATCTCGTAGAATTTGAAACCTGGACTGCGCTCGAGCGTTGCAAGGCGCGCCCGCTTCAGAGCCGGATCGTAATACGGAGTGAACGAATCGATGCCAACGACCTGCTCGCCACGTGCCAACAGCCGCTGACAAACGTGCATTCCGATAAAGCCGGCAGCGCCGGTCACGATCACTGGGCGCATACTTGTCATCTCGTTCATTCCGCGAAGCAATGCCAGACCGGGACATCAGACGCAAGATTTGGACGATGACGACGATCATCAAACCAATCGGGTCCAACTACATCGACACAAAAGCACATCGAAATGTGTAGGAAACATGATGGCGTCATGCATCCTCGCATGCTATCCGCCCTGCAAGGATGCTCGGATAGCAGCGCGACATGTGCTACACGCGATAGACCGTGCACTGTGAATCATACATTCAGCGCGAATGCTCAGTCTTCAGGCATCGTTCGCGCAAGAGACGCGCAAAGAAAAAGATCGGCCTTGAAATTCTCCATCAACGGCAGGTTCCTGTCACAGTCGCTCACGGGCGTGCAACGCTATGCGGCCGAAATGGTCAAGGCGATGGATTGTTTGCTCGCGAGCAAATCGGCTCCTCCACAACTGTTGGACGCAGACTGGCAAATCCTGACGCCGCCGAATGCGCAAATGCTCGCCGGTCTCCGCCGCATTCAGGTCAAACAGGTCGGAACGTTGCAGGGGCACGCGTGGGACCAGATTGATTTGGCGAGAGCGGCCGCTGGCACGCGCCTCGTCAGCCTCGCCAATTCCGGCCCGGTGCTCCACCGCAACCATCTGGTCGTACTTCATGACGCACAGGTTTTCAGGCGGCCGGACTTCTTCAGCTGGCGCTACCTCGCCCTGCATCGAACGCTCGGCCATCTGCTGGCACGCAGAGCAACGATCGCAACAGTTTCTACGTTTTCTCGTAACGAACTTGCCGAGGTGCTGTCGCTGGACCCCGCCTCGATCCCTGTCGTTCCGAACAGCGCGGAGCATTTCGCCTCGGTCGACCCGGATTTCTCGATCATCGAGACGTTGCGCCTTGTGCCGTACCAGTTCTTTCTCTTCGTCGGTTCGATGACGAAGAACAAGAATGTCGAGACCGCCATCCGTGCGGCCGAGCAGCTCGGCCGCGCGGATTTTCCGCTGGTCGTGGTCGGGGGCGACAACAGCAAGGTCTTTGGAGGCGGCACGACCGAAACGAGAGCCGGGATCGTCATCGCTGGCCGCCTGAAGGACGAAGAGATCGCGGCGATGTTCGCCCGCGCTGCAGCGTTCGTTTTCCCAAGCCTCTACGAGGGCTTCGGCATCCCCCCTTTGGAAGCGATGTATTTCGCCTGTCCGGTCATTGCGAGTTCCGCTCCTGCGATTCGCGAGACCTGCGCTGACGCCGCCGCCTATTTCGATCCGCTCGATGCGGACGAGCTGTTGGCCCGGTTGCGCGAAAGAATCGATCTCGGCAGAATTTCGCCAGCGGAACAAGAACGGCAGCGACAACGACTGGCAACTTATTCGTGGGCCAGATCGGCCGCAATCATGCTCGAATTCCTTGGCACACTGGTTTCTCAAACCGCAGGCGGTGACCCGATACGATGATGCGGCCCAAATATTGCTGCCTGGAGGCGCGACAAATGGTTTCTGCAAGACGAGGAAGGATCGACCGTTGTCCAGCGGCCTGAAAGTTCTGCATATCGCCGAAACGGTCAGAGGCGGCATTGCGACCTATCTCAACGAGCTCCATCCTCATCAAAGTGCGAGCTTTGGGCCGGGAAACGTTCACTACGTCATTCCGTCCGACCATCGCAGCGACCTGGTGAACATCGCGGACGACGCCGTCACCACGTTTCCGCGCGAGGGCCGCAACGCGGCCGGCCTGTTTCATATGCTGTCTGCGACAATGCGTGCTGTCCGGCAGCTTCGGCCGGACATCATTCATCTTCACTCGTCGTTCGCCGGGCTCGTGGTGCGGCCGGTACTGTGGCTCGCCAACCGACGTTCGCGCATAGTCTATTGCCCGCACGGATGGGCGTTCGGCCGCGAAACGGGCCGCCTCAGCCGCGACGTCACCAAGTTCACCGAGCTCGTGCTGTCGAAACTCACCCATCGCATCGTGTGCATCTCGGAAAGCGAGCGGACGGATGCCATGCGGGTCGGAATCGCGGCTGAGCGCCTAGTCCTTGTGCATAACGGGATTTCCAAGCAACGTCCCGCGCTCGATACGTGCGCAGCGCCATGGCGGTCGGAGAAAATCAAAGTCCTCTTCATCGGACGCCTGGACCGTCAGAAGGGATATGATCTCCTCATCAAAGCTGCCCGCGCGCTCGGAGACACGCTTGATGTGCGCCTGATCGGTGCGTCAGTCATCAGCAAGTTCCACGGAAGCGACTTGCCGGCCAACGTCTCGATGCTCGGCTGGATGGACCGCAACCAGATCGAGGCAGAACTGGACCAGGCTGACATGGTCGCGATTCCGTCGCGCTGGGAGGCGTTTGGCCTGGTCGCGATCGAGGCGATGCGGGCAGCCAAGCCGATCATCGCATTCCGCATCGGCGCGTTGCCGGAAATCGTCGAAGATGGCGCGACAGGCGTCCTCTGCAACGAGGTCTCGCCCGAAAAGCTGGTCGAGGGATTTCAGCGCGCAAGCCAGCTCGATCTGCCTGCGGTCGGCCGCGCCGGATACGAGCGCTTCACCCGCCTCTACAACATCGAGCAGACCCACCGCAATCTGACTCAGGTGTATGCCGACGTCCTGCACACGCGCGCGAACGAAGCCGGGCAGCAGACCAAGCTACAGTCCGATTTCTCGAACAATCTGTGATCGCAAAGACCGGCCGATCAGGCGACGGCACCGGCAAAGATTCCGGGTCCCGACTCGGGGCGCCGACCGAAATGGAACTCCGCCGCCGACGTATCGATGCAGATCTCGCGGACCGCGCGAGAACACAACGCAGAGGCACTTCAGATCGAAGTCAAATCTCAAGCTTTGAGCAGCCGCAGCCTCGCAGCGAGGCGATCGATGTTCAGGCTCCGTCGTCGCTGTGCTCGCGAGGTCGCGCTTTGGCCTTAATCGTGACACCGATCCGACGCTCGCGTGTCAGCTTTGCGAGCTGCATAAAAAAGAGGATGTTCCGCGCAACATTTGGACAGCCATTCAGACGTTTCTGCGGATTCTCAAGTTGCAAGAAGGTCACAGCCCTGGGTGCTTTACTATAAACACGAAGACGCGGCAGTGACTCAGTCGCTGGACAGTTGCTACGGTAATTCAGACTTTAGGTGTGTGTGAGGGAATGACATTGGCCAAGACCGAACAAGCTCAATTGAATTTCGGGATTGGCCGGATTCTGACTGCCGCTGCGATCAGCATTTCCCTGGCGGGCTGCGCGGGCTTCATTCCGTTGGACGCTCCCGATGCCGTCTCCACGCAAACACATGCCGCGCTGATCACCGAACCGAGCGCGCCGCTGGCCTATGCCCTGATGCCAGTCAATCCGTCGGTGCTGCAGGCGACCAACGCGTTGACGGACAGCGCCGGACTGATCTTCTCCCACCTTCCCGGCGGGAACTTTCGCGACATCACGATCGGCGTCGGCGACATCGTCACCGTCACCGTCTACGAGGCCCAGGCCGGCGGCCTGTTCATTCCGCGCGAAGCGAGCGTGAGACCGGGCAACTTCGTCGAGATTCCGCGCCAGCAGGTCGACCAGTCCGGCAACATCAATATCCCCTACGCCGGATCGATCAAGGTCTCCGGGCTGACGCCGCGCGCCGTTTCGAACATCATCCGCGAACGCCTCAAGGACCGCGCCATCGATCCGCAGGCGGTCGTGAGCGTCGCAGAACAGCGCGGCAACCAGATCAGCGTGCTCGGCGAAGTCAATTCGCCGCTGCGCTTCCCGGTCGACCCGGGCGGCATCCGCCTGATGAGCGCGATCGCGCGCGCCGGTGGTCCCAAATACCCGTCCTACGAGAGCACGATCACGATCAAGCGCGACGGACGCACCTATAGCGAGTCGATGTCGTCGGTGGTGCATCATCCCAGTGAGGACGTGCTGCTCGCGCCGGGCGACGTCGTCTTCCTCACCCGCATTCCGCGCGTGTACATGGCGTTCGGCTCGACGCCGTCGCCGGGATCGATCGGCGGCACCAACAACCGCCGCTTCACCTTCGAGAACGACAACATGTCTTTGGCCGAGGCACTGGCCAAGGCCGGCGGCCTCGACGGAACGCGGGCGGATTCCAAGTCCATTTACGTCTATCGTTTCGAACCAAAGCCGCTGCTCGAGCAGGTCGGTGTCGACGTGTCGCAATTCCCGACCAAGGCCATCCCGGCCGTCTACAAGTTCGACATGAGCAAGCCGGACGGCTGGTTCCAGGCCGACACGTTCCGGATGCGCGATCACGACGTGATCTCGGTTGCGGAATCGCCGTCGACCGAATTCGTCAAGCTCATGAACCCGCTCGACGCAGCCTCGACGAACGCGTCGAACATCTCCACCGTCGTGGTCAACTCCAAGTAAGAGCCGCCGCGCTCGATACTCTCGCCTGCCCGGATGGATCTCGCTGTTGGCGAAGGTTCGGGCAGGATGTCATGGCCCACTTCTTGAATGTTGCATGACAATTTCGGCCTCGTTCCCGACGTGAATCGTTCACGCCGTTTTGGGCCCGAATGCGATTGCAGATCCCGCTATTGCGTGGCAAGCGAGGTGCACTCCCGTCATCGATCAACGTACGAGGCGATCGTTGAAGATACTTATCGTGAACACACTCTATCCACCCGACATCATGGGCGGAGCCGAGGTATCTGTATCGCTGCTCGCAGAAGCCTTCATGCGCAAGAGCCATCAGGTCGCCGTCGTCTGCCTGCAGAAGGCGGGCGACGTCTCGGTCGGAGATCGCAACGGCATCCGCACCTACCGGGTGCAGATCGACAACACATACTGGCCGTTTGGACAGACGCAGAAGCCGCCAAGGCTCGACCGCCTGCGATGGCACCTGCGGGATACCTGGAATAGGCGGGCCGCCAAGCGCTTTGGCGCGATTCTCGACACCGAGAAGCCGGACGTCGTCCACACCAACAATCTGACAGGATTCTCTGTGTCGCTGTGGGCGGAGGCCAAGCGCCGCAACATCCGCGTCGTCCATACGCTGCGCGACTATTCGCTCATCTGCAAGCGATCGACGCTTTTCAGCAATGGCGCCACCTGCGAACAGCGTTGCCTGGCATGCAAGACGATGACCATGCCGTATCTGTACGCCTCCCGCATGGTTGATGCAGTGGTCTCAAATAGCCAATACGTGCTGGACCGGCACCTGAAACTGGGCTTCTTCCCGGGCGCACCTCACAAGGTGGTCTACAACATCGCCGACGCCAGCGTCGGGCCTGCCCCGCCGTCTCCCGATGCCGACCTGACTTTCGGCTTCATCGGCCGGATTGAGCCCGAAAAGGGCATCGACGTCGTCCTCAAGGCGGTCTCTCTGCTCCCGGATTCGGGCTGGCAACTCAAAATCGCCGGAAAGGGCCTTGAAGCTTACGAGCGAGAGCTGAAGGGAGGGTATGATCATCCGAGGATCAAGTGGCTTGGCTTCGTAAAGTCCGCGGAATTTTACTCCGTCGTGGATGTTTGCCTCATTAGTTCGGTTTGGCCGGAGCCGTTGCCGCGTACACTGATAGAAAGCATCAACGCCGGACGCGCGACGATTTGCTCTACCGCCGGCGGAATACCAGAAATCTCTCATTTCTCGACGACGCTCGGCTCTTACGAGCCAAGTGACTTCCACAAACTGGCCCAACTGATGAAGCAGGCAATCAGCGAAGCGCCAAAATGGAAGCAGAGTTTTCCACCCCGGCCTGACTTTGCAGTCAGCTTCACACCTGAAGCTGTCACCCGACAATATCTCGACGCTTATTTAGAAGGCACCTCGAACGCCGATGGAGAAAGATGAGAACAACTCTCGGGGTTCGTTCACCGACGTTTATTGGATGAGATCTTTCCCATGAGGATATTGATCACATCGTCACTGTACCCGACACCGGGCGCACCGAAGGTGGTCGGCGGGGCCGAGATATTCGTGCGCCGCATTGCCGAAGGCCTTTTGAAAAACGGCGATGCCGTCGAAGTCGTTCGCGCCGCCTCGCTGCCTGAACAGGCGATGGAGACGAGCGACGGCATCGACGTGTATTCGGCGCCGGTCAAGAACATCTACCGGCCGTTCACCGGACAGCGAAGCGCGCCGGCGAGAGGATTGTGGCATGCGATGGAGGACTGGCGCGGTAGCGCCCAACTCGTTGCCGACAGAATCAAGGCCTTCAGGCCCGACGTGCTGCACTCGAACAACCTCTCGGGCCTCACCACCGCCGTATGGAAGGTCGCAGCCGAACTCAATGTGCCGGTCCTCCACACGTTGCACGACTATTACCTGACCTGCCCGCGCTGCTCGCGCTTCTCGAAGGGGAAAGCCTGCGAGCACACCTGCATGAGCTGCAGGCTGCTGACCATCAATCGTCGAAGCGCAACCAGAAATCTGCGCGGCGTCGTCGGCGTGAGCCAACGCATTCTCGACATCCATCTGGAGATGGGCCTGTTCGCCGATACAGAGCTGCGCAAGGTCATTTCCCATGCATCGACAATGCCGGTCTCCCCGCCTTCGAAGCATTCGGCGGGTCCTGTCCTGACCCTCGGATTCATCGGCCGCCTGACCGAAGAAAAAGGCATCTACAATCTCGTCAAGGCGCTCGCCCACCTTCCCCATGACCGGGTACGGCTTGTCATCGCTGGCGTCGCCGACGCGGAGATCCAGCACGAGCTCAGGGCCATGGCGCCAAAGGCGAGCATCGAATTTCTCGGCTTCGTCGAGCCCGAGAACTTCTACCGTCAGATCGACGTCGTCGTGATTCCGCCGATCTGGGAGGAGCCGGGTCCGCTCGTCGTCGCCGACGCCCAGGCGGTGCGCAAGCCTTTCCTGGGGACGCGATTTGGCGGGATCCCCGAAGCTGTGGAGCGCGGTGCTGTCGGCTGGTTGACCGCACCCGATCCGAAGTCGCTCGCGGACAGCATTCTGCGTATCATGTCGAAACCGGAGGAGTTGGCGGCGATGGTCGACAGGCTCGCCGAGAAAAACGACCATCGGACCTTCACGGACGTCATCGCCGAATATCGCGACGCCTTCGAGCTCCTGAGCCGGCACAAGCAATAGCCAGGGGATGACCGGTTTGCGCAAAGAGCCCGTTCTGTCCTGCGCCTCAGTCCGCAGCCTGAACCTCCTATGACGCGTCTGTTCGCGCTCGCCGGAGTCGTCTATCAGAGCGCGGCGGCGATCATCCTCATCTTTCTGCTCGGCCGTGTTCTCTCTCCTCTTGCTTACGCCAATTTCTCCCTCACGCTCGCCTCCAGTCAGCTGCTCAGCGTGCTGATGTTCGAGTGGCTGCAATTGGCCGGCGTGCGCTTTCTGGCGGCCGCCATGCACGACGACGCGGCGCGACTGAGAACGTCCCTGTTCGGCGCCGCGCTCGCCAGCGCGCTCGCGCTTCTGGTGATCGGGGGCCTCGCCGTTTCGATCGCAAGCCCGATCGCCACGAGCGTAGGCTTAGTCGGGCTTGCACTGGCCGTAGCTCAGGGCGCGACCGATCTCCACTTCATGGTTGTCCGCGTCTCGCACCGGCTAGGCGCAGCCGCGTTTCTCCTCATTCTGAGAGCCACGCTGATGGTGGGCGGCGCAACGGCCGGCGCGTGGCTCCACGGCACGGCGCACGCAGCGCTGCTCGGCATGCTGGGCGCCCAAATCGCCAGCCTGATCGCCGGGCAGTTGCTGCATCCCCACAAGCTTCAGAAGGTGACGCGTCCGGCCCTGCTGGAAGATTGGAGCGGCTTCGCGCGCTACGGCATGCTCGCTGCCGGCGCCTCGGTGCTGCACCTTTCGGTCCCGGTCTCGATACGCTTCGTCGTCGTTTCAGCGTTGGGTGCAAGCGCCCCCGCGGTCACCGCGGGCTTCTCGATGGCGATCGACCTGCTGCAGCGGCCGTTTGCGGTGCTGGTCGCGGCCATTCACACCGTCAACTACCCCGAAGTCGTCCATCAATACGAGCGCGGCAGTGCCGACGACTCCCGCGCGGCCGTCGCGCACCTGCTCGATTTCATCATGTGCGCCACTTTGGTGATGCTCGGAGGCCTGATCGGCTTCCTGCCGGACGCGGGACAATTGTTCGTTCCCGCGCCCATTCTGGCAAGCTTTCTCCAGACCTCGGCGGCGGCGGGCTTCTATTTCATGCACTGCCATCTGCAATCCACGCTCGCGATCGCCCCCCATTTGACGAAGTCCGCGACGCGTCTTGTCGTCGTCGCACTGTGCCAATTGCTGCTCGTCCTGGCCGTGGCGGTACCGACGCAGGCGATCACGGGATCGCCGACCTATGTCCTGATTGGGGCGATCGTCGCAACGGCGATCGTCATCGTGCTCGCAGCAGGGCCGATGATCCGGTTCGGCGCATCGCCGCGATGGGGGCTCGTCGCGGCATCTGTCGCGGGCGCTGCCTTCATCAGCGCATTTTCGGCCGTGCCCTCTGCGTCCGCGATTGCGCTGGTTGCGAAGATTGTGGCCGCAACCGCCATCGTCGCGCTCCTCGCGTGGAAGGGGCGCTTCCTCGAGGCTGCCGGCGCATCCCGATCGGATGTGTAACGACAGCGTGACGTCGCGATGCTTTCCAGAATGAAAAAAGGCCTGCCCAACAACTTGGCAATGCCTGCTGCCCGATTGCTTGTCTTGCCAGTTGTGCATGTGCGAGATAAACGCGCGGATGCAGGGCTGGGCCGTATGGAACCTGAGTGGGCGTCACCCCGTGGCGCCCGGAGATCGACGTAATGCTGAAAAATCTGCTGTCGATGTCCGGCATGAACGTTCTCAAATCCGGCCTGCAGTTCGCGATGACCGTCATGATGACGTATTTCGCGGCGCCGGCCGAATTCGGTCTCGTCACCTTTTCACTGCCGTTCGTCGGATTCATCGCGCTGTTGACCGACCTGGGCATGTCGAGCGCCATGGTGCAGCGGCCGACGCTCGATCGGGACGACGCGGGCGCCGCGATCACGCTGATCTGCGCCATCGGCTTGCTCTGCGCCGTAATCCTGGCGGCCATCTCCGCGCCTCTCGCCGCCGGCCTGGACATGGAGGGATTGGGAAGCGTGCTCGCCACGCTGTCGATTTCGGTCGTGCTCTCCATCGCCGCGCTCGGCCCGCGTGCCGTCCTTGAACGGCATCTGCGCTACCAGACCGTGGCAACCGTCGAGATCATCGCCGTCATCGTGTCGGTACTCACATGCGTTACGGGCGCCTTCCTGGGCTGGGGCGTCTGGGCGCTGGTTGCCTATTATGTGGTCGTCCAGATCGTTCGCGCCGCGGCCTTCGCCATCATCGCGCGAAAGGACGTGCAGCTGAACTTTCAATGGGGCCGCGTGCGTTCGATCCTGACGTTCGGCGGCTGGGTGTTGGCGAGCAATCTGCTCAACTTTGCCGGTCGCGCGGTTGGCAACGTCCTGATCGGCGGTGCCGTGGGCGCGGCCGCCGTCGGTCTGTACGGGCTGGCCTATCAGATGATGATCCTTCCGCTGATGGTGATCACCTGGCCCGGCAGCGGCGTGCTCATGGCAACGCTCAGCCGTCAGGCCGCGAAGGGATCGCTGCAGGAGCGCAACGAGATCATTTGCGGTGTACTGTCGCTGACGGCGGCCGTGGTCTTTCCCGGTATGCTCTACCTCACGTTCGGCGCCGACTATCTTTTCACCACGTTCTTTCCGGCCAAATGGACCGGCATCATTCCGTTGGTCGGGCTGATGTCGATCGCCGGCGCAGCGCAGTCGATCACCGCCTATAGCGGCGCCATGCTGCTGTCGCGCGGCAAGGCTCAGCTGCAGTTCTGGGTTTCGACTGCGAACAGCATCTCGACCATCGTGGCGTTCGTCATCGGGCTGAGATTTGGGCTGATCGGGATCATCAAGATCTATCTTGCGGTGACGCTGATCGTGTCAGTCGCCACGATGCTGATCACCTCCTGGGAGACCAGGCTGCCGGTTCTCGATCTGGTCAAGGCGCTTGCGCCCGCGACGGTCGCCACGGTGCTCGGCCTCGTTGCTGCAAATCGCGTCATGGAGATGGCCGCCACGCCGAGATCGGCCTGGCTGCTTGGCACGACCGCATACGTCCTGACGATCGCGATCAGTTACCTGCTATTTCATCGACAGCTGGCACGGAGCCTGCTCGGCCTGCGCGATCTCGAACTGAACAAGGAGCGCGTCGCTGCCACCTAGCCGTTCCGCCGCAAGGGATTGATGAGATGACATCGAAAGGACCCATGAATATTCTGATCATGACGGCGACCATCACGCCGAAAGCCGACGTGCGAAGCCTTGGCCGGAAGGATCCCGCCCTCCGCCGCAAGGACTATGAAGACGCGCTCTGGTTCTACGGCCGGCTGGTCGGCCAGTGCATCGACCAGATCGTCTTTGTCGAGAACTCGGAATCCGACCTGTCCAGCCTCAAGGCCATCGCCGAGCAGTTGAACATCGTCGACAAGATCGAGTTCATCTCCTTTCCAGGGCTCGACTATCCCCAGATGTACGGCCGCGGCTACGGCGAACTGTTCCTGCTCGACCACGCGATGGCGAATTCGCGCTTCATCAGGGAATGCGCTGCCGACACGCCGATCTGGAAGGTCACCGGCCGCTACATCGTCCTGAATCTTGCCAAGCTGATCCAGAAGCGCCCGAAAGCCTTCGACTTCTACGTCAACATGCGGAACTACCCCAAAAGGGTGGTCGACATGTACATGATGGCGTGGACCACTACCGGCTATCGTCAATATCTCCAGGGCAAGTGCAAGCTCTACGAGGAGACGTCCGCCGCCGCGTTCCCCGAAAAGGCGCTGCGTGACGATTTCGAGGCCGCGCCGAGAACGTCAAGATTCGTTTCACGGTTCCGGACGGTGCCGCTCGTCAGCGGAATCCGCGGCCTCGACAACAAGGGATATGCAACCGACAACATCTGGAAGTTCTACATCCGGGTCGGACTGGACACCGTCTGCCCGTGGCTCTGGATCTAGGCCGAATGTTGCCGTAGGCGCGGCACGTGCCGCGCCTACATTCCGCGCTTCTTCAGCTCCTCCGCCTCGTGCGGCGCGAGCTCCTTTCCTGCAAAACGTGACAGCATGTAGAGCGGGATCTTCGGCGTGTTGAGGTCGTACATCAGGCCGAAGCGGTTTTCCGGCGGGGCCTTCTTCGGCTCATCGAACAACTCGTAGATCAGCACGCTCTCGACGTTGGCATCGGCCTGATTGGCGATGAAGCTCAACGTGGCGTGCAGGCTCTTGTAGCACGCCTCGGTGAGGGGCTTGCCGGCTTCGTTCTCGTACGCCGGCTTGTAGATCTCCGCGCAATTGACCTCATTGAAGACGACCGGCTTGCCATACGTCGCAAGCTTCTTGAACAGGTTGTAGGGCTGCCTGCTGCCGCCCCAAGCGCGGTTTGGATTCTGATTCAGGGATTCATAATAGTGGTAGGAAATGACGTCGAATCCGACACCCTTCGACGCCATGAAATCGAGGAAGCCGAACATCGTCGACGTGGTGTTGAGCACGCGTCGCAAATGCGTCCCGTGCTCGCGATTGATCTTGTCGATCGCATCCGACATGCCTTTGAGGACCGCGACCCAGTCGTTCATGACCGGCATATCGAATTCCTCGGCGGTCCAGCCGCGGCCGTAGAGCTTCTTGCCGCTGGAATCCAGCGCCAGAAGGTTGATCTCGTTGCCCATCTCCCAATCGTTGATCTGATCCTTGAAATTGATCACGAAGGTGTAAGTTCTCGAATAGGCCTGCTGATACAGCGCATTCCAGTCGCCAGCCGGATACTTGCCGCCATCGGTGCGATCCCCCCAGGCAAACGGGGTCGCCAATATCGGCTTGAGCGTAATGCCGTAGGTCTTGGCCAGCGCCAGCATGTCCCGGTACATCTGGATCTCGTAGGGATCGGTGTCCCGCGCGAGATTTGCACCGACTCTGTACTGCGTGAGCCCACGGGCTCGCATGACCTCGAAGATCGCCTTCAGGTCTGCGCGCCGTCCGTCCGGGCCGTCGACCCCCCAAGCGAGCGGACCCGCGCTGGCATTCTCGACGGATGCCACCAGACCGAGTGCCAGCAACAGCGCGGCCAGAAACACTCTCTTCATTGCCAGGAACATTGCGCCTCCGTGCGCCTGAGAAACTGCATGCATCCGACCCTGATCCATCATCACCTGCATCTGCGCACTGACCTTCACAATATGATCACAATAGGCTCTCACCGGCAGAGCGCAGCCGCTGTCGGAGCGAACAACACGTTTGCACGCTTTTGTGGCGAAAATTGCCGGAGGAATTGCCGTTCCAATTCGACTGAGTATCTATAGTGTCGCCCGAATGGGACGACTTAACGCCAAGCGAGAGTAAATTGTCGAACGCTCCCCTCGAATCGAAGCCACCGATCGTCTTCAATCGCCCGACAGAAGCGGGGCGCTCGGTCGCATGTGTCATCGTGACTTACGGGCGACGCGAGCAGCTGGTGCGGCGGACCGTTGCCGCCGTTCAGGCCAGCCCCGCCGTCAAACGTGTGATCGTGGTCGACAATGGATGCAGCCGCCCGGTGACGGTTGACGATTTCGCAACCACACCTCCCGTCGATGTCATCAGGCTCGCTTCAAATCTGGGATCGGCCGGCGGCTTTCACGCCGGCATCACCGCTGCTCAGCGGCTCGAGGACGACGATTTGGGGTTCGTCCTCATTCTGGACGACGATAATGTCGGCGAGGACGGCTTCCTGGACCGCTTGCTCGCGCTGCATACAGCGCTCGGCGCGACAGACGATATCGGGCTGTGCGCATTGCGCAGGCATCGGGGCATCTATCCGACGCTGCTCGCCAATCAAAACGCCGTGGCCATCCGCGCCAACTCGTTCCTGAACTTTCATCTCGCCTCGCTTCCGTCGAAACTATGGCGACGGTTTGCGCGATCCGCGCGGCGAGATCCGGAGAATTACGGCGAGTTTCATCTCCGCCGGATCGAGACCGCGCCCTATGGCGGGCTCCTGCTGCCGATTGGCGCCGTCCGGAAGGTTTCGCCTCCGAACAAGGAGTTCGTCCTCTATAGTGACGACCACGACTACTCGCTGCGCCTGATGGACGCCGGCGTTGCCATCTATCTGACGGATGTCGGCTGCATCAACGACGCAGAAGAATCCTGGGACACGAAGCCGAGCACCAGCGCGCGCAGCGCGCTCGTCAGCCCCGACGCACCGGCGTGGCGTCTCTATTATGCCTGCCGGAACCGGATCTTGATTGAGAAGCGGTACAAAACCTCCCCGATTGTCTATCGCATCAACCGAATGAGCTACGTCGGCCTGCTCGCGATCGAGGCCATCCTGGCTTATCGCAGTCTCAATGGCGCCAGAAAGGCGCTTCGTCCGCTGCTCGAAGCCATCGCCGACGGCGACGCGCAGCGACTCGGTTGGCGAACCGAGTATCCATTGCCCGGCGCATCACCGTCGAGCACAGCGTCCGCGCATTAGCGCGCGACGAATCATTTTTCGTTTGCGCAAACGATTCACGTCGCTGTCATGGAACATTCCGTAGAACGACGGGCCGATAGTGAATCGTAATTAGGCAATCGCGGCGAGTTCCAGTGAGGAACAAGCAGTGTCGCGCAATGTGCTGAAAATACTTGCAGTTCGTTCCGCGAAAAGCCGCGGATACCTACATCTTTAGCCTTCTTTCTAACGTCACTGACAAACTCTACCGCTACGCATGGAGCAACTCCAGCGGGCATCACCAGAGTAAGTCATGGCGACCATCACCAGCAGCGACCAAACTGTTCTCTCCGCAAGCGCGTTCACAAGTTCAATCGGCGTCAACACGCACGTGTCATATGCGTGGGGCAGCTACAACAATCTCGCACTCGTCGAAGCCGACCTCAAATATCTCGGCGTCACCACGCTTCGTGACGGTTTGACGAACATCCCGGGAGCACAGCCCGTGCTCGACGGTCTGGCGAACGACGGATACAAGTTCGATCTCGGCGTTTCATCGTCGATCCCGGCGACGGGTGCCGCGGGCTTGCAGCAATACATCGCCGCACTCGACGCGTTCGAGGCGGCACATCCGGGCAGCATCATCGCGCTCGAAGGCCTGAACGAAGTCAATCTCCAGGCGTTCAGCTACAACGGCAGCTCGACGATCCAGGCGGCCGCGCAATTTCAGCAGGCGCTCTACAGCGCGATCAAGGCCGATGCGACGCTCTCGAAGCTTCCGGTCTACAATCTGACTCTCGGCTACGACGATCCCAACGATTTCTCGAAGCTCGGAAATCTCGGCTCATCCTCGGACTATGCCAACTCCCACGCCTATGTCAGCACCGGCACCACGCCGGCCGCCGCGCTGGCATCGGCGTTGAACCTCGCAACCTCGGTGTCTCCCGGCGATCCCACGGTGATCACCGAAACCGGCTACACCACGCTGAGCACCACGCCGTATCTCGGCGTGAACGAGTCGGTTCAGGCAAAATCAATCCTCAACACCTTGATGGACGCCTTCAAGGACGGTGTCGGCACGACTTATCTCTACGAACTGCTCGACCGCAATTCGTCGAGCAGCGATACCGATCCGCAGAGCCATTTCGGACTGTTCTACGACGACGGCACGCCCAAGCTGGCTGCCACCGCGGTCCATAACCTGACGACAATTCTTAACGACGACGGAAGCGGCAGCGGCCAGCCGACGAGCCCGCTGAGCTACACGCTCAGCAACATGCCGGATTCGGGCAACAGCATGGTGCTCGGCAAGAGCAACGGCGCCTACGATCTCGTCGTCTGGGCCGAGCCGAAGGTCTGGGACCAGAAGACCAAAACCGAGATCAGCAACCCGAGCCAGAGCGTCACGGTTCAGCTCGACGGCGTGCACCAATCCATCAAGGTCTACGATCCCACGGGCGGAACCGACCCGATCGCGACCTATACCAATGTCAGCTCGTTCACAATTCCCGTGAGCGACCACCCCATCATCATCGAGATCGACGGCGTGGCCCGGGCGCCCTCGAATCCGGCGCAGGCCACCGACGTCACCGGCACGGCCGCCCAGATTGTCGCGGAACTCGCCGATCTCTCGGCATCGACTACCCTGCAGTCGATCACGCTGACCGACACCCATGTGCTTGCCGTCGCGTCCGTGTCGACGATGAACTACATCATCTCGCACTACGGAAACGCGCTCGCGGCGATCCAGGGCGGCTACTCGTTCTCCGTCACAACCTCCACATCGAGCTGGAGCGAGACCAAGTTCTTCAGCGCGTCCGGCACACAGACGGGAACGCAGACGTCGAACTTCAGCAACGGCGTCATCACCAGCAAATCGCTCGTCAATGTCGACTCGAGCAGCGACACGATCCTGTACGCGGCCGGCGTGAAGACACAGGAAGTGATCGTCAGCGCAAACGGCGCGAAGCAGACCACCAACTACAATTCGGACGGCAGCATCTCGAGCGAGACCGTCAACGATGTGGACAAGACCGTCACGACCACGGTCTACACGAACGGCCTGAAGTCCAAGGTCTATGTGACCAATGCCGACGGAACGCACACCAACACGTTCTACGGCATCACCGGCCAGGCCTACGCCACCCAGATCCAGACCACCAAGGCCGATGGAACGATGAGCTCCATCACCAATCTGCACGCCGACGGCACGACGCAGTACACCAAGGTGCTCAACGCCGACGGCAGCACCACCACGGATCTCTACAACAGCGCCGGCCAGAAGACGTCGGAAGTGCGCAACTATGCCGACGGTTCGAGCCTGACCACGAATTACGACACCACCGGCGCGGTGACGCAGACCGTCGCGAAGGCTGCCAGCGGTGCAAGCACGACGACGAACTACAGTGCCGGCGTGCTGGCATCGGTCTACATCACCAGCGCCGACGGCACCAAGGAAGCCAAGCTGTACACGGCGGGGCAGATCGCCAGCGATTCCGTGCAGAACACCGACGGATCGTCGACGATGACGGTCTATGCCAACGGCGTCAAATCCAAGGTGTATGTCACCAACGCCGACGGCACCCACACCAACACCTTCTACAACATCACCGGTCAGGCCTACACGACGCAGATCCAGACCGCCAAGGCCGACGGAACGGTGACCGCCTTCACCAACCTGCATGCCGACGGCACGACGCAGTACACCAAGATCACGAACGCGGACGGGGGCACCACCACCGGCCTCTACAACACCGCCGGCCAGAGAATCACCGCTGTCCAGAACTACGCGGACGGTTCGAGCCTGACCACGACCTACAACACATCAGGGGTCGCGACGCAGACGGTTTCCAAGGCAGTCAACGGCACCACCACGACCACCAACCTCAGCGCCGACGTTCAGACCTCGATCTACATCACCAGCGCCGACGGCACCAAGGAAACCAAGCTGTTTACGGCCGGCGTGATCGCCAGCGACCTCGTCCAGAAGACCGATGGATCGTCGATGATGACGGTCTATGTGAGCGGCGTGAAATCGAAGGTGTATGTCACCAACGCCGACGGCACCCACACCAACACCTTCTACAACATCACCGGCCAGCCCTATACGACGCAGATCCAGACCGCCAAGGCGGACGGAACGGTGACCGCCTTCACCAACCTGCATGCCGACGGCACGACGCAGTACACCAAGATCACCAACGCGGACGGGGGCACCACCACCGGCCTCTACAACACAGCGGGCCAGAAGATCACGGAGGTGCACAACTACGCCGACGGATCGAGCCTCACGACGTCCTACAATACTTCAGGGGTCGCGACGCAGACGGTTTCCAAGGCAGCCAACGGCACCACCACGACCACCAACCTCAGCGCCGGCGTCCAGACCTCGATCTACATCACCAGCGCCGACGGCACCAAGGAAACCCAGCTGTACACGGACGGCGTGATCGCCAGCGACCTCGTCCAGAAGACCGACGGCTCGTCGACGATGACGGTCTTCGCCAGCGGCGTGAAATCCAAGGTGTACGTCACCAACGCCGACGGCACCCACACTAACACTTTCTACAACATCACCGGCCAAGCCTACACGACCGAGATCCAGAAGACCAAGGCCGACGGCACCTTCACGGCGATCACCGACCTCCACGCGGACGGTACCTTGCAGTACAGCAAGGTCGTCAACGCCGACGGCAGCATCACCACCGACCAGTATGACAGCACCGGCCACAAGACGACCGAGGTCGTCAACCACGCTGACGGCTCGACGCTGACGTCCATCTACAATACGGCAGGAGCAGTCACGCAGACGGTCGCGAAGGCCGACGGCAATTCCACGACGACCAACTTCAGCAGCGACGTCAAGACGTCGGTCTACATCACCAATGCCGACGGCTCGAAGGAGTCCGATCTCTACACATCCGGCCACCTGACCAGCACGCTGATCCAGAAAACCGACGGCTCGTCGTCGACGACGGTCTACAGCAACGACATCAAGACCGCGACCTACGATACGCATGCCGACGGCACGCACACCAACACGTTCTTCAACGTCACGGGCAAGGCCTACACGACCGAGATCCAGCAGAGCAAGGCGGACGGCACCATCACGTCGATCACCGATCTGCACGCCGACGGCAGCCTGCAATACACCAAGGTCGTCAACTCGGACGGCAGCGTCACGACGGACCTGTACGACAGCACGGGCCACAAGACGACCGAGGTGCAGAACTACACCGACGGCTCGACCCTGTCGTCCACCTACGATACGACTGGCAGCGTGACCCAGACGGTGGCGAAGGCCAGCGGCGACACCACGACGACCAATTTCAGCGGCGGCGTGAAGACCTCGGTCTACATCACGAATGCCGACGGCTCGAAGGATACCCAGACCTATTCGAGCGGCAAGATCGCCAGCGACTACGTTCAGAACACCGACGGCTCGAACGCCACGACCGTTTACACGGACGGCGTCAAGGCGAAGATGTACGTCAACAATGCCGACGGGTCGCACGACAATTTCTACTTCAACGCGACCAACACCGAGCACGACTCCTACAACACGGCCGGAAACCTGGCCTATGTCGACATCCTGAACTCGGACGGCACGCACAACGCGTCGGCCAAGGTCGCGGGCATCACACTTGCCGGCGGCACCGGGAACGACACGTTTGCGGTCGCCGGAGTCGGGTCGACCACCGTCTCCTTCAGCGGTGGCAGCGACACGGTCAACGGCTTCCACGCTGGATCAGCGACGGGCCATGACACGGTGGCGATCGCCAAGCTGATGGCCGCTGACTACAGCCATCTCCAGCTCAGCCAGTCCGGTGCCGACACTCTGATCCACGTCACGACGAACGACACCATCCTGCTGAAGAACGTCGTCACCGCGAACGTGACCAGCAGCGACTTCCTGTTCGTCTGATCGAGCCGGGATTGCGTGCGGCGGGCCCCGCCTCGCCGCATGCAACCCGGGATCGGCGGCGCCCATTTGCGGCCGCGTTATCGCTGCGGCATTGCCTCATTCATCATCATCGCGCCAAAAAAATCAGGTTTGACCGATCACTGATGCGATCGGTAAAATCGAGCACCAGCGCGGCATTGAGGCGACATTGACGGATATCGAGGGTGCACGCTCCCCCAAGGGCGGGATCGTACCGGGAATTCAATACCTGCGCGGTTTTGCAGCCATTCTGGTCGTGATCTGGCACGTCAACTGGCTGGTCAGCCTGCCGCCGTCCTACGGCGAGAGCCCGTTTGCGCTCGCTGAAACCGGCCTGTTCGGCGTCGCGATCTTCTTCGTCATCAGCGGCTTCATCATCACGATTGTTTCATTCGGCCCGACCCGCAGCACGCGCGCGGAATTCTTCGTTCGCCGCTCCGTGCGTATCATTCCCTTCATGTGGGTATGCGTGATCGGATACAACCTGCTGTCGATGGCCGGCACGGCGAAGATCGATCTTCTGCCCGGCCTGCGAGCCATGGCGCTCTGGCCGATCGGAGAGCTGCGGCCCCACGTGGTGTGGACGCTCAGGCACGAGTTCATTTTCTACATCCTGTTCGCAGTCACCATGCTGAGGCCGCGCCCTCTGTCATATCTGCTGGCCGCCTGGTTCCTTGCACCGCTGGCGTGGTACGCGGCGTCCCACCTGCTGGCGTGGCCGGAACTGCTACAGCCCGAAACCCAAGGTCTCGCCCTCGCGACCGTGGTCGGTTACGGCAACATCATGATGCCCAACCTTCAGTTCGGCATGGGTTTTGCGCTGGGCCTGCTCTGGCTGAGGGGGCATCCCCTCGTGCGAGGCCGATTCCCGGCGGCGTTCCCGCTCACGCTCGCGGCGACCATCCTGGCAACCGCCGTTGTCGGGGCGACGCTGTCGGAAGACAACGCCCTCCGCGCCCTGTGGTGGACACTGTTCGCGACGATCGTCGTGTGGCTGGGCATCGTCTCGACCGAAAGGCCGGGGCCGCTGCATTCCCTCGGCCTGCTGCTCGGCGACGCCTCCTATTCAATCTACCTTACCCACGCCGCGACCGCGGTCGTGCTGATTCAGATATCCGCCCGGCTGCACAATCCGCTGCCGTCCGCGCTCTTCGTCATCGCTGCGGTGGTCTTGTCGGTCGTCGCCGGGATCCTGATCCATTGGTATGTCGAGCAACCCCTCATTGCCTATTGCCGCAGGCTCGGGCGACGCCGCTCGATCGTCGCTTAGCGGCGATCGATTGGGTGAGTGGTGCGATCTGGTGCTATGGCAAGTCGGCCTGACGGCCATGAATTGGCTTCAACTCCGTGGCATCCATCGATGTCGCCAAAACAGGTGCATGAAAGGCTGACGAGAATGTCGCAACCGGACCGAGACGCAGAGCTCGCAACTGTTTCGTTGCCGGGCGCACTCGGCCGCGAGCGCCGCTCCGCTCCGACGCGCTTCTGGCGGCTGCCCGACACCATCCAGTCTGGCCTGGCGCGGCAGGAAACCGCCGAAACCATTTTGGCGAAGAACAAAGGTCTCGGACCTGGCTTCAACATGATGCGGCACCTGCTGTCGCTGGTCATCCTGTCGCATCATTGCCGGGTCGCGGTTGCCGGCCTGTTCGCCGGCGCCGCCTTCGTCAAGAAGCTCGATGAGCCGGGAATGGCCGTCTATGTCCTCAAGGACCCCGGCGCCGCCGCCTTCGACAAGATGGGCGGACTGACGGCGCTGTCCTTCAGCCACCTCCATGCGCCCGAAATCATCCAGGAACTGCTTCGGCCCGGGCTGATCGCGCTGGTCGGGATGTTCTTCGCACTCAGCGGCTTTCTGGTCACCGGCAGCGCCATCAAGAACCCGGATCTCAAGACGTTCTTCATCAACCGCGTGTTGCGGATCGTCCCGGCGCTCAGCGTCGAGGTGACGCTCTGCGCGCTCGTGGTCGGGCCGCTGCTAACGCAATTGCCGCTGTCGCAATATTTGGCCGAGTACCAGTTCTACCGCTATTTCGGCAACATCGTCGGTCACGTCACGTTCGAGCTGCCAGGCCTGTTCCTGCACAATCCCTGGCCGGAGATGGTCAACGCCAATCTCTGGACCCTGCCCTGGGAGCTCTGGTGCTACGTCTTCGCCTTCGCGCTCCTGCTTGCGCGCATGATCTCTGGTGAATCTCGAAAGATCCGCTGGATCACGCTCCTGGTGGGTGCAGCCCTCCTCGTCGAACTGGTCGCTTACGTCGTCGATCCCGCGACCTTCAACGTCCGGTCCGATTCGACGCGGCTCGCCGGCTGGTACCTCGTCTTCATGTTCTTCTTCGGCATGGTGTTCCGCCTGCACGCCAGATACGTGCCGATCCACTGGGCGATCTTTGCGGCGTCGGCGCTCTGCTACGCGGCGATCATGTGGCTCAACGTTCTGCTGCCGCTTGCCGGGATCTTCCTGACCTATTGCACGGTCTACATCGGCATGCAGAGTTTCAAGGCATTCGATCGACTGTTCACCCAGGATCTGTCCTACGGCATCTACCTCTACGGCTTCCCGATCACGCAGGCGACGATCGACATCTTCCAGCGCGTGCTGGGGCGGGATCACCACCTGTCGCTGGCGATGATCCTGCCGATCGTCATCTTGCTGACGCTCGGCTTTGCGGCCTTCTCCTGGAACGTCATTGAAAAACCGGCGCTGCGGCTGCGCCGGTTCTATCAGAGGCCCGCTTGACGCGATCAGGCCGCCCGGCTCTGCGCCATTTTCCGTACGAAGATGTGTCGGAGCGCCCCGTCGATGAACCGGCGCAGGCGTACCTCGACGATCTCGTAGCTGAGCGAGCTTGCGATCAAGGCGAGCGCCAGCCCAAAGATCACGAACCCGCTCCATAGCAGCCAGCGATCGACACCGCGATCGACCAGCTTCAGCCCGATGACCTGCAATGGAAACAGCACGAACGGGTGAACGAGATAGAGGCTGTAGCTTATCTTGCCGAGGTACTGCAGCGGCGCCAGGCTGAACAGACCGGACATTCCCGATCCTGTCGCCAACACCATTCCGAACAGCAGAAAGCCCGGAATCAGCGCAGCAAACGGATGCAGCACGTCGAGGGCGGCATACATGGCGGCAAAACAGGCGAGCCCGGCAACGACGCCTACGGCTCCGGGCGTCCGAAAGCGCAGATTGGTCGCGCTGAACAACATGCCGATCACGAAGAAGGCAGTGATCGGCCAATGCAGGATGCAAAGGAAGCCGAGAAGGATCAGTGGCGCCGCAAGCCACCAGCTCTTCAGCCGCACGACGGCGCCGAAGCACAATGCGAACAGGATATAGAACGCCCATTCGTAGGTCAGCGTCCACGCGTTTTGCTGGGCAATCGGAAGCCCGATCGCATCCTGGACGAAGAACAAATTGGCGAAGAACACCTGGAGATAGGTCGGCAGGTCGATGCCCCGGAAGAACTTGTATCCAACGATCGGGCCAGCCGCGAACAACGCGAGGTGCAGCACGACGAAGACCGGCATGATGCGCAGAACGCGATCATACGTGAACTTTCCGATTGATCCGTGCCGCACCAGGCTCGCGGGAATCAGAAAGCCGCTGATCATGAAAAACAGTTCTACGCCGTGCCCGCCCGAGTTGATGACCGATTGCAGCCAAGGCCAGATCGGCGGCAAGAATCCCGGATTGGGGATGTCGTAGACACCGCCTTTCGGCATGTCGCAGAAATGGTCGATCAGAACGCTAATCGCTGCGACGCCGCGAAGGCCCTGAATGGACGGCACAAAACCGCCGCCCGTCTCGGCATAAGACGCGGGCGTCGGTACTCTCATTCTGCCACCTGACTTCGCAGCGACGACTGGAGCGAAACCGAAGCAAGACCTCGCGGGGAACGGAAACGATGCCCGAAACTGATGCAGGGCTTTTCGACCGTCAGATAGGTCAACCAGCTGACAAGGATCGAAGCGGCGACGACTGCGGCAGCAAAGAGGAACCACTGCAAGGGGCCGTTGCCCGCGCCAAAAAAGTAGAAGATGACCATCATGGCAAACGACCCCATCAGGTAGACCGAATAACTGATCATCCCGACAAAGGACATGGAGCGCCAGGCGGCTTTCTCGCCGAGGGCCGCGAAGCCAATGAATACGCAGGCCGCCAGAATGTAGGCGGCGCCCATGCCGTAAGCGCAGAAAAAATTCTCCTGGTAGTCGATGCCGTAACGCCTGTACGCGACGCCCGCAGCAAAGATCACGTAGAGAACAGCGCAGATCCCGACGTGGCGCCAACTGAGCTTGCCTTCCATGACGGTATCGCGGATCACCTTGCCGAAGAACATCGCCGTCAAATCGAGCGCCAGCTCAAGCACGCCCCACACGGCATGAACCTTGATAACTGGAAACGCAACTATTCCGATGACGCAGGTTGCGATGACGATCTGGAACGCAGTCAGGCGGCGCGTAAGGAATCCGCTGGCAAAAAGGCAAATGCAGCTGACATAGAACATCAGCTCCACCGCGAGCGTCCAATAGGCGATCCTGATATTGGGAATGCCCATGAACATCTGAAACATGGTCGCATTCGCAGCGACGTGCGACAGGGGAAACGATTTCCCCTCGAGGATTGGGGAGAGAACCAGCAGGAGAACGATCGACAACCAGTACGCCGGGTAGAGGCGAAAAAAGCGACTGATAGCGAAGTCCCGAACCGGGGCGGCACTGTTTGGAAAGCTGTAGGGAATCACGAAGCCGCTGACAAAGAAGAACAGCACCACGCCAAACCGACCGAAATTGAAATATTCTCCGAGCGCATAATGAAACGCCCAATAGTAGCCTCCGGTTGACTGATTGAGCACGACCTGCTCGAGCGCGTGCTGCAGCACGACCGACAGCACTGCGATGCCGCGAAGCGTATCAACGAAAGCCAATCGTTTATGCATCTTCATTCCTTTTGCCGGTTAGGCTCACGATGCCGGCCGCGGCAGACTTGATCCAAGATTGGGCCCTTCGTTCAGCAACTCCGCACGCACCACGCCCGGGCGGCGCGAGGGCCCCTGAAGCGCCACGGATACACGTCGCGAGAAGACCTCGCTAAAGCTGAGCGCAATAAACAACAGTCCGGTTGCAGGACCATAGTTCAGCACGGTGATCGTGAAGAGATTAACGGTAAAGATCAGCGACAGCTTGTAAATGTCCGTAACGAAGAATGCAGAGCGAAACACCATCCACATAAAGATGACGAACGGAAATCCGAACATCAGGTAAGTGCCGACATAGAAATTATCGACTGGCACCCAATAAGATGCGAGATTTGAGAACAATTGCTGCGGATAATTGAAGCAACCGATGCCGCATCCAGTGATGTAGCCGATCGGCATAAGCTCGCTCATATAGACGAACGGCAACTGCCAGCTGTTATTGATTCGATCCATGATGCTGAACAGCAGACTCTTGTTGCCGACCGCAGTCCCCGAGGCAAGCAGGATGAGGGTCGCCGGCGCAAGGATCGCCGCAAAGGACGATATCGCGAGCGTCCGGACTGCGGAAAATTTCATTCGCTCAGGCAGCATCCGCACGATCAACAGCACGAAAAGGTAAAAAGCGAGCACCAGCATCGTCGTCTTGCTCGTCGTCAACTTGATCGCATAGATCGCGACCGACCCGCATACCACACACCAAAGAGTGCTTCGCCGAATGGACGTCGTAACAAAGCATGTCAGGATAAAGAAGCCCGCCATCGTGTTGTCCGACGCGAACCCGGACAGCCGCACCTCCGCAGCCGCCCACCAAAGGCGGCCCGCCTCGCGAACGGCGCCAAACGATTCGTATTTGAAGCCGGTCCAAGGCATCGTCCAGTACTTGGACAGGATCACCCCGATCACCGAGGCGTAGAATACGCCCGTGAAGATGGCGAGCAGTTTCTTGTACGATGACAGATCGGCATCGCAGAACGAGAAACCGACGAAGACTGGAAGTATCATCTTGAATGACGACGACAGGGCGTTCACGGTCCCGAGGAAGAAGTAGCCGATGCCGAGCGACAGAACGATCTGGAGCAGAACGAGAATCGCCAGAACACTTCTGTTTCTGATGATGCAACGATTGACGAACAGGAAGATGCAGAGCATCGCAATCACGTCCGGCAGGAACCATATCGCTCCGACGTGCAAGATCGTAGTGTAGTATCGCACGACGCCGCCGAACGCATCGCGGAAGATGTACGCGGTGAGCGCGATGGCTTCGAGATTGAAGCCGAAGTCCGGAAACACAACACGCCTGGGACCAACCATGCGGACCAAATCCCTAGTTGGATGGCCGCGCCGAAGGCGCGACCTGGGACGAAGAAAATCCAGGAGCCCTGCCGAGGGCGCGCCTGAGGACGCGGCCGCCCGGAAGTTCGACAAAACGGTAGGTGAAGTTTGAAAGCGCGAGAACGGCGGCAACCACGACGGCGAGGTTCAAAGTCGTGGCCAGGCCTGGATAGATGGAATCGAGTGCAGCGACCGGACGCGCGCCTAGAGCCTTCACCAGATATTCGGCAAGCAGAACGACGAAGGCATGAACCATATAGACTGAGTAGGAGCGCCGTCCGAGCCAGACGAGCGGCTTCGTGGAAAGCAGGGCCGGCACAAGGGCGGCGTTGGGGAAAGCCAGCAGCGAACCCAGGAAGATCGCAAACGTCAGCGGCGCCACGAAGGTCGTGGCGGGATAGGCTTCTGCGATCGAGACCTGGATGATGGTGAGAGCCAGTGCAATCATCTGGATGATACCTTGCGCGCGGACACTCACCGCGCGCGGCAGATGCGAGGTGGCCCTCGCCGTGAGAACTCCCAGGAAGAAACTGGCGATACAACGCAGCAGACCGAAATCCGTTTGCAGCGCCAGATCCGACTTGCCCAGCGTGAAGGTGATGACGATCCAGCAACCGGCACCAAGAGCAATCGCGCAGACATAGAAATATCTGATCGAGCCCAGACGCTCCGAGAGCAGCAGCAGCAGGCCAAAGACAACGTAAGTGTAGAACTCGACACTGATGCTCCAGCTAGGCCCGTTCCAGCTCAGGTAGTCCACGAACCCGAGCGAGTGCAGCAGGAGCACGTTCAACACGAAGGAATAAGCATTGTTAACTTCGAACGTCGCCGGGTCGCTGGCCATGACGCCCATCGCGACGAGGCTTATCCGCGCCAAACGAAACACCAGCAGCGCTACGAGCATGACCACGTGGAGTGGGTAGACGCGCGCGAGCCGCCTCACCATGAAATCCGACAACGAGAAGCGGCCGAAATCAGTCTCGGCGTAGCTCAACGCCATAACGATGCCACTAAGCACGAAGAACAGATCGACAAGCAGCCAGCCGCTTCGAAAGAAGGAGCAATCGATCCAGGCCTTGTATGGGAATGCCGCAAGAAACATCGGCATCAGGATCACATGGTGAACCACCACGGTGACCGCGGCAATTCCCCGAATGCTGTCCAGAGTGAGGACATGCGCTTTCTCGCGATGAGCGGGCACCGTCACGGCAATTTCCTAGTACCTTGCAGTGCAGCATTTCTACTGGGCATTCGACGTGAATACAATGTCCTGCCCGCACTCGTTGCATGCATATCGGTTGGAGGAGTCGCCCATGTCGAAAGCAGTGGCGCACCGGTGAATTTGCCGGAGGCAACGCACCCCGTAAGCCAATAGTGCAAGCCACTAGTGAAGGGGTTGCGTGCCCCCCGATGAGCAGCTTGCCATCTGCAGAACAAGAAGCTCACCGCGCAACATATCTTTTGCGTCAATGCTGCTCGCTCTGCGTGTTCGCGCACGATCCAACTAGCTTATTCATTCGGCACGAATGTGGCAGAAGGGCACTCCAGCTTCGGGAACCGGAATGCGGAGCCGCGCTGCGGTGGCCGAACCAACCGCCTTCGCGACAGATGACCGCGCTGATCGCATACTCCCTCTCCTCGCGCGCAGGGCTTCTGCTGCTGATCCTGACCGTCTTTCTGGCAACCGCGCTCTTCTTCGCGCCACTGCGCATCGACAAGCTTCGCCGTTGGGGCTTGCTTGCAGGAATAGCCGTCGCGGTACTGCTCCTGTTTCAGCTCGTCGGCGGCGCGATCGCCGGACGAATTCTGGTCTATGGCCTAGTGGATGAGCAGAGGCTCAACATGTATCGAACCGTATTGACCATGATTGAGGCATGTCTCGTTGCAGATTCCAGATCGGTGAGCGCGAACCGGACGGTCTCGCCGTCAACAGGAGACTGCAACGACTCGCGGTCACCAAGCGACACCGATTGATCGCGGTGGGATGGCCGCAGACCGCCCTGCGCCTTGCGGTTGTAAGGATCGATCTCATGTTCGCCGCTCTGATCGGTTGCGCGCCCAGATCCCGGGCTTCTTGATTAGATTGCGTGCATCGATGCCCCGTGGCTCTCCCAGTGGGCGCTGTCGTATGCCTATTCCCATTCACCGGAACTCATCCGCGCTTCATGAAATTTGCGGTGAATTTCCGAGGTTTCAGACAATATTTTGCACCGCACAAGAATTTGACATAGTTATTCGCGACACTCGGTTTGAGCAAAGTGTTGTTGAGCGAAGTCTTGCGGCGATCTGAATGAACGCGATGAGTGGTTTGGCCCTGCCTCAACGACGACTATTTGCTGATCGCGGCGCGGGCGGTTTCCGCTTGGTGATCGCATTCGCGCTGCTGATTGCTGTCTGCCTCGGTGGCCGGTGCGAAGCTCAATGCGTCGATCAGGCAAACCGCGTGCCTGCAGCCACCCTGCAAGGCTTTCAGATGGAGCCTGCATCGCTGTTGCGCGAGGTTCGCAATGATCGAACCAAGCTCGCCGGCCGCCTCGCTGCTTATATCGCCACCGACATCTCTGTCCTGCCCAAGGTGCGCGATCTTGTCAGCGAGACAGCTGGCGTCGACCGCAACGCGATCGGCGCAGCCTTGCGCCGAGCGCAGCTGATGTGTTTGGCTCGCAAGCCTGAAACCTCGCAGAAGATCAGTGAGTTTGTACGAAAGCTGGCAGACTCGGCCGTGAGCTCGGGCTACTCAGCGGAGCTGGAGGCCGTGGAATTCGACCCGAGTTCGGTCGCGTCCCACCCCATCGGAAATGCACCACCGCGGTCGCCCGATAAGTCAGCTGGGAGCGCCAGCTCTTTAATGACCGGAGAGTGGCAGACAAACATCGCCGATCCGTTTGCCGCTCCACCGCTTCCCCAATAACCTCATGTCAGCTTGATGAACATTCAGATGTACCAGCCCAGAGAGCAGTTTCAGCTGCACGAGAGATCCGCGCTCGAACTGGCGGGGACGACGCTAAGCGTCGAGCGCGTGCTGGGAATCCTGCGGCGGCAGTGGCCGCTGATCACAGCGATCATCGGCGGTGCTCTCGCACTCGCTCTCGTTTACCTGCTGACCGCGACGCCGATGTACACGGCGAACACGCGCATCCTGATGGACACCCGCCAGACACAGGTGCTCGACAAGGACACGGGCGTCTCCGCGCTGATCGACCCCGGCTTCGTCGACAGCCAGGTCGAAATCATCACCTCGGACGACCTGATCCGGTCCGTCGTCCGTCGCATGAAGCTGACGGAAGATCCGGAGTTCAACGGCTCGGATCCAGGCCTGCTGCCCGCCATTATCGGTAAGGTCATCGGACTGTTCGGATCGGACGGGCCTGCCTCGAAGGAACGCATCGAACGCGGGACGGTCGCCGCGGTTGAGAACAACCTCAAGGTCGAGCGCCTGCTGACGACCTACGTGTTGTCGGCCAGCTTCCGCTCGCGGGACCCCGACAAGGCGGCCCAGATCGCCAACGAGATCGCCGATGCCTATATCGTGGGCGCGCTCGACGCGAAGTATCAGTCCACCAAGCGCGCCAGCGAATGGCTGCAGCAGCGCAGCGCCGAGCTGCGTGAGCAGGCGACCGCCAGCGATCGTGCCGTGCAGACCTTCAAGAGCCAGAACAATATCGTCGGCACCAGCCGCGGCCTGATGAACGAGCAGCAGCTCACCGACGTGAACACGCAGCTGATCCAGGCGCGCGCGGCCACCTCCGAGGCCAAGGCGCGGCTCGACCGCATCGACGCGATCAGCGACAAGGATCTTGCCCAGCCGACGGTCACCGACGCGCTGAACAATCCCGTGATCACCCGCCTGCGCGCTCAATATCTCGATCTGTCGGCGCAGTATTCCGATTGGTCGGCCCGCTACGGCAAGACCCATCAGGCCTCGGTCAATCTCGCCAACCGAATGGAAGAGCTGCGCAAGTCGATCGCAGACGAAGTCAAGCGTATCGGCGATGCCTATCGCAGCGACTACGAAATCGCCAAGAGCCGCGAGACGTCGCTGGAGGAAAACCTCAAGAATCTGGTCAGCCAGGCCGGCAGCACCGGACAGGCGCAAGTGAAGCTGCGCGACCTCGAGAGCGCGGCCGACACCTACCGCAACCTGTACAACAGCTTCCTCGAGAAGCAGCAGCAGGCAATGCAGAACCAGAGCTTCCCGATCAGCGAATCCCGCATCATCAGCACCGCTGTGAAACCGGACCGCAAGAGCTCCCCCAAGACGGTGCTCTCGCTGATCGGCGCGCTGTTCGGTGGTCTTTGCTTCGGCCTGGGCGCCGCCTTTGCCCGGGAGATGCTGAGCGACGTGCTGCGCTCGCCGACCGAGGTCGAGGACGAGATCGGCGTCAAATGTCTTGGGGTGCTCCCGGCCATCGGCTCGAAGCAGATGGGCGCGTCGAGGAGCCGCGGATCGCGATCGACCGATGGCGCGCCGGTCGAGCGCAGCGGCCAGCTGTCCCGCTACGTCATCGATCACCCGTTCTCGCGCTATGCCGAGACCATGCGCAACATCAAGGTCTCGATTGATCTCGCCCGCCTGTCCCGGGAGGTGAAGGTCATCGGCATCGTGTCGTCGCTTCCGAAGGAAGGAAAAACCACGGTTTCGGCCAACTTCGCGCACCTCACCGCGTTCACCGGCAAGCGCGTGCTCCTGATCGACGGCGACCTTCATACGCGTTCGCTGACAAGAGAACTCGACCCGACCGCCAAGACCGGGCTGCTCGAATCTCTCAAGGATCCGCAATCGGTCGGACACCACATCCGGCGCAGCGCGGAGACCGGATTGGATTTCCTTCCCTCTTTTGTCGTTTCGCGGATGGTGAACTCCGCCGACATCATGGCCTCGAAGGCGATGGCCGATTTGTTGGCGCTGCTGCGGAACGAATACGACTACATCGTCATCGATCTGGCGCCGGTGATGCCTGTGACCGATGCCAAGGCCATCAGCCACCTCATGGACGCCTACGTCTATGTCATCGAATGGGGCCGCACGACGCGTACGGCTCTGCAGGAATCGATGTCGAGCTCCGAAGGCATTCAGAAGAAGGTGCTGGGCGCCGTTCTCAACGGTGCAGACCCGAAGATGCTGAAGCGCATCGAGGGCTACAAAGGCTCGCACTACAACGCGTACTATGTCGAGGGAGCCTAAGGCCGCCCCCGGCGCATCGCGCTGGATTGCGCGCGGCGCCAATTGTTTGCTGGCGGCATCCGCCCTGGTGTGGGCGCTGTCGATCGTCCCCAACCTGTCAGATCCGACCGTTTCGCGCGTTGCCAGGCAAATCGCCGCCGGCGAGAGCTACGACGCGCCGTTGCTGAGACGCATCGTGGCGACGAACCTGCCCGCCGCTCAGCACACGTGCGAGCCCAAGGCCCTTCGGGAGCTGCTCGTCCTGCAATTGTCGGCCGCCGACATGACCGTCCGCGGCACCGACCTGACACAGGCGGATGCGGATATTGATGCCGTCCAGCGGATGAGCAGGATCCTGCTGGGATGCGCTCCGACCGAGTCGCTCGGATGGCTGGGGGCGTTGGCTAGCTCCGCCTTCTCGATCTGACCTGCGACGTGTCCGAACGGGAAAAAATGGCTTTCTGGTATCTCGTCCGGGACGCGGGAGAAAAGATCCAGCATCGGTGCTATCCGGCAGACGACCGTCCGCGCTACCTGATCGAAAACTAGCTCGCGAATCCCGGCTGCGCAGATCAGACGCCGGCCTGAGCGCCGCGGCTCGTTAGCTCATATCGGTGCAGCCCGACGAACAGAGCCTGCGCTGCTCAGTAGGCTTCCTGATGGATCAGCGCCAGAGCGGTCTTCAGGATGATCCTGATGTCCAGCCAGATGCTCCAATTGCTGACGTACCAGACATCGTACTCGACCCGCTTCTCCATCAGGTCGATGGTCGGCGTCTCGCCGCGGAAACCGTTGACCTGGGCCCAACCGGTCAGGCCCGGCTTCATATGGTGCCGGTACACGTAGTTGCTGATGAGCTGGTCGTAATAATTGTCATGCGCGAGCGCATGCGGCCGCGGACCGACCAGCGACATCTCGCCGCGCAGGACGTTCCAGAGCTGCGGCAATTCGTCGATGCTGGTCCGTCGCAACACGCGACCAACGCGCGTGACCCTCGCGTCGCTCTTTGTCGCTTGCGTGACGACGTGGCCGTTCTCCGCAACCGACATCGAGCGGAACTTCCAGATTTCGAACTGCTTGCCATTGAAGCCGCGGCGGGACTGCTTGAAGATCACATTGCCCCGAGAATCGAGCTTGATCATGATCGCGGCAGTCGCAAGCAGCGGTGCCAGCAGCAGCAGGGCAAACGAGGCGAGGCCGATATCGAGACAGCGCTTCTGCGCCCGCTCGAAAACGGTGAGCGGCGCACGCTGGATCTCGATGGCAACCGTGCCGCTGACCGGCTGGAACGGCCGGGAGACGAGATCGGCGATCGGAAAGTCCGGCAAAAGGCGGATCGGCTGGGGAACCACGCGCAGGTGTTGGCTCAGCTTCTGCAGCAGAGGCATCTCGTCCCAATCGATGACCAGGAGATATTCTTCGACATCAGCCGAGCGTGCCTGACGCACGACGTCGCGAATCTCGTAGTCCCACCCCGCACCGTCTGCTGACGGATCGAGGACGAAATGGCGCACGACATTGAAGCCGTGCTTGCGCAGATCCTTGAAACGGCTCGACGTGAAATCGAGCGGCTTCAGGCTGAGCAGCAGGACCTTCCGATCGACCAGGCGGCCTCTGGCGTAGCTTGAGTTCAGCGCAATGCGCCACAGCCCCCGAAGCCCGCCCAGGGCAACGCCGCCGGTCGCAGCAAACAGCAACGTGGTTCCGCGCGACAGATCGGCCGACGATTTGAGCAGGAACGCCTCGACCGCGAGAATGGTCAGCGAGACCGCCCAGATCGTCAGCGACCTGCGGAGCTGCCAGACAGTGCTCAGGAGACGATGATGATCGTAGATGCCCTGGAAGTACGAGATCATGACGAACACCGCGGCGACGACGAGACCCGCACCGACCGACGAATCCTGCTCGGCCACGAGCAGGCGATAAAAACCGCTGGCTGCGAAATAGCTGAGCAGGAGTGCGAGGAAGTCGCCCGCGATCAGAGCGATCTGGAGGGGACGTTGGAGAGCACCGCGACGGTTCGAGACAACCGAATAAAAGTTTTCCGAACCATAAGTTGCTACAGCCATCCGAACCTCGCTGCCTCGTCACGCACCTGCAACCGGGAAGCTGCAAGCAGTCGATAAATTTCCGATGCGCCATCGGCAATGTCTTAACCAAACAAAGCAACATTGCGGCACTGCAGCGAAAAAATCAAAACGTTCTTCTGCAATGCGGTGCCCGCATGCACGCGTGCTCAAAGTGCCGTCAGCCTGACATTCAACTGAGCATCGGGCCGCGTTTCGCATCAAATCGCTCTAATTTTACACATCATTGCGCGCGCCTTTGAACGGTTGTTCAACCCTGTTGCTTAAGCCGACCTTAGGTTGGCGCCATTAACACTCGTGGCAGTTCGGGGGAGTTGTGCCGTGAGTACCGTCGCCGTTTTTAGTCTGCTGATCGGATCATTGCTTGGAGGCCGATTCCGGATTTTCATCCTGCCTCCCACCATCGTTCTCGGTGCGGCAACGATCGGCGCGGTCTCTGCCTGGCAGGGACAGGGGCCGGCCCACACGGTCGTCACGATCCTGGTCTTTGCAACGGTGCTACAGCTCGGCTATGTCTGCGGCGCGATTCTGCTCCGCGCACGTGCGAGGGCGTATCGCAACGAAGCCGCATCGTCGTTCGACAGCCGCAGCTTCGGCTGAGCGGACCAAGCGCGGCGAATCGACGCCTCATCAAACCGCACGGGGTGATACGACAGCCGCACAAACCGGCGTTCACATGGCGTGGACGAAAAAAAGCCGCTCGTGCTGACTCGAAGTGGTCGATAGCATATTGACATCTCGGGCCAAGCTCTCTCCAAGGGTTGAACCCCATGGTCACGACCCCGACTCAGAACTCGCCCCGGCCGAAACTGCCGAACGGCGTGCGGATCTACGCACTCAGCGACATCCACGGCTGCGCGCATCTGCTCGAACAGATGTTCGCCGTCATCGATGCGGACATGGCGAACAGCCGACCCTATCGCGCGATCGAGGTGTTTCTCGGCGACTACATCGATCGCGGACCGGACTCGCGTCACACACTCGATCTCCTGATCGACCGCAGCCGTCGCCGCAACACGGTTTTTCTCAAGGGCAACCACGAGGCCTATTTCACCTCGGTGCTGGATGATCCCTCGCGCACCGCCGACTGGTTTCGGTTCGGCGGCCTCCAGACCCTGATGTCCTATGGAATCTCGGCGACGCCCGATCTCAGCAAGGACGAACAGTCCGATCTCGTGCGCGAGCTCACCTCCATCATGCCGCCGCAACACATCGCGTTCCTGCGCCAGTTGCGGCCGACATTCACATGCGGCGACTTCTTCTTCGTGCATGCCGGCGTTCGCCCGGGAATTCCCCTGTCCGAACAGCGCGAGCAGGATCTGCTGTGGATCAGGGACGAATTTCTCCAGAGCAAGAAGCGTTTCGGCAAATACGTCGTGCACGGTCATACGCCGGTGCGCCAGGCCGAGCTGCTCGAGAACCGGGCCAATATCGACACCGGAGCGTATGCGACCGGCAACCTGACCCTGCTGTCGATTCAGGGCAACAGCATGCTCGCGATCTAGCTCCGCGCCTGCGCGCGGCGCGGAGCGTCAATTGGTCGGGGTTGCCGGCGTCCGGTATTCCGGGAACCGGCTGAGCATCGCGGCCTTCAGGAATTTGAAATGGGCGATCGAGGCGCTGAGCTCCTTGAGCCTGCGCTGGCCGTTCAGGATTTCCTTGTCGAACAGATCCTGATGGTGATTGTCGAGCGCCTCGCGCTCGAGATATTCGTCATCGCCATTGCCGATGGTCACCGCCGCGCGCGCCAGCACGTCCTCGACCCGGTGGTTCAGCCCCGATTGCTCGCGCTCTGCCGCGTGCAGCGCATCCTCGATTGCGACCATGATGGCTTCGACGCGCCTGCGATCAGTGTCGGCGTCGCGCTCGGGCGAGCGGGCACGGAACGTCTGCTCTCCGCCAAAGCGGTCTTTCAGGAAATTGTGAGTGCGGGCCCGCAAGAAGAGCTGAAACATGCGTGCACTTTCCGGTTCGAGGCGCCAAACCGGAAAATGGGCCCTGGATGGTTAACAAAGTTTAAAGGCCGCAGAACGTTGTGCTCCGCTGCGGCCCTGTGAACCGGCGGTCAGATCGTCGCCTTGAGGGCATCCAGTTCGCGATCGAGCGCCTGCTGCCAGTTCAGCGGCGTAATGCCGAACTGCTCGCGCAGCCGCGTGAGATCAAGGCGAGAATTGGAGGGCCGCTTCGCCTTGACCGGAAATTCGTCCGAGCGGATTGGAACGATTTCCTTCACGGCGAATTTAGCGCCCCTCGATTGCAGCCCGGCAACGATCGCGGTCGCAAAACCGTGCCAGCTGGTCTCGCCCGTGCAGACCAGATTGACGACGCCGCCTCGCTGCTCGAACGTCTTGCGAAGGTCGTCGTCGCTCCGCGGTAGCATTGCAACCACCGCCTGCGAAATCGTTTCGGCTGTCGTTGGCGCGCCGATCTGGTCACCGACGATCCGCAACTGCTCGCGCTCGCCGGCGAGCCGCACGATCGTTTTGAGAAAATTCGCACCGGTTGCAGCGTACACCCAGGACGTGCGCGCGATCACATGCAGGGCCCCCGCCTCGGCAATGGCCTGGTCGCCGGCGAGCTTGCTTTGGCCGTATACCGAGAGCGGCGCCGGCGTGCTGTCCTCGCGCCAGGCACGATCGCCGGAGCCGTCGAAGACATAGTCCGTCGAAAAGTGCACCAGCGGCACGCCGCGCGGCGCGGCCCATTGGGCGATTGCCTTGGGAGATTCCGCGTTGATGCGAAACGCGAGCTCTCGCTCGTCTTCCGCACGATCGACAGCGGTATAGGCCGCGGGATTGATGATCAGATCCGGCTTGATCGAATCCAGCTTGCCGGCAAGCTCGTCCGGCCGCGACAGGTCGAACTCTTCGAGCGCCGGCGCAACGATATCGGCCCGTCCCTGAAGCAGCGGAAGCAGCGCTCCGCCCACCTGCCCCGCAGTGCCTGTCAGAAGGATCTTCATGTCAGATCTCCCCGTAACGCGGGAGATTCTTCAGATCCGCGAGCAAGGGCGCATCGGCATCCTTGGGCGACAGCGAGGGATCTGCGAGGCCCCAGTCGATACCGATCGCCGGGTCGTTCCATCGAACCGAAATCTCGTCCTTCGGGCTGTACAGCGCGTCGCATTTGTAGAAGAAATCGGCCGTCTCAGACAGAACGGCGAAGCCATGCGCGAAGCCGCGGGGAACCCACAATTGCCGCCGGTTGTCCTCACTCAACTCGACAGCAACATGACGCCCAAAATTTGGGCTACCGACGCGGACATCGACGGCAACATCCAGCACCCGGCCGCGGAGCGCCGAGACAAGCTTGCCCTGCGGGCCCGGATTTTGTAGGTGCAGCCCACGCAAGACTCCATGACGCGAGCGTGACAGATTGTCTTGAACGAACGGCTGCGCAACCCCGCTCTGCACGTAGCGCTCGAATTGGTAAGTCTCCAAGAAAAAGCCGCGTTGATCGCCGAATAGCTTCGGCTCGATGATCAGAACCTCGGGCAGATCTGTCTTGATAACATTCATTCAGCGACTTCCGCTCCGCACATACAACAATCTTGTGCAGCGCACACTATCTGATATTTTCGAATTGGTAAACCAGAGGGACCTATGAAGGGAATTATACTCGCTGGCGGAACAGGCTCGCGCCTCTATCCCGTCACGACAGTGGTGTCGAAGCAGCTGCTTCCGGTTTTCGACAAACCGATGATCTACTATCCGCTATCGACATTGATGCTCGCTGGAATTCGCGACATTCTCATCATCTCGACGCCGCAGGACAAGCCGCTGTTCCAGCGCTTGCTCGGCGATGGATCGGAGATCGGCGTCAACTTCTCTTACGCGAGCCAGGAAACCCCGCGCGGACTCGCAGACGCGTTCATCGTCGGCCGCGAATTCGTGGGATCGGATTCCGTCGCCCTGGTTCTCGGTGACAATATCTTCTACGGCCACGGGCTTCCGGAAATGCTCGCCAGGGCCGGAACGCGCAAGAGCGGCGCCACGATCTTCGGATACGTCGTCAACTCGCCCGAGCAATACGGCGTGGTCGAGCTCGATAGTGACGGACGTGCGCGCTCGATCGAAGAGAAGCCCAAGCAGCCGAAGTCGAATGTGGCCGTGACCGGCCTCTATTTCTACGACAACAGCGTGGTCGACATCGCTGCGGGGATCAAGCCTTCGGCGCGGGGCGAGATCGAGATCACCGACGTGAACAACGCCTACCTCGCGCGTGGCGACCTGTTCGTCGAGGTGCTCGGGCGCGGGTTTGCCTGGCTCGACACCGGCACGCACGCCTCGCTGGTCGAAGCCAGCCATTTCGTTCAGATCCTGGAACAGCGCCAGGGCTTGCGCATCGCCTGCCCCGAGGAAATTGCGTTGCGGGGCGGTTACATTTCTCTCGAAGCCTTCAAGAAGGTCGCAGAGAGGACCGCCAAGAGCAGCTACGGCGAGTATCTGCAATCGGTGGCCCGTTCCTTCGCCGCTCAAGACTGAGGCAGATCACCCATGCGTTTCGACGGCTCCACGATTTTCGTCACGGGCGGTGCGGGTTTCATCGGCTCCGCAGTCGTCCGTCATCTTCTCCGCGACACGCACGCGCGCGTCGTCAACATCGACAAACTGACTTATGCGGCCAACCTCGAGTCGATCCCCGACGCCGAAGCAAACCCGCGTTATGCATTCGAGAAGCAGTGCATTTGCGAGGCCGCCTCGCTTCGCAAGCTGTTCGAGAAGTACGAGCCCGTCGCGGTGATGAATCTGGCGGCCGAGAGCCATGTCGATCGTTCGATCGACGGCCCCGGCGAATTCATCCAGACCAACATCGTCGGCACCTTCACGCTGCTGCAGGAGGCGCTGCGATACTGGAGAACCCTGAGCCCGGATCGCCGCTCACAATTCCGCTTCCTTCACATCTCCACCGACGAGGTGTTCGGGTCGCTCGGCAAGGACGGCTATTTCACGGAGACCACGTCCTATTCGCCCAACTCGCCCTACTCGGCGAGCAAGGCATCGTCCGACCATCTGGTCCGCGCCTGGCGCGAGACCTACGACCTTCCGACGATGGTGACGAACTGCTCGAACAATTACGGGCCTTATCACTTTCCCGAGAAGCTCATCCCCCACATCATTATCAAGGGGCTCGCCGGCGAGCCGCTTCCGGTCTACGGCGACGGACAGAATATCCGCGACTGGCTCTACGTCGAGGATCACGCCAAGGCGCTCACGCTCGTGCTCGAGCGCGGTGCGGTCGGCGAGACGTACAATGTCGGCGGCCGAAACGAGCGTACCAATTTGCACGTCGTGGAAGGCATTTGCGACCTGCTCGACGAAATGTCGCCGCGCACGGCGAGCTCCCGGCGCGGCCTTATTTCGTTCGTCGCCGACCGTCCCGGTCACGATCGTCGCTACGCGATCGATGCTTCGAAGCTCGAGCGCGAGCTCGGATGGCGCGCTGACGAGAATTTCGAGAGCGGCCTGACCAAGACAGTTCGTTGGTTCTTCGACAACCGCAACTGGTGGCAGACCATTCTCGATCGCGGCTATCAGCAGAAGCGCATCGGCCTCGGCTAGCGGATCGACTACCCCTTCGTGGCAGCTGCCGTCCCACAAGATGTGACGGCAGGCTGACCGCGTCGATCTGCGAGAGGGACTCACAGAGGATGAACGAATCCTACTTCGTCTGGATTCGCGGCCTGGATGGTCGTCCGAAGCCACAGATCTGGGACGCGGACCAGTTTTCCGGCCCTGAGTGGAAGTTCAGGCACGTCATGGCACGACATGCTCTGGACCCAAGAGTGCGCGGGATGGGGCTGGACCGCCTCGCTAAGCTTTTCCCCGCGCCGCCTTTCCCGGACGAGTTGGCCTGAGATTCTGCCCTGTAGGATCTAGAGGTAAGGCCGATCGACGCGGCTCTGCGCCATCCAGACCTTCCATGCATCTTCATGCTTGGCATATAGCTCCAGCCAGCGCTGCTCGCCGGGCGCGGGCCGAGAACTCCGCTCGATCCGGATTGCTTCGGTTCGACCGCCGTTCGGCTCGCTGTCGAGCCGCTCGAACTCAAAGGTCTCCTCGGGCGTAAGACCGATCAGAACGCGCCTGCCGACCGCATCGACAAAATATCGCCGCGGCGCATTGTTGTTCCTGAAGCTTGTCATGGCGCACCTCTTTCGCGATCCACGGGTCGTTCAGACCAACAGGACAACGCCTGCAAGTCCGAACGACCAAGGCCAAATTGCCGGACCATCCGTGTCGGCTTCCCAAATTCAATCACGCACGCAAGGACCATCAGGTCCTCCAAGAAACGTGCGCACCTTAATAAGGGCATGCGTGGGGAACAATATCGGGCACGGCCTAACCTGCCTCGTATGGTTACCTTCGCGCGGTGTGGTTTCGGCTGAATCCACTCAGAACGCACGGCGCGCCCTGGCAAACGACACGTGCTGGCGCCCCCAGGCAGCATGGACCCGTCGCTGTTCCCTGTGCGCCCGCCACGCGCGCATCGCGTAACCGATGCAGAAGCCGACGAAGATCGAAATCAAAATCGAAACCCAACTCATCCGAAGGTCTCTCTGTTTGGCCGCCGTCCGTCGGCTTCATTCGGGATTCGGAGATTCTCATCTTCGAGTTGTGTCGAGATCGTGATGGCGGGCGCTGATTTTATCGTCACTGGCGGGAATTTTTGGGCAGCAGCGTGCTTGCTTCCTGGCCGTCCGCATCAACCAGCCAGCCAGAAGAAGAATTTCACTGACAGCAGAATGATGAAATAGGCCCACCCCGCCATTGCGATCAGCGCAATGCCGAGGAACGCGCCCTCGAATGCCCGCTCTCTCATCTTCGCTAGAGGCTTGGCAGATAGCGTTTTTTGAAGCATCTCGATCTTCTTCTTATTCGTATCGCTCGCACGATCATAGCCGAACGAATTCGACGATCTCGTGACAGATGCAGACGAGAGTCGGCTGATGCGCGCGCGGACTCATTCACGACATCGATCTTCAACGAATCTTGAATCGATTCAGCGTCCAGCATCGAGTGAGGAACATTTTTTTCGATGGCGCGCCAGGGTGGGGTTTGATCTCTTCGAGAGTTTGCAACTTTCACGCGAGAACGTCCGACCGCATGCGAAAATTTCGCAAACGGTCTTGCGGGGGAGCGAACCGGCGCGGAGGCAACCGGACGTGGTGGCGGGGCGTCAGGCCGGATGGCTGAGACCATCGCTGATCGGCGCGAGACAAGGAAAACCCCGGAGTTGTACGGAGCGTCAGGCGCCGATTTCCTCGCGGTAAGGTTGAGGGGTTAGCTTAATCCCCGTTGTTTGTTGCGAAGTCTCACCGATCGCATATCCATCTTCGCACCGGGCTTTCCCCAAGAGCCCGGCCCCACCCAAGCAAAGCCGTCGAGCGACATGGGTCCGCTTGGCGGCTTTGTTGTTGTGTCGATGCAAGAGGATCATTTCGGTTATGGCGAGGAAGCCCTGGTCGTTCAAGGAAGACCGCCGGCTCATGGAGCTGGCCAAGTCTTCGACGTCGCTGGAGGAGGCGGCGAAGCAGCTCGGACGATCGCCCGACGCGATCAAGCGCATGGCCTTGCGTCTCGGCCTGGCGCTCAAGTCAAAGGCCGCAAAGAAGAGCTAGCCGGCGTACGCGACAATTCGTGGACGTGGACGTCTTTCAGCACCTGGTGACGGACGCCGCAAAACGCCGCATTCCAGACGCTTCGGCGCTCTCGATCTCTCCACGCGCGGATGTTAGACTAGGGAACAATGACGACTGAAGACCGTCTTTTTCTCACGGAGAACGGCCGCTCGACGACCTCGGTATCCGCTCGATAGTCTGTTGGAGGATCGCACCATGTTGTCCCGTGCATTCGCCGTCACTTTGCTTCTGGCTCTGCCGTCCGTGGCATCGGCGCAGGTTCCGGTGGCCTTCGGATTTCCGAAGGGAGCACCTTGGTGTGCGTTTGGCTTCGATTGCCGATTCCTGAACTTCCATGAATGCGCGGACCGGATCTATGACCCCGCGCGCAACTGCGTCAAGAATCCCTACTTCGCGGCCCGCTACCCGACCAATGTCGACCAGGGCTGGTCCTACAATCGGCGTTGAACGCCGCGCCGCTCGAATGGCAACGTCCTGCCCTCGGGCGGCTGGCCTCCGTGTCGAGCAGTTCGGCGGCGGTGCGCTCGGCGTGCTCAGGGACATCGGCAACAACAAGGCACTGGTCGCCATTCTCGGCATCAATTCCAGCCTGTTCGACATCATGCCAGCCGAGCTGCGCGCCCATGGCGAAGTGCTGCTTGCGCTCAAGAACGGCGCGCAGATCGTGGAGATGCTGGTGGCGCTCGCGCACTGATCTCGTGCGGCGTCGAGGAAGGTCAGGGCTATCTCGTCGCCGCGCCCCTGCCCATTGCAAAATTCAGCGAATTGATGGCGTCGCGGCGTGCGGCGACCGCAGCTCCGGCCCGCGACGCTGCACTGGTGGCCTGACCGCGCGCGGCTGGCCCGAATTCGAACAGTTGCCAGCTGAACATGTCCCGGTGCGAACCACCAGTCATGAGCATGCCATCAACGATGCGCTCCCCTTAACGATGTTCTCCGCTTTTGAGAGCCGCACGCCGGTCGACCGGCTATGATGCTGCATGCGCCGAAATCATCTCATCGCAGCTGCGGCCATCTGCCTTGCGCTGATCGTCTATGCCACGCTGGCTACGCTTGCGGGCAGGCCGGTGCTGATGGGCCATGCGGAGGCCTATTGGGTCGTCGTCATCGAGCGCTTCAGCGCCTATTGCCTGCTGGGCTTCCTGCTGTCCTTCCTGCTGCCGGGACGCTTCAGGCTGGCTTGCGCATTCGTGATCGCCGTCGCCGTCGGGCTCGAGATGTTGCAGGCGATGGTGCCCGACCGCGATCCGCAGTTCATCGACGTGCTGCAAAAGGCCGCCGGCGGCACCGTCGGCGTCATCCTCGCCCAGACCATTCTGGCTTTCCTGCCGAGACCGCCGTCCTGACGCGAGCGGCGTCGGATCACATCGCGGGCACGATGTGCAGCGCGGTCCAACAGACTATTTTGCCATCTGCCCGCGCAACTCGCCGCCTGGATTGGCCGCGGTATGGATGTTCGCATACCATTTGCCGGCCAAGAGGTCGGCGGCCTGCGTCGCGGTGAGGGTCGCGGTCCGGCTGGATGATTATGCCTGATTCGAACGGAGCCGATTGCTGCCGGAGCGGCGGACTTACGCCACCCCGCGCCTGACGCTGTCGCGATCAGAGCTGACGCCGCCGGACATCAGCCGGTGGGTTTCGCGCAGTGCCGTGATCGCGTCATCGAGGCCGAATTCGCCTTCGCGAATGATCTCGAAGAACCGGGCCATGAGAGCGACGTCCAGCTTGACGCGGGTGTTTCCATCGCGGCTCTTGCGGCGATCGAGCGACAGGTGCAGCGCCTGCACCCTGGCCTCGGCGGCAGTACAGCCGCTGAGTGTCGCGAGTTCGTCATAAGTCATCCAGATCTGAGGCATATCCCTGTCCGCCTTTTGTTATGGGCCTCAACCTAGATCTCAGATCTAAAAGCACTCTTGCCGCGGTGCCGTCTTCACGTGCTTTCGCGACAACAGCGTCAACGCAAAGCTAAGGCGCGGAATGCATCAGGATGCGGGAGGCCTGGAGGGTGTGAACGGAGACCGTGGCCGCGACCGGCTGTGGAGCCCCTTGGGCAGTTTGTCGGGATTGAGCTTGAGGACTGCGCATTTGGCGTCGGCTGGCAGCGCTTCTTCCTGGCTGTAGATCGGCGTGCACTCGAACCTGACCTCGGGCGCCTCTCGCGCGGTGCCCGAGCACGTCGCCATGGCGCCGCTGCATAGGCCGGTCAGATTGACCTCGACCTCATCAGGACCAAACACGCTCGGATTTCCCTCAGTATGGCGCTTCACGGTCAGGAGGGCCGTAAAACGTTGCTGATCGACCTGGTAGGAGCCGCCATAGGTGAAGAAGCTGTCGCGGCCCGAGATCCGCCCCTCGACCAATTCGACAAGGCCTGTGCCCTGGCCACGCGGGGTTCTGAACCAGGCAGCGTATTTGCCGTCTCTGAGCATGAAAATCATCCGTCGTAATATTCAAACGTATTTGCTACCAACTGTGGGGCGCGACAATGACCGATACGGCGCGTATTCCGCCACGGTTAACGCCCTGCAAAACCAATTCGTCAAATTGCCGGCGCCGCATGCGCGACGCCGGCCGCAAACTCAAAACAATTCGATGCCGTCATCAGCAGCCTCGACCGTCTCAATCCGGCGGGCGGCGGCGGCGCTCGACGACAGCCCGAGGGCTTGCAAAAATTCCCGGTGGACGTCGCGCTCGCGCTCCATCGTGTAGCGCGCGAAGAGATCGTCGAGCATCGCCTCGTCGTGCGGCTGCGGCCGCTGCGTGCCTGCGCTTGCGGTCTCCAGGCGCGCAGCGACAGTCGGCAACGTCGCGGAGCTCTCGCCGAGCGAGCTCATCAGGCCTTGCGCCGAATTCATCAGGCCTTCGAACTCGGCACCTTCGTCGACGAGCCGGCGCATCAGCTTGCCGAGCCGTTCGTTGCCGGCTTCGACCTCGCGCAGCGCCTGGAGGATCTGCGGCTCTAGATTGGCGAGCTGGGTCGGATCGCCCTGGACGCGGAGCTCCCTCAATTCGTTGGCGGAGCGCTCGATGCCGTCGAGGACGGGCCGCAAGCGACCGGCGCCGGCCGAGACCAGGTCGGCGGTCGCCTTGAGCTCGTTGGCGATCACGACGAAGGCGCTGCCGCGGCTGCCGAGATGGCTCGCCTTGAGACCCGCGTTCATGCCGATCAGCGTGATATCGACCGTGGCCTCGGCAAGGCCCGCAATGGCCTGGCGGAATTTAGATAGCGTATCCTCGACAACCGCCAGCGCCTCGTCGACCGAGCGACCGGCGCTCTCGCAAGTGCCGATCAGGGTCGAAGCCTGTGCCAGCGTCTGCTTGATACGGGTCAGGAACGACGAGGAAGAGCCGCTCTCGCCACCGAACAGCGAGCCGCCATGACCGACGACGCCGCTTGCGTCATTCAGGATCGCCGACAGCGCGCCGATGATCTGGCCGATGTCGCCGCCGAACTCGCGCTGGGCGTCCCTGAGCTGGGCCGCCTGCAACTTTCTGATCGCATGCGCGCCGTCATCGCTTGCGACCGGCTGCGGGACGAGGCTCGGCGCGGAGTCGGACGAGAGGCGCAAGCCGTGGCAGATATGTTCGAGGCGCTGCCGCGTGCTGTCGCCGGCCTGCAGGGAAATGATCGCGCCACCGACCGCCTCGGCGATCTTCCGCGTGCTGCCGCTGGCGAGATCGGCGAGATGGCTGCTCTTGCTGCGCTGATCGCGCAGGCCGGAATAGGCTGCACCGAGTTCGGCGCTTTCCGCGACCAGCTGATCGCCGTAGCTTCTCTCGAACTCCTTCTGCCGGCCGGATGCGGTGGCGACCGCCTCCGACAGACGCTGCTGGTCCCGCGCGCAGCCCTCGATCGAGCCCTGCACGGCCCTGCCGAGATCGTAGGCCTCCTGCGTGAAGGCAAGAAAGCCCTCACGGTCGCCATCGAGCGACGCCGCCTCGATCCGCGCGCTACGCGCGATGATGGTGATCATCTGGATATGCTTGAACAGCGGCTTCAGCAGCGCGGACGCCTCGGTCGTGCTCTTGCCGATCATCGCCAGCAAGGCGCTCTCGGCCGGCAAAGCCCGTGCCAGCTCGCTCAGCCGCGCCGCGATCTCCTGCAGCGCAGTCGCGGCGCCCTCGATCTCGGCGCCGGAGAGCTCTCCGGAGAGGGACGCAAGACCCTGATTCAGCTCCTTGAAGACGATGTGGCCACGACCGAGCTCGTGGCCGACGCGCGCGAACACGTCCTCGATGCGCGACGAGACGTCCTCGACGGCGGCGATTGCATCAGTCAGCGTGCTGGCCGGAAGTACAGACATCGCGATCAACCCGCCGCCGCCGTGTGTCCGGCCTGATACCAATGCATGATCTCCCGCGGGATGTGGTTCAGCGAGACCACTTTCTCGACCCCGCCATGGGCGATGGCTTCCTTGGGCATGCCGAACACCACGGAGCTCTCTTCGTCCTGCGCGCGGGTCGATGCGCCAAGCTTGCGCATCTCCAGCATGCCGCGCGCGCCGTCATCCCCCATGCCGGTCATGATGACGCCGAGCGCATTGGCGCCGGCATGCTGGGCCGCGGAACGAAACAGCACGTCGACCGAGGGGCGATGCCGCGACACCGGCGGCCCGTCCTTGATCGCGACCTGATAGCGCAGACCGATGCGCTGGAGCAGCATGTGGCGGGCGCCGGGCGCGATATAGGCCCAGCCCGGCAGCACCGGCTCGCCGTCCTCCGCCTCCTTGACGCGGATCTGGCAGACGCCGTCGAGCCGCTTGGCGAAGGCGGCCGTGAAACCCGCCGGCATATGCTGGACGATCAGGATGGGAGGGCAGGTTGCCGGCAGCATCTCGAGCACGTCGTTGAGCGCTTCCGTTCCCCCCGTCGATGCACCGATGCACACGATGCGCTCGGTCGTCGGCCGAACCTTGCCCTGCACCGGCGGCGGGATGATGGCGTCGGCTGTGAGCTTCTTCTCGATCACCCGCCGTTCCGTGCGTGGCCGGACGCGCGCGCGCGCCGCCGACTTCACGGACTCACGCAGCCGCGTGGAGCACTCCAGCAACGCCTGCCTGGTATCGATCTTCGGCTTGGGCACGATGTCGACCGCGCCGGCCTCGAACGCCTCGAACATCACATTCGAGCCTTCCTCGGTCAACGACGAGCAGATGATCACGGGGATCGGACGTTGCGCCATGATCTTGCGCAGAAACGTCATGCCGTCCATGCGCGGCATCTCGAGGTCGAGGATCATGACATCAGGGATTTCGTCCTGGAGACGCCGCGCCGCGACGAACGGATCGGACGCCGTCGCCATCACCTCGATATCGGGATCGTCGTTGAGGATCGTCTGAAGAATTTGGCGCACCGACGCCGAATCGTCCACGATCAGTACGCGAACTTTCTCCCTCGGCATGTTGAATGCGCCCCCGATCAGACCTGGAAAATGGTCGGCTGAACTTGCTTCAGGCCCGGAACAGAACTGTGGATCATCGACTCGGAATGTCCGACCAGCAGATACCCTCCCGGCCGCAGATGACTGCAAAGCTTCTCCACGACCTTGCGCTGCGTCGGCTTGTCGAAATAGATCAGCACGTTGCGGCAGAAAATCATATCGACGTCCCGGTCGACGGGATAGGACGGATCCATCAGGTTCATCCGCATGAAATGCGTCATGCGTCGCAATTCCGGCACCACGCGCACCTCACCGCGCAACTTGTCGCGCGAAGACAGGAAATATCTCTTCAGGAACGGCTCCGGCACCGGCGCCAGCACGTCGCGGGTGTAGATCGCGATCTTGGCGAGGCGCAACACGGCAGTCGAGATGTCGGTTCCAAGGATACGATACTGAAACCGCGATCCGCTCCGCGTCATGTCGTCCAGCACCATCGCGGTGGTGTAGGCTTCCATGCCGGTGGAGCTCGCCGAGCTCCAGAATTTCAGATTGGCGTTCCTGCGGCCGTGCGACTTGAGAAGCGCCGGGATGGCAATGTCCCGCATGAAGGTGAAATGCTGCGGCTCGCGGAAGAAGTCGGTCTTGTTGGTCGTCACCACGTCGATGAGATGGGTGAGCTCGGTATTGAAATGATCGGCCTCGAACAGGTTGTCGACATATTCGTTCAGGTCGGAGAAGTTCAGGGCGCGCACACGCTTGTGCAGGCGTCCCTCCAGCATCAGCCGCTTGCCTTGCGGCAGCTTGATGCCGACCTGGCCTTCGATCAGTTCGGCAATGGTCCGGAAATGACGATCCGACAGATGCACGGCCGTATTCAGCGCGGCCGGCATCATGGCCGCCTGCCCCGGCCCTGAAGGCCCGCATGCAATGAATGTCGGGCCAACCGGGCCATTTTGAATCCTGCGCCTTTACACAACAGCAGGAGGACAGGCCCGCCCCGGGGCGCGAACCTATCCCCGGAAATCTCAGCGCTGAAAATCGGCGTCCCGATCATCCTCACCGTCGTTCATGTCGAAAGCAAAGCCGCCACCGCCCGCGGCCTTCATGGCGCGCGCCGGCTTGGCCTGCGGCTTCTTGGCGGGACGCTCGGCCGCCGCCATGGTCGCAGCCTTGGTACGGAGCTGACTGACGGCCCGGTCGATCGGTGCCGGGGCATGGCTCTTGCCGCCGTGCTCGATGCGGAAATAGGCGATCGTCGACTGAAGCTGCTCGGCCTGCGAGGCGAGTTCTTCCGAGGTCGAGGACACCTGCTCCGAGGCGCTGGCGTTCTGCTGGCCGACCTTGTCGAGCTGCTGGATCGCCTGGTTGATCTGGGCCGAGCCGACGTCCTGCTCGCGGCAGGCGGCGGTGATCTCCTCAACGAGCTCTGCCGTCTTCTTGATGTCCGGAACGAGCTTGGACAGCATGGAACCTGCTTCCTGCGCGACCTTGACGGTGTCGGCCGAGAGCGTGCCGATCTCGGCGGCGGCGGCCTGGCTGCGCTCGGCGAGCTTGCGCACTTCGGAGGCGACCACGGCAAAGCCCTTGCCGTGCTCGCCGGCGCGCGCGGCCTCGACCGCCGCGTTGAGCGCGAGGAGGTCGGTCTGACGCGCGATCTCCTGCACGATGGTGATCTTCTCGGCGATGGTCTGCATCGCGTTGACGGCGCGGCCGACCGCAGCACCGCTGGCTTCGGCGTCCTTGGCCGACTGCGCAGCGATCTTCTCGGTCTGGTTGGCGTTGTCGGCGTTCTGCTTCACGTTCGAGGCCATCTCTTCCATCGAGGACGACGCTTCCTCGGCGGACGAGGCCTGCTCGGTCGCGCCCTGCGAGAGCTGCTCGGCGCTCGCCGAGAGCTCCTGGCTGCCGGCGGAGACGTTCTGCGCCGCGGTCAGGGCTTCCGAGACGATCTGACGCAGCTTTTCCACCATGCGTTCGAGCGCGAGGCCGAGTGTATCCTTGTCCGACAGCGCCTTGGCTTCGACGGTCAGGTCGCCTTGCGCGATCTGGTTGGCAAGGGCCGCGGTGGCATTCAGGTTGACGGTCATCGCGTTCAACGACTTGATGAGATCGCCGATCTCGTCGTTGCTGGAGGACTCGATCTTCTGGCTGAGATCGCCGATCGCAACAGCGTCGGCAAGGCCGACGGCCTGCGCGAGTGCGCGGCTGATGTTGAGTGCGATCCAGGTGGCCGCGACGGCGGCGATCAGCAGTGAAGCAATCACCAGGCTCATCAGCAGCATTTCGGCACGGGCACCGTCCTGCTTCGACTGCTCGGCCTGCTCCGCCATGTTTTTCTTGACGTTCTTGATGTAGCCGTCAGCCGCCTCCAGCGCATCCGCGACGACCTTGCGGCCGTCATGCATGGAGCGGTCCAGCGCCTTCGGCTTATCGGTCTTCGCAAGCCTGACCGTCTCGTCCTGATAGGCGTTCAGCTTGGCGAATGCGACGGAGAAATTCTCCATCAGCTTCTTGCCGCTTTCGCTGGCTGCCGCAGCGATTTCGTCCTTGGATTTCGCGAGCGCTTCGCGATTCTTGGCGAGGTCGGCGACGAACTGGTCGTATTCGGCATCGCTTGCCGCGAGGATCGAGTTCTTCTCTGAGCGCACCAGGAACAACACGCCTTCCTTGAGCTCGGCAGCCTTTTCCATCCGGCCGGCCCGACCGACCAGTATCTCGGTGGTGCTGACCATATCCGACAGCTTCAAATAGCCGACGGCGCCAGCAATCATGGACAGCAGGATGACGACGCCGAAGGCGCTGGCAAGCTTGGCTTTGACGGTGAATCTCATGTCGGTCTCGTTGGTTCGAATTGGGGTGGTAGGCTTAACCACGCATACTTTCGCAAACTCAGGCGGCGCGAGGCGCCTCGCCCGGTAACTCATCGTTCGCCATCAGCTTGGCGAGGTCGAAGATGACGACGAACTTTTCGCCCTTGCGGCCGATGCCGGCGGCATAGTCGGACTGCCACTTACCGCCCACCTCGGGGATCGGCTCGATCGCCTGCTCGTCGATGTCGGTGACCTCGAACACGCAGTCGGCGACGAAGCCGACGCCGACCAGGCGCTCTTTCATCGGCACATCGAGGATGATGATGCGGGTCGCCTCGGTGGCTGTCACGGCCGGGAGGCCGAGCTTGGTCCGGAGATCCACGATCGGGTAGCCGGCGCCGCGCACGTCGATCATACCGAGCAGGAAATTCGGCGCATGTGGCAGGCGCGAAATCGGCCGGATGTCGAGAATTTCGCGCACGTTGCGAATGCTGATGCCGAACGTCTCGCCGGCGAGCCCGAGCGTCAGATATTGCGAGGTTGCGGCCATTGCTCAGTCCAGGGTCAGATGGTTCTTGTTGTCAGCGCTGAAACTCGGCGTCGCGGTCGTCTTCGCCGTCATGCATGTCGAAGGCGAAGCCGCCGCCATTGGCGACCTTCATTGCGCCCGCCGGCTTGCGAGCGGGTACGGGCTTCTTCGCGCCACGATCCGCGGCCTGCATCTGCCCCGCCTTGCTGCGGAGCTGGGTGACGGCGCGGTCGATCGGCATGGACACGGCGCTCTCGCCGCGCCCGCCCTGCTCGATGCGGAAGAACGAGATGGTCGACTGCAGCTGCTCGGCCTGCGAGGCGAGCTCTTCCGAGGTCGAGGACACCTGCTCGGAGGCGCTGGCGTTCTGCTGGCCGACCTTGTCGAGCTGCTGGATCGCCTGGTTGATCTGCGAAGAGCCGACATCCTGCTCGCGGCAGGCGGCGGTGATTTCCTGCACCAGCTCGGCGGTCTTCTTGATGTCGGGCACGAGCTTCGACAGCATGTCGCCGGCTTCCTGCGCGACCTTCACGGTCTCGCTCGACAGTGTGCCGATGTCGGCTGCGGCAGCCTGGCTGCGCTCGGCGAGCTTGCGGACCTCGGAGGCAACCACGGCAAAGCCCTTGCCGTGCTCGCCGGCGCGGGCGGCTTCGACCGCGGCGTTCAGCGCGAGCAGGTCGGTCTGGCGCGCGATCTCCTGCACGATGGTGATCTTCTCGGCGATGGTCTGCATCGCCTGGACGGCACGGCCGACTGCGACACCGCTGGCTTCCGCGTCCTTGGCCGACTGCGCCGCGATCTTCTCGGTCTGGTTGGCGTTGTCGGCGTTCTGCTTCACATTCGAGGCCATCTCTTCCATCGAGGACGACGCTTCCTCGGCGGACGAGGCCTGCTCGGTCGCGCCCTGCGAGAGCTGCTCGGCGCTGGCCGAGAGCTCCTGGCTGCCGGCGGAGACGTTCTGGGCGGCGGTGAGCGCTTCGGCGACGATCTGCCGGAGCTTCTCGACCATCACGTTCAGCGATTTGATGAGATCGCCGACCTCGTCATTGCTGGCAGAGGGAATGGTCTGGTTGAGATCGCCAGCGGCGACTGCGCCCGCGAGACCGACCGCACGCCCCAGCGAACGGCTGATGCTGATCGAAATCCAGAGCGCCGCGGCAACAGCCACGGCAAGCGAGACCCCGATCACGCTCATCAGCATGAATTGCGCCTGTTGGCCTTCCGCCTTGGACTGGACCGCCTGCTCCGCCATCTGCCGCTTCGTGTTGATGACATAGGCGCCCATCGCTTCCATCGCGTCGGCGACGACCTTGCGGCCGTCACCCATCGAGCGCTCTGTCGCCTTGGCCTTGTCGATCTTGCCCAGCCTGATCGTCTCTTCCTGGTAGGCATTCATCTTGGCGTAGGCCACAACGAAGCTGTCGAGGAGCTTCTTGCCGCCTTCGCTCGCCAGCGCATAAACCTCGTCCTTGGTCTTTGTCGCATTTTCGCGAAGCTTGACTGCATCGGCGGCGAACTGTTCGGCCTGGGCTTCCGTGCCGAGAATGGAGTTTTTCTCCGCACGAAGCTGGAGCAGAATGTCTTTCTCGATCTGCGTCGCCTTCTCCATACGCGTGGCGCGCAGGACCATGCTGTCGGCGGTCGCCATCATGTCGCCGAGCTTCATGTAGGCCACGCCTCCTGCCACCATGGACAGGACAATGATGGCGCCAAAAGCGCTGGCAAGCTTTGCCTTGACCGTAAATCTCATCTTAAGCCCCTACCCGATCTCGCCCCGAGACCTCGTTTCAATTCAGAATGCGTTCCATGTTAGGAACGATGACGAACTCTTCACGCCATTTCGCGATGAAGCGAATGAACTCCGGCTTCCAGTGCATGCCGACGCGCGGCGTCTGCTGCACGTCGGTTTGCGAGATTTCCGTGACCTCGTAGACCTTGTCGGCGGTAACCCCGACCAGCACAGGCTCGTTGTCGAGCTCGATCTCGATGACGACGATGCGCGTGTCGGCTGAATCTTCGGGCTGCGGCATACCGAAACGAATGCGCAGATCCGCGAGCGGAATGACATTGCCGCGCACGTTGATCACGCTCGGAACAAAAGCTCGCGCGCCGGCCACCTTGGTCACGGGTACGGGATCGATGATCTCGCGCACGAGGCCGGCATCGAGCGCGAATTTCTCCTCGCCGAGACCGATCATGACGACCTGCATCGCGTCGGCCTGGTGTTCGGCTGCCAAACCGTCGGTCATCACGCCGCCTCGCTGATATGCTGTTTCTCGATTTTCGACTGCGCCATCGTGACGAGCTGGGCGACGTCGAGGATCAGCGCCGCCGTGCCGTCACCCAGGATGGTCGCGCCGGAGAAGATCGTGACGTCCGAATGCAGCTTGGAGAGCGACTTGATCACGGTCTGGTGGTTTCCGATGATCTGGTCGGCGACGAGGCCGACGTGAGTCTCGCCGGTCGAAATGATGATCGTCTTCTGGTGCCGATCGGGCGTCCCCGACGACGACATGATCTCGCGCAGCCGGAGGAAGGGCACGAGGTTGCCGCGCACGTTGAGGAAGTTGCGGCCGCGGGAGCGTTCGTCCTCGGCGGTCAGCTCGATGCATTCCTCCACCGCCGACAGCGGGATGATGTAGCGGCCTTCGCCGACGCGGATCAGAAGGCCTTCAATGATCGCGAGCGTCAGCGGCAGACGCAGCGTCACCGTGGTGCCCTGGCCCGGCCTGGTCGACAGGTCGATTGACCCGCGCATATTCTCGATGGTGCGCTTGACCACGTCCATGCCAACACCGCGGCCGGACAGCGCAGAAATGGTCTGCGCGGTCGAGAAGCCCGGGTGGAACAGGAACTGATGGATCTCGTGATCGGAGAGCACGGCACCGGCCGCGATCAGGCCCTGCTCCTCGGCCTTGGCACGGATACGCGCAGTGTTGAGGCCGCCGCCATTGTCCTTCACGGTGACAAGCACTTGCGCGCCGGAATGAACTGCGGCGAGCTCGATGCGGCCCTGCTCGGTCTTGCCGCTGGCGGAGCGGGTCGCGGTGTCCTCGATGCCGTGGTCGATGGCGTTGCGGATCAGATGCACCAGCGGATCGGCCAGGCACTCGATCATGGTCTTGTCGAGCTCGGTATCCTCGCCCGTGGTGACGAACTCGACAGGCTTCGACAGGTCGCGCGACAGGTCGTGGATCAGCCGGCGGAAGCGTCCGAACAGCGAGCCGATCGGCACCATGCGCGCGCCCATCGTGGTATCGCGCAAGGAGGAAGCGAGACGCTCGATCTCCTCGGCGATCATCTTGATCGAGAGATCGGAACCGGAGGCGGCGAGCTGGGTCAGCCGCGCCTGGGCGATGACGAGCTCACCGACGCGGTCCATCAGCTCGTCGAGGCGCTCGGCCTGAACGCGAACCGTTGCGATGCCGCGATCATCGCGCTTGGCTTCGGCCTTCGGTTCCGGCTTGGCTTCCGGCTTGGCTTCCAACTTGGGCTCCGCCCTTGCGACGGGCTGCGCGGCGACCGGCGCGGCAACAGCCTCAACGACCGGTGCAGACATCTCGACCACCGGAGCCGGCTCCTCGTCGAGGAGCTGGAACAGCGGCATTGGTGCGGGCGCTTCGACTTGCTCCAGCGGCGAGAGCGTCAACTTCATCTCGTCCGAGACGAACATGAAGACATCGTCGATCGCGTCCTTGTCGCAGGCCGCGTGCAGCTTGACGTCCCACTTCAGATAGCAGTCTTCCGGCTCCATCTCGTCGAGGAACGGGATGCCGTCGGTGACAGGCACGACGAAGCAGGGACCGAGCTTGCAGAGATCTTCCAAGAGATCGAGCGGGTTCGAGCCGTTGCGAAGAATGTGGGATTCGAATTCCAGGTAAAGGTGCCAGCCGGCCTGCTTGCTCTCGACGGGGGCCAGCGGCGGCGCTTCGGCGATCTCGACGACCGGCGCGGCAGGCTGGTCCGACGACACGAAGCGCTTGAGGTCGTCGAGGATGGCTTCACCGATGATGTCGTCGGTCGACTGCGGATCCTCGATCAGCGTCCGGATATAGTCTTTGGCGGCGAGCGCGACCGAGATCAGCTCCTGGGTCGGCTTGATCTCGCCCTTGCGGACGCGGTCGAACGCAGTCTCGAATTCGTGGGTGAAGGAGGCGACCTTGTCGAAGCCGAACATCGCGCCTGAGCCCTTGATCGTATGCAGCGCGCGGAAGGCGGAATCGACCAGCTCGCGGTCGTCGGGACGCTGGCCGAGGTCGAGCAGGGCCCCTTCCAGGACCTCGAACAGCTCGCTGGCTTCCTGACGAAAGACCTCGGTCGGGTCCATCGCGCTCATGCGCGCACCAGTTTTGCGACCACGGCGAGCAGTTGCTCGGGCTTGAACGGTTTTGTGATCCAGCCGGTCGCGCCGGCGCTCTTGGCTTCCTGTTTCACCGCGTCATTGGATTCGGTGGTCAGGAACACGATGGGCATGCCGACCGCGGTCGGCAGCTTGCGCAGCGCCCTGATCAGCTCCAGCCCGTTCATGACAGGCATGTTAAGGTCGGTGATGACGAGGTCGAGCTTGCCGGCTTGCGCCTTGGCGAGGCCTTGCGCGCCGTCACCGGCCTCGATCACGCTGTGACCGGCTGGCTCGAGCACGACCTTGATCATCTGCCGGATGCTGGGGGAATCATCGACCGTGAGAATCGTGGCCATTAGACGCCATCTTTCTTTTGCGGGAAGTGCTGATCGATCATCGCCTCGCTGGCGAAACCGGCGCGGCGAAGGGTGTTGCGCAGAGACTGGGAGAAGGAAGTCAGGACCACCGGACGGCCTTGGGCATCGCCGGTCTTGGCGGCTGACAGCAGAAGCTGGATCGAGGTCACGTCGGCCTTGTCGACGCTGGAGCAATCGATCTCGAGCCGGTCCTGCCGGCCGAACGCTTCGCGGATAAGGTCGTAGACACTGCGGATCGCAGCGATGCTGCAATCTGCAGGCAGCCGTAGGGACCACTTCGGCTCAGTGACATCAGACGACATTCGTCCCCCAAATTTCCTGGGATTCACTGCACGCATCACGCGAATCCCGCACGACAACTATTCGCTTAGGAGAGTGAGCAAACCCCTAACGGAGTCCCCCGTACAACTACTGGTCACAACCCCTGGAACTTCGCGTATGCATGCAGGCGTGCATGGCCCGCTCAAATCTCATGCGCTACGCGCAACGTTGAGGCAGTCTGACGCGGCACATATATTTGCTTCGCGTTAAATCGCGCGGGCTATTCGTTGAGGTCACGCCTCGCCATCCGAACGAGTCCGGCCGCCGATGCTGACCCAAGCGCTTCTGGTTGATGACAGCCGCTCTGTCCTCAATTTCCTGAAACGTCATATCGAAGCGGAAGGCCTTGTCGAGGCCACCACCTTCCTCGATCCCGTCGAGGCGCTGGCCTGTGCGCGCGAGCGCGTGTTCGATCTCGTGCTGGTCGACTATGAAATGCCGCACATGGACGGCATCAGCTTCATCCGCGCGCTTCGTACGATGCCGGGATGCGCCGACATTCCGATCGCGATGATCACGTCGCGGCAGACTGACGACATCAAAATGGAAGCGCTGCAGGCAGGTGCAACCGATTTCCTGCCGAAGGCACCGCAGAGCGTCGAGATGACGGTGCGGCTTCGGAATTTAATTCAGCTTGGTGCAGCCGTACGCAAGCTCAACGATCGCGCCGCACATTTGGCGAGCGAAGTCGCTGCCGCGACGCACAAGCTGGGCGAGCGCGAGGAGGAGATCATCCTGCGGCTCGCGCTCGCGGTCGAATACCGCGATAACGATACCGGCGAGCACACGTTGCGGGTCGCCCGCTACAGCCGGATCATCGCCGAGCAACTCGGCCTCCCCGCCCGGCTCTGCCGCGACATCTATCTCGCCGCGCCCCTGCACGACGTCGGCAAGGTCGCCATTCCCGACAACATCCTGCTCAAGCCGAGCAAGCTGACCGACGACGAGATGGCGGTGATCCGTACTCATGCGACGATCGGCGAGAAGATTTTGGCGGATTCCAGTTGCGAGCTGATCCAGCTCGGTGCGCAAATTGCCGCAGGCCATCACGAGCGCTGGGATGGCGCCGGCTATCCGAACGGCCTGAAGGCAGACGAGATCCCGGTCGCCGCGCGGGTGGTCGCAGTCGCCGACGTCTTCGACGCCCTGACGACGCGGCGCCCATATAAAGAGCCGATGCCGCTGGAATTGGCTCGTGACTACCTGGTCGAGAACCAGGGACGGCAGTTTGACCCGGCCTGCGTCGAGGCCTTTCTCTCGCGCTGGGATGAGGTCGTGGCGATCGCCCCCGGGCAGACTGCGACGCAGTTGCCGAAATCCGAGGCTGCCCTCGCACCCTTTACATTGGGAGCGACCGGAAGCCGTCCGGACCAGGATCGCGGCGGCGAATCCGCAACGGCGGTCTGACATTGCGTCTAACGTAATGGTTTGCCGCGCCGCCATTTTCTGCCATCACCGGTTTGAACCTGGTCCTGCTAGGGCGCACCAATACCAAGAGTGATTCTGATCACACTTGCCCGGGCCGTCCCCTGCTAGGCTCGCGCCGGCACGTGCATCAGTCGGGTATCGTTCGAACTGGATGAAAAAGTCATGAGAAGCCTGATCGGCGCCATCGCCGGCGTGTTTTGCCTCGCGGCTCCCGCCATTGCTGAGACGCCCGCCGCCATCGTCGAGGACGTGCAGGGCAAGGTCGACGGCATCGAGTTCATGGATTATGTGGCGCCCGGCAAGATCATCAAGCTCGGCCCCAAGGCCGGCATCACGCTCAGCTATCTGAAATCCTGCCTGCGCGAGACCATCACCGAAGGCGTCGTGCTGGTCGGTGCAGAACAAAGCACCGTGCAGCTCGGCAACGTCCAGCGCGTCAAGGTGCCTTGCGACGCCAACGCCGCGCAGCTCTCCGAGCGCGAGGCGAACCAGAGTGCGGCGACGACCTTCCGCACCATGCGATCCGATACCAACAGCGCGCCGGCCAAGCTGCCGACGATCTACGGTACCGCGCCGCTGATTCAGGCCAAGAGCGGTAGCACGCTGGTGATCGAACGCACCGACGGCAAGGAGCCCATGATCAGCCTGCCACTCAAGAGCGACATCCAGGTCGCCGGGAAATTCTATGACCTCTCGAAAGCCGGGAAGTCGCTGACGCCAGGCGGCAGCTATCTCGCGAAGCTTGGCACCAAGCGTTACACCTTCCTGGTCGACGCCAGCGCGACCTCGTCGCCGATGCCGATCGTCGGCCGTCTGCTGCGGCTCGAATAGACGGCCCGCGACAGCAACGATGCGGCGGATCGGCAGGCGGGACATCGTTGCGGCGATCCTGATTGCGCTCGTTACGGGCGCGGCTTTCACGTCTCCGCCGTTGCAGAACCTGCAAGGTCTCTCGCTCGACATCCTCACGGCCTTGCGCTGGAAGCTGATCGGCGACCGCCGCGATCCCGCGACATCGCCGGTCGCCGTCGTGGCGATTGACGGCGAGACCTACGACACGCCACCGTTCAAGGGATCGCCGACGCAGACCTGGACGCGCGAGATCGGCCGGGTGCTCGGCAGCATCACTGAGAGCGGCGCCAAGGTCATTGGATTCGACGTCATCTTCCCGAGCTCGATCGAGCAGTCGGAAATTCCCTTTGGCGACGCGTCGTTCGGCAGCCGTGTGAGGGGATTTGATCGGGACTATCTCATCGCCCTGCGGAAGCTCTCCGACAGCGGCAAGCTCGTGCTCGGCGAAATTCTCAGCAACGACCATCCGGACAGGCCGGATCGCGCGCAGCAACTAGCCGTGAAAAACAACATCCGCGCCCTCAACGTCCATACCGACGCCGACGACGTCATCCGGCGAATGCCGCTGAGCTTTTCCATCGCGGGTCAGCCGGTGCCCACAATGGCCGTCGAACTCGCCGCGCGCGCGCTTGGCGCAAGGCCCGAGACCGGGCCGACCGGCGTGACGAATTTGTCCGGCTACGCGATCCCGAGCACGGTGCCCAACACGCTCACGCTCAATTTCCGCGGCATGGGCCGCGACATCCCCGCCTATTCCTTCGCCGATTTGCGCGCCTGCGTCGAAAAAGGAGACACCGAGTTCTTCCGCCGCGCCTTCGACGGCAAGATCGTGCTCCTCGGCAGCATCCTGACCTCCGATGACCGCAAGCTCACCTCAATGCATCTGGGCCGCGGATATGACGGCACACCGGCGCCGCGATGCCTCCCGCCCGCGCCTGCGAGCACCGCGCAACAAGCCCGCAGCGCGGTCGCCGGCGTGTTCGTCCACGCCACGGCCGTGCGAAATCTGCTCGAGCATGATGCCATCACCGAGGTCGGCTTCCCGCTGCGGGCGATCCTGACAATTGTGTTCGCGGCGATCATTGCCGCTGCCGCCTGCCTGCTCGCTCCGACCGGCGCGGCGATCACCTGGCTTGGGCTCACCGTCGCCTACGCTGTTGTCGCCATCAGTACATTCGCGCATGCCATCGCGCTGCCCCTGACCGAGCCCGTGCTCGCCGGTCTCACGGCGCTCGCGCTGATGATCGGCTACCGCTTCGTGATCGCCGACCGTGAGGAGCGCTTCCTGCGCAAGAGCTTTGCGTTCTATCTCGCGCCCGACGTGATCGACGGCATGGTCGCCTCCGGCAAAATGCCGGTGCTCGGCGGCGAGATGCGTGACATCACCATGTTCTTTTCGGACCTCAGCGGCTTCTCCTCGATCGCCGAGAAGATGACGCCAGGCGATCTGGTCGCGTTGATGAACGACTACCTCTCCGCCATGACCGACATCATCGAAAGCCACGGCGGCTATGTCGACAAATATATCGGCGATTCCATCGTCGCGATGTTCGGCGCCCCGGCCGACGATCCCGATCATGCGCGCAACGCGGTCGCCGCCGCGCTGCAATGCCGCGACCGGCTCGAGGAGCTCAACGAAAGCCATCCCGCGTTCCGGGGCCGCGGCCTCGCCCACCGCATCGGGCTGAACAGCGGCGAAGCCGTGGTCGGCAATATCGGCTCGCGCCGGCGCTTCAACTACACCGTCATGAGCGATACCGTGAACCTCGCCTCGCGGCTCGAAGGGGCCAACAAATATTTTGGCACCGTGATCATGGCGTCCGAGATGACCGTGAACCAGAGCCGCAGCGCCTATACCTGGCGCGAGCTCGACATGGTCAGGGTGCAGGGACGCGACAAGCCGATCAGAGTGTACGAACCGCTCGCCGACATGAACAAGGAAACGCGGGAGAAAGGCATCCGCGCGGCGGCCTACGCCAAGGGACTTGCGTGCTGGCGCGCGCGCGACTTCGCCAAGGCGGCCGAGCTGTTCGAAAGCGCCGCCAGCGACGATCCGCCGTCCCGATATTTTGCCAAGCGTGCACGGATACTGGCGGCGAATCCACCGCCGGCGGACTGGACACCGGTGAATACGCTGGAAGGGAAGTAGCGGCTCCTAGAACGGCAGCCCCACATAATTCTCCGCGAGCAATCGCTGCGCCGTCTCGGACGACAGCAGATACTCCAGCTCCGTCTGCTGAAGCCGGTCTTCATACCCGGAACGATCGGGGAAACGGTGCAGCATCATCGTCATCCACCACGAGAAGCGTTGCGCCTTCCAGATCCGCGCCAATGCCTTGGCAGAATAGCCCTTCAGCCCGGAATCGTCGCCATCTTGATAATGCGCGAGCATGGCGTGGTAGAGATAGTAGATGTCGGAAGCCGCGCTGTTCAGCCCGCGCGCGCCGGTCGGCGGCACGATGTGGGCGGCATCGCCGGCGAGGAACAGGCGGCCATAGCTCATCGGTTCGGTGACGAAACTTCGCAAGGGCGCGATGCTCTTCTCGATCGAGGGGCCGGTGATCAAACGGCCGGCGACCTCATCGGGCAGGCGACGCTTCAGCTCCGCCCAGAACGCATCGTCCGGCCAGTCCTCGACCTTGTCAGTCAGCGGCACCTGGACGTAATAGCGGCTGAGCACCTGTGAGCGCAGCGAGCAGAGCGCAAAACCGCGCGCATGCTTCACGTAGATGAGCTCCTGCGACACCGGCTTGGTGCGCGACAACACGCCGAGCCAGCCGAACGGATAGACCTTTTCATATTCGCGCAACACGTCTTTCGGGATCGATTTGCGGCTGACGCCGTGAAAGCCGTCGGCGCCGACGATATAGTCGCAATCGACGCGGACAGTCTCGCCGTTCGATCGATACGTCACAAAGGGCCGATCCGAGGTCAGATCGTGCGGCGTCACGTCCTCGGCGTTGTGCACGACCTTGCCGCCGAGACGATCGCGTGCCTCATAGAGATCGCGCGTCAATTCGGTCTGGCCGTAGACCAGCACCGAATTGCCGCCGGAATGCTTGTGCAGATCGATATGGGAGAGCATGCCGTCATGGGCGATCTCGAAGCCGTTGTGGATCTCGCCTTCGCGGTCCATCCGCTCGCCGCATTGCGCCTCGCGCATCAGCCGGGCAAAGCCGTGCTCGAGCACGCCGGCGCGGATGCGTGCCAGGACGTGGTCGCGGCTGTATTTCTCCAGCACGATGGCGTCGATGCCCTTCAAATGCAGGAGTTGGGACAGCAGCAGCCCGGACGGCCCACCGCCGATGATGCAGACCTGAACTTTCATTTTTCTGTCCTCCCGTCGGCACTTTCTTGCAGATTCCGCAGTCCGGACCGATGGAGGGTTTCGCCATTGTCTTGTACTATTCGAACATGAGAACCGCAGCCCCTGCCCCGGCCATCCGGGTCTACAATCTGTTCGGCGAAGCCGGCGACCTGCCGGACGTCGTCCATTGCGAGACGATTGCGTCGCGCTCGGTGCTGCATGACTGGACTCTCGCCGTGCACCGCCATGCCCGGCTGCACCAGGTGCTGCTGATCGAGCGCGGCGGCGGTGAAGCGACGCTCGACGGACGCGTGGTGCCGCTCAAGCCGATGCAGATTATCAATGTGCCGGTCGGCCACGTCCACGGCTTCCGCTTCGTGCCGGGGACCCAGGGCTGGGTGCTGACCATCGCTGCGGAAATCATGGACGAGGCACTGCTCGCCGCCGAGGGCCTGCGCGGCGTGCTGTCACGATCCGACGTCGTTCGCGGCACGCCGCAGATCCGCGCAACGATGAAGCAGGTCTTTGCCGAGCACGCCGCGCGCGATTTCGGCCGCGCGCATGTGCTGCGTTCACTGTCGGCGGCCATGATCGGCCTCGTGGCGCGTGCGCTCACGGGCGAGAGTGGCACCAGCAGCAGCTCTGAATCAAATCTGTTCCGCCGCTTCGAGGCCCTGCTCGAACAACATCACCTGGAGCGCTGGACCGTTGCGGACTACGCGAACGCGCTGGCGATCACGCCGACCCACCTCAATCGCGTCACGCGCGCGGCGACCGGCGACACCGCCTCGCACCTGATCCTGAACCGGCTCGTCCGCGAGGCGCGCCGTAACCTCGTCTACACCAACCTGCCGGTCTCGACGATCGCCTATGCGCTCGGCTTCGAGGACCCCGCCTATTTCAGCCGGGTCTACGCCGCAGCCACGGGGCTGTCACCGCGCGCCTTTCGGGCGCAGCTCCATGGCGATGAAGGCTGACGTCTTGAACGATCCGCGCCTTACCGGTGCGCGCTCTCCCGCGCGGAGTCCGCCGGTGCTTCGTCAGGATGACGCTTCTCGTAGTGCAGGAAAAGATCAAGCAGCGCCAGGAGCACGATGACGACGCCGAAGCCGATGCTCAGATGCATCGCCCGCGTATGCGGAAATCCAAGCAGCCAGGGCGAAGCGATGAGCCAGACGCCCATCAGGACGTTGATCCATTCCTCCCAGTCCCGGTAGGCGATGATGGCCGCCAGCGAAAGCACGACGATGATCGCGCTCGTGACCCAGAGGTCGATCTTGCCCTGACTATTGGTCAGCTTGAAAAGCCATGGCGATATGAAGAGGACGGCCGCGAGAAACAGATTGTAGACGTCGGGGGCGGTTTCGCGCTCTTGCAGCCTGCTCATGACAAAACCTCCGAGAGGGACATGTCGAAGCAAAGGTTGGGAGAAGATTTGGTTCCCAACCGGCAGAGATCTTCTGCCTAGACTTTGGTCTCAGTCACGAACCGAAGCCACAACGCTGGGACATCTGCTTCACCGCCAGCCGCGTCTCGGACAGCATCCGCCGCGCACCGCGATTGCGTCCGTTGCCGCGCGACCACTTACCTTCGTATATGGAGTCCTATCCTTTGGATAGAGGCTCTTTACCTCGGTACAATTGAGTAGGGAATGTGCGCGCCTTAGCGTGGCTGCATTCGGCGCCTTGGCGCCGGTGGCATGGAACCTCCCTAAACCTTGGCGCAAGGCGGCCATCCCTGTCCGGTCGTCTGCGCCGTTTTTTTCGCAAGCCATCGGCGCCTTCAGAGTTTTTCGGGTCACGCACCGCGCTATTTCGGCTGGACCGTCCGGGTTTTCTGCGGAGCTGGGGATTGGGCGTAATGTCTTCAATTGAGAAGATCGCACTCTTTATCGATGGCGCCAGTCTCTATGCCACCTCCAAGGCGCTCGGCTTCGACATCGACTACAGGCTTCTGCTCAGCGAATTCCAGAGCCGAGGTAAGCTGTTGCGCGCCTTCTACTACACGACCGTCATCGAGGATCAGGAGTATTCGTCAATCCGTCCCTTGATCGATTGGCTCGACTATAACGGCTACACCGTCGTCACCAAGCTCACCAAGGAGTTCGTCGACGCCACAACCGGCCGCCGCAAGGTGAAGGGCAGCATGGATGTCGACCTCGCCGTAAGTGCGATGGACCTCGCCGAGCACGTCCATCAGATCGTGCTATTCTCGGGCGATGGAAATTTCCGTTCGCTGGTGGAAGCCCTGCAACGCCGCGGTGTCCGCGTGACGGTCGTCTCCACGCTCTCCACTCAGCCCCCCATGGTCGCCGACGAACTGCGCCGCCAGACGGACGTCTTCATTGATTTGGCCGAGCTGAAACCAAAAGTGGGTCGCGATCCGGCCGACCGGCCGGGATCGCGCGAGATGCGCCAGCCACCGCAATTCCTCCCGCGCGGAACGATCAAACGCGACGACTGGATAGAGTGATCCGCTGGACGGCCGCCGGATCTTCACACGTCGAAGAACACCGTCTCGTCCGGTCCCTGCAGATTGATCGCGAAGGAATATACGGCCTTGCCGGCACGCTCGCTGCGGGTGGCGATCAGCGTCTTGCGACGCACCGGAGGCTCGACGAGATTGAGCACCGGATCGGCGGCATTGGCGCCTTCTTCATCGGAGAAATACAGCCGCGTGTTGAGCCCGATATTGATGCCGCGCGCGACGATCCAGATGTTGACATGCGGCGCGCATTTGCGCCCTGTCCTATCGACGATCACACCCGGCTTGATGGTCTCAAAGGTGATGAGCCCACTCTCGAAATCCGAGCCGCCGCGGCCCCACCCACGGAAATCCTCGTCCAAAGCGCCGGCCGAGCGGTCGGCCGGATGATTGTAGCGGCCGGCCGCGTTGGCTTGCCAGATCTCGAGCAGCACGTCGCGCAACGGCGTGCCGCTGCCGTCGATCACCTTGCCTTCCAGCGTGATGCGTTCGCCTTGCGTATTCGGCGTCACCAGCATGTTGGAAAAGTTCTTCTCGAAAATGTCGAAGCCGGCCATGGCCGGGATCAGGCCGATATGGACGTAGGGCCCGGCGGTCTGCGAGGCGGTTTCCTTGAGATAGTTGAGCGGCTGCGGCATTGCCTCAGTTCCCTTCGGGACGATTTTCAAAATAGGTGGAGCGCTGGCCGCGCAGCACGATGTCGAAGCGGTAGGCGAGCGAGTCGAACGGCGTCGAGGCGTTGAGGTCGAGCGGCGCCACCAGGCGATCCAGCGCGTCCTTGTCCGGGATCGTCGTCAGGATCGGACAGACCGGGATCAGGGGATCGCCCTCGAAATACATCTGCGTGATCAGCCGCTGCGCGAGGCCCGAGCCGAACACCGAGAAGTGGATGTGGGCGGGACGCCAGCTGTTGACAAAGTTGCGCCAGGGATAAGGGCCCGGCTTCACGGTGCGGAAGTAGTAGTAGCCGGTATCGTCGGTCAGTGCGCGGCCGCAACCTCCGAAATTCGGATCTATTGGCGCGAGGTACGTGTCCTTCTTGTGCCGATAGCGGCCACCGGCATTGGCCTGCCAGAACTCGACCAGCGTATTCGGCACGCCGCGGCCGGTTTCGTCCAACACGCGGCCGTGAACGATGATGCGCTCGCCGACGGGATCGCCGTCCTTGGCGTAGTTGCGGATCAGATCGTTGTCGAGCGGGCCGAGATCGTTCTGACCGAACACCGGCCCTGTAATCTCCGAGACCGAACTCTCCAGCGACAGCAACGCCTGGCGCGGCGAACGCAGCACCGAGGATTTGTAGCCGGGCGCGTATGCCGGCGGATGGATGGTGCGGTCGCGCTGGAAGAAGCCGCCGTCACGCGGCGTGAATGGCTCGGGGCGGTTGAGGCGGGGATCCCCTAGGGCTGGCGCCTGGGCATTCATCGGCGTTGTCTCTCCCTCTGGCCGCGACCTGTCCGGGGCGGCGTGTGTTGGTGAGATCATGGGCCGGGCTATTCCACAGATAAATAGATCGATTATAATATATTGCATGAAAGAAATCGATCATTTGGCGCTCGACGGCCACGCCCTCGAACTGTTCCTCGCCGTGCTGGAGGAAGGTTCGGTGACGGCCGCCGCAACAAGGCTCGGCCTGACGCAGTCGGCCGTCAGTCACGCCCTGAACAAGCTGCGGCGGATCGCCGGCGATCCGCTGTTCGCCAAGTCGGGCCGCGGCATTGTCGCGACCGCGCATGCCCAGGCACTCGCCACGAAGGCGCGCGCGCTGATCGACGAGATGCGCAGCTTTGCCGGCGGCGTCACGTTCGAACCTGCGAGCGCGCAGCTTTCGCTGACAGTCGCCGCTAACGACTTTCAGCGCGACCTGCTGCTGCCGCGCTTCTTCGGACATGTCGCCGCGCAGGTGAAGAACCTGAACCTGCGCGTGATCCCATCGCAGTCGCCTTCGCCTGGGATGCTGCGCGAGAACCGTTGCGACCTCCTGATCACGCCGCTGCCGCCATCCGGCATCGACATCGTGCAGAAGCGATTGCTGAGCGACCACTACGTCTGTTACTACGATCCCAAGGCGCGCGCCGCTCCAGCCAGCCGCAGCACCTATCTCGCGGCGCGTCATATCACCGTGGTCTACACCGACAACGAACGGCTCGACTTCGACCGTCGGCTCGCAGCGAACGGATTCCACCGCGACATCGCCATTTCCGTGCCGAGCTTTTCTGGTGTGCCGTCGTTCCTGCGCGGGACGCAGATGCTGGCGAGCATGCCGAGCCTGCTTGCCGCCGGCGTGATGCGCGGCTTCGCGCATGCGCGGATTCCGCTGGCCTCACGCACGCGCACGCTGGCCGAGCTGCCGATGTTCATGGTCTGGCACCAGCGCTATCAGAAGGACCCGGCGCACCGCTGGATCAGGAGTCAGCTCGAGACCGTGGCCGCCACAGCCGCGGAAGCCTGAGATCAGGCCCCGTCTTTCGGAAGACCGCCCCTCGCCAAACCCACTGGTTGCGCGCGGGCGGCCACGCTAGAATTCGGCCATGACAGTGACCGATATTGCGAGCCGAACCTACAATCACAGCTGGCGGCTGGATCCCATCATCCGCAGCCTGCTCGACACCGACTTCTATAAGCTGTTGATGTTACAGATGATTCGGGAGTCGTACCTGGATCAGCAGGTAACGTTCTCGGTCATCAATCGCTCGCGCCATGTGCGGCTTGCCGAGATCATCGACGAGGGTGAGCTGCGCGCCCAGCTCGATCATGCCCGCACCATCCGCTTCAGCAAGAAGGAGCTGATCTGGCTCGCCGGTAACACCTTCTACGGCAAGACCCACATGTTCTCGGCGGACTTCATCCGCTGGCTCGCCGAATTCCGCCTTCCCGAATACGAGCTGCGCAAGGTCGAGGGCCAGTACGAGCTGCATTTCCACGGGCCCTGGACCCACACCACGATGTGGGAGATTCCGGCGCTCGCCATCCTCAACGAATTGCGCTCGCGGGCAGCGATGAAGGGCCGTGCCCGCTTCGAGCTCGACGTGCTCTATGCCCGCGCCAAGGCCAAGCTGTGGACCAAGGTCGAGCGGCTGCGCGAGCTCGACGGCCTGCGCCTGTCGGATTTCGGCACTCGCCGCCGGCACGGCTTCCTCTGGCAGCGCTGGTGCGTGGAAGCGGTGAAGGAAGGCCTGGGGCCTTCCTTCATCGGCACCTCCAATGTGCTGCTGGCGATGGACAACGATCTCGAAGCCATCGGCACCAATGCACACGAGCTGCCGATGGTCGCGGCCGCACTCGCCAAGGACGACGAGGAATTGCGCTGGGCGCCCTATCGCATTCTCGACCAGTGGCGCCAGACCTATGGCGGCAATCTGCTAATCGCGCTGCCGGACGCTTTCGGCACCAAGGCCTTCCTGCGCGATGCGCCTGAATGGGTGGCCGACTGGACCGGCTTCCGCCCCGACAGCGCGCCGCCGATCCAGGCCGGCGAGGAGATCGTCGCCTGGTGGGAGAAGAAGGGCCGCAATCCCAAAGACAAGCTGCTCGTGTTCTCCGACGCGATGGATGTCGGCTCGATCGAGGAGACCTATCGCCACTTCTCCGGCCGCGTGCGGCTCTCGTTCGGCTGGGGCACCAACCTCACCAACGACTTCGTCGGCTGCGCGCCGGACGGTTCGTTCAATCTCGATCCCATCTCGCTGGTCTGCAAGGTGACGTCGGTCGACGGACATCCGGCCGTCAAGCTCTCCGACAATCCGGAGAAGGCGACCGGCATGCCCTCGGAGATCGAGCGTTATCTGCGCGTGTTCGGCGATGCCGGCCGCGTGCGCAAGCCGGTGCTGGTCTAGTTCCGATCCAATTCCTCTCAATCGAGTAAATCGCAAAGACCGGATTCGCGGCATCGGCGCGCCGATGACGCGCTGGTTCCGGCTCTGTGGCATTTGCGGCGATCTGCGCGCATCCACTTCACAACGCTTTCACTCTACGGCACAGCCTCCGCGTCTTTCAGGTCGAGTTAAGCAACCTTCTGCTCTACTTTGCGTTGCAGGCGCAACGCTCCGCTGGGGTCGTTGAGTGACTTGGGGAACGCAGTGCTTTGCAGAACAGCAACGTCGGTGAAGGGACGCAGCTTCCTTCACGTCATCAAGCTCGTCTCGCCTTTCGTCACGGTCGTCGTGCTTCAGGCGGCGATCGCGGGATTCAGCTTGGAGGTGATGTCGTCGGTTCGCGCCTATGTCGCGGGCGAGGCGATGTGGTCGCGCTCGCAGAAGAACGCCGTCTATTTCCTCAACCTCTATCTGCATTCGGGCCAAGCCAGCCAGTTCGCGCAATACCAGACCTCGCTCGCCGTCCCGATCGGCGACGAATATGCAAGATGGGCGCTCGAGCGCGATCCGATCGATGTCGAGATCGCCCGCATCGGCTTCCTGCAAGGCGGCAACCATCCCGATGACGTTCCCGGCCTGATCTGGCTGTTCCGCTATTTCAAGCAGGTCAGCTTCCTCCGCGAAGCGATCCGGGAATGGGCTGCCACCGATCCGATGCTGCTGGAGCTCAGCGTCTTCGGTGAAGTCATCAAGGGTGAGCTGAAAAATGGCCCCATTCGGGACAGCGACCGTGTGCAATTCCTGTCGTCGCGGCTATCCGAGTTGAACAGGCAGTTCACGGGGCATGCCGAGCGGTTCTCGACCGTGCTCGGCGAAGGTTCCCGCGCCATCAAGTTCACGCTGACGTCCTTGAACATCGCCACCGCCGCGAGCCTGATCCTGCTCCTGATCTGGCATACGCGGCGACTGGTGCTGCAGCGGCAGGCGTTCGAGGATGCGCTGCATGCCGAGAAGGAGCGCCTCGCCTTTCAGGCCTCGCATGACTGGCTGACCGGTCTTGCCAATCGGCGGGCCTTCGAGGCGCGCCTGCAGAGCGAGCTCGATGGTCGCGGTGAAAATTCGCTCAGCTTGATCCTGCTCGACCTCGACCAGTTCAAGTGCGTCAACGACAACTGCGGCCATCTCGCCGGCGATCGGCTGCTGTGTCAGGTCGCGCGCCTGCTGCAGCAGGACCGGCAGCCACACGATCTGGTCGTCCGGCTCGGCGGTGACGAGTTCGGCCTGATCCTGCCGCAATGCGCGCCCTACGACGCCGTCGATATCGCCGAGCGGCTGCGGCGCTCGCTCGAGCTGTTCAACTTCGCCTGGGACGATCGCTGCTTTGAAGTGACCGCCAGCATCGGCGTTGCCTGCATTGCAGACGCCAACACCACGCTCGAAGAGGCGATGCGCCGGGCGGATGCCGCCTGTTATCGCGCCAAGGAAAAGGGACGCAACCGGGTTCAGGTCGATAACGGAAGACCGGACGTCGTCCTCGTCGCCGCGAGGCGTGAAGCCGCCCGCGCGTAAGGGCGACCGCCGCCGTTATCGCGCCGGCAAGATCCCGAGCCCCAGAAGATGCGCGTCCAGGAATTGCGTGACCTGCTGGCGCAGCATCTGCGGCGGCACGGCGACCATGCGTTCTTCGAGGCCGAGTGAGATGATCCCGTGCACCGCGGAAAACAGCGTGCGCGACAGCAGTGCGATCTTCACGTCATCCGCATCCGGTAGCACACGCACCAAAGGCGGATGCATCAACGCGAAGGCGTCCATCACCATCTGAAGAATATCGTCGGGATAGGGACGGTCGTCCTCCATCCGATGCTCGAACAGCGAGCGCAACAGATTGGCGTTCTCGGCGAAGAATTCGAGGTAGGTCTCGGCAAGTCCATAGAGCTGCGCAACCGTATCCTCCCCGGGAATGCCGGCAAGCCGCGCCGTCAGGGCCCGAACCGTCTCTCGATTGACGGTCAGGATCACCCCGTCGAAGTCGCCGAACTCGTTATATACGCTGCCGACCGAGCAGCCGGCGGCGTCCGCCACGTCGCGAACCTTCAACGATCTCAATCCTTTAGTCGCGATAATGCTGCGGGCGATCTCCAGGATCTGGAGCCGCCGCCGATTTTTTTTCTGGTCGCGCAGCGATTCTTGTTGAACATTGTTCATTTTCAAGGTACTCACATGAACATTGTTCAAATTACCCCGGAGACCCGCAAAATGCAAACCCTCGCTGTTGATATCGCCTCCACCTTCGTCGATGACGCCGCAGCCCTCTTGAGCGGCTTCGGCCGCGCCCTGTTGCGGGTCGTCATGGCCCCAATCGATCGCATCGCAAATGCCTGCGACATTGCCGGCGTACTTGCTGAGCGCCGCGCGACCTTCCGGATGTGGCGGACCAGCCGCGCCCGTGCCCGCCACGAGCGCCGCCGCTTCAGCCTGCTCGGCCGCTTAAACCCCCTTCGCCATCTCGCTCACCTCACCTGAGGAGAAGCCGGTACGCATGCGAGTCCACTCGAATGCGAGGACCGGTCGCACCAAACGACTTACTATGTCCGGACATTGGTGGCCGATTCCGCTGATGTCAGAGATGGCGTTCAGCTTTTGCTGATCGGCCAGGGCGATATCCCCGCAAGCGCGGCATTTCCGCACAAAACGCGGCCGCGACCGGATATTGGGCGAACCTAACGAGACCACTTGGAGACCAACAGGATCGGAGGGACCGAGGGGACACAGCAGGCCGGCGACCGTCGTCATCTGCAATCGCTCCTTCCACACCCTTCCGGCTGTGACGTTTCATCGACAACGTAACAACCTCAGGCTGCCTTTCCAAAACAGGACTCGTCATGATCAGGGATCTGCTGTCGTCACGCCGTTTCGCGCCGCTGTTCTGGGCGCAATTCTTCTCGGCGCTCAATGACAACGTGCTCAAGAACGCACTCGTCATCATACTGCTTTACAGCGCCGCGACTGGCCACGGTGATGCGCTGGTGACGGTGGCAGGCGCCGTCTTCATCTTCCCCTATTTCATCCTGTCCGGGCTCGGTGGCCAGCTCGCCGACAAGTACGTCAAATCGGTCGTCGCAAGGCGGCTGAAGTTCGCGGAGATCTTCGCCGCGGCCTTCGCTGCTGCCGGCTTCTTCCTGCACTCGGTGCCGCTGCTGTTCGCAGCGCTCGCATTGTTCGGCATCATCGCCGCCCTGTTCGGCCCCGTAAAATACTCCATGCTGCCGGACCAGCTCGAGCTCGGTGAGCTCGCGACCGGCAATGCGCTGGTCGAAGGCGCGACCTTCATGGCCATCCTGCTCGGCACCGTCGCGGGCGGCCAGTTTGTGGCCGGTTCCGCTCATATGGGCTGGGTCGCATCGGCCGTGGTCGTGCTGGCCCTGTTGTCCTGGGCCTTTGCTTCGCGCATTCCGCAAACAACGCCCTCCGCGCCTGATCTGCCCGTCGATGCCAATCCCTGGACCTCGACGCTCAGCCTGTTGAAGACGCTCCATGCGGACCACCGGCTGTGGGACGGCACGATAATCGTCTCCTGGTTCTGGCTGGTCGGCGCGATCGTGCTGTCGCTGCTGCCGGCGCTGGTCAAGGAGGTCGTCGGTGGCAGCGAGGGCGTGGTGACGCTGTGCCTCGCGACCTTCGCGATCGGCATTGCCATCGGCTCGTTGTTTGCAGCCAGCCTGAGCCACGTTCGCCCGAACCTCGCGCTGGTGCCGATCGGCGCCATCATGATGGGATTTGCCGGCATCGACCTTGCCTGGGCCATCGGCGTCACCGTGAAGGGGAACGACATCGCCGCGGTCGACTTCGCAACCTCGTTCGCAGGCCTGCGCATGCTGATCGACTTTGTCGCCTTCGCGTTCGGCGGCGGCTTGTTCGTCGTTCCGTCCTTCGCGGCGGTGCAGGCCTGGTCGGCTCCGGACGAGCGCGCCCGCATCATCGCCGCCGGCAACGTGCTGCAGGCCGCCTTCATGGTGGTGGGCTCGCTGTTCGTCGCACTGTTGCAGGAGGGCGGATTGCATGTCGGCTGGATCTTCCTCGGCCTGGGTGTCGCAAGCTTCGGCGCGGTGTGGTTCGTGCTGACGAAATGGGGCAAGGAAGGCGTGCGCGATTTCGGCGGGCTCTTGTTCCGCGCCCTGTTCCGTACCGAAGTGCGCGGGCTCGAGAACTTGCCGCCCGCCGGCACGCGCATGTTGATCGCGCCCAATCATGTGAGCCTGATCGACGGCCCGCTGCTGCACGCCGTGCTGCCCATCGACGCGAGCTTCGCGGTCGACACCGGCATCTCCAAGGCCTGGTGGGCCAAGCCGTTCCTGCGCGTCGTCAAGCACTACACCATGGACCCGAGCAAGCCGCTGGCTGCCCGCGACCTGATCAAGCTCGTCGCCGCCGGCGAACCGGTCGTGATCTTCCCGGAAGGACGCATCACCGTCTCCGGCTCGCTGATGAAGGTCTATGACGGCACCGCGATGATCGCGGACAAGGCCGACGCAGTCGTCGTCCCGGTTCGTATCGAGGGTGCGCAGCGCTCACATCTCAGCTACCTCAACAGCAGCCAGATCAAGCGCTCGTGGTTTCCGCGGGTGACGGTGACAATCCTGCCCCCGGTCAAGCTTCCGGTCGATCCCGCGCTGAAGGGCAAGGCGCGCCGAAATGCGGCGGGCGCAGCGCTCCAGGACGTCATGATCGATGCGATGGTCAAGAATGCTATGCTCGACCACACGCTGTTCGAAGCGCTCGGCCACGCCTATCGCGACCGCGACACCGGCAAGGTCATCGTCGAGGACGCGCTCGGTACCAAGCTGACCTATCGCAAGCTGATCCTCGGCGCGCAGGTCTTGAGCCGCAAGCTCGAAGCCGGCACCTCGGCCGGCGAAAATGTCGGCGTGCTGCTGCCGAACTCCGCGGCCGTCGCCGTCGTCTTCATGGCGCTGCAGAGCATCGGCCGGGTTCCGGCGATGCTCAACTTCTCCGCCGGCCCGGTCAATGTCCTCGCCGCCATGAAGGCTGCGCAGGTCAAGACCGTGCTGACCTCAAAAGCCTTCATCGAGAAGGGCAAGCTCGACAAGCTGATCGCTGCGATCTCCGCAGAGGCGCGCGTCGTCTATCTCGAGGACGTCCGCGCCTCGATCGGCACGGCCGACAAGATCAAGGGCCTGCTCGCGGGCACTGCGCCGCGCGTCGCCCGCCAGGCCAACGATCCAGCCGTCGTGCTGTTCACGTCGGGCTCGGAAGGTACGCCCAAGGGCGTGGTGCTGTCCCACCGCAACATTCTTGCCAACGCGGCGCAGGCGCTAGCGCGGGTCGACGCCAACGCCAATGACAAGGTGTTCAACGTACTGCCGGTGTTCCACTCCTTCGGGCTAACAGGCGGCATGATGATGCCGATGCTCGCGGGCATCCCGATCTACATGTACCCCTCGCCGCTGCACTACCGCATCGTGCCCGAGCTGATCTACCAGACCGGCGCCACGATCCTGTTCGGCACCGACACGTTCCTCACCGGCTATGCACGCTCGGCGCACGCCTACGACTTCCGCACCCTGCGCCTGGTGATCGCCGGCGCCGAGGCGGTCAAGGACCGTACGCGGCAGGTGTTCATGGAGCGCTACGGCATCCGCATCCTCGAAGGCTATGGCGTCACCGAGACGGCGCCGGTGCTGGCGATGAACACGCCGATGGCCAACCGCCCCGGCACTGTCGGCCGCCTGTCGCCGCTGATGGAAAGCCGCCTCGATCCGGTCCCCGGCATCGAGGAAGGCGGACGCCTCTCGGTACGCGGACCCAACGTGATGCTCGGCTACCTCCGGGCCGAAAATCCCGGCGTGCTCGAGCCGCTGGCCGGGGGCTGGCACGACACCGGCGACATCGTGGCGATCGACCCGGCCGGCTTCATCACCATCAAGGGCCGCGCCAAGCGCTTTGCCAAGATCGCCGGCGAAATGGTCTCGCTGTCGGCGGTCGAGAGCATCGCGACGACCCTGTGGCCGCAGGCCGCCTCGGTCGCCGTATCGATCCCCGACCAGCGCAAGGGCGAGCGCATCGTACTGCTGACGACGGAGAAGACCGCCGAGCGCAGCGCGATGCAGGCGCAGGCCAAGACGATCGGCGCGTCCGAGCTGACCGTTCCCGCAGCGATCATGGTGGTCGACAAGGTGCCACTGCTCGGCACCGGCAAGACCGACTATGTCACGGCAACCACGATGGCCCGGGAGCAGGCGACGGCATCGGAGCGGGAAGTTGCGTAGCGCGCAGCCCATGGCCGTCGTACCGGCGCATGCGCGGTGCGACGGCGTGGTGCTGCTGCATGGCATCGGCGTCGGCTCCTGGACGCTGAAGAAACTGGATCGAGCGCTACAGCGTTGCGGCTTCGCGACGTTCAATCTCGATTATTCCAGCCGCAAGAAGCCGCTTGAGGCACTCGCGGAGGAGATCCACGCGCCGATCGCCGCATTCGCCGAACAATGCGACGGCGCGATCCACTTCGTCGCCCATTCCATGGGCGGGCTGCTTACGCGGATTTACATCGCGCGATACCGGCCGGCGCGGCTTGGCCGCGTCGTGATGCTGGGGCCGCCCAATGGCGGCAGCGAGGTCGCCGATCTTTTGAAAGACCTGTCGCTCTACCGCGCCGCTTTCGGCCCGGCCGGCTTGCAGCTTACCACCGCCCAAGACCCGGTGCTCGCCGATCTGCCGTCGCCCGATTATGCGATCGGCATCATCGCCGGATGTCGCACCATCGCGCCGATCGCCTCGACCTTTGTTCTGCCGTGGCCCAATGACGGCAGGGTTTCAGTCGAGAGCGCGAAGCTGGCCGGGATGCCCGACCACATCATCGTTAGGGCGCCGCATGCCGGGCTGCCGCGCCACGCCGTCGCGGTCGAGCAGACGATCGCGTTTCTGCACGACGGACAGTTCAACCGGGTCACTTGAGCAGGAGATAGCGGACCGGATTGTCGTCGCACTGACCGGCTCCGCACTCCAGCACAGTGGACAGCAGATTTGCAGCAACCAGCAACGCGAAGATTGCGAAGACCGCGTTCGATGCCGGGCCATTCACCAGCGTAGCGCCATCTCGCTCGCCGACCACATCCTTCAGAACGAGGACGAGCGCGACATAGCAGACGACGCCGACGGCCGCGATCAGCGCCCAGGTGTAGAAATGCAGCCCGAACAGCGCCGAGCCGTAGCCGGGATCTCCGGGCCCCAGATGCAGCGACACCTGCCGGAGCGAAATGAAGCCGGTGACGAGACTGGCTATGAGGATCATCGCGTAGTGCGATCCGCGCTCGCCAAGGCGCATGTTGAACAGGAACCCCATGCCGATCGCGATGAAGCCGGCCCGCTGCAGCAGGCACAGCGGGCAAGGGAGTTCGCCGAGCGCAAGCTGATAGACAAATGCGACGGTCAGGACCAGTGAGATCCCGAGCAGTCCCAACAGGTTCAGGATTGCGCCGACCGATCGTTGCCCTCTGATGGCTGCAGTGCTCATCTCGACACCATCAGAACGAGAGTTTCAGCGGATCGGTCGCGTGGTGGAAGAACCATGCGACCGTGATGACGATCGTTGCACTCCAAAGCGCGTAGCTCAGCCCCGCGCGCGCAGACCAGACGCAGGCACTCCCTGCGAGTGCCAGTAGAAACGGCAGAAACATGTACATGAGCGCGGGCTCCCCAGGCGATTCGCTCTCCGCGAACGGCCCAGAGATACGTCAGCCCCGCCCGCCCCTCAAGAGCCGGCTTCGCTGCGCCGCTCCTGCGCGTAACGCACCAGCGCCGCAAAGCGGTAGATGCCGTGCACGAACTTGCCATAGGGCATGGTGATGAACAGCGCGAACACCGCGCCGAGATGTAGCGCCAGCAGTGGCCCCATGGCAGCAGTCTCGCGCAGGAGCAGAAGCAGCATTCCCGTAAACCCGGTCAGGAACAGCATCGCGATGAAGCCGACATCCATTCCGTAGCGATTTTCGTCGAGCAGCTCAGGCGCCCGGCGCGATTTGGCGGCGAACAGCCCGATGGGACCGACGACGAGGCCGATGCCGCCGAGCGTGCCGAGCACGACCGGCGGGTCCCACCACGGATACGGCGCCTCCCGGCCGAGCAGATAGTGGTAAAGCGTGGCCACCGAGGTCGCGGCAAAGCAAAGCAAGAAGCCGTAGAACGTCAGGTGATGGAAAAGCTTGCGACGGTCGGTCGGCTTGTCGTCTTCGTTATAGCAACCGACACCGCCGCCATGGAGATAGCGCAGCTCGCCGGCATCGCGGATCGCCTGGAAAATCGAGCCGCCGTCGGCGCGGCCGCCGATCGGCGTGCCGATGTCACGCCAGAACGCTCGCACGCTCATGACCAGCGCCAGGATGGCAAAGAGGAACGCGGCGCTGAACAGCGCGGCCATCGCGTTGTGCGGCATCAGCTTGTAGAAGGCACCCGGCCCGGTATGGACACCGAACAGCACGCTGCGGTCGTTCAGCGCCGCGAAGGCGAAAATGAAGACGGCCATGCTCAGCGCGGCGATGATGCTGATGACGAGCCCGTTGCGCGCGAAGGCGCCGGACAACGCCTGCGGCCAGGCATAGGCCGCATAGGACTCGGCACGCGCCACCGCAAGCGTCTTCGGAACATTGACATTGAACTCGTGTGGCGGCGAGAACTGGCAGTCGACATAGCAGGCACCGCAGGAATGGCAGAGGTTGGCGAGATAGTTGAGATCGCCGTCGGAGAAGGCGCGGCGCATCTCCATCGCGGGAAATACCGCGCAAAGACCCTCGCAGTAGCGGCAGGAATTGCAGACCGTCATCAGACGGTCGGCTTCGTCCAGGATCCTAGTTCCGTGCATGTTTCGCTGCTTCCCGTCCTGCGATCCGCCCGAACACGCTGCCGATGGTCATGCCCATGCCGGCGGCATAACCCTTGCCGAGCACGTTGCCGGCCATGATCTCGCCGGCCGCGAACATGTTGGCCGACGGTTTTCCATCAGCCATCTGCATCCGCGCTTCCTTGTTCACGCGCGTGCCGAGATAGGTGAACGTGATGCCGGGCCGCACCGGATAGGCGAGATAAGGCGGCGTCTCGATCCGGCGCGCCCAGTGCGTCTTGGGCGGCGCGATGCCCTCGGTCAAGCAATCGTCCAGGATCGTATGATCGAACGTACCGGGGCGCACCGCGGCGTTGAATTCGGCGATGGTCTTTTCCAGCGCGGCCGGGTCGAGCCCGAGCTTGCCGGCAAGCTCGGCGATGGTCTGCCCGGCGATCGGTGGAAACAGCGTCGGCATGAAGCTGGTGACGACCGTGGAGTCGAAGATGATGTAGGCGATCTGGTCGGGCTGCGCCGCGACCAGGCGGCCCCAGATCGCATAACGCTTCGGCCAGATATCCTCGCCCTCGTCATAGAAGCGCTGCGAATGCCTGTTGACGACGATACCGAATACGACGGAATCGTGGCGTGTGATGATGCCGCCGTCGAATTTCGGTGCGCGGGCGTCGATCGCGACCGCGTGGCATTGGGTGGGATCGCCGACCTCCTGCACGCCCTTGTCGAGCAGCATCTTCAGGATCGAGCCGCGATTATAGGGTGTGCCGCGGATCAGGAAGTTGTCGGCGGCCTCGCCCCAATATTGCTTCAGCCATTCGATGTTGGCCTCAAACCCGCCGGCGGCAGCGACCAGCGACGTCGCGCGTATCTCGGTCTCGCCGTTGATCGGCCGCTTCAGGCGCGCGGCGAGGAACATGCCGTCCTCGATCACGAGGTCGGTGACCTCGGCGTCGTATTCGACGTCGACGCCGAGCCGCTCGGCGGTGAGATAGAGCGCGTTCAGCATGGCGCGGCCGCCGCCGAGGAAGAAGGAGTTGGTTCGGCCCAGGCTCAGCGTGCCGCCGAGGGAGGGCTGCCAGCGCACACCCTGCTGCACGATCCAGTTCAGGATATCCTTGGACTCCCGGATCATGTGGCGGGCGAGCACTTCGTCGGTCTGGCCGCCGGTGACGCGCAGCAGGTCCTCCCAGAACTCCTCTTCGGTGTAAGGACCCGTCAGGATTTCGGTGGCGGCGTCATGGGCGCAACGCATGTTGCGGGTGTGACGGGTGTTGCCGCCACGATAGAACTTTGGCGCACCTTCGAGCACCAGCACCGAGGCACCGCCGCGGCGGGCGCTGATCGCTGCGCACAGCGCCGCGTTGCCGCCGCCGATCACCAGCACATCGTATTTGCTGCCCATGCCGTCTGTCCGGTGCGACGAAGTTGGAGACATTCTGCCCGCCAAGGGCCCCGGTCAAGCCAGGCGCTATTGCGTACTTTTGTATACAAAGATATACAGAAGGGGCAAGCGGCATCTCTGCATGGGCAGGATGCGCACTGCGAGCCCGAGGATTCATGGCCAGACGCCCAGCAAAGGCAGGCGGATCGATCGCACGTGGCGGTGGCGTGGCGCTGGGCGAAGCTGTGTTCCGTTCGCTCTGCGAGGCGCTCCAGGCCGGCAGCTACCGCGCCGGCGATCGCCTGCGTGAGGAAGAGGTCGCCCAGCGGCTGAAGGTCAGCCGTACGCCGGTGCGGGAGGCGCTTGGCCGTCTCGCGGCACGCGGCTTCGTCGAGCCCGCCGGCGGCCGCGGCCTGATCGTGCGAAATCTCGACATCTCGGAGGTGCTCGAACTCTACGCCATGCGCGAAATCATGGAGGGCGCCGCCGCCCGTCTCGCCGCCGAGCACGCATCTGCGCCGGAGATCGACGCACTCAGGGACATCGAACAGGCCTTTGTCGAGGCGTCAGAGGTCGACGCCGCCGAGATGGCAAGGCTCAACCGCGCCTTTCACGAGGCCATCTGCCGCGCCGCGCGCAATCGCTATCTCGACAACGCCTCGCGCGAATTGCAGGACTGGATCGCCCTGCTCGGCCCGACCACCTTCACCGTGACGGGTCGTCCCTCGACCAGCCACGGCGAGCATCGGGCGATCATCGAGGCCGTCGCCGCACGCGACAGCGACAAGGCCGAGCAGCTTGCGCGCGCGCATATCCGCGAGGCGTTGCGTTGCCGGCTCAGGCTGCTGCAGAAGCAATAGCTGCGAGACGCTTAGGCGACCACATCGGCGACGGCCGCCTTCAAGACATCCCGCACATCGGTTGGCTTCATCCGCACCTGCAGGCCGCGCTGACCGCCATTGAGATAGACCAGGTCATGGGCGAGCGCGCTCTGCTCGATCACGGTGCGGACCGGTTTGCGCTGCCCGAACGGGCTGATGCCGCCGACCTTGTAGCCAGTGACTCGCTCGGCCTCCGGCGGCTTCATCATCTGCGCCGACTTTGCCGCTCACGGCCGCGGCGAGCTTCTTCATCGAGACTTCCTGGTCGGACGGAACGATGACGCAGACCGGCTTGCCGTCCACCAGCGCCATCAACGTCTTCAACACGCGCGCCGGGTCCTCGCCGAGCGCAGCGGCCGCCTGGAGGCCTATGCTCTCTGCATCGGGATCATAGTCGTAAGAACGAACGGTGAAGGTAACGCGGGCGGCTTCAAGCGTACGGGTGGCGGGAGTGACTTTGGACATGCGTCACATGTAGCACCGTCATTGCGGGGAGCGAAGCGACGCGCCCAGCCGTCGTCCTGGCAAAAGCCAGGACCCATTACCCCAGGGCGTGGTTTGGCGAAGGCTCGTCGTTCGGGATGACAACCGTCCGCGACCGAGAGATCACGCGGTATGGCTCCTGGCTTTCGCCAGGACGACACCGGGATTGGGGCCAGCGTGTACCCCAGACAACGGCCGAGCCCTACTCTGCCGCGTCCCGCATCTCAGCGCGCTCGGCGCGCACCGCGCAGAACTTGAACTCCGGGATCTTGCCGAACGGATCGAGCGCCGGATTGGTCAACAGGTTCGCTGCCGCCTCCGCGTAGCAGAACGGCATGAACACCATGTTCTCCGGCACGTCGCGGTCGGAGCGAACCTTGACCTCGACCGCGCCGCGGCGGGTCTCGAGTCGAATGAAATCGCCGGGCACAAGTTTCATCTTGCGCATGTCCTTGGGCGACATGAACGCAACCGCTTCCGGCTCGATCTGGTCCAGCACCTGGGCGCGGCGCGTCATCGAGCCGGTGTGCCAGTGCTCGAGCACGCGGCCGGTCGAGAGCACCATTGGATATTCGTCGTCGGGCAACTCGTCCGGCGGAATGACATGGGCCGGAACGATCTTGCCGCGGCCGCTCGCGGTCGGGAAGCCTGTGGTGAAGATGATCTCGTTGCCGGGCTTGTTCGGATCGTCGGCCGGATAGGTAACGGCGCCCTCACGCACCAGCCGCTCCCAGCTGATGTTCTTGAGCGACGGCATCAGTTCCGCCATTTCGGTGTAGACCTCGCCGGGGCCGGAGTAATTCCAGGGCAGCCCCATGCGCTTGCCGATCTCCTGGATGATCCAGAGATCCTGCCGCGCATCGCCGGGCGGCTTGATCACTTGGCGCGCGAGCTGCACGCGACGGTCGGTGTTGGTGAAGGAGCCGTCCTTCTCCGCGAACGCCGAGGCCGGCAGAATGACGTCGGCGTGGAACGCAGTCTCGGTAACGAAGAGATCCTGCACCACGAGATGATCGAGCATCGCGAGCGCCTGGCGCGCGTGCTGCAGATCAGGGTCGGACATCGCAGGGTTCTCGCCCTCGATATACATGCCCTTGATCTCACCGGCGTGGATCGCGTTCATGATCTCGACCACGGTCAGGCCGCGCACGGGATCGAGATCCTGCTGCCAGAGCTTCTCGAAACTGCCGCGCAGATCGTCGCGGCCGACCGGCTGATAGTCCGGCAAGAACATCGGGATCAGGCCGGCGTCGGAGGCGCCCTGCACGTTGTTCTGGCCGCGCAGCGGATGCAGGCCGGTGCCGGGGCGGCCGACCTGGCCGGTGATGAGCGCCAGCGCGATCAGGCAGCGCGCATTGTCGGTGCCGTGAACATGCTGGCTGATACCCATGCCCCAGAAGATGATCGACGATTTTGCGCGCGCGTAGGTCCGCGCGACCTCGCGCAACGTCTGCGCCGGGATGCCGCAGATCGCCTCCATCTTCTCCGGCGTGAATTCCTTGATCTTCTCCTTGAGATCCTCAAAGCCCTCGGTATAGCCGGCGATATACTGGTCGTCGGTCAGGCCTTCGGTGATGATCGTGTTGATCATCGCGTTCAGCATGGCGACGTCGGAGCCGGGCTTGAACTGCAAATGCCTGGTCGCATGACGCGACAGCGACTGCCGGCGGGGATCCATGACGAAGAGCTTTGCACCGTTCTTGGCGGCGTTCTTGATGTAGGTCGCAGCGACCGGATGGTTCACCGTCGGATTGGCGCCGATCACCCAGATCACCTCGGCGTCCATCGCGGCGGCGAACGGCGCCGACACCGCGCCCGAGCTCAGGCCCTCGAACAGCGCCGCCACCGACGAGGCGTGGCACAGACGGGTGCAATGGTCGACATTGTTCGAACCAAAACCGGTGCGCACCAGCTTCTGGAACAGATAGGCCTCTTCGTTCGAGCCCTTGGCCGAACCGAAGCCGGCCAGCGCCTTCACGCCCTTCTCGTCGCGGATCTTGACGAGGCCCTTGGCGGCGATGTCGAGCGCTTCGTCCCAGCTTGCTTCGCGGAAATGCGTGAACGGATTGGCGGGATCGACCTGATCGTTGGCATCCTTCTTCGCATTCGGCAGCCGCACCAGCGGCTTTGTCAGGCGATGCGGATGGTGGATGTAGTCGAAGCCGAAGCGGCCCTTGACGCAGAGACGGTTGTGATTGGCGGGGCCGTCACGGCCCTCGGCATAGATCACCTTCTCGTCCTTGACCTCGTAGGTCACCTGGCAGCCGACGCCACAGAACGGGCAAAGCGAATCCACCTTCCTGTCGGCATAGGTGACGCGGGTCTGCCTGTCGTCAAGCATCACCGCCGGCATCAGCGCGCCGGTCGGACAGGCCTGCACGCACTCGCCGCAAGCGACGCAAGTGGACTCGCCCATGGGATCGTCGAAGTCGAACACGATTTTCGAGCTGTGACTACGATAAGCCATGCCGATGACGTCGTTGACCTGGACCTCGCGACAGGCGCGCACGCACAGGCCGCACTGGATACAGGCATCGAGATTGACGCGCATCGCCGGATGGCTGGCATCGGTCTCCCAGCGCTCGGCGGCGGGGAATCGGCTCTCGGTCACGCCCGTGGTTTCGGCCCAGTGCCAGAATTTTGAATCCGGATCGTGGCTGGTCTCGCGCGCGGGCTGATCGGCGACCAGCAGCTCCATCACCATCTTCTGCGCCGACACCGCACGCGCGGACTCGGTCTTCACCTTCATACCGACCGACGGCGTGCGCTTGCAGGACGCAGCCAGCACGCGCTCGCCTTCGATCTCGACCATGCAGGCGCGGCAATTGCCGTCGGGGCGATAATCGGGCGCCGGCGAATAGCACAGATGCGGAATCTCGCGGCCCTGCCGCTTGGCGACCTGCCAGATCGTCTCGCCGGGCTTGGCCTCGACCTGCTTGCCGTCGAGCTCAAACGTAATCCTGGTCATTCGGCCGCTTCCTTGAACTCGTCAGGGAAATATTTGATCACGGAGGACAGCGGATTCGATGCCGCCTGTCCGAGCCCGCAGATCGAGGCATCGCGCATCGCCTGACTCAATTCTTCCAGCAATGCGCGGTTCCAGACCGGCTTCTGCATCAGCTGCGCCGCCTTCTGGGTTCCGACGCGGCACGGCGTGCACTGGCCGCAGCTCTCGTCCTCGAAGAACTTCATCAGGTTCAGCGCGGCCGCGCGCACGCTGTCCTTCTGCGACAGGACCACGATCGCGGCTGAGCCGATGAAGCAGCCGTATTTCTCCAGCGTGCCGAAATCGAGCGGGATGTCGTCCATCGACGCCGGCAGAATGCCGCCGGACGCGCCGCCCGGAAGATAAGCGTAGAACCGATGGCCATCGGCCATGCCGCCGCAATATTCGTCGATCAGCTCGCGCACGGTGATGCCGGCGGGCGCGAGCTTCATGCCGGGAGTCTTGACGCGACCGGAGACCGAGAAGCTGCGCAGGCCGTGACGCTCGTGGCGGCCGTGGCCCTTCCACCAGTCGGCGCCCTTCTCGACGATGTCACGCACCCACCACAGCGTTTCGATGTTGTTGATCAGCGTCGGCAGGCCGAACAGGCCGACCTGGAACGGATAAGGCGGCTTGTGCCGGGGCAGACCGCGCTTGCCCTCGATGCTTTCGAGCAGCGAGGACTCCTCGCCGCAGATATAGGCGCCGGCACCGCGGCGCATGTGCAGCGTCGGGCCGCCCGCAGGCAGCTTCGCGATCTCGCGTTCGAGGATCTCGCGAGCCGCCGGATATTCGTCGCGGATGTAGATGTAGATTTCGGACGCCTGCACCACATGGGCGCCGATCAGCATGCCCTCGATGAAACGGTGCGGATCGGTTTCGAGATAGACGCGGTCCTTGAACGTGCCGGGCTCGCCCTCGTCGCCGTTGATCGCCATCAGCCGCGGACCGGGCTCGCCAAGCACCGCGCGCCATTTGCGTCCCGTGGGGAAGCCAGCGCCACCGAGTCCGCGCAACGAGGCGTCGTCGAGCTCTTTGAGCAGATCGTCCTTCGACAATTCGCCGGAGCGCAGGCGATGGAGCAGCTTGTAGCCGCCGCCGGCAAGATAGGCGTCATAGTCGATATATTTGGGCAGACGCGCATGGGTGTCGCCGGCCTTCGCCACCGCCATCACATTGGCGACAGTGGCATGGTCGACGAAGTTGTGGCCGACTTCCGCGGCAGGCGCCGTATCGCAGCGACCGACGCAGGGCGCGCGCACCACGCGGATGCCGGGACCCGACGCACTCTGCAAATCCTCGAGCAGTTTTTCGCCGCCGAGCATCGCGCAGGTCAGCGAATCGCAGACTCGGATCGTCAGTGGCGCAATGTCGGGCTCGCCTTCCTTCACCACGTCGAAATGCGCGTAGAACGTCGCAGTCTCGAACACTTCGGCGAAGGCGAGCTTCATCTCGTCGGCGAGCGCAGCAAGATGCGCAGCCGAGATCTGGTGATATTTGTCCTCGATCAGGTGCAGATATTCGATCAGCAGATCGCGCCGCCGCGGCTTGTCGCCGAGCAACTGCTCGATCTCGTGCAAGGCGGTTGGATCGACCTGCCGCCCCTTGGGCGTGGATTTGGCACGCCGGCGCCCCTCGCCCGGATGCTCGAATTCCCTGACCTTGTGAACGTCGTCGTTGCTGCTCATGGAAACGCCGCGTTCTCCTCAAAAGCGCGATGATCTGGCTCTCGCCGGACGCAACTGTAGTCTCTGGCATGCCAGATGCAAGGGAATTTAGAACGGCTCTATAACGATTTAGGGAGCGGGCCGCGAACGACCATGCCTCCACGAAAACGCTGATCGCGGAATGGTCTCAGGTCTTGCCCATGCACTCTTCGATGTAGAACCAGCGATCGTCGCCGGCGAAGCCCTTGGACTTCACCTCGGCGCGACAGGCCTTGAGCTTCGGCTTGTTGGCGGACCACTTCGCCTTCATGTCCTTCAGCTTCTGCATCGTGAGCTTCATCTTGCCCGGCGGCTTGGCCTCGGTCGTCGCGGCCGGAGCCGCGGGCGTGGTTGCGGTCTGCGCGGATGCGGTGTGGAGGCCTGCGGCCAGCAGCATGGCGGCGAGGCAGATACGGGCGCGAAGCATAAGTGTCCCCCTAAGTCCCATTCTCGATCATTTTAGCAGGCAAACGCCGCGGGAAGCTGAACGACAGCATCCCGCGGCGATGTGAGTTTACGATCAGAAGATCTTCACCGCGCTTTCAAGCGTCTTCCATACGCCCCAAGCAAGCGGAACGCCGACAAAGGCCCAGAACAGCGCCGCCCATACGTCAAGCCCGCCCTTGCCGATGCCGAAGGAGCCGTGCTGGATGCCCGCCTCGGTCTTGGCGCTCGCGGCCTGGAGCCTGGCGACCTCCTCCTCGCTCATGTTCCACTTCGGATCGACCGGCTTGATCAGATAGTTGCAGATGATGCCCGCGATCAGCATCGCGCAGAGAATGTACATGGTGGTGTTGTAGAGCTGGTCACGCGGCACGCCGGCCGCGAGCTGGAACTCGCGGATGTAGTTCACCACCACTGGACCGATGATGCCGGCCGTCGACCATGCCGTCAGCAACCGGCCGTGGATGGCGCCGACGAACTGCGTGCCGAACATATCGGCGAGATAGGCCGGCACGGTCGCGAAGCCGCCGCCATACATCGACAGGATGATTCCGAAGCCGAGTACGAACAGCAGCTTCGAGCCCATCGCCGCGAAGGTCGGTGCCAGCGCGTAGAGCGCGATGCCCAGAAGGAAGAACGTATAATAAGTGTTCTTGCGGCCCATGAGGTCCGACATCGACGCCCAGAAGAACCTGCCGCCGATGTTGAACAATGACAGCAGGCCGGCGAATCCCGCAGCGATCGCTGCGATCGCTGCTTTCTGTTCAACCGAAAGCTGACCAAAGGTCAACTCCGGATGCCCGATCAGCTTGCCGGCGAAGATTTCCTGGAGCATGGGCGAGGCCATGCCGATCACGCCGATGCCCGCCGAGACGTTCAAGCAGAGCACCCACCAGATGAACCAGAATTGCGGCGTCTTGTGCGCATTGTCGAGATGGACATGGTGCTCGGTGATCATCGACTTCTTCTCGCTCGGCGGGGTCCAGCCTTCGGGCTGCCAGCCGGCCGGAGTCACGCGATAAGCGAAGGCGCCGATCATCATGAAGACGAAATAGATCACTCCCATCGTGACGAAGGTCTCCCAGACGCCGACCGAATTGGGCGTCTTGAAGTAGTTGATCAGGAGATTGGCCAGAGGCGCTCCAATCATGGCACCGCCGCCAAATCCCATAATAGCCATGCCAGTCGCCATGCCGCGGCGATCTGGAAACCATTTGATCAAAGTCGACACCGGCGAGATGTAGCCGAGCCCAAGTCCCACGCCACCGATCACGCCGGCGCCGAGCCACATGATCCAGAGCTGGTGAACGTAGACGCCGAAAGCACCGATCAGAAGACCACCGCCCCAACAGCAGGCGGCGACGGCGCCCGCCTTGCGCGGACCGGCGCGCTCCAGCCAGCCGCCCCAGATCGCGGCGGAAACGCCGAGCAAGACAAAGAACAGCGTGTACATCCATCCCAGACTCGCAACCTTCCAGTCGCAGGTCGTGGTGAACAGCTCCTGCCACAGCGACATGTCCGGACACGCTTTGCTCTGCGTGATGCCGATCGCACGCGACAACGGCAGCCAGAACACCGAGAAACCGTAGGCCATACCGATGCACAGATGGATGCAGAGTGCCGCCGGCGGCACCAGCCAGCGGTTGAAGCCAGCCTTGGCGACCGTGTGTTCGCGATCAAAAATCCCCGCGCCTGCGCTCGAAAGTTTCCCGGCGCTTTCAACTGTCGTCATGCATTCCTCCCCTGCGGGCTGCCCTTCTGAGCGAGCCTGCCGCTACCATCCTGGTCCTCAGCCCATTGCGTTGCAGTTGTTGTCCCTGCTGCCCCGCCCAATCACCCGACGCGCGCCAGGATCGTCACGCGCGCCTGAAAAGTTAACCCCTCGATCGGGGCTCTATGCCCGATACGTTTGCAGGCTTCGTAAGTGGCCCGTTGATCCGCGTATCGCAGACAAAACTCAACCTCCGCGCCTGCACGGACAAAGTCAATTGGGGCAGAAGCCGTGATCGATGTCGATAGATAAATGGTCGGTATCAGCGCGGTCACGCGCTCAAGAACGCAGCGCAGCATTGGCGCTGTCTATCGAGCCATTTGCTTTTTCTATCAAGAACACGATGCGCGCATCGTTGCGCTCGGTGATTTCCACCGTGTCGCCCGTCTCGCGGATCAGGTTCGGAATGTCGATCACCGACAACGGATCGGTGCAGTGCACTTCGAGCTGATCGCCCGGCTGCAATGGTTTCAACGCCTTGCGCGTTTTCAAGGCTGGCAGCGGGCATTTCAGCCCGGTGAGATCGAGCGTCGTTCGGGTCATGAACGCAACATGGCGGGAGGGATCGAGGACGTCAACGCAAGGGCTTCAGAGTAGATCCGCATAGGACAGGAAACCTACGCCCTCCCCCGGCTCGACGCCCGTGATGTCCTCGCCCAGTTCAATCAATCCGTCGGTCTCCACCAACGACGACAGCAACCCGGCGCCTTCGCGAGGAAACTTGACCGCTTCCAGCGTGCCGTCCTGGGCGCGCCGCAAGCAGGCGCGCACATATTCGCGACGACCCAGCTTCTTCTTGTAGGTGAACGCCGCGCGCAGCGGGATCGGCAACAGCGGCTCCGGCAGACTGCCGGCGAGCGCCAGCACCGTTGGCCGCACCACATGGACGAATGTAACAAAACTCGCGACGGGATTGCCGGGCAGCCCGATCAGCGGCGTGCCGCCGATGATGCCCATCGCCACGGGGCGGCCCGGCTTGATCGCCATCCGCCACAGCACGAGTGAGCCGATGCTCTCGACCGCCGCCTTGACGTGGTCCTCCTCGCCGGTCGACACGCCGCCGGTGGTGAGGATCAGATCGTGATGGCCTGCAACCTGTCTCAATCCGTTCGCGAGCGAGGTGGGTTCGTCGCGCAGAATTCCGAGATCGGAGACCTCGCAGCCGAGACGGCGCAGCATCGCCATCAGCATGAAGCGGTTGGAATCGAACAGCTGCGAGGCCGTGCGCGGCTCGCCGGGCGAGGCCAGCTCGTCGCCCGTGGAGAACACCGCGACGCGAATGCGCCTGACCACATCGAGCCGCGTCAGGCCAAACGCGGCTGCAAGTGCGACATGTTGCGGTCGCAGCCGCTGGCCGGCACGCAGCGCGACATGGCCAACGGGAATGTCCTCGCCGGCGGGGCGGACATTGGCGCCCGGCTTCAGCCCGGGTGGCAGCACGATCTTGCCGGCGTCATCGATGCGAACATCTTCCTGCATGAAGACGGTCTCGGCCCCCGGCGGCATCGGCGCGCCCGTGAAGATACGCGCGGTGCGACCGGGCTTGATCGGTGCTTGTGCAAGGCCGCCGGCCTGGATGCGGCCATCGAGCGGGAAAGCCTGTTCCACTTTGACCGGAAGGTCGGCATTGCCCACGGCGTAACCGTCGACGGCCGAATTCGTGAACGGCGGCAGCGGCAGCGGTGCCGCGATATCGCGCGCCAGCACACGCCCGTCGGCATCGACCAGCGTCACCGTCTCGAGATCGGCAATCGCGCTGACGCGTGCCGTGATCAGGCCAACGGCCTCGTCGACCGACATTATCGGTCCGCCGAAGGCAAAACAATCATCCGACAGTTGCGCCATGGTGCCTCGTCAGCGCATCGCCGCGCTTCTTGCAACCACTTCCTCGACCGGCATCGCCACTCGCAGCAGCAATGCCGCCGCAGCCTCGATATCATCGAGATGGACGGTCGGCAGCCGGGTTTCAACCGCAGCGTCGGTCGCAATTCCGACAATGCCGGGATCTTCGGGGAACAGCAGCGGCTTGGCGTTGCCGGCGCGATGCACCTCGATTTTGCGATGCGGCTCGCGCTTGAAACCCTCGACCACCACAAGATCGACCGTGGACAGCTTGCTCAACAGTTCCGGCAGCCGCGGCTCGGCCGCCCCGCGCAATTCATGCATCAGGGCCCAGCGGTTCGACGACGCCACCAGCACCTCAGCCGCACCGGCCTCGCGATGACGCCAGGAATCCTTGCCCGGCACGTCGACGTCGAATTGATGATGCGCATGCTTGATGACGGAGACGCGCAGCCCCTGCGCGTTGAAATGCGGGATCAGCCGCGTCAACAGCGTGGTCTTGCCCGCACCGCTCCAGCCTGCAAGGCCGACAACTTTCATTCCTGGTCTCTCTTCCGCAACCAACGCTCGCCGATGGAACCTCTGTCCCCTCCCCGGCATTGCGAGGAGCGCAGCGATGAAGCAATCCAGACTGCCACCGCGGAAGAATTCTGGATTGCTTCGCTGCGCTCGCAATGACGAGCGAAGGCATTTTGCCCGTTCCCCAGCATGCTTATATCGGCTTGACCCGAATGTCATGCTAACGTCGTGACCATGATGAAGATCGACAAAGCCCCGGTACCCCTGATCGTCCCCAATCCGGACGACCCGCGCCTGACCGAGAGCGTGACCGGGACCGACCAGACCGGCGCCAAGGTCGAGATCAAGGTGCCGGTGGAGCGGCCGCTGACGCTCTATTTGAATTCGCAGGAGATCGTCACCATGATGACGATCGGTGACTATCCGGAATATCTGGCACTAGGCTACCTGCTGAACCAGAACATGCTGAAATACAATGATGCGGTCACGGAGGTCGAATACGACGACGACCTTCAGGTCGTGGTGGTGCGCACCGAGCACCACACCAATTTCGAGGCCAAGCTGAAGAAGCGGACGCAGACCTCGGGCTGCGCGCAGGGCACCGCCTTCGGTGACCTGCTGGAGGCGGTCGAGAGTGTCGCGCTGCCGAAGGCTGAGCTGCGCACGTCCTGGCTCTACCAGATGACGCAGACCATCAACACCATGCCCTCGCTCTATCTCGAGGCCGGCGCGATCCATGGCTGCGTGTTGTGCAAGGAGGGCGAGCCGCTCTGCTACACCGAGGACGTCGGCCGCCACAACGCCGTCGACAAGATCGCGGGCTGGATGTACCGCCATGGCGTCGATGCCTCCGACAAGATCCTCTACACCACCGGACGTCTCACCTCGGAAATGGTGATCAAGACGGTGCGGATGGGCATTCCGATCCTGGTGTCGCGCTCCGGCTTCACCGCCTGGGGTGTCGACCTCGCGAGGCAGGTGGGGCTGACGCTGGTCGGACGCACCCGCGGCAAGCGCTTCATCGCGCTCGCCGGCGAGGAACGGATCGTCTACGACCAGAACCTCGATTACGTCGAGGAAGAGTCGGCGAAACACAAGCGCAAGGGCGAACGTGGTGACGACTGAAATTCCGCCCACACAGGGCGTGCTGCTCGCCGGCGGTCTGGCGCGCCGCATGGGCGGCGGCGACAAGCCGATGCGGACCATCGGTGGCCGCACCATCTTGGAGCGCGTGATCGCGCGCCTCTCGCTTCAGTGCGACGGATTGATCCTCAATGCGAATGGCGATCCAGCGCGCTTCGCCGCGTTCGGCCTGCAGGTGATCGCCGATGACGTGCCCGGCTTCCCCGGCCCGCTCGCCGGCGTTCTCGCTGCGCTCGACTGGACCGCCGCGAACCGGCCCGACATCGAATGGGTGCTCAGCGCCGCCGGCGACTGTCCGTTCCTGCCACGCGATCTCGTCGCGCGCCTGCACGAGGCACGAGCGCGACAGAACGCGCAGCTCGCAGTCGCGGCTTCAGGCGACCAGTCGCATCCGGTGATCGGCCTGTGGCGCGTCGCCTTGCGCGCTGAGCTGCGTCACGCGCTGGTCGTCGAGGATCTCCGCAAGATCGATCGCTGGACCGCGCGCTACCCGCTCGCGACGGTGACGTGGCCGGCCGAGCCGCTCGATCCGTTCTTCAACGCCAACACGGTCGAGGACATCGCCGAGGCCGAGCGGCTCGCGGCACTGGATGACGCGGCTCAATCAAGCTCAAGCCGCCAGTGCACCGACCAGGCGTCGTAGCCGTAAACCCAGCTCGTATGGGTCCGCTCATGCGCCTGAGGGCCGCAGCGGTCGCAAGCCCGCCCATGCCGGCACCGACGATCGCAACCGAAAGCGGCCCTAGCATCGCGTCCCCCACCCTTTCTGTCGCGCGGCTTGAATGCCACGTCGTCTGTCGTCTACGCGGGCCGGAAGCCCGCCCGCTCCAGTGCCGCTCTCGCCTCGTCCGAGCCGAGTGCGTCGAGAAACGCCTGCACGGCCGGCCGCTGCTTTCGTGCCGTCACCAAGGCAAAGTCATAATGCTCCTCCGCGAGCGGAATGAAACCGAGGCCGACCGCATGGGCGACCGGCGCAATGGTCATGCCCCAATCGGCGCGGTGCTGCGCGACGGCCGCCGCAACCGCGTTGTGCGAACGCGGCTGGTTCCAATAACCTTCCGGACGCGCGCCGCCGAGCAGCCGGTCGATCAGGATACGCGTTCCGGCGCCCTGATTGCGGTTGACCATGATGCAGGTGGCATCGGCGAGCGCAGCCGCGACCGCCTCCTTCGCGCCGAGCCCCTCGAAACGTCTGTCGCCGTCGCGAAAGACGATGCCCTGCATCCGCCGCCAGCCCGGCACGAGTTCGAGCCCCTCGGCGAGGTAAGGCGCGTTGTAAGTCTCGCTCTCGTCGTCGAACAGATGGATCGGTGCGAGATCGCACTCGCCGCGCTTCGCTGCCGCAAGCCCGCCAAGGCTGCCGACGGCGATCGAGCGCACGGTCAGGCCCGCATGCGCGAGCGGTGCGGTGACGAGGTCGAGGCCGGTACAGTGACTGCCGACGATGACGAGATCGGGCACCCGCACATGCGGGGTGAACAGCGTCACCTCGGCGCCGGTGCCGGCCGGCATCTGGTCGGCGAGCGCTTCGATGCGCAGAAAGCCGTCGGCCTGGGCGAACGACGTGATCGCGCCAGAACCCTTGCCGGAGGGATAGGCGATCAGACCGTCCTTGCCCTCGACCAGCGAGACCATGATGAATTCGGTGCGGCCGAGCTCGGAGGCGATGCGCACCGGCACGGTCGCGCTCACCTTGGTATCGGAGCGCGGTGGCAGGCCGGCCATCTTGCGCAGCGCCGGCACGACCACGTCGTGGAAGGTGAACATCGCCGAGGTCGGAAAGCCCGGCAGGATCACCACCGGCTTGCCGTCGCACATTGCAAGACACAGTGGCTTGCCTGGCTTGAGCGCAACGCCATGCGCGATGATGCCGGGCTGGCCGAGCCGGCCGATGATGCGATGGGACAGATCGCCCGCGCCTTTCGACGTGCCGCCGGAGAGCACCAGCATGTCGGCATCCGCCAGCGCGTGGCGCATCGCGGCTTCGAGCTTGGCTTCGTCGTCGGGAATCGCACCAAGGAAGATCGCCTCACCACCATTCTCGTCGATCGCGGCTGCGACGATGGCGCCATTGGTGTCGTAGATCGCGGCCGGCGCAAGAGCCTCGCCGGGCTGCACCAGCTCGTCGCCGGTGGAGATCACGGCAACACGCGGCTTCCGCGCAACTCTCACCTCGGCGATGCCACAGGCCGCCAGCATGCCGATCTCGCGCGAGCCGATGATCGTGCCGGCGCGCAGCAGCGCCTCGCCGCGCGCGATGTCGGATCCGGCATAGGACACGAATTGCCCCGGCGAGACCGCGCGACGGACCTCGAGCGCATCGGAGCCGGCCGGCTGAGTGTGCTCGACCATGACCACAGCATCGGCGCCTCGCGGCAACGGGCCGCCAGTGGCGATTGGCGTTGCGGTCCCGACTGCGACTTGCAGCTTAGGCGCGATGCCGCAGTGAATGGTCTCGCCGTTCAGCGCGAGCCGCGCGGGCGCGCCTTCACCAGCGGCGGAAAGATCCGCCGAGCGGACGGCAAAACCATCAACATTGGAGCGGTCGAACGGCGGCACGTCGATCGGTGCGGTGATGTCCTCGGCGAGTGCCGTGCCGAGCGCATCGGCAAGCTTGCGCCGCTCGCTCGGGATCGCGCGCGGAAATAGGGCCGCCGCGAAGCGCGCCAGCGCCTCCTCACGCGAGAGGATATTGAGGAATTGCTCCTGTTCGAGCGCGCTGCGATCTCGCGCTTTTGGGATCATCGTCATGCCGGAACCCATATCATTCCCGCATCAAATAAGCACCGACCGGCTCGCTCGCCGCAAATCCCTCGTGGCTGGCGGGAATGAGCAGCCATGCATCCGCTCTGGCAATGGCGTGGAGCGGCCATTCACCGACTGCAAGCGGCATCCACGTTTTATGTTCCTCGGCCAGCAGAGCGACCTCGGCAATGCCGACGCTGGAAGCAATCTTGCGCGCAAGTGGCAAGGTCACCGTGCGGCGCGGCTGCCGCGCCGACAATCGATCGATGAGTGGAAGCACCAGCGCGAACCAAACCGCGAGCGCCGGACCGGGCGCCCCGGGCAAGGCAGCGACGGGAACTTTTCCGAGCCGCCCAACGGCTGCGGTGCGTCCAGGCTGGAGCGCAAGGCCATGGGCGAACTCCGCCCCTCGCTGGGCCAGCGCAGTCACCGCGACATCCGCGCGACCGACGCCGCTGCCGCCGATCGTCAGCAGGAGATCGCAGGCGGAGACATCAAGCGCCTCCGCGATCGATACTGCATCGCGTGTGCTGGCTTCATGCGCGACCACATCCAATCCTGCCGCGCGCGCGAGGTCGGTGATCATCTGCATCGTCGTTGTTGCGCCCGGCACGTTGACGATGCGCAGCCGCGGTCGCCTGACGCTCAGCTTTTCTGTACCGGCGACACGCGCAAGCAAGAGGGCCGCCGCACCAACGGGATATCCCGCTGTGGCCACGGGCGCGCTTTCGGCCACGTCACTACCGCTACGCCCGACGCCTTGTCCCGGAAGGCCCTCCGCCAGCACCAGAGCGAGCGCGCCCGACACTTCGACCGCACCGGCATCGAGCACGCAATCGCATCCTGCCGGCATCGCGTCACCTGCGTCGACCCACGCGGGAGGCTCGGTCAGAGGCAGCGGCGAATAGGAGGACGCACCGACGAGATCGTTGGCGCGCAACGCCCAGCCATCGACGGCGGCGATGTCGCACGGCGGATAGGCTGATAGCAACGGCACTCCGGCGGCGGTACAGCCGGCCGCTTCCGCCAACGGCAATTCGATCGGCATGACCGGATCAACGCCGCGCAGCAGCGCGGCGAGCGCGGTCTCGAGCGGCGTCAGCGAGGGCGGCAGGCGCTGGGTCATGCCTCATGATGGATCACGCATCGCGCGGTTTGGCAACCGCTGGTGCCTCGACCAATCAGCCGCCCGGCTTGTCCGCATTCGGAAAGAACACCTGTTGCCCGTCGACCTTGTAGCCGGCGATCGCCGCTTGCCCCTCCGGCGAGGTCAACCAGTCGATGAAGGTCTGGCCCAGTTCCTTCCTGACGTTCGGATGCTTCTCCGGGTTCACCAGCATCACACCGTATTGGTTGAGCAGCCGCTTGTCGCCCTCGACGACGATGTCGAGATCGCCACGATCCCTGAAGGCGATCCAGCTGGCTCGGTCCGCGAGCACATAGGCATTCGCCGTGCGTGCCGTGTCGAGGGCGGCGGTCATGCCCTGCCCGCTCTCGCGATACCAGGCGCCCTTGGTACTGGCGATGTCGATGCCGGCGACGATCCACAGTGCAAGTTCCGCTGCGTGGGTGCCGGATCGATCGCCACGCGTTATGAACGGTGCACCCTTGGCCTCGATCGCCTTCAGCGCCGTTGCGATGTCCTTGCCCTTCACGCCGGCAGGATCGCTCTTCGGCCCGATCAGCACGAAGTCGTTGTACATGACGTCGTAGCGTTTCGTGGCAAAACCGTCGGCGACGAATTTCTCTTCCTGCGGCCGGGCATGCATCAACACGACGTCGACCTCGCCCCGTCGTGCTACGTCGAGCACCTCGTTGCTGCGGCGCGCGATCACCGTCACCTCGACACCGGTCTTGTTGCGGAAGATCGGCAGCAGATAGTCGAGCAGGCCGGAATCCTGCGTCAATGTCGTCGAGGCCAGGACAATCGCACGCTCCTCGGCAGACGAGGCCGCGATGCCCCCGGTGAGGCCGCAGAGAAGCGCAAATGCAACGGTCAGTCGGCGAACGGCCATGACGGGTTCCCATTGAAGATGACGCGATCATGATGATCGATTGCGCCGCACTCGTGACGGAGTTGAGCGAGCGGAAGCAACATGAGATAGAGCTCGGCTTCATCTGCTACCGAGAGGCAAGCTCACGACGTGTCGGTGACCGCGCTGACGCGAATTATTCGGGATATTTCGGCAATCAATCAACCGGCACGTTGCAATCATGCCGCAAGGCCCGCGCCATTCGAGCCTCGCAAGATCGTCAACCAAAACCAAAACACGTGTCAGGATGTGTTGCAAAGCAACGAGATCATCGGGCATGGTTCGCGCGGACAAAAAATCGAAGTGCAGAATTCCACCTGCGTTGAACGTCAAAAAGAAGCAAGAATTTGCATAGGAATGCAGGATGGAATTCCTGACGACCAGCGAAGCCGCGGACTATCTCCGTCTCGGCGAACGCAAGCTCTACGAACTCGTCACCAACGGCGCGATCCCCTGTACCAAGGTGACCGGCAAATGGCTCTTCCCGCGGCATGAGCTCGATCTCTGGGTGCTGTCGGGAATGGCGCGTCCGGCCGGCATGCTGACCGCGGAGCCGCCGCCGGTCGTGGGCGGCAGCCAGGACGAGCTGCTGGACTGGAGCCTGCGTGAATCCGGTTCGGGCCTGGGATCGATGACCGAAGGCAGCGCGCGCGGGCTCGAGCGCCTGCAGCGCGATGAAGTTATGGCGGTCGCGGTGCACTTCCACAGCCTCGACGCCGAGGGCAATCTCGCCTCCGACGCCAGCGCGACGGCGCTGCGGGACGCGCCGGACCTGCATGACGCGCTGCTGATCGCCTTCGTGCGCCGCGAGCAGGGTCTCGTGCTGCCCCCGGGCAATCCGAAACGGCTGCGCGGTCTCTCCGACGTGCTCGCGCTCGGCTCGCGGATGGCGATGCGGCAACAGGGCACGGGCGCGCAGATGCTGCTCGACGTGCTGCTGACGCGCGCGGGGGCCTCGGCGCGCGATTTGCGCCGAGTGGAGACCCCTGCCCTCACCGGGCCGGATTTCGCCGAAATGGTCCGCGCCGGACAAGCCGATTGCGGCGTTGCGACGCGCGCGGCGGCGCGCTCGGCGGGCCTCGATTTCGTACCGCTGGTCTGGGAGAATTTTGACCTCGCGATGCGGCAGCGCAGCTATTTCCGCCCGGCCATGCAGGCCCTGATCCGGTTCCTCAGCGAACGGCGGCTGCTCCAGCGGGCCGAGGAGCTCACCGGCTACGATGCCTCGCCCGCCGGGCAGATCCGTTTCGCCGCCTGAGATTGACGCCCACCCCTGAATAGTTGCAAAAGAAACCAATTCAGCCGGGCCGTACCCGGGACAAGCAACGCCGGCCAACGAGCCGGATCAGGGGAGGACAAGCGTGAATCCAGCGAGATTTGGACTGCCGGTCGCGGCCGCCTTGGCGGCGGCGCTGCTGGCGGGCACCGCAATGGCGCAGGTGTCCGACGATATCGTCAAGATCGGCGTGCTCACCGACATGAACGGCCCGGCCTCGGCACCGACCGGCCAAGGCTCGGTGACGGCGGCGCAGATGGCGATCGACGATTTCGGCGGCACCGTGCTCGGCAAGCCGATCAGCATCGTGATCGGCGACCACCAGCTCAAGGCCGATGTCGGCGGCGCGATCGCGCGGCGCTGGTACGACGTCGACCAGGTCGATCTGATCGTCGACGTGCCGGTCTCGGCCGTCGGCCTCGCGGTGCAGAACGTCGCTAACGAGAAGAAGCGGCTGTTCATCACCCACTCCACCGGCACCGCCGACTTCCATGGCAAGTTCTGCTCGCCCTACGCGATGCAGTGGGTGTTCGACACCCGCGCGCTCGCGGTCGGCACCGCGGATGCCGTGGTCAAGCGCGGCGGCGACAGCTGGTTCTTCATCACCGACGACTACGCTTTCGGCCATTCGCTGGAACGCGACGCCTCCACCGTCATCACCGCCAATGGCGGCAAGGTGCTGGGCTCGGTACGGCCACCGCTGGCAACGCCGGACCTCTCGTCCTTCGTGCTGCAGGCGCAGGCCTCCAAGGCCAAGATCATCGGCATCGCGGCCGGCCCACCCAACAACATGAACGAGATCAAGACCGGCTCTGAATTCGGCGTGTTCAAGGGCGGCCAGCAGATGGCCGCGCTGCTCGCGCTGATCACCGACATTCACGGCCTCGGCCTGCAGGCAGCGCAAGGGCTGTTGCTGACGACGTCGTTCTACTGGGACATGGACGACAAGACGCGCGCATGGTCGAAGCGCTATTTCGCCAAGATGAACAAGATGCCGTCGATGTGGCAGGCCGGCGTCTATTCCAGCGTGATGCACTATCTCAACGCCATCAAGGCGGCCGGCACCGACGATCCGCTCAAGGTCGCGACGAAAATGCGCGAGACGCCGGTCGAGGATTTCTTCGCCCGCAACGGTCGCTTACGCGATGACAATCTGATGGTGCACGACCTCTGGCTGGTGCAGGTGAAGACGCCGGAGGAGAGCAAATACCCGTGGGACTATTACAAGATCCTCACCACCATTTCCGGCGACAAGGCGTTCGGGCCGCCGGACCCGGCGTGTGCGATGGTGAAGAAGTGAGATAAGCGAGTGGCGAATCGGGAGTAGCGAATGGGACTAGCTCCATTCGCTATTCACCACTCGCCATTCGCTACTTCACAACGCCAATCTCGCGAAAATACTTCATCACGCCCGGATGAATCAGTTCCGGCTTCGGCGCGGCGGCGATCGTGTTCGCCGCGGTGGTCTCGCAGGCCTGCGCGAGCTTCTTGCAGAATGTCGCCTCGGCGCCGTGCAGCGTCGTCGCGAGACGATAGGCGACATCGTCGGGCAGATCCTCGCGCGTCAGCACAAAGCTCCAGGAGCCGAGCGAGGCGATCGGCTCGGACTGTTTTGGATAGGAGCCGGCCGGCACGGTCAGCGGTTTCAGGAATGCGTGCTTGGCGCGGATGCGCGCGATCTCGTCAGCGCTCGGAGCGATGAAGCGCGCGCCCGATGCGCTCGATGCGACCGCCGCAAATCCGGGCCAGCCGATGCCCGCGCCCCAGAGTGCTGCGACGCGGCCATCCTCGACCATGGCGGGGCCGTCGCCAGCGCGGTCGAGATAGATCGCCTTGAAATCCTCGTCCTGCTTCAGGCCGAGGCCATCGAGCACATAGCGCGCCAGGATCGGCAGGCCCGAGCCTTTGGCGCCGAACGCGACCGGCTGGCCGACGAGATCAGGAATCGTCTTGTAGGGACTGTCCGCCCGCACCACGAACATGCCGGGGTTGGAATAGATCGCGGTCAAGATCTTCAGCGCGACCTTCGTCCGCCCGATGCCGGCGAAAGCTTCATAGGCCGGCTCGCCCGCCACCAGCGCGAGATCGAGCTCGCCCTTCTCCAGCAGCGGAATGTTCTCGTTGCTGCCCTTGGTGTTGCGCGGGGCGATGGTCAGCGACGCATCCGCCGCATTCATCACCTCCGCAAAGGCGTTGCCATAGAGCGGGAAGCCGCCGCCCGGCGTCGCGGTCCCGAGGCTGAGCGTCGTGGTGGAAATGGCGTTGCCTCCGGTTTGAGCGGTGGCGGGGCTGAATAGCAGCGCCGCACTGAGAAGGATGATCGCGAATCTCATGGTCGGTCCCGGCGGACCCGCGTCAACACCGACTTGCGGCGATGTAGGCAGCGGGCGTTTTTTGTGAAAGCATGCGGCCCAACGACAATAGAACAATGGGAGGCGTCATGTTGCGAATTTTGCGTAGCACTGTTTTCGGGCTGGTTTTTCTTCTCGGTCTTTTCACAGCCTCCCCTCCCGCCTCCGCCGCCGACTACCCCAACCGTCCCGTGCACTGGATGATCGGCTTTGCCGCCGGCGGCCCGGTCGACATCGTCGCCCGCATCATGGCGCAAGCGCTCTCGGATCGCCTCGGCCAGCAGTTCATCGTCGAGAACCGCGCCGGCTCCGGCGGCAACATCGCGGCCGCCGCCGCGATCAATGCGCCCGCCGACGGTTACACGCTGCTGTTCGTCGCGCCCAACAACGCGATCTCGACCTCGCTCTACAAGAAGCTGCCGTTCGACTTCCTGCGCGACACCACCCCGGTCGCCAGCATCATGCAGCTCACCAACATGCTGGTCGTCTCCAACGCGATGCCGGTGAAGACGGTTCAGGAGTTCATCGACTATTGCAAGGCCAATCCCGGCCAGATCTCGTTCGCCTCGTCCGGCAACGGCACCTCGGTGCACATGTCTGCGGAGCTGTTCAAGGCGATGACCAAATGCGACATGCAGCACGTGCCCTATCGGGGCTCGGCCTTGGCCTTCCCCGACATCATCTCCAACAAGGTGCAGCTGATCTTCGACAATTTGCCCTCGGCGCTCGAGCAGTCGCGCGGCGGCAATGTCCGCGCCATCGGCGTCACCTCACCGCAGCGCTGGCCGAGCGTGCCTGACGTGCCGGCGATCGCCGAGACCGTGCCCGGCTTCGAATCGGTCGGCTTCTACGGCATCTCCGCGCCGAAGGGCACGCCGCCCGAAATCGTCGAGATCCTGAACAAGGCCGTCGGCGAAGCGCTGAAGGACCCGAAGGTGGCGGCGCGGCTGACCGAGAACGGCGGCATCCCCAAGCCGATGACGCCAGCCGAGTTCGGTAAGCTCGTCGCTAACGAGACGGACAAGTGGCGCAAGGTGGTGGAGTTCGCCGGGGTCTCGGTGGACTGAGTGGGCGACGGAGGGGGACCTCCGGGTCCCCTCCGGTCAAAACTCGAAAACAACCCCATGCACGGTAGAAAAGTCTGCGATTCCCGCGGGTTACGGAAACGAAAATCAGCGCGTCGCGGATAACGGTTGACACGTCGGGCAAAACAGGAGCATAACGGCATCATCGCAAAATTCGGTAATTCGGAATACTTCGATGGCAGCGCCGACGTCTTCGGTTCGCCAGACCCGGCATTGCACCTCCGCCCCCGGCCCTGTAAACGAACCGCGCACCGTTGCCGGCCGCAGCTTCCCGCGGCCGTCTCGCGGCGGGGCCTGTAGCTCAATGGTTAGAGCCGGCCGCTCATAACGGTCTGGTTGCAGGTTCGAGTCCTGCCGGGCCCACCACGCCGTTTGGCGCGGCCCTTCGGACCACGTGGTTATGTCCAACACACGCGACGCCCCGCAGCGTTCAGACGCGGCCCCTCCGGAGCGGCTTTCGTATCCCCACAGGTTGCGCTACTCTAAGATACTTCACGAAAATTGTAGCGAGCAACCTGATGTCAATTCCGATAGCATCGACGTCCACAGCACTAGCCTTGCCAAACTCAACCGCCCTTACCGGCCAGATGTTGAATGATCTAACGAAGGCGCTCGGCGTCGCCCGAACATCGCTCGCTAGCGACACGCAGATTGCTCACGCCTGGTCAAACCTACCGCGGCTACTGGAAAAAATTCCCCCGCATCACAGAAACGAGACGATGGTGCGAATGTGCGTGGCCGTCTCAACGGGCCTATTTGATGCCGCTATCAATTATATCTGGAATTCGGCGGTAACCGAACTTCGCGATAAAGTCCGAAGTTTTGGGTTGACGGTCGTACATCACGTTACAGGAAATACGTTTGACGAAGACTCGCTGCTTGACCTCAAGGATGCGGATCTACTGAACCTCTGCTTAAAACTGAATTTGATATCGGAAGATGGATTCTTCTTCCTTGATCAATGTCGGGCCACACGAAATAATTTTTCGGCCGCTCACCCGTCAATGGGGACATTAGACGAGGATGAGTTCCTCAATTTTCTGAGCCGCTGCGCTAAGCACGCGTTATCGAACGAATATAACGCGCGCGGTGTGGACATCCCGGCCTTCATCGCCGCGATCAAGGCGTCCAGCTTCACCCAAGAGCAACTCAACACCTGGATTCAACGTTTGCAGCAAACGTTCGACGCCCAACGCAACGCTCTTTTCGGAACTTTTCACGGAATCTACTGTGACCCTGCATCTGGTGAGGAAGCCCGTCAAAACGCGATAAAGGTGTTCGCGCCGTTCAAGACCACACTTTCTCCCAGAGTTCAGTCCGACCTGATAGATCGCCACCAAGAATATAAGGCGAAAGGCGACGACAAGAGAAGCAAAGCGTCTTTGCAGTTCTTTGAGAACCTCGGCCTGCTAGCACTGCTCGGCGACGCCGAACTGCACGCGATTTTTACTACCGCAAGCTCAAATTTGCTTACGGTCCACAATGCGATGAATAATTTTTACAACGAGCCCCCCTTCGCTCGACGGTTAGCTGAGATTATGAACGGCAGTGCCGTGCCGGCCAGCGCCCAATACGCCGTGGTCGAGGCGGTAACAACGTGCGCCATCGGAAATCCCTATGGCGTTTCGAACGCTGCAGTTCCTTCGTACGATAGGATGATCCGGTCCTTTTCGCCGAATGAAGTCGCGATACTACTAAATTTTGGATCTCAGCCGAAAACGGTTATCGGACAGCGGATAAATAATTACCCAAGTTGCCGCAAACGGTTTGCGGCGCTCACATCAATGATCGCTGCGAGCAGCGTGCCAACTCAGTCGAAGGCGCAGTACGATTTTTGGGCCGCCGAGGCGAAGAAGTAACGACAGAAGGGCACCGATGAAGGGGAAGATGACTGACCGGCCATACGAGGGTACGGTGACACCCATTAGGATTACGGTGACAGTGGCTGGTTGTGGTGACAGTGCACTCAATTTCGGCCTTGGTACCATCTTGCGGGCGTGATCACGACGTTCGCAAGTAGTCTCAGGTCGGCGCCACACGGCAACGATCGCAGGTGCCGTCAATTGAATGCACTCCGTAGTCCGGCGTACCTGGAGCGAAGCCAAAGCGAAGACGGACTGTCCCGCAAACTGCGTCAATCAGTTCTCTCGCCATCGCCGCGTCCAAGCTTGTTCAGCCGCTCAATGAACTTGCTCTTTTTCTCGTGGCGCGCCCGGATCGCGCGGACACGGCTGCTGAAGTCATCCTGAGATCCCTCTTCTTCGGCCAGCGCCTGAAGATCGGAAAGAAGGGCCATCGCTTGGTCATAGCCGGCCGGGTTGCGACGTTCGATCCCATCCTCGATCTCGCGCCAGACGTTCGCGCCGCGTTGCTTGAGCGCCTTCAACCGCACGCGGCGCGCCTTCTCGGCCTCCGCCACCTGGCGCCGCCGCTCCGTTTCGCGGCGTTCGGCGTCGGCACGTTCACGCGCTTCCCTGATCTTCAGCGCACGCATTCGCAGGATGCCGGCTGTACGGCGTGTCGCCGGCGCCTGGGCTTTGTCACGAAGCCTGCCTCTGAGCTCGACGCCCACATACGGATCTCCGTCGACAACGCGCAGCAGTAGCTTCGTTTTCTCATGGTCGGGAATCGTCGCCAACGACGTCTGCAAATCGTCCCTGGATATTGCACCATCATTTGCGCCAACCTCGGCAGCCGCCGCGACGAGATCCCGGTCGATGTAGAAAAAATCGGCAAACGCTTCGAGCGGGCCAGTCAGCGGAGCTATCCCCGGCAGCGGTTCGACGTCCTCGTCGGGGACATATTCATCCTGAACCGCCGACAACCAAAGCAGATAGAACAGCCTGAGATCTCCCGACAACACATCGTTTCGCAGCGGCGCGAGCCCGGCAAGCCGACCCGAGCCATCATCCCAGTCGTCGGCGCCCTCTTCGTCACGTTGAATATCGACGACCAAATTATCTCCGGAGTTCCATACCCGAACGCAATCGACCTCGCGAATAATGCCGTCGATGTCGCCGCATTTCACCAACCGCGCCGGCATACGGAGCATCAGCCGCTGCGTGCCCCAATTCGCCACATAGAGATGGAGATCGAACCAGTTCTCCATGAACTTGCAGGGGTCACCCTTGAGGTCCCCCCATTCGTAGTGATTGCTGAAACTCGTCGCGGTGATCCGCGCCCGGGACGAGATGGCCCGCAGAGCATCCTGCGCCGCATTATCGAGCGGTCGATCGATCGCCTGAAATTCGTAATACTGATATTCGCTCATGCGGGTTGCTTGCTAGACGTCATCCGATCCTACATGGACTGCACGCATTCGACAGCAGAGCGCCGCCTCTCAAACCAGCTCCAGCCGCAACGACCGCCCGACCATGCGCGCGGCGCGTTGAAGCGTGGTCAGCGTGACATTGCCGTCCTTGGGGTCGAGCAGGCGCCCAATCTGGCTGCGCGAGGTCTTCATGCGCTGGGCCAGGTTGTTGCGCGATATGTTCTTCTCCTTCATCGCCTGCTCGATCTGCCACGCGAGGACTTCCTTGACGGCGATGGCCTCGAACTCGTCGCGCTTGCCTTCCTCGCCGAGGACATCATCGAGCGTGGTGAGCTTGGCGGTGGAGCGGATGACTTTCTTCTTTCTGACCACATCGTTCTTCCCGGCCATGTCGGTCTCCTTCATTTTTCAAATTCACGGTTTCTGCGGCGTGCCAGGGCCAAGTCATCCGCCGGGGTCTTCTGGGTCTTCTTGATGAACCCGTGAAGGACCAGAATGCGGCCCTGCTGCACGCTGAACAGGACGCGAGCGATCCGGCTGCTTGGCAGCGACGTGCGCACCTCCCACAAGCCGTCACCCAGCGCGCGGCAAAGCGGCATGCCCACTGGCCAGCGGTATTGAACGCGCATGAGGTCGAGCCCCACGGCTTGACGATCGGCATCGTCCAGGCTTCGCAGCCAGTCCCTCACGACTTCCGCCCCGCCACGCGTGCGGTAGAACACGACGGGCATCTTTTGGGGACCGCTAGCCGACATACCGCCCCATATAATGAACATGTACCATATAATGGACAATTCTGCAATAGCATTCCGACTTCCGTCCGCTCATCGAGCGTATCAGGCAGCCGCGCCAATTTCGCACCGGAAATAATGCGAACGAAACGCAACGAATGCGACCAAAAGCAAACAGAGACATAGCAAAATCAACGAACCCAACCTTATCCTCCCGCTCATAACGGTCTGGTTGCAGGTTCGAGTCCTGCCGGGCCCACCAATGGATTCAGGGTTATTGGGTTTCGTTGCACCACCTCTTGGGCAGCCGCACCAGAAACGCCTCGCCTCCCATGCCCACCGCCATACGTTGGCAATCCGCAACCTACAGCGTCACAGACACCCTGCCACAGCCTCTCGAGGCGAATCGTAGATTCGGACATTACGGTGAATGTGCGCTAAACCCTTCGTCCGGCGCTACAGCGACACTGAATTGCCTCGCCCGGATCGGGGCCGAAACTGCGTCGCTCGCCTGCGTGTCTAGATTCGGTTCTTTGTCGATCGTGTTTTGACGGGGTTACGGTGACAGTGCACTCAATTATCCCGGCCCGCGCTCGTGGACTCGAAAAGCAAGCCCGCTGCACTCAATGATCTGATCCGGCTTTTTGAGCGCCTCAAAAGCGTCGTTTCCGCAGACATTTCAGATATTGCAGTTAGAGGCTCCAAGCTATATATTTCCTTCGAAGGATCTCGCATGACCACCCACGTCCTGCAATTCGTCGAGTTCTCGGACCAGGACCGCAAGGCGGCCAAGGCCTTCGACAAGCTCGGCAAGGGCGATCGGGTCGAGGTCCGGGTCCGACGCAAGTCGGGCGGGGATCAGATCGTCAGGTTGCCGCTGAAGGCCGCGGCGCTGCTTGAGACGGCACTTGGCCATCTCCTCCAGGGAGAGCGCGTCGCCATCCTCGCCGAGGATCAGGAACTCAGTCCGAACGACGCGGCAGATATCCTTGGAATCTCGCGACCTCTCGTCGTCCATCGAATGGACGTCAGCGATCTGCCTTTCCGATATGTCGGCAAGCACCGCCGCGCGAAGCTCAAGGATGTATTGGCGCTAAAGTCGCGGATCGACGCCCAACGGGTGGCGGCGGAGGCACTCACCGGGAACACCAGAGACCTCGCTCAGCGCCATGGCGCAAGCCCAGCGAAGAAATCGAAGAGCGTCGGACGCGCTTCAAACCGCGGCTCCGCGCCGAAGGACGTTGATCAACTCGTTCTCGGGACAACCAACGCCCCGTACCGCCGGACGATCAGCTCAGCTGACCTTGTGGCTCGCCTCACATCGAGAGATTGGCAAAATTGGCTCGCACATGTCGTCACATTCTTCACGGAGGTACGACCTGAACTTGTCTTAAGGTTCGCCCGGCTTCACGCTATTCCCGTTCGAGATTTGGTTGCCGCTTATCGATCGATGAAGTCGGCCACTGGCGAAACCAACCCTGCATTGGAGAGCGCATTTGAGCGGCTGGCTTAGGCTGCTTGGTCGAACGCTCGATGGGCTTTCCGCCCTGGAGCAGCAGGGCCGGCCGGTGCCCGACTGGGTGCTAGGTGGCGGCACGGCCCTGATGCTCTACGCCAATCATCGATTCAGCCGGCCGTTTTCCTCCCGCTCATAACGGTCCGGTTGCAGGTTCGAGTCCTGCCGGGCCCACCACGCTTCGCCCTTCGGGCTATGCGTGTCCGGCGTAGCTGGAGCGAAGCGGAAGCGAAGACGGACTATCGCCCTCGCCGGGCACAGCCCATACTAAGCATCCGTTGACCGCTCTCTCGCGGCAGGAGAATTCCATGGTCAGTGAAAAAGGTCCGAACATAAAGAAGAAACAGAAATGCAAAAACTGTGAGGGCAAGGGCTTGCTCAAGAAGGGCGACAAGGTGGTGAAGTGCCAGCGCTGCAAAGGCACGGGGGTTCGGTGATTTTATATTCGATCGGCGAGGCTGGACCCTGCCGAAGACGTCAATTTTCGATCTTCCCGGCGCTCACCGGATTTAACAGCCCGGCGTCCCGGTCATGAAGCCGGGCTGGCCAAGGCTGGCGGCCAGGGCCTGCCACGGCCGCGCAAGGAGTTCGGCGCGTATCTGCAGCGCGCACTGCGGCGTTAGCCCGCGGCAGATTCCCAGCGCGCGTTTGCCTTAACAAGAATGGTTACTCAGTCATTGACGCTCCGCAGGATTCCCCGCGTCATCGCCCCTTCGTACTGGAGCACGCCGCTGCGTCGGGCCTCGAAGTGGTGATCGAGCAGCGCCAGCCAAGTTGGTGAATCTGCCGCGGTTTATTAACGACGCAGTGCGAATTGGCTGCCACGGAAGGCCGTCTTTGATAATTTGCGGATACAAGCGCCACGCACCCAACGGGCCGCTTCCCTTGGACAGCAAATTCAGGCGCGAGCTGTTCACGGACGTGATCAACCAGTTCACCGGCAAGGAGAGATGAGATGCAGGTTAGATCCGCGCTTCAGATCAATTTGCATCCGCTGGACGTACGCCATGCGGTCCACACACTTCCGCATCAGCTCGACGTATGGGGCGATCAGGTCGATCGGATCGTATTCACGGTTGACACCAAGCAGAGCAAGAGCGGCCGCTACAGCGGTCATGCCTACGACGAGTGCCGCGGACGCCTGTTTGCAATCCTGGAGGCAATCGCGCGACAGTCGCCTAAGGCGGAAATTGCCGAGGTTGACTATTCGCCGGCGGCGCTCGAGGCCGTGCGGCAGCGCTATTTCTCGACAAGCCGCGCTTATCCGGAAAAAGCCTTCGATGGCGGACCGTTCCATGCCTATTTCTACGGCCTGCTGAAGACGGACGCGGACTATGTGGTGCATATGGACAGCGACATGCTGTTCGGCGGCGGCAGCCAGGTCTGGCTGGAGGAGGCGATCGGCTGGCTGAAGACGACGCCGGATGCGCTGTTCGCCGGACCACTTCCTGGTCCGCCCCGCGCTGACGGCACACTCGGCGATTTGCATGGAGCGTTCCCGGGGTTGACCGGTATCCGACCGCCCGAGCGGCTAGCCGCCGCCTACCCGGCTTACCGCTTTCGCAGCGTGAGCACGCGCATCTTCGTTCTTGATCAAAACCGGTTCGATGCGGCGGTCGGGGCGCTGGACCTGGTGCGTCCGAATCTCCGTCGCCGGATCCGCTCAAGATTGTTCCGCCAGTCGCCGCTGTCGATGCCGGCCGAGGAGATCATCACCGCGGCCATGATGCGCAAGGGACTTTCCCGAATCGACTTTCTCGGTTCAGGAGCCGGGATCTACTCGCTCCATCCACCGTATCGCTCGGACGCATTCTATCGGGAATTGCCACACTTGATCGCACGCGTCGTGGCCGGTGCGATACCGGAAGCCCAGCGGGGCGACTATGATGTCAATTCAAGCATGTTCGACTGGACGGAGGCACTTCGGCAGAAGACCGTCAGTCGCCGCCTTGCCCGCGCCGCACGCACGCTGCTGTCGAGCTAAGCGTCGCAGTTCGGGCGAAGGTAAGTCCAAAAGGAAGCTTTCCGAGCCTCACCGCCCCGCCGCGGTCGCTGCTCCCGGGCGCCACCCGCCATATTTCGGATGCTCCTTGCCGATCGGCAGCGCCACTGCCGTGCCGGTTTCCGCGGCGTGATAGAGCGCTGTGATCAGCTCCAGCGAACGCCGCGCGTCCTGGAGCGTCACAGGCAACGGCCCGTTGGTTTCCAGCGCCTGATGATAGGCCGCCATCAAGCCTTCGAACCGCGATGGCACGAACGTAAAACCTTCCAGCGCCTTGGCGATCCGCGCCTCGGCTTCGGGCGAGGTGGCGATGATCTGCCAGGGATCGTCGCCGGGGGCATAAGGCGCAAGCGAGCTCTCAAGGGTGACGTGCTCGAAGCACAGCCGAAGGCGGCTGATTTCCAGGGCCGAGCCCAGCGTCGCGGCCAACGAGGCCAGCGCGCCGCTTTCCATCACAAGGCTCGCCACCGCGCAGTCTTCGACCTCGATGTCATTGACGCGCGTTGCGGCGCGCGCAAACACCGAAACGACGTCGCCCATCAGCCAGGTCAGGATGTCGTGGGCGTGGATGGCGTGGGTGAGCAGCGCGCCGCCCAATTCGGTCTCGAAGCGGCCACGCCACGGCACCGAATAGTATTTGGCGCCGCGCAGCCAGGCGGTCTCGACGGTCGCGAGATACGGCTTGCCGGCGAGGCCAAGTTCGACAATGCGCCGCGCCTTCTGCAGGCCATTGCCGAAGCGATATTGGAACACCGGCATGATGCGCCCGCGCGCCCCGGTCTCGGCAGCGGTGAGTTGGTCGATCTCGTGCAGCGAGCCGACAAGCGGTTTTTCGCAGATCACCTGCTTGCCGGCGGCGAGCGCCGCCATGACTTGCGGAAAGTGCAGCGTTGGCGGTGTGCAGATATCGACGATGTCGATGTCGCCCATGGCCAGCACCTCGTCGAACGAGGTGGTCCGGCGCGGCACCGAGAACTCATCGCCGACGGTGGTGAGGCGCTCCTGGCTGAGGTCGCAGATCACCTGCAAATCGAACTGATCGGGCAAGCGCGCATAGCCCTCGGCGATATGGCTGCGGCCGATGCCGCAGCCGATAACGGCGACCGTCTTGGGTTTCGACTTGAGTTTCGACATAGGTTTCAACATGGCTTACGCCCTTCCTTCCGCCATCGCCTGTGCGGTGAGCGCCAGCTCCATGGCCTTGAAGCAGCGCGCCTGCGGAATCGCGGTCTCGGTGCGATCGAGTACGTCGGAGATCAGCTGGCGGCCATAGGGCAATTCGACACCGGAGCAGTCGATCCGGTGGACCCCCTCGCGGTCGACCATGATGAGATGATCGATGCCGGGCTGCCCGGCGACGTCGATATATTTGCGCAGCTCCATGTACCCCTCGGTGCCCAGAATGGTGATCCGGCCGTCACCCCAATTGGGCAGACCGTCGGGGGTGAACCAGTCGACGCGGACGTAGCCGGTGACGTCACCGGTCCGCAGCAGCATTTCACCGAAATCCTGCAATTGCGGCCGGTCCGGATTGGCGCGGTTGGCGACCGTCGCGCTAACGACCTTGGCATCGAGCGCGTCCGCGAAAAACAGGAACTGTTCACACTGATGCGAGGCGATGTCGGTCAACACGCCGCCGGTGCGTTCGCGCGAATAAAACCACTCGGGCCGCGGCAGATTTTTCAGTTTGTGCGGGCCGAGCCCGACGGTGTTGATGACCTTGCCGATGGCGCCGGCCGCGATCAGTTCGCCGGCTTTCACGGTGGAACGGGTCTCGAAATGCTCGGAGTAGCAGATCGAATAGATCCGCTTGGTCTCGGCCTGGACCCGGCGCACCTCGGCCAATTGTTCCAGCGAGGTCATGCCCGGCTTGTCACTCATGTAGTCCTTGCCGTGGCGCATCACGTCGACGCCGAGCGGAGCGCGGTCGGCGGGGATGCCGGACGAGAGGATCAGTGCGATGGTCTTGTCCTCGAGCAATCGCGCCCGCTCGGCCACGCGCGGCGCTTGCGGATATTTCGCCGCAAAAGCCTGGGCCAGGTCGTCCTCGGGAGCATGAAAGCCGACCAGCTCGGCGCCGGCGCGCAGCAGGCAATCGACCTGGCCATAGATGTGGGCGTGATTGATGCCGATCGCGGCGAAACGCAGTTTGCTCATGATTTTTCTTCCTTGGTTTGCAGTCCATGCAGGGATGCGTCCGATGCCGTCAACCCTTCAGCCCGGTGGTGGCGATGCCGTCGATCAGCAGACGCTGGAACAGCAGGAAGAAGACGAACAGCGGCAGCAGCGTCAGTGTCGACATGGCGAACAGGGCGCTCCAGTCGGATTTGCCGGTGGAATCGACGAAGCTGCGCAAGCCGAGCTGGACGGTGTAGGAATTCATGTCGTTGAGATAGATCAGCGGCCCGAAGAAATCGTCCCACGTCCAGATGAAGGTGAAGACCGCGGCCGTGGCAAGCGCCGGCACCGATAGCGGCAGGATCACGATCCAGTAGATGCGCCACGGCCCGCAGCCGTCGATCATCGCGGCCTCATCGAGTTCGCGCGGGATAGAGCGGAAGAACTGCACCAACAGGAAGATGAAGAAAGCGTCCACCGCCAGGAATTTCGGCACGATCAGCGGCAGGAAGGTGTCGACCCAGTCGAGATTGAGAAACAGGATGTACTGCGGGATCAACGTCACGTGATACGGCAGCATCAAGGTGCCGAGCATCAGCGCGAACCAGAATTTCTGACCGCGGAATTTCAATCGGGCGAATGCGTACGCCGCGAGCGAGCACGACATCACGTTGCCGACCACGCTGCACAGCGAAACCACGAGCGAGTTCAGGAAGAACTTTCCGAAGGTCACCTGCAGCCCGGACCAGCCGCGCCAGTAGGCGGCGAGGCTGAAGTTGCGCGGCCATAGCGAGGTGTTGCCAAAGATGTCGCTGTCCGGCTTGAACGAACTCGCCAGCATCCACAACAGCGGATACAGCATGGCGATCGAGGCGAGGCACAGCACGACATGATAGATCAGCGCGCGGCCGCGTCGATTGCGAGGGTGCGAAATCTCATCCGATGTTGCGAGATCAACCATCGTAATGCACCCAGTAGCGCGATGACAGGAAGGAGAGCGCGGTGAAGGCCGCGATGATCACCACCAGCACCCAGGCCAGCGCGGAGGCATAGCCCATGCGGAAATAGGCAAAGGCCTCCTGGTAAAGATAGAGCGTATAGAACAGCGTCGCGTCGATCGGGCCGCCGGTGCCCCCGCTGATGATGAAGGCCGGCGTAAACGCCTTGAAGGCGTCGATGGTTTGCACCACGACGTTGAAGAAAACCACCGGCGTCAGCAGCGGCAGCGTGATCCGCCAGAACTGCTGATTGCGGCTGGCGCCATCGATCTCAGCAGCCTCATAGACATCCTTCGGAATTTGGCGCAGGCCGGCGAGAAAGATGATCATCGGCGAGCCGAACTGCCACACGCTCAGCGCCACCAAGGTATAGAGGGCGGTGTCGGGATTGGAGATCCAGCTCGGTCCATGAATGCCCACGAGCTTCAGCGCCTGGTTGAGCAGGCCGTCACCGGCGAACAACTGGCGCCAGAGCACCGAGACGGCGACGCTGGCGCCGATCAGCGACGGCAGATAGAATATCGCCCGGTACAGCGGCAGGCCGCGGAGGCCGCGGTTCAGGATCATGGCCACCAGGAGCGCGAAGGTGAGCTTGAGCGGTACTGCCAGCGCCACATAGATGAAGGTGACGTGCATCGCCGCGCTGAACTTGGGATCGCTGGTCGCGATGCGCACATAGTTGGCGGCGCCGACCCAGCGTGGGTTGCTCAACAGGTCGTAATCCGTGAACGACAGATACAGCGAGACCAGCGCCGGTCCCAGCGTGAGCCCGAAAAACCCGATGAGCCAGGGCGCGAGAAACAGATAGCCCGTGGCACTATCGCGCCAGGACAATTCAGGCGCTCGTGCAGCTGGCCGGGCCGGCCTGGATGTCGCAGCGTCGATCAGCGTGTCCGCCACCGCTTCTATCCGCGGGCAAGTACGGCGGACGCCTCGGCGACAAACTGCTTTGCGCCGTCGGCGGGCGTCAGACGGCCGAAACCGACCTGCTCATTGACGCGCCGCAGCACGCTCTGGATCTCGCCCGCGCCGCGCGGTGGTGGAGGCGGCAACGGCCCAACCTTGTCGCTGACCAGGCTGATGTAGTCGACCATGGCGCGGCTGAGGTCGTCGAGCGTCGGCGTCACGAGGTTGCGCACCGCGGATGACGGCGGCACGCCGCGTTCGACACCGAGCACCTTGCCGGCCTCGGCGTCGGCGACGAAGTAACTGACCAGCTGAACCGCCGCCTCGGCTTGTTTCGACTGCGCCGAGACGCTCCACATCATGGCCGGCTTCAAATACTGGCCGGGTTTCGCGCCTTTTCCTCCATCGGGATAAGTGGAGAGGCCGAGCTTGCTCTTGTTGATGGCCTGGAAGCCGACCAGTTGGTTGGAGTGGGCAAACGCCATGGCAACCTTGCCGAACGACAACAGGTTCGAGTCGATCTCGCCGCGGTCGAGCGCCTGGGTATCCGGCGCGGCACTGGCGCCGCGTTTACGCAGCTCGCTCCAGAACGCGAACCACTCGGTCATGTCCTTTTCGTCGTAGCCGACCTTGCCTTCCGGGGTGTACAGCGACTTGCCGCGTTGGGCGAGCCAGACCTCGAGGAGCGGCTCGTTACGACCGCCGTCCTCCATGCCCGTAAAGCCGTCACGCTTGGCGGCCTTGGTGATCTCGGCGGCGAGATCGCCGATCTCGCTCCACGTCATGTTCCAGACCGGCTCTTTCAGGCCAAGACTCTGGATCAGCGCCTTGTCGTAGACCATCGCCGTGGAATTGAGGCCGAGGCTGACGCCGTAGATCTTGCCATCGACCTTGCCGCTGTCGACCGCGGCCGGGCTGAAATCCGTCAGGTTGAGGGCTTTGGGCACGTAAGCGTCGAGCGGCAACAGGGCGCCCCGCCGGGCATATTCGAAGATGTAGCGGTAATCCATCTGCAGCACGTCGGCTGCATTGCGACCGGCGGTTTGCGTCGCCAGCCGCGCCCAGTAGTCGGTCCAGCCCAGCGACTCGCCGGCGATCGTCACCTCCGGATGGCTACTCAGGTAGAGCTGGTTGACCTTGTCGGTGCGCTCCGCCCGTTCCTTGGCGCCCCACCAGAACATGCGCAGCCGCAACTCCCGCGCCACAGCCGGCAAGCCGCCGAGGCTCGCCAATGTTGCACCGCCGATACCGGCTCCGATCAATGAACGACGCGAAAGCGCAAAGTCGCTCATGACTTGTCCTCCCTGACCTCGTGTCGATCAAGGCGCGTGTGACCGGCCGATGACACCAGTTAACCGCTTGCCAATGCACGAGTTGCGCTACGTGCTTCTTTTTTGCAAGCGACCGAAGGTAGCGGCGCCAGGTCGACTTTGTCAAACGCGAGCTCGGCAGATGATCGGCAGCGCGACTGGCCTGATGGCGGGCAGATCGGCGGCGGCCGCAACTCCTTCGGAGGCGTCAGGCCGCGCCAGCTTCACACCAGCTCCGCACCAGAAATTGCCGCAACGGGACGTCGTCCCCTTTTCTGGTCACCACATGAACCGTCAAGAACGCCGAGCCGCGGCCAAACAATCCCAGAAGGTCGCGCCGCAAAATCTGGCGGCCGCCAAGAGTCTGGAGGCTGCGAAGCAGGGCCAGGCGCTGTTCAATCTCGGCCGGTATGAAGAAGCCGTGGAATGCTTCAACATCTTCGCCAGGCTCAATCCGAATGTCGCTCCGCTGTATCAGACGCGCGGACTTTGCCTGCAGCGGTTGGGCCGGTTCGAGGAGGCGCAGGCCGACTTCGAGCGATCGATTGCGCTGAACCCAGGCGAGGCGGAGACGCACAAGAACCTCGGTACGCTTCATTCGAGATTTGGCCGGATGGAGCAGGCCTTCGCGAGCTTCGATCGCGCGCTCGCACTTCGCCCGAATTTTTCCGCAGCACTCAACGAAAAGGCGCGGGCGCTGTGGAGCCTGCAATTGCTGGATGAGGCTTTCGCGGCCTTCCACAAATCGCAGGCCCTCGAGCCAGGCAATGCGGACACGATCTGGAATCTCGCGCTGCTGCAGATGCTGACCGGAGATTTCGAGCGGGGCTTATCGGGACGCGAGGCGCGCTGGAAGGCGTCGTCTCTCGGCCTCATCGATCGCGGATTTTCTCAAGCTCTCTGGCTTCGTGACCAGCCGCTCGAAGGCAAGACCATCTTGCTTCATGCCGACGAGGCGCTCGGCGATTCAATTCAGTTTGCGCGCTATGCGCCGCTCGTGGCCGCGCTCGGCGCCCGGGTCATCCTGGAGGTCAAGCCTGCGGTCCAGTCGCTGCTGGCTGGCGTGGGTGGCGTCGCACATTGTATCGACCGATCGTCGACGCCGTCGCTGGCGTTCGACCTGCACTGTCCTCTCGGAAGCCTGCCGCTGGCGTTCGGGACGCGGCTCGACACGATCCCGTTCGCGCAAGGCTTCCTTCCCGCGCCCCCGGCGGAGCACGTGAAGGCGTGGCAGGACCGTCTTGACGCCCGGTTTGGTCCCCGCACGCGCTTCCGCGTCGGTCTGGTCTGGTCGGGGGATCCGGGTCACAAGAACGATCACAATCGATCGATATCACTGCACGCGCTTGCGCCGCTGCTGGATTGCGATGTCCAGTTCATCTCCTTGCAAAAAGGCATCAGGGATCAGGACCGCGCCTTCCTCCGCGAACGCGAGGATATCGTCGACCTGACGGAGCAGCTTACGGATTTCAGCGAGACGGCGGCGCTGGTCTCCTGTCTCGATCTGGTGATCTCGGTCGATACCAGCGTCGTTCACCTCACAGGCGGGCTAGGCGTTCCGGTCTGGACCATGCTGCCCTTCAACCCGGATTGGCGCTGGCTGCTCAACCGCGACGACAGCCCGTGGTACCAGTCCATGAAGCTGTTCAGGCAGCCGAAGCGCGACGACTGGGCCAGCGTCGTGGACAGCGTTCGGCGCGAGCTGGAGGCCCTGGTGTCCGCGCGGCGGGCGGACCCACGGCCGCACCAGAGCGAGGCCTTGCCCCTCAAACGAGAGGATGCGCTCGTCTCGAATTACCTCGGCCATCAGCTCTGGCAGCTCAAGCGCACGGACGAGGCTCTGCTGCTCTTCCAGCAGGCGCTGGTACTCAATCCGCAATATTTGGAGGCCGCGGAGAATTGCGGCAGGCTGCTGCTCGATCTCGGTCGGCACGCGGAAGCCCTGGAATGCCTGGACGCCGCCGCGACATTGAATCCAAACTCCGCAGCCCTGTACCGGATCCGCGGCATTTGCCTCCAGGAAGCGAACCGGTTCGCGGACGCGGAGGCCGACTTCGAGAAATCCATTGCGCTGGACGCAAGCGTGGCGGAAACGCACAACAATCTCGGCTTGCTGCATTGGAAGCTTGGCCGAACCGATCAAGCCTTTGCGTGCATCGATCGCGCGCTCGCACTCCGTCCGGATTTTGCCGCAGCGCTTGCCAACAAGGCATGGATGTTGCTGGATCTGCAATTGCTGGATCAGGCGTCCGCGGCCTTCCGCAAATCCCTGGCGATCGACCCGAACCGTGCGTCGACGATTTTCAGTTTCGCGCTGCTTCAGCTGCTGACCGGAGATTTCGAACGGGGCTGGGCGGGACGCGAGGCGCGCTGGAAAGCGTCGTCTCTCGGCCTCGCCGATCTCGGCTTTGCCCAACCGCGTTGGCGTGGCGAGCAGCCGATCAAAGGCAAGACCATCTTGCTCTATTGCGACGAGGGATTGGGCGACTCCATCCAGTTTGCGCGCTATGTGCCGATGGTGGCCGCGCTCGGGGCGCGAGTCATCCTGGGGGTCCGGCCTCCGATCCAGCAGCTTTTGGCTGGTATCGCCGGGGTCGCAGAATACACCTCCCGAGAAGCTGCGGCGTCGCTAGCGTTCGACCTGCACTGCCCTCTTGGCAGCCTGCCGCTGGCGTTCGGCACCCGGCTCGATACGATCCCGTCCGCGCAAGGCTTCCTTCCTGCGCCCCCGGCGGCGCGCATGAAGGCGTGGCAAGAACGGCTTGAAGAACGGCTTGAAGACCGGCTTGAAGACCGGCTTGGCCCCCGCACGCGCTTCCGCGTCGGTCTGGTCTGGTCGGGAGATCCAGGTCACAAGAACGATCACAACCGGTCGATCGCCCTGCGCACGCTTGCGCCTCTCCTGGATTGCGACGTCCAGTTCGTCTCCTTGCAAAAAGGTATGAGGGATCAGGACCGCGACTTCCTCGGCGAGCGCAAGGACATCCTCGATCTGACCGCGCAGCTTACGGATTTCAGCGAAACGGCGGCGCTGGTTTCCTGCCTCGATCTGGTGATCTCGGTCGACACCAGCGTCGTTCATCTCGCCGGCGCGCTCGGCGCGCCGGTCTGGACGATGTTGCCGTTCAACCCGGATTGGCGCTGGCTGCTCAACCGCGACGACAGCCCGTGGTATTCGTCCATGCGGCTGTTCAGGCAGCCGAAAAGAGGCGACTGGGCCAGCGTCATCGAGCGCGTTCGGCGCGAACTGGAGAGCATGGTGTCGGCGCGGCGCAACCACGACAGGGCGAAGGTTGAGCCGGCACCTGCCCTCGCGCCCTAACTCTCCACCCGATACAGCCGCCACCGTGCCGGCACGCCCTTGAGCTGATGGCTGCCGTGATCCCTGAGGCGGATCTCGGATTGCGCCGCGAGCAGATCCTTCACCGCGCTCGAGACCAGGACTTCGCCGGCGCGCGCTTTGGCGGCGACACGGGTGCCGATGTGGAAGGCGAGACCGACCATTTCGCCGCCACTCATCGTGTATTCGCCCGCGTGCAGGCCGACCCTGATATCGAGCCCCAGCGTGCGCACGGCCTCTCGGATTGCGGTCGCGCAATTGATGCCGGCGGCCGGCGCCTTGAACGTCGCGAGCACGCCGTCACCGGTCGTCACGACCTCCTTGCCGCGTGAACTTTTTAGCTCTTTGCGGACCGCCGCGTAATAGAGGCTCACCACCTTGCTCCAGCGCGCGTCGCCGAGCTTGGCGGCTTTCGCGGTGGAGCCGACGATGTCGACGATCAGGATGGTGGCGAGCGCGTGCTTGAGATCGGCGCTTCCATCGGCGGATTTGCGCCGGGTCGCGATGGCACCACTCAACGGTTCATAATCATGGCTGCGCCGCCGCGCGATCGCGGATTTGGTGTAGTCCTGCGCGCGCTGTGCCGTGCCGCAACGAACTGTCTTCTCCTGCGGCACGTGCGTCCAGTAAACCTTGCGCTTGGCACCGGCGCCCTGGACCTCTACGGCGCCCCATTTCAGGAACACTGCCGAGCCGACGCGCCGCACGCACCACGCCTTCGACGTGTATCCGGATACGTTCGACTGATGGATTCCTATGCGAAGGAATTTGGGCATGAACGCGGCCAACCGAAGCAACGCCTGGACTAGTTGAGGTCAAGCGTAATCGTACGCTCCCGCGTTGGCAACAGGACTTGCAGATTGGCGACGGCGCTCGCGTCAGTTGCCGATCAAGTCGTGGGATACGCAAACAACTCGATCGGATCGCTGAAGCCCCGCACCTCGTGTTTGCCGACGTGCTCGAGCTCGAACTCGCGCTCCACCAGCTCCGCAAAATCGCGCGACAGCAGCACGGTTTTCTTCAGCTGCTTGGTCAGAGCTTCGAGCCGCGAGGCCATGTTGACGGCGGGACCGATCACGGTGAAGTCGAGCCGGCTGGACGAGCCAATATTGCCGTACATGACGTCGCCGACATGAACGCCGATGCCGTAGTTCAGCGGCGCGCGGCCGGTGCCCTTGTTCCGCTCGTTCAGCGCGGCCATGGCCTGGCGGGCCTCGGTGACGGCGCGCAGCAGATTGGCGCAGGCGTTGGGCTGGCTGAGCGGGAAGATCGCCAGCAGGCCATCGCCGATGAATTTCAGGATCTCCCCGCCATGCCGCGTGATCGGATCTGACATCGCGTCGAAATAATCGTTGAGCAGATCGATGACGTCGTCGCGCGGCCAGTTGTCAGAGATCTTCGTGAAATCGCGCAGGTCGCAGATCATGATCGCGGCGCGCACCGTCGTGCCGGTGCCGCGCCGGGTGGCGCCGGCAAGGATCAGCTCGCCGGCATGGGAGCCGACATAGGTCTCCAGCAGCGTGCGCGCCAGGCGGTTCTTGATGCGGATCTCGCTGACCAGCGCCAGCACCGGCAACACTTTCTTCAGCGCCGCGATATGCGAATCGTCGAAACCGCCGGGCCGATCGGTGGCGAAGGTGACGAGATGGCGCTTGCCGAGGGTGTGATAGAGCGGCCAGGCCACGTAGTCGCTCAGGCCCTTGGCCCGCATCTCGTCATAAAGCGCGTGCTTGCGGCCGAGCGCCGGATCCTGCTCCAGATTCTCGCGGATCTCGGTCGCACCATCCTGCATTTCGTTGGCGGGACTGCCGATAAATTCGGACCGCTCCCTGACATCGAAATCGACCCGCCCGATCTCGGCCTCGCGCATGCCGTCGGACCACATGAAACGCGCGCCCAGCCATTGCGGATGCTGGATGCGGACGTGAAGCGTCGACCGCTTGAGCGGAATGCCGGCCTGTTGGAGGCGGATGCACATCTCGGCAAAGATGTTGTCGATGAAGCGCTGGTCGTGCGTGCCGTTGGTCAGCCAGTCGACGACGCCGTCGGCCTGTGTGGCAGCGGGATTCTTGTCTGGCGCGTTCATATCCTGGCCTTCAGCGGCGATCTGCATCTCCGCAGATATCGTGCTCCGCATCGGCCACGTCAACCTAGCCAGTTGCACGGATTGTGCGCATTCGCACGATCGCGTCTAGCCGACGAGCCGGATCGACCCCAGCACGGCCAGCCCCGAAACGAACGTCAGCCCGGACGCCGCGCTCAGCTCGACCTGCAGCGTGCTGCCGCCGGGGATGACAAATTCCTCGCTATTGAGACGAATGCCGCAATCGCCGGACACCGCGTAGACCAGATGCGTGCCGGCGGGCAATGGCCGCTCGCCGGGCTCCCTGAGCGCCAAAAGCTCGATCTCCGCCGCACCGCGCCGCGCCATCAGATTGACGACCTCGACCGGGCCCGCTTCGAGCTCGGTCACGATCTCCATCTCGCCGGTGAAGCGGACGGTCGTGAACGGCTCGCGCTCGTCGAATTCCTGCCCAGCCGCTTTCAGCACCAGCCCGCGCCCGCCGATCAGCATCTGCAGGCGATCGATGCCCGGCATGTGGGAGAACGGCCCGGCCGCCACGATCGGCGTGGAGGCGAAACGCCACAGCAGGCTGTCCCAATCCTTCACCAACGCGCCCGGCCGATGCGCATCCGCGATATCGGTAAAAATGCCGCCGCCGTTCTTCCAGGGCGAGCGGGTGTAGTCTTCGGATTTCAGCAGCGTGGTTTTCATGTGTGCGAGCGTCCGGTCGTGGATCACCCGCGCATCATTAATCGTCTCGCGCCTTGGCGTCGAGGTGCAGCCTGGGGGCGCGAGACGCCGCCGCTATTTCGACGTCAATGCCGCCACGGGCCGCCAGGCGGGATCGGGCGCGACGGCCGCGAGCTGCCGGCAGCGGTCACGCATCAGCTCGGCGGGGCGATCATGGCCGCGCTGTTTCAAGACGGTTTCGAAGTCAGCGAGCGCGGCCTTAAATCGGCGTGCGCGATAGTTGGCGAGGCCGCGCTCGTAGTCCGCGATCCAGTCGACCGGCGTCTCACCGTCGATTGCGTCCTCGTTCGCGATCCCGATCAACTCGTGAACGCAGAGCCCCTCCTCCCGTCCGTAGACCGCGATACTGTCGACCTCGCGCGTGACGACGGCACCGCGCGCCAGACGCTCGGTCGTCTCGCCGATCAGGATCTGCGTTCCATAGGATTTGTTGGCGCCTTCGAGCCGACTCGCGACGTTCACGGCATCGCCGATTACAGTGTAGTTCAACCGCAACTCCGAACCGATATTGCCGACCAGCATGCGGCCGGAATTGATGCCGATCCGGATCTGGAGCGGCTGACCAAGATCGTCGGCCAAGCCGGACTGCTCTATCGCCCTGCGGCAAGCGAGCGCGGCACGGCAGCATCGCGCGGCATGATCTGCCTGCGGCTGCGGCGCGCCCCAGAACGCCATCACGGCGTCGCCGATGAACTTGTCAATGGTGCCGCCATTGGCGACGATGATCTCCGACGTGACATCGAGATAGCGCGACAGCAGCGGCACCACACGATCGCCAAGACGCTCGGACAGCCCGGTGAAGCCGGCAATGTCGATGAACATCACGCTGAGCTCCTGGATACTTCCGCCGGGCCTTGCCTCGACGCCCTGACGCAGCAGTGCGCGGACGAGATCGGCCGGGATGAACTTGCGGAAGGCGGAGAGGCCGGCGGCCATCTCTGCGATCGCGCCCGACAGGCTCGCGATCTCCTTGAGCCGTGATGGATGGCGGCGGACCTGCTCCAGCGCGAAGGCTTCGACATGGCGAAGCTCGCCGACGACGCGCGACAGCGGTGCGGCAATGACCGAACGCGCAAGCATCGCCGAAGCCAATGCCGCGAGCACTGCCCCGACGGCCAGGCCGAGGATCAGGTGTCGCAGCGTCGTCTCGACCGGACCGAGGAACTCGGCCTCCGGGATGACAGTTGCCAGCGACCAGCCGGGAAACGGCAATGGCGTCAGCGCGACTTCATAGGCCGCGCCTTGCGAGGTGAGCCGGCTTCGCCAAGCTTCCTTGCGGCCGGCCTCGCCCGCTTTCACGCGCGCCGTCTGCGCGAGCGGCAACAGCGCGGTATCGCCCTTCGCGGAATGCAGTTCGTCGGCATCCTTGTCCGGTGCGGCGACGAGCTCCCCGCTGTCATCGATGATGAAAGCCGTTCCGGTGCGCCCGACCTCGAGCTGGGACAGGAAGCGCGCAAGCCGGGTGTACTCGATGATGACGGCAAGCACGCCCTGCCGCTCCTGATAGACGTCGATCGGGCCGGCAAAGGCGATCGATGGCCGCTGGCCAGTCGGATGGTCCATGACCCTGAACCATTGCGGCTCGTCCGCAGTGAGCCCGGCCTTGAACCAGGCCTGATCGGCGACGCGGAATCCGGTCGGCTCGAAGCGGCGATTGGCGAATTCGATATCGCCGGGCACCACGTCATATTCATCGACGCGGCGCTGGCCCGGATGATCGGTCAGGGAAATCTCCATCATCTCCAGGCGCCGGTCGCCGAGCTTGTGCGCGGCGAAGAACGAGCCATCGGGCCAGCCGAAGGCGACCCAGGAGATCGTCGCCTGCGATTGCAGCTGCGACAGGAACACGAATTCGCGCTTGTCGGCCTCGCGGGTGTCGAGCACGTTCTGGAGAAACAGGGTGCGGATTGCAGTGTGCGCGGCACGCGCCTCATCGACGATGGCGGCGACCTCCTTGCGAACTGCTGCCACGATCTGCTCGTTGATCGTGGAGGCAAGCTGCCGGCTGGTCGCCTCTGCCGTCCGCCACCACAACAGGCTGGAGAAGGCGGCCGTCAGCAGGATCGCGGCCAGCACCAGCGCGGAAACGGCGAGACGGATGCTGACCGTCAGCCTTGCGAGCGCCTGAAGCCGTCGTCCGTGATCGCCGTTCATCGTGTTTCTGCCCTCGGACCAAGCATGGTCCTGACAACGCTCTACGCGGCCCACCGCTGTTCGTTACGTCTGGCAGGCCTGACGAGCGACCGCCAATGCCCTACCGCTAACGTCTCGATAGCGCCGAGGCATTGGATTTGGCGGCCCGCTTGCCTGCTAATCCCGGCCCAAGCGCACGGCCTGTGCGCCCTCACCCAACGGTCTCACGGACTCGTGAGCAGCCCCGACGGTAACGCGGGTTGTGGACGAGCCGAACGAGACAATGCGCGTTTCGCTTGCCAAGCGATGCCATCTCAAAAGGAGAAACTCGATGTCTGCCAAACTTGCTGTCACCACGCTCGTTCTCGCGGGCGCCATGTCGACCGCCCTCGCGACATTGGCCACCGCTGCGCCGCTGACCAAGGCCGAGGCCGATGCCGCCGTCGCCGCCAAGAAGGAGAAGTGCTTCGGCGTCGCGCTGAAGGGCCAGAACGACTGCGCCGCCGGGCCGGGCACGACCTGCCAGGGCACCTCGACCACCGACTTCCAGGGCAACGCCTGGAAGTTCGTGCAGGGCGGAACCTGCGCCAGCATCGACCTGCCGAATGGCAAGAAGGGCTCACTCAAGCCGGTCTGAGGTTCCGAACCAGCACATCGCCAAACAGGGAAAGCGGAGGAGCGACATGAACGCGACAATCGGACCTGTCCCGTCCACAGCCATGCCCCTCCGCTTTCCGATTCCCGTCGGCGGCGTCGCCGGCACCAGCTTCAAGCACGAGCACCTCGCGGCGATCCTCGCCGACGGCCCGCAGGCCGGCTTCTTTGAGGTTCATGCCGAGAATTACATGGGCGCGGGCGGACCGCCGCACCGTGCGCTGGAAGCGATCCGGCGCGATCATCCGCTTTCGCTGCACGGCGTCTGCATGTCGATCGGCGGACCGCAGCCGCTCGACAAGGCGCACCTGGCGCGCTTCCGCGGCCTGGCGGCGCGCTACCAACCGGCCATGGTGTCCGAGCATCTGGCCTGGTCGACGCATGAGACCAGCTTCTTCAACGATCTGCTGCCGCTGCCCTACACCGAAGCGACGCTGCGCCACGTCTGCGATCACATCGACGAGATGCAGGAGGCGATCCGGCGTCCGATCCTGCTGGAAAACCCGTCGACCTATCTCGCATTCGCTGAGACGACGATGAGCGAGACCGACTTCATCCGCAGCGTCGCGGGGCGCACCGGATGCGGCTTGCTGCTCGACATCAACAACGTCTTCGTATCCGCGACCAATCATGGATTTTCGGCGCTCGACTATCTCGCCGATTTTCCGCTGTCGTGCATTGGCGAGATTCATCTCGCCGGGCACGACGAGCAGGCGGACGACGATGGTGAGCCGCTTCTGATCGACAGCCACGACGGCCCGGTCGCGGACGCCGTGTGGAAGCTTTACGAGATCGTTATCGAGCGCTGCGGCCCGGTGCCCACGCTGATCGAGTGGGACTCCAGGATTCCGGATTGGCCGGTCCTGAAAGCCGAAGCCGCCGCTGCACAGGCGATCCTTGATCGCCGCGAAATGGCGGAACTGGCAGGGGACCGTCATGCCGCCTGAGCCCGTCACCTTTGCCGCGGCCTTCGCGCCGGCATTGCTGGATCCCATGCGCGCCGCGCCGCCGGTCGTGACCGGGCCGAACGGCAGGGCGGTTGGAAAGCGCTACGACGTCTATCGCAACAATGTCACGGTGAGCCTGATCGATGCGCTCGCCGCGATCTATCCGGCGGTGCAGCGCATCACCGGCACCGACTTCTTCCGCGCGATGGCGCGCTTCCATGTTCGCAGCTACCCGCCGACCTCGCCGCTGCTGTTCGAATATGGCCGCGACTTTCCCAGCTTCGTTGCGCGGTACGAGCACGCTCAGATCATGCCATGGCTCGCCGACGTTGCCCGCGTTGAACGAGCCTGGCTCGATGCCTACCACGCGCGCGATGCGGCGCCTCTCGCACCCGCACATCTCGCTGCGGCAGCGCCGGAGCGATTGGCCGATCTCGTGTTCACACCGCACCCGGCCACGCAGATCGTTCGCTCGGAATTTTCCGCGGTGACGATCTTTGCCGCCAACCGCGATGGCGCGCCCGTGAGCCGTGTCGACGCCTCGACGTCGGAGGACGCGCTGATCACGCGGCCCGGGTTCGATGTCATCGTGCGGCACCTGCCTCCTGGCGGCGCGGCCTTCGCGGCCCGCCTGATGGAGGCCCGACCGCTCGGCGAGGCCGCGGCGTCGGCACTGGACGCATCGCCCGACTTCGACATCGCCGCCAACATCGCCGGCCTGATCGAGGCCGGTGCATTCACCTCAATTGCCTTCGGAGACGCATGATGATCACGGACCAACGCTTGTCGGCAAGTGGCAGCCTGCCGTCACTCGGGCTCCTCGTCGAGAGAGCCAATCATCTGGTGCAGACAATTGCCGCCCCCTCGCTGGTTCAGCTCGTGCTGCGTCTGGCGCTGGCCGTGCCATTCTGGCGCTCGGGCATCCTCAAATGGGGCGGCTTCCTCAAGCTGAATGACACAGCGGTGACGCTGTTCAGCGACGAGTTCATGCTCCACCTGCCCGGAGGCCCCTATCACTTTCCGGCGCCGACAGTGATGGCCTTCCTGTCGGGATGCGGCGAGATCATGTTTCCGGTCCTGCTGGTCCTCGGCCTCGGCACGCGGTTTGCCGGGCTCGGGCTGCTGTTCATGACGCTGATCGTCGAGCTCACCGTGCCCGATGGCTGGCCGATCCATATCACCTGGGCGGCGATGGCGCTCGCCATCATGGCGTACGGGCCGGGGCGCGTCTCGTTCGACCATCTGATCGGCCGGATGTTCTCGCCCGAACGATAAACGACCACGGGGTCTGAGACGACCCCACGCCGATTTCAGAGCGGTCAATCCGTGCTATCCTCGGACGTCCAAACCTTCAGCGAGGCATGCATGTCCAGCACCGACAAGGTTTTCGCCGGCTCGGTCCCAAGACTCTACGACGAATATCTGGTGCCGCTGATCTTCTCAGTCTATGCCGACGACCTGGCGAGACGCATCGCTGCGCTATCGCCCTCCGACTTGCTCGAGATCGCCGCAGGCACCGGCGCCGTGACGCGAGCCGTGGCAGCGCTGCTCCCTGCCGGCGTCCGCTATGTTGCGACCGACCTCAACGAGCCGATGCTTGCGGTGGCCAAGCACCGTCAGGGTGAAGACCCCCGCATGTCCTGGCAACAGGCGGATGCACTGGCTCTGCCCTTCGAGGATTCCGCGTTCGACGTCATCTGCTGCCAGTTCGGCGCCATGTTCTTTCCGGATCGCAGCAAGGGTTATGCGGAAGCGAAACGGGTGTTGAAGCCTGATGGCACGTACCTGTTCAGTGTCTGGGACCGTATCGAGGATAATGTGTTCGCGGATGACGCGACCGTCACGCTCGGCAAGATGTTTCCCGACAATCCGCCACTGTTTATGGCGCGGACGCCGCACGGCTATCACGACAAGGCCGTCATCAAGGCCGATCTCGAACGCGCGGGCTTCAAGGGCATATCGATCGAGACGCTGACAGCGATCAGTCAGGGGCCCTCGGCGGAATATGTCGCAATCGCATACTGCCAGGGAACGCCGCTGCGCGGCGAGATCGAGGCCAGGGATGCGAGCAAGCTTGAGGCCGCAACCGATGCCGTCGCGCAAGCCATCCGGAAACGCCACGGATCCGGACCGGTCGAGGCGAAGATTCAGGCCCTGGTGATCACGGCACGGCCATGATTACCAGAAGCTCCGCTGCACCGGCTGCGTCGATTGATAGTACTGGTATTGGCCGCCGCGCCGGCGCGGATTGACCGGCTGCGGGTTGGGATCGCGCTGCCCAAAGAAGAAGAAGCCGTTGCCGCCGAAGCCACCGCCGTTGCCCCAGCCATCGTCGCTGGCCATTTCCACCGGCGGTGCGGTCGGCTTGCGGGTGATGAAGCCACCTTGCGGATGATTGCTCAGGACCGCAACGAACTCGGTGCGGTAGTTGGTCTCGGCGCTCAGCGGCTCGTCCGAGATGATGATCGACGAGCGCGGCAATGCCGTCGGCCCGATGCGATCCCACACCTCCTGCGGGATGGTGACGCGGTCGAGCGCGTCCTTGGCGTTGTCGCCCTCGTCGATGGTGACGACACTCCAGCGCAGGCCGGTGTCGTTCTTCGCCATCGCCGTGAAGATGTGCGTACCGAGCGGCTGGTCGGGATTGCGGATGGTGACGGGAACCTCGATGCTGGTGTCGAACACCTCGCCGCCGCCATCCGGCGCCGGCTTGTGGGTGTTGCGCCGGACATAGAGCTTCTGCGTTGCGCGGCTGATGTAGACCGAGACCGGCTCGAGCGCGAGCTTGGCATCGGTCGCAGCCTTCACGGCATCGGCCTTCCTGGCCGAGGCAACCTTGGCGGCCTCTTTTGTGGCGGCAACCGCATCGCGCTTCGGCTGTGCCGCGGCCTTGGCGGCGTCCAACTGGGTCGCCGCATCCGCCGCCTTGGTCGCGGCCTTCTGCTTCAGCTCGTCGGCCTTTGCCTTGGCCTGGTCGTTCTTGGCATTGGCAATCAGCTTGTCGGCATAGGCATTCTCGGCGTCGGCGCGGGCCTTCTGCTGCTCCAGCTTGCGCAGGGAAGCCGGCAGCGATTGTGCGTCCTTCGCCGCCGCAGCCGCGGCCTTCTTGGCGTCATCAGCCACGCGCACGGCCTCCTCCGCCTCGACGGAGAGCCTGTCGGCACGGCTCGGTACCGCCGCAATGGCCTCCTTGCTCGGCACGAACAGCGAGGGATGCGAGAAATCGACCGGAGCGGCGTCGTTCGGCGAGATGATCACCCGCATGCCGATATCGGTCTTGTCGAACAGGCCCTCGGCGAAGTTGAAGGGCATGCGTACGCAGCCGTGCGAGGCGGCATAGCCGGGCAGTGGTCCGCCATGCAGCGCGATGCCGTTCCAGGTGATGCGCTGCATGTTCGGCATCCAGGCATCGTCATACATCGTCGAATGGTGGTCCTTGTCTTTCTCGACAACGGCGAAGACGCCCGCCGGCGTCTCGCGTCCGGTCGTGCCGGTCGAGACCGGCGCGCGCAGGATCCAGCCCTCGGAATCGTAGAACGTGACCTGCTGGCTCTTGATCGACACGATCGCCATGATCGGCTCGCCCGCTTCGCGCTGCGCCACCGCCTCGGCGGTCTGGCGCGGCTGCTTGGCGGCAAGGGCTTCACTCGGGGCGGCCAGCACGACCGCCGCGGCGAACATCACAATTCCGGGAGCCCCCCAACGCCGCATCGCTCCATTGGATTGCGCCGTCGTCAGTCGGTCTTTCATGCCATTCCCCGGTTGCCTGTCCGCACTTGGTCCGTCATCGATCAGATTGCGATCTTTGGATTAAGAAATCGCAGCCACCATCCGTTCCGTTTCCGGCGATATTCGGTCCGTTCCGGCGACGAAACTCTCATATACGACGGTCCGTGCGGGCGAAAGGGCGGTTCGCGGCCGGGGCTGGCCTGGAGCTGACGGGCGCGCTGCGGCGGAATGTCCGTCCTCGGAGGCGGGAACAGGATGTGACCGGAATCACAGAGAGTGCGTCAGGCGCCGACTGCCCTGTTCGCGACGAGTGATTCGATCTCGGCGTCGCTCAAGCCTGCTTCGCGCAACACCTCGCGCGAATGCTCGCCGAGGCGCGGCGGCATACGATGGATGCCGGCCGGGCTTTCGGAGAACTTTGTCGCCGGGCGCGCCTGGCGAATGCGTCCTTCCGTGGGATGATCAATGTCCGCAAACAGTCCGACGGCAGCGAGATGCGGCTGATCGCCGATCTCGGTGAGTCGGGCGAAGGCGGTGTGCGGCACATCCAGCCGCAGCAATAGCTCCTCCCACTCCGCCGTGGTGCGGGTCGGTCCGATCTCGCTCATGCGATCGTAGACCTTGTCGATGTTCTGGGAGCGAAGCACGGGATCGCGCACCCCTAGTTCTTCGATCAGTTCGGGGCGGCCAACGGCGTCGAAGAAGGCGCTCCAATTGTCGCCGGAATAGGGCAACATGGTCAGCCAGCCATCCTTGGTCTGCACCGGGCGCCGGTTTTTCATCCGCTTGTAGCCGGTCGGGCCGATCGGCGGATCGAATGCGTGGCCGCCCAGCATCTCGGTGCTATTGAAGCCGGCGATCGTCTCCAGCATCGGCACCTCGACCATCTGGCCCTGCCCGGTGCGCTCGCGCCGGAACAGCGCGGCGGACACTGCACCGACCATCGCTATCGCGCAGATCTTGTCGCCGATCAGGCTCGGAACGAATTCCGGCTCCTCATCCGATCCGATCGATGATGCGAGGCCAGACGCCGCCTGGATGATCTCGTCAAAGGCGGGGCGTGCCGCCCACGGACCATCCTGGCCAAAGCCTGTCGCGGCTGCATAGATCAGCCGCGGGTTGAGTTTCGCACAGGCTTCATAGCCGAAGCCGAGCCGCGCCATCGCCGCCGGCCGCACATTGGTGACGAGCGCATCGACTGTCGGGATCAGTTTTGCCAGCGCCGCCTTGCCGTCCGGATGCTTCAAATCGAGCGCAAGGCTGCGCTTGTTGCGGTTGACCGCCATGAACTGGCCGCTCATGCCGCGGTTCCGGAACACGCCGGTGTAGCGCCAGGTATCGCCCGACGGCGGCTCGATCTTGATGACATCGGCGCCCCAATCGCCGAGCATTTGCGCGGCGTAGGGTCCGAACAGCACGCTCGTCAGATCGAGAACGCGGATGCCGCTGAGGGGGCCGGTTGGTGCCATCGTCTCTTCACTGTAGTTGGAGGAAGCATTCACGGGCAGGCGCAGGCGGGCGAGGCCAGCGCCCAGCCCCGCCTGTCACAATACATCGAGACTACTTACCGAGGACGTCGCCGAACAGCTCCCAGGACTTTGCGAGCGTCAGACCTCGAGCCATTCCTGCCGCACAGCGGCATTGGCCTTGAGCGCGTCCGGCGTGCCCTCGAACACGACGCGGCCGTGGCCCATGATGTAGACGCGCTTTGAAATTCGCATCGCGATCGACAGTTTTTGCTCGACGAGGAGAATGGCGACGCCGGCTTGCGCGATCCGCGCGATGAGATCACCGACCTGCTGCACGATCAGCGGCGCGAGACCTTCGGTGGGCTCGTCGATCATGATCAGATCGGGATCGCCCATCAGCGTCCGGCACGTCGTCAGCATCTGCTTTTCGCCGCCGGACAGCACGCCCGCGGCCGTATCGGCGCGCGCGGCGAGATTGGGGAACATGTCGAGCATGTCCTGGAGCCGCCATTTGCCGGGACGGCGCGTGTCCTTGATGCCAAGCACGAGATTTTGGCGAACCGTCAGGCTCGGGAAGATGTCGCGATGCTCGGGCACATAGCCGAGGCCAAGGCGCGCGATCTTGTAGCTGGGGAGGCCTGCGATGTCCTTGCCCTTGAAGCGGATGGTGCCTTGCGGGGCGACCTCGCCCATGATCGCCTTGACCGTGGTGGAGCGGCCGACACCGTTGCGCCCGAGCAGGCTCACGACCTCGCCGGCGGCGACGTTGAGATCGATGCCCTGGAGGATGTGGCTCTTGCCGTAATAGGCGTGGAGATCCCTGACCTCGAGCATCAGTGCGCTTCCTCGCCGAGATAGGCTTCCTTGACCTTGGGATCGCGCCGGATCTCTTCCGGCGTGCCCGAGGCGATGATGTGGCCGTAGACCAAGACCGAGATACGGTCGGCAAGGCCGAACACGACGCTCATGTCGTGCTCGACGATCACGAGCGTCTTGCCCTCGGTCAGCCGCCGGATCAGCGAGACCGCGCGGTCGGTTTCGGCGTGGCTCATGCCGGCGGTCGGTTCGTCCAGCATGACGACGGTAGCACCGCTCGCGATGGTGATGCCGATCTCGAGTTCGCGCTGCTCGGCATAGGTCAGAAGACCCGCCGGAACGTCGCGCCGGTGCGTCAGATGAATATCGTCGAGGATCTGCGCCGTGCGCTCGCGCACTTCGGGCAGGCTGTCGACGTTCTTCCAGAACGCGTAGCGATGTCCTGTTGCCCACAGCACGGCGCAGCGCACGTTCTCCCAGACGGTCATGCGCGCGAACACATTGGTGACCTGGAACGAGCGCGACAGGCCGCGGCGGTTGATCTCGAATGGCCGCAGGCCTGAGATCAGATCGCCGTTCAGCTTCACCTCGCCCGAGGTCGGCGCGATATGACCGCTGATCAGGTTGAACGTGGTGGACTTGCCGGCGCCGTTCGGGCCGATGATGGCGTGACGTTCACCCTTGGCGACGCTGAGATTGAGGTCGCGGATGATGCCGACATTGCCGAATCGCTTCTCGACGGCGCGGACTTCGATGGCTGCGGTCATGCGAGATATCCCCGGTCACGCGCCACCGTGGCAGCCCGATCCCACGCCTCCGCGATCCGCCGCCAGGTCAGCCGCGCGACGAACGCGCCACCGACAACAAGAATCGCAGCCGCGATCCATGTCACCGGCGATGTCGGATTGAAGGCATTGCCGAACAGGTTGATTGCGTCGCCGCCGGAGAAACGCGCGACGGTCTCGATCGTCAGGATCACGCCGCAGGCCAGCGCAATCGTCGGCACGATCGCGACGAGATAGGACGGGATCACCGTCCACAGCGTCCCGGCGCGGATCAGCGGCCGATGCATCATCAACAGGCCGGCGATGCCGCCCGGCGCATACATCACGATGCCGATGAAGATGATGCCGAAATAGAGCTGCCAGGCCGTGGTGAGGTTGGTCAGCCCGAGCTGGAGATACGTGACCAGGATCGCGCCGAGGATCGGGCCGAAGAAAAACGCGGTGCCGCCGATGAAGGTCGAGAACAGCACGAGACCCGACTGGATGGCGCCGAGATAGGCGGAGTTCGCGATCTCGAAATTGATCGCGGCAAGGCCACCGGCGATGCCGGCGAAGAAGCCGGCAAAGCAGAAGGCGATGTAACGGACGACGTGCGGATCGTAGCCGATGAACTGGACGCGCTCCGGATTGTCGCGGACCGCATTGCAGATCCGTCCGAGCGGCGTCCGCGTCAGCGCGTACATCGCGATCGCCGACAGCACCAGCCAGAACGCGATCAGATAATAGACCTGAAGCTGCGGGCCGAACGACCAGCCGAGCATCTTCGGCAGCGCGGTGCGGTCCGTGGTGATGCCGGACTCACCGCCAAACACCGAGCGCAGGATCAGCGAGGAGGACGCCACCAATTCGCCAATGCCGAGCGAGATCATCGCAAACACCGTGCCGGCGCGCTTGGTCATGACCCAGCCGATGATCATCGCGAAGACAAGACCGCCTAGCCCGCCGAACAACGGGATGAAAGGCAGCGGGATCGGCCAGCCGTGCGACACCACCGCATTCATCATGTGACAGGCTGCGAATCCGCCGAGGCCGTATTGCACGGCGTGACCGAACGACAGCAGGCCGGTCTGGCCGAACAGGATGTTGTAGGACAGCGCGAACACGATCGCGATGCCGATCAGACTGAACGAGGTCAGCGAGCCGCCCGAAGAGAAGATCATCGGCAGGACGATCAGCACGGCGATGCCGATCAGCCAGACGCCGTAGAAGCGCAGGCTTCCACCGGCAGGATCCGCCGCCATCTTGGAGGTCGAGGTCGTAGCCGTATTCATGACTCGCGCGTCCCCATCAGGCCCATGGGGCGTACGATCAGAATGATGACCAGCAGAAGATAAGGAATGATCGGGGCGACCTGCGCGATCGTGACGTTCCAGATGTCGGTGAGAACGGACGGCCCAGCCGACGGATCGAGCGGCCCGAAGGCGCTCGCCAGCGAGCCATCGAGCGCCACGGCGAAGGTCTGGACCAGTCCGATCACGAGTGACGCGACGAAGGCCCCCGATAAGGAGCCGAGACCGCCAAACACGATGACCACGAACAGGATTGGCCCGAGCGAAGCGGCCATGTCGGACTGGGTCACCAGGGCAGGACCTGCAATGACGCCCGCAAGGGCGGCCAGCGCGCTGCCGACCCCGAACACGGCCATGAAGATGCGCCCGACATTGTGGCCGAGATGCCCGACCATGTGAGGATGCGTCAGCGCCGCCTGCACGATGAGGCCGACCCGGGTGCGCTTGAGCACGATCAGGAGCGCCACGAAAATGATGACCGACACGGCCAGCATGAAGATCTTGTAGGCAGGATAGTTGGTCGAGAAGATCGTGAAGGCCGGAAAATCCAGCAGCGCCGGCACGCGATAGTCGAGTGGGCTCTTGCCCCAGATCATCGAGACGATCTCTTCGATCGCGAACGCCAGACCAAACGTCAGTAGCAGCTCGGCGACATGGCCGTGCTTGTGCGTGTTGCGCAGGCCGTAGCGCTCCACGGCCATACCGATGGCGCCGACCAGAAGCGGCGCCAGCACCAGCGCCGGCCAGAAGCCGATCCACTTCGTGAGCTGGAAGCCGAAGAAGGCGCCGAGCATGTAGAAGCTGGCATGGGCGAAGTTGAGTACGCCCATCATGCTGAAGATGACGGTCAGCCCGCTCGACAGCAGGAAGAGCAGCATGCCGAACAGCACACCGTTCAGGGTTGAGATGACAATGAGTTCAAGCACAGCACACTCGTAGCTTTCCGGGGCCTGATGGCCCCGGTGAATATCGCCCAATCAAAAGTAGTCCAGCCGCCGTCTCCCCGCGGCCAATGATGGTCGCGGGAAAACGACAGATGTCGTGATTACGGCCGCGTCATCTTGCAGGTCGTGGAGACCATGGCCTGCGGCGTATCGACCTTGGAGACCAGGTGCCAGCCCCAGCCGGTGTTTTCCTCGTCGAACGGCTCGCTCTCGGTCAGCTTGCCGAAGGAGGAGATGTAGATCGGCTGCAAGAACTGATGATCGTCCCTGCGCATGATACCCTCGCCACCATCCAGGACCCCGAACTTCAGGTCCTCGAGCGCCGCCGCGACCTTCACGGGATCGATCGAGTTCGCTTTCTCGGCCGCAGCCTTGAACATGCGCATCTCGTTGACTGCGCGCGGGTACCAGAGCGACAAATTGACCTTGGCGCGGAAGGCCTTCTCGTAGTCCATCGCGCCCTTGTTGCCGGAGTTGGCAAAGCCTTCGGTAATCTGGAAGACCTGATGATCGAGGCCGGTCTGCTTGACGGCAGTGGGACCGCCGGCGCCGCCGGCATAATAAGTATACCAGTTGACCTTCAGTCCGGCATCGGCCGCGGCCTTGAGCAGCAACGCAAAATCCTGGCCCCAATTGCCGGTGACGACGCTGTCGGCGCCGGACGCCTTGATCTTGGCGATGTACGGCGAGAAGTCCGTGACCTTGAGCAGCGGATGCAGTTCGTCGCCGACGATCTGGATGTCGGGACGCTTGGCGCCGAGCATCTTGCGCGCATCAGAGCGCACAGACTGGCCGAACGAATAGTCCTGGTTGATCAGATACACCTTCTTAATGGAGGCGGTGTCCTTCATGTAGTTGGTGAGCGCTTCCATCTTGATGTCGGAGCTCGCATCCCAGCGGAAATGCCAATAGCTGCACTTCTCGTTGGTCAGGCTCGGATCGACGGCGGCGTAGTTGAAGTACAGGACTTCCTTGCCGGGGTTGCGCGAGTTGTTCTTGGTCACGAAATCCGACAGCGCCGCGCCGACCGACGAGCCATTGCCCTGGGTGATGTAGTGGACCCCGGCGTCGATCGCCTTCTGGGCCTGCACCAGGCTCTCCTGCGGATTGGTCTTGTTGTCGAGCGGGACGATCTCGATTTTGTGGCCGAGGATGCCGCCCTTGGCGTTGAGCTCGTCGGCCAGATACTGGAATGTCTTCAAACCGCCCTCACCGACGCTGGCACCGCCGCCAGAAAGCGGATCGATGTAGCCGATCTTGAGGGTGTCCTCGGCCGACGCTGCATGACCAAGCATCGGGGTGATCACGGCAATGGCCAAAGTGAGCTTGCGCATTATTTCGTTTCCTCGCTGGCTATCGACTTTAGTCGATGGGATTTTTTGCGCTTGTTGCAGCGCAATTTTCAGAGTCTTAATGAGCAGAACGAACTTTGATTTTCAAGCGCAACAAGACATGGCTCCGGCCGCCGCTATGAAATGTGATGCGGCTGCCCATCTCGTCCGCAGCATTCCGCGACAAGGAATAGAACGCAAGGGGAAACTTGTGCGCGGCAGGCGTCGCTTTGGACCAGGCTGCGCTTCGTCAGGCGGTCAGACGCCCAGCGCCTTGCGGTTGAATGTCCGCAGGAAGCGCACCGACAGAGACCGCACGTTCGCGACATTCAGCAGCCACGCCGCGGCAACGTAAGCGAGACCGCCTGCAACGCTCACGATGATCAGCGCCACAATCCCGGTGCCGCTGACCTGCGACCGTGCGACGAAGATCGCCCCCGCCATGGCCGCGGCCGATGCCGCAACGCCGGCGAGCCTGACGACATCGAACGGCACGGGATGGGCGCGGTGCATCAGCGCGACGGCAACGACGAAGCCGATCACCTCGGTTGCGAGCGTCGCCAGCGCCGCGCCATAAATGCCGTAGCCCGCGACCAGCGCGAACATCAGTGCCACGCTCACGATCAGCGTCAGGAACGACTGCGCCGCCAGCATGAAGGGCCGCTCGGCGAGCTGGAAGCTGATCTGGACGTAGAACTGATTGGTAATGCCGAAGAAGCGGGCGAGCACCAACGTCGGCAGCAGCGCGGACACGCCGGCGCGAAAATCGATACCGACCAGCGTGCCGGCGACCTGATCGGCGGCGAGCGCAAGCCAGACCGCGACGGGCGCAACGACGACGAGCAGCAGTTCGAGGCTCTCGGTCAGCCGCTCCCGCGTGGTGTCGTTGTTCTTCTCCGACAGCGAGCGGAACACCAGCGGCACGGTGGCCGCGGCGACGCTGCCCGCGATCATGACCATGAATTGGCGCGGCAGGTCGGCGGCAACGCCGAAAATGCCGGCGGCATCCTTGCCGAGCAGCCAGGCAACGACGAGCCGGTCGCTGGCCGAGTAGACTGCGACCGAGAGGCCGGCCAGCGTCAGCGGCAGGCCATAGCGCGCCAGCTGCATGAACTGGCTGCGCTGGAAACTTGAGATCTTGGTGCGATCGCCGACGAGATTGAGAATGATGCCGGTCAGCGAGCCCAGGCCGAACGCCGCAAGCAGGCCCATGCCGCCCCAGCCGAGCCAGATCCCAAGCAGACCGAAGCCGACGCTCGACACGCTGCGCACGATCGAGATCGCCGCGAAGCGATAGGGCCGCAGCTTGGCGCGCTCGAACTCCTGGCCGACATCGACCGCGTTCGACATGATCGCGACGAACATGCTGGCAAGCACCAGCTCGACACTGACATCGCTGCGGAACAGGAACACCAGCGGGGTCGCAGCGCACATGGCGACGACGGTCAGCGCGAAGGCGACCATCGCCGTGCCGCGAAAATCCACCTCTCCCGACATCGCCTGATAGCGCGAGACCGACAGCTTGATCCAGACGAAGAAGATCGCGCCCAGAATGCCGGCGATGCTCATGCCGACGACATAGACGCCGTACTCCGCCGGCGTCAGCAGCCGCGTGTAGGCGGTGACCGCGAAGAAGCCCACCGCCGCAGGCAGGATATGGGCGACGAGATAGATGGAGAAATGGCGATTCAGCATGCGTGCACGGGATTGGCGGCCTTGAAATCGAGCGGCCGTTAATCAGTTGGACCTTGGCTTGACAATCGAAGGCTTGGCAATCGAAGGCTTGGCAATCGAAGGCTTGGCGATCGGACTGCGACGCAGCATCTCCCAAGAGTGTCACATAAGTCTGCAAATCGGACCGCGAATGAGCCGGCCCCACCGGTTTCGCGCGTTAGCGTTAAATTTGCCCTGTCCTTGAACGGGCCGCCGTGATCACCGAAAAGAAACCATGATTTCAAGACGTCGCCAGACCTCCAGTTAATGCGTGGACGTGACTAAGATGGACGTTGCCGAACATATACGGGCCAATCCCGCCTCCCTGCCCCATGGCGGGGCGGATGCGTCCCTGGTTCCAGCAGCCCCCGGGGACGAGCGGATGACGCTCAACCTGTTCTTCGAGGAGCGGGATGACCGCTGGTTTCCCGGCGACCGCCACGTCCGGCCGCTGCTGCGGCGGATGCTGCTCGGAAAATCCTGGATCAGCGGCCAGCGGCGCGTGTTCCTCAATCTCTGTGCCGGGCTCGACCGGGTCGGGATCCGCTATCGCGTCAACGATTACGGATACATTCGCAAGCACCCCGAGGAGCTCGCCTGCATCATCGGGCGTCCCTTCGTGCTCGACTGGTTCGCCTGGCAGAACCCGCTTCTGCTCGGGGTCGCCATGTACAACCATCCGGTGGATGCACCGGAGCATCTGAAGGACCTGCACACCAGGACCATGCTGGTGCCTTGCAACTGGTATGCGGAGATGTGCCGGCCGTATTGGCCGCATGTCGAGGTCTGGCCGGTCGGCATCGAAACCGATTTGTGGACTGAGAGCGCCGCCGAGCAGAAGAGCATCGACGTGCTGCTCTACGACAAGGTGCGCTGGGAGCACGACCGCTACGCGAGTGGGCTGATCGAACCGATCCGCAGGCATCTTGAAGCGAGCGGCCGCTCGGTCGAAGTGATCCGCTACGGCCATTACAAGGAGGACGACTACAAGGCGGCGCTGGCACGCAGCCGCAGCATGGTCTTCCTCTGCGAGCACGAGAGCCAGGGCATCGCCTGCCAGCAGGCGCTATCGAGCGGCGTGCCCGTGTTCGCCTGGGATCGCGGCGGGCCCTGGCAGGACCCGGAGTATTTTCCGGACAAGGTGAGATACGAAGGCGGCGTATCGTCGGTGCCCTATTTCGATGCACGTTGCGGCAGCACGTTTATCGACGCGAACGGCTTCGCCTCCGGCTGGAGCGACTTCTGGTCGCAGGTGATCGCGGGCGACTTCGAACCTCGCGATTATGTGATGGACAATCTCACGCTCGAAAAGGGCGCGCTTCACTATTGCGGCATCGCTGAAGCGGTGATGCAGCGTCAGGCGCGCTGACAACACCGTTCGCGAAAGTTAACCCAACAACAGGAAACCGCGGCGTCGCAAGGCGCCGCTTGGTACATTGGCGCGTTGGTTCCGAAAGGACGGTCGCCACGTGATGAAGCTCGACAGACGCGAATTTTTCCTCGGCAGCGCCGCAACGCTCGCGGCGGGCGCATCGGCGTCAACACTGCCGGTGTCGAAACTTGCCCAGCGCCGTCCGGGCTATGGTGCCGCCGCCACGCTCTGGGACCTGCAAGCCGATCCGCGGCTCGGCGAGGCCATCAGCACCTATTGCACCCAGGTGGTGCCGGTGCTCGAGCTGAAATGGCCGATGCTGCGACCCGACGCGCACACATTCGCCTTCGAACGCGCCGATGCCATCTATGATTTCGCCCAGAAGAACGACCTGACCATGCGCGGCCACACGCTCGCCTGGTATCATGACATTCCGGACTGGACCAAGCAGATCAAGGATTCGAAGGGCGTCGAGCGTGCCTACGTCGATCACATCAACACCGTCGTGTCCTATTACAAGGACAAGCTGACCTCTTGGGACGTCGTCAACGAGCCCATACCCGACAATCCCAAAGGCGTTACCGACCGGCGCGACACGTTCTGGACGCAGCATCTCGGCGACCGCTGGATTCCGCTAGCCTTCCGCACCGCGGCCGCAGCCGATCCGTACGTCAAGCTCGCGATCAACGAATACGATATCGAGTCGGCGAAGGATTCGTTCATCGGCAAGCGCGCGGCCTACCGCAATCTCATCATGAGTCTGCTCGACCAGGGCGTGCCGCTGCACGCGGTCGGGCTGCAATCGCATCTGCATGCCGAGCTCGAGATCGACACCCATGGGCTCGCCGAATTCGTCACCGAACTGCGGTCGTGGGGCCTCGATGTCTACATCACCGAGCTCGACGTCGACGATCAGAAGCTGACGGGAAGTCCTTCGGAGCGCGATGCCATCGTCGCCAAATGCGTCGACGATCTCCTGACGGCGATCTCGACCAGCGGACCGGTGCGCTCAATCCTGACCTGGGGCATTTCCGATCGCTACAGCTGGATCAACGGCATGTTTGGCCGCAAGGACAAGCAGCCCAACCGTCCCCTGCCGCTCGACGGCGAGTTCAAGCCAAAGCCGTTCATGGACGTGATCAGCAAGTTCACAAAGGACGTGTGACTTCTAGTGCGGGTCCGACGGCAGTCCCTGCGCGATGCCGCGAAAGCGCAGCGGCGCCAGCGCCGACGCCCGCTGCCACCAGTCGGCGACGCGGTCATCGAGCGCCGTCACTCCGCGGCCGTGGCCGGGAAAGATCCGGATCTGCTGCACAGCCTCGGCCTCGAACCCCTTGCCCTTGCGCGTGATCTTGAGGGCAGCACCTTCGCGGTCCCGCTGCGTCAGCGGCACCAGCAGGCGGCCGCGCGGGCGGAGCGATTGAAGCCAGAGCGGATGCGGATGCGAGAAGCCGGCATGCACGATGATGACGTCGGCCGGCTCGCCGATGTCGCGGCAACCATCGTCGTTGATAATTTCGACATTATGATAGGTGCGAAGATAGGCCGCGGCGCGCGCCGCAAGCCGCGCGTCGCATTCGATCGCCCGCACCCTGCCCTTCGGGCCGACGATCTCTGACAGGATCGCCGAGAAATAACCGAGCCCGCAACCGATCTGGACCACGCGGTCCTTCTCACCGACGTCGAGCACATCGATGAAGTGCGCCCACAGGCTCGGCAATCCGGTGTCGAGCCTGCGGCGCGTGTCGATGGCGACCAGCACATTGTCGTAGAGATGGACGGGCTCGGCGTCAGGCGTCAGCCGGTAGCTGCGGGCTGCCTCGCTCTTGATGCGCCAGGGCCCCTTCGGCAGAAAATTTTCGCGCGGCACCGCCGCCAGGGCTGCAAGCAGACGCGGCGAGGACAGTCGTTCCCGCTTCGCGATCAGCTCGACATAGCGCGCACGGGCGGCGGACAGATCGCTCATCTCACCGGGTCGGCCGGCTGACGAACGGGCGTGTCCCCACCGAGCTCGTGCACGAGTTGCATGGCCTGCTTCAGATCGTGCGCCAGGAATCCTTCGTTGAACTTGCCGACGATCGGCAGGAGCAAAAGGCTCGCATGTTCGCGCTTGCCGCAATCGTGCGACAGCCGCGCGAGGCTGACGGCGGTGCGCAGCTCCCAGGACAACGCGCCCTGCTTGCGCGCCGTCTCCAGCGACAGTTCGAACAAATCTTCGGCCTCCTGCACCGAGACCGGATTGCCGTCCGACAAGGTGATCTCGCCTTGCAGGCGATAGACCTCGGCAAGGTAAGAGTGATCGCCGGTCCGTCTTGCGGTCGCGAGCGCACCGTCCAGCGCGCGCAATGCGGCGTCGCGCATGCCGACCTTGGCATAGGCCTCCGCGAGCAGGCAGCGGAACCAACAGCCGGCGAGCCAGGAATCCATCGCCTCATATTCGTCGAGGCCGAAGCGCATCTGGCTGATGCCTTCGTCGGCCTCGCCGAGCTGGGCCAGCGCCCAGCCGCGCAGGATCGCGGCCTGCTGCTTCCAGTGCAGGAAATTGTGCTCGGTGGCGATGATCATGGCGCGGTTGGCATGGTCGCGGGTGCCCTCGATATCGCGCAGATGCTGGCAGAGATAGGCGCCGAACACCAATGCGAAGGCGAGCGAGAAGGGATGGCGGATCTTTTCCGCATGCAGGATCGCCTGCTCGCTGTGCTGGCGTGCCGCGTCGGGCTGGCCGAGGAACCAGAGGAGATAGCCGAGATAGGACAGCGAAACGACGCCGGGATCGGTGCCGTGACGCTCCATCAGGTCGGAGTGCAAATCGGGGCTGTAGAGATTGATGCAGCGGTGCAGATGATGCTGCGCGGCGGCGAAGCGCCCGCGATAGAGCATGGTCATCGCGATCGAGCGGTGCGCCTCGATCAGATAGCCGGTCTGCTGCGCCGGCTCCGCGCGCTCGTTGAGCCGTTCGCGCTTGGCGAATTTCAACAGCTCGACGCTGAGATCATGCGCGCGGGTGAGATCGGCGCGGATGAAATGGCACACCCAGAGCCCGCGGGTGGCGGCAAAGGCCTTTTCGTCGTCGTCGAGCTGCTGGCCGAGTTCGAGGGCGCGGATGTAGTTCTCCTCGACCTCCTGCACCGCATAGCCCTTGGCAGCGATCAGCGCGTTGCCGAGCGCGATCCGCAGCTCAAGCTCCATCTCGTCGGCGCCCTGCATGCGGGCGTTGGCCTGCACGACGCTCAAGCCCCGGCGCAGATGGCCGATCGCCTCGAGATTGGCGCCGCTCTTGGCCGCCTGCTTGCCGGCCTTGAGCCAGAAGCTCGCCGCGCCCTCGCTCTGGCCGGACTCGGTCATATGATGGGCGAGCAGCTCCGGCTCGCGCTCGGTCTTCTCCGGATACATCTCGGCGAGCACTTGCGCGATGCTCGCATGCAGCTTGCGCCGCTCGCTATGCAACAGGCTGGCATGCGCCGCATTCTGGATCATCACATGCTTGAAGGAATAGAGCGCATCGGGCGGATGGCCGCGGCGCGTGATCAGGCCGGCCTCCTCCAGATGCGTCAGCGCCGCCTCGATCTGCTCCGCCGGCGTGTTCGCGACCGCGTGCAGGGTCTCGTATGAGAACTCGCGGCCGATCGTGGCGCCGATCTGCGCGATCCGCTTGAACGGCCCCATCCGGTCCAGACGCGCCATCAGCGAATCCGTCAGCGTCGCGGGGATCGCGAGTTGCCGCCATGGGCCCGACAGCACATAGCGGCCATGCCGCTCGGTGAGGAGGTTGGATTCGAGAACCGTCTTGGTCAGCTCCTCCAGGAACAGCGGCACGCCGTCGGTCTTGACGATGATCTCCTCGACGACCTCCTTGGGCAGCTCGCGCCCGGCGACGCGCTCGACCAGCGTCGCGCGCAACGGCCGGCTCAGCCGGTTCAGCACGAGGGTGGTGATGTGCGAATGCGCGTTCCAGCTCGGCTGGAATTCGGAGCGCGCGGTGATGATGGCAAGGATCGGCCGGTTCTGCACCCGGTCGACCAGGAGATCGACCACCTCGCGCGAGGTCGGATCGATCCAGTGCAGATCTTCAAAGGCCATCACCAGCGGCATCTCGCGTGCGAGGCCCAGGAAGTGGTTGATCAGCGCCGCGACGGTCGCGTCCTTCTGTTGCTGCGGCGACAGATCGAGCGGCGGGTAGCGCTCCCCGGTCGGGATCGAGAGCAGCGCGGCGAACAGCGGCGTGATCTGCTCGATGTCGCCGTGAGCGGCGGCAATCGCATTCTCCAGGCTCTCCAGCGACAGTGCGGACACATCCTCGCGATCGAGACCGAGGGAGAATTTGAGCTGCTCGACGAACGGATAGAAAGCAGTGGAGGTGTAGTAGGGCGAGCATTGGAACGAAACCTGTCCGTGCCGGTCGCCTGATATCCGCTCGAAGATTTCCTGGATGATGCGCGACTTGCCGATGCCGGGTTCGCCGAACTTGACGACGACCTGGCCGTCGCCCTCCTTGACCTGCTGCCAACGCCCCATCAGCAGCGCGATTTCCTCCTCGCGATTGACCAGCGGGGTCAGCCGCGTGCCCATGGCGGCCGCAAAGCGCGTCTCGACGCGCGTGGCGCGCACGACATGCCAGGCCTGGGTCTTCTCCGAGATGCCCTTCAACGCATGGGCGCCGAGATTGCGGTAATCGAACTTCCCCTTCAGCAACGACTGTGTCGAGGAGGAGATCACCACGCCGTTGGGCGGCGCCAGCGCCTGCAGACGCGCGGCCAGATTGACGGTCTCGCCGACCGCGGAATCACGCTCTTCGGTGCCCTGGCCGACGAGGTCGCCGACCACGACGAGGCCGGTCGCGATGCCGATGCGAACGGCGGGCGCGTGGCTGAGCGCGCCGCGCGGCTCGATCGCGCGCGCCGTCGAGAGCACCCGCACGATCTCGAGCCCGGCGCGCACCGAGCGCTCGGCATCGTCCTCATGCGCGGTCGGGTAGCCGAAATAGACCAGAATGCCGTCGCCGACGAAGCGGGCGGCAAAGCCTTCGTAATGCTTGACCACGCGCACGCAGGTCTCGCGGAAGCTCGCGATCATGTCGCGCACGTCTTCCGGATCGAACTGGGCGGAGAGCGCGGTGGAATCCACCATGTCGCAGAACATGGTGGTGAGCTGACGCCGCTCGGCGCCGACCTCGGTGCGGATCGGCGGGTGCGCTGGCGCGACCGGCGCCTCTGCGGTCTCGGCCTGGAACAGCGACGCGGTCGCCCGCTGCAGCCGCTTGCGATCGCCGAGCGGCAATCCAAGCTCGGCAAGGTCAGCCTCGGTCAGGTCCCCCATGACGTCGAGATCAAGGCGATGTTGCGCGAACAGATCGGTGTAGTGGCCGAGACCGATGCCTTCGAGCCAGCGCTTCAACCCGACTTCCGTTCCCGGCTCTTTCTCCAGCATGGTGATCCCGCTCGACAATCCCCCCGCCGAAGGGCTTAAGGTCCCTCAACCACAGATTTTGGGGCCAAAACTTCACCTCAGACTGGACGCGTTCCCTAACTCCAGGGAAGAATAGCCCAATCAGATCAAAAGGGAATGGCATTGTCCGAGGTTGCACCGGGGGCGGGAGAGGGATCGGACGGCATCCGTGCCGAAACCGAGACCTTTGCCCACATCGGCAGTCTTCTCGCCTTCCACGCGCGAACAACGCCAGAAGCGCCCGCCCTGCTCGCCCCTGGCCGGCCGCCCCTGATCTATGGCGCGCTCGGCGCTGGGATCGCGCATCTGGTCCAAACGCTGCGCGGGCGCGGCATTGCACCTGGCGACCGGATTGCCGTTGCACTGCCGCGCGGCGCCGACAGCGCGCTGGCTCTCATCGCGGTCGCATCAAGCTGTGCCTGCGTCCCCGTCAATCCCGACCTGACAGCGGATGAACTGCAACGCTATTTCAGTGAATTGAAGCTGACTGCGCTCGTCACCCGAGCCGACATGAACTCGCCAAGTCGTGACGTCGCCAGGGCGCTCGATATCGCGGTGATCGACTTCGTGCCCGGACCGGAGGCGAACCTCGGCGGCTGCGAACTTATCGGGCCGGCGGTCGGTCCGGCCTGCGCGAACGGCGCCGCCAGCGCCGAGGACGATGCGTTCATCCTCCTGACGTCAGGCACGGCGGCGCGACCGAAAATGGTGCCGCTGACGCACCGCAATGTTTGTCTTTCCGCGCAAAATGCCGGCCGCGCGCTGTCGCTCACATCGCATGATCGCCTGCTGAATGCCCTGCCGCTGTTTCACGCCCATGGCCTGATCTCCGGTCTGCTGACCGCGCTTGCCGCAGGCTCCAGCGTGATTGTGACCGGCGGCTTCGACGCGCCGTCGTTCTTCGGCTGGATGCGGGATCTGCAGCCAACCTGGTACACGGCGGTGCCGACCATTCATCGCGCGCTGCTGACGGCCGCGGAAGCCAACCCGGAGCGCGGCCGTTCGTCATCGCTGCGCGTGATCCGCTCGGCCTCGGCCTCGCTGGCGCCTGCGATCCTCAACGGGCTGGAGGCGACGTTCGGCGTCCCCGTGCTCGAGACCTACGGCATGACCGAAGCGGCCTCGCAGATTGCTGCCAATCCGTTCGAGCTACGCAAGATCGGATCGGTCGGCCGCGCCGCGGGTCCTGAGATCGCGATCATGGACGGGACAGGCCGCGAGCTTGCAAGCGGCGCTTATGGCGAGATCATGCTGCGCGGACCGAACATGAGCCGCGGCTATTATAATGACGAGGCGGCGACGCAGGCCGCGTTTCGCAACGGCTGGTTCCGGACCGGCGATCTCGGCTATCTCGACGCCGACGGCTATCTCTTCATCGTCGGCCGCATCAAGGACGTCATCAACCGCGGCGGTCAGAAGGTATCGCCGCTCGAGGTGGAAGAGGTGCTGCTGGCCCACCCGTCGGTGCTGGAAGCCGGGATCTTCGCGATTCCTCACGCAAAGCTCGGCGAGAACGTCGCCGCAGTCGTCGTGCTACGGGCGAATTCCGAGGTGACCTCCGACCAGCTGCGCCAGTTCGCACGCAAGCGACTTGCGGCCTACAAGGTGCCGAGCCTGATCCGCAGCGTGGCGGCGCTGCCGAAAGGCGCCAGCGGCAAGGTCAAGCGCAACGCGCTGGCCGGGCTGATTTCGGCGTCCCGTGATGACGACGAGACGCTGCTGCCGCGCAACGCGCTGGAGACCCAGCTTGCCGAGATCTGGGCCAATCTGCTGGAGCTTCCGCAAGTCGGCGTCGATCAGGATGTCTTTGCGCTCGGCGCCGATTCGCTCGCGGTCACGCAGATGCGCTCGCGCCTGCGCGAGCGCTTCAACGTCGACTTTTCGTTCGAGGACATTTTTGATTGCGCCACGGTCGGCGCTCTTGCCGCCCGGCTCGAGACCACGACGCATCGCGATGCGACGCTGCCGGCGTGGCGCCAGGCGGCTTCCGAAGGAGACGCGCCGCTGTCGTTCCAGCAGCAGCGGATGTATGTGCTGTCGCGGCTCGATCCGACGCGCTACAACTACAACGTGGTCGAGGTCGCGCTGCTCAAGGGCGAGGTCGACATCGCCGCGCTTCAGGCGGGCTTGGCTGCGATCTGCGCGCGCCATGAAGCGCTGCGCTCGGTCTTCGTCGAGCGCGAGGGCGAGCCTGTGCAGCGCGCGCTTGAGACACCACCGCGGTTCGAGCGGATCAAGCTAAGACCCTGTCCACCGCACCGGCGGGCTGCGGTCGTCAAGCGCGAGGCGCTCAAGCTCGCGCAATACCCGTTTGATCTCGCCCGCGAACCACCACTGAAGGTCACGCTGCTCTCGTTCGACAGGTCCAGCCATGCGCTCGTCGTCAATGTCCATCACCTCGTCACCGATGGCTGGTCGCAGCGGCTGTTCTGGGAGGCACTGGCCGCCGCATATTCCACCGCGCGCAAGGGAAGCACGGCGGCGCTACCCTCACCCGCCTTCCAATATCGCGACTTTGCGCGCTGGCAGCAGGGCTGGGCGCAGACACCGGCGGCAAAGGAGCAGCTCGATTACTGGCGGGCACAGCTCGACGGTGTCACCACGCTGCCGCTGCGGACCGACAGGCCCCGGCCGGAGATCTGGAGCGGTCACGGCGCCCGTCACTATTTCGAATTCTCAAAAACCCTGTCGGCCGACATTCGCGTGCTGAGCCAGGACCAGGGCGTGACGCCTTTCATGGCGCTGCTCGCGGTGTTCCAGTGTTTGCTGTTCCGCCATACCGGACATCAGGATGTCGCGACGGGCTCGCTGATCGCGAACCGCAACCAGATCGAGAGCGAGCGCCTGATCGGGCTGTTTGCGAACACGCTGATCCTGCGCAACGATTTCGACGGCGACCCGACCTTCGGCGAGATGTTGCGGCGGGTGCGGCAGGTCACGCTCGATGCCTATCGCAACCAGGACCTTCCGATCGAGGAAGTCCTGCGCGCGTTGCAGATCGCGCGCAGGACCGACGGCAATCCGCTGTTCCGGATCATGTTCATCCTGCAGAACGCATCGATCGAGGCGGCGCGCTTCCCCGGCCTCTCGACGCGGCGGCTGGAGATCGATCCGAGGGTCGCGCGCTTTGATATCACGCTGGAGCTGGTCGAGGCCGAGGGCCGCTTCACCGGTTTCTTCGAATACGCCACCGATCTGTTCGACGCGGTGACGATCGAGGGCATGGCGAATCAATTCAAGACCCTGCTCAAGGCCGTCATCGCCAATCCCGAGCGGCGCATCTCGCGGCTGCCGCTGCTAACCGACGCCGAACGCCTGCGGCTGCCGACAAAAGGCCGGCCTGCCAATTTCACCACGCGCGGCAATCTCTGCGAACGCTTCGAGCGGCAGGCGAAGAAGACGCCAAATGCGATTGCCACATCCGACGGACGTCTGTCCCTGAGCTATCGCGAGCTGGCTCGCCGCAGCCAGGCGATCGCGCGATGGCTCACGCGCGAAGGCGTCGGCGCCGAGAGCGTAGTCGCCTTGTTCGCGGATCGCGGAGCAGACCTGCTCGCCGCAATGATTGGCGTGCAGCGCGCCGGCGCGGCCTTCCTGAACCTCGATCCCGAGCAGCCCCCGGCGAGGCTCGCAACCATCCTCGGATCAAGCTGCGCAAGCATGCTGCTGACGGGGCGCGCGCAGTCCGCCAAGGTCGACGCGCTGCTCGAGCCGCTGGTCGCGCGCATCCAGGTCGCCGAGCTCGAGGACGCAATCGCGCTGGAATCGACCAAGCCGGCCCGCCCGGCACGGCGCGCAAGCGCGAGCCTTGCCTATCTCATCTATACGTCCGGCTCCTCCGGCGCGCCGAAGGGCGTCATGATCGAGCAGCGCGGGCTGTCGAACCATCTGGCGTCGCTCATTTCCGAGCTCGGCCTCACAGCCGGGGACGTGATCGCGCAGACCGCGCCGCAGAGCTTTGTGATCTCGGTCTGGCAATTCCTCGCCGGTCCGATGGCCGGTGCGCGCGTCCACGTCTGCGGCAATTCGATCGTACAGGATCCGATGCTGCTCGCGCGAGAGATCGAACGCGAGGGCATTACAGTGCTCGAGATCGTCCCCTCGCTGCTCCGCGTGATCCTCGAACGTCTCGACGAGGCCCCGATGCTGCGGGCCTTTGCGAAGCTGCGGCTCCTGATCTCGACTGGCGAGCCGCTACCGGCCGATCTTTGCCGCGCCTGGTTCGCCCGCTGCGCGAGGGTGCCGCTGATCAACGCCTATGGCGCCTCGGAATGCTCTGATGACGTCTCCCTGCACCGGCTGACCAGGGCGCCGGACACGGCGACGACCAATGTCCCGGTCGGCGCGCCACTGCCCAACACCCAGCTCTACGTGCTCGATCCGAATCTGGAGCCGCAGCCGATCGGCGTGGTCGGCGAGCTCTGCATCGGCGGCGCCGGCGTCGGCCGCGGCTATGTCAACGATCCCGCCGAGAGCCGGCAGCGCTTCATCCCCGATCCGTTCGCGCGCGAGGCAAGCGCACGGCTGTATCGCACCGGCGACCTCGCCCGCCGCCGCGCCGACGGGACGATCGAGTGCCTCGGCCGCGCCGACCTTCAGGTCAAGGTCCGCGGCTACCGCATCGAGCTGAAGGAGATCGAGGCTGCGCTCGCCGATCATGCCGGCGTACGGGCCTGCATGGTCGAGCCGCGCCGCGACGCCAATGGCGATGTCAGGCTGATCGCCCATGTCGTTGCCAGGGCCAGCAGCCAGATCAGCGCCAGCGAATTGCGCGACTTCCTCAAAGGCCGGCTGGCTGTTCATGCGATGCCGTCGGCGTTCCTCTTTCTGGATCAGGTTCCGCTCAATGCCCACGGCAAGCTCGATCGCTCCGCCTTGCTGGGGCCCGTGCAACAGGAGACCGCTGGGACGGAAGCCCCCGTGCCGGCCCGCCGCTTCACCGAAAAAGTGCTGTCCGACATCTGGATCGATCTGCTGAAGGTCGAGAGCCTCGGTGTCACCGACAATTTCTTCGACCTCGGCGGCCATTCGCTGCTGGCGGGCCAGGCGATGGCGCGCGTGGCCCGTGCGCTCGGGGTATCGCTGCCGATCAAGACCATCTTCGAGGCGCCGACGATCGAAGATCTCGCCCGGCGGGTCGACGAGGCCGTGGCCACGAAACCGCAAAAACCCGCGGCCGGCGTCCCACGTCTCGCCGACAGCGGACCTCCCACGCTGTCGATCGCGCAGGACCAGATGATGCGAATCGAGCAGAACCTGCCCGATCTGCCGCTGTTCAACCTGCCCTTCGCCTTCCACCTCGAAGGCCCGATCGATCCGCGCACGCTGGCGCAGGCCATCGACGACATCGTGCGCCGCCACGAATCGTTGCGGACGGCGTTCGGCTGGAACGGCGAGGAGCCGGTCAGCCGCATCATCGCGCCCGCCACGCTCGGTCCGGTCCTGACCGTCGAGACCATCGGCGACGGGCGGCCCCACAACAACAAGCGACGCAAAGCCCTCGAACTCAGGAAGATCGAGCTCCTGATCGCGCAGGAGACCTATGCCCCGGTCGACGCCGTCCGGGCGCCGCTGCTGCGGGCGCGGCTGCTGCGGCTGCACGCCGAGGATCATATCCTGCTGCTGACGCTGCATCATGCCATCGCCGATGGCTGGTCGATCGGCGTGCTGTTCGAGGAATTGTCCAACCGTTATGCCGCACTGGCAGGCCATCCGTCAGTGCCCTTGCCAAAGATGCCGCTCGCGTTCTCCGACGTCGCACGCTGGCAGTGCTGGTGGTGCGGCACCGAGGCGGCCCGCCGGCAGGCCGCCGACTGGGCCGAGAATTTGCGCGGTGCGGTCCCCCTGTTTGAGGGTGAAGCGCGGCCGGGGGCGCCGACCGGCCATCATCCGCTTAGCCTGGAGCGCGACCTGGTCGCCCGGCTCACGGCCTATGCGCGCCAGCACAACGCCACGCTGTTCATGTGTCTGCTCACCGGCCTCAAGGCCTTGTTGCTGACGCGGACAGGACGCACGGACATCTCGGTCGCGACCGCGATGGCCAATCGCGCCCAGCCGGACACCGAGGGGATCGTGGGTCCGTTCGAGAACACGGTGATCGTCCGCAGCCGAATCACGCCGGAGCTGTCGTTCACGCAGGCCTTGGCGCGGGTGCGTCAGGCCGTGCTCGAGGCGCATACCCGGCAGGAGCTGCCGTTCAACATCCTGGCCGACCATCTGGAGCAGGAGTGCATCGATCCGGCATCGCTGCTCCAGGTCTACTTCACTCTGCAAAATCCGCTGCGCCAGCCGCTCGACCTGCCAAATGTCGCGGTGCGATCGATCGGAGACGTCGCACGCGAGGGCCAGCCGGTGCTGCCGATCGACCAAACCTGGCTGTCGCTGATGCTCAAGGAGCGCCCGACCGGAATCACCGGTTCATGCAATTACAAGGGCGATTTGCTCGACGGCGGCATGGTCGGTACGTGGATGGAAGATCTCGTCGCGCTGCTGGGGGCCGCAATCACCCAGCCCAATGCGCCACTCGGCCGCTTGCTCGATCGCAGGGCGGCATGACCGGCTGTTCAGAACGGGCAAATACGGGTTCACTCGCCGAAGCTGTGAATGAACAAGTTGCATCTTGATTATTTGGCGCTCGCCGCGCAAGATTATTCCTGCGTTTTTGATTTGGACGATTATTTTCAACCGGGGGAGTGCTTATTATGGGTTTCATCAAATTTACCAAGGGTACCTCGCTGAGTGACAAGGACCGCAAGTCGCTTCAGAAGCTTCTTACCGTCGAGAAGAAGAAGCTCCAGTCCGCGCTGAAGGACGTCGACGCCAGCCTTTCGATGCTGGGCGGGAAAAAGGCCAAGAAGAAAAAGTAAGATTAGTCGGCCGGGACGCCGCACGAATCTTCAATTTCATTTTCAAATCTGGGCCGCTCGCCTGTCGAGTTGGGGTCTCGCACAAGCTTGGGCCTGTAAACCGGCCAGCAATCGACAAGAATTTGCCTGGGTGGACCGCTAGAAGCGGACTGCTCAGTTGCTTCCTGCTCGGTTGATTCTTCGGTCAGGGCCGGATTTGGCCTCCGCCTGACGCTATGGGCCCAATTGATGGCAGACGACGAAATTGAACTGTTTGTCGGACTGATCGAGAGCATCGACACGCCGGGCGCGGTCGAGGCATGCCGCCGGCTGCTCTCGGTCGACGAACGGATACGCGCCGACCGCTTCATGTTCGAGCGGCATCAGCGGCAATATATCTTCGCGCACGCGATGTTGCGCCTCGCGCTCTCGCATGCGGCGCCCGAGGTCGAACCGACCGACTGGTCGTTTTCGACCGGCCGCTATGGGCGGCCCTTTGTCGCGGCGCCTGCGACCTCGATGACGCTGCATTTCAGCCTGTCCCATGCCGACGGCTGCGTGGCTTGCGTCGTATCGAGGCACGAGACCGTCGGCGTCGACGTCGAGACCGTGTCGCGGCGCGTCGCACCGCTCTCGACCGCGCTTCGCTTCTTTGCGCCGGAAGAGGTCGAGACGCTGCGCGGCCTGCCGGAGCCGGCTGCGATCGAGCGCTTCTTCGACTATTGGACGCTGAAGGAGGCCTATCTGAAGGCCAGGGGTTTCGGGCTCAATCTACCGCTCGACGCATTCGCGATGCAGGTGTCGCGGGAAGCGATCGAGATCAGCTTCAAGCCTGATATCTCCGATGATCCCGCTGGCTGGTGCTTCTCGCTGTGCTCGCCCTCGCCCTCACATCGCCTGGCGATCGCCGACGGCTCCCGCGCGGCCGGTGGCCTTCGCATCACCCGTAACGCCTGGCCGCTCCAGGAAGCGGCGGAATGAATCCGGCGCGGCTGCGCGTCTTTCCCGCGATCTCGCGCAACCGCGATCCCAAGCAATATGTCGGCGAGCTGATGCGGGTGGCGGAATTCGCCGACCGCAACGGCTTCGAGGGCATTCTGCTGTTCGAAGGCAATGACGTCTTCGTCGAGCCCTGGGCGATGGCCCAGCACATCACGGCCGCGACGACCCGAAGCTCGCCGCTGATCGCTGTCAATCCGGTCTACATGCACCCGTTCACGGCGGCGAAGCTCGTGTCGTCCTTCGCGCAGCTCTACGGCCGCAAGGTCTACCTCAACATGATCACGGGGACCGCGATCAGCGATTTGCAGGGGCTGGGCGACGAGCAGTCGCATGCCGACCGCTATGTCCGGCTCGGCGAGTTCGTCGCGCTGATGCGCCAACTGCTCGCGAGCCCACGCCCGGTCAATGCCGACGGCCGATTCTACCGCACCAGCAATCTGCAACTCCGGCCGCGGCTGCCGGCCGAGCTGATGCCTGAATTCCTGATCGCGGGGCAATCGGACGCCGCGCAGCGCGTCGCAGCTGAGACCGACTGCATCAAGATGCAGATGCTGCCGCCCGACCTCGATCGCGGCCTCAACGCCCCCGGAATGAATTTTGGAATATTCGCGCGCGAGAGCAGCGAGGAGGCGCGACAGGCCGCGAAGGCCCGCTTCCGCGACAACCCTGACGACCGCGAGCTGCTCGCGCTCACGGTGGAGAATTCGGATGCCGTCTGGAAGCGGCGATTGTATGAGGGGCAGAGCGGCGAGCTCCAGAACAACGGCTATTGGCTGCTGCCGTACCTCACCTTCCAGGCCGACTGCCCCTATCTCGTCGGCAGCTATGCCGAGATCGGCGCGAAGCTGAAGGAATTTGCAGCGAAGGGCCTCACCACGATCATGCTCGACATGGTCGCGGACGACACCGAGATGCAGCACGTCTGCAAGGCGCTGAGGGCGAGCGGGATGTTCTGAGGACTGATGCCGCCAATCCAATCTCTCTCCTTCTCGCAAGGCTGCATCCAAATCGTCATTGCGAGCGCAGCGAAGCAATCCAGAGTCGTCGCGAGGAAAGATTCTGGATTGCTTCGCTTCGCTCGCAATGACGGAGAATGACGAGTTGTTCCGGGCGCCTCACCGCGCCTCTTCGAAGCCCGCGAGCACCGAGGTCAAATTCGCGCCAAGGATATCCGAGAGATAGCCGCCTTCCTGCACGAAAACGGTCGGCAGGCCCATCTTGGCGATGGCCTGGCCGATGCGGCGGAAGCCGGGCGTGGTGACGGCGAGGCCCTTCAGCGGATCGTGCTCGGAGGCGTCGAGGCCGAGCGCGATCACGAGTGCGCCAGGCGCAAAGGACTCGATCGCCTTGCGCGCGACATCCATGGCCTGGATGTAACCGTCATCGCTGGTGCCGATCGCCAGCGGAATGTTGAGATTGGTGCCGAGGCCGGGACCTTCGCCGCGCTCATGCGCATAGCCCCACACATACGGATAATACGCGATCGGATCGGCGTGGATCGAGATCGTGTAAACATCCGGCCGCGCGTAGAAGATGCCTTGTGTGCCGTTGCCGTGGTGGACGTCGACGTCGAGGATCACGACGCGCTCGTGCTTGAGCCGCAGATGTGCCGCGGTAATCGCGCTGTTGTTGAGGAAGCAGAAGCCGCCGGCCATGTCGCGATAGGCATGATGACCGGGCGGACGGCACAGCGCGTAGGTCGCGTCCTCGCCGTCCATCACCATCTGCGCCGCGGTGACCGCAACATCCGTCGCCGCGCAGGCGGCGGCCCAGGTGCCGGGACCGATCGGCGCCGCGGTGTCTGCGGTGTGCCAGCCGAGCTTGCCTACGATATGGGTGGGATAGGTCGCGGCATGGCGTACCGGATGGACGTTACCGATCATTTCCGGACCGGAATCGCCGAGCGCCGTCCAGGCATCCCAGGCTTCACTCAGAAACGACAGATATTCGGGGCTGTGAATCCGCGCGCGCGGGCCTTGGCCGAACTTCGTCGGCTCAACCAGTTGATGCTTGCCGTCCTTCAGGCCCTTGAGCAGGCGGTCTGCGCGCTCGGGCTGTTCGGTGGTGCGCTTGACGACGCCGCGGACCAGGAAGAATTGCGGATCGTGGCTGCGGTGCAGTTCGGTATGGACGGCTTTCACTCAACACTCCGTGGTCGCGTGCTCTCTAACGATGCCACGGAATGTCTAAATCCCGGCGGCGGCCAGATGCAAGCAAGAAGAATGCCGCCTTCGCGCTGCGGCCCTGCGTCAAGAGCAGAGCGCCTTTGACGAGCCTAGCAGCGTCCGCGCTGGAGACAGTGCTCGCGGCCCTGTTGATCCGTGCGGAAGGATTCAACGAAGCCGCCCTGGCGCTGGGTGACGAAGACGGTCTTGCCGTCGCTGCCGCCGAAGGCGAGGTTGGTCGGCTCCTTGCCCTTCAGCGCGATCTCGCGCTCGACCGTCCCGCTGGCCTTCATCAGCGCGATCGTGCCCTTGAGGATGCGCGCGACGTAGAGGCGGCCGGCAACGTCGGTGCGCAGGCCGTCGATGGTGTCGGGCTGGAACGTCTTGACGAGTTTTGCGTCGGCGAGCTCGCTGCCGCGGATGGTGTAGGACCAGACTTGGCCATTGCTGGATTCACCGACATAGAGCGTCTTGCCGTCGGGGCTGAGATCGATGCCGTTGGTGGTGCCCATCGCGCGCGGCGCCGACATGATTTGTCCCTGCACCGATCCGTCGGCAGCCTTGGCGATGCGCCAGATGTAGCCTTCCCGGCCCTTCCAGTTCGGATCGCTCGCATAGATCGTGCCGTCGCGAGCGATGGTGATGTCGTTGGGCTGGTTCATCTCGTCGGAATGAAACCAGACTGCCGGCTCGGTTGCGCCTTTCGCGATCGCGAAGATGTTGTGCTTCTTGTAGTCGGCGATGAACATCGTGCCATTGCGATCGAAGCGGATGGCGTTGCCGACGCTGCCCTCGGGGAGCACCGTGAAGGCTTCCGACGCCGCGCCGCCTGCCGGCAATCGGCCGATGGTGCCGGGCCTGCCGAAATTGACGACAAAGAGATTGCCATCGAGATCTGCGGCGGGTCCTTCGATGCCGAAGGTATATTCGCCGGCCGGCGTCACTTGCACGCTTTCGAACAGCTTCGTCTCGGCTGCGACGAGCGGCGTCGCGACGACGAGCAGGATGCTACTGCACAGGCACCAGAAATTCCTGCCGGATGTAATAGCCATCGTCGTCGCTGCACTCGCCATTCAAATAAGGATCGGCCGGCCGGAAGAATCTGCTGAAGCCCGGTTTGTCTACAGCGTTCCTTTGTGTCACGATAACGACCTTGGCGGCCGGTATTTCGCCGCATTCCTTGTTCGCCTTGCTGAAGAATTTGCGCTGCGGCAGACCGAGCTTGACGCGCATCCGCGTCCCCGGAACCATCCTGGCAACGAGCAGATCCGCGGTCGTGAGCAGCGCAGCATAACCGGGCTCGGTCTTCGGCAGGCTCTCGCCCCCGGGCGGCATCAGCTTCTCCGCACCGATGCCGCGCAGCCGCGTGCGCAGCTTGCCGGACTCGGGATCGCCCGGATAGATCCAGCCATCCTGCGACAGCATGAAACGGAGCACGGTCGCGTCCTTGTCGGCATCCGACTGCCCCGCCTTCAGACCGAAATCGGAGTGACAGCCGAGGCAGTGCTTTTCAACGAGGTTTTTGCGCAGCGCGGTGAGCCGGGTCTTGTTTTGCGCATCCTTCGCGACGAAGGCGGCGAGCTGGTCGATCAGCGCCTGGCTGCGGGTATCGCAGGGCAGCGGCGGCGGTGGATCGCCTGCGGCGCGATCGATCCGGATGATCGTCTGGTTCTTGTCCTCGACCAGCCAGATCGCACCATCTTCTGCGACCGTCATGCCAACCGGCGCGCCTTGCGGGCGCGCACCATTGACGCGGTGCCAGCCAGCGATCAGCTCCTCGAACGGCGCGGCGGCGACATCTCCCGCGTCGGTCTGAAAATTGTGGGTCGGATCGGCCGCACAACTGACGTGGTAGCGCACCGGCGCCGGGGCGGGTTTTGGAAAACCGTGATCGTCGACGTCGTAGACCAGGACGCGGCTGCCGGTCGGGCGATAGCCGTGCAGGCCGACCAGCAGCTTGCCTTCGAGCTCGGGAAACTTCGTGCCGTGATAATACAGCATCGCCAGCGGCGCACCGTGCGGCGGCAGCAGCGAGAACGGCGCCTTATAGAGCGCGTTCGCCGTGCAAAGGGATTTATAGACACCGGATTGCAGCACGAGCCTGAACTCGGGGCTCGGCGTCGACAGGTCATAACAATACGGCCAGCCATAATGCCGGCCCTGCTCGATCGCGTTGATCTCCTCGTTCGGCTTGAAGATATCGGGCAGGTCGCGGCCGTTCTCGCCTTGCAGGAAGGCGTAGCCCGCATCGGGAAAATTCGGGTGCAGCGCCAGCGCCATCGAATTGCGCAAGCCGCGCGCGTAGGTCGTGTGCGGCGGATCGGGATCATTCGGCTTCAACGCCGGGAAGACGCCGCTCGACGGCGGCGTGAACAGCCAGATCGCGGCCATGGCGGAGGCACCTTCAGCCGCCGCGCAGGGCTTCGTGATCGGCGCCGGCGTGATGCAATCGTCGCTGTGGGCGCCGACATTGACGAACAGCCGCCCGCTCCTGTCGAAGACGAACTGCTTGAGCGGATGCGCGCTCTCATCGAGCCTGGTGCCGTCGGGCAGCGTGACGCGGCGGCCCGGCATGTGACGAATGATCGTCTCGACCGTGCCGCGCGGATTGTCCGCGAGTGGATCGAAGCGGAAGATGGTCTCGGCGGTCGAGGCATAGAGTTTTTTGTCCGGGCCGATCACGAGGCCGAACGGATATTCGAGCCCGGTCAGGAGCTCCTTGAACCGCTGGCCGCCGGCGGCGTGCGGATCGAGCAGCAGCAGCCGGCCATCGGTGTGGCCCCAGCCGCCCATGTCGGCAATCACAAACAGGTCGTGGCCCGGCACCTGGGTGATCGACCGCGGAAATTTCAGATGGTCTTCTTCGCTGGCGACGAGGCCCGCACAAAAGCCCGCCTTCATGTCGATCTGGACCTTGGGAAGGGCGAGATCGTCGCTGCCACAGGCCTCCGTTCCCACCGCGTAGCCGCTTTTCCTCACCGGATCGGACGCGGCCACTGAGCCAAAGCCGAGCAGGACCGCCGCGAAGGCGACGACACCCACGCACAAGCTTCGGCGCCCATCCTGAAATGTGAGCTGATTCACAGCGGCCTCCCCGGCTTTCGGCCGCGAGTTGTTCCACGCCGCTTTGGCGCCGTCCAGTTGAACATCACTCCCCTGTGATCAAACCCGCAGGGCTCTTCGTGCCGACCAATCCCCGTAGATTCCCTTACCGGGCTTGGCCCGAATATTCTTCGACTGTTTCGGATGGTATCGATATGCCGTCCAAATCGCTTTCCAGAGGAGGCGTGTATGGTTCAGATGTATTTCCACTGCTCGAATGCCGAAGGCACGCTGATCGATCGCTACGGCATGGCAGTCGCCAACCTGACCGAGGCGCGCGACCGCGCCGCCCAGATCATGCGCTCGATGATCGAGACGCCCGGCGCCGAGGATTGGCGTGATTGGGTGATCCATATCAGCGACGACGATGGCGAGGAGATCTTCGATCTTCCCTTCACCGCCATGCTCGGCAAGCCGCATTGAGGTGATGCCATGCTGCTCGCTTCTTTGACCCTGCTCCGGCAGCCCTTCGCCTTCGTCGCCACCAAATGGCAGAAGCTGGTGCGGATCGCAGGCAACCCCTACCGCCCCGAGCTTCACTACATGCGCGGTCCGGGCCCGAAATGGCACGCCAAATATCAGGCCAGCCGGCTGAACCGCGAGCTCTGAGCCTGGCGCCTTTGCTGCTTTCCAACTGATCGGTCTCTCAACTCGTCTCATGCCCGGGCTTGTCCCGCCTGCGCGGCCAAAGCCGCTTCGGCGAGGCGAAGGCCCGGGCATTCACGTCTTTGCCTCTAGCGCGGAAGAACGTGGATGGCCGGGATGTTCTCGTTGGCGGCAATGTGCCATTCTTCGCGTGCTCCGCCAATTGCGGAGCTTCGACGTCAGCGCAACGAAGCCAAGACAAGCACAAGACAAGCACAAGCGACATCATGCCTCATCAGTTCAGCCTCAACCAAACCGTCCGCAAACCCGCCGTCACGTCCAAGGGCGGCATTGTCGCCTCGCAATCGCGGCGGGCGGCCGAGGTGGGGGCGCAGGTGCTGGCGGCGGGCGGCGATTGCGTCGACGCGATCGTGGCGACCACCTTTGCGCTGAACGTGCTGGAGCCCTGGAACAGCGGCATCGGCGGCGGCGGCGCGATGGTGCTCTACCGCGCCAAGGAAAATCGCTACCAGGTGATCGACTACGGCATGTGCGCGCCGCAGAGCCTGCGCGTGTCCGACTATCCGCTCAGCGGCGAAGGCGCAGCCTCCGACCTGTTTCCCTGGCAGCGGGTGAAGGACGACCACAACATCCACGGTCCCGGTGCGATCGCCGTGCCCGGCGTCGTCGCCGGCATGGAGGAAGCGCATCGCCGCTACGCCAAGATGCCGTGGAAGGATCTGGTGGCGCCGGCCGTCGCGCTCGCCGGCGAAGGCCTGCTGGTCGATTGGTGGACCGCACTGACGATCACGGCCTCGGCGGCCGATCTCCGGCGTTATCCCGCAAGCGCTGCAGCATTCCTGAAGGACGGCCTGCCGCCGAGCCCGCCATGGGGCATCAAGTCCGAGACCCGGCTGCCGCAGGACGCGCTCAAGGCGACGCTGTCGCACCTCGCCGAAGCCGGTCCGCGGGACTTCTACCAGGGCGACCTCGCCAAGAGCATCGCATCCGACATCAAAGCTGACGGCGGCTCGCTGTCGGTCGAGGATCTCGCCGCGTTCCGCGCCCATCTGCGCGAGCCGCTGGCGATCCCCTATCGCAACGGCAAGGTCTATGCGACGCCCGAACTCACGGCCGGGCCGACCATGGCGCATGCGCTGCGCCTGTTGCAGCAGAACCTGCAGCCGGCGAACGCGCCGGATGCAGCCGCCTATGTCGAATATGCGCGCGCCCTGCAGGCGGCCTTCCGCGAGCGACTCAAGGATATGGGCGATGCCGACGGCAAGCGCTCGCTCGGCGCCGAATATCTCGCGCCCGCCTGCACGACGCATTTCTCCGTGGTCGATCGCCACGGCAACATCGCCGCGGTGACGCAGACGCTGCTCTCGTCGTTCGGCTCGAAATATGTGACGCCGCACAGCGGCATCGCCATGAACAACGGCATCATGTGGTTCGATCCGACGCCCGGCACCACCAATTCGCTCGCCCCCGGCAAGCGCTGCCTCTGCAACTACACGCCTGTCATCGCCGAGACCAGGGACGGCAAGCGCCTCGCGGTCGGCGCGTCCGGCGGCCGCCGCATCCTGCCGTCGGTGATGCAGCTTGTCTCCTTTGCGATGGATTTCGACATGGATCTCGATGCCGCCATCCACCAGCCGCGCATCGACGCCAGCGAGGGCGCGGTCGTGATCGGCGATATCAGGCTGCCAGAGGAAGCACGCAAAGTCCTGGCCGCGCATTTCGACTATGAGGAGAGCCAGGTGCAGGCCTTGCCGCAAAAATTCGCCTGCCCGAGCGTGGTGATGCGCGATGGCGACACGAACTTTGGCGCGGTCGAAATCTTCCAGCCCTGGGCCGACGCGGTGGCGGAGGACTGATTAAGGAAACGCGATCGGGCCACGGGCGCTGCTGCACCTCTCCCGCTTGCGGGAGAGGTCGACGCGCTCGCAGAGCGCGCCGGGTGAGGGCTTTCTCCTCTTGGGGGTTCTTCCCAGTGGAGACAGCCCTCTCCCCAGCCCTCTCCTGCAAGCGGGAGAGGGAGCGCACCTGCTTCGCGGCCGCAGTCAAATCCTAATGCGCTCTAGATCCCCAGCCGGTCGCGCACGCGCCCCGCAATCACGGCTGTGGTCACGCCCACCGGCCAGAACGCGTGCATCGGGATCGGATTGATGCCGGTGATGGGCATGTCGATCTCGGCCTTAGCGCCGCCGATCAGGCGACGCGCGAGTTGCGCGCCCATCGCGGTCGAGAGCGCGACACCGCGGCCGTTGCAGCCGAGCGAGATCAGCACGCCCTCCGCCGGCTCGTGCACATGCGGATAGTGGTCCTTGGTGATTGCGAGCCGGCTGTTCCAGCCATGGGTCCAGGCCACGCCCTTGAGCTGCGGCCAGAGCCGCTCGGCGTAACGCATGAGATAGGCGACGTCGGATGGCGAGTTGATCCAGCGCATCGGCCCGCGGCCGCCCATCAGCAGACGGTTTTGCTGATCGATGCGGTAATAGACCGTGATGTGGCCGCTTTCGTAGAGCACTGGCCGCGTCGGCATGATCGAGCGGGCAACCTCATTGGACAATGGCGCGGTGGCCGCGATCGAGGAGAACACCGGGACGATGGAACGGCGGAGCGCCGGCCAGAGATCGTCGGTAAAACCATTGGTCGCGAGCAGCACCTTGTCGGCATGCACGACCGCGCGCGGCGTCTCGATGCGCCAGCGGCTGCCGTCGCGACGGAGCGACAGTGCCGGCGTCTCGCCATGGACCTTCGCGCCGGCGGAGATCGCGGCGCGCGCGAGGCCGCGGGCGTAGCTGAGCGGATGCAAATCGCCGCCGCGGATATCCAGCATGGCGCCGATGTAGCGGTCGGTGCCGGTCATCGCGCGCAACTGCTCGCGGTTCAGATACGTTACCGGCATGCCGCGGCGGATGCATTGCTGCGCGGTCTTCTCGATCGCGGCGGCGCTGGCCTCGTTATAGGCCGCACGCAGCGTGCCGTTCTGCCTCGCCTCGCACGGGATCTGGTAACGGCGGATCAACTCGTGCGTGAAGTTGGTGGTGCCGTAGGAGAACGCGATCATGCGGCGGCCGAGCTCGGCGCCGAAATCAGCCTCGATCTGATCGGGATCGTGCTTTAATCCGGGATTGGTGTGGCCGCCATTGTTGCCGGATGCGCCCCAGCCCGGTTCCTGCGCCTCCAGCACCAGCGCCTCGACGCCCTGCTCGGCGAGATGCAGCGCGGTGGAGAGACCCGTGTAGCCGCCGCCGATGATGGCCACGGAAACATTCTTGTCGGTATCGAGCGGCGGCGTACCCACCGGCGTGACGGCGGTGTCGGCATAGAGCGAGGGCGGCAGAGGCAGGCGCGTCATGGCGAAGTCCGGTCAGAGCGGATGCAGCACGCGGCGCAAAAAGTCCTGCGTGCGCGGATGCTGGGGTTGATTGAGTAGCGCTTTCGCAGGCCCCTGCTCGACGATGACGCCACCATCAATGAACAGCACACGGTCGGCGACGTCGCGAGCAAAGCCCATCTCGTGGGTGACGACGACCATGGTCATGCCGTCGTCGGCGAGCTTGCGCATCACGCCGAGAACGTCGCCGACGAGCTCCGGATCAAGCGCCGAAGTCGGTTCGTCGAACAGGATCGCCTTCGGCTGCATCGCCAGCGCACGCGCGATCGCGACGCGCTGCTGCTGGCCGCCGGAGAGCTGCGGCGGATGCACATCAGCCTTCTCGGCAAGCCCGACGCGAGCAAGCAGCGCGCGTCCGCGCTCGTATACCTGGGCGCGCGGCTCCTTCTTCACGAAGAGCGGCCCCTCGATGACGTTTTCCAGCACTGTCCGATGCGGGAACAGGTTGAAACGCTGGAACACCATCGAAACCTGGGTGCGGATGTTCACGATCGAGGACGCATCGCGGTCGACCTTGAGGCCTTCGACGCTGATCTCGCCGCGGTCGTAGCTTTCAAGCCCGTTGATACAGCGCAGGATGGTGGACTTGCCCGATCCCGATGGACCAATGATGCAGACCACCTCGCCCTTCTGCACGGAGGCCGTGATGCCCTTGAGCACCTCGACCTGGCCAAAGCTCTTGTGGACGTCGTTGAGCTCAATCATTTCTTGCCGGCCCGCTTCTCGAAGTGGCGGACCAGCAGGATCAGCGGAATGCTCATGGTGAGGTACATTAGCGCCACCATCGTAAACACGTTGGTGTTCTTGAAGGTCGAGGACGCGATCAGCTTGCCCTGAAGGGCAAGCTCGGCGACCGTGATCGTCGAGGCCTGCGAGGAATCCTTCAGCATCATGATCATGACGTTGCCGTAAGGAGGCAGCACGATGCGCACGGCCTGCGGCAGCACCACGCGGCGCATGGTGAGCCACCAGCCCATGCCGATCGACTGCGCCGCCTCGATCTGGCCCTTGTCGATGGCCTCGATGCCGGCGCGGAAGTTTTCCGCCTGATAGGCCGAATAGGCGATGCCGAGCCCGAGAATCGCGGCCTGCAACGCCGACAACGTGACGCCGAGATCAGGCATCACGAAGTAGAGATAGAACAGCAGCACGATGATCGGGATGCCGCGGATCACGTTGATCAGGCTGGCGCTGAGCATCGACAGCGCCTTGATGCCGGAGACCCGCATCATCGCCCAGATCAGGCCGAGCGCCGTCGAGAGCAGCAGCGAGCCGATGGTGACGACGATCGTCAGCGCGACGCCGCTCATCAGGATCGGGAAGAACTCGACGGCGTCGTGCCAAAAACCTTTCATCGGGCAGCCTTCGATACGCCTCTCATCAGCCCTGGGCCTTCAGGCCCCATTTGTCGAGGATCTTGTCGATGGTGCCGTTGGCCTTGAGTTTCGCCAGCGACGCATTGATCTTGCCGAGCAGCGTGCTCTCACCCTTGCGCACGCCGATGCCGACGGAGCCGACAGTGACCGGCTTGTAGCCGTCGATCAGCCGCACCTCGGGGAAGCCGCCCTGCTTCAGATTATAGGCCAGGATCGGATAGTCGGCGTAGCCGGCCTTGAGGCGGCCGGTGTTCACGTCGCGCAGGATGTCGGGGATGGTGTCGTAGGCCTTGACGTCGGCGAACAGGCCGGACTTCTTCAGCGCATCGACGAAGGCGGTGCCGACCTGGGCACCGACCGTCTCGCCCTTCAGATCGTCCTGCGTGGCATAGGGCTTGGTGTCGCTCTTCGGCACCACCAGGCCTTCGCCATAGGTGTAGATCGGGTCGGAGAAATCGACGACCTCTTTCCGCGGCGCCGTGATGAACATCGCAGCCGCGATGATGTCGATCTTGCCCGAGGTCAGCGACGGGATCAGCGCCGAGAACTGCATCGGCTCGATCTGCACGTTGAAGCCGGCATCCTTGCCGATCTCGGTGACAAGATCGACCATGATGCCCTGGATGGTGTTGGTCTTGGTCTCGAGGAAGGTGAAGGGAATGCCGGTCGGCGTCGAGCCGACCTTCAGCACCTGCTGCGCCGAAGCCGGCACGATGGCTGCAAGTGCGAGCGCCGCAACCGCGGCCAGACCAAAACGCTTCATCGCATCCCCCTTTGGGTCCGGCCGTTGTCGGCGCTCGCACGTCGTGGTCGCAGACGTTGCGGACCGAGCCGTTTCGGCCTATTTTCACCAATATGAAAATTTGGTCACACTTTCGCGGATGACGCAAGCGGTTTTCATGCACATGAAGGAAGCGGTTTGACGTGAGCGGTGGCAAAAGATTGCGCAAACCGGCCGCCGCAAAGCCGGCCAGGAAGGTGAAAAAGGCGACTGCGAAGCCGGCGGAGCCTGCCATGGACGTCGCGGTCGGCCGCCGCATCCGCGATCTCAGGCGTATCAGGCAATTCTCGCTCGAGACGGTCGCCGCGCGCACCAATCTGTCGATCGGCTTCCTCAGCCAGATCGAGCGCGGCCTGTCATCGCCGTCGCTGCGCGTGCTGGCAACGCTTTCCGACGTGCTCGGCGTTGGCATCGCCGCGCTGTTCGGCGCGAGCCCGAACGCCGACGGTGCCTCGGATCAGGTGGTGACGCGCGGACTGCAGCGGCCCGAGCTAAAACTCTGGCGCACGGGTGTGTCCAAGCAGTTGCTCAGCCCTGCGAGTGCCGACAACCGGCTCAATCTGTTCCTGGTGCATCTGGAGCCCGGCGGCTCGACGGGCGACGAACTCTACACCCATGACGGCGAAGAGGCTGGCCTGGTGCTGGAAGGCGAGATGATGCTGACGGTGGACAGCGAGACGTGGTCGCTGAAGACGGGCGACAGTTTTCGCTTTGCGAGCCAAAGGCCGCACCGGTTTTCCAACCCGGCGCAGGATGCGAAGGCGGTCGTGCTGTGGGTGAATTGCGTGACGGGGACGGCTTGAATTCTCCGCTTCCGTCGTTGCGAGCGGAGCGAAGCAAATCCAGACTGCCGCCGCGGAGAGATTCTGGATTGCTTCGTCGCAAGAGCTCCTCGCAATGACGAGGGGATAGAGTCTTAACCAAACCGGTGCGCGTACCGATCCACCGTCAGCGCGCTCACATCGACCTCCGGCTTCTCGCCCGACAGCATATCCGCGAGCACGCGCCCCGAGCCGCAGGACATGGTCCAGCCGAGCGTGCCGTGGCCGGTGTTGAGATGGAGGTTGGCGTATTGCGTCGGGCCGATCACGGGCGGACCGTCCGGCGTCATCGGACGCAGGCCGCTCCAGAACGTCGCCTTGGAGAGATCGCCGCCACGCGGGAACAGATCAGTCAGGGAGTGATCGAGCGTGGCGCGGCGGGCATCGTACAGCTTGCTCGAGAAGCCCGAGATTTCGGCGGTGCCGCCGACGCGGATGCGATTTCCCAGGCGCGTGATCGCGACCTTGTAGCTCTCGTCCATCACCGTCGATTCCGGCGCGCCGGAGGCGTCCTTGATCGGCACCGTGATCGAATAGCCCTTCACCGGATAGACCGGCAGCGAGATGCCGAGCGGCGCGACGAGACGCGACGACCAGCTTCCGAGCGCGAGGACGTAGGCATCGGCCTCTAACATGCCCGCGCTGGTCGCGACACCGCTGACGCCCGTGCCGTCGGTGACGATGCGGTCGATGCCGGTGTTGAACATGAAGCGCACGCCGAGCGTCTCGGCATGCTTGGCCAGCGCCTGCGTGAACATGTGGCAATCGCCGGTCTCGTCCTGCGGCAGACGAAGCCCGCCTGCGAACTTCTCCTTGACGCCGGCGAGCGCCGGCTCGACCGCGATGCAGCCCTCGCGGCTCAGCACCTCGAAAGGCACGCCATATTGCTTGAGCACGGCGATGTCTTCGCCGGTGCCGTCGAGCTGCGCCTGGTAACGGAACAGCTGCAGCGTGCCCTGCGAGCGCTCGTCATATTGAATACCGATGTCGCGGCGCAGATCGCGCAGGCAGTCGCGGCTGTATTCCGCGATCGGGATCATCCGGCTCTTGTTGACCGCATAGCGCGTGCTGGTGCAGTTGCGCAGCAGCTTGAGCAGCCAGACCCACATCACCGGATCGAGCTTCGGCCGGATCACCAGCGGGCCATGCTTCATCAAGAGCCATTTGACCGCCTTCACCGGCACGCCGGGGCCGGCCCATGGCGAAGAATAGCCGGGCGACACTTCGCCGGCATTGGCAAAGGAGGTCTCCAGCGCCGGCTCGGGCTGACGGTCGACGACCGTCACCTCGTGGCCGGCACGGGCGAGGTAGTAGGCAGAGGTGACACCGATGACACCGCTGCCGAGGATCAGAACTTTCACGCTTGGTCAAACTCCCGCGGCATCACGCGCGCCGCTGCAAGATAAAACTCCGCAAACGGCGAGAGCAATTATCAGGCCACCTTCTTGATGGCGTCACCGAGGATCGAGACCATCTGGTCGATGTGGCTCTTCTCGACGATGAGCGGAGGCGACATTGCGAAGCTGTCGCCGCTCATGCGCAGATAAAGGCCGGTGTTGAAGCAGTCGACCATGACGTCGTAGCCGCGCGCGCCGGCGGCGCCGTCACGCGGCGCGAGCTCGACCGCGCCCATCAGGCCGCAATTGCGGATGTCGACGACGTTGGGCAGGCCCTTGAGCGAATGCAGCGCATCGCGCCAGTATTCGGCCATCGTCGCACCGCGCGTGAGCAGGCCCTCGTCCTTGTAGATGTCGAGCGTCGCGATACCGGCGGCGCAGGCGGTCGGATGCGCGGAATAAGTGTAGCCGTGGAACAGCTCCATCTGGTTCTCCGGACCGACCATCATGCCGTCATGCACCTTGCGGCTCGCGAACACCGCGCCGCAGGGAATGGTGCCATTGGTGATGCCCTTGGCCGTCGTCATCAGGTCCGGCGTGACGCCGAAGAAGTTGGCGGCGAACGGCGTGCCAAGACGGCCGAAGCCGGTGATGACCTCGTCGAAGATCAAGAGGATGCCGTGCTTGTCACAGATCGCGCGCAGGCGCTGCAGATAGCCCTTCGGCGGCGGCAGCACCGCGGTCGAACCCGGCACCGGCTCGACGATGACGGCGGCGATGGTCTCGGCGCCGTGCAAGGCGACCAGACGCTCGAGATCGTCTGCAAGCTCGGCGCCATGCTCGGGCTGATCCTTGGCAAAGGCGTTGCGGGTCAGATCATGGGTGTGGCGAATGTGGTCGACGCCCGGCAGCAGCGTAGCGAAGGCACGGCGGTTGGCGACCATGCCGCCGACCGAGGTGCCGCCGAAGCCGACGCCGTGATAGCCGCGCTCGCGGCCGATCAGGCGGGTGCGGCTCGACTGGCCGTTGGCGCGGTGATAGGCGAGCGCGATCTTCAGCGCGGTGTCGACCGATTCAGAGCCGGAGTTGGTGAAGAAGATGCGGTCGAGGCCCTTCGGCGCGATCTCGGCGAGCCGCTCGGCGAAGTCGAACGCCAGCGGATGGCCCATCTGGAACGTCGGCGCGAAGTCCAGCGTCATCAGCTGCCGCTCGACCGCAGCCGCAATCTGCTTGCGGCCGTGGCCGGCATTGACGCACCAGAGGCCGGCGGAGCCGTCGATCACCTTGCGGCCGTCGACTGTGGTGTAGTGCATGCCCTCGGCCGAGGAGAACAGGCGCGGTGCCTTCTTGAACTGACGGTTGGCCGTGAACGGCATCCAGAACGAGTCGGTCTTGATAGTGTTCGGAATCTGATGAAGGGTCACGGGCCACGCTCCTTTGCTGACGACCTAGCAGAGCCACGGCTTCAACAGGGCAACAAGTCCTTTTCTGGCGAGCTGCAAGCCATTGATTTCACTGGGGCAGCCGGTCCATATTTGCGCGATCCGCAACACCTGCAACAGGACCAGGGGCATGAGCGTCGACATCGGTGGACGGCTGCGATTCATCCGGGCGCGCCACAAGCTGTCGCAGCGGGAACTCGCCAAGCGCGCCGGCGTCACCAATTCGACGATTTCGCTGATCGAATCCAACCAGATGAACCCGTCGGTCGGCGCGCTCAAGCGCATCCTCGACGGCATCCCGATGGGGCTCGCCGAGTTCTTCGCGCTGGAGCCGGAGAGCCGGCGCAAGATCTTCTACCGTGCCGAGGAGCTCACGGAAGTCGGCAAGAAGCCGATCTCGTATCGGCAGATCGGCGACAATCTGTTCGGCCGAACCCTGCAGATCCTGAAGGAGCGCTACGAGCCCGGCAGCGACACCGGGCGCGTGCATCTCGTCCATGACGGCGAGGAAGGCGGCATCGTAATTTCAGGAAAGCTCGAAGTCACCGTCGAGGACGAGCGGCGCATCCTCAATCCCGGCGACGCCTATTATTTCGAGAGCCGCCGCCCGCATCGGTTTCGCTGCGTCGGCGGCAAAGCGTGCGAAGTGATCTCGGCCTGCACACCACCGACATTCTGAAGCGGCGGAGCGAGAAGAACTCGCCCCGCCGGTTAGCTCAGATCTACGTCAGCAGCTCTTCGATCCTGATCGGGAAACGCCGCACCCGCACGCCGGTCGCGTGCCAAACGGCATTGGCGACCGCGCCGGCGCTGCCGGTGATACCGATCTCGCCGACGCCCTTGATGCCGAGCGCATTGACGTGCGGATCGTGCTCCTCGACCGTGACCACGTCGAGCGGCGGCACGTCGGCATTCACCGGGATATGATACTCGCCGAGATTGGCGTTCATGATCCGGCCGCTGCGGCGGTCGGTGATGGCCTCCTCATGCAGCGCAAAGGACATGCCCCAGATCATACCGCCGAACAGCTGGCTCTTAACCAGATGCGGGTTGACGATGCGCCCCGCCGCGAAGGCCCCGACCATGCGGGTGACGCGGACCTGGCCGAGCTCGGGATCGACCTTCACCTCCGCGAACACCGCGCCATGGGCATGCATCGCATACTCCTCCATCGCCGTCGGATTCGGCGCACCGGTGCCGCGCGCCTCGACCTCGGCGACGCCGGCACGCGCGAGGATCTCGGTATAGCTCTCGCTGCGGCTCTCGTCGTCGCGCCGGATCAACCGGCCATCGCGCGCGATCACGCCGGCATTGCCGGCGCCGAACAGCGGCGAGCGTTCGTCATGGGTGGCGAGATCGGCGAGCTTTGCGATCACGGCAGCACCGGCGCTGTGGATCGCAGCGCCTGCGGTCGCGGTGTGTGCCGAGCCGCCAGCGATGCCCGCATCAGGCAGGTCCGACGTGCCGGCCTTGAACGTGACGCGATCGATATCGAGCCCGACGGCATCGGCTGCGATCTGGGCGAGCGCCGTCCAGGCGCCCTGCCCCATGTCATGTGCGCCGATCTCCATCGCGCCGGTGCCGTCACGGCGGATCGCCGCACGCGCTTCGGCCTGGAACATCAGCGCGGGGAACGTCGCGGTGCCCATACCCCAGCCGACCAGAAAGCCGGCATCGTCGCGCATCTGCCGCGGCTGGAGCGGGCGCCTCGACCAGCCGAAGCGCGCCGCGCCCTGATCGTAACAGGCGCGCAGCGCTTTGGACGAGAACGGCTTGCCGGTGATCGGCTCGACCTCGGCGTAGTTCTTCAAGCGGAAGGCGAGCGGATCGATACCGCAGGCCCAGGCCATCTCGTCGATCGCGCTTTCGAGTGCAATCGATCCGGTCGCCTCGCCCGGTGCGCGCATGAACAGCGGCGTGCCGGTGTTGACGCGCACGGCATCGTGCGAGGTGCGGATTGCAGGTGCGGCATAGAGGGTGTGCGACGCATCGGCGGCCGGTTCATAGAAGTCGTCGAACGTGCTCGACACGGTGCGCGCATGGTGATCGAGCGCGGTCAGGCGCCCCTCGCCGTCGGCACCGATGCGCAGGCGCTGACGCGTCGGCGCGCGATGGCCGACCGGGCCATACATCTGCTCACGCCGCAGCACGAGCTTGACCGGCCTGCCGACCAGCTTTGCGGCCATCAGGCCGAGCACGGGAGGACCGGCCATGAGCCCCTTGGAGCCAAAGCCGCCGCCGAGGAACGGGCTGCGGATGTGGATCTTGTCCGGCGCGATCCCGAACAATTCGGCGATGCGTCCAAGCGACAGCATCAGGCCCTGGGTCGGCATGTCGACCGACAGATTGTCGCCGTCCCAATGGGCGACGATCGCATGCGGCTCCATGGCGTTGTGATATTGCGGCGGCGTCTCGTAAACGGCCTCGATCCGCTTGTCGGCGGCCGCAAGGCCCGCCTCGATATCACCGCGATGATTCTCTGTGGGATTGCCGACACCGACGACCGGTGGCACGAAACTTTCGCCGGCATCGAGGCCGACGAGGGCGGGCAGCATCTCGTAGCGCGGCGCCAGCAGCGCCGCGCCTTCAGTTGCCGCCTCCAGCGTCTCGGCGATCACGACCGCGATAGGCTGGTTGGCGTAGCGGACCTCGTTACTCTGCAACACCTCCATCCGGAACACGAACGGATTGGTCTTGATCTCCGGATCGATCGCGAGCTGCGGCTTGTGGTCCGGCGTCATGATTTCGATGACGCCGGGATGACGCTTGGCCGCAGCGACATCGAGTGAGGTCACGCGGCCATGCGCGATGCTGGACACCGCCATCACAGCAAACAGCATGCCGGGCGGATGATTGTCGGCGGCGTAGGTCGCCTGTCCTTTGACCTTGAGCACGCCATCTCGGCGGGTGAGCGGCTGGCCGATGCTCGAGCCGTGACGGAGATGGGCGGGAGCGCTGGTGAGATTGAGCTCAGGCATGGATGGCTCCAGACGTCGAAGCAAAGGGGGATGCCGGCAGCGCGGGAATACGCGCGGGCGTACCGGCGGCGGCAAGGGTCAGCGCGCGCACGACGATGCGGCGTGCGAGCTCGATCTTGTAGGCGTTGTCGCCGGACGGCTTTGCATCGGTGAGCGCGCGCCAGGCGGCTTCCCGGAAGGCATCTGCCGTTGGCGCAACGCCCTTGAGCACGTCTTCCGCGGCGCGGGCACGCCAGGGCTTCGCGGCGACGCCGCCGAGCGCAAGCCGCGCCTCCGCGATCTTGCCGTTCTCGATCCGCAGCGCAGCCGCAGCCGAGACGATGGCGAATGCGTAGGACGTACGCTCGCGAACCTTGAGATAGCGCGCATGCGCGGCAAAACCACGCGCCGCGGGCGGTAGACGCACCGCGACGATGAGGTCGCAAGGTTCGAGGGCTGACTCACGCTCGGGCGTATTGCCGGGCAGGCGGTGCAGTTCATCGAGCGTGATCTCGCGACGACCGCTCTTGCCTTCGATCTCGACGATGGCGTCGAGCGCCACCAGCGGCACGCAGAAGTCAGAGGGATTCGTCGCAATGCAGCTCTTGCTCCAGCCAAGCACGGCGTGCGTCCGGTTCTCGCCATCGCGGGCGTCGCAACCGCTGCCGGCCTCGCGCTTGTTGCAGCGGCTGGCGGTGTCGTAGAAATATGCACACCGCGTCCGTTGCAGCAGGTTGCCGCCCACGGTCGCCGCATTGCGCAATTGCGCCGACGCGCCGGAGAGCAGCGCTTCTGCCACGGCCGGATAGGATTTTGCGAACCCCGCATCATGCGCGAGATCGGCATTGCTGACGAGCGCACCGATTCGCAACGACCCGTCGGCGAGGCGTTCGATCCGATCGAGCCCTTCGAGATGCGTGACATCGACGAGGCGATCCGGACGGCTGACGCCGCCCTTCATCAGATCGAGCAGATTGGTGCCGGCCGCAAGATAAGTTGCGCCCGGCTGCGCGGCGGCGGCAACGGCTTCAGCGACCGTGGCGGGCCTGACATAATCGAACTGTTTCATGCGGAGCGCCTCTGATTGGATTCGTCGGCACCGGCCTGCGCCTCCAGCACGGCATCGACGATGCCGGCATAGGCGCCGCAGCGGCAGAGATTGCCGCTCATGCATTCACGGATGCGTTCGGGATCGTTGCCGGCCTGAGCTTCCTGCATCATGCCGATGGCGCTCATGATCTGGCCGGGCGTGCAGAAGCCGCACTGGAATCCGTCATGGGCGATGAAGGCGGCCTGGACCGGATGAAGCTGGTCGCCCCGCGCGACGCCTTCGATGGTGAGGATGTCGGCGCCGTCATGGCTGACGGCGAGTGCGAGGCATGAGTTGATACGCTTGCCGTCGACGAGAATGGTGCAGGCGCCACACTGGCCGCGGTCGCAGCCCTTCTTGGTTCCGGTGAGATGGAGGCGCTCACGCAGGAGATCGAGCAGCGTGACGCGCGGATCGTCGAGGACGAAGTCGCGCCGTGCACCGTTCACGGTGAGGCTGATGGAGTGGTTCATACAAGGCTCCGATCAGATAGGGACATGGCTCATCGTTCGGCGCGCCACCGCCGTGGCCCCCGCCGATATTGCGCCGCCCGGACACATTCCGGGCCGACACCAACGAAGATACGGAGGCACCCTCCGCTTAACAAGGGCCGCCGAAAAATATTTGGAATTCGTCAAAAGCCCGTGCGCAGACAACGCGATGCAGCGAGCCAAGGGTTCAATCTAACCAATTCGTGATCTACATTACCGATATGGACGACCACACCGACCAGACCCGCAGGCCCCGCGCCGATGCCGTGCGCAATCGCGAGCGCGTGCTCGAGGCAGCCAAGGTCGTGTTCAGCGCCGGCGGCCCGGAGGCGAGCCTGGAGGCCGTGGCCAAGCGCGCCGGGGTCGGCATCGGCACGCTCTACCGGCATTTTCCGACGCGCGAGGATCTGTTCGAGGCGGTGTACCGGCGCGAGGTCGAGCAGCTCAGCGAGCTCGCCGAGCAGTTGAAGAACGCCAAGGACCCGGTCGATGCGCTCAGGCGCTGGCTGCGCTCCAACGTCGAATTCGTTGCGACGAAAAAGGGCATGTCGGCGGCATTGGCGCTGACGTTCCAGAGTTCGTCGGACCTCGCTGCCTTCTCGATGGACCGTCTGACCAAGGCAATTGGCTCGCTGCTCGACCGCGCGGTCGCGGCCGGCGAGATGCGAGGCGATGTCAGTCCCGAGGACCTGCTCAGGGCCCTGGTCGGCATGTGCTACATGCACGACCAGCCCGGCTGGCAATCCTCGGTGTTGCGGATGCTCGACGTGTTCGTGGATGGTTTGCGCGTGCAGGCCGGCACGAAGGCCAAGTCACACACCGCCAAGTCACACACCGCCAAGCGCGCGAGGCCGGCGGTGAAACCGAAGCGATAGCGCGTCCGTATTTGCCAAGGTCGTGCCAGGATCGGCATCACCGGGATTTCAACGCGGAGCCTGCCATGCGCATTGCCGCCTTGCTGGTCTTTCTCAGTATTGCTTGCAGCTCCATCCCCGCACGCGCCGACGATGTCGCGACAGCGCAAGGCGTGATCCGGGCTCAGGAACAAGCCTTCGGCCACGACGATGCCACGGCCGCCTATTCCTATGCCGCACCGACGATCAAGCAGCTCTTCCCCGCAGCCGACATCTTCATGTCGATGGTGCAAAACGGCTACGCGCCGGTCTATCGTCACAGGAGTTTTGAGTTCGGCGAGAGCAAGATCGAAGGCAGCTCCGTCGCCCAGCGCGTTCACATCATCGATGCCAATGGCGAAGCCTGGGAAGCGCTCTACACGCTCGAGCAGCAGGCGGACGGCAGCTACAAGATCACCGGCTGCTCGCTGCTGAGGGCGGGACAGGCGGTTTAGGCCGCCTCCAGACATAAAGACACCACGGTCGCGACTGCACCCAAAGTGATCGCGGTGTCGGCGACGTTGAAAATGGCGAACGACCAAGCCTGATAGGAGAGATGGACAAAGTCGATCACCGAACCGATCCGGGCGCGGTCCAGCATATTGCCGAACGCGCCACCAATAATCAGGGCAAGTCCGGCTGCCAGCATCGGTTGGCTCGGCGGCACGCGACGAAGCCACCAGGCCAACAGTCCGCAGGCGAGAAGCGAGAGGCCAACCAGCGGCCAGCGCTGGGCGTTGTCTGCGAACCGCAGGAAGCTGAACGAGATGCCCTTGTTGTAGGACAACACGAAGTCGATGGTTGGCAATACCGTGGACGAGAAAATGATCATCGGACGATCGGGTTCCAGCAAGCCGACGACGAGCTGCTTCGTGCCCTGATCCAGCAGCACGATAACTGTGATCAACCAGATCCAGCGGAAGCTGACACGTGACGGCGTCCTAGGTTGCAAAACCCGGTCCCGCCTTCACCGAATTCATCCGCGAGCGGATCAGCAGCGTCACTACAATACCGATATTGAGCGCATTCCACGCCACGCCGTTGGCGAACGCAGCCGCATAGGAGCCGGTGGCATCGAAGATGATGCCGGACACCCAGCCACCAAAGGACATGCCGAATACGGAGGCGAAGATCACGATGCCGACGCGGGTTGCGGCTTCGCTTGCCGGCATCGCCTCGCGCACGATGATGGCATAGCTCGGCACGATGCCGCCCTGGAACAGGCCGAACATCGCGGAGATCAGATAGAGCGAAGTGAGGCTGTCGAAGAACAGGTAGAACACCAGCGCAAAGCCCTGCGCCAACGCGCCGATCAGCAGAGTCGGAATGCCGCCGATCTTGTCGGCAAGGTAGCCCGAGCCGATGCGGCTGACGATGCCGCAGGCCATCATCAGCGACAGCATCTCGGCGCCGCGCGCCACGCCGTAGCCGAGATCGCCGCAATAGGCGACGATATGCACCTGCGGCATCGCCATGGCGACGCAACAGGAAATGCTGGCGATCGAGAGCAGCGCCGTTAGCGTGTTGGTCGACAGCCTGAGATCGACCCGCGGCGGCGGTGCGTTGGCGTGATTGCGGACCTTGTCAACGCCCATCTGCACGCGCAGGACCAGCACCAGGATCGACATCAACACCACGCAGACGACGGCGATGCCGATATGCGTGGTGCGCCAGCCGATCTTTTCCATGCCCGTGCTGATGAGCGGCGGCCACATCGTGCCGGCCACGTAATTGCCGCTCGCGACGATGGTCACGGCCAGTCCGCGATAGCGCTCGAACCAGTGCGAGGCCTCTGCCATCAGCGGCGCGAAGGTCGCGGACGTGCCGAGCCCGATCAGGAAATAGGCTGCCACGAACTGCCAGAGCTGGGTCGACAATCCCGCGAGCGTATTGGCGACGCCGAGAAAGGCGATGCTGATCCCCATCGCGGGCACAATGCCGAACTTGTCGGTGATCTTGCCGGCGATCACGCCGCCGAGCCCGAAGCCGAACATCATCAGTGTGAAGGCCAGCGACACCGCACCGCGCGTGGCAGCGAACTCGGCTTGCACGACGGGAATCACCACGACGACCGCCCACATGCCGACGCCGCCGATCGAGCCGATCAGCAGTGCGAGCAAAAGCCGCACCCAGGCCTGACGGGAGTCAGGGGTGAATGAGGCCGGTCTCTGTCCTGGGTGATTTGGCGCGTGCACGGCGCGGACCATGTTCGGGGATCGCTTCGCGGTCAAGCATGCTGCCGCGATATTGGGCATGCGCGGTGCACTGCGGTAAGAAGAGCTTGGCGAAATCGCGCTTTGCCATTAGTTTGCAATCTGCGTGTGCAACAATGCCGCGCAAGGAGCGTGACGGCGGGATGTTGTTGCAATTGACGCGATCGATGCGGATCAAGGTGGGGCGCTTCATTGCGCTAGCCTATCTGTTCTGCGTGCTCGCGCCGGCGGCAAGCCTCGCCTGGGGCAGTGGTCCAGCGCCATGCCTTGGCGACGAAGCCTTGCTCGCCGACCTCGTGCCTGTGCATCATCAGATGTCGGCTAGCCACATGCATGGCGACGTGCCGCATGACCATTCGGGGATGCACGCGCATCACCAGGCTGCCGCGCAGGACACGCCTGCCCCGCATCGTCATGACGGCAAGGGCAAGGTTGGCCCGTGCTGCGCCATGATGTGCGTCAGCGCGTTACCGGCCGATCTGCCGAGCTTCGCAAAGCCGCTTCAGCCGGTCTCCAGCTGTGCGCCCGAGATCGTGCCCAGCCTGCACAGCGCGGCGCCACCCATTCTCTACCGCCCTCCCATCATCTGATCTGATTCCACGACGTCAGGCCAGGCGCGCATCCGCGCGCGCGAACCTGTGGTCTTCACACAGATCAGGAATTGCTCATGCTTACGCTTCTCGGGGCGAGGTCCGCCGCCGCATCTGCGGCGCGCGGAGGACACTTTCGAATCAATTGGCTACTGCTAGCCGCAGCCGCATTGGCGTTGTCCGGCTGCTTGCCAGCAACGACGTCCGTGGCCGGCGCGGATCCGGCCGATCCCGCGGCAAAGGCAGCACGTGTCGGCTATCGCTCGACAGTCGCGCCCTATACGAGCCTGCGGCCCGCTACGCCGGCGCCATGGCGCGAGCGCAACGACGCGGTCGCGCCGCAGCCGAAGCAAGACCGGTAGGAGCGCGCCATGGCACAGTATTTTGCGCGGGGCGCGCACGTTCTCGCCCTGCTCGGCCTCTCCGGCTGCGCGGCGTTCTCGCCCGACAGCGGCATGACAGCGGTCTCGGCGCTGACGAGCCAGACTCTCAACAAGGACGTCGCCTTCGTGCGAACCGCCGAGGGGGCCGGCGCGGTCGAGGCGCGCGTTCGCCAGCTGCTGTCGGGGACGCTGAGCGCAGAGACCGCCGTACAGGTCGCGCTGCTCAACAACAAGGGGCTGCAGGCCGCCTATAACGAGCTGGCGCTGGCCGAGACCGATCTCGTCGAGCAGAGCCTGCCGTCCAATCCGGTGTTCTCGGTGTCGCGGATCTCGGGCAATGGCGCCAGCGAGATCGAGCGCCAGGTCGTCGGCGACATCTTGGCGTTGGCCACGCTGCCGTTCCGGTCCGACATCGCGCGCGAGCGCTTTCGTCAGGCGCAATTGCGCGCGGCGCTGGCGACACTGCGGCTCGCCGCCGACGTGCGGCGCGCTTACGTCCGCGCAGTCGCCGGAAACGAAATGGTGGTCCTGCTGACGGATGCAAAGGCGACGGCGGAATCAACTGCGAAACTCGCGGTCAAGCTCGGCGAGACCGGTTCGGTCAACAAGCTCGACCAGGCCCGCGAGCAGGTGTTTTACGCCGAGACCACAGCCGATCTCGCCACCGCACGCCAGGCGACGACGAGCGCCCGTGAAAAGCTGACGCGGCTGATGGGGCTATGGGACGACGGTCTCGACTTCCGTCTGCCCAATGCCTTGCCGCCGATACCTCGTCGGCCGCAAGCCCTGCCCTCGATCGAGGCCGACGCGGTCGAGCACCGTATCGACTTGCAGATCGCGCGGCTGGAGCTTGCGGCGCTGGCGAAGTCGTTGAACCTCACCGAGGCGACACGCTTCGTCACCCTGCTCGATCTCGCCGGCATCTCACGCCGGACTCAGGATCCGGAAGGCGCCCCGTTCCGCGAACGCGGCTTCGACGTGCAGTTCCAGATCCCGATTTTCGACGGCGGCGAGGTCCGCGTGCGGCAGGCCGCGGAGACCTACAACCTCGCCTTCAACCGCCTCACCGAGCGCGCCGTGAACGTCCGTTCGGAAGCGCGCGATGCCTATCGCGTCTATCGCGCCACCTACGACATCGCGATCCACTACCACCGCGAGATTTTGCCGTTGCGAAAAATCATCACCGAGGAGATGCAGCTGCGCTTCTCCAGCATGCAGGTCGATATCTTCGCGCTCCTGGCCGAAGCGCGGCAGCGCCTTGCCTCGTTGCGTGGCGCGATCGACGCGAAGCAGAACTTCTTCCTCGCCCAGTCCGCGCTGCAGACTGCCGTCAATGGCGGCGGCGCGCCTGCGACCGACAGCGACAATCCAACCAATATCGTCGCGGCAGCGCCTGCCGATGGCGGCCACTGACATGGAGGCCAGCATGTTTTCCCGCCGAGGATTTTTGGGCACCGCCGCGCTCGTGAGCGCGTCAGCCGTCAGCGGCCGCGTCCAGGCCGGATCGATTCCGGAAGCAGCCCATATGGACAAGGCGGTGATGCAGCCGCCGCTGCACCCCATCAGCGGTCCCGACTACCGTCCCGTCGTCACGCTCAACGGCTGGACACTGCCATTTCGCATGAACGGCGACTGGAAGGAATATCATCTGATGGCCGAGCCTGTGGTGCGCGAATTCGCCGAGGGCATGAAGGTCAATCTCTGGGGCTATAACGGCCAGTCGCCGGGGCCGACCATCGAGGCCGTCGAGGGCGACAAGGTCCGTATCTTCGTCACCAACCGCCTGCCCGAATACACCACCGTTCATTGGCACGGCATGATCGTGCCCAGCGGCATGGACGGCGTCGGTGGACTGACCCAGCCGCACATCGAGCCGGGCAAGACATTCGTCTACGAGTTCGAGATGAGGAAGAGCGGGACCTTCATGTACCACCCGCATTCCGACGAGATGGTGCAGATGGCGATGGGCATGATGGGCATGGTCGTCGTGCATCCGCGCGACCCGAACTTCAGACCCGTCGACCGCGACTTCGTCTTCGTGATGAGCACCTATCGCGTCGATCCCGGCACCTATTTGCCGCGGGTCAACGAGATGACCGACTTCAACATGTGGACCTGGAATGCGCGGGTGTTTCCGGGCATCGATCCCATGCCGGTGCGGCTCGGCGATAGGGCGCGTGTGCGCATCGGCAATCTCAGCATGACCAACCATCCGATCCATCTGCATGGCCACAGCTTTGCCTTGACCTGCACCGACGGCGGCTGGATTCCCGAGAGCGCGCAATATCCTGAGACGACGACCGATGTGCCGGTCGGTGCGGTCCGCGTGTTCGACGTCCTCGCCGACAATCCCGGCGACTGGGCGTTTCACTGCCACAAGTCGCATCACACCATGAATGCGATGGGACACGACATGCGCAATATGATCGGCGTCTCGCGCAAGGATCTCGCCAAGGCTGTCGGCAAGCTCGCGCCCGACGCCATGGTGATGGGCCAGTCCGGCATGGCGATGGGCAACATGGAGATGCCGGCGCCTGACAACACGCTGCCGATGATGAGCGGCGCCGGCCAGTTCGGCCCGATCGAGATGGGCGGCATGTTCACGGTGATGAAGATCCGCGAAGACCTCGCGCGCGACGATTATCGCGATCCCGGCCCCTATCAATTCCCGCAAGGCACCGTCGCCTACGAGGTCGCCTCGCCCGCGGCAGAGCCGGCGCGGCAGCCGGCCACGCCGGCACACAAGATGAAGATGTGAGCGTTTCGATGAACCACCAACTGGAGACCACAATGAAGAACACGATCAAACTCGCCCTCGCGCTGGCCGCGCTGTCGATCGCACCCGCCCTCGCGCACGAGGGTCACGACCATCATGGCTTCTCGGCCGGCGAACCCGGCGTCCCCAACAAGCCCGCGCGCACCATCGAGATCGCGTTGAGCGAGATGGCCTATGAGCCGTCGACGATCACCGTCAAGCGCGGCGAGCAGATCCGCTTCGTGCTGCGCAATGTCGGCAAGGAGGACCACGAATTCCTGCTCGCCACCACCAAGGAGAACCTCGCGCATGCCGAGGTGATGAAGAAGCATCCGCACATGGAGCATGACGATCCGAACGGGGTGCGGCTCGCGCCGAACAAGACGGCCGAGATCGTCTGGAAGTTCAGCAAAGCCGGCACCTTCGAATTTTCCTGCCTGATCCCGGACCATCGCGACTACGGCATGGTCGGCCACGTCACCGTGAAATGAAGATATTGGAGACAGCCATGACGCTGATCGTCCGCATCGCCGCAGCGCTCGCACTGGCGCTGAGCCTGACCGTGAGCGCAGCTGCGCAAGCCGCTTCCATCAGCGGCGAGGTCAGGAAAATCGACGAGAGCGCCGGCAAAATCACGCTCAAGCACGGGCCCGCCAAGAGCCTCGGCATGGATGAACCCATGACCATGGTCTACCGCGTCAAGGATCCCGCGATCCTCAAGCAGGTGAAGGTCGGCGACAAGGTGTCGTTTGAAGCCGAGGAGGCAGCGTCGGGGTACACGGTGACGAAGATGCAGAAGGCGAAATAGCCGGCCTTCCCTCAACTGTGATTCCGGGGCGCGCCCTTGGCGCGAGCTATGATGCGCAACTGCGCATCGGAGAATCCATGTCTCCCTCATGGTTTGCAGCCCGATGGATTCCGGGCTCGCTCTTCGGGCGCCCCGGAACGACCTCCAGGGGCCCGAAATACGCTCCGTCTGACCAGTTCCCGCACCCCTTGTTAACCCTTTGCTAACCATACACCGGGCAAAAATTGCCGGGTGGAGTCGAGTGTCGTCAGCCGCGTAGAACGGGAGTTCCCGTGGACGCCAGTGCGGTGCCTCACTTTCGGAACGGCGGCCCATCGGCCGTCGCGCAGACGTTTGGGGCGCGTGGACGTCAGTCGCGCGGGGAGGCAGCTACCATGGTCGACGTCACCGCGGGACAGGGCGTAGGCAGCGCGAAGCCGGGCCTCCCCTCCCTCACCGAGATCGTCAACATCCTCAAGCGCGGCGATATCGCGCTGGCGCTCGGCATCCTCACCATCCTGGTGGTGCTGATCCTGCCGCTGCCCGCGATCGTGCTGGACCTGTTCCTGGCGATCTCGATCACGCTCTCGATCCTGATCCTGATGACCTCGCTGTTCATCCAGACGCCGCTGGAATTCTCCGCCTTCCCGACCATCCTGCTGATCTCGACCATGCTGCGGCTGTCGCTCAACATGGCCTCGACCCGCCTGATCCTGTCGCACGGGCACGAGGGCACGGATGCCGCCGGTCACGTCATCGAGGCGTTCGGCAGCTTCGTGATGGGCGGCAATTTCGTCATCGGCATCATCGTCTTCGCCATCCTGATCATCGTCAATTTCGTCGTCATCACCAAGGGTTCGGGCCGTATCGCCGAAGTCGCGGCGCGCTTCCACCTCGACGCCATGCCCGGCAAGCAGATGGCGATCGACGCCGATCTCTCCGCCGGCCTGATCGACGAGAAGGTCGCCAAGCACCGCCGCAAGGAGCTGGAGGACGAGAGCGGCTTCTTCGGCGCCATGGACGGTGCCTCGAAGTTCGTCCGCGGCGACGCCATCGCCGGCCTCCTGATCGTCTTCATCAACGTCGTCGGCGGCATGATCATCGGCGTCGCGCAGCAGGGCCTCTCCTTCGCCGACGCCGGCCGCAGCTACACGCTGCTGACGGTCGGCGACGGCCTCGTCACACAGGTGCCGGCGCTGATCGTCTCGACCGCGGCGGGCCTGCTCGTCTCCAAGGCCGGCGTCTCCGGCGCCGCCGACAAGGCGCTGATGAAGCAGTTCTCCGGCTATCCGCAGGCGCTCGCGATGTCCTCGGCGGTCATGCTGGTGCTGGCGGCACTGCCGGGCATTCCAACCCTCCCCTTCCTCGCGCTCGGCGCGGGTGCCGGTGTGCTGGCCTGGCAGGCTCGCAACCGCAAGAGGACCGCCGTGAAGGCCGAGGAAGCCGCCAACGCCGCGCCCGCTTCCGGTACGCCGGGTGCGCCGGGCGCTGCGGCGGAGGAGCCGATCTCGGCCGCGCTCAAGATCGACGACCTCAAGATCGAGCTCGGCTACGCGCTCTTGCCGCTCGTCAACGGCCCCGACGGCACCGACCGCCTCACCGAACAGATCAAGGCGCTGCGCCGCTCGCTCGCGATCGAGATGGGTTTCGTGATGCCGGCGGTGCGCATCCTCGACAACGTCCAGCTCGAGGCCAACACCTACATCATCAAGATCAAGGAGGTCGACGCCGGCACCGGCAAGATCTGGCCGAACCAGTTCATGGTCATGGACCCCGGCGGCAGCCAGGTACAGGTGCCCGGCATCCACACCACCGAGCCGACCTTCGGCCTGCCCGCGACCTGGGTCGACGCCAGCCTCAAGGAGGAAGCTTCGCTCAAGGGCTACACCGTCGTCGACGCCGCGACCGTGCTCTCGACCCACCTCACCGAGCTGCTCAAGGCCAACATGTCGGACCTGCTCTCCTATGGCGAAGTGCAGAAGCTGCTCAAGGAGCTGCCGAAGGAGCAGGGCGAGCTGGTCAAGGACATCGTGCCCGGACAGGTCACCGTCTCCGGCATCCAGCGCGTGCTCCAGCTGCTGCTCGCCGAGCGCATCTCGATCCGCGACCTCTCGACCATCCTCGAAGGCATCGCCGATTCACTCGCCTTCTCGCGCAATCCCGCGACCATGGTCGAGCATGTCCGCGCCCGCCTGGCGCGGCAGATCTGCGCGCAGAATACGTCGTACAACGGCTATCTGCCGCTGATCGCGCTGTCGGCGCGGTGGGAGCAGGCCTTTGCCGAATCCATCGTTGGCCAGGGCGAAGAGCGCAGCCTCGCGATGCAGCCCTCGAAACTGTCAGAGTTCATGACCGGCGTGCGCGAGGCCTTCGAGCGCGCCGCGCGCGAAGGCGAGGCGCCGGTGCTGGTGACGTCTGCGGCAATTCGTCCCTTCGTCCGCTCCCTGGTCGAGCGGTTCCGGGCCCAGACGACGGTGTTGTCGCAGGCCGAAATCCACCCTAGAGCGAGGCTGAAAACGGTCGGAAGCATCTGATTTGCCTTAAGAAGCCGTGTGTTTTTCGGCCACAGGCAAATGGTTTTTGAGTTCCTGGCGCCTTATCGGCCAAATGCTGACAAGGCGCCTTTCAAGTGCATTATACCATTGAAATAATTACGAAATTACGAGATCGAGCCCTGCTTTCGATCGCGACTTCTCACGTCCTGTCACGCTCTTGTGATCGCCCCTTGGGAACGAATCCGCCCAATACTACGTTGTTGGGACCGGAAGCATGAACCTGCCCAAATACGCAGGCGACTACTTCGGGTAGATGGCGGCAGGAGCCTTCCATGAACCACTCGATTTACAGCGCAGATCGCTCGACCCACCTGAAGATCGTGGTCGTGGCCCTCGTCGCAGGGATCGCGGTGGCAGGCTTCGGCATTACGGCACGCACTGGTTCGGACGACGGCCTGACGCAGACCGCCCGCGTCATCAAGGCCGGCAAGCCGGTCGTTATCACCAGCTCGAACGCATCGCTCGTTCGCTAAGGAGATTTGAGTTTCAGGAATTCACGCGGCTCTTTACCAGCCCCCCAAAGTCGCCACGTGGATATGTAGACGACCCCAACCCCAAGTCGACTACAGAAAGCGCCCGCCCCCCACGGGCGCTTTCTCATGTCTGGGGTAGCTCTTCGTTGCGAGCGTCGAGTCGAAGGATGGGTAGAGCGAAGCGAAACCCATCAACGTTTCCTCCGCGCGGAGACATGATGGGTTTCGCAAGTGCTCTACCCATCCTACGCTCCCACTCAATTCGTATCTTCATTTCAGACACAGCTTCCCATCCTCGCGGCTCATTTCGCCCGAGCTTTGCGTCGTTGTTTCACCCTCAATTGAAAGAGGGCGCAGGGAAGACCGGGCGCCGGCTGGCACCCGCGGTCCACTGTGCGAAATTGCAACGAGAGAATTTGCACAGCGGCATACAGGTGAAGCCAGGACATCCCGGCCTTCCCTGCGCAGTGGTTTGACGGCTTATGTCGCGCTCTCCTCGGGGAGCGATGCACTATTGCCCCCGTCGCCTTGCCGATCACTGATGCAAGAGCCCGGTTGGGCACTCCACATCACCACAAGACTTGGCGCACAGGCTGCGGGCGCCAGGACCACACGATTTTGCCGTACGCAGATCACACCGGTCGTGCGCGCGACGCATCCGCTCACGGTTGCCCGCCCTGCGATTGCCTTTCGCGCCGATGCGGCCCACGTCCACCGCCGTCCGGCCCGCGTTCGTGACGATCGCGATACGCCCCTCTTCCTTGGGCCGGAGTGAGACGACGTATACGCCGTTTCCGAATTTCGGTAAAGCGGAATATTTTTGGCGAAGCGGGTTGTCCCAGGTCTGGCGTGTTTTGCCTGTCAGGCAACGCAAGGGCTTGTAGATGAGGCGACCATGCCTTGAACGAAGGACCCTGCCTGGCTAGGTTTCACAACCTGATGAAGCGCGGCATTCCATGGAGCGGCGCTTTACCTTCGATCAAATCGCGGGTGCATATCGGGCCTCACGCTCTAGTCTCGATAAGCAGCTCTGACTTCGGTTCAATGTCTGGAATTGGGTCAGAAGCTAACGGTCGAGGGGTGGCACGCAAGGTCAGCTACGTGCCCAAGAGGCGACATATCAGGCTGGCCTGATATGAAAGAGGCCGCCAACTGAGGCGGCCTTTTCTATTTTCCTTCCGGGGTGACCCGATTTAGGCGGCGCTGAGCGCCAGCCTGTCCTTGCGACGATAGGCCATGAAGCCAACGCCAGCAAAGCCAAGAACCATCATCGCCCAGGTTGATGGCTCAGGAACGGCGGCAATTGGACGGATCGTTCCGGACGCGTCGTAGTTTGGCAAATGGAGTGAATAATTGCCATGAAACTGAAACTCTGAACGGTCCAACAACGCAACGGTTTGTCCCGAAAACAGTTGCGATGCATCGACATAGAAAGTCCCCCAATAAAGGTCATCTGGGGTGCCTATCGAGAACATTAGCTGGTTTTGGAAAATCGTTTGGCCTTCAAGTGTATTGAGGACACCCAGGGCGCCCGCATTGATTTTGCCGCCCGTGATTTTGTCGGTAGCGGTATCAAACGTGATCGTGCCGGAAAATGGCAGGGCAGGATCGCCCCAGGCATCTCCATAGGTTCCGCTTATCGCTTCAACGACAACGGCAGCCGAGGCTTGACTTGCGAACGTAGCCGCGCAGGCAAAAACAGCTAGAGCCCCGGTCAATCGCTTAAAACAAAATGACATTTAACCCCCTCAATCAAAAGCTGCGCGACAGTTTCAAATATTGAATTAAGAGTCAATCATCCTGACCTATTTTATATATTAAATGGTCGCCGAGCGCACCGATCATCGCTGTCGGACCCAATGGCCCTGGGCAGATTCCGACTTTCCATATCGGTCGGACGCAAGCCTCTGACGGGAGACTACGGTGACACAAAATGCCAAGTCTGAAAGCCCATCAATTGAGTGCACTGTCACCGTAATACCCAGCACTGTCACCGTAATACGATAGGCGACATCGGAATTGTGGCACAGACAGAAAGACCGCCCGAAGGCGGTCCTCGTCACTGATGTTGCCCGTGCTTACGCGGCGCTGAACTCGATTGACCTCCTGCGCCGATAGGCCATAAATCCCAGTCCCGCGAAACCGAGGGTCATCATTGCCCAGGTCGAGGGCTCCGGGACCGCGCTCGAGATCGGAGGAACGACTCGCTCGGTCCAGATCCCGGCACCGGGAGCGCCACCATGATACAGCCGGGCGTAATAATTGTTGGTGTTGCCGGTTCCAGCGAGAGTCAATGCGAAGTCGCTGAAAAAACCATCAGGCCAAGAAAGCGTCTCGACCTTATAGGACGCATCGGAGAGTTGCACGTCCCAGTCCGAGATCTTCCCGCCGATGAAGTTGAACGTGGCGTCGAACGCGGTGTACGCCGCGGATGACACGAGGATGGCTCCCGAGGAGAAATTCCATGCCATGACATCGTGCACGGTACCCGTGAAACTGCTCGTCACGGTCGTGTCGTCGAACGTGACCGAGCCGGTCAAATGAGTCCCGTAGAATGCGACGTTTTGAAGAGGCGAAGTGCCCAATCCGTTCACGACGCCGTTCGAATAGGAATTGCCCGTGTAGTCAAACGTAATTGCCGCCGCTAATGCAGTGCCGGGCTTCATCGTGGTCCCGATCCCAACCAACATAGTCGATGCGAACAGCGCTCTGAAAATTCTAGACTTCATGATGTCCTCCGCAATCTTCGGAAGGATTGCAGATGGCTCCGGCGAGCGCATCCACCGTTCGGTTGAGTCCGGCTAGAAAGAGAAAATTTCTCGCCAGATTTCGGGGCAAAAGCGGCGGTTGAGCCAAGCGCGAAGCGTGTCCGCTTGGAAAGCTGACCTGATGACGGTCGGACGCTGTTGAGCTTAGGGTTATGAGCAGCCGGTCCCGGCCGAATGGCGATACTTCCGCTTTGCCAGCAAAAACGGCTGTCCGAGCAAATCCTAGGATTTCTGCTCAGCCCCCCACAACGCATTTCCGACCTTTCGGCCGAGACTTTCACCGACCTGGAAGCCTCCAAATTACTTGGTTTCCAGCCGAGCGCGTACAGCGGCTTGGCATCTTCGACATCATCACGAACCCGTCGAGTGGAATATTCCTCGCGAAGTGGGTTGCCCCAAGCCCAGCGTGTTTTGCCCGTCAGGCAACGCAAGGGCTTGTGGACGAGGCGACGATGCCTTGACAACGTATGGCTTGACTTGGCTAGGTTCACAACCGAACGAGGCGGGGATGCTATGGAGCAGCGCTTTACTTTCGATCAAATCGCGGGTGCGTATGGGGCCTCACGCCCCGAATATCCCGAAGCCCTCGTGGACAACGTGGTTTCGTACGCCAGCCTGAAGCCCGGCGATCCCATCCTCGAAGTCGGCTGCGGCACGGGGCAGGCAACAAAGAGCTTCGCGACGCGAGATTTGCAGATCGTTGCGATCGATCCCGGACCCGAAATGGTCCGCGCTGCGCGCGAGAGCTTGGCACATTTTGGTAATGTCGAACTGGTCGAGACGACGTTCGAGGCGTGGTCACAAGACAAGGCACCGTTCCGACTCATCATCGCTGCGCAGTCGTGGCACTGGGTTTCGCCGGAGTTGCGGTTCGTGAAAGCCGCGAAGCTGCTTTCATGTGACGGATCATTGGCCGTCTTCGGACATGTTCCGACAGGACTACCCATCCAATTGCTCGAGCAGTTCAGGGAAATAACCCTGCGTCATACGGGCCGCTGGGGGCCGCCACCGGAAGCCTGGTACCTGCCAAGCGGTCCATTCAACGGCTGGTTTGACGAGTCGGGATTGTTTGGACCGGTGGAGCACCGCTGCTATCCATGGAAGTGGCGGCACACAACATCAAGCTACGCAAGTTTCCTGGGGACGCGCTCAGATATCCGGATGCTCACGCCAACGATGCGCGAAGAGCTGCTCAACGACATTTCCAAAGCAGTCGATCGTCACGGCGGAGAATTCGAAATGGACTACGAAACTCACCTCTACATGGCCCGCCGAGCTGGTCTCGATCAGTAGCGGTTCAAATGTCTGGAATCGGGTCAGAAGCTGTCGGCCAGCGGGGCGGCACGGCAAGGTCAGCGATGGGCCAACAGCGGGAACTCAAACCGGTCGAGCGCTCGGCCTAAACTGTGTCACGGCAACACCAGAGATCGCCAGCAGCGCACCAACAATCAACTTCGGGGTCATCGGCTCGCCAAGAAACAATGCACTCGACATCAAGGCGAACACCGGCAGCAGCAGACCGAAGGGAGCGACGCGCCCCATGGAGCAGCGAGCGATCAGCCAGAACCAAAGGCCAAATCCAACAATTCCTCCGATAAAAATCGTGTAGGCGAGTGCCAGCCAGCCACGTTCATCCGCAGCAACGAGGCTCGCCAGTTGCCCATATTCAAGGAGCAACGACATCAACATCACCTGCGGCACCGTGAACAGCGACGCCCAACCCATCAACATCAAGGGGTCGAAAGGGCCGTAGCGTTTCGTCAAGACGTTGGATACCGCGAACGCGAAGGCAGCTCCGATCACCAGCAGCAGTGGTAGGCCGTTTGACGACAGGCCGGGCTCCGTCCTCAACACAAAGACGCCGGCAAATGCAAGCACTACCCCGGAGACGGTAGTGAGAGATGGCCTCTCCGCCAGAAGCGGCCAGGCCAACAGGACCGTGAAGGGTGTGGAGAGTAAATATGCGACAGCTGTCATGCTTCCCGAGCCGAGCCCTAGACCAACGTAGAAGAGCCCGAAGTTCAATCCACCAAGAAAAAGCGAGATGGCTGCGATAGGACGCAGCTGTTCACGCGTGGGCTTTTTGACGAACGGAATGAGCAGGAGCGCGGTGGCCAGGAAACGCAGCGCTAGGAAGAAGAACGGCGGAAACTCCGTAATGCCCACTTTGATGACCACGAACTGATAACCCCAGAGCAAAGGAACGGCCACCGCGCAAACAATCTGGATCACGGACATGGTATTCTCCTTTAAAGACCGATTGGTCTAGATATCGACGCGCCGATCGTGGGGACGGCCCCGGGTTTGCTTACCTGATGAAACGATCGAGCAGAGCGTCAGCCGCGGCTTGGGTTATGGCTCCCGTCGGCGCCGTTTTGCTGATCACTCGCAGCCCCTCAACGAAACAGACGAGAATTCGGGCAGCATTTGCAGGGTCGACACCGTCGGCTAACTTGCCCGCCGCCTTCGCACGGGAAAGTGCATCCGCCACTCGCGCCTCCATGACTTTGAAAAAGCTCGCGATACGACGATTAACGTCAGCGTCACGCCCGGCCAGTTCCATGGTTGTGGCAATCACCAGACATCCACGCCGACCGTGGGTCCCGCTCGTGCGGTCAACATATCCAGCAAGATAGGCCCGCAGGCCGTCCACCGGCTCCTTGCGAGGGTCAAGCTCGATATCCATCCGTGTCACGGCATCGGCAATGTAACGATCGAGCGCGCGCAGGAAGAGCGAGTGCTTGTCACCGAAAGCAGCATAAAGGCTGCCACGCGAGAGCTTCGTCACACGAAGAAGGTCTGGCAGCGCTGTCGCATGATAGCCACGCGACCAGAACACATCCATCGCGCGTTCGACAGCGGCTTCCGCATCGAAACTCCGCGGGCGACCGCGGGGCAACGGCACTGAGGTTCGGTTGCTCATTGGAAAGATATAGACCAAATGGTCTTTAAATCAAGTGACCGCTCAGGGTCGTGTGGACGACGCCGCTCCGTGGAAGTGGCGGCACACCACATCAAGCTACGCAGATTTCCTGGGGACGCGCTCGGATATCCGGATGCTCACGCCAACGATGCGCGAAGAGCTGCTCAACGACATTTCCAAAGCGGTCGATCATCACGGCGGAGAATTCGAAATGGACTACGAAACTCACCTCTACATGGCCCGCCGAGCCAGTCTCGATAAGCAGCTCTGCCTTCGGTTCAAATGTCTGGAATTGGGCCCATTGCCGACCTTGGCGCGCGGCATGCTGACCGGCAGCTTTTGACCCTTATCGGACGTCGGTGGGCCCAATTTGGCCGTCCACTGTTGGCAGGTATCGCAGCCAATCGCCGGATCGGATGCCTCGCGGGTCAATACCCCGATGCGAGGCGACGTAGTCGATCTCTCCGCGCGTGGTACCGATATCCATCAGCTCCGTGTCGCTTAAGTTGGACAAGGTGGCGCGTAATTTTTGGCGTTCGCGGCGCTCCTGAAAGGCATCCCAATATTTCCAGACGAAGCTGCAGAGATGCCCGGTCGATACGGATGTCCGTTCCAGCCACGTGCCGTGTGTCGTGCTCATTGCGGAGTCTCCCTGGGACATCGTGTCAGGAGCCGTCACAACCGACATGATGGTGCCAGTGCTCAGCCGGACACGCTTGACAGGCAGCTTACATTTTCCTCACCGGCAGCTTACTCTTGCGATTTCCAACAGGGCCAAAGCGCCACCCAGTGATCGGTGACCCCCAAACCAAGGGATTTGCATCTTGCGCTATCTCTTCGAGGAGTACGCATTCGACACCGAGCGTCGCGAACTCCGTCGCGGCCCCGATATGATCCCTACCACGCCGCAGGTCTTCGATTTGCTCCACTACCTCATCCGCAACCGGGATCGCGTCGTCAGCAAAGACGACCTCATCAAAGCTATATGGAATGGACGCAGCGTGTCGGATGCAGCGCTGACGACCCGCCTTAACTCTGTCCGGAGCGCAATCGGCGATTCCGGCGAGGAACAGCGCTTCATCAAAACGTTACCGCGGAAGGGTTTTCGGTTTGTCGGTGTGGTGCGTGAAGTGACTGAGCTGAATGAGGCTGTCTCCTCAAATGGCGTAGTTCAGACTACGACACCAGCTGCTGGACTGTCCGACAAACCCGCGATTGCCGTGATGCCGTTCGAAAACATGTCGGCAGATCCAGAGCAGGCGTATTTCGCCGATGGATTAGTGGACGATATCATTACCGCACTGTCACGCTTCAGAGCATTCTTCGTTATCGCTCGCAATTCCTCGTTCACGTACAAGGGAAAAGTGGTCGATATCAGGCAAGTTGGACACGAGCTTGGAGTGCGTTACGTGCTCGAAGGCAGTGTCCGAAAAGCAGGCAGTCAGCTGAGGATCAACGCACAGTTGATTGATGTCGCAACTGGCGGACACCTTTGGGCTGATCGATTTGACGGCGCGCTGGGAGACATTTTCGATCTGCAGAACAGGGTCGCGCAACAGGTTGTGGGCGCCATTGCGCCAGAAGTTGACCGGGCCGAGATCGAACGAGCAATCGGAGAACGGATCGGCAAAATAGACGCGGTGACGGCGTATTATCGTGGCTTGCCTTTGATTTTTTATCCTACCACTCCAGAGAACAACGAGACTGCTGCGAGGTGTTTTGAGCAAGCAATTGCTCTTGATCCAAGTTTTACGCCCGCATATGGCGGCGCTGCAGCTTGTATCGGTTGGCGGCGTGCTAACAATTGGTGTGGAGATATCGCCGGAGACAACGCGCGGGTATTAGGGTTCGCCGAGCGTTTGAAAGAGCTTCGAACAAACGATGCCCTTGTGGGCTTTCTTCTGTTCTGGTTCGCGCTCGACTTCCACGGTGGAATTGACATCATAGAGCGCGCGATTCGAACCAATCCATCCCATGCACCGGCGCTTCACTATAGGGGCCTAATTCGAGGCTGGCAGGGGGAATCCGATGCTGCCATTGCGGACCTTGAATTAGCAATGCGTCTTAGTCCGCGCGACCCAGCTAGTTATCAAGCGATGCTGGGGCTTGCTCTGGCTCATCATAATGCCGGTAGGCATGCAAAAGCGGGTGAATGGACGGACAAGGCTGTTCGCGCGTTTCCTCCGGCGTTCTATGTAGGGATAGCTCAGGCCATCCTCTGCTATAACGGCGCTGAACGATTGGAAGATGCTCGAAGACTAATGGCAGCAGGCCTCCGCCTGTCTCCCGGCTCACGGCAGTCAACCTTCGCCGCCCCGCACCTTTCGCCGAAACTTAGAGCCGAACTCTTCGAAGCAATGACTAAGGCGGGGCTGCCCGAATAGGTATCGCTCTATTGCCTCCGTTAGAGATATGTGGGCGCGCGGCCAATTTCCCGAACTGTCCGAGTTCCGCTGTTGCCGCGAAAGCTTGGCATGTCGACTATCAAAGACAGAGCACACCAAGGACTTGGCAGCCCAGACTTCCGCTTTGCCCCGCGGCGGACCACGAACACAGATTGTTCGACTTCTGCCATGCTCGTAGGGGCCGTCAGATTTCACAGGCGGCCGAATTCAACGCCTTACGCAAGCCACCAAAGGCCATGAGCCGACAGGGCTCGGTACCGGTGGCGGGCTTTGAACGCTGGAAAATGGCAGTTCGTTTGATAACGGTTGCCTTTGGCTTCGGCTTGGGGCGTGCGGCGGTAGCGGCCTTCTTCGTATCGTGCCGACGACGGGCGATCGGCCTCGGAGGCTCCGACGAATCGATACTGACGTCTTCTGGCAGGACAATGCGTTCGTCGACTGAAACAGCCTCTGTCGGCCTCTCGCTGCTCGGAGCGATAACTTCAAGGCGGTCCGCCTTCGCCAACACGCCATGTGAATTGGTGTCCGCGTTTGGCTCGGCAAGGGGCTGGACGGCCGCAACTGCGCTGTGCCGTGGAGCTCTCAACTCCATGGCCGACAGTGCTCCCACGCCCAACAGGATAACGAGGCCCAACAACGCCGTTCTCAGCATAATGTGCCTCCAATCTGAGTTGGTGCCGCTGAAAATTCTCCGCCCCAAAAAGGCAACTTGTTGGCGGCTGCCGACCCGCTTAGGGATCATTTGTCGACAGGGTTAACGCCGGCGATGCCCCCACCGCGTTGTGCCGCCATAGCGACAAGGCGGACATCGCGCCTCGTCACATCGTTTCGCTTGGTTTATGGATGCACGGCCCGGCTCAACGACGCGGGCGCCCCAAAGGTCAGCGGCGGCGCTTGCACCGATCGACCAACGGCGGCAGCAGTGCGCCGCTACGCAAATCGCAGCTCAGGCCTCGCGCAGCTCCGACGGCGTTGCGCCAAAACGCTTGCGGAAGGCGCGGTTGAAATAGGACAGATCCGAAAAGCCGGAGGAATGCGCAATGTCGCTGATCTTGCGCACCCGCGCGCGGGGATCGCCAAGCAATTTGCGTGCAAGCAACAGACGCTGCTCCAGCACGAATTCTGTGAAGGTGGTACCGGCCTGCTCGAACAGCCGCTGCGCCTGGCGCGGGCTCAGCCCTGAGCGGGTGGCGACCTCGGACAGGCAGAGATCGTTGCGGCCGAGTGCGGCCATCACGTCGGCGCGCATGAGATCGAGACGGGCCGCCGCATGGCCGCGACCGCGCGCGAGCGCCGCGTGCTCGGCGTCGGTGCCAAGCAGCAGGCCGACGAGGTCGACCATGTGCTGCGCGGTCAGGCGCTGGCCGACGGCGTCGAGATGCGGTGCGTGATGGGCGGCAAGCGCGTGATAGCGGAAGATGGTCTCGGCCACCGCACCATCCGACAGCACCTGGGACAGCTTCTCCTCGGCGCGCGGATTGATGTCGAGCAGCGCGCGGCGCGGCATGCGGATGGTGGTGAAGCGGTTCTCGTCGGTGTGACCGACGCTGCCGGTGATACGCATGTCGGCAAGCACCATCTGCGCGGGCGCAAGCTCGACGGTATGACCGTTCTGCCGGACGCTGACGAGGCCGGCATGCGCGGCGATCAGCACGAGATCGTCGCTGCCGTCGGCAAGGCCGCTCTGCGTGCGGGAATATTGTGCGGAGGCACCCTCGGGAATGGCGAGCGCGATATTGTCGACCACGCTGACCTGCAGCCGGCAATCGATGCTGTCGCCCTGGCTTGGTCCGATCTCGAGGCCACAGGACCCCAGGGCCCTGTCGCGCCAATGCTCGAACGCCGGCCCCTGCGGCAGGCCAGCATATTGGTGAATAAAGACGCCCGGCGGCTTGGCTGCATCCATCTGATTTCTAGCCCTCTCCGGCACCATGATCGGCGATGCCGACTGCCAATTCCGGGGATTTGACGCCACGGAATGCATGGAGGTTCAAATCACGGGCGGATTTGGCAGGGCTTGTCGGATTGCGACGGCGAAATGGACCGCAGCGACAATTATGCGCCCTTGCGGCGGCTACTTCTTCGCCGGAACCTGCGGCTGGGACTGCGGCACGGTCTCGATCAGCTTGCCGGAAAACACCGGCGCCGAGGTCGGCTGTCCGCTGGGCGAGCCGCCCGCCTGCTCGACCGTGACGGCATAGGTCGCGCCGTTGACGACATCGGCGTCGTAGCCGGCGAGCACGGGACGCGCCGTGAAGTCGCCACTGCCGATCACGCCCAGCGAACGCGGACGCGGCAACCTGTCGGAGATCAGCCAGAGCTCGAAGCTCTTTCCGGGCTCCGGCGTCGCGCCGACCTTGCGCACTGTGAAATTCTTGGTCGCCCCATCAATGGTGAGGATGAAGGCGGGACCGCCGCTCTGGCCCTGCAACAGCGCGACATATTGCGCTGGCGTAGACAGCGGCGCGGCCGGTGTCTTGACCTCCACCGTCTGGATGCGCGGTGCGGGCCGCAGCGCGCCGGGCAGCGCATCGGGCAGGAAGACCTGAAGCGACAGCGTCACCAGCAGCGCGGCCGCGAGCGCGCCCACGGCGGAGGCGACGTTGCGCCAGCGCTTCACGCGGCTCTCGAGATAGATCAATTTGGTGTCGTCGACGACCGGCGCCGGCGTCACGGGCGCAACGCGCGGGTCGGGCGCATGGGTCTGCGGCACGAATTGCGGCGGGAAAATCGGAACGGCATCGGAATTGGATTCGGGCGACGGAGGCTCTGGCGCCGGAGACTCGGTCGTTGAAGACTCCGTCGTCGAAGATTCGGGCGATGAAGGCTCCGGTGAATAGAACTCCGGCGGTGGCGGCGGCGCATCCGACAGCACCGGTGGCGTCCCTGACGAATCCTGCGACGATATTGCCTGCGCGATCTCGCGCTGGATGTTCTCCCACACGATCGGCCGCGGCTCGATCGTGCCGACCATCTGGTTGAGGACGCCGAGCCGGAATTCCCAGGCCTGCACGATCGCGGCGAACTCCTGGTCCACCGCCATCATGGTCGCAACCTGCGCGCGCTCGTCGGCGTCGAGTGTGCCGAGCGCATATTCCGCGGCGAGCGCGATATGGTCCTCGGTGTAGGCCATCACTATCCTTCACCTCTCCCGAAGGGAGAGGTCGACAATCGCTGCCGCTCTGGATCGTCCCACTCTCATCATCCTCTATAGTCCGAGGCACTCCCGGATATCCAACATGCTGCGCCGGAGCCACGTCTTCACCGTGTTGACGGGCGCAGCGAATTTCTGCGCCAATTGCTCGCGGCTCCAGCCGTTGTAATAGGCGAGAAGCACGAGCCGCTGACGGTCCGGATCGAGGCGGCCAATACATTCCAATAGCCGCTTCAATTCCTCGGACATCTCCCGGCGCGCCAGGGGATCGGGACTGTCGGCCGCGACTTCCATCGCTTGCGGTTCCTCCTCGATGGAGGCTTCCGTCTTCTTGCGCACGATATCGATGGCGCGGTTGCGCGCGATCGACGCCATCCACGTGATCGGCGACGACAGCGACGGATTGAATTGGCCGGCGCTGTTCCAGATCTTGACGTAGGTCTCCTGAATGACCTCCTCTGCGAGATCCTGTCGGCGCAAGATACGGAGGACGACGCCATAGAGTTTCGCGCGCGTGGCGCCGTAAAGGCGCTCGAACGCGGCCTGATCGCGCTTCGCCACCGCCTCAATCAGCCCGACCAGCTCTGCTGGCGTCAGCATTCAGCCCCCCAACGCGCGGCCCCGTCGCATCTCTCTTCACCTCTCCCCGACGGGGAGAGGTCGATTTGCGCAGCAAGTCGGGTGAGGGGGCGCTGGGCTGACGGGAGACCGTAACCCCTCAACCCGGCGCTCCGTGCCGACCTCTCCCAAGGGAGAGGTGGACACCGCCGTCACTGGCACAGCATTCATTCCCGCTACCATAGCGCGCGGCCAAGCCCGTCACCAAGGGCCGGCGCGCCATGCTGTGGACAGCACACGCAAAAACCCGGACCTTGCGGGTCCGGGCTCGCAAATTCTCGTCGGTTTTGACCGCTGGCTGCCGCTAGGCGACGGCGCCGATGCGGGAGCGCATCAGGCCGATGCTGTCGAGATCGGCCTGCTCGCGGGCGTTTTCCTCGGCGCGCTCGCGGGCCTGGTCACGCTCGTCCAGGAGCTCGACCTTCTTGAGCTCCTCGAAAGCCTCCCCGAGCGCGGCCTTGGCCTCCTCGAGCTGGCCCCTCAGCTCGTCGGCCGAGCGGGTCAGGTTTTCGCGGCGCTGAATTGCGGCCTTGGCATAGGTCGGATAGGCGAAATGCGCGGGATCGTTGATCCCGGCGCGGTCCTGCTCGGTCTGGATCTCGCGATCAAGATCGGTCGACATCCGCTGGAAGTCCGCGATCATGGACTCGATCTGGGCGACCCGGCGGCGCTTCTCGTCGACCTGAAACTTCTTCAGGCGGATGAGGGTATCACGTGACTTCATCGACTCGTACTCCCCAGAAGTCCCTTAGCTGCACGTGGGACGACACCAGTCTCCCCACAGGCCCGGTGGGGCCAAGACCGGCTCTGCTACTCTGTGGGACAGGATGATGACGGGACAAAGTTAGCGTTCCGTTTCCAAACTGCCGAGGATTTGCGCCAACTGGCGGTAGCCGTCGGCCAGCGAGGCATTTTCGTCCTTGCGCTGGCGCAGGAAGGCCTCCAGCGGCTCGTGCAGCCGGATCGCCTCGTCGACCTCGGGGCTGGAGCCGGCCCGGTAGGCGCCCAGCCGGATCAGCTCTTCCATGTCCGCATAGGTCGCCATCACCGCCCGCGCCTTCTGGATGGTCGGCCAGAACTGCGGATCGGCCGATTTCGGCATGGTACGCGAAACCGATTTGAGGATGTTGATGGCGGGGTAGCGGCCGCGTTCGGCGATCGAGCGCTGCATCACGATGTGGCCGTCGAGGATGCCGCGGACGGCGTCGGCGATCGGCTCGTTGTGATCGTCGCCATCGACAAGCACCGTAAAGATCGCGGTGATGGCGCCGACATCGAGGCCGGGACCTGCGCGCTCCAACAGCTTCGGCAGCTCGGTGAAAACGGTCGGCGTATAACCCTTGGCGGTCGGCGGCTCGCCGGCGGACAGTCCGATCTCGCGCTGGGCCATGGCGAAACGCGTCACCGAGTCCATCAGGCAGAGCACGTCCTGGCCCTCGTCGCGAAAATATTCGGCGACCGCGAGCGTCAGATACGCGGCCTGCCGCCGCATCAGCGCCGGCTCGTCGGACGTCGCGACCACCACGACGGAGCGCGCCAGCCCTTCCTCGCCGAGGTCGTCCTGCAAGAATTCCTGCACCTCGCGGCCGCGTTCGCCGATCAGCCCGATGACGCTGACGGCGGCATCGACGTTGCGCGCGAGCATCGACAGCAGCACCGATTTGCCGACGCCGGAGCCTGCGAAGATGCCCATGCGCTGGCCGCGGCAGCAGGTGAGGAAGGTGTTCATCGCGCGCACGCCGAGATCGAGCGGCGCGCCGACGCGCTTGCGCGAATGCGCCGGCGGCGGCGAATTGCGGTACGGCATCGGCGAGGCGCCTTGCGGCAACGGACCCTTGCCGTCGATCGGTTCGCCCAGCGCGTTGACGACGCGGCCGAGCCAGGCCGACGACGGACGCACCTGATTGGCGGCATTGGCGATGACGGCCTTGCAGCCGCGGCGCACGCCGTCGAGGCCGGCAAACGGCATCACGACCGCATTGTTGCCGGAGAAGCCGATCACCTCGCAGGGGATGGAACGGTTGGCGCCAGTCTCGATCACGAGCCGCGCACCGACCGACATCGCGTGGATCGGGCCGGCGACCTCGACCATCAGGCCGCGCACGCCGACCACACGGCCATAGATATTGACGCCGTCGATATCGCCGATCTGTTCGGCAAGTGCTTTCATCAAGCAGCCTTCATTAAGGGCGCGCCTTCAGGATTGGGGCCTTCATGGAGAAACCCTTAAATTTCGCCATATTTCTGAACGGCGCTTAACTTCGTGTTTACCCGCATCGTTAATCATTGCGTCACTGTCTTTGTGACTGAGCGTGGCTCCCCTTCAGAAGAAGGTTGAGTCGCGGGAGTCGGTTAGGCCCGTCTCTTAAAGTGGAACTTGAACAGGACCGGATAACGAAAGCTGCTTCGCGCACAAGACCTTAGGGCGATTCGACAAAAATTGCACCCGCAGGGCTTGCGTTCCAGAATCAGAATTTGTTAACCATCTGTTGTCAGGATCCGAATCAGTTGTTCAAAGGCGTTTTGTTGTGTGCCGCGAATGCGGCCGACCTGACGCCCAGGAGCGGCGACTATGGGGAACTGGCATGCGCGTTTTGCTGATTGAAGATGACAGCGCCGTCGCGCAGTCGATCGAGCTGATGCTGAAGTCTGAGAGCTTCAACGTCTACACGACCGATTTGGGGGAAGAAGGCGTCGATCTCGGTAAATTATACGATTACGACATTATCCTTCTCGACCTCAACCTGCCCGACATGTCCGGCTACGACGTGCTCAAGCAGCTCCGGGTCTCCAAGATCAAGACACCGATTCTGATCCTCTCCGGCCTCGCCGGCATCGAGGACAAGGTCAAGGGTCTCGGCGTCGGCGCCGACGACTACATGACCAAGCCTTTCCATAAGGACGAGCTGGTTGCCCGCATCCACGCGATCGTGCGCCGCTCCAAGGGCCACGCCCAGTCGGTCATCCAGACCGGCGACCTGGTCGTCAACCTCGACACCAAGACGGTCGAAGTCGGTGGCCAGCGCGTGCATCTGACCGGCAAGGAATATCAGATGCTGGAGCTCCTCTCGCTCCGCAAGGGGACGACCCTCACCAAGGAAATGTTCCTCAACCACCTCTATGGCGGCATGGATGAGCCCGAGCTGAAGATCATCGACGTCTTCATCTGCAAGCTCCGCAAGAAGCTCGCCAACGCCTCCGAGGGACGCAACTTCATCGAGACCGTGTGGGGCCGCGGCTACGTGCTGCGCGAGCCGCACGAGGTCGAGGAACGCATTCCCGCCTGATCAACATTTACGTCGCGAGCCCTTGTCGGGCTCGCTCCTCCCAGCCTGGACCCCGCCGCAAATGGCGGGGTTTTGTTGTTTGGGGCTTCGTCAGGCGCCCGCGAGGACAGGGCTTGCGAGCGGCGAGTTCCTCACCGGGCAGCGCGCCGCCGCCTCGCGCAGCCAGGCAATCAGCGCGTACCCGATGATGAACCCGAACGCGAAGGTCGGGAGCACGAAGGACCAGACAAACATCCATCCGGAGACGCTGTCGACGACTTCCATCACCGGCATCGGGCTGACCTGGTGGATGGCCAGCAGCACCCAGAGCAGCACTGTCATCCCGCTACCAAAGACGAGGCCATCGCGCATCCGCCTTGTCTTGCGCGACCGCCTGCCCCAGGTCGAATCCTGCACCAGCAGGGCCGCCATCGCCGCGATCCCCCAAGGGAAGATCAAAAGCGGCAGTTCGTGCAGGACCACGTCGAGATAGGGCTTTTGCGGAAACTGGTAGAAGTCGAACGCGGCCTGAATCGGGAAAAGGATCAGCGCACTCCAGAGACCGATCGTGAGAATGAATCCGACCGGAAGCCGGCCGAAGATGGTCTCGTTCGCAAACGCGTATTGCCTCTTGAAATAATAGACCAGCCAGAAGTTCACGATCAGGTACAGTGGCGTCATCAGCAGCGTCCGCATCATGCCGACATAGTGGTCGCCAGGCATGTGAACGACCTTGCCGGACCCGAGCAGCCACGCCAGGCACCAGACGAAGCCGAAGCCCGCCGCGACCGCCACGAACTTCACGATGCCGGGCGGCGGCGGCTCCAGCGCGAAGCCGATCGCCCCCAACCTTTTTCTGCTGCGAGCAAAGGTCCATTCACCGGCGAGCGCGGCGCGCGCTGCGAACAGCAGGAGATTGTTGAGCAGGGAATCCATGTCCTTGCGCAAATCCTCCAGCATGCATCCCGCCGCGGTCTGGGCGGCCAGTTGAAGCTGGCTGACCGCGCTGTGGCGCGTGGAAAGCTGATCGAGCGCCTGCCAGTCATTCGGCTCGACCTCGCTGTCCTCCATGATCGCACCGTAGATCTCGGCGCTGCTCTTGAGCACGCGGACGGTACGGAAACAGAGGGAGTCATAGACCGCGAGCAGCTCCGCATAGAGATCGGAGTTGCGCTCCATGAAGGCATCGTGGTCGGCGGCCCAGCGCTCCAGATGAAGCATGAGCGCCGAAATCTTGAGAAAGCGGGACTGGATCGCGGTCGATTGCGTGGCGCGGAAGTCGTCGATCTGATAGCCGACCCTGGAGAGCTTGCGCTGAAGGCCCGGCATGTCGTCCGGACCGACCTGGAACGGTGCCGCAGCCAGTGCGTCGCGTAGCGCGAGCGCGCTGACAGGAATGCCAGCCAACTCCTGGCAAAATTTCCGCCACGCCTTCGGGGCGACGGGAATGAGCCAGGCGAACATCAGGAGCCAGACCGCGGCGAGCGGCGACAGTTCGTCGGGAAGGACGGCGTAGATCACCAGGAACGGCGTGGTGAAGACGGCGAGGCCGAACAAGAACAGCGGCCGCGTCGTGAACGAGCGGGTCCCTTTCAACGTATGAAAACGGAACCAGTAGAACAGCACGACCAGAAGCGGTCCGCCGAAGGACCCGAGGATCGCATTCAGGCGGTCTACGACGTGAGCAAGCGGCACGATGAACTCCTATTGCTAGGGTTCGCTGTTGAAAAGCGCGCCGGACACGCGGCATCCGGCGGTCGCGTGAGAGTCACGCAGCCTGGGCAACCATCTTGGCCTTCTGGACCAGGAAATCGATATTGTCCGGAGCCAGCGCAATCGCGCTGTCCATATCGTTCTGGGCCTTCGCCACGTCCTTGATCTGGGCGTAGGCATTGGCCCGGGACACCAGATATTTCGGCTCGTTCTCGTTCGACGAGATGGCCGTACCGAAAGCCTTGATCGCCTCCTCGACATAGCCGCGCTTGTCGTCGGTGCCGGCGGCCGTCATGCTGACGATGCCCTTGATCCAGTAGAACTCGGCGTTCTTCGGCTTGAGCTTGATCGCCTCGGTGATGTCGCCGAGCGCGTTCTCGTAGAGACCGACCGTCACGTTGAAATTGGCGCGGCGCACGAAATATTCGGGCTTGGCCGGATCGAGCTTCAGCATGTAGGCGAAGCTCGCGGCGGCCTTCGGAATCTGCTTCTGCTTGTGCTGAAGCGTGCCGAGGTCGAAATAGACTTTTGCGAGCCGGACCGAAAGTTCGCTGTCATCGGCGAGCAGGCCGTGCAGCTCCTGCCCGCGCCGGGTCAATTCCTCCAGCGCCTCGATCGTGGCCGCACCAGCGGCGAGCGCCTCCATGAATTCATCGCGCCGCTGCCACAGCATTTCCTTCGAGGGCCGCGCCGCCTCGGGCGGAGGCACAGGCGGCTGCGGCGCTTCGACGTCAAAGATCCGGCCGTCGGGCGAACGCATGTAGAGGACCGGAATTCCCCACTCGACCCGGGATTTCTCCTGGATGAACTTGCGCGCGAGCGTCACGGCATCGTCGATCGGACGGTTGCCGGCGAGTGCTGCGTAGAATCCTTCCGACATCGAGATCGCGGCATTGTCGGTGATCGGAAACTGCATCGCCACCACGGCGGGCAGCCATCCCGTCTTCATCAGCCCGATCGCCGGATTGCCGAAGCGGTCGCCGACATTGATCCTGGCGCTCTCGCAGCAATTGAGCACGATCAGGCGCATGCTGCGCCGCGCTCCTGTCAGCATCATCGCGAGATCGGAGGCAAACTTCTTCACCGGCTTGCCATCCTCGTCGACCATGACGACGAAGCCGGAGGCGCCGGCTCCGGGCAAGGCTTCCTCGACCCCGCCATGCCCGATGAAGTGGAAGATGTGCCAATCACCTTCCAACAGCTTCTTCATCAGGTCTTTTCCGGTCCCGCCGGGGACCCATTGGAAATCGACCTTGCCTTCGTGCTGGAGCGCATCGATGCCCTTGTTGATGCGGTCGCGTTCCTTGACGACGTTGAGCTTCGGCCATTCACTGGTCGAGGGATCGGCGATCATGCCGAGAATGCGCAACGGTCCCTTGACGCCCATCCGGCTGACGCCGCCCGCCGTCTCGAGATAGCGCACGATGGGGCGCGTGAGGCTGACGAAGCCGGGCATGTCGTCTTCGTCGTAGAGATATTCCCAGGGCAGTCCGGCGAGGTCGGCCGCCTCGATGCGCAGCTTGATCCTCAGATCCTGCGCCGCGCCCTTGCTGCGCTCGTAGATCCGCTGGATCGACGGCACGTCGGTGAAGACGCTGCGAAACACCCCGCGGCCGAAGTCCCGTAACACCTGCTCGCCGCGCGTGGTCGGGCCTTGGCGATTCTTCTCGTCGATCTCGAGGACGGCATTTTCCAGCTCGCCGCGCAGCTTGGCCAGTTCACCGGGCGCGGAGAACCAGAACTTCACCTGGCTCTTCGGCGCCTCACCCGCCGGCGACCTGACGACGCGTCCGTAATATTGCTGAGGGCCGCCACCCACGGGCAGATCGGAGCCGATCTCGAGCTCGAAATCTTCGTATTCGGCAACAGGCATTTTGAGCCTCACCCAACAAGATTTTGATCTGAACGAAGAAGCCCTCGAATGTGCGTGGCCGATCGCAACCAGGACGACCGCAAAAACAATACGCCAGACTATCACACGCAACCTCGAGACGCATTTGTGAAGCATGTCTCATGCAGCCCGAAATTTTGTGCGGTGCCGATCCCGCCGCACCACCCGGACTCGTTTCTGGGGATCGAACCTGTCCGCGGCGTGCAGCGACTAAGCGATCGTGCCAGAATTCGCGGCGCCAACGTCGGACCTCCCCCATGATCCTGCAATCGCTCGCCGGCCTGCCCGCCTTCCTGGTCTATTTCTGCACCGGGCTGGTCGCGATAGTGGCATATCTCTTCGTCTACACGCGGATCACGCCGCACAACGAGTTCCAGCTCATCCGGGACAACGATCCAGCGGCTGCGATTGCGCTCGGCCTCAGCCTGCTCGGCTTCGTGGCACCGCTGTTCAGCGCAATCGCGCATTCGGCCAATGTGCTGGACTGCCTGATCTGGGCCTTCATCGCGCTGATCGTGCAAGTTGCCGTGTTCTATATCGTCAAGATCCCGGTGCCGAACCTGTCGGGGCGGATCGCCGCCGGCGAGCTGGCGCCCGCCATCTGGCTCGGCCTGTCCTCACTCGCCGCCGGCCTCCTGAACGCCGCCTGCATGATCTACTGACATGGCAGCGAAGCCTCCAGCCAAGGATTTCGGCAAGCGCAGGCCTGCACCCGCGCCGCCGACCCCGCGCGAGCCGGTGAAACGCTCGGGCCATGTCGCGCTGCTGGTGATGGGGACGATCGCGGTCGGCACCACCGCCTACACGCTGATGCCGCGGCCGGGTTGCAATCCCATTCCTCCCGGGGCGTCAGTCCCAGGCACGACAGTCCCCGGGGCAACCCCGGCACCAGTGAGCACCAACTGCAGCAGCGGGCATGGCTCATCAGGCAGCTCGCACTGGTCGTCGCGGTCCAGCTTCTTCAGCAGCGACTCCACGAGCCATTCCTCGTCGGGGACCTCATCCGATTCAGGCTCCGGCGGCGTCACGCGCGGCGGCTTCGGCTCGTTCGCGCATGGTTTCTCGGGCGGCGGCTGACGCGCGAGGTTTTGAATTCGAGAAATAACATGCAACGCATCCCCTGTCCTGAACGCGACGACTGGCAACAGACCGCCGAGCAATGCGGCTTCGCCTTCCACACCATCGACGGCGAGCGTTATTGGGACGAGCGCGCCTATTACGCCTTCACGCTCGACGAGATCGAACGTGCCATCGAGACGCCGACCGGCGAGATCGATGCAATGTGCCTGGAGCTCGCCGGCCGCGTGATCGGCGACGAACGCCATTTGCGGCGGCTCAATATTCCGGAATCGTTTTGGGACCTGATCGCGGAAAGCTGGAAGCGTGACGACCGCAGCCTCTACGGCCGGCTCGACCTGAAGTTCGACGGCAACGCTCCCGCAAAATTGCTCGAATACAACGCGGACACGCCGACCTCGATCTTCGAGGCCGCGGTATTTCAATGGACCTGGCTCGAGCAGGCGATCGAGCGGCGCATCATCCCAGCGCGCGCCGACCAGTTCAACTCGATCCACGAGCGGCTGATCGAGGCGTGGAAGACCATCGGCGTGGATCACCATCTGCACCTCACCGGCACCACTGGCAGTGAGGAAGACGCCGGCACGCTCGCTTATCTCGAAGACACCGCGCGTCAGGCGGGCCTCTCCACCACGCTGCTCGACATCGAAGAGATCGGCTGGCGCGACGAGGCCGGCGGCTTCGTCGACCTCGACGATCGCGACATGCAGCTTGTCTTCAAGCTCTACCCCTGGGAATGGATGTTCCACGACGCCTTCGGCGCCAAGCTCGCGGGCGCTCAGACGCGCTGGATCGAGCCGCCGTGGAAGGCGGTGCTTTCCAACAAGGGCATCCTGCCGCTGCTCTGGGAGATGTTTCCGAACCATCCCAATCTGCTGCCGGCCTTCTTCGAGGACGATCCGCGCGCAGCCGAGCTCGGCAGCTCCTATGTCCGCAAACCGCTGCTCTCGCGCGAAGGCGCCAATGTCACGCTGGTATCAGGCGGCATGCCGCTCGACGAGCACGCGGGCCCTTACGGCGCCGAAGGCTTTGTGCGCCAGGCGCTGTCACCGCTGCCGAATTTTTCCGGCGTCTTTCCGGTGGTGGGAAGCTGGCTGGTGAACCACGAGCCGTGCGGGCTTTCGATCCGCGAGGACAAGAGCCCGATCACGGGCAACAGCTCGCGGTTTCTGCCGCACGCGATTCTTTGAGAAGTATGACGCTTCTTTCCCTCTCCCCTTGTGGGAGAGGGTGGCTCGCCGCAGAGCGGCGAGACGGGGTATCTAACTAACCGCGAAGAACGATCTCACGACTTGAGTTCGTAGAGGCAACCCTCATCCGGCGCATCGCGCCACCTTCTCCACAAGGGGAGAAGGAAGAGGTTCATCTCGCCGCGGCGACTTTCAGCGGCTGCGGCATCAGTCCACCCATCGCCCGGCCCGAGCGCGCCGGATTGAGCTGGTAGAGCCCGCGCCGGTCGGAGAGCGGACGGAACGCGTCGGTGATGCCGACGACGGATTCGGCAGCTCCCAACAACAGCGTGCCATCGGCTTCCAGGCACTTCGCCAAACGCTCGAAGATCACTGCCTTGGTGTCCTGGTCGAAATAGATCAGCACGTTGCGGCAGAAGATCACGTCGAACGTGCCGAGATGGGAGAAGTCCTGCAACAGATTGAGCTGGCGGAACTGCACCATCGCGCGGACATCGGCATTGAGCTGCCAGACGTCGCTGGCCTGGGTGAAGTATTTCATCAGCAGCTGGATCGGCAGGCCGCGCTGCACCTCGAACTGGCTGTAGACGCCGGCCTTGCACTTCTCCAGCACCTCCTGCGACAGATCGGTGGCGACGATCTCGATGCGCCAGCCGGCGAGCGTGGCGCCCATCTCCTTCAGACACATCGCGATCGAATAGGGCTCCTGCCCCGTTGACGAAGCCGCCGACCAGATGCGCAGCGATCTGCGCGCGGCGCGGGCCTGGATCAGGCCCGGCATGATGCTGTCGCGCAGATGATCGAACGGGATCTTGTCGCGGAAAAAGAAGGTCTCGTTGGTGGTCATGGCCTCGACCACATCGGTCGCAAGCCTTCCATCGCCGTTCCTGATCTTCAGCACGAGATCGGGAATGCCGGGCAAGCTCGCCTTGCGAGCCAGCGGCAGCAACCGGCTCTCGACCAGATATTGCTTGTCGGGTGAGAGATCGAGACCGGAGCGTTCTTTCAGGAACTTGCGCAGATAGTCGTAGTCCGTGGGCGTCACGAGCGGTCTCCCGCGAACAGGCGGTTGACCTTGGCGCCGATCTGGTTGAGCGGCAGGATCGCTGCGCAGATGCCGGCGTGGGCAGCGGCACCCGGCATGCCCCACACCACGCTGGAAGCTTCGTCCTGCGCGATCACGCTGCCGCCGGCGGCGACGATGTCCTTGCCGCCGCGCATGCCGTCCGAGCCCATGCCCGTCAGGATGACGGAGAGGATGCTGCCGTGCCAGATGTCGATGGCGGAGCTGAAGAGCGGATCAACCGCGGGCTTGCAGAAATTGACCGCGGGGCCGTCGTCGAGCGCGATAGCCACGTCTGCACCGCTGCGCACGATGCGCATGTGCTTGCCACCGGGCGCGAGATAGATTCGACCCGGCTTCACCGGCTCGCCGTCGACAGCCTCGGCTGCCGGCTTGCGGCTCGAACGCGCCAGATGCTCGGCGAGAATAGTGGTGAAGGTCGGCGGCATGTGCTGGGTTATCAGCACCGGGACGCGGTCGATCACCGGACCGAGCTCGGTGACCAGCGCCATCAGCGCCTGCGGGCCACCGGTTGAGGAACCGATCAGCAGCACCTTCGGCGCTTGGGTTGAGAACGGACGCGTGGTCAGCGGGCCTGACGACAGGGCATGCACGGCGGGCGCCGATGCGGGCGCGGCGGGCCGCGCGACAGCCGGTGCACGCGCTGCCGGTGCAGCAGGGCTCGCGGGCGCAAGCGGCGGGCTCGCAACTGCGGGCTTCCGGCGCAGCCGTGCACCGAGGTGACGGATCTTCTGGATCAGGTCGTGATGGAAGACGTCAGCGGCGGATGTCTCGCGCGTCGATTCCGGCTTCGGAATGTAGTCGGCCGCGCCGAGCGACAGCGCCTTGAAGCTGACCTCGGCGTTGCGGCGGGTCAGCGTGGAGGCCATGATGATGACGAGATCGCGCTTCTTCGCCAGCAGTTGCGGCAGCGCCGAGATGCCGTCGAGCTCGGGCATTTCGATGTCGAGCACGGCGACATCGGGATTGATGCGTTCGATCTGGTTGACCGCCTCGAGCCCGGTACGCAGCGAGGCAGCGACCTCCATGTCGTGCTCGGCGCCGATCCAGCGCGAGATCAGACCGCGTATGACGACGGAGTCGTCGACGATCATCACCCGCAGTGGTCCCGCTTCGCGCGACGAGCCCGTGGTCGAATTACCTGCGAACGCAACACTCATTACTCACCAACTCAGACTGAAACGGTTTACTTGAAAACAAACGCCGAAGGAGCCGTTCAGCCTCCGGTGTTCGCTCAGATCAAGCCGACTTCCTGGAACTTCGCCGTCACGATGTCCTTGTCGAACGGCTTCATGATGTACTCGTTGGCACCGGCGTGCAGCGCGCGCGCAATATGGGCCACGTCGTTCTCGGTGGTGCAGAACACCACCTTGGGCTGGTCGCCGCCGGGCATGCGGCGCAGATGGCCGAGGAACTCGTAGCCATCCATCACCGGCATGTTCCAGTCGAGCAGCACAGCGTCGGGGAGCCCGCGCTTGCAGGCTTCGAGCGCCTTCTCACCGTCCTCGGCTTCGAGAATCTGGAAGTCGAGGCCTTCCAGGATCCGGCGCGCAACTTTGCGGATGACGCTGGAATCATCAACGACGAGACAAGTTCGCATGTGAACCTCTGCTTCCTGTCCCCTTTGCGGGGGCACTTCCAATTGCGAGTCCGTCGGCGGCGATGCCGCCGTATCAGGCCGCCATCATCTCGGGCGCGAGCTCGAGGACGCGATCGACGTCGAGGACGACCATGAGCTGGCCGTCGAGACGGTGGACGCCGCCGGCAAGCTTGGCCATGCGGGGGTCGAGGTTGACCGGGTTGTCTTCCTTGCCGTCCTCGGACAGGCGCAGCACTTCGCCGATCTGGTCGATCAAGAGGCCATAGGATTCACCGCGCAGGTCGACGCCGACCGCCATCGCCGTCTTGCCGTCCTCGGGCTTGGGCAGGCCGAGACGGGCGCGCATNTCGACCACGGTGACNATGCGGCCGCGCAGGTTCAACACGCCCGCGATCTCGCGCGAGGACAAGGGAACGCGGGTGACGCGCTCGGGCATGAACACGTCCTGGACGCGGGAGATCGGCAGGCCGAACAGCTGGCCACCGATCATCGCGGTGACGTATTCGACCATGGCGCCTTCGCCAG
>NZ_AXAY01000015.1 GCF_000473045.1 Bradyrhizobium sp. WSM3983 | reverse complement strand
GCCGACGGCAGAATATCCGGTGGCTTCGATCATACGCGCGGTGCTCCCGCGTCTGCTCAAGCACGGCATCGTGACGGAGACGGACGCCGACGTCGATACGCTCGACGAGCGCCTTCTGGCTGAGCGCAAGCAAAACAATGCCACCTGTCTGTGGGAATTGGTGTTCTGCGCTTGGGCGCGGAAGCCGGCAAGATGAGAGACCTGTNCCAGTTCGTTAGAGCTGGGCTGGGATTTCGCATCATCCCAACGACAATGGCTCCGTCTCTGTCTCAATTGAAGGCAGCGGCTCGCCATGGAGCTTGGCCTCGAAACTCCGAAGCCGTTGATAGATCGAGATCAGCTCGACGATCGTGCTCCAGGCGTTGACGAGATACTGAAACGAGGTTCGGACCTGCGTGAACGCGTTCAAAATCTGGTTCATCGCTCCCAGCGTGATCTTGCCGGCAATGATCGTCGGTGCGAGCAGGACGTAGGGAAAGATGACGTCGGTCTGCAGGTAGACAATGCGGCCAATGTTGAAATACATGAAGTTCAAATAGAGGCGAAAATAGTTCCTGCGAATATCGCCGAACAGCACGCTCAGGGTCGGTGGATCGGCGCGGGCCGGATCATCCTCACCGAGCACCAGTTCCTTGCGATAGGCGGCTTCGACCCGCTGGTTGAAAAACTCGATCGCAGGCAGGCGAATACCGATCAGAGCCAGAATGCCGGTGCCAAATACCGACCAGATCACCGCAGCAAACACCAACGGATACGGGATTGAGCCGATCACGGGCAACTCCGTGACGCTCCCGGACAGCTTTACGAGAACGGGCAGGAAGGCCAGGAGAGTAAGCACGGCACTGATGAGATTGACGCCCAGACCTTCCATGGTGCTCGCGAAGCGCATGGTGTCTTCCTGCACCCGCTGCGAGGCGCCTTCTATGGTGCGCAGCCGCGACCAGTTTGCGACGTAGAAGTCGTTCATCGCCGTCCGCCAGCGGAAGATGTAGTGGCTGACAAAGAACCGCGTCAGCACGCCGACCACGACTGCCACAAAGGCGATGCCAGCAAAGGTCGATAATTCGGCGTAAAACCGTTCGACCGTGACCGGCGCCGACTTCGAAAGCGCGGCCTGGATGAGGTCGTAGAACGGCCCATACCAGCTGTTGATGGCCACGCTGACCTGGACCTGAAAGTAGGACGTGAACAGGATCAGCGCGGAGCCGAGAATAGACCAGTTCGCCCAGGGATGCGGCGCGAACAGCATCCAGATGGCCGCAAAGACCACGGCACACCCAGCAAAATAGAGGTCGAACCAAAGAGCCGGCGCCGACCAGAACGTCGTCACTCCGATCGGCCTTTGAGTTGCTTCGAACAAGTTATTTGCGAAGCCATACCAGACCAGCATCGCCAATGCGGTCCAGACGATGGCCGAGAGAAAGAACAGCTTGGGTCAGGGAAAGAACGAGACGAACATGGTCACCACTGACAGGTCGGAGGATCCACTGCCTCTTGTACTATAGGAGACCGTCGACACGGCGAAGGGGCCACGCGCTCAAATGGGCGGAAAGGAGCATTCATCAGCCGCCAAGTGACCGCGGCCGGCTCCGATCCGGCCAGCAGCGAGCTACGGGTCTGCCGCAAGAAATGGCGCGACAACGTCCGCGACCTCAGCGGCGAACTCCTCATGTAGAGAGAGTTTGCCCTCAGGAAGACAGCTGCTCTGGATCGTGTCGACCTTAGCGATCGCCTCCATCTCGGCACGCGATCGCGGGGGCGTTTGATTGCCGTAGACCATCAGCATCAGGATCCCCGCCCGTCGCGCCAATGCCAGGAACTGCTCGCGTGTCTCCAGCGGATCGAGCTTCCCGGTCACGAACCTGATCGACGCATATCGAGCGCCGGCGGCCCGAGTGACCGCCAGCTTATCGCGCAGCCGCTCGCCGGTCAGCCATGCCGGATCGGCATAGACATGACCGGCGGCCATGAAGCGAACGACGAGGCGATTGACATTCAGCTTGTAGAGCACGGGTCCGACCACCGGCAGGTCGACAGCCTTGCAAAGCCGATCCAAGAAAGGCCGGCGTCCGTTCATCATGGTCGGCAGAGGTCCGCGCCAAGTCGGCGCCAGCAGCACAAGCCGTGCGAACGAGCCGGTTCGGCTGCAAGCATGGGCAAGCGCGTAGGTCGCGCCGTGACCCGCGGCAATGACGGCGTGGGGATGAGGAGCGACCGTGTCTAGAACATGCTCCAGGAACGCCGAATAGGCGTCAGGTGTCCAGTCGATCGCGGGGCGCGGCTGATCTCCGAACCCCGGCCAATCGACAGACACCGTTCGATAATGCGAACTCAGGCGCTCCTGCAAGGGCCACATTTCATGCCGGGTCGAGATCGAACTCAACGCGGGCAGAAGCAGCACTGTGGGTCCTTGCCCGCAGGTATCGAAGCCAAGATCGATGCTCTTGCCGCGCCACGTCCAGCTCAGCCGTGCAGATTGCATGTGGATCATGGCTGAGCACCGTCTCGCGCTCGATGTAAACCTGATCGGTTCGAAAAAGCTAACGGCGCCTTCAGCTTGGAAATAGCTTATCGCGAATGTAGCGCGAAGTCGGGGTCAATCTGATGCCGCGCGGCTTGCGCCAAACTGCTCTATCGATCTCCTTCTTATCGCCGATTTTCAAGCGGCCGGCCGCTTTTGTTGCAAGAAAAATTGCGTCGCTCATTTTTCGGCCGGACCGGCGGTTCTTCCCCTTCACTTCCTTCCAGAGTTTCAGGCGTCCAAGTTTCAGTTCAGGCAACTCCTCTTCGATCTCTCGACGGAGGCAGCTCCTTTCACTCTCGCCCGCTCGCCTGCGGCCTCCTGGAAACATCCAGAGCCTATCACGCCTGCGTCTGACCAAAAGCACTCGTCCCTTCCTTATGGTCACCAGTTTAGATGATTTCGCCATTTTCCGACGAGTTACCCTCGTGAATCACCAGCCAGTATAGGGCGTTCAGCATCGCCATCAAAGGCGCAGCGCCCCAACAATGCGCGCATCTCATGAAAGACATCTGTGCCGTTTGAGATTACATGACAGGCCGGGCGCGGCACCTAGGCAGCCAATCGGCGCTCCTCTTTGTCGTCCTTTGAGTTGGCGACCGGAGCCCTCTTCAGGAAGCTGGCCAGAGCGGAGGCAGCGTGGCGGAGAGAGTGGGAGTCAAACCCACGATTCAGATCGCCTTCCCATCATGCACGCATCGAGCATCGCGCCGCGTGTACCATAATTTTGTTGTGACAGCCGCTGACTCAGCTTGTCGGAATGACGGACTAACAATCTTCTATAAGTACTTGATTTCGCGATGGTGGGCGCACCAGGGCTCGAACCTGGGACCCGCTGATTAAGAGTTCAACACCATCCCTTCGCCGCAGTTTCCAAACGCACGCCGCGCTACGACCAGCCTTCGAGAACCCCTTTGTTTGTAGGGGTTTCTCGCATAGTTTCGCGCTACGTCGAACTCAGACCTTCCAACTGCTCAATCCGCCAACACCGTTTGATAACCGTTTTGGCAGCCGTGGACTCTCGCCATGACCGATATCCGAATATCTCTCACCGATAAGACGATCGCTCAATTACCCGCTCCGAAGGAAGGCTGGTACCTAGCGCGTGATACAGAATTGAAGGGATTTTTCGTGGTCATTGGAAAGCGAAAAAGGACCTTTACCGTCCAAGGTGACCTCAGGCGAGACGGCAAGCGGGCTTCATCCATTAGAGTTTCCATCGGCGACGTCAGCGAGATATCCACCCGAGCGGCGCGCGCCACTGCTAAGGAGTACTTGGCTCAGATTAGCCGCGGACAGCATCCGAAGGATGAGAAGCAAGCCGAACGGACGAGTCTCGCTCCGGCGTTGGAAACTCGCGGGACGGTCGCGAGCATCACTCTCAGGCTCGCTTGGGATCGATATCTCGAGGCGCATCTGATACGCAAGAACCGCAGCCAAAAGACCATCGAGGGCTACCGCGATCACGTCGAACGAGTTTTTGCGGAATGGCTCGACACTACCCTCCATGACCTCGCAACCGACCCAGCTCGGGTGGCTAAGAAGCATGATAAAGTCACAAGTGAGAACGGGCCATACATGGCCAATGGCAGCATGCGGACTCTGCGGGCCATTTATAATCATGCTCGGAAGACGAACAGGTCGCTGCCGTCAGATAATCCGGCCGACGCGGTCGACTGGAACGTGGAGGAGCGCAGGGACACCGGGATGGGATCGGCCGACCTGAAGGACTGGTTCGCGCAGCTCGCCATCCTCGATAACCCGGTCCGCAGAGAATTCCACCTCTTCACCCTCCTTTGCGGTTCTCGGCCTGCTGCGCTCCAGGAAGCCAAACCGGAACAAATCGATTTTAGGCGCCGTACGCTGCACATGCCCAGACCGAAGGGCGGCAAGAAGAAAGCCTTCGATATTCCGCTGTCGCGTCAGATGATACTTTGCCTTATCCGCGCAGTCCGTTTCGGCAGACAGATGTATCCTCTGCAGGCAGAAGAGTGGGTGTTTCCGGCCGACAGCGCGTCGGGACATTTGGCGGAGACAAAAGAGGACCGGGAAATGCTTTCGAAGTGGGGTAATGACCTCCGCCAAACCTTCCGTACGATTGCGACAGCAGCAGGAGTCTCGGAGGTCGACGCCAAGCTCCTGATGAACCATGCCATACCCGGCGTAAACGCCGGCTACATTACGCGGCACAAGCTTCTTGAAGATCATCTACGCAGCCAGCAGCAGGCGATCAGCAGTGCCGTGTTTCATGCGTTGGGCGCATCGACGAGCAAAGAGGGTGCGCTGCAGGATTGGCTCGGAAGAGGTAGCAGCCGACGTGCAACGAATCCGGCGGCTTCCGATGGAAAACAAGTCCGCCCGGCGATTCAATTTGAAGAGGGATCAATCTGGAGCTTGGCGCGTTGAAAATCTCGACGCTGCTATTCTGCCCATGAATCGGTCCAGTCCATCATGAGCCAATTTGAGCAAGTCATGGCCAAGGAGATCGAGGCCGATCAGGCGAGAGGCATTGTGGCCGGAAGCCAACAGGTCTCACTTTCTGGTCTAGATGCTGCGATAGCGCTCGATATTGGAGAGATCAGGCACTATTCCGAGCCCGGGATTGTGGTTCAGTTGAATCGTGCCTTCCCTCACATTGGCGACCGGACCGCAAAACAAATCGCGCAAGGGATTGTCATTGGCATCGACCTCCAGCCAGCCGTCGCCGCCGATACCAGCAAGCAGATGCGCCGAAGCAAGCAGCCCTATGCCGCCGCCGAGATAGTGCGGACAGAAAGTCTTGTCTGATGCCAGAATCTCGCGTGCGAGGTCGGCACATTTGCTAAGGCCGCCCCATTTGGCGATGTCGGGCTGGACCACGCCGAGCACGACTTCCGCCAGAACTTCCCTGAAATCGTCGACGCTGGAAATATTTTCGCCCGCTGCAATCGGCATGCCCGCGCTTGCGCGCACACTTCGCCACTCCTCACGCGGCCGATCCGCACGGATCGGCTCCTCGAGCCAGCGCAGATCGAACCGGCCAAGACGCGGCAGAATTTCCAACGCCTGCTCCATCGACCAGCCTTGATTGGCATCCGCGGCGAGCATGCCCGTACCAACGATCGCGCGCAGGGCCGCGAGGTTCGCGAGGTCGGTTTCGCCGCCGAACCCGACTTTCAGTTTTAGCGCCCGATGTCCCCGCTTGAGAGCCGCTTCGGCTGTTTGCGCGGCTCCGCCGGGATTGATACCGCTGGCATAGACCTTAATCGCGCTGGCGTGCCCGCCGAGCAGGCGCCACAGAGGCAAGCGCCGTCGGCGCGCACAGAGATCCCATAGGGCGAGATCGATCCCTGCGATTGCCTGCGCGAAGGGGCCAGGTTCGCCGCATTGAAGCGCCAGAACCGCGGTGCCCTTTGTCAGGATCTCGAAGGCTTGCCCAGGACCGTCGAATTTGCGCCCCACAAGACCGGGGGCAAGCACCTCATTAACGAGGCGAGTGCGATGCTCCGCGCCCGGTGCGGGGAAGTTGGACCAGGCTTCGCCCCACCCTTCGACACCGTCCTCATCGACCGCGCGGATGAACACGGCCGGACGGTTCAGCATCTTCCCGAACGACGTCACCACCGGCGTCGCGAGAGGATAACGATAGCAGAATGCCTCGATCGAGCGGATGGTGAAGGTGTCAGACGTCATTTTCGAGATCCAGCAACTAAACTCGTAACATGCGAGGTCGCCATCACCTCAATAAGCGCGCGCGAAGTCACCTTCTTGCTTGATGTCGTTGAACACTGGAAAGCGCGGCTTCCACGGCCTGCCCTTGCCGGTAGTGAGCTCGTTGAGCCGCCCCAGCACGCCGAGACCATCCTTGCGCAGGCTTGCCGAAACTGCGGCGCGGTCCGGAAAGTTCTTCAGGACGGCGTCGAGCCAGATCGTGCGGCCGGCAAGGAAGCCGCTCGCGCCTGCTGCATAGGAATAGTCGAGCACTCGCTCGAACTCCTCGGGCGCGGCACCGCCCGACAGCAGCACCCAAGGGATGCCGCGTTCGCGACAAATATCGCCGATCGCGTCGAACTCCTTCTGTGCGGCCTTCGCTTCCGCGCTGCCGTCGCGAGCTGGCAGGCTGTTGGCCGCAAGCGGGCTCTCCAGCTTGAGCAGATCGACGCCGTAGTCGGGCTTGGCAAATTCCCGCACGCTCTCGACGACGAGAGCGGGGAGCTTACCGGGCGATTCCACGTAGTCGGCGGTGTGATTGGCGCTGCCCAGGAACGGATAGACCAGCAGCTCGAGCACATATGGAATGTCGTGGCGGGCGCAGTCCTCGCCGATCTCGCGCACGAACGTCTTCTGGTGCTCATTGACCGCAGCATCGGCATCCGGCCGGTACCAGGCCAGCACTTTGACAGCGTCGCCGCTCATGGCGCGGATCTTCTCCACGCTCCAATTGGTGATCGCGCGCGACTTGCGGCCGCCGGCGGTCTCCTCGACGCGATGTTCTTCCAATGTCATGATCAGGCCGCAGCGGGGCGGCAGCAGATCGATCGCGGCGGGCACGGCGAAATTCGGATCGAACAGCATCGAGCTGCAATGCGGTGCGAGATTCTCGACGAGCAGACGCTTGGCCGCCGTGACGTCCGAATATTCGACCTGCTCCCGCGTGATGCCTTTGGCCTTGGCGATGGCATCGAACAGTGGCGGCCGCTGATCCAGCGCGACCATGCGAAAGTGGCCATCCGCGTCAGCAAGCCGTGCCAGGCCGCGGTTCTTTCCAATCGTTCTCATGGCTTCGTCCTCATGAATGCAAGACACTCGTTGATTTCAGGGATTCCGTTGCGGCCGCCGGCGTGACGGCATTTCATCGCGGCTGCCGCCGCCGAAAACGCCATGGCGGCCCGCACATCGAGGCCGGCACCGATTGCCAGCGCATAGGCGCCGTGGAAGACGTCGCCCGCGCCCGTCGTGTCGACCACGTCGACGGCATAGGCGGCCTGCCGGTGTAACCGGCCGTTCTCGCACCAGCTGACGCCGCCCTCGCCGCGCGAAACGGCGACAACGCGGCAACCGAAGCGCACGAGCGCTGCCAGAGAGTCATCACTGGCTGAGCCGGCAAAGGCCGCGAGCGCGGGCTCGGAGAAGATCGCATGATCGGTCAGCGGCAGCAGCCGCTCGAACACCTCGGCATCGGCCATATCACCATCGAACACCGTGGGAATGCCGCGCCTGCGCCCTTCGCTGAACAGCGTCGCGGCACCCTCGACCCAGCGCGGATCCGCCAGCACAGCAGATGCGCGCGCAACCGCTTCGAGCGGAAGCCAGTCTGCGGCTTCAGGATAGAGGCCGCGAAAGTTGACTATCTGGCGTTCGCCAGAGCTGTCGACGATGATCCCGGAGACCGACGAGCGGCCGTCGGCAAACAGCCGGAAGTTCTCGACATCGACACCTTCAGCGGTGAAAGCCGACTTCATCTCGTGACCGGCGGCATCAGCCCCTGCCCGCCCCCAGAACGCGACGGATGCGCCAAGCTTTGCCACCGCGACGCTCGCATTGGCCGCCATGCCGCCACCGAGTGTGCCGTAGCCGGTGGCCTTGATCTTCTCGCTTTGACCCGCGAACAGATGATCGACACGCCAGACCTGGTCGAGCGCGGACAGGCCGAGGCAAATCACATGCACAGGCTTCGCCTTGACGTCCGCCAGCGCCGAAAGATCGGCGATGTTGCCCGACGCGCTCACCGCAAGACCTGCCCGTTGGACGCATCGAACAAATGCATCTTGCCGGGCTGTGGACGCAAGCTGAGGCGATCGCCGACCTTCGGCCGCAGCGCCGGATCGACGCGCGCAATGGCAGACGCGTCAGCAAGATCGAAGTGGATCAGCGTATCCGAGCCGAGCGGCTCGACCAGCCTGACGTTGATGGCGATGCCGTCGACGGCATCCGCTGCCACGGCAAAATGTTCGGGACGAATGCCAAGCACGGCATTGCCAACCTGCCGCAGGCGACCTGCAGTTTCGCTGTCGAGCGGCACCACCGTCCCGCCTTGCGGCAGGATTGAGCGATCACCATGCCATTCGACCTGGAAGAAATTCATGGCGGGCGATCCGATGAAGCCGGCAACGAACTGGTTGGCGGGCCGCTCGTAGACGGTCTCCGGCGTGTCGTACTGCTGAATCGTGCCGCTCTGGAGCACCACGATCCGGTCGGCCATGGTCATGGCCTCGATCTGGTCGTGGGTCACGAAGACCATGGTAGTCTTGAGCTGCTGCGACAGTGCCTTGATCTCGGCCCGCACCTGCCCGCGCAGCTTGGCGTCGAGATTGGACAGCGGCTCGTCGAACAGGAATGCCTTGGGATTGCGCACGATGGCGCGACCCATGGCGACACGCTGCCGCTGCCCGCCGGACAGCTCCTTCGGCTTGCGGTCGAGGTAAGATTCGATGTGCAAGAGCGCGGCGGCGCGCTTCACGCGGGCGTCGATCTCCGCCTTCGGCACTCCACGCAGCTCCAGCGCAAACGACATGTTGTCGTAGACCTTCATGTGCGGATAGAGCGCGTAGTCCTGGAACACCATCGCGATATCGCGTTGGGCGGCCTGCACGCCGTTGACGCGCTTGTCGCCGATATAGAGGTCTCCCGACGAGATCGGCTCGAGGCCGGCGATGATACGCAGCAGGGTCGACTTGCCGCAGCCGGACGGGCCGACAAACACGACGAACTCATGGTCCGCGATCTCCAGATTGAGGTCCGGGATCACGGTGAAATTGCCGTAGCGTTTGACGAGATTGCGGATCGAGATCGAAGCCATAATCGTTTAATCCAACGCTAGAACGGGCTTGATCAGCTCACCCTTGGCGAAGCGGGCGAAATTTTCGGGCAGCGCCGACAGGCCGAACTCACCATCGACGAGGACGCGGTATTCATCCTTGTACTTGCGCAGCAACTCGACGTTCGGCTCGAAATCCGCGACCGGAAAATAGAAGGTCCGGATCATGTAAAAATCCTTGCGGCGGAACACCTTGCCTTCCTCGATGGTCCAGGGCGCGGCGTTCTCGCCGACCAGCACCAGCGCCCCGCGGGGCAGCACCAGTTCGATGCCGAGATTGCGCGCCGCATGGGCGCCGGAGCATTCCATGATGAGCGCGAAGCGCTTGGAGGTGTCGCCGACGGGGTGCGCCTTCGCGCCGAAGGACTGCGCGATTCTGAGGCGGGCGGCGTTGGGATCGGCGACATGGACGTCGTCGTAGCCGAGCGCGCGGAGCGCCAGCACGACGCCGAGGCCGACAGGCCCGGCCCCCGTGACGAGAACCGGCTCCGACTCGGCCGGCGGGACCACGCGGCTGACGAAGCGCACGGCGTGGGCAGATGTGCCGATGGTGTCGAGCAGCAGCGGCGCCAGGCTGTCCTCGATATCATCAGGCACCGGCAGCAGGCAGTTCTCCGGCACCGGCACGTATTCGGCATAGCCGCCCGGCCGGTTCCAGCCGATCAGGCAGGAGACTTCCAGGCACATCTGGGTATCGCCGCGCCTGCAGGCAGCGCAGTGGTCGCAATGCAGGGGAATGTAGACGGCGCAGCGCCGGCCATGCAGTGGGTAACCGGGCTGCTCGACCACGCCAAAAATCTCATGGCCGGCGGTGAACTCGGCGCCTTTGTGCCAGAGCTTGAAGTCCGAGCCGCACAGCGCCGTGCGTGAGACCCGCACGAGCACCTCGCCGGTGCTGATTTCGGGCATTGCCACACGCTCGATGGTGATGCGATCGTTGCCGTGGAAAACCGCGGCCTGCATGATCGAATTCGGACGGGGGGATACGTTCATCGGATACCTTAGCCTTTCACCGCGCCAAGCGTCAGTCCGGAGACCAGCCAGCGCTGGACCAGGGCCGCCAGCACCAGCGGCGGCAATGCGATCAGCGATGCAGCGGCCATGAGGGCGCCCCATTGCGTCGAGCCTTCGCCGATGAAGTTGAAGGCCGCTGCGATCAGCGTCTTGGTCTCGCCATTGGAGAGCACCAGCGCAAACAGGAAGTAGTTCCACGAGAAAACGAACGCCAGGATCGCCGAGACGGCGACGCCTGATGCCACCAGCGGCAGCGCAATGCGCCAGAGGATGCGCGTGACGCTGCAGCCGTCGACCTGCGCCGCTTCGAACACGCTGCGCGGAATGCCGTCGAACGACGGCAGCAACACCCAGATCACGATCGGCAACGTGATCACGGCATGGCTGAGGATCAGCGCGGTGTAGGACCCGATCAGTCCGACTTGCCGGAACATGACGTACCACGGCAGCAGGAACAGCGTGCCAGGCGCCATGCGCGCGGCAAGAGTCAGGATCGCCGGCCACGAGATACGCGTCCAGGACACGGCGAAGGCGGCGGGAATTCCAAACAGCAGTCCGAGCGCGGTTGAACCGACGGTGACGATCAGACTGTTAAGTGCGTAGCTCAGAAACGGCGTCGTCTTGGTCAGCTCGACGTAGTTGTCCAGCGTCGGCGTGAAGATCAGCGTCGGCGGATAGGCGGTGACTTCGAAGGATGGCTTGAACGAGGACAGCACCATCCAGACCGTCGGCGCCATGATGATCACACCGGCCAGCACGAGCTGCACCAGATTGAGCCGGCGTATCCAGCGGTCGGTGGTTATTGCATCGGTCATGACATCACCACGCCACCGCGCCGCGCAGGCGGTTGAAAGCGAGCACCGCGCCGAACACGATCGCCGTCAGCGTCAGCATCAGGGCGCTGGCATAACCGATGTTGAAGAATTCGAAGCCGACCCGGAAGCCATAGATGTTGAGCGTGTTCGAGGCGTTGCCCGGGCCGCCCTGGGTGGTGATGTAGATGATGTCGAAGAAGCGAAGGAGATCGACGCTGCGCAGGATCGCCGCGGTGACGATGGTCGGCAGCAGCAGCGGCAGCGTGATGCGCTGGAAGGTCTTGAATGCGGACGCGCCGTCGATCTGAGCGGCCTCGTAGACGCTGGAGGGCAACGATTGCAGTCCGCCCAGCACGATCAATGCGACGTACGGAGTCCACTGCCAGCTATCGATCAGCGCCACCGTCGGAATGACCCAGGTCGGCGATGCCAGCCAGTCCGATGGCGGCAGGCCCAACGACTGCAGGATGTAATTGGCGGCGCCAAGCGAGGGATCGAGGATCACGAGCCACATCATGCCGGCCACCACCGGCGGCATCATAAAGGGCGAGATGAACAGCGAGCGCACGATGCCCGGCAGGCGCTTGGCGTGAAACAGCACCAGCGCAAGCCAGACGCCGAAGACGAGCTGCAGCACCAGCGACAAAACGTAAAGCGCGATCGTGACCCACAGCCCGTGCCAGAACTCGACGTCGGACACCAGCTTCGAATAATTGGCGAGGCCCGCGAAGGACTGCTTGCCAGTCGAGGAAAAATTCTGGAAGCCGAGCCAGATCGTGTAGACGACCGGAAACGCGATCATCCCGACCGTGAAGATCACGGCCGGCGCCGAGAGCGCCGACATTTCCAGCTTCTGCCGGTCCTGCGTCAATGTCGCAGCCGTATCCGACATGCGTCCGTGTCCTTGAATCATGTGCCGGCCGGCGCGAAGCCAGCCGGCGCCAGGGCGTTATTTCTGCGCGATCAGGGCGTCGAGCTCCCTGTCGGCATCGGCGCAAGCCTGATCGAGGCTCTTCTGTTTCAGGATCAGATCCTGCACCGCCTGCCCGATGAACTCGCGCGATTGCGGGTTGGCGACGATGGGATAGCCGACCTCGGAGGATCCCTTCGTGGCCAGCACGTCGAGCGCCGCCTGCCATTCCTTCCGGACCGGCTCCTCGTCGATCCACTTGCGGTACTCGGGGTCGTTGGCGACGGACGGCCGCGGCGGGGCAATTCCCTGCAGCGCCATCTTCTTCTGCACTTCGGGGCTGGTTGCCCACTGCACGAAGTACCATGCCGCATCCGGCTGCTTGCTGTGCGAGGACACAGCCATGCCCCAGCCGATCGTGGTCGGCACCTGGCCGGCCTCGCCCGCCGGGAATGGCAAGAGGCCGGTGTCCTTGAGGCGCGCGCCGCCGTCCATCACGGTCCTCAGCTCGTTGGACGATTCGAACGCCATCGCGGCGCGGCCGCTGCGATAGAGTGCGGATATCTGCTGGAAGCTGTAATTGACAACACCGGGCGGTCCGAAGTCGCGCAGCAGGCGACTATAAGTGTCGAGCGCTTCCTTACTCTTGGCCGAGCAGAGGCTCGATTTGCCATTCGCGATGTAGCTGCCGCCGATATTGTGGAGCATGTTGCTGAAGGTGTAGGCGACCGCGGGCTTCAGGCCGCGCGAGACGAACGGCGTCACCGCGCTGTCGCAGCTCTTGATCTTTTCCGCTGCCGCCTCGACCTCCTTGATGGTCTTCGGAGCTTCGAGACCGCACTTCTTGAAGATATCGGTACGGTAATAGAGGATTGGCCCCTCGATGTTCATCGGCATGCTTGTCAGCTTGCCACCGAACGTCGCGGCCTTCAGCAGGGCCTGGCTCAACCCGCCGGGATCGTACTCCTTGGCAACCGCGCCCTTCGACATCGCCGTGAGATCGGCATACCAGCCGGAGGCGGCGAACTGCTCGCCCTCGCGCGAGGGCAGCGTCATGAATGCGTCGACTTCGTCGCTGTTCGCATTCATGACCGTGACCAGACGCTGGCGCATCTGCTGTTCCTGATAGCTGTCGACCTTCAGGGTCATGCCGGTCAGTTTCTCGAAATCGGCCTTGTAGGTCAGCAGCGCCTGCGACACCGGATTGTTGTTGGCGAGAAAAGTGACGGTCTTGCCCTTGAATTTCATCCAGTCGAAATCGGCGGCGTGCGCCTCCACACTGACGGCGGCAATCGCGAGAACCGGCAACGCGACGTACGTCGCGAGCATCCTGGCCTTCATCGAAATCTCCTCCCGGCTGACCGCCTTGAGTCGGCGGATCTCTTTGAAAACGGTTACATCCTAAGCATTAGCCTTGCCCTGTCAAGCGATGGACAAATCGCATAGTATAGGCCATTTTGCAGCGTAACCGCTGCTGGGCGGGGCTCACTTCGGAAATGTAACGTTACATATGTCGTTGCCAACAGCCAGATCCGAGAAGCAGGGCATCCGCGCCGTTGCGGCCCGCGCCGGAGTGTCGACGGCGTCTGTCTCGCGTGCACTCAACAATCCCGATGCGGTGAGCCCGTCCCTGCGCGCACGCATCGCGCAGGCAATCGATGCCGTCGGTTACATCCCGCATGCGCCGGCCCGCATTCTGTCGTCGCGACGTTCGCGCACGCTCGGCGCGATTGTGCCAACGATCGACAACACCATGTTCGCGCGCGGCATCGCCTCGTTGCAAAGATATCTTTCCTCGGTCGGCTACATGCTATTCCTCACCACGAGCGGATATGATCTCGACATCGAGCTGCAACAGGCCCGCAATCTGATCGGCCGCGGCGTCGATGGCCTGGTGCTGCGGGGCGATTGTCATCACGAAGGCCTGCGCAAGCTGCTCGCGGACAATGCGGTGCCGTTCATCAATGTCGGGATCTATCAACCGGACCGGCCCTACCCTTGCGTCGGAACGAACAACGAAGCCGCGGCCTATCGCGCGGCCGCGCATGTCATCGAACTTGGCCATCGCCGGATCGGAATCGTCTCGGCTCTCCAGCGCAACAACGATCGCGCCAGCGCGCGCGTCGCCGGCTTTCGTCGCGCGCTTGCGGAGAACGGTCTTGAACTCCCTTCCGAATGGCACGTCGAGGTGCCCTATACCCTGGACGACGCACGCGAGGCGGCCCGTTATCTGTTGAACCTCAAGAATCGTCCGACCGCCGTGGTCTGCGGCAATGACGTCATCGCTTATGGCGTATTGCTCGAGGCGGAACGCAGCGGTTTTTCGGTGCCGCGTGATCTATCGGTCGTTGGCTTCGACGATCTCGACTGGAGCCGCCATCTGCGGCCGAGCCTGACGACCATTCACGTGCCAACCGACGAGACCTGGCAACTGGCCGGAGAATATCTGGTGCGAAGCCTCGCGGGCGAACAGACCATCAAGCATCGCGAAATCGACTTTTCGCTGGTGGTCCGAGAGTCGACGGCTTCGCCTCCCACAATCCTGAAGTGAGATCCTCCGATGACTTCCAATTTTTCTCTCGCCGCCGGCTTCCATGCCGTCGTGATCGGTGGCTCCGGCGACATCGGCGCTGCAATCAGCAATCAATTCTGCGATCTTGGTGCGACGGTCACGGCAACGGGAGCGAATGAGGCTGATCTCGCACGCACTGTGCTCAAAGCCCGTGCCGGGCTCGAGCTCGCGAAACTGGATGTCACGGACGACGAAGCCGTGACGTCATTCGCCCGGCAGCACAACCGCGTCGACGCGCTGATCAATTGCGCCGGCATTCTTGCACGCGACAAGGAATTCGAGATCGAGACCTTCATGAAGGTGCTCGATATTAATCTCGCCGGCACGTTCCGGACCTGCATGGCATTCCGCCCCCTGCTGGCGGAAAGGAAGGGCTCAATCGTGAACATTGCCTCGATGAACGCGACGCTAGCTCTGCCACGGATTCCCGCCTACTGCGCCAGCAAGGGCGGCGTCGTGATGCTAACCAAGGCATTGGCCCTAGCGTGGGCCGGCGAAGGCATCCGCGTCAATGCCGTCGCGCCCGGCTACATCGAAACGGCGATCAACGCCGCAGGCCGAGCCGATCGCGCGCACTATCAGCGCATCGCGGACCGCACGGCATTCAAGCGGTGGGGTCAACCGTCAGAGGTTGCCGGTACCGTCGCGTTTCTCTGCATGCCGGCCTCGCAATACGCGACCGGAACGGTAATTGCCGTGGATGGCGGCTTCCTCGCGGGATGACGTTCCAACACAAAGCCCGACCTCGTCTGCGTTGCGCCAAAAGCCGCCGCTCTCAAACCAGAGGCCACGGCCAAGGCAGGTGAGGCCCTTCTGCACGCTCTGGTTCGCCGCAGTACTCCGTCAACCAAAACGCGTTGGAGTGCGGACCTCAAGCGGGTAAGATCTAAACCCACAACTCGCCTGATCGCCGAGCGAGAGTAAGTGTAAGTGGCCCACCCAAAACTACGCCAAAACGCGCAATAGCGCGCGATTGCGCTACCCACTCTATCATTTCGAACATCGCTTCGCCGTTGATCTACAAGCACAATTTTTCGGGTCTGACGGACAAATGCCGACGGTACAACCGCCTCAATTTTTCGGTCTTGAATTCACAGAAAAATTCGAACCGCGCTCAATGCTGGCCATTCCGCCAACTATCGGAGTCAATCGACTAATCAGGGCTGCCTGCGTAGCCAAGAGGGCCATGCCCCCACTAGTGCGGCGCCGCTTCAAATACCGTCAGAGCAGCGAATGCGACTCTCGCGCTCAGACACCTTAGGACCTGTTGAAAGCTGCGTCTCGCGTCAGCGGGCTGACGAAGGCCGCCAGTGCAGCAGCGAATACGGCCGCTCCGGATGCGGATGGTGCTCGAAAACGCCTTCCACGGCCGCGCCGATGTAAACTACTTGCGCGGGATCGCCGAGCAGGTTGCCGATCATCCTGACGCCGCTGGCGTGAGGGATTTCCACGAGCACGGCGAGATAGGGTCCATGCTGCCTCAGCGCGGCGTGCGAGGGATGCCAGACCCGCTCCCAGCTGAAGATCCGCCCGTGCGGCTCGATCTCCGTCCAGTCGGGATCGAGGGCATGGCACTGATGGCAGATCCATTCGGGGCCGAACTGCCATGTTGCGCAATGGCGGCAACGCTGCACCAGGAGACGGTTCTGGTGCAACCCCTGCCAGTAGGGCGCCGACAGACCGTCGGCCTCGGCGACCGGGATCGGCAGCCCCTGCGGAAGGTAGGTTTGGGTCGCCTCGCCGCTCACAGTGTCGCCTCCGAGCCGAGCAGGAGATTGCTGACCGGCGTGACCATGGGTCCGCCGATCACCATAGCCACATCATTGCGCCTCGCTTGGCTCGTGGACGTTCCGCGCACCTGGCGCACGGCCTCCAGCACGAGTTCGAACCCGTGCATGTAGCACTCGGCCAGATTGCCGCCGCTGGTGTTGAGCGGAAGGCGCCCCGATGGCGCAACGAGGTTGTCGAAGGCGAGATAGTCGTTCGCCTCCTCCGGCGCGAAGAAGCCGTGTTCCGCGAGCGCCATCACCACGCCGCCCGTGAAGTTCTCGTAGCACTGGACGACGCCGACGTCGGATGGACCGAGCCCAGCCATCGCATAGAGATCGGCCGCGACGGGTTCGAAGCCGGCGCTCGCGTAATGCGGCGAATTGTGCGGGATCGCGCCCGCGCGATATCCGGATCCGACGGCGGCCCCCAGCACATAGGCCGGCTTGTTGCGAAATTCTCCAGCACGCTCGGCTGGCACCAGCACGAGCCCGGCGGCGCCGTCGTTCTCCATGCAGCAATCGTAGAGATGAAACGGCTCCGCGATCCAGCGCGAGGCATCATACTTGGCCGGGTCCAGCGGCTTGCCGTACATGACGGCCCGCGGGTTGGCCTGCGCATGATGATAAGAGGCCAACGCGATTGCCCGCAGCGCCTCCTGACTTACGCCGCGCTCATGCATGTAGCGGCGCACGCGCATGGCGAAGCGCTGCGGCGGCGCCAGAATGCCGTAAGGCATCAGGTACGCCTTCTCGCCGGAAATCGTGTCGATGTTCGTCGTCTGCCCGAACCGGCCGTATTGCCCCTGCGCGAGCGAGCGGAACACGACGACGCAATCCGCAAGGCCCGCGACGATCGAGGCCGCCGCATTGGCGACGGCCGCACAGCAGCCTCCGCCTCCCCCGCCCCATTGCATGGTCGCGGCACGAAGGCGTCGCGTGCCGAGCGCGGCAGCAAGCCGGGACGCCTCGCTCCGCTCCTCGCTGTAGGAGGCGAAGCCATCGATGTCGCGCGGATCGATTCCGGCATCGCTGCACGCCGCCAGGATGGCCTTCAGCGCCAGCTTGAACTCCGGATCGGGCGATGCGCCGTGTCGGTAATAGTCGGTCTCGCCGATCCCCACGACGGCAACGCGGCCTCTGAGCGTGCGATCGGCGGACGCCTTTGCGCTCACGTCCGCCCCGCTTTCGCCGGCCCTGTCCCGGTCTCGCCGAAGGCGCCGGCCGCGGCGAGCCGCGCCAGGCGCGCATCGTCGTATCCCAGCAGTTCCTGCAGCACGGCCCCGGTATGCTGGCCGACCGCGGGGGCGGCCACGGGATCCACGATGGGCGTCGCGGAATAGCGGATCGGCAGGCTAACGTTCGGAATCCAGCCCAGCGTGTCATGCGGAATGCGGGTGACGAGACCGCGCTCCCGCGCTTCGGGTGACCGGATCGCCTCCCCGACCGCGCGCACCTGCCCGCAGGGAACGCCGGCCGCCCGCATCCGCGCCTGCCAATCGCTCCACGGCCGTTGCGCGAAAGCCTCGCCGAGGATCGCGAACAATCCGTCCCGCCGCCGGATGCGGTCGGGCCCGGTCGCATAGATCTCGGCCGCGGCCAGATCGGCGCGGTCGAGCACCTGCGACATCAGGCGCCGGAAGATCTTGTCGTTTCCGCAATTGATATAAAAGGCGCAGTCCTGCGCCTGGAACACGCCCGAGGGACAGGTGTCGGGACTCGTGTTGCCGTGTCGCTGCGGATTCGCGCCGGTGAACAAATGCTGCATCGTGGCATAGCCGGTCATCAGCACGGCATTGTCGAACAGCGACACCTCGACCGACTGTCCGAGCCCGCTGCGCTCACGAGCGACCAGCGCGCCGAGGATGGCGTTGCAGGCCATCATCGCCGTGCTGATGTCCATCACCGGCGACAGCGCCCGCACGCCCTCGCGGTCCGCATAGCCGTTCATGGACACAAACCCGCTCTCCACCTGCGCGATCGGATCGAAGCCGAGCCGGTCCGCGAAGGCCCCCTCGCGTCCATAGGCCGACACCGAGCAGTAGATGATGTCCGGCTTGATCGCGAGGCATGCCGCATAGTCGAGCCCGAACCGCTCCATGACCCCGGTGGAGAAATTCTCGACGACGACGTCCGCCGTCGCGATCAGGTCACGCACCACCGCCACACCCTCCGGCGACTTGAGGTCCAGGGCAACGCTCCGCTTGTTGCGGTTGGTCCAGACGAACGGCGCCCCGGCCTTGAGTTCGGGATGCACCGGCGGATACCGCCGAAGATCGTCGCCGCGGCCGGGCGCTTCGATCTTGATGACCTCGGCGCCCATATCGGCGAGAATCATCGTGGCGAACGGGCCCGCGATGAAATGAGAGAAATCCACGACCCGGATTCCCGCGAGCGCCCTCGGCGCATCGGATGGCCGCGGCGTGTAGGCGGGGAAGTCGGCTTCGATGTTGTCCAGCATGGTGCATCCATCAAGTTTGCGCGGCAGCACTGGCGACCTGATCGCAACCGGCGTCAATTGCCCCTGGCCTGCTCGACCAACGAACATCCGCCTTGGTCGATCGGGCGGAATGCCTCGGGTCCGCTCAGGACGCCGACATTGTCGAGAAGGTCCCATTTGCCTTTCGACGCCCTCGGCTCCTTCACCTTGAAGATGTACATGTTGTGGATGGCGCGGCCGTCCGCCCGCACCACGACCGGGCCGAACAGCGCGTCGTCGATGGGCTGCTCCTTGATCTTGCGGATGACCGCCTGCGCGTCGTTGGTTTCCGCGGCCAATGCGGCGTTCAGATAGGCCAGCACCGAGGAATAGACGCCGGCGTGAAACGCGGTCGGTGACTGATCATGCTGCCGTGCGCTGAACTTCGCCGACCAGACCCGGCTGGCCTCATTGAGGTCCCAATAGAACGGCTGGGTGATGATCAGTCCCTGCCCGACCGTAAGGCTGCTGGCCTCGACGTCGTTCGTCGTCGTCAGCATCGCGGCGAAGGTTCGGCCCTTCTGCTTCAAGCCAAACTCGGCGGACTGCTTGATCAGGCTGACGGTATCACCGCCGGCGGTAGCGAAAGCGATCACGTCGGCGCCGGAGGCATCTGCCTGCAGGATGAACGAGGCGTAGTCGGCATTGTTGATGGGAACGTTGACCGATCCGAGCACAGCACCGCCGCCCACATTGATGACGGACGTTCCGTCCCGCACCATGGACTTGCCGAGCGCATTGTCGGTGGCGATGAAGTACCATTTCTTGCCGCCATGACGGACCAGGTAGTTGCCGATCGCGTGCGACGCAGCCCAGGTGTCGAACGTCCACTGGATCGTATTGGGCGAGCAGTATTTCCCGGTCAGATCGGACGACGCCGCGCTGGAAGCGATCAGGGCCGCCTTGCCGCCGCGAACCACCTCATTGACGGCAAGGCCGACCGCGGAGTTCGGTACGTCGGCGACGGCGTCGACTTTCTCCTGTTCGATCCAGCGACGGGCGATGGCCGCCCCGACATCCGCCTTGTTCTGGTGATCCGCCGAGATGATCTCGACCTTGAAGTCGGGGTGCTGCGCCATGAAGTCCTCGGCCGCCATCTTCGCCGCCGTCACGGAGCCTTCACCGGCATTGTCGGAATAGGGACCCGACGCATCATTGAGGACGCCGATCTTCATGGTGCGCGTTGCGGCCGCCCATGCGGGCGAACCCAGGCCGACGAGGAGCAAGGCTATTCCGGCAACGCGTAAAGCGACTTTCATGTTTTCCACCCTGTTACGAACTTTTTTGTTGTTAGAGGTCCAGCACCAGCGTGCCCGACCTCGCGCCCGAGCAGCAAATCATCATCGTCTTGTTGGATGCCTGCTCGTCCTTGCTGAGAAACTGATCGCGATGATCCGGGATGCCTTCGAGTACGCGCGTTTCGCAGGTGCCGCAGATCCCCTCCGAGCAGGCATGGTTGGCCGCAATCCCGGCATCGAGCAGCGCTTCGAGGATCGTCTTGCCGGCTTCGATCGCAATCGTCCGGTTGCTGCGCGCGAGCCTCACCTCGAAACCGCCTGCGGTCGCGGGAGCTTCGGTCGCCTGGAAATACTCGAGGTGCACTTGATCGGCCGGACGACTGGCGGCCGCGGCTTCGAAGGCTTCGAGCATCGGCTGCGGCCCACAGCAATAGAGATGAGCCTGCGCCGGCGCTCGGTCGATGACGAACGCAAGATCGAACAGACGCCCGGAGCGCTGGTTGTCGAAGTCGAGGCGCACCTTCAAGCGTCCCTTCGCCGCGAGCACCTCGATCTCGTCGAGGAATGCCGCCGCGCGCGGCGCCCTTGCAGCATAGAACAGTTCGCAGGACCGCCCGAGGGCGTCGAGGCGACGGGCCATGGACAGCAACGGCGTGATGCCGATTCCGCCTGCGACGAGGACCGAATGCTCGGCATGTTCGCAGAGCGCAAAGTTGTTGCGGGGCCGCGACACCCTGACGATGTCGCCCGCCCTCAGATTGTCATGCAGGAAGCGTGAGCCACCCCGCCCGGCCGGGTCCTTGTTGATCGCGATCACATAGCGATGGCGCTCGCGCTGATCGTTGACCAACGAATAGCTGCGGACCATGCCGTTCGGCAGATGCACATCGATATGCCCACCGGCCGTGAAGGGATTGAGATCGCGGCCGGTCGGCGAGTTCAGTTCGTAGGAATTAATCCCATCCGCCTCGTAGCCGATGCGCTTGACGCGAACGTCGAACAAGCCATCGCTCATGGCGCGCGCCTCCGCGGGACTGCCATCGAAGGGCTCACATCTCGTATCCGAAATCGGCGCCGAGCTTGGCACGCATGAAGGGCGTGCCGACGTCGACCCACGAATCCTCCGGCGGCAGCCGCATCGACACTGCGCGGACCATGAACACGTCGGGGTCCGTCACGCCTTTCGGCTTGGTTCCGTGATCGCGATAGGCCCCGAGCGCCTCCAGGATGAAACGCCGGGTCATCGCGATGCCGGTGTCGCTCGAACAGAGATTTTCTCTGGTCCGGTCGAAGATCGGCGACACGCCGCTCTGGCAGGCTCCGTCCTGTACCCACAAGCCCGGCAGGCCCGAGAACCAGGTCGTCTGCTGCGCCTGGTAGTCGAACTGGAAGCCGTTCTGCGGATTATATTTCGTCCAATAGCCAGCATAAGGCACCGTCATCGGGTGCTCGACCAGCGCATGGCGGCTGGCATGCCCGCTCTCGCGACCATTGTGTCCTTCGGAGAAGACCCGCCGGGTTTTCGGCAGCAGGGGGTGCGAGGGGTGATATGAGAACATGATGCAGAGCGTGTTCTTATCGTCGATCGGCACCCAGGCATGGCCACTGAGATCCGGGAACGGCATCAATGGCGGGACCAGCGTGTAGAACGGCAGCATGAACTGGTTGACGCGCCAGTACAGCGTATTGGCATCGTAGTTGCGCCGCGCAGCGATGCTCATGCCGAAATCCTGCTTGATGCATTCGAACGTCGGACGCAGATCGCGTTTCTGGATCCAGGCGCTGGTCGAGCCCTGTGCATCCAGGCGCCCGTGCAGCAGCGGCGCGTGGGCGGAATCGATCTCACCTTCGACCGCCTGAAGCCAATTGCACTCCTGCACGCGCAGCGAGATATGCACCTGCTCCTGCGGCACCAGATTCCATTCGACGTTGGGCAGCGGCGGCAGATCAGCCTGATCTGGCCCCATATAGGTCCAGATCATCCCGTTGCGCTCCCGGCACGAATAGGCCTTGATCCTCACGCGCTCCTTAAGGCGGCTGCGGACCGGCTCGGCCGGCATATCCGTCGTGGCGCCCGTGACGTCGAACTTCCAGCCGTGGTAGACGCATCGCAGGCCGCAATCCTCGTTCCTCGCGAACACCATCGGCGCGCCGCGATGCGGACAGGCCTGATCGACCAGCCCGACGCGTCCCTCCGAATCCCTGAATGCGACAAGGTCCTCTCCGAGGAGCCTGATCCGCTTCGGCTGGCCATCTTTGGTCACATCCGCCGACGGAAGGAAGGGAATCCAATAGAGGCGGAACAGGTCTCCGAGCGGCGTGCCCTTGCCGACCCGGACGAGCCGTTCATTGTCTTCGTGTGAGAGCATGTGCTTTCTCCTTCAATGGGATCCCGTCACCGCCCTGCTCCGGTGCAGTGCCCAGGAGCGCCGCAACACGCGCCGACAGTCCGAGATCACGTGCGGTCCAGAGCGGATCCGCCGAAGCCAGTGGCTGCCGTGGTATGGGCGGCACTGCCCCCGACTCAACGAGGCTGACGATCGTCTCGATGCGGCACCGCTCGATATCTCGCAGGGCGTCCTCGACCACCGCGCCTTCCGCGCTGCAGCCGGGCAGTTCAGGATAGGTCAGACGTACGAGCCATCGACCGGGCTCGGTTTCGACCGCCTCGGCTTCGAGAAGATAGGGAATCGACAGCAGCTCGCGCAGATCCAAGCAGTCCCTCCCAGGCAGCGCAGTTCAGCGCCGTTAATTGATACGTATACGTACTATATGAGCGAATGGCTTGCAATAGCAAATCTGGTCTCGCCGGAATTTCTGGACGCAGCGCTCACTGGCGCCCATTCCGCCGTGGGGTTGAGAGCCACCGGACAAGCTGCTAACGCCTGAGCCGTTCTCGGAGATTTCAGGTCAACGACGATGTCAGGGCCCAAGGGAAAGAGTGCGAGCGCGGTGGAGATCGCGCGCAACTGGCGCCTAGAAGGGGGCGTTGGGTTTCTGCTTCGACTGCTCGAGGCCCGCTATGACCTGCTCTACCAGGACCTGACCGGACAGAGCGACATCACGCCACGACAGTTCGGCGTGTTGATCGCGCTCTATCAGGATGGTCCCCTCACCCCGTCCGCTCTCGCCGTGCGCATCAGCAGCGACCGCAACACGCTCAGCGAGATGCTCAAGCGCATGACCGGGCGCAAGCTGATCTCGAAACGAAGCAACGCGGAAGACCGGCGGTCGATCCAGGTCCAGATCACCGCCAAGGGTGAGGAAGCCCTTCTCGGAGTCATCCCCGCCGCGGCTGAGCTTCAGAACACCCTGCTTGCGCCCTTGACCAAGGAGGACCGCGTCCACTTCCTCAACTGCATGCTCGCGATCGCCAAGGCCGCCGCGCCCTCGTCCTCAGAGACCTGACCCCGTCCCTGCCTTCGAGGACGCGCACGCGCCGCAATGCTTCCCTTAGCGTTCCGAATAGCGGATCGGCAGGCGTTTCACGCCGCCGAGAAACGACGTTTCGGTCCACGCCGGCACGCCCGCGAGCTCGACCCGCTCGATCCTGCCGAGGAATTCGCGGAAGAAGGCCACGATCTCGGCCTTGGCGAAATGCCGTCCGATGCAGGCGTGAATGCCGAATCCGTAGCCGAGATGCCGATTGGGCGACCGATCGGGAATGAACTGAAAGGGCCGATCGAAGGCGTCCTCGTCCCGATTGCCCGACGGATAGCTGAGGAGGATGCTGTCGCCGGCCCTGATCGTCTTGCCGCGAATGTCGTAGTCGGCCGTGGCGGTGCGGAAGAAGTGTTTGACCGGAGATACCCAGCGCACCATCTCCTCCGCGGCGTCCGAAAGGAGCTCGGGTTCGCGCTGCAGGCGGGCCATGGTCTCGGGGTTCTCGATCAAGGCAAGCAGACCGCCGGCGATCGTCGCGCTCGTCGTGTCGTGTCCCGCGCTCGCGAGCGCGACATAGTACGAATAGGCTTCGAAATCCTCGATCGGCCGGCCATCGATCTCCGACGTTGCGATCACCGTCGCCACATCGTCCTGCGGGTTCTTCCGTCTCTCCCGCGCGACGTCCTTGAAATAGTCGACATAGGCGATCGTGGCGTCGATCAGGTCGGAGCCCTTCTGCATCTCCGGATCGCCGCCGCCGAAATAGGCTTGGGTGATCTTGAGCAGACGTTCCTCGTCGCTGCGCGGCAGGCCGAGGATGGTCATCAGGACCCGCAAAGGATAGTAGATCGCGATATCGTTGTAGAAATCGCACTGGTTGCCCATCGCCACGAGACGATCGACGCTCTCCTTCGCCAGCGCCGCCATACGCTCGGACAACGTCCGGATGTGCCGGGGCTGAAACCAGGCGTGGGTCAGTTTCTGATACTTGCCGTGATCGGGATTATCCATCTGCGGCAAGGCCCGGACCAGCATGGGCTTGCCGCTCATCGCCTCCCTCACCTTGCTCTCGAATTCGATGCTGAGAAGCTTCGTCCGCGGCGCATTGATGAAGCGATCGGCCTGGCGCTCGATCTCGATGATGTCGGCATGTCTCGTGATGGTCCAGAACGGACGGTACCCTTCAGGTTGCGTCCAATGGACCGGATCGCCTCGCCGCAACTCGCCGAAGAGCCGGTGCTGCAGTCCGACATTGCCGTAGGTTCTGTGATCGGCGATGGCATTATCCGTTGCGATGTCGAGCATCGTTCCTCCTCCCTGCTTGTTTTGTGTCTTGTTAAGCGCTTCCAATCTCCACCATGGTCAGAACGGGCTTGACCACGCGGCCGCTGTCGAGGTCGTCAACGGCCTCGTTGATCCTCGCGAGCGGGTAGGTCTTGACGAATTTGTCGAGCGGCAACCGGCCTTCGCGGAAGAAGCCGATCATGCGCGGAATGAACAGCTGGGGATTTGCATCGCCCTCGACCACGCCGCGGATGGAGATTCCCCGTCCGACCACCACGCTGGCTTCGGCCGCATACATCGTTCCCCGAGGTGGGGCCGCGACCTGCGCGCTGACGCCTCGCGCGCGCAGGCAATTGACCGAGCTTGCCACCGCCGCCGGTACGCCCGTCGTGTCGAGCGAGACATGCGCGCCGCCCTGCGTGAGCTCGGTGATCTCAGCCGCGGAATTCTCGGCACGGCCGGATATCGCATGCGTTGCACCCAGCTCGCGCGCGACGCGCAGGCGCTCCGGCACGACATCCACGGCGATGATGGTCGAGCAGCCGACGATCCGCGCGGCGATTATGGCGGACAGGCCCACCGCGCCAACGCCGAACACCGCGATCGAGGTTCCGGCCCGCGGCCGCAGCACGTTCATGACCGATCCCATGCCGGTCTGGATGCCGCATCCGAGCGGCGCAACAAGATCCAGCGGCAGATCGGCATCGACCTTGACAATGTTCCTGGTGGTGGCGATCGCATGGCTCGCGAAGGCTGATTGCGCGAAAAAATGACCGCCGAGGTCGCTCCCGCCCCGTGACAGCGCCGAGCCGCCCGACCTGTTTCCGAACAGGTTGATGGTGCGAAAGTGATCGCAATAGCCGAGGGCGCCGTCACTACAATTCGAGCACTCACCGCAGGAACCGAAGCTCATGAGCACGTGGTCGCCGGGGCGGAACGACGTCACGCCGGGGCGGAACGACGTCACGCCGGGGCCGACCTGTTCGATCACGCCCGCTCCTTCATGGCCCAGAACCTTGGGCATCTGCACCGGAATGTGCCCATACTTCACCGCCAGATCGGTGTGACAGATGCCGCACGCGTGCACCCTGACCAGGACTTCGCCACCGCGTGGGGCCGAGAGTTCGCAAGGGGCGATCTCGAAAGGATCGCGCGGCCCATTTGCTATCGCAGCGATGATCTTCATGGACGGTGCCCTCCGGCGCGCTAATGTGGACTAGCCCTTCAACCGGGCGCTGGCGCTTCCAAACGCTCCGGCGTCAGCGAGGCCGGCGATGGCCTCGCCCGACAGGCCGAGGACCCGGGACAGCAATTCGTCCCGGTGCGCACCGACCGCGGGGATCTCCCGCCGCATGGCGGTCGATCCTCCCGACATCTTCCAGGGCGCATTGACGCCAAGGAATTCCCCCGCACTATCCGCAATCGTCGCGAATGCGCCGCGCTGAAGGAGATGCGGGTCGGTCAACGCAGCTCCCGGATCGCGATATTCGGCACTGGGAACGCCGGCCTTGTCGAGGGCAGCCATGCACTCGCGCACCGTATTCTGTTCGGACCATTTTTCGACGACCTGCATCATCGCGGTCCAATTGGCCGCGCGGCCCGGCACCGTCTTGAAGCGCGGATCGTTCGCGAGATCGGCCTGCCCGGTCACCTCGCACAGCGCAGCGAAATTTCGCGGCGTGATCGGCGCAACCAGGATGTCGCCGTCGGAAGCCCGGACCGGACCATAGGCGGCGCGCGGCGCTTGCGGGGAGAACTGTGCTTCCTGCAATTCGTAGACGAGCAGGTTCAGCATGCAGTCCATCAGGGCAACATCAATCCGTTGGCCCGTCCCCGTCCGTGCGCGCTGGACCATGGCGGTCTGGATCGCCGAATAGCCGAAGATCCCCCCGAGAACGTCAGCGACGAAAACCGCCCCCGCCGCCGGCCGGTCGCGATCGCCCGCATACCGCATCAGCGAACGGTCGAAGCCACTCTCGGCGTGAACGATCATGGCATAGGCGGCGCGCTCCGCGGCCGGGCCCGTTTGGCCGTAGCCCGAGATCGAGCAGTAGATCAGGCGTGGATTGATCGCGCGCAACGCGTCGTAGCCGAGGCCCAGCCGGTCCATCACCCCCGGCCGGAAATTCTCGACCAGGATATCGGTCTCCTTGACCAGCCGGCGCACCAGTTCGATCGCCTCGGAATTTTTCAGATCGAGCGCAAGGCTGCGCTTGCCCGCATTGAGCTGGCCGAAATAAGCACTCTGCCCCTCCCGCAACGGGGCCCGCAGACGCATGTCGTCACCCTCGGGCGGCTCGATCTTGATGACCTCCGCGCCGGCATCGGCGAGCAGCCTCGCACAATACGGACCGGCCAGCATGATCGAGAAATCGAGCACGCGCACGCCCTCGAGCGGCAGATTCGTGGCCTCCTGCGCCTGCATGCTCACTCCTATCTTGGAAGCCCAAGCGCACGTTGCGCGATGAGGCTGCGCTGGATCTCGTTGGTGCCGATGCTGATCACCCACATCAGCGAATGACGCAGGTTCTGCTCGAAACGGCCATTGTCGATCGCCCCCGGCATCTGCTCCGACAGTGCCGCCCTCGTGCCGAGGATGTCGAGCGCCGCCTCGCCGAAACGCTCCATCAACTCCCCGGAGAAGACCTTGCTGATCGCGCCGTATTCCGGCGGCGTCATGCCGTCCGCGGCGAGCTCGGCGCAATGCATCATCAACTGACGCCCGATCTCGATCTCGGCGGCCAGCGTCGCCATCCTGTCGCGCACGATGGGATCGTCGCTGAGCGCCATTCCCGCAGCGTCCCTCTGCATGACGTGCCCGCGTAGCTGCTCGAAGGCGTGAGCGACCTTCAGGACGATGCCCCCGCCGACCAGCCCGCGCTCGAAGGCGAGCGCGCCGGTCAGGACTTTCCAGCCCCCGTTGATCTCGCCGACGAGGTTCTCCAGGGGAATACGGACATTGTCGTAGAAGATGTTGGCGAACGAGCCGTCATACATCGTAGTCGCCGGCCGGACCGTGATCCCCTCGGCGTTCATGGGTACGATGAACATGCTGATGCCGGCGTGCGGCGGCTCGGCATCCTTGTCGGTGCGCGCGGCCAGGAACATGTATTTGCCCCACCAGGTGGTGGTCCATATCTTCTGGCCGTTGATGACCCAGTGATCGCCATCGCGCACCGCGCTGGTCCGCAGCGCTGCGAGATCCGAGCCCGCCTGCGGTTCGCTGTAGCCCATCCCGTACATGGCCTCGCCGCGCAGGATTTCAGGCAGATAGCGTTGCTGCTGCTCGAGCGTTCCGAACATCATCACGGCATTGGCCTGGATCGCGGCGCCGATGCGCGGCGCTTCGCCGCGCTCCATCGTCTCCATGAACGCGATCTGCTCGAGCGGCGAACGGGCCTGGCCGCCGAACTGCCGGGACCAGCCAAGCCCGATCCAGCCGGTCTCGCCGATCTCGCGCGCGAACTCGGCATCGAACTCGCGTTTGGCGAAGGGTTTGCGATCGAATTCGGCCTTCCGGTCCCCCGACCAATGCTGCTCCAGCCAATCCATCACCTGCTCGCGCAGCGCGTTGCCGGCCGGACCAAGATCATGTTCAGGCAGGCCCGAACTGCCCGGCTCCAGCAATGAGGATGCCAGCCATTTTTTCGCCGGCGCCGCACCGCCCAGCATGATGGTGTCGAGATGCACCCGCTTGAAATGCCGCGGCGCCTCGTGCTCATCGGCATAACCGATCGCGCCGAACGCGTGATGCGTTTCCAGCGAGACGCGCCGCAACCCATCGCAGGCAAAGGCGATTGCCGCATGAGCGAAGTAGCGCCAATCGCGATTCCCGTGATCGTGAAGCCTGGCCGCATGATCCACGATCAGCCGCGCCCCTTCCAGGGCGATGAAGCCATTGGCGAGCTTGTGCTGAATGGCCTGGAACCGGCCGATCGGCTGACCGAATTGATGCCGCTCCTTGGCGTAATCGGTGGCAAGCTCGAAACCGCGCAGGGCGGCACCGTGCGCCCGCGCCATCAGCACCAGCTTTCCGCGAAGCAAGAGATCATCGAGAACGCCCGCCTCGATCGCGATGAGGCTGATCGGCGCCGAACTGAGACGTACTTCGCAAGCCCCCCAGGCGCCCATGGCACGCGTCGGGACAATTGCGACGCCGGCGGCATCCAGTGCCACGAGACCTAGGAGCGCATGGTCGATGGCAACAAGCAAGTGGGTGCAGCTGTCCGCCGCTTCCACGAGCAGGAGCACCCCGTCTGCCCTGCCGTCCCGAACCCGGATCGCGCCCGCGCCCGGAGCGGGGTCGAGCGCCCCAAACGAGAAGGCGAGCCGCGCCGCCCCGACGTGCAGGTTCTCCAGGCAGTCAGCGGCCAGTTCCGACCTCGCCGTCGAAAGCGCGAAATTGGCAAGCGCAGCCGACCACATAGGCGCCGGACACGCCGCACGCCCGAGCTCCGCGAGCACGACCGCGATCTCGCGCAAGCCCCCTTCCTCAGGAGCGGAGCCCAGACTGGCTACGCCCTGGCCAACCAGCTTGGCCCATATCGCTGCAACGTCTTTCGGCTCGGCGCCAAGCCTGAAGCAATCGGCATTCCACTGCTCGCCGAGAAACCCGCGCAGGGAGTCCCGGAGCATCTGCCTGACCTCGTCGTTGGGAAGCTCGGTGGTGTCCATGGAGCTAGACTAGCCCTGGCCAAACCTCGGCTTGCGCTTCTCCTTAAAAGACATCGTTGCTTCCTTGTGGTCGGCGGTTGCGAATGTCACCTGCTCGAGCGCCATCGAGGCTTCGAGCAGCATGTTCACCCGATCCTTGACGATCTGATTGATCGACAGCTTGGTCCAGCGAATGGCCCAGGTGGGGCCGTTCGCGAGCTCGATTGCGATCTCCCGCGCCTTGGCCAGCACCTCGGCCCTCGGTACGACGTGATTGACGAGGCCGATCCGCTCGGCCTCTTTACCCTTCAACAGGGTGCCCCGAATTAGGAATTCCTTGGCTTTGTTGATGCCGACGAGCAACGGCCAGATCACGGTGCCGCCGTCTCCCGCTACCAAGCCCACCCGCGACACATGGGTATCGCCGATGCGCGCATCCTCCGCCATGATAGTGATGTCACAGAGCAGCGCGTGGGTCGCGGCAAGGCCGATGGCATCGCCATTAATCGCGGCGATGATGGGCTTGTCGAGCTCGAGCTGGCGCGTCACGCCGCGGCGGCTGATCATGGGGTCATGAACCTCGCCCTCCTCCAGAACATCGCCGCCCGGCCGCTCCGACATCGCCTTGACGTCGCCACCGACGCTGAAGAACTCCCCGGCCCCGGTCAGCACCACGACATTGACGGCGTGGTCGTCGGCAAGATCGTCCCAGATCGTGCGGAGCTCCCGGATCAGCCTCTGATTGATGGCGTTGCGGGCCTGCGGCCGGTTCAAGGTCACCGTCGCGATCTTGTCGGCGACATCTACGGTCAGACACTCGTACTTTGCATATTGGGACACGTCTTTCCTCCATTCGTTTTTCTTGATTCAGTTCCGACGTTCGGCCGGGGCCTGCAATTCCGTCACTTCATGCCAGAATTGATCTCAGCCAGGGCGATCTGAAGCGACATGGCACCGGGATCCTGTTCGAGCATCTTCTGAACCGCACCCAGGTGGCTGCGCATCAACCGCGCCGCGGCGACTGCATTCCGCTCCCGCAGCGCCGCCAGGAACTGCCGGCGCCGCTCGCCCAGCCGCGTCATCGCAACCCCGCTGGACGCGACCTTGGCGTAGACGAACCGCATGTGGATTTCGGTGACCGCATCGGTGATCATGGCGATGACCTTGTTGCCACAAGCAAGGCCGAGCAATTTGTAGAACTCCCGCGCGCATTCAACCCGCTCCAGCAGCCGGCCCTCGCGGGTAAAGAGCTCCGTCCGTTCGACATTGGCCTGCAACGCGTCGAAATCCGCCTGCTGCGCGTTCGCGCAGGCAAGGCGCACGACGAGGTCGAGCACCTGTACGCGCGCTTCCGACAATTCGCGGATCGAGATCGTCCCAAGACTCAGCATGTCGCGCATGACCACATTCATGCGGCTGGTATCGCCCTCCTGGATGAAGGCGCCACCTTTGACTCCCTTCTGCAGCCGCAGCACGCCAGCCATCTCCAGGCTGCGAAGCGCTTCCCGAAGGACGTTGCGGCTCACGCCCAGCTGTTGCGCCAGATCGCGCTCCGGCGGCAGCTTGTCGCCCGGCTTGAGAGCTCCGCGCGCAAGCTGCTCGCGAATCCGGTCGCAAATTTCCTCGAACGCGCGCCGCGTGTGGATCGGGCGAAACGCCACAGGGGCCGGCGATCCCGCCATCCGATGATCAGAGGCTCGTTCGCGACGCGGGGATGGCGCGACGCGCGCGCTGCCGGTCTTGTGGGGGCTTGACTTGGTCGACATGGGATGAGTTATTAAATGGATCACCCATTCAATGGAAGCCCCTTTTTGGCCTCCCAACGAAAAAAACGACGGAGACGTTCATGAGCTTCAGCGAAGAGCAGGTCGCCTTTCGCGACAGCATCCGCAAAATGGCTGCCAGACATGTCGCGCCTATCGCAGCCGAAATCGACGAGACGGATCGCTTCCCCCTCGAGCTCGTGAAGCTGTTCGGCGAGATGGGATTGATGCAACTCTGGGTCCCCGAACAATACGGCGGGCCCAACGGCAACCTCACCATGGCGTGCATCGCCCGCGAGGAGATCTCGCGATTCTCGCCCGCCTGCGCGTCGATCGCCGCGCTGAACACGATGTTCATCATGCCGCTGCTCCACTTCGGCTCCGAGGAGCAGCGCAAGAAATACCTGCCGATCATCGCCAAGGGCGGCATCGTGACGGCGATAGCGATCTCGGAGCCGCAGGCGGGCTCGGACGTCACCGCAATCAACACCCGCGCGAAGAAGGACGGCGATTGTTTTGTCCTCAACGGTCGTAAGCAATGGTGCAGCTACGGCGTGGCGGCGGACTATATCGTCGTGATGGCACGCACAAGCGACAGCCCTGGCGCGGACGGCATCAGCGCCTTCATCGTCGAGCCCAAGAACATGCCGGGCATCACGTTCGGTCGGCACGAACGCAAGATGGGCTTCCGCGGCGCGCCGAACACGCCGATCTTCTTCGACAACGTGCGGGTGCCCATGGAAAATCTCGTCGGCGAGGAAGGCAAGGGTTTTCGCGCTTCGATGCGCGCCCTCGACCTCAACCGTCCGACGATCGGCGCGCAGTCCGTCGGCCTCGCCCAGGGAGCGCTCGATGTCAGCCTCGCCTATGCGAAGGAGCGCAAGCAGTTCAAGAAGGCGATCTCGGAATTCCAGGGCGTGCAGTTCATGCTTGCCGACATGGCCATGCAGATCGAAGCGGCGCGCGCCCTCGTCTATGAATGCGCGCGCGCGGGCGATGCCGGTGACTGGAAGCGGCTGAACGTACTGGCCAGCATGGCCAAGTGCATCGGCAGCGACATGGCCATGAAGGTGACGACTGATGCCGTACAGATCTTCGGCGGCTACGGCTACACCATGGACTATCCGGTCGAGCGCATGATGCGCGACGCCAAGCTGACGCAAATCTTCGAGGGCACCAACCAGATCCAAAGAATGGTCATCGCCCGCGAACTTCTGCGATAAGAACCTGGAAAACAAGCAAATCGGGAGGACCTAACCTTGAACAGCCATTTCGGTCGCGCTTTCGGCGTGATGGCCGCATCGGCGATGCTGGCGTCGACACCACTCTACGCGCAAAAAGCCTACGGACCGGGGGTTAGCGATACCGAGATCAAGCTCGGGCAGTCGACCCCGCTAAGCGGTCCGGCGTCGGCGTTCGGCGCCGGCGCGGGACGCGCAGTCGTAGCCTATTTCGAGATGCTCAACGAGCAGGGAGGAATCAACGGACGCAAGATCAACTTCACGCAGCTCGACAACGCCTACAGCGCCCCGAAGGCGGTCGAGCAGTCGCGCAAGCTCGTCGAGGACGTCGGCGTGCTCGCCGAAGTCGGCACCATCGGCACCGCGCCGAACGTCGCCATTCAGAAATACCTGAACTCCAAGCAGGTCCCACAGCTGTTCATCACCGCCGGCGGGCGTCGCTTCAACGATCCCAAGAACTTCCGCTGGACCGTGCCGCTCTATCCCGATTTCGAGACCGAGGGACGCGTCATCGCCAAGTACCTGCTAAAGACCAGGCCGCAGGCCAAGATTGGCGTCCTCTACCAGAACGACGATTACGGAAAGGACTATCTGAAGGGACTTCGCGCCGGTCTCGGAGACAAGGCCTCGCAGATCGTGATCGAGGCATCCTACGAACTCGCCGACCCCACGATCGATTCGCAGATCGTCCAGCTCAAGTCCGCCGGCATAGACACGCTGGTCGATCAGTCGTCCTCGAAGGCGGCGGCGCAATCGATCCGCAAGGTCCATGAATTGAACTGGAGCCCGTTGCACATCATCGGGGGATCGACGGCGTCCGTCGAAACGATCCTGAAGCCGGCGGGCCTTGACGCCTCAAAGGGCCTCGTGACCACGCAGTTCCTCAAGCAGCCCGGCGACCCCGCCTGGGCCAATGACGACGAGGTCAAGGCCTACAAGGCATTCCTGAGAAAGTACGCCCCGTCAGTCAATCCGGACGATTATTCGGTCCTGGTGGCCTACATGAACGTCCATGCCGTCGAACTCGTGCTGAGGAAATGCGGCGACGACCTCACGCGGGAAAACCTGATCCGTCAAGCGACGTCCCTCCACGGCGAACGTCTGCCGATGATGCTCCCGGGCATCTCGATCAGCACCAAGCCCGACGACTACGGAGCGTTCAAGACCCTCCGGATCGCGGCTTTCGACGGCGAAAGCTGGAGCCTCACCGGCGATCCCATGTCGGCTGAATGATCGGTTCGCCGCCGCGAAGCGGCGGGAGACCCAGCTCCCGCCTACCGACCGCTCACTCTCCTTAGCCGTCCTGTCATTCGCAACGAACGTCGAACCGACCGTGCCGGCGACGGGCCTTCGGTTGGCGCCGTTGGCGCGCGTGATCCGAAGATGTGACGGTGGCGACCGGTTGTGAACGTTGATACAGTTCGGCCATAGCTTTGGGCACCGGCCCTTCTGTACTATTGGGTGCGCTGCAATCCTCAGCGAGTCAGCACGCCGTCGACTTCATCCCTCAACTTGCGATAAAAGCACTTAACATCTCGCTCAGCTGTCGATTTGAAGGGAACGAAACGTCAGCGGCCATTAGAACGTCGCTTCCACGGTACAACCAATGGAATGAGTGTGAATCAGCGTGGGGTCCCGGCGCCGATAGGCACGATAACCCTTTGATTTGTTTGCTACCGAAGGGGTCATACTTCGGCGCTGATTCACATGCAGGGACCGCCGGGTAGTGTTTTTCGGCCCTATGTGCATCTCTCGTCGGCTTTTGAGAAAGCGTCTATCTGCGATGTCCCGCGGATCGCGTGCCGGCGGATCGGGGCACCTACGGCGTGGACCGATGCAGTCTATTGCTTACCCAAGGGGCCCTTGGCACGGCCGGATCGACGCTTGGCCTGGTCGGCGCGCCATCGTCGCCCAGATAGCCAAGCCGATCGCTAATGCGATCAGGACCGTGTTGCGACATACTCCATCTCAATGCGCCAGCTGTTGGGAGCGACGCATTTCACGAAGGCGTCTGCCGTCGGACAGAATCATCCGAGATTCGGGTATCGAATGTTATGGAATGTCGGCCGCACAGCCCCTCTCATCTACCCTTGAAAATCGGTGCACGCTTTTCTTTGAATGCAAGCTGCGCTTCTTTAGCATCGTCTGTCTTGCCGATAATGGCTGTTTGATCTTGCTCATAGCGGTATCCGTCGCGCAAGCTCATGTCCTCGATTACGTTTAGCGTGTGTTTGCAAAGCCGAGTCGACAAGGGGCTCTTCGACGCGACCGTCTTGGCGATATCCAGTGCCGTCGGCAATAGATCTTCAGGAGGGACGCAAGCCTCCACGATCCCCAAACGATACAATTCGGGACCACTGACCCGGTGGCCGGTCAACGCCATACGCCGCAGTCGAGAATGACTGAAAAGGCGCATCGCATGCCGGCAACCACCCAACAGCCCTACATCGACCTCGGGCAAGCCGAGCGACGCCTTCTCCGACGCGACCAGAATGTCGGAGGATGCCACCATGGCCACGCCCGATCCCAAAGCAGCGCCATTGATGGCCACGACAACCGGCTTCGCGCACTCTCGAATTGAATGAAAACACTCCCGCGTCCGTCGAGAATGCACGAGGAAGTCACCTGGATGCTTGATTACTTCGGCTCGCCCTTTCAAATCGGCGCCTGCACAAAACACTTTTCCTTCGCCCGTCAATACGACCGCGCGCACTTCATCCATCTCCGAAATGCGATCCAGCGCCAACGTCAGCTCGTCGTTTAGAACGCGAGTCAGAGCATTCACCGGCGGGGCATCCATTGTGAGCGTTGCGACGTGGTCGGCGACAACGACTTTTAGTTGGGTCAAATCGTGCATGTCGTCTCCTGTGTGACCGGGCGATTCTGACACCGAGCGCGTCATATCGGGCGTGGCGCGTCATACGCGTGCCGCGACTATTGTCGGTGTATCGCGTTGAAGGCAAGCTCCTTTGTACCTGATGTCAAGGAACTCAGTCTTCAAAGCGGGCAAGGGGTATGATGGTTGTTCGACCCGCGGCAAATCGTTGAGCGACGAAACAGGTCACTGCAAGAGTCCTACAAATATAGGGAGATGAATGCGTTCAGCTAATGTCGTCCCGACCACCGCAAAGTTCCTAATGGACCGAGAGCTATCTGCATTGAGTAAAGGCTGAATTGTTGATTTGTGGTCGCCCCGCGCGGCCCTTCGAGAGCCTGACGGATACACAAGCGATCTGTCATGCGCCCATTCGCATCTCTGAATTGACGCCTGGTCCATAGGCAGGACTGGCGCCGCCACTTAGAGTTCGCGCGATCGGCATTACATTCGAAGGCAAGATGATTATGAATCTTTCCGCAGCACCGCTGTCGCATGTCAAGGTCCTCGACCTCAGCAGGATCCTGGCTGCCCCTTGGGCAGGGCAGGTTCTGGCCGATCTCGGTGCTGACGTCATCAAAGTGGAAAGGCCGGGCGCAGGCGACGATACGCGGTCTTGGGGTCCGCCCTTTCTCAAAGATGCCAAAGCGCAACCCACCAAGGAAGCCGGCTACTACCTCGCCGTTAATCGCGGCAAACGTTCGATCACAGTCAGCCTCGAAAAGCCCGAGGGGCAACGCATCGTGCGTGAACTCGCAATGAAGGCCGATATCGTTCTGGAGAATTACAAAGCCGGAACACTGGCGCGATATGGACTAGACGAAGCATCGCTGCGCAAAATCAATTCTCGACTCATCTATTGCTCGGTCACTGGATTTGGCCAGACTGGCCCTCGCCGCGACCAGCCCGCTTACGATTTTCTCATCCAGGCTATGGGTGGCTTGATGAGCGTAACCGGCGAGCGAGACGGCAGACCAGGTGGAGGTCCGCAGAAGGTCGGAATTCCGATCGTTGACTTGATGACCGGCATGTACACGGCTGTGTCGGTGCTGGCCGCACTAGCCCGCCGGAACGAAACGGGCAAGGGCGACTATATCGATATCGGGATGCTCGACGTCCAGGTCGCAACGCTTTCGAATCAGGCAATGAACTATTTGGTTTCGGGTAAAGTGCCGAAGCGCAATGGCAATGCCCATCCGAACATCCAACCACAGGACGTTTATAGATGCTCGGACGGTGATGTCATTCTGGTGGTCGGCAACGACGGGCAATTTGTCAAATTGTGCGACGTGCTCGGACAGCCAGACTGGCCAAAGGATGAACGTTTCGCCAGCAACGCTCAACGTGTTCGCAACATCAGCGAATTATCGGAATTGCTGCGCGGCTTATTCGCGCAATGGGAGCGCGAAAAATTGGTCGCGGAGCTCGATGCGGCAGGCGTCCCGTGCGGCGCGATCAACTCCGTAGCCGATGTCTTCAAAGATCCGCAGGTCAAGGCGCGGCAAATGTTACAGCACGTTCCGCATCCGAGCGGCGTTGACGTTCCTCAGGTCTCCAGCCCTATGAAATTCTCAGATGCACCCTTACCGACGCTCTCACCGCCGCCACTGCTCGGACAGCACAACGAAGAGATTTTAACTGAGCTTGGCTATGGCAAGGGCGACATCTCGTCACTCCGAACGGCAGGAGTTATTTGATGATGAAGCTTCACTGGTCACCTCGCTCACCGTATGTTCGCAAAGTCACCGTTTGTATCCACGAACTTGGATTATTGCCGAAGCTTGAACTCGTACGTTCAGTCGCCGCAATGCTCAGTCCTAACGAACGACTGATGGAAGATAACCCGTTATCGAAAATACCGACATTGAAACTAGACAACGGCTTCGTTCTATTCGACTCGGCTGTAATCTGCGAATATCTCGACGACGTTGCGCAGGGTTCCCTGTTTCCAAAAACGGGCTCGGACAGATGGCAAGCCTTGCGATGGCAGGCGTTTGGTGACGGACTGCTGGATGCACTAATCCTGTGGCGCAATGAACGGGAGCGGGAGGCGCCGATGCAACCCCTTACCTCCGCCTTTGAACTGAAGACAAGGGCTTCACTAAACCAACTCGACGACGAAGCACAAGCGCTCATCGAATTGCCGTTTTCGATCGGGCACATAACTGTCGGTTGTGCGCTCGGATATCTCGACTATCGCTTTGGTACGCTCGCTTGGCGCAAATCGGCGCCTCGGCTCGCTGAGTGGTATACCGACCTTAGCAAGCGCCCGTCATTCGCCGCCACCGAACCCGTCGATGGCTGAGCGGCGTGGCTGCGATCGAGGCGTCGACTCTCGTCCTCAAACTCAGCCGTAGAGAACACTCGGATTGGTGACGAGAATCTTTCTGACCAATCTTTCGCTACCGGTCCATCTCTTGAATTTCGCCAACAGTTTCGCCGTGTCAGGTGGCGGCACCACGCGCAAATGCGGCCAATCCGACCCCCAAAGCAGTACTTCGGGATTGGCCGCCAGCAGGGCCCGATGAAACTGGGCTCCTTCCTCGAAATCGTGGCCTGTGAGGAGATTGCGGTAAACGCAAAGCTTGAGCCAAGCCTTGCCGTCCGCAATCAGGGACAGCAAGCAGCGGAACCCTGGGTCGTCGATCCCCGCTGTGATGTCAAAGCCGCCCATGTGATCAATCACCACTGGCACTGGAAGCGCCCGCAACTGGTCGGCGATGTCCGGCAATGCCTTGCAATCCGTCCATAGCTCAGCATGCATGCCCGCATCGGCCAGGCGCGCGGCCATCGACAGCAAGTCTTCAAACGAGGCACTGCCGGCGAAATTTGCTCCGGCGCCGCTGCGATGACTGAACCGGGCTGCACGGACTCCCTTGTCCCGCAGCCCGCTGAACGTCATGGGATTACCGGCGTTCGCCACTATCACCCCCCTCAAGTTGGGGCGTGACGCAAGCGCTTCAAATAGCAAACTGAAGTCGCCATCATAGGCGCTCGGGTGGATCAGAACGCCGTGCGACAGACCTAGCTTGGCGAGTAGCTCGATGTATTGGCCTTCAAGCGCTTCCGGTGGCGTGTAGTCCCTGTCGGGCGCCAATGGAAACCGCTCGTACGGCCCGAACAGGTGTGCGTGGCAGTCCCATCCCACATTCACGGCATATCTCGTTGCGGCAGCGGGAACGCGGCTTCTACCCCGTCCGGCAGGGGTATTTCGTGGGTGTTGAGCATCATCGCCACCATCGTATAGTAGCCGATCAGCGCGGTCAGTTCGACGACCGTGCGTTCCCCGAAGCGCTTTAGCGCCCTCGCATAGGTAGCGTCAGAGACGGAGTTGAACCCGTTCAACTCAGTCGCGAACTGGATGATGGTGGTGTCGTCATCGGAAAGGCCGACCGGCATGCGGCGATCCAGCAGCGCATCGATGGTCGATTGTTCCACTCCCGCCTTCAATGCCTCCACACAATGGGCGAACCACTCAAACGGCGCACAACAAGCGCGGCCGGTAACAAGGATCGCCAGTTCGGAAAGCCGGGGCTGTAGCCCCGTGTTGTAACGCAAGAATTCGCCCAAGGCCTGCCAGCGGTCAGCTAACTCCGGGCTATGAAGGGCCACCCGCAGCGGTCCGACGATCTTGCCGCGCGGCCCGGAAACCACCTTGTCGTAGACACGGCGCTGCTCGGGAGACATGTTTTCTGGGGTAGGGAACGAAATGCGAGGCATCCACAACTCCGATTTTCGTTTCGAAGCTTATTTGGATGACCGTCGCTCATCTACGCCGCTCGAGGCATTTCTGTTATGTGCCGTACTTCTCGGCTTGACGTCCGATCGCCACATGCCTTTCCTGGCCATCTCCGCCACGATATGGTCGATGCGCGATGCAACGGCCAACACGGCCCGAGCGGGCCCTTTGGATTTGGCTATCGCCATCGCAACGGTGCGCTGCAGCGGGGGGTTTATGATCCGCGAAGCTTGCACGTGGCCCTCCGCGACTTCATTCCAAACCGCGTGCAGGGGCAACACCGTATACAGGTGCTCCTGTGCTACCAGCGACTTCTGCAATGGCAGCGAGTCGGCCTCGATCGCAGGTGAAAGTGTGATGTGCTGGTTGCGTGCCAACGCATCCAGCGCGGTCCGAAGGCCGTTGGGTGCGCTTGGCAAAATGAAGGGCAAACCGTCCAGCGCGCTGAACGAAATTTCCGGCGCCATCGTAATCCGATCTCCCTTGGCGCCAATCAGATAACTGTCTACCGTTGCGAGAACCTGCTCGGATTCCGACAGCGTCGGACCATAGCGGTAGAGAATCGCTATATCGACGCGTGCATCGGATAGCCACTCCTCCACCTGCCCGCTCGACCCTTCCAGGATCTTCAACGAAACGGTTGGGTGACGCTCACGAATTTCCCTGAACAACCGCCCGACCAGTGGATTGCTGATCGATGGCAACGAGCCGACGGTGACGCGGCCCGCCGGCTCGCGCACTTCGCCTCGGATTTCGACTTCAAGCTGTTCGGCAGATTCGAGCAATGCCCTGACCTGTTCGAAGAGGCGCTGGCCGACATCGGAAAGCTCAACTCCCCGCCCGGTGCGATTGAAGAGGCGCGCGCCGCATTCGCGCTCAAGCGCGTTGATCTGTCGGCTCAACAGCGACTGATTGCTGTCAAGAAACAAGGCTGCCCTTGTCAGGCTGCCAAGTTCGGCGATCGCGACAAAGGTACGCCACCTATGCAGGTCAGAGGCGATGCCCAGACTGAAATTGGTGGCTTTAGGGGCTTGCATCTGTCGATGTGTCCATAACGGGCTGGGCATGCCGAGCATTCCACGAACCTGAACAAGGAGGATTCCTACCAGATGTGCGTTGCGGGGAATAGCAGGTTTACGTCCCAAGTGTCTGGCTCGGGGTCGTTGCTCGCACTAATCCCGGCAGTTGCCAAGACCCGGCTGAACGGGCGCCCAAGCGGCTTCAATGAGGCGATCATTGCGATCATATCGGAGGCAACGTGCAGAGTCAGATGGGCACAATTACCAGGGATTCGGTTCGTGGTCGCCGAATCCCGGCGGAGCTAACAGGCGTAGATCCCAGTTTGCTATACCGAAAGGTGCTGCTGCGCCTGCTACCGATGCTGCTCATCGTTTATATCATTGCGTACATCGACCGCTCCAACGTTGGCTTTGCCAAGCTGGGATTTATGCGTGACCTGCATTTCTCCGACACCGTATTCGGGATCGGCGCGGGAGTATTCTATGCGGGATATATGATCTTTGAGATTCCTAGCAACCTGATGCTGGCTCGGATCGGCTTTAGGAAGACGTTGCTGCGCATCATGTTGCTGTGGGCGTTGTGCTCGGGACTACTGGCCGTGATGACCGGCCCGAACACCTATTACTTTGCGCGATTTCTGCTCGGCGCCTCAGAGGCCGGACTGTTTCCTGGCGTGTTGCTGTACCTCACATACTGGGTACCGGTGTCCCGGAGAACCCGTTTTACCGCGGCTTTCATGGCTGCCATCCCGATGTCCGGCGTGCTCGGAGCGCCGTTGTCCGGCTTTATCATGCAAAACATGGAGGGCTTATATGGACTGAGCGGCTGGCAGTGGATGTTCCTGATCGAGGGAGTACCAGCGCTTTTGTTTGCTATCGTCGTCTTCTTTGCAATGAAGGACCGACCGGCATCTGCTCCATGGTTGAGTCCCGCGGAACGAGAATTGATCGAACGCGACCTGGAAGCCGACCGCACCAGATCCAAGACGGGTGATCACGAGTCCTTTCTTGACGTTCTGCGCACGCCACGGTTCTATCTTCTGGTCGGAATGGGCGTAGCGCTTTTAGCCAGCACCTCGAATGTGTCGTTCTGGCTTCCAACCATTATCCAGCGCTCCGGCGTGAACAACGTCTGGACCATCGGGCTTATGGGGATGGCACCCTATGTTGTAGGCGTCATTGCCCAGCAACTCGTAGCTCGCAACTCAGACATACGAAATGAACGCCGCTGGCATGCCGCGGTTTGCGCAGCTACTTCAGCAGTTGGCTGGTGTGCGCTGCCCCTCGTCCTGAACAGTCCGACCCTGTCACTGGTGGCGCTTACTGTAACGGCAGGAGGCACGTACGCAACGATGGGCCCGTTCTGGTCGATGCCAAGCCTGTATCTCAGCAAGCAGGCGGCTGCGGGAGGCATCGCACTCATCAGCACGTTGGCTGGAGTGGGAGGACTTATCAGCCCGATATTGATCGGGTGGCTTAACGAGTACACCAAGACGCTCGCTGCGGGTCAGTACTTCATCGCGGCTCTCCTAATCATCGGCGCTGCTACGGTGGTGGCAATGGGTCCACATGAAAAAAATGTCATCAAGTGAGCAATGATTTCAAAGGTGGTGATATGAACAGCAAACAAACCGAAACAGCCTCGCTCGGAGAAGCAATTACTCCTACTGAACAAGTGGTTATGGGCAAGGTGTGGAAGCGTATCCTGTTCTTGGGATTCTTGCTTCTTCTGTTCGCTCAGGTTGACAAGCACAATATTGCCTATGCCGGGCTGACCATGAGCCGCGACCTCGGACTCACAGCGACCATGTTCGGCGTGTGCGTATCGATATTTTATGTTGGCTATATCTTGTGCGAGATACCGAGCAATCTCATCATGGCACGAGTTGGCCCGCGGTTCTGGTTGGCTCGGATCTCCATCACCTTGGGCTTGGCATCCGCCACCACCATGTTTGCCGTCGGCTTCAAGAGTTTACTTGTGATTCGATTTGTCCTTGGAATGGCGGAATCCGGGATGATCCCTGGCCTTCTTCTCTACTTCACCTATTGGTTTCCCCCGTCATACCGGGCTCGTGCCAATGCGTGGTTTCTGGTCGCCATGCCCATTGCTGGAATGCTGGCTTCGATTTTGTCCGGCACCATTCTGGACCTGAATGGCAAATACGGGCTGGCCGGTTGGCAGTGGTTGTTTTTGCTGCTTGGAGTACCTCCGATCATTCTCGGTATCCTGGCCCTTATCCTCCTCACTGATCGTCCTAGGGATGCAGTCTGGCTTTCGGCAGCTGAGAGGTTGGTCCTCGCGACGCTGCTAACTGATAAACCCTCACACTCGCAGGCCCAGCAGCCTACCCAAGCAACAGCAGGTTGGGTCGCGGCGCTCTTGAGCCGCGACGTCATCTTTCTGGCAATCGCAAACCTTGGCGTATTCGTTGCCCTGAGCATATTGACCACATGGACGCCGCAGATCGTACGAGCGCTCGTTCCGGGCGATAAGTTTACGCTGCTGGGCTGGCTTGCGGCGCTGCCCGCGCTCGCGGCCGCCATCACAATGCCGCTTTGGAGCAAGAGGTCCGACAAACGCCGCGAGCGCAAGTGGCACATCATTATTCCTTCGGCGTTGGCCGTGGTCGGCCTTCTCCTAACAATGTCGGTGGAAGTCCCCGGGATCAAGTTAGCCGGTCTTATCATGTGCTCGATAGGCGCTTACGGCGGCTATGGTGTGTTCTGGTCACTGGTTGCGCAAGTCATACCAGAGCGGCATCGCCCAGCGGGCATTGCGATGATTCATGCGTTTGGCTCGGCGGGTGCAATCCTCAGTCCTGTCATGATTGGCTTCTTGCGCGATCTTACCGGTAATTTTGGTGCCGGTCTGTTGTTCGCCGCGGGGATGTTGTCTGTTAGCATTCTACTACTCATGCAGGTGAGAGACGGTCTAAAGGAATACGCTCCTTTGGCGGGTGCCGTCGTGCCGAGCCGTCCCTAGCATTGTTGCAATATCGGACTCGATGTCGGTGACGCTGAGGTTAACGAACGTTATCTCGGCCAGATCAGCGAAGGCACATTGCGCAACTGGCGCTCTATGAGAGTCTCACCATCGTTTCTAAAAGTCGGGTAGTGGGGATCCTCGAACACTAGTGCCAGGGATGGGCTAATCAAGCTGCTCCTGTCGCCACAGTTCGGTGCGGATCTTCGGGACTATCAAAGCTAACAGGATGATCATCTAGCAACGGAGCCGAGTAGCGATTGAATCTGCTGCCTTGAGCTTGGCACACTCCAGGCAAAATCCCCAAAGTTCACGGGGCCTACGACAATAACCCTGGAGCTCTCTTTATCAACAGCCGCATTTACGTGTGATGCGTAGCACAGGAAATTCGACAGTGCCACAAGATCAACTCGAAGGTCTCACTACATTTTTTGCGGTGGCAGAACAACAAAGCTTCTCGGCGGCGGCGGTGAAGCTTGGCGTTTCTCCTTCAGCCGTCAGCCAGTCTATCCGCTCGCTTGAGCACAGACTTCACACTGTTTTGTTCAATCGGACAACGCGAAGCGTAAGCTTGACGGAGGTCGGCGCTCAATATCTTGAGAGAATTGGCCCTTCCCTTCTCGACCTTCTGGCTGCCGCAGAGGAGATCCAAGAGGTCGGTCAAGAGCCGAGCGGTTTACTACGTCTGAACGTACCACGCTCCGGCTACATGATTGCCCTCCAGCCGCTTTTGAGAGAATTTCTCGATTTGTACCCGAAAGTGAATGTCGAGCTCTCACTCGACAACCGCTTGGTCGACATCGTGGCGGCAGGCTTTGATGCCGGAATACGCTTCGGGGATCTTGTTGAGAAGGATATGATTGCCGTCAAGATTGGGCCGCCGATCTCGGCTTACGTTGTCGCCTCACCGCAGTATCTCGAGCGTCATGGCGTGCCTGAGCACCCACACGACCTGCTCCGGCATGCCTGCATCTGCGTCCGACATGTCACAACAGGGCAGATCGAACGTTGGGAATTCGCGCGTGGCCAGGATCGCTTGAAACTCGCAGTGTCAGGACGCATGATACTAAACGACTCTGCCACACTCGTCCAAGCCGCGATCGATGGGCTTGGCGTCGCCTACATGATCAGCGGTTATATCGAGCGGTTCGTCCAGAGCGGCAGGCTCGTGCGCTTGCTTGCCGATTGGAGTCCGGCCCTGCCTGGCCTCACTCTCTACTACGCGGACCGTCGACGAGTACCCCTCAAGCTGAGGGCTCTGATCGACTTTGTCCGAAGGCGAGAGTCGGCCGGTGGAGCAGCCGACTGGATCGTCGCATAGCTACGCAGAAGCCCTTCAACGCGAACCATCGAGCGGCCCGCCCAGTCCGTGCGGAATCCGCCCGGCTCGACCGCAGTGACCTTTATGCCGAGATCCGAGACCTCCTTCCCCAGCGCCTCCGAAATCCCCTCGAGCGCGAATTTGCTTCCGTGATATATATGCCGAGGACAGGCATGGTGATAAAGCCTCCCAGATGTCACATTGACAATATGGCCGGCCCGTCTCTTGCGCATATAGGGGAGGACCGCCTGAGTGATTGCGACGGGCCCGAAAACGTTGACCTCGAACTGACGTCGCAGCTCTTCTGGCGTGGTCTCCTCGACTACCCCTTCATGGCCATAGCCAGCGTTGTTGATCAGCACGTCGATCGGACCAACCTCTTTCTCGATCCTCGCAACAATCGGGACAATGGCCGCTACGTCGGTGACGTCGAGAACGACGCCCACCGCCGTTCCGGATCCCAACGCCCAAAAGCAGCAATATCCTCGCGCTTACGAAGCGTACCGACGACTCGATGGCCCGCCCTTATGGCAGCCGTGGCGAAACCGCGCCCCAAACCGGGACTGACACTGGTGATAAAGAACAGCTTTGAAACTGGCATCTCTTTTTCTCCCTTTCTTATATTTTTGAGAACGCTTGCTTTGGCCTCAACCGAACGTTCGGCTAACTGTTCAGGGCATACAGTGTCATGCCCCGAGTAGGTTTTCGATACGGATCGGTAGTTCTCGTACACGCTTGCCGGTCGCGTGATAAACCGCATTTGCGATCGCCGGCGCGACGCCGATGATACACAATTCGCCGATACCCTTGATGCCGAGTGGGTTTACGGCATCATCCTGTTCATCCAGGAACTGGGTTTCGAGAGTGGGGACATCGAGATTTACGGGCACGAGGTAGTCGGCCATATGAGCATTGACGGGGCGGCCATCGCGCTGGTCGAGCACCGTACGCTCCATCAGCGCCATACCAATACCGCCAACCATACCTCCGATACACTGGCTGCGTGCCAGCCGCGGATTGACGACTTTGCCGATACCGTAGACGCCAAGCATACGACGGATGCGGACAATGCCAAGATCGGCGTCGACTGCTACTTCGGTGAAGAACGCAGCATATCCGTACATGGAGTAGCGGTTGGCAATGTCAGTAGATCGCGAGGCAGTGGTGCGCACATCAATTGGCATTCCGCCCCTCAGAAGAGCCACCTGATCGAGCCGCGGACCCTCCCCATTCTTTCGTCCCAGCGTACCGTCTTTCCAGTGCAGCACATCAGCTGTCAGCCCGTGGAAGATAGAAGCCGGGTCCTCTACAGCTCGCCGAACCGCAGCGTCTTGCGCTGCCAGGCAAGCGCTTCGGACGGCGTTACCAACCGAAGCCATCGTCCAAGACCCACCGTGCGATGGTGCCGTTGGCATGTCGGAGCGTCCGAGTTCAAATTTTATGCGTTCTACCGGCACGCCGAGAGTGGCGGCGGCGACCTGAGCCATCGACGTGTACGTCCCTGGTCCCATGTCAGACGTCGCAGACGCGACCTCGACGCGACCGTCGGGCAGTAGCCGTACCGACGCATCGGCGGGTGCCTGCGGTGCTCCGCGGGTAGAGCCTGCAACTCCCCACCCGATTTGCCAGCGGCCGTCCCTCATCGAACCTGGCCTTGGATTGCGCTGCGACCAGCCGAAACGCTCAGCGCCGGTTTCGAGACACTGCAGAAGAGAGCGGCTGGAGAACGGTCGTCCGTTGCTCTCGTCAACAGTCGGCTCGTTGCGTCGACGCAATTCGATTGGGTCAAGGTCGAGGGCGGCGGCCAGTTCATCTAATCCACATTCCAGGGCGTGCATACCCGTGCATTCGCCCGGCGCCCTCATGTAGGTCGGTGTCGACGTGTCCGTAGGGACAAGCCGATAACGTGTTCGCACGTTTGGACAGGAATAGAGGAACTCAGTCTGGTTGGTGATACCCTCAATGAACTCCTCATACCGACTGGTCTCGGCGGTTGCTTCGTGAATGATGGCCGTGAGTTTCCCCTGGTTCGTTGCGGCGATTGCAATACGCTGATCAGTTCGAGGCCGATGCCCGGTGTCGAGAAACATCTGCTTACGCGTCAAAGCAAGCTTGACCGGTCGACCGACAACACGCGCTGCGAGGGCGGCGATGCCGACATGCGACCAGGTCCGTAAACTCGTGCCGAATGCACCGCCAACAAAAGGACAGATGACGAGCACATTTTCCGGTGGAATACCGAAGATGGCCGCTAACTCAGCTCGCTCATTTAGGACGTACTGACTCTTGCTCCAGACCGTAAGGCTGTCACCCTCCCAGGAAGCGACCGTCGCATGGGGCTCCATCGGTGAGTGGTTCTCGCGTGCCATACGAAAGATCGCATCGACCTTCACGTCAGTATCCGCAAAGGCCTGGTCAGCGCTGCCGCGTTCACGATCTGCGGCAACGCGGGCATTGGCAGCCGCAGTCTGCTGCGCGACTATGGGCTGCGCACGAGGGTCGTCGATCTCCGTTAGCGGCGCCTGCGCATCGTATCGAAGTCGGAGCGCAGTTGCGGCGTGCTCAGCCTGATCGAGGGTGTCCGCGACTATAACGGCCACGGGCTGCCCGAAAAAGCGGATTTGCTCGTCCTGAAAGACACGCAATCGCTCCCCCACGGCGGGGTCGATAACGCCTTTATGCGGGCTATACGTCAGTTTTGGTGCATTGAGGTGACTGATGACCGCCCTTACGCCCGGCATTTGCTCGACGCCGGTAGCCTCGATCGATACGATTCGGCCGATACCAATGGTCGCGTTGACGATCACAGCATAAAGCTGGCCGGATTGGTTAAACTCGAACGCGTACCGGGCACCACCGGAAACCTTTAGCGGCCCATCGACACGCGGGATCGACTGCCCAAAAACAGAGGTGCTCATACCTTCTCTCCTGCCATTTCGAGGGCGCGGGTGATTGTGCGAGGCAAGAGTGCGATCTTGTAGCCGTTGCCGGACAACGCGCGGGCGCCTTGTGTTGCGTGCGCAGCCGCCGTCTCGAAGTTGGCGCGTGTCGGCCGCTGCCCGATCAGGGCCGCCTCCACCGCGGGCATCCTCCACGGTCGCGTTCCAACGCCGCCGCAGGCAACCCGCGCGGCACGGACAACACCATTTCGCACATCGAGCACCGCGGCAGCTGAGACGAGCGCAAACTCGTAAGACGAACGGTCACGTACCTTCAAATAGCGTCCGGAAACCGCAAATGGCTGAACCGGAACATGCACATCGAGGATAAGCTCGGCTGGACGTAACGTGTGCTCTAGGTGCGGTTTATCTTCCGGAAGTCTATACAGATCGATAATGGGAAAGCGACGTTCACCTTGCGGACCACGGACGCGCATAGTTGCGTCGAGGGCAACGAGAGCAACGGCGAGATCTGACGGATGCGTGGCCGCGCAGCTCTCACTGGTACCCAGAATTGCGTGCCCACCATTTACCCCTTCGATTGCCGCGCAGCCCGAGCCAGGGCTGCGCTTGTTACACGCAGCGTCAAGCATCCGAAAGTAAGGGCAACGCACACGCTGCATCAGATTGCCGCCAATAGAAGCCATGTTTCGCAATTGCGGCGAGGCGCCCTCTTCGAGAGCTTCTGCAATTAATGGATGAACCCGACGAACCTCAGGATGGGCGGCTACCTCCGCCATACGCGCCAAGGCACCGATCACGAGAGCATTGCGCTCAAGGCGAATATGCCTCAGCGAGAGACGGTTGATGTCAACGAGTGACGATGGGCGCTCAACCTCTTCACGCATCAGATCAATGAGGGTTGTTCCACCCGCAATATAGCGGCCGCCGCCGCCGGCGCTCGTAATGGCTTCGCGTTCAGACGCCACCTGGGCAACAGTAAAGGGCATCATGACTCAAGCATCCTGAGCAGTTGCACGGACGGCGGCACAGATACCGGGATATGCGCCGCAGCGGCAGATGTTGCCGCTCATCCAGAACCGGATGTCGTCGACGCTTTGGGCATGTTCCTCGGTGATACAGGCCAAGCCCGACATGATCTGGCCCGAAGTGCAATAACCGCACTGGAAGCCCTCGTGCTCCACGAAAGCGGCCTGCAACGGATGCAGCGTGTCGCCCTGTTTCAGACCCTCGATGGTCGTGATGGCGGCGCCGTCATGCATGACCGCAAGCGTCAGACAGCTGTTCACGCGCTTGCCATCGAGATGGACCGTGCAGGCGCCGCACGCTCCCTGGTTGCAGCCCTTTTTGGTGCCAGTTAGTTGTAGGCGTTCACGCAGGACGTCCAGAATGGACTGACGGTTGTCAATCTCGAGCAGGTGAGACACACCATTCACGCTCAGGCGGACCTTGGCCGATTGCGCGGTCGGCGCTTCAATATTCGCGACCGATGACGCCGCGTTAGCCCCGTGACCGCCGATCCCTGCCGACGCAATCGACGCGCCAGTGACAATTAGCACGTCACGGCGCGAGATTGCCGCATCGCTACCGGTTTCGGGTGATGAATCCGTATCTTTCTCGGTCATCGTTCGCCTCTCATCAGATTGAACGTTATGTGTCGGACGAGCAGTCCACACCTCGGATCAACAGGTACAGGGTGGACGGGCCGGACTGAAGGGCGCATTCGCGCATTCCTTATGAAGCAACACTTCATAATCGATGTCGTTATTGTGGGCCCGCAGGTCCGGCCTATCTTGGAGCCCGCATGGACTCTCGGGTCGGCTTGGAAAAAAACGATTTAAGTTCGTGAGTGAGTTTCCAACATGGAATGTGATTCCGCGGAAGACAGCGTACATATGATTGGAAAGAGGCTCCGTCTCGGGTGTCGGCGGGAAGCTGAGCCAGCCCAGGCTGTGATCACGCTTACGCAGTTGGAGGCAGCTGCTGATCGGCTAAATGCTACGCGGTCCGCGATTTTCACCCGTTGGCCTGTCGAGACGCCGTATCCGCAACGGACATTCTTCGGCGACCATTGAGCCGCTGTGGACGCAAGCTTTCGGCCGACTGAGAAGCCGCGAAGCGGAGATATTGATCGGTCCGGCCGGGCTCATTTCACGATGCATGTCGAACGGTCGCGCTTGCCACTGGCTACACAGTCGCACCTACGTCGGACCGTCACAACTTCCGCTGAGCAGGCTGCGTATTCACACGTTCTCCTGAACGGCATGGAGTTAGTCTCAGTGACATGGTCGAGACTTAGCTGTAGAACTTCAACCTCGTCAGCTCGCAGTCGACGAGCAGCCTCGCTGCGCAAGTGTCGCTGAGTGCCTAGCACTAGCCATCTGCCCGATCGACCACCTGCTCGCGTCGAACCAACTACGGCTCGTCGAGACTGTGCCGCCGAAAATTCCCATTTCGCACTGTACCAATAGAGTTATGCGGATGATGCCGGCAGCGGCGCAAGCGGTTCAGCGGAATTACGCTTAGGAGCCGCCTAATGCCTCTCGGGGTTTCCAAGTCTTCTAGTTTTCGCGGAATGTTCTTGAGCCTATTCGGGCTAGACGCTCTGGATGAGACCACCGTCGATCCGGATGAGCGATCCAGTGACGTAGGATGCAAGCGGGCTCGACAGAAATGTTACGACGTCTGCATACTCTCGCGGATCGCCGTAGCGGCCCACCGGTATGGAAGCTGCGCTCTCGGTCGCCACTTCGGTTGGCTCGCGGCCTTCCCGCTTCGCTCTCTGTTCATCAAGGAAGGTGATGCGAGGCGTCGCGATCCTGCCCGGCACGGTGACATTGACCGTCACTCCGTCTCGACCCACTTCCCTGGCCAGGGTCTTGGACCAGCCAACGAGCGAAAGTCTCAAGGCATTTGACACTGCCAAATTGGGAATGGGCGCCACCACTCCGGACGAAGCCGAAGTGATGATCCGGCCCCAACCACGCTTGCGCATGCCGGGCAGCACGCGATCGGTAATTGCGATGACAGACAGCACCATCGACTGGGAAGCTCGTGCTCCAAGTCGCGGAATCCTGCCTGCCGCGGGCGAAGGCGCCGGCCCACCGGTATTGTTGATAAGGATATCGATATCGCCCAAGTCGCGCTCGATCCGACCGATATGACAATCAATAACGTCGAGGTCGGCTAGGTCCCAGGCGAGGGCCAGCCCGTCGCGACCCGCTTCCCGGACCCTTTTTGCGGTAAGCTCCCGCCGCACCAATGTTCAGGTCGGCCGCAGCTACATGCGCGCCTTCTCGTGCGAGGCTAGCCGCTATTGCGGAGCCGAGACGACCGCCCGCGCCCAACAAGAGCGCTGTTTTGCCGGTCTGACCAAGCTTGCGCCAAACTGGAAGCAGCTCGCGTTCGAAGATCGATCGCCGCATTGCCCGGGTGCTATCGGCCATAAGTGCCGCGACGAGCCACTTTTCTCCGAGCTCACCGAAACTCCTGGCTTCAAGGAGACGTCGTTTCTCGCGCTGCTTCTCGATAGCGGGGGACCGCCCCTCGCCTACTGCGCGCTTTGCATCGATGCACTTCTCGCGAGCGCGTGCGAGCGACAATCCCGTCGGGCCGTACTTTCCGAGAACCACTGTCTCGCGTCGACCATGCAAACGGTAGTCGAGCCGGAACGACAGCGTCCCGGCGGGCGATACGACCACGTACATGCCGTCGCGGTCGGTGACCTTGTACGATTTTTCCTTTGGTCTCAGCGCTTTAAGCGCAGCGTCTGTCAGCAAGAACTTCCCCTCCAGGTAAATACCGTCGGCCACTTTTGAGCTGTGTTTGAACGGAGATTTCCTCGTTTTACATTCACTTGAACAAAGAAAAATACCGTCAGACGCAGCATCGCGTATGACGGTATTGATCGGGATCGATGGTTTCAATGGACGGCGACACCGTCAGGCGCTCCGTCTGTCCGGTTTTATGCGCCCCGATAGTTCTCGAATGCAGATGACGATTTAGATCGTTGCAATTGGACAGAGCGGGATAGTCCCGGACCGATCCGAATTATTCCACTCAATCGTCTATGAAGATGTTTCCGCCTTGATTTCCAAGCACAAATTCTTGCAACTGACGGACAAATGCCGACGGTATACCCGCCCTAATCTTTCGGTCTTCAATTCACAGGAAAATTTGAAGGGCTTTCAGGAATGGCACCTTCAGCAAGTATCGGAATCAATCGCCTCTGTTGACGTATCAAGTTGGAACGGCTTCCTCATAGCCTTTCGGCCGATTTCAATCCGATACCGTCAATGGCGAGTTGGACGGGCCGTTGATGACCCGCTTAGCGCCACAAGAGGCCCTTTCTTGCCCATCGCCGTCTGCCCCACAAGCGGACATGACACAGGTTTTGGCCTAGGTCGACTAACACCTGGAAGCTAGTCATACTTGCCGTCCATTGCCTGCCGGGGATTCAGTTAAGGTGCTCCGAATTCAAGTCAGGTCTTTGTTCCAAAAGTCGCGTGACGATCTGATCGATGCGTGATCCGTAGTCGCCGATGTCTCTGAAGGCGCTGCGTCGGTCCCTACCCGGAGGAAGGCGAACCGTTGCCTCGACTAGAGCAAAGAACTGCTCGAACAGGCGGTCTAGCTCGCCATTGCTCACCTTCTATCCTTCTTAAGCTGCGGGAAACGGACTAAGGTGCGGACGATCTCCGCACCTCATATTCTTCGGCGGTTTACAAGAACCCGATGGAAATCCATGGCACTGCAGCCACTACAAGTGTGCCGAGGAGCAAGGCCACTATGTACGCGACGATCGGACCCATACCTTCGTCGGGATGAATCCGACTGATGGCGCAAGCCGCGTAATAGCCAACCCCGAAGGGCGGAGCGAAAAGACCGATTCCCATCGCAAGAACGACGACCATCGCATAGTGGACCTCGTGGACGCCGACCTGCCGCGCAATGGGGAAAAGTAGGGGCCCAAAGAGCACGATGGCAGGAATTCCTTCGAGCACGCTCCCCAGGATGACGAATGCAATGATAGTGACGATCAGAAACACCGGCACACCGCCAGGCAAAGAAGTCATGAACTTCGCAAGCGATGCCGAGAAGCCCGACTGGGTCAAAGCCCAGGCCATTCCCGTCGCCGCACCGATGATGAAGAGGATCGCGCCGGAGAGAGCCGCGGTCTCAACTAACATCGGATAGAGGCGCCGCCAGTCAAACTGGCGATAGATGAGAAGCCCAGCCAATATGGAATAGACGATGCCTATCGTCGAGACCTCGGTGGCAGTCGCGACCCCTTCGACAACCGCGGCGCGGATCACAAAAGGAAGAGCGATAGCGGGAATCGCAATCAGGAACGCACGACCAATTTCTCGGCCCGTCGCTCGCTGAACATGCGATAAGTCCTCCTTACGGTATCGCCACCACACGACCGCACACAGGCCGATCGCGAGCACGATGGCTGGTAGTAATCCGCCGGTAAACAGGGCCGCGATCGACACGCCGGTCACCGATCCGATCGTGATCAGCACCAACGACGGTGGGATTGTCTCAGTCTGGGCGCCAGTGGCCGCCAAGAGTGCGACGAGGTCACCGCGCTTTGCGCCGCGCTTGGTCATTTCGGGGAAAAGCACGGGCGCTATTGCCGCCATGTCGGCCGCCTTCGATCCCGAAATACCCGAGACCAAGTACATCGCACCGACCAGCACATACTGGAGGCCACCCCGGACGTGGCCGAGCAGGCTGGCAAGGAATCCGACCATGGCGCGGGCCATGCCAGTCATTTCGATCAACAAGCCGAGGAACACGAACAGCGGCACCGCAAGCAGGATAAGATGGCTCATGCCTTCGTCCATGCGGCCGATAACGACCACATCGGGCGTGCTCGTCGTCAGCGAAATGTAGCCGATTGTCGCAAGACCGAACGCGAACGCGATCGGCACCGCCGCAAAGACCATAGCGCCGACGATGAATACGAAGAAGATCAGCAAGTTGAAATTGCCGAGAGGTTTCAGCACGGGCGCCAGTAATGCGAGAACCGCAATCAGCGCTGCCACGGCAGCGATGGCCGCCGCGAGCTGCTTGACGTTGGCCGTAGCTGCCAGCCTCAAGGTTGCGACGATCAGCATCAATCCGATGCCGACAGGTAGCGCTGCGGCGCGCCAAGTGTTGACTATTCCGAGAGCGGGAGTGGTAACAAACACTTCGTCTGCCGCGAACTCATAGGCCGGATGAATGACCAAAAGCAGAAATGCCAACGACGCTGCCGTCGCGAAGACGTCAAGAAACAGCCTCGCTTCCGGGCGGATCATGCCGATGATCGCCGTCATCCGCATATGTTCGGCTCGCTGGAAGGCGACGACCGATCCCAGCATCGCAAGCCACAGGAACAAAATGCCGGCGAGTTCGTCCGACCAGACGATCGGTGCGTGGAGCACGTAGCGGGAGATGATGCCAACAAAGAGGACGATCACCTCGGCAACAACGAGTAGTGCGGCAGGAATGGCGACGACAGGCTTGAGCGCTTGGTTCAAGCTCACGACAACCTTTCGCCATCCGGAGGCCGGTTCCGGGAGGGCGAGGGTCGCCCCTTCTATATGTCCGTGTTCCATGGCGCTCACCCCAGCTTGCCGGCGGCTTTCTCGAGTTGACTCCAAGCCTCCTCACCGAACTTGGCTTTCCAGTCGGCATAGAAGCTCGTTTTCGCCAGAGCCTGGCGGAAGACCGATCGGTCCACCTCGAGGAACTGCATCCCCTTTGCGGTCAGATCAGTGCGTAGCGATTCGCTGAGCTTTGCGATGTCACCCCGCTCGTCGTTGGCCGACCGATCGAATTCGCGGGTCACAATCGCCTGAACGTCCTGAGGAAGCTTCTGGAAGGCGCGCTTGTTGCCGAGGATCCAGTAGTTGTCCCAGACGTGGCCCGTCAGGCTGCAGGTCTTCTGCACTTCATACAGGCGTGCCGTCGCAATGATCGGAAGGGGATTTTCCTGGCCGTCGACAACCTTGGTCTGTAACGCGGAATAGACCTCGTTGAAGTTGATCGGTGCCGGGCCTGCTCCCAGCGCGAGGAACAAAGAAGTCAAATTCGGCGCGGCCGGTACCCGGAGCTTGAAGCCCTTGAGGTCTTCCGGCGACTTAATTTCCCGACCCGAAGACGTGATGTGGCGAAAGCCGTTGTCCCAGGGCTTGGAGACCGTCATGATCGGTGTCTTGGCAATCTGTGCCCGGATGTACGCGCCGAGTTCGCCATCCATGGCTTTCCAGACCGCTTCGTAGTTCGGAAAGACGAACCCCAGATTGACGATGCCGGCGGCCGGCACAAGCGTGGCGAGGATCAGAGAGGACAGGTTGAAGAACTCCACGCTACCGTTGCGGACCTGCGTCAGCAGATCCGTATCCGAGCCGAGCTGATTGGCTGGAAAGAGATTGATTTCCAGGCGCCCGCTCGTCGCTTCCTTGATGCGATCAGCAGCCTCTTTAGCTCGAATATTCACCGGATGCGTCGGGTCCTGCCCGGTCGCGAGCTTGTAAGTAAATTCCGCCGCCGCAGCGGGGCGGCTGAGGCCGGCGCACAACGGAACGGCCGCGCCGGCCAGGAGCAACTTACGACGAGTAATGGCAATCGATTTGCGTTGGGCCATTGCTTCCTCCTTGTTGAGACGTATTGGTATGTTCATCGGCAGCGGCACTTTGTTTGCAGCTTCGGCCGGTTCTGGCGCCGGCCGTCAGGCAAGGGCCATCGATCTCCGCGGCGACGCCGCGCAGGCGATGTTCTCGGTCGAACTTGACGAATGGCGCTGCGCGCTTAGCGCAGCCACCCTTTGATCTGCCGTGTAACTTCGGCAGTAGAAATGCCATAACGATCATGCAGCGTGGGAAGCGCCCCAGCGGCAAGAAACTCATCGGGCAGTGCGATCTGGCGGAAGGTCGCGTGGACGCCGGAGCGCATCAGCAACGCGGCAACCGCCTCTCCAAGGCCACCGATGATGGTATGGTTTTCCGCGACAACGACGAGACGACCGGGCTTGCCGGCTTCGCGCAAGATAGCTTCGTGGTCGAGCGGCTTGATCGTCGGCACATGCAACACGGCCGCATCCACGCTGTCGCCAGCGAGCTCCTTTGCGGCTTCGAGCGCGCGCATGGTCATGATCCCAGAGGAGATGATCAGGACTTCCCGACCATCGCGAAGTAGAGATGCCTTGCCGAGCTGGAACTGATAGTTGTACTCGTCCAGTACAAGCGGCACCTGACCACGCAACAGCCGCATGTACACCGGCCCATGATGTGCCGCGATGGCCGGAACGATCTGTTCGATTTCATGAGCGTCGCAGGGATCGATCACAGTCATGTTTGGCATTGCGCGGAACAGGGCGAGGTCTTCCGCCGCCTGGTGGCTCGGGCCGTAGCCGGAGGTGAGGCCGGGCAAGGCGCAGACGATCTTAACGTTGCGGTCTTCTTCCGCGATGGTCTGATGAATGAAATCGTAGGCGCGGCGCGAAGCGAACACCGCGTAAGTAGTAGCAAAGGGCATGAATCCTTCGGCCGCCATGCCCGAAGCTGCACCGTAAAGCAGCTGTTCCGCCATACCCATTTGATAGTAGCGATCAGGGAATGCCCTCGCGAAAATATGCAAATCTGTATACTTGCCGAGGTCGGCTGTTAGCCCCACGACCTCCGGACGGCTCCGGGCTAGCTCGACGAGTGCGTTACCGAACGGGGCCGGCTTCGTCTTTTGACCTTCTGCCGCAATCGACGCGATCATCGCAGAGGTGGTGAGCCGCGGCTTCCCGGGCGTAGCTGACATTGGCGACTTCATGACCTGTCTCCTGCATCGAGTTCTGCCAGCGCGAGCTGCCACTCGTGCGGCTCGACTCGGATGAAATGATTTTTTTCGCGCCGCTCCAGAAACGGAACGCCTTTTCCCATAAGGGTGTCAGCGACGATTACGCGCGGCTGCGGTTCGGAGTGCGAGATTGCTGCGTCAAAGGCTGCCAAGACGGCACCAAGATCGTTGCCGTCGACCCGGCGCACGAACCAGCCGAATGCCTCAAGCTTGTCGACCAGCGGCTCGAATCCCATCATCTGCTTCGAGGGGCCGTCGGCCTGCTGGTTGTTCACGTCGATGATCGCGATCAGATTGTCGAGCTTGTGGTGTGCAGCCGACATCATCGCCTCCCACTTCGAACCCTCGTCGAGCTCTCCGTCAGAGAACAACGTGAAGACGCGGCTTTTGGAGCCCTTCCGCTTCAACCCGAGGCCCATGCCGACCGCGATGCTCAGTCCGAGCCCCAGGGACCCGCCGGACATTTCCATGCCGGGCGTGTAGGAGGCCATGCCTGACATCGGCAGGCGGCTTTCGTCGAAGCCGTACGTCTCGAGTTCGGCTTCGGGGATGATGCCGGCCTCGATCAGTGCGGCATAAAGGGCGATGGCGTAGTGGCCGTTGGAAAGAAGGAAACGGTCGCGATCTTCCCAGGTGGGCTCCTCGGGCCGGTAGCGCATCGCGTGAAAGTATGCGACCGCCAGCACGTCGGAGATGTCGAGCGCCTGCGCGATGTAACCCTGGCCTTGAACTTCGCCCATGCGCAGGGCGTTACGGCGAATGTTGCGCGCGCGCTGCGCAAGGGTCGGAGCGTTAACAAGCGTATTCGTGGACATGATTCTCTCCATCGCTGCCCTTAGTGAATGAGCATCCCGCCATTGACGTCGATCACGGCGCCGGTGACGTAGGCCGAAAGGTCGGAAGCCAGGAAAGTGTAGATTCCCGCGACATCCTGCGCTTCGCCAAGCCTTCCGAGCGGAATGCCTTCCAAGATCTTTGTCCTCATTTCGTCTGTGAGCTTGCCGGACGTGATGTCGGTGCCGATCAAACCCGGCGTGACGCAGTTGACGCGAATTCCGTCCGCGCCAAACTCCCTCGCCATCGCCTTGGCAAGCCCAAGTACGCCCGCCTTCGCTGCCGAGTAGTGCGGACCACCAAAAATGCCCCCACCGCGCTGAGCCGATACCGACGACATGCAGGCAATCGATCCGGACCTGCGCTTCTGCATGTGCGGAATGACCGCCTGAGACACGAACAGTATGCCCTTGAGGTTGACGTCCTGAATCCGGTCCCAGTCGCCCGGCTTGATGTCGAGGAACTTCGCCGGCTGGGTAATGCCGGCGTTGTTGATCAAGATATCGATCTGACCGAAGGCACCGGCGACGGCTTCGACTGCTTTCAAGCAAGCGGCTTGGTCGGCTACGTTGCAGGCCACTCCGATATGAGCGTCGCCCAGGCCGTTCGCAGCCGCTTGCGCAGCGGGCCCATCGATATCGAGGATGGCTACCCGAGCGCCTTCTTCCGCAAACCGCCTGGCGGTCGCGAGGCCAATCCCGCGGGGCGAAGCCGCACCTGTAATAATTGCTGTTTTGCCGCGAAGCAGCATTCGATCCTCCCTGTGTCTATTTTTCCAGACGCTGCGGTAGGCAGCCGGTCCTCTTGATCTCAGTCCTAGATCCGAGGCGCTTCAGGGACAAACGCGCTATTGTCTTGGATATGTGAATCTGGTTCACTCATGGGTATGCTGCTGTCGAGCATCCCGATCTCGGCTATCCGAGCCTTCGAAGCGGCTGCGCGCACTGGCTCCTTCAGCGACGCGGCCGACGAACTGCATTTGACACCGAGCGCAGTCAGCCACGCTATCCGCAAGCTCGAAAGCACGATGAGCACTACGCTGTTCGAGCGGAGTGCACGTTCCGTCCGTCTAACACCGGCGGGCGAAAATCTGATGCGCCACGCCGGCGCGGCTTTTGACAATCTGCGACGTGGTATCGAAGAGGTAGCTGGTCGCGGGCCGCAGCTCTTGAGAGTGCATTGCGCGCCAAGCTTCGCAGCGCAATGGCTGGCCCCGCGCTTGACCAAGTTTCTTGCTGCCGAACCGAAACTGGAAGTTCGCCTCGCCGCCAATACAGAGTACGCCCGCTTTACTAATGACGATTTCGATCTGGACATCGTCTACGGTTCGCCTCGTGGCGAGGGCCTCGAGGTGGTCCCACTCGGAGAAGAGACCGTCACCCCGCTGTGCGTTCCTCAGATCGCGAAGAGAATTCGCCAGCCAAAGGATCTGTTGAGCCAGGTGCTAATCCGCTCGGACGTAAAGCAAGTTCAGTGGCATCAATGGTTCACTGCAAACGGACTTGAGCCTCCCGCGATCCATGGAATGAGATTTGACCGCAGCTTCCTCGCAATAGCTATGGCATGTGGCGGCGTTGGCGTGACTTTGGAATCAACTCGCTTGGCCGAACGCGAAATAGAATCGCGGCGCCTGATCGCGCCGCTGGCCGGTCGCTCCACCGACATCCGCTATGTTGGCCATCACCTCGTCTTCCCTCGCGCGGGCCGTCAGCGCCGCGCCTTGCGAACCTTCGTGGACTGGATCACGTCTGAGCTCGCGCAGACCGACAAGAAGGCCTAGCACAAGCTTGGGACGCAGCTTGGCCAGTGGAGCAATTTCCGCGCTGAAGTATCCCGGACATAGTATCACTCCGAGCTGTCGTCGGCTTTTGGCTGTTCTGCGACATTCGCGTCCCGCCGATGTCCACTTAGCTAAAATCTATCGTTGCTCGAAACTCTAGCATTGGGCCCTACCCTTCTGCACTAAAAACCACGCTGCGGTACTCCGTTGGCGCATGAACCTCCTCCGAATGAGTGGACACCTGTAGTAGGCTCATTGAGCCTGGAGGTGTCGAATGGAACGTCAACGTCGGTCATTTGCCGAAGAGTACAAGCGCCAAGCCGTCGAGCTGGTATCGTCGAGCGGGCGCTCCATTGGGTCTGTTGCCAAGGAACTCGGTCTGCGCGACTCGGTGCTGCGGCGCTGGGTTGACAAGCTCCGCCAGCAGCCGGCATCGGCGGCGTGGCGCCCCACCACGCAGGCGACGCCGATGCCGGCGGACCAGGCTTCGGAGATCGCCCGGTTGCGCCAGGAGAACGAACGGTTGCGCATGGAGCGCGACATTTTAAAAAAGTCGATCGCGATCTTTGCCGGAACCCGGACATGAGCTTCCGCTTCATTGAGGACCACCGCGACGCCTATCCAGTGCGACTGATGTGCGCCGTGCTCGAGGTCTCGCCGGCCGGCTATTACGCCTGGCGTGATCGCCCGGTGAGCGACCGTGCAACCTCCAATGCCGCGCTCCTGGTCGCGATCCGGCAAGTCCATCAAGACAGCAGCGGACGCTACGGCAGTCCCCGCGTCCATGCTGTCCTGCGCAGACAGGGTCGTGGCGCCAGCCGTGGCCGGATCGAACGGCTGATGCACCGGCACGGTATCCGCGCCATCCATGGCACGGCCCCGCCGTGTGCGCACCACCGACAGCCGTCACGACCTGCCGATCGCACCGAACCTGATCGCCCGCGACGAACCTCCTTTCTTATTGTACTTTTCGTAAGTGCGGCGCAGCGAACCGCAATGACCAAACGCGCCGACCTGGAACCGCGGGCATGATCCCACACTACTTTTTGTACGAAGAGGACGATGCGAAGGTTGAACCCGCATTCCTCCACATCGAACCGATCCCGGTGCGCAGCGGACGCCACAATTGGACAATTCAAACCCACACACACCCTGACCATCACCAGATCCTGGCGATCAGCGAAGGTGGCGGCACCATCGAAGTCGAAGGCGAACTCTGGGAGCTGACTCCGCCGTCGCTGGTGATCATTCCCGCGCTCACCATTCACGCCATCCGCTTCACGCCCGGCACCGACGGCTATGTCATCACGGTCGCACCGCCTTTCCTGCAATCGGCCCTCGACGACGATCCCGAGCTCGTCGGTAGCTTTCATGTGCCTGCCCGCTTTCTCCCGTAGCAGATCGGGGACGACATCGACCTGATCGGCCTGTTCGCCTCGCTCGAACATGAGTTCGTCTGGTCGGCGCCCGGACGGCGCATCGCGATCAAGGCCTATCTGCAATTGCTTGCGGTCGCTGCGCGGAGGCTACTGGAGCAGGAGCGTGCTCGCCCCGTCGCCTTCGCGCGCGATGCAAACACCGTGATGCGCTTTCGCGAACTCGTCGAGCAGCACTATCGCAATCACCCCCCGCTCGATTTCTACGCACGCAAGCTGGGCGTGACGACCGCGCGCCTCAATGCCTGTTGCGGTGTCGCGACAGGCCGGCCCTCACTGGCGCTGATCAACGACCGTCTGCTCACTTAAGCCAAGCGCAACCTGCTCTATTCTGACATGACCGTGAACGAAATCGGCGCCGCACTCGGCTATGACGACGCGGCCTATCTCAACCGGTTCTTCTCGCGCAATGTCGGCGTGCCGCCCGGCCGCTTCCGGGACAGCCTGCTGCCCGGCCGCAACCGCAACTGACCGCGCGCTGCCGTCAATTCGCCAACGTGAAGGCGAGCCCCCGCCGCTTTAGTGAAGCGTCATCATCGCGCCGATAAAGCTCGATGGTGCGGCGGATGCCATCCCGGAGCGAGGTGGCGGGCAGATTAGGAAATACGCGACGCAAATCTCCTTCGCCGATGTCCGCCGCGAATGGGAGTACGGGTCCGTCGATGGCGATCCTGGCGTTGGGGACAACGGCCCGGACCGCTGCGACCACATCCTCATTCGACACCACTTCGCCCGGCAGGTTGAAGACATGCGCACCATGAGGCTCGCGGCGAAGCGCGGCTTCGTAGGCTGCGACTACGTCATCGACAAACACGAGGCCGGCAGTCGCGATGTAAGGAATAACGTAGGCTTTGCCGCGCGCCGCCGCGCGGCAGGCCAGCGAAGGACCCGCGGTCGATCCGCTCTCCCGGCCATAGCCGTAGACGATGTAAGGGCGGAAACCGACGCTGGCCATGCCGTGATCCGCCCAATAGGCCCGTGCACTGCCCTCGCAGGCGAGCTTGAACGTACCGTAATGGGTCATCGGACGCGGCGTCGTCTCGTCGTCGGGGCCGTAGACGCCGGCACTGCTGGTGAAGACGATACGGCGGATGCTCAGCGCCCGCGCGGCGTTGAAGACATTCAGCGTTCCGACCAGATTGATCATCGCGCCGCGGACCGGGTCGTCCTTGCACGCCGGCGTCAGGATGCCCGCCAGATGGACGATCGCGTCGCAGTCTTCGGCAGCGGCCCGCACCGAAGGCCCATCGGCGATATCACCGAGGTGCCACTCTACCGACGCTGCCGCGGCTCCGACAATCTGGTCGAACTGCGCGCCGCGCGGGATCGGTTCAAACACACGAAGCCGATCGCCCTTTTCGGCGAGACGCCGCGCCAACCAGCACCGATGAAACCGCCGCCGCTCGTGACGAGGACTCGCGTTCGACTCACAACACGCGCTGTTCAGGATGCACTGGTGCCGAAGAAGCTGCCAACGGGCCGGCCACTTTGCAGACCCGGCGAGGCGAGCGTTGCCATCGAGAGCTCCTGCGCTGTCTGCACCAGCGCCGGCGCCAGTTCGAGCATCCGCTGTTCCGTCAACCGGATATGGGGACCTGCAATCACGACCACGCCGGTCACTTCCTTGGTCTTGGGGTGACGTATCGGCGCTGCGGTCGCACTCATCCAGGGTGTGTAGGTCTGCATGCAGACGCTGACGCCACGCTTGCGGGTCTGACGCAGATACTTCTGCAAGGCCGGCCAACTCTCCGGCGCGCGTGGGCCATAGTCCTTGCGCAGTCCATAGCCCTGCTTCTCAACGAGTGCGCGCGCTTCCTCGTCGGTGAGGCAGGACAACCAGGCGTGTCCACTGGCGGAGCAGGATAGCCGTGCCACCTGGCCCATGTCGGGATCATAGCGTAGACCGGAAGGCGAGCCCTGCGCCTTGGCGACCCACACGAGTTCGCGCCCATCGATCATCGCGAGGCGCACCAGCTCGCCACTTTCCAGCGCTAGCCGATCAAGAAGCGGCTGGGCGAAGTCGGTGATTCCGCTGCCAGCAAGGAAGGTGAAGGCGAGCGAGGCGATCCTGGCGGTGAGCTGGTAAGCGCCCTGCTCGCGCTCCTGCTTGACGTAACCATGCTCGATTAGGCTGGCGAGCACACGATGCGTGGCGCTGCGCGGGATGTGCAGTGATTCGGCGATCTCGAACAACAGCATGCCACGGGCATTGGTGGCGAGCAGCTCAAGCACACCGAGAGTCCGCTCCAAAAGGCCGCTCGGCGCCTCGACGGGCTCCGAATTCTTCAGCACGAGGGCATCCTGGTTCACGATTCCGTCTCCTGATCAGGCCTCACTATCTGGCCGGTTTCGGCGGCTTTGTGAACAGCCATTGTGGCCTGCAATGTCAGCATTCCGTCGCGCGCGGTGATCAGCGGCGATTCCTGCCCGCGCGCAACCCGCACGAGATGATCGAGCTGCGCGCGGTAGGGATCGCCCCGCTCAATACCGACGCTCTCGCGCGCAATCGGCGCAAACCAGCTCTTCGCGGACGCATAGTGCCAGTACTCGAGTGTCGGCAGGCCGAGCGAGCCTTCGGTTCCACTGATGAAGTGCGTCTGCACCGCGACAGGTTGGGGCGGATAGTTCGGGCTCTCGCCGCTGGCAAGATCCCAACTCCATGGCGTGACCGCGGTGTCGCTGAGGTTCAAGGTCACCAGGGCGCCATTGACGAGACGGAGCAGAACGGCCGCGCTGTCCTCGACCGCAAATCCACGCACGGCATTCGAGGCGACCGCCTGAACCGAAGCGATCTCGCCGCAGAGATGGCGGATCAGATCGATCTCGTGAATGAGGTTGATCAGCACCGGCCCGCCGCCGGGCTCGCGCCGCCAGGCCATCTCGAAATAGTCGGCGGGCTTGAAGAAGGTGTAGAGCACGGATGCGTTGGTCAGGCGGCCGAGCGCGCCTTCGGCAATCATCGCCCGAGCCCGCCGAACGATCGGATTGTGCCGCCGATGGTGCCCGACCAGAACGGGCACGCCGGCGCGCTCCGAAGCAGCCGCGATCGCAGCTGCGTCGGCGAGCGTGCTTGCGATCGGCTTCTCGACCAGCGCCACAATGCCGCGCTCGATGCAAGCGATCGCGAGCTCGCGATGGGTCGCATTCGGGGTGGCGATGATCGCCGCGGCCGGCTTCACCTCAGCCAACAGGTCTCGCGGGTCGGAATACCAGCGCACGCCGAGATTTTCCGCGTAAGCCTTTCCTGCAGCCGCAGGTTCGGCGATTGCAGCGAGCCTGCAGCTGTCCGATCGACGGATCGTCTCGACGTGAGCCCGTCCGATTGCACCCGTTCCGATTACCGCTACGGCGACGTCATTCATTTCCGCCCCTTCATGCCTTGGCGTTGTTCCCTGATCGCCTATAGCATGCGGCGATCTAAATTGGAATTGAATTCCACTTTCTTTTATTTTGGTATTGGAATGCAATTCCAGTCGTGCTACAGGCAACCTCAAGCGCCGCACAGAAAGGCCCGCCGGCAAAGACCGGTCCATGTCAGGAGGGAGGAACGAAATGACGGAACAGATGAAGACGCTTGCGACCACCGGACTGCGCATCGGCCGGCGCAGCCTGCTCTTGGGCGCGAGCTCGCTCGCGGCCTCGCGGCTCGGCATGCCCTATATCGGCAACGCTGCCGCGGCCGAGTCGATCAAGATCGGAATGATCTGGGCCAAGACCGGAAACATCGTCGATCAGGCAGAGTATCTTGCCCAGGGCGGCATGCTGGCACTGGAGCAGCGAGGCAACATGCTGCTCGGGCGGCCCGCGGAGATCGTTTGGCTGGACGAACCCAATCCGCAAGGCGCGCAGCAGAGCGCCGAGCGTCTGGTGGGCGAGCAGAAGGTCGTCGGCATGGTCGGTGGCGCGCTCTCGTCCTTCGCGCTGGCGATCTCGTCGGTGGCCAAGAAAGCCAAGATCCCCTACGTCGCCGCCAATGCAGCCACCGGCGATCTGACCGGCAAGTCGTGCAACAAGTACACCTTCCGCCTGCAGCCGCCGGTCGATGTCCATGCCCGCATCCTTGCGCCCTATTGCGCGTCGATCGGCAAGAAGTGGTACCTGCTGACGGCATCCTACGCCTTCGGCCAGGACATCAAGCGCGCCTTCACCGACTACATCACCAGCAATGGTGGCACGGTGGTCGGCGCCGACGAAGTGCCGGTCGGCACGCCGGATTATTCGTCGTTCATCCTGAAGATCCGCGCCGCCAAGCCTGACGTGGTGATCGGCGGCATCTCCGCCAGTGACCTCACCACCTTCCTGAAGCAATGGAACGAGCTCGGCATGAAGGGCAAAATCCCCTTCGCCGAGATCTCGGTCGGTAACACCGACCTGTGGGGCGTCGGCCCCGAAGCCGCCGATGGCCTCTACACCATCACTTGGTGGTACAAGAATCCAAACAATCCGCCTGAAGAGCAGGCGATGGCCGCGGCCTACGAGAAGAAATACAACCGCCCGGCGGCGGACAAGGTCTGGATGGGCTGGCTCGGCATGAAGAGCCTGCTCGAAGCAATCGAGATGGCGAAGTCGACCGAACCGGCCGCCATTGTTCACGCTCTCGAGGATTGGAAATATCGTCGCGGCGATCTGGATGTGGGCTATCGCTCTTTCGATCACCAAATGATCAATCGCGTGCTGGTCGCAGGCATCCATCCAAAGATCACCGACAAGTGGGACTATTTCGACATCAAGGCGGAGCTGCCGAAGACGGCGGACGACATTGCCAAAGCCTTTGGCTCGCAGGCCGACAGCGCCTGCAAGATGGACACGCTCTGACGTCGCTTAAAGGTGACGCGCGGTTTCACGGCCAATGGCCTTTGCATCGCGCGTCGTCACCCAACAATGGATGACGCCATGCTCGATATGATCTTGTCGCAGGCCGTCAACGGCCTCGTGCTGGGCTTTCTCTACGTCCTGATTGCGATCGGGCTCTCGATCATTTTCGGGATGCTCGGCATCGTCAATTTCGCGCACGGCGCCTTCTTCGCGGTGGGCGCCTACCTCGCTTATGTGCTCGGTAAGGAATTCGGTTGGTGGGCGGCACTCGCGGCGCCCCTGCTAACCGGCGCCATCGGCGTCGTCGTTGAGATGGTCCTGATCCGGCATCTCTACGGCAAGGAGCCGCTGCTCGGACTAATTCTCACTTTCGCGCTCGCGCTACTGGCTGAGGCGGTGTTGCGGCTGATCTTCGGCGGCGCGCCAGTTCCCTTTGCCGCACCAAAATTCCTGGCCGGCTTCGTCGAATACGGCCCGATCCTGATCACCAAGTACCGGTTGTTCGTGCTGGTCACGACCGCGCTCGTGCTCGTGCTGTTCTGGGCGTTCCTTGCTTACACGCCTTACGGCCGAATCATTCGCGCCGGATCGCGCGATCCGGAGATGGTCGGCCTGCTCGGCATCAACCTGCCTGTCGTCTTTTCCGGCGTGTTCGGCATGGGCTGCCTGCTCGCCGGCCTCGGCGGGTTGCTGGCCGCACCGCTTTGGACCATCTCGCCGTCGATGGCCGCCGGCGCCATCATGCCAGCCTTCGTGATCGTGACCATCGGCGGTCTCGGCTCCTTCCTCGGCGCCATCGTGGCCGGCCTCCTGGTCGGCATCACCACCGCCATGACCATCCAGTTCCAGCCGGAGTGGTCCGGCGCGGCGATGTACATCCTGATGGCTGCCATCCTGCTGATCCGTCCGCGCGGACTGTTTGGCGAACGCTGGGAGAGATTCGAGTGAACAAACTTGCCGCACTACGCCATCCGGCGTTCGTCACCGCCATCGTCCTCGCGGCCCTCACCGCGGTCTGGTCGCTGCTCGGCGCGCCGATCTCGCTGATCACCCAGATCGCGATCTACACCCTCTACGGCGCCGGCGTGAATCTCCTGGTCGGCTATACCGGCCTTGTCCCGTTCGGCGCCTCGGTGTTCTTCGGCTGCGCGAGCTACGCGGTCGCCTTCTTCATGCTCGGCCGCTACGGCAACGATCTCGTCTCACTGTTGCTTGCGACAGTGTTCTCCGCCCTGCTTGCGCTCGTGATCGGCGCGATCATCCTGCGCCGCAGGGGACTGTATTTCTCGCTGCTCACGCTGGCATTTTCCCAGATCGCCTTCGAGATCGCCTTCAAATGGACTGCCGTCACCGGTGGTGAGAACGGGCTGCAGGGCGTCTATCGCACGAGCTTCAGCAGCCCCTGGTCGTTCCACGCCTTCGTGGTCGCCGCCGTCGTTGTCTGCATCTGGCTGATGTGGCGGATCGCCCATTCGCCGTTCGGCCGCGTGCTGCAGGCGGTGCGCGACAACGAGCAGCGCGCGAGCAGTCTCGGCTACAATGTCCATCGCTTCCGGCATGGCGCGCTGATCCTCACCGGCACGTTCGTTGGTTTCGGCGGCGGCCTGCTCACCCTCATGCTGGAGGGCGTCTATGCCAACAATCTGAGCTGGCAGCATGCCGGCGATTCCCTGCTGATGACGGTGCTCGGAGGCGTGCATCACGTGCTCGGACCGTTGTGGGGCGCGATCGCCTTCATCCTGCTCGAGGACCGGCTCTCGGCCGTCACCGAGAACTGGTGGCTGATCTTCGCGCCGATCCTGATGCTGTTTGCGCTGACATCTCCGGAAGGCATGCAGGGACTGTGGCAACGGCTCTACGGTCGGCAGCGCTGGACCTTGGTGCGCCCCGACATCCCGCCGCGGCCCGACGTCATCGCCCCGTTCACGAGCAGCGCCGCAGGGTTCGTGCGCGGCAAGCTATTGTTGCAGACTTTCGCCCTGAGCAAGAATTTCGGCAGCCTGGTGACGGCCAAGAGCATCGACCTCGAAGTCCGCAGCGGCGTGCTTCACAGCATCATCGGGCCGAACGGCGCCGGCAAGACGACGTTCTTCAACATGCTGTCCGGAGCGCTGAAGCCCAGCGGCGGGCGCATCGTGTTCGACGGCACCGACGTGACGCGGGCGCCGATGCATATACGAGCTCGCTTCGGCATCGGGCGCTCGTTCCAGATCCTCTCGATCTTCCCGAACCTCACCGTGTTCGAGAACGTCCGCGTGGCGGTGCAGGCCCAGGGCGCGGGATCGGGCCGGCTGCTCGCCGACGCCTATGCCGTGGACACGGATAACGCGCGGACCTGGTCGATCCTCAACGCCGTCGGCCTTGCCGATGTCGCGGCCGAGCAATGCGTCAATCTCCCACATGGCGCCAAGCGCCTGCTCGAGATTGGGATCACGCTTGCGATTGACTCCAAGCTGCTGCTGCTCGACGAGCCGCTGGCGGGCCTCGCCGAAGCCGACCGCGTCGTCGTCGCCGAGCTGATCCGGAAGCTCGCACAGTGCCAGGGCGTGCTGCTGATCGAACACGACATCGACCGCGTGCTGGCGATCTCCGACCGGATCTCGGTGCTCCACCAGGGACGCATGATTGCCGACGGCAAGCCCTCGGAAGTCGCGGCCAATCCCGACGTGATCGCGGCCTATCTCGGCGCCGCCAAGGACGGCGCGCAGGCCCCGCCGCCGGCGATCGAGCGCGTCGCGCATGCACAGGCAGCGGCTGTGCTTGTCGCGAGCCGCGTCTCCGCAGGCTATGGCGGGAGCACGGTCCTGGAGTCCGTCGATCTTATCGTGCACGCGGGCGAAGCCGTCGCGCTGCTCGGCCGCAACGGTGTCGGCAAGACGACCCTGCTGCGCAGCCTTAGCGGGACGCTGACCGCGAGCAGCGGCGACATCCTGTTCGAGGGCAAGCCGCTCACCCATCTGAAGCCCTACGAGATCAACCGGCTTGGCGTGTCCCTGGTACCCGAGGGACGCCGGCTGTTCCCTAATCTGACGGTCACCGAAAATCTGCAGCTTGCGGCCCGCCCGGGCGGCATCGGGCTCGACGGGGCGTTCGAGCTGTTCCCTCGCCTGCGTGAGCGCCGCGGCGCCAAGGCCGAGAGCCTGTCGGGCGGCGAGCGCCAGATGGTCGCGATCGCTCGCGCCCTGATGGTACCGAGCAAACTGATCCTGCTCGACGAGCCCTTCGAAGGCCTCGCACCGGCCGTAGTCAAGGAAGTCATGGACGCGCTCATCAAGCTGCGTGGCAAAGTCGCCATGGTCATCGTCGAGCATCATGCCGAACTCGTCCTGCCCATCGTCGATCGCGCCTATGTGCTGGTGAACGGCCAGATCGCATTCACCGGCGACGCGGTGATCCTGGAGCAAGACCATGAACTGCAGGCCCGCCTGCTCGGCGTCGTGCAGGCCGAGCCGGCAGAAGCCCGCGGAGCGGCATAACAAGAGAACAACAAGAATGATCAGCCTGAATCTGACCGGCGCGACGCGCCTCAACGTGATCGTCGGCGACCCCATCGCGCAGGTGAAATCGCCTGGCGGCGTCACGAAGGCTTTCGTCGATCGCGGCTATGACGGCATCCTGGTGCCCGTGCAGGTCCATGGTGCCCATCTGGAAGCGTTGCTCACCGCGTTGACGGAGGTTCGCAATCTCGACGGCATCATCGTCACGGTTCCGCACAAATTTGCCTGCTTCGCGTTCTGCGCCAGCGCGACCAAGCGGTCGCGCCTGCTCTGCTCGGTCAACATCCTGCGGCGGCGGCCGGAAGGCGGCTGGCACGGCGACATCGTCGACGGGCTCGGCTTCGTCGGCGCGGTGCGCGCCAATGGCGGCGAACCCGCCGGCAAGCGCGCACTGCTGGTCGGCGCCGGCGGCGCAGGTTCGGCGATCGGCATGGCGCTGGTCGAGGCCGGCGTGCGCTCGCTCGCGGTCCACGACAGCGAAACCGCCCGCCGAGAGCAGTTGATTGCCAAGCTCAAGACGCTCGGCCGGGCCGATATCCATGCGGGCTCGGCGGACCCTTCCGGCTTCGAGCTGGTCGCCAACGCGACTCCGCTGGGCATGAGGGCGGGCGATCCCTATCCGGTCGACGTCTCGAAGCTCAATGCCGGCACCTTCGTCGGCTGCGTCGTCACCAGCCCGGCGGTCTCACCACTCGTCGAGTCCGCCCGGCGCCTGGGATGCCGGACCTCGACCGGCACCGACATGTACAATGCGCTGCAGAGCTCGATGATCGACTTCCTGCTTGCACGCGACGGCGCGAGGTAAGGTCATGTTCAGGACCATCGACGCAATTTCGGATGGCGCCTGCTACCACGTCGTCGTGATCGGCTCGGGCGCCGCCGGCATGGCCGCGGCGCTATTTGCGGCCATCGAGGGCCGCAAGGTGCTCGTGGTCGAACGCACCGAATATGTCGGCGGCACCAGCGCATTGTCGGCTGCCACGACGTGGATGCCGAACTCGCATCATTCCAAGAACATCAACCCCGACGACAGCCGCGAGAAGGTCCGCAAGTTCCTCGACGGAGTTGTCGGTAACCACTCCGCGCCCGCGATGCGGGAGGCCTTCCTTGAAAGCGCGCCCGACGCGGTGGCGACGCTCGAGGCGAGCAGCGAAGTCAAGTTCCGCCCCTACGCGACCCATCCGGACTACGAGCAGCAATTCGAAGGCGCGACCATGCGCGGCCGCGCGCTGGAGCCCGTGCCGTTCGATGGCCGCAGCCTCGGCGCCGATCTCGAAAAGATACGCCCGCCGATTCCGGAGTTCACGATCTTCGGCGGCATGATGGTCGATCGGACCGACATCGGCCACCTGCTCGGCATCAAGAAGTCGGCACGCTCCTTCGCCCATGCCGTGAAGATTATGGCACACTATGCCGGCGACCGATTGAAGGGCCGCCGGGGCTCGCGCCTTGTCATGGGGAACGCGCTGATCGGTCGCTTCCTGGCGTCGCTCAACGCGCGCGCCGTCGACATCCTGGTCCGTACCGAGGTGCAGGATCTCGTCACGGAGAACGGCGCTGTCACCGGCGCAGTGCTGAGATCGGGTACGACCACGCGGCAGGTGACCGCCACGCAGGGCATCGTTCTCGCCGCCGGCGGCTTCAACAGGCATCCGCAGCGGCGCAGTGAATTGCTGCCCGAGGGCGAGGCTTGCAGCCCGTCGGCTCCGGGGCACACCGGCGCGATGCAGGATATCGCCCTCCGGCTGGGCGCGCGCCTCGGCGAAGGCAATCTCGACAGCGCGTTCTGGGCACCGGTCTCGATCCGGCGGCGCGCCGACGGCAGCACGGCGAGCTTCCCGCATTTCGTCATGGACCGCAGCAAGCCTGGCACCGTCTGCGTCGACCAGACCGGCCGCCGCTTCGTCAACGAGTCCGTTTCCTATCATCTGTTCGCGCGGGCGATGTTCGAGCGCAACAAGAACGAGCCCTGCATTCCCTGCTTCATCATCACCGACGCAGTGGGCTTAACTAAATACGGCCTCGGCATGGTGCGCATGGGCACGCGCGGCCTCGCGCCCTATCTCGCCGACGGCTATCTGACAGCGGGTGCGACGATCAGCGAGCTCGCCGGCAAGATCGGCGTGCCGGCGGCCAATCTCGAAGCCACGGTCACAGCGATGAACCGCTATGCGGCAAGCGGCACCGACACCGAGTTCGGCCGCGGCACCACCCCATATCACCGTGTCAACGGCGACGTTTCGGTTGGCCCCAATCCGACCCTCGGCCCGATCGCGACGGCGCCCTACTACGCCGTGCGGCTCTATCCCGGCGACATCGGCGCTGCGACCGGTCTCGTCATCAACGAATGGGCGCAGGTGACGCGGGCCGACAACAGCCCGATCGCCGGCCTTTATGCCTGCGGCAACGAGGCCAATTCAATTATGGGCGGCACCTATCCAGGTCCGGGCATCACAATCGGTCCGGCCATCACGTTCGCCTACCGCGCGATCCGTCATGCGCTCGGCGGAACACAGGCGCAGCGCGCCGCATGAGCTCGACCCATGGCCAAGACTGACATCGTCGACTGTGACCTGCTCGTGATTGGTTCGGGCGCGGGAGGACTGGCGGCGGCCGTCACCGGCGCCTCATTCGGCCTCGACGTCCTGCTGATCGAGAAGGACACGCAGCTCGGCGGCACCACGGCGTGGTCCGGCGGCTGGATGTGGATCCCGCGCAATCCGCTCGCGCAGGCGGCCGGCATCGTCGAAGATCCGGAGCAGCCCAGGCGCTATCTGCAGCACGAGCTTGCCGAGGGTTACGACCCTGCTCGCATCGAGATGTTTCTCGATCAGGGCCCGCGCATGATCGACTTCTTCCAGCGCGAGACCCGCCTCGCCTTCATCGACGGCAACCAGATTCCCGATTTCCACGGCAACAGCCCGGGCGCGGTAACGGGCGGGCGATCGGTCTGCGCGGCGCCGTTGGACGGCCGCGAGCTTGGCCCGCGCATCCGCGATCTCAGGCCGCCGCTCAAGGAAGTGTCGCCCTTCGGCATGGGGATCGCCTCGGGCGCCGATCTTCGGCACTTTCTGAACGCCAGTTCGTCGCTCGGCTCCTTCCTGCACGTCGCGCGACGGCTGGCGCGGCACTTCTACGACCTGCTGCGCTTCGGCCGCGGCATGCACCTGGCCAACGGCAACGCGCTGGTGGCGCGGCTTCTGAAATCGGCCGATGAGCTCGGCGTGCGGATCATGACGGCGACGCCGGCGCGGTCGCTGTCGACGCAGGGATCGCGCGTGGTCGGCGCTCGTGTCGGACAGGACGGCAACGCATTCGATATCCGTGCGCGGCGCGGCGTCGTGCTCGCCTGCGGCGGCTTTCCGCACGACGTGGCACGGAAGGCTGCGCTGTTCGCGCACGCGCCGAGCGGCCGCGAGCACTGGTCCGCTGCGCCGGAGAGCAATACCGGCGACGGCATCCGCCTCGGCGAGACCGCGGGCGGAAGAATGCGCACCGATCTTTCCGACAACGGCGCCTGGGCGCCCGTGTCGCTGGTACCGTATCAGGGCGGCACCGTCGGCTGCTTCCCGCATCTGATCGAGCGCGCCAAGCCGGGCCTGATCATGGTGCGCAAGGACGGACGGCGCTTCACCAACGAGGCCGCTTCCTACCACGACGTGATGAAGGCACTGTTCGCCGCGACGCCCACAGGCGAGCCGGCGGAGGCGTGGGCGATCTGCGATACGACCTTCATCAAGCGTTACGGACTGGGCCGGGTTCGCCCTTCGCCCTTCCCGATCCGCCCATGGCTTCGCAACGACTATCTCAAGCGGGGGAAAAGCATCTCGGCGCTCGCGCGCGCCTGTGGCATCGCCGCGGCCGCCCTCGAAACGACGATCGCGGACTACAACGGATTTGCCGCGCGCGGCGAGGACCCCGCCTTCGGCCGCGGCGACACGCCGTACAATCGCGTGCAGGGCGAAGCCGCGCATCAGCCGAATCCCTGCGTCGCCCCGATCGAGGCCGGTCCGTTCTACGCGGTGAAGATCGTCGCCGGCAGTCTCGGCACTTTCGCAGGGCTCGACACGGACGAGCATGCGCGCGTGCTCGATGCCGAGAGCAAGCCGATCGAGGGCCTCTATGCCGTCGGCAACGACATGTCGAGCATCATGGCCGGCCGCTATCCAGCCGGCGGCATCACCCTCGGTCCAGCCATGACGTTCGGCTACATCGCCGCCCATCACGCCGGCGGAATTCCGCTCGAGAACAACCGGTCGGCAGCTGCATGACCACAAGGAGAGACGACATGCTGTACGAGATCGCAACGTTGACAGTGAAGCTCGGCACCGCGGCCAAGGCCGTGACCGGGATAGGCGAATATGTCGGCGCGGCAGAGGCTAAGGGCACGCTGCTCGGCTGCTGGGCCAGCGAGATCGGCGATCTCAACCAGCTCCTGGTGTTGCGCTCCTTTGCGGATGACAAGGAATGGCGCGCCGAGCGGGAACGGGCGTTGCGCACGACCAATCCCTTCAGCGCAGGCGAGGCCATCACGCAGATGAGTTTCGACACCTATGCACCCTTCCCGTTCCTGCCGCCGGTCGCGCCCGGCAAATACGGCAGCGTCTACGAGATCCGTACCTACCGCCTCAAGCATGGCGGCGTTCCCCATACGATCGCCGCGTGGGAAGCAGCGATGCCCGAACGCGGCAAGCTGTCGCCGCTGTCGATCGCGATGTATGCGCTGGATGGACCGCCGCGTTTCACCCATATCTGGCCGTTCGCGAGCCTGGATGCCCGCGCCGCGGTGCGCGCCGACTCCGTCGCAAAGGGCGTCTGGCCGCCACGGGGCGGACCGGACTGGCTGACCGGCGACATGCGCTCGATCGTCGCCTTGCCAACGGCAATCTCGCCCCTGGCCTGATTGCGAAGGCGATCGTCATGTCCCACATCTATTCCCTCGCGTATCTCACCTCGGCGCCGATGGCGCCTCCGGACGCGCTTCTGCTCGCCCAAAAGCTCGGCTACCAGGCAATCGGCGTGCGGATCGCGCCGGCGGCGCCTGGCGGCGACTTCTCTCCGCTGGCAACCGACCCGGGCTTGCTGCGCGAAACCATCCGCCGCATCGATGACACCGGAATTCCCGTGTTCGACGTCGAAATTGCCCGGCTCCGTGCGGATTTCGAAGTCGATCAGTTCGCCGCGTTCCTCGAAGCGGCGGGCAAGCTGAAGGCGCGTGCCGTTCTGGTCGCCGGCGATGATCCGGACGAGGCGCGACTGACCGATTCGTTTGCGCAGTTCTGTAGGGCAGCGACGTCCTACGGATTGACAGCCGATCTTGAATTCATGCCATGGACCGCCGTGAAGAACGCCGAGGCCGCCCTGCGCATCGTGACGAAGGCTGGCGAACCGAATGGCCGGGTATTAGTCGACGCGCTGCACGCGGCGCGCTCGGCCACCACTCTGAACGATATCGCAGCTCTGCCCCGTCACCTGCTCAGCTACGCCCAACTTTGCGACGCGCCAGCGCGCATTCCGACGACGAACGACGAACTGATTCACACCGCTCGTTGCGCCCGACTCGTCCCTGGTGAGGGCGGCATCGATCTCGCCGGCATCGTCTCCGCGCTGCCGGACGATCTGCCGCTCAGCCTCGAAATCCCGAACGATGAATGGCTGCCCAGGCTTGGGGCCGAGGAATGGGGGCGCCGCGCGCTTGCGGCGGCCCGCCGCGTTGTGGCCGCAGCCGCGGAAGGAGGGCTTTCCGTATGAGCGGCCTTGATCTCTCAGGACGTGTCGCCGTGATCGCAGGCGGCTGCGGTGGCATTGGCCAGGCGGTACGCGCGCGGCTGACCTCCGCCGGAGCAACCGTCATCGTTTGGGACGTGTCCGAAGGCGCGGACTCGCGGATCGATCTCACCAGCGAAATCGCCGTCAACGAGGCAATGGTGCGTCTGATAGATCACTTCGGCCGCATCGACGTGCTGGTCAATGCCGCGGGCATCACCGGACCGACGGTTAACATTGAGAACTACAGCCTTGCTGACTGGCGGCGTGTGCTCGATGTTAATCTTACCAGCACATTCCTCTGTTGTAAGGCCGCGGTCCCGCCGATGCGGCAACGAAACGCGGGACGCATCGTCAACCTGGCCTCCATCGCGGGCAAAGAAGGCAATGCCGGCATGACCGGCTATTCCGCAGCCAAAGCCGCCGTGATCGCACTCACGAAATCGCTAGGCAAGGAACTCGCAAGCACCGACATTCGCGTCAACGCGATTGCACCCGCCGTGATCGCCACCGACCTCGTCAAGCAGATGTCCGACGAAGCCTATCGGGGCGTGCTGGCGAAGATTCCGCTCGGTCGCGCCGGCCGTCCCGACGAGGTCGCCGCCTTGGTCGCCTGGCTTGCCTCCGACGAATGCTCGTTCTCGACCGGCGCGACTTTCGACCTATCTGGTGGGCGAGCGACGTATTGAACCGATGATCGCCCATTCCAAGTTCCGAGAGTGCGATCTCTGAACAAGCTGACCACAAGCTGACATCGTCGCTATGACGAAGAACAGGACGTCATGAAACCCGCGATCGACTCCTATTGCTACCATCGCTTTTTCGGCGAAGTCTATCCGCAGCTCGAGACCGATCCTGGCCAACGGATGACGCTCGACGATTTCATCGGCTGCGCCCGCGCGCACAATGTCGAAGGCGTGTCGATCGAATCGTTCATGCTCGATGACTTGAGCCCTCAACGTGTGACGGCGCTGCGCCGCACCCTCGACCAGGCTGCGTTCGAGCGCGTTTGGGCGTGGGGTCACCCGCGCGGCCTCGAGTCCGGTACGGCACCGCATGCACTCGACGACCTCAAGCGCCATGTCGACGTCGCGCAGGCGCTCGGGGCAACCGTGATGCGGATCTGCGCCGGCGGCCGCCGCACCCGCACGCTATCATGGGAGGAGCACAAGGCGCTGCTGGTGCCCCTGCTGAGGGAGGCCGCAGACTTTGCGGCAACCAAAAACGTCGTGCTCGCGATCGAGAACCACATCGATCTCCTTGCGGACGAGCTCGTCGAGTTGTTGACCACGCTGGACCATCCCGCACTCGGCGTCTGCCTCGATACCGCTAACAATCTGCGCATGTTCGAAGACGCGATGGTCGCGATCGAGAAGCTTACGCCCTACGCCAAAGCCGTTCACCTCAAGGACATCACTGCGTTTCGCGGCAGTCCCCGCGACTTCGGCTTCTGGCCGAGCGTTCCGCTGGGCCGGGGCCTCGTCGACATTCCGAAGGCTTTAGCGCTGCTGCGACGCGCCAATTACACCGGACTCCTCGCGCTCGAAATCGACTATCTGCATCCGTCTTATGCCGGCGAAGAGGCCGCGATAGTCCAAAGCTTGTCCTACCTGCGGGAAACTCTTGATGTCGGGACGGCCTCATCCTCTGCTGCGGCAACCGACCGTGCCGAGGCGCGATCATGACCACGCCGCATTTCTTCAATTGGTGCAGTGGCGGCTGCTGACTTCGGGCTGCGATTCTCAATATCAATAGCCCGCTGCCGAGCGTTCCACCTTTCGCCTGGGTCGCTCATTACGCGAGGACCTCTTGAGAAACGACATGTTTCCCGCGCAAAGCCATCAAGCGCAGGAAATCGCAGAAAATCGTAGTTTGGTATCGCCAGTTTGGTAGCGGGGGAGCGCTACCAATCCACACCACATGAGTTGTTTACTCTCAGGATGGAGCAAGAGTAGTCGCTTTGCGCCAATAGCTTACGCCGCTCCAAGCTGAGGCTTGGACCATCGCCTTCTCTACGATTAATTGCGCTGCAATATTCCACCAGCGAAAACGCGGTGGAATGCCGACCTCGATCGGGATAAGCCAAGCTCACGACTTCGGTCAGCGTCCTCGATGCGAAAGGAAGTGAGAACAACTTCACCAAAACACGAAAAAACTGCGCGATAGCAGCAGGCCGCACTACTCCCCACTCAATCATTTCAAACGACGTTTCGTCGTTGATTTGCAAGCACAAATTTTCAAATCTGACGGACAAATGCCGGAGGTATACCCGCCGCAATTTTTTGGTCTTGAATTCACAGAAAAAATTGCTCCTCAAGAAGAACTGGCAATTCCGCTACCTATCGGAGTCTATCGACTGCATCGCGCACCGCTTGCATAATCAAGACTGACGCAGCTCGCACCGGCCCAAGCTTCAGATACCGTCAGAGATCAGGAAGGCAGCTTTGGTCCCGGCGTCGCTCCACCCCCTGCTGCGCATCAGCGATACAGTCCATCCGCATTCAAAATGCCGCCCCCTCGCTGTCAGATCGGTTCGTAGCTCCTAACCGGACAGAACTTCGCGAATGTCAGGATAGTTTGCGACTTTTTGCCTAGGATGTCTGGATTTAAGAAGCAGCAGTGATTGATCCACGACCGCGTGATTGGCCCGAGGAGCGAGTAGCTCGCATGAGCACAGCGATATGCGGGGCACCACACGACGTGCTGATCGGAAGCCCCCAGATGTCGCTGCGCTACATCCGGGCTATGCTTGCCGATCCGCCCTTGCGCAAGACGATCTCAATCAAGATGCCTTGGTCGGCTCGGACATTGTTATCCGGTTCTTGACGCTAGGACGCTGCTGCATCCTTGCATACCATGCCAAAAGAGCCTCGCACTCCACCGGCACCGGCACGCTCACGAGTCCCGCGAAGATCAAGCCGCCTATGAGGGTGATATCGGCCATCGTGAACGCCTCGCCGGCGACGAACGGCTGTTCTTTCAGAATGCCGTCAAAATAGTGCATCCCCCTTAGTGCCTTGTCGCGCTGGCGGAGTCCCCATTCGGGGTTCTGATAGATCTCGACATGAGGCCCAAGACCCGGCGTGGCGTGGTGGAAATAGACACTGATGGCATCGAGCACTTCCAGTTCTGCGCGCTTGCTCATCATGTGAATCACGCCCTTTTCGCGCGGGGTCCTGCCGGTCAGCGTCGGAGCGCCATCGAGCGCATCAAGGTACTCGGTAATCGCCGTGCACTCGCCAATGAAGGTCCCGTCGTCGAGTTCGAGTACCGGCAGGGTGCCGGAGTAGTTCTTGGCGAGGAATTCGGGCTTCTTGTGCTCGCCCTTGTAGAGATCGACCAATACGAACTGCACGCGCGACGGCAGGTTCTTTTCGGCCAAGGCGATGCGAACGCGGGCCGGATATGGACCAGTTGGCCAATCGTAAATCTTCATCACGACTCCCATTTGTCTACCTGTCACTTGGTAGGCCCGATATGAAGACTTCCAATTCGGCTGGTCAAGCCCTACCTGTCACTTGGTAGATAACGAAGCGGTGAGGCGACGAAGTGAGTCCAAGCGCTCGGGAGGCCATCTTGGCGGCAGCAAAGCGGACCGCGCAGGCGCACGGCTATGGCGGCCTGAATTTCCGCGATCTCGCGAACGAAGTCGGGATCAAGGCCGCCAGCATCTACCACCATTTCCCAAGCAAGGCCGATCTCGGCGTGGCAGTCGCACGCCGCTACTGGGAAGACACCTCCGCCCAACTCGAGGCGATGCTGGCAGAAACCGCCGATCCTGTCCGCTGCCTGCGTCGATATCCCGATGTGTTTCGCAAAGCGCTCGAGAGCGACAATCGCATGTGCCTCTGCAGCTTCATGTCCGCGGAAGTCGAGGACCTGCCGGGCGCAGTAAAGAAGGAGGTCCAGACATTTGCCGACGTCAACGTGGCGTGGCTCAGCAAGCTGTTGGTGGCTGCGGGCCTGGTCAGTTCGAGAAAGAGCGAACAGCGGGCCCGCGCCATTTTCGCCGCCATCGCCGGCGCCCAGCTCATCGCCAGAAGCCGCTCCGATATTTCGCTCTACGACTCGACGATCGACAACTATCGCGCCGCGGGTCTTCTGCCAGCATAGATGGTCCCAACATCAGACCGCAGTGAGGCGGCAACGCCCTACTCCCTCAAACGGCCTCCTCAAGGGCTTTCGCCGACTTCCAGCCGATACCGTCAGCGGTCATTCTGCGGGTTCGCTTTGCGATGGTCGGAATATGTTGCCGGGATTGAACGAGCCGTCCTCGTCGAGCGCCGCCTTGATCCGACGCATAAGATCGAGCTCGACAGGATCTCTTTTGCTTTCAAGCAGGCCGACCTTGGCCCGACCGATACCGTGTTCGGCCGAAAACGTCCCACCCAGGGAGAGCACGATATCGTAGATCGTCTGGCCGATCTGCTTGCCCTGTTCGGCGGCCCGCTCGGCGCCGAGCGCCGTCGGAAGGACGACGTTCAAGTGGATATTGCCGTCGCCAACGTGCCCGAACGGAACGACCGTGGCTTCGGGAAAGCCGTTTCCGATGTCGGCGCGGCTTCCTCGCAGTAGCTCGGGCACCTGCGCAACCGGCACCGCGACGTCGTGCTTGAAGTCGTGGCCCGCCTTCTTCTGAAGCTCGGTCTGATCCTCGCGCAGGCGCCAGATCTGCTTCTGCTGTTCGCCGCTCTGGGCGAGCGCCGCATCGACGATAGTACCGTCTTCGAGCCGTTCGGCGAGGAACGCTTCCAGCATGTCCTTCAGACCGGCTTCCGGACGGCTCGAAGCCAGTTCGACAAGGACGTAATGGTCCGCCTTCTCGACGGGCGAACGAAGCCCTTCGCGCTTCGCCAGCTCGACGCACGAGCCCGAGAGGTACTCGATGGCACGCACATTCCCGTCCGCAGCCGCGCGCAGCTTCATCCAGAAATCCAGCACCTGGTCCTCGGTCTCGACCGCGCAGAAGGCGACCTCGCGACCGACCGGCAGGGGAGCGAGCTTCATCGCCGCGGCCGTGATAATGCCGAGCGTTCCTTCCGAACCGGAGAAGAGGTGCTTGAGGGCATAGCCGGTGTTGTCCTTCCGCAGCGTCCGCAAGCCGTTCCAGACGCGTCCGTCGGGCAGCACGACCTCCATCCCGAGCAGGAGATCCCGCGCGCTTCCGTAACGCACGGCCGAGATGCCACCAGCGTTGGTCGCAAGGGCCCCGCCGAGAGTGGCGCTGCCTTCCGAGGCGAAAGACAGGGGAAACAGCGCGCCGGCATCCGCCGCGGCGTTCTGGAGCTCGGCGACGGTAACCCCCGCTTCCGCGACGACCGACATGTCGACCGGGTCGACCGTCCTGATTTTCTTCATGCCGCCGGTGCTGATCACGACCTGCAGGCCAGTGTCGTCCGGCGTCGCGCCCCCGACGAGCCCGGTATTGCCGCCCTGAGGAACAATGACGACGCCGGCCTCATGACAAATTCGAACGCTTTGCGAGAGCAGGTCAGTCGACCTGGGACGCAGCACGCACGCGGCATTGCCGCGAAGCAGACTACGCCAATCGGACAGATATCCGTCCGCCAGCGCCGGATCGGTGATGCAATCGGAGCGCAGAAGCTCCCGGAGCCTAGTGACGACGTCGTTCACAATTGCTTCCACGTGGAGGTCGCATGCGCGATGGTCTCGCCGGCGCGGTCCTGAGCCGACGACTGCAGGAAGAAGGTCTTGCGCCCTTTCTTCAGAAAGCTCGCGCGACAGGTGACGAGGCCGCTGAGGACCGGCGCGAAATACTGAATCTTCATTTCGAGCGTCGCACCGGCACCAAACTGATGCTTGAGAAGGTGCCCCATGGAGATGTCGAGCGCCGTCGCGAGTACGCCGCCGTGGAGCGATCCCTGCGGATTGAACATGTAAGGCTTCACGTCGAGGGACACGATGCAGGCGTCCGCCTCGTAGGAGACCGTCATTCCGAAGAAGCGCGACAGGAAAAACGATCCGAATTCGTGGCGGCCGTCGCCCATAGCCGCCTCGACCAGCTTTCGAACCTGCGCTTCGTCCATCCATTCTGCTCCTTATACGGTCGACTGCGCCAGCGCGACATCGCCGAACGCTCCCTTGGAAGCGAAGTCTAATACTTCCGCACGCTTCCATCCGAGCCAGTCCTCGAACACCTCGACGGTATGCTCGCCGAGCGTCGGCGGCGGCGTCGACGGCGCTGGGGGGCTGTCCCCGAAGCGCAGCGGCCGGGCGATGAACTTGACCTCGCCGGCGACCCTGTGCGCCACGGTTTGGACCATATCCCGCAGGACGAGCTGCGGCGCCTCGCAGACCTCGCCGACCGTCCTGATCGCTCCGCACGGAATGCCTGCGCCGGCGAAGATCTCGATCCAGCGGTCGCGCGGCTCCGATTTGAAGATCGGACGCAGAATCGAGCCCAGCTCGGCGCGGTTCGCCGCCCTCTTCGGCGCCGTGTCGAAGCGCGGATCGGCTTCGAGGTCCTTCCGGTCGACAGCGGCGCAGAACAGCGACCAGAACTTGTCGTTCGCGACGCCGAGGTTGAACCAGCCGTCGTTCGCCTCGAAGGTTTCGTACGGACTGATCGTCGGGTGAACGTTGCCGCGACGCTTCGGGCTTTCACCGGACGCGAAGTACATGCCGGCGTTGAACGTCAGCAGCGACGCCATGGCGTCCAGCATCGAGACGTCCACCCGCCCGCCGACGCCGCCGCTCCTTTCCCGCTTCATGAGCGCAGCGAGCACCGCCTGCGATGCGTAGAGCCCGGTGACCAGGTCGGCGATCGAGGTGCCGACCTTCATGGGCGGCCCATCCGGGTCGCCGGTGATGTCCATGACGCCGGACTCGCCTTGCAGGATCAGGTCGTAGCCGGGCCGGCTCGCATCCGGACCGGTCCGACCGAAGCCGGAGATGCTGCACTGGATGAGCTTGGGGTTGTGGGCACTCATCGCAGCGTAGGACAGGCCCCACTTGTCGAGGGTCCCGGGCCGGAAGTTGTCGATCACGACGTCGGCGGCCCTGGCGAGCGCGATCACCGCGTCCCGCCCCGCCGGCGACTTCAGGTCGATCGCGCAGCTGCGCTTATTGCGGTTGACCGACAGAAAGTACGAGCTCTCCCCGTTCACGAACGGTGGGCCGTAGCGGCGACTTTCGTCGCCGACACGGGGATCTTCGATCTTCACGACGTCCGCCCCGAGGTCGCCGAGATGCATCGTGGCGAAGGGACCGGAGACGACGCGGCAGAGGTCCAGGACTTTGATGCCGGAGAGAGCTTCCGTACTAGACGATCGCATCCGCCAGATCCTTCATGGTCTCGACCGTGATGTCGGGCTTGTGCGGCGTCTCTTCGAACGGCCGGTTGCGCCGGTTGATCATCGCCGTGCGCATGCCGGCCGACTTGGCGCCGATCACGTCGAAGGCGTGGTTCGCGACGAAGAGGACCTGATCCATCTTGAGACCGAGGATCTCGGCGGCTTTCGTATAAGTCGCGACGTGCGGCTTGAAGGAGTTCGCCTCGGCGACGGAGATGACGTTGTCGAACGGGACCTTGTGATATTTCTTGGCGGTTTCGAGCATATCGCGGTCGCCGTTCGAGAGCACGACCAGCTTGTACCTGGTTTGCAGATTGGCGAGAGCCGCCGGCACCTCCGGGAAGCATTCGAGCTTCTCGATCTCGCCGACAAGGTACTTCACCTCGTCCTTGGTGTACTTGATGCCGGCCCGGGCCATGACCGCGGAGACTGCACGGTGGCCGATCTCGCGATACGGCGTGTGCTCGCGATGGAGCAGCGCGTCGATCATCGAATTCTCGAAGTGGGTGCGGCGCCACCAAGTGACGAAGGAGTTCGGATTACCGGTCCAGCCCTTCTCCTTGAGGAACGGCGTTGCGATCTTGACGAGGCCGCCCTGCATGTCGACGACCGTGCCGTACTGGTCGAACATGCACACCTTCACGGTGTCCTTGATCTTCTGGATGTCGGTCATTGCGTCTTCCCTTTGCTCGTTGACTGAGTGGATGATCCGGATTTGACCGCATCCACCGCCATTTTTGAAATGGATTGTTCTTCTGCGCACATTCGCGACGTGAATGTCATCACTATCGTCGTGGCTCTACAGCTTCTGCAAACGGCTGGACGGCAAGGAGCCCGAAGGGAATCTTCGGGCCCACTGCTACTTGTGGTCCGTGTCCGCTAGGCTCCGATGCCGACGACCTTCTCTCTCGAGGCCGAGGCTTCCGTTCCGGTCGGCCCGCCCGAGACTTCCTCGAGTGCACGACCCTTGGTCTCGAAGCCGAAGATCATGAAGGCCACCGCCTGGAAGAGAAGAATGCCCGCGAGCGTCACCAGCACGCCGACGAGCCCCTTCCACGCGAAGATCGCGATGACGGCGAATTGGACCAACGCCGTCGTCACGCGCCCAGCGGTCGCGCAGATGGCGGTGCCACGGAGCCTGTAGCGGGTCGGAAAGAGCTCCGGAACGTGCATTGCGAACCCGGTGGCCAACATCACGTAGATCGCGGTGACGAGCATGAAGCCGGCCGCGACGAGCGGAGCGCCGTCTGGCATGAACGGATACGCCAGACCGCAGGCCGCCGCGGCGATCGACGATCCGATGATCGACGGCTTGCGGCCGATCGCATCCGCCAGCGCCAAACCGATCAGCGAGCCGATCGGGCCGCCTAGCGACATCAGGGTCGTGTAGCCGAGCGACGACACCACGCTGTGGCCGCCCTTGACCATGAACGTCGGCAACCAGCCGATGAAGCCGTAGAGGCTGAAGCCGACGACGATGTGCAGGAGACTGCCGAGCAAGGTCCGACCGAGGTAAGGAGGTGCGAACAGGCGCCAGACGGATCCGCCCTCGTCTTCCACACGCTGCGCAGTCGAAACCGGCGGCAGCGGCCCCTTCCTGGCAGCTTCCGCTTCGATGCGAGCGAGAATCGCCTCGGCTTCGTCCCCGCGGCCGTTAGCGGCCAGCCACCGGGGCGACTCGGGCATCGACTTCCGGAGGAACCAGACGATCATCGCCAGCACGCCGACGAGGCCGAACATATAGCGCCACCCGAGGCTCGGAATGACCCACAAGCCGACCATCGACGAGACGAAAAGTGAAAAGTTGGTGATGACAGCCAGAATACCGATCCATCGGCCGCGGGACGATGCAGGGACGAATTCGGTCAGCGTTGCGTAACCGACGACAATTTCGGCGCCAAGTCCGATCCCGATGACGAAGCGCGCGGCGATCAGCGCTTGCATGGACGGAGCAAGCGCCGCCGCCAGCGAAGCAAGGCCGAAGATGGCCAGATTGATCTGATAGGAGAAACGGCGACCGTAGCGATCGCCCAGAATGCCCGAGAACCAGGCACCCAGAGTCATGCCGATGAAGGTCGCGGTGACAAACGCCGCGTTGAGCTCGAGTGTCGACCACCCCTCCTTCAGCACGGCTCCGAGCACGCCGCCGGCGAGGTAGATGTCGAAGGCGTCGAGGAACATGCCCGCGCCGATCAGCGCCAGGATCCGCCAATGAAAGCCGCAAATCGGCAGCCGGTCGAGGCGAGCGCCTGCGTTGACCGATGCCACCTGTACGTCCGAAATCACCTGCATTCATCCCTCCCAAGGGTCGACAGAGATCGACCGAAATTGTTTGGGAGCAGGATGGCGATCGGGATGGCGACGTCTAATCGGAATCCGCTATTCCATTATTTGGCAGACCAATAATCCAGCTGTTGCTGCGGGTTATCGAAATATGGTCGGTGAGCTGCCCTCTCAGTCGTTGTCGGGAAGGGTTCGCGTGGCATCGACGAAGATCGAACGCAACCAGTTCAGATCCTGACTGGCATCGTGCCTTCGGTGCCAATACATGGACCACTCGAAGGGATCGGACGCGAACGGCAGGTCTCTGATCGCAAGATCTTCCGAGACCATCGCGAAGGCCAAGCGCCGGGGCATGACCGACAACAGATCGGAATTCCGCAGCACATGCGGGACCAGCAGCCAATGGGGAACGTTGACCGCGACCCGGCGGGACAGCCCTTGCCCGGCGAGCACGTCGTCGACGAAACGCAGATCTGTCGGCGACATCGAGACCTTGAGATGCGCCGCCTGCAGAAACGTTTCCATTGTAAGGGGGCGCTGCGCCAAAGGGTGACCTTCGCGCATCACGTACACCATCCGATCCTTCATCAGGACGACCGACTTGATTGAATTCGAATGCGCGAGACCCATCGAGATCGCGAGATCGATTTCGTCCTTCTCCAGGGCCTCTACCGTTTGCGTCGGCGAATAGTGCACGACGTCGAGCTGCGCGAAGGGCGCCGTCGTCTCCAACGTTTTGCCGACGGCGGGAAGAAGAAGACGGCTGAGAAGATCGGACAACCTCACGGAAAAGCTACGTGTCGTGATGGTCGGATCGAAAGCGGATTCGCTATCCAGAAGGCGCTCCACCTGCCGCAAAAGCCGCTTCACCGGCTCCGCCAGCTCGATCGCACGCGGCGTGGCTTGCATGCCGTTGGCCGTCCGTACAAGAAGCTCGTCCTTGAAGATGTGACGCAGCCTGGAGAGCGCATTGCTCATTGCGGGTTGACTGAGGCCAATCCTGTCGGCAGCACGGGTGACGTGAAGGTCTGTGAGAAGAGCGTTCAGAGCGACCAGAAGATTGAGATCGACAGATCTTAGGTTCATGACGCTCCAGCATTGATATCACGAATAATGAAGCCTTGAAAATCCACAATACAAATCCCGATCAGTCGGCGTCAATGTCCGCACTCGATGAGATCTAATGCGCACTTTTCAGGACAATCGGCGGCCGTAAGCGCGATGCCATGGCGGGCGGCCTCAAATGAACGCCTCGGCTCTAGCAGCTCCAGCCCTTCTGCACGCTGTGGTTCGACGAGATACTCCGCCAGCCAAAACGTCCTGGAGCGCCGAGCTCGTTCGAGTTAAGTCGAGACCACCAGCTCTCTTTGCATGTGAGTGAGACCCACAACGCCAAAGCTACGCTAAACCGTGCATAACCAGCCGAATGCCCTACTCCCACTCTATCGTTTCGAGCGACGCTTCGCCGTTGATTTGGAAGAACAATTTTTCAAATCTGACGGACAAATGCCGACGGTACATCCGCCTCAATTTTTAAGCCTTGAATCCACAGAAAAATTCGCGCCGTCCTCAATGTTGGCCATTCCGCCACCTATCGGAGTCAATCGACTAATCAGGGCTATCTGCCTAGCCAAGATTGCCTCGCCCGCACCGGTGTGGCGCCGCTTCAAATACCGTCAGAGGTCGGGAAAACGGCTACTCGCTATCGTTCTCTAGCCGCCAAATGCGATAAACAAGGGCCCGAGCACTGCGGATAAACCCAACCTCCAGGCCGAACACATAAGCGGAATCGCTCTCGACGGATTGTCCCAACGCTTAATACGCCTCCGCGATTAACTGATTTCTCCTGAAGGTGGCCGCCCGCTCGTGCGTCAGCCTTTCGACTTCATCGCGCACACTCGCAATTCTCGTTACGCCGCCAACGCCGTGGCCGGCGCTCCAGATATCGCGCCACATCTTCATCAGTTCGGCATCGCGATTGACGCTGAAACCCTTGTGATTTCCACCTTCGCTGAAGCCCGACCTTTCCAAGCTGGCGCGCAGGATGTTGGCGGGGATTCCGGTCAGCTTTTCGGTCGTCACGACGTCGTCGGCGCCGCTTTCGATCAGCATATCTCGATAGGCTTGATCAGCGTCGCTTTCGCGGGTTGCGATGAAGGTCGTGCCCATCAGCACAAAATCCGCTCCCATCATTTCGGCGGCGGCGATCTGCCGTCCCGACGAAATACCTCCCGCAAGCGCGATCGGACCGTCGAAAAAGCTCCGGACTTCCGCAAGGAACGCGAATGGACTGAGCCATCCGGTGTTGCCGCCGGCGCCGGCGCTGAGAAGCACCAATCCGTCAACTCCTGCGGACGCAGCGCGCTTGGCGTGGCGAACCGTCGCTGCGTCGGAGAAGACGAGGCCACCATAGCCATGAATGCTGTCTATCAGCCGATCCGGGGCACCGACGCTGGATATCGCGATCGGCACTTTATGTTTGACCATCAGGTCGACGTCAGCATCGAGTCTGGTATTGCTCGCGTGGGCGATGAGATTCACCGCGAATGGAGCCGTCGCGCCTGCGGTTTCGAGGCTCACGACGATATCGCCGATCCATGAGTCGAGTATCTCGGTGGTTCTCGCGTTGAGAGCCGGAATGGAGCCCACAAGGCCATTTGACGACGACGCAACGACAAGGTTCCGACCGGAAACGAGAAACATCGGCGCGACAATGAGTGGCAAACTGAGCCGGGCCCTGAGCCGGGCCGTCACTTTTGGATCGCCATATTTTCTCATTTGATTGCCTTTTACAGTCAGCTGAATTGCGAGAAGTCGGCGCGGCGCTTTTCCTTGAATGCGCTGACCGCTTCCATGGCTTCAGCTCCATGCTGGAGACGAACCAGATGCTCTATTTCGACGTTTATCGCCTCGCGAACGTCCGCCGCTATCGATCTCTTCATCAGCATTTTCGTCGTTCGAACTGATGTGGGCGGCTGAGTCGCGATGAGCACCGCCTTCGCGTTGGCAATCTCTTCAACCTGGTCGTTGGGAAACACGCCATTCACGATTCCAAGCTCGAGCGCCGTGATCGCGTCGAACGCTGCTCCTGTGAGCAGGATTTCGCTGGCGCGATGATGTCCGACCAGCCTGGGCAGCATGTAAGACGACGCGCACTCCGGACAAACCGCCAACGGCACGAACGGAATCCGGAAGCTTGTATGCGATCCACAATAGACGAGATCGCAGTGCAGAAGCATCGTCACGCCGATGCCAACGGCAATGCCGGACGGCGCGGCAACAATCGGCTTGCCGCATTCCGTCAAAGCACGCATGAACCGGCCATGCGGGCCCTCGGGCCCCTCGATCATGCCGTCGGACAAATCGTTGCCGGCCGTGAAGCAATTGGCGTTCCCCGCTAGGACGACGACCCGGATGGACGCGTCGGCCTCGGCCCATTCAAGAGCATCTGCAAGGCCTGAATACATCGGGCGAGTTAGCGCGTTTCGCTTGTCCGGCCGGTTCAGGCGGATGGTTAGAATTCGATCACCGATTTCGGTTACCACATTGTCCATAATGAGCGGCCCTTTCGTCATAAATTCCGAGGGTCAGGCGACGCCGCGTTCCAACACGGCAATGTGGGCGACGGCTTCCTCGAACCCCCAAAGCCCTCCACCATTTTCCTGGACGGCGATCCGCGCATTATTGACTTGTCGCGACCCCGCCTCCCCTCGCAACTGCGCTACGAGCTCGAAGATCTGTCCGATGCCGGTCGCCCCGATCGGATGGCCCTTGGACTCGAGCCCGCCCGACGGGTTAATGGGCACGCGGCCGCCCAGCGTCGTGGCACCGCTCTGCGCAAACTTGCCGGCGGCTCCGAGCTCGCACAGCCCGAGATTGGCGCTCTGGATGAGTTCACCGATCGCGGTGGCGTCATGGACCTCCACCACGTCGACGTCCTGAGGCGCTACGCCCGCCTGTTCATAGGCCGATTTCGCTGTGAGCCGGGTAATGTGACGCTCGAGATCGTCACCGCCGCGCGCCGTGGCGGAGCGGATCACACTCGCCCGCACCTTGATGGCACGAGACGCCTTAACGCCGAAGCGCTTGAGAGCCGCGCCGGTGCAGACGATGGCAGCCGCAGCGCCATCGGAGATCGGCGCACACATCGGCAGCGTCAACGGGTAGCTGATGGCGCGCCCCGCCAGGACTTCATCGGCCGTCATCGATTGGCGATACTGCGCTCGTTCGTTGTGGACCGCGTGGGTGTGGTTCTTGGCGGCGACGAACGCCATCTGTTCCTGGGTGATCTCGTGCAAACGCATCAACTGTCGACCGAGAGCCGCGTAGACATCCATGAAGACACTGTAGGGCCGATCGGACACGGTTCCGGGAGGCGGATCGATACCTTGGCCGAGAGCTATCAGCCGATCAGCATTTTCCTTCGGAGTATGGACATCCCAACCCGAATCGAAGATGGAGAACATCTTCGCTTTGTCCTCGTCGTACATTTTCTCGGCGCCTATCGCGAGGGCGACCTCGCCGGCTCCGGCGCGCAGATGGTTCACCGCGAGATTGAATGCAGACGACGCCGTCGCGCAGGCGTTTTCCACATTGAAGATAGGGATTCCATGAAGGCCTTCGGGCAGCAGCGCGACCTGCCCGCGGATGCAGGTCTGTCCCTCCATGAAGCCCTGCACGGCGTTTCCGAAGAATGCAGCCCGGATCTCGGATTTGTCGATGCCCGCATCTCTCAACGCATCATTCAAGGCCCACGCGACGAGTTGCTTCAGGCTCTTGTCAAGATGCCGGCCGAACGGCGTCATCCCCACACCGATGATGTAGACGTCTTCCATGTGAATTCCTCCGAACTAAATCGAACGCCAGTGGCCTTGCCAGAATTTTTCGCGAACCACGCGCCGCAACAGCTTGCCGACGGGGCTGCGCGGCAACTCGCTCCAGATCTCCACGCGCTTAGGCGTCTTCATTCCGCCGAGGCGTTCGCGACACCGCGCCAATACCTCGTCTTCGGTCAACGCGTGTCCCGGCTTGAGCTGGATTACCGCAGTGACGGCCTCGCCCCACTTCTCATGCGGCGTACCGACGACGATACAGTCCAGGACGGCCGGGATCTCGTAGATGATCTTTTCGACCTCCGAGGGGAAGATATTGAACGCGCCGCTGACGATCATGTCCTTCTTGCGATCCACGATCGTGACAAATCCCTCGTCATCCATGATCCCGACATCGCCGGTGTGATGGAAGCCGAACGCGCTGACTTCTTCTGTCGCTTCGGGGTTCTTGTAGTAGCATTTCATCAGGGACGGTATCCTGACCACAATCTCTCCCCGCTCCCCACGCGGGAGGATATTGCCTTCATCATCCATGATTTCGATGCGGACGTACTCCGCCGCCCGCCCCGCCGAGCGCAGTACCGGCTCGTTGAATGAGCCGTCCTTCAGGATGTAGTCCTCGGGCGCCTTGACCGTTACCGGCATATGCGTTTCCGACTGCGCATAGGATTCCCAGACAACGGGTCCCAGCAGGCCGACAATCTCCTTGAATTTTTCCGGCGAGATCGGAGCGGCCCCGGTCAGGCACATCTTCACGGATGAGAAGTCGGTGCTCTTGGCCTTTGGATGCATCAGGAGCGCGCCGATCATGGTCGGCGGCATGAACAGGTGCGTGATCCCTTCCTGCTCGATCAAATCAAGGACTTTTTCGGCGTCGAATCTCGACATGATCACGTTGGTTCCAGCAGACGGATAGAACGCCATGGCAAACATTCCGGCGGCGTGTGACAGCGGCGCCGTGGTCAGGACACGCGAGCGTGCCTGAATCCTGAAGCCTTTTTCTTGAGCGATCAATCCTTGCTCGAGCGTATAATGGGTGTGCACGACACCCTTGGAAGGGCCGGTAGTACCTCCCGTCGGCACGAGACATGCCCGCCGCATCATATCGGGCTTGGAGTATGGAAACTCCACGAACTTTCCTTGCAGCCAACTCGCAAGGCTTTCCCCCTCAGGGGACTCGGCATCGATGCAGATCCATTTGCGGACCTTGCTGCAGTCAGCCTTCAGCTGCCGCACTTCCCTTTCGTAACGGCTGTTGAAGAAGACCAGCTCGCCATCCATGAAGTCGAGCACTTCGGCATTGGTTTCGACGGCGTTACGATCGTGCACGCCGACCCAGGTGAAATCGGCCCGGTTGATCCCCATCTGCAGCATGGAGATACGGGGATCGTTCGAGCTGTAGATCCCGATCACCGCGCCCGCCGTCAAGCCGGACTCGCGGCTCAGAGCGGTCGCAATCGCATGCACCGTCCTGCGCGCCTCCGCGTAGGTCACGCGCAGATCCCCGAAAACCGCAAACTCGATGTCGGGATTGGCGATCGCCGCCTTCTCGAAATAGTCCGATACCCGCACTCTTCTCTCCCAGACGAGGCACGCCGTTTTTGCCGGAGTCCCATTTATTACTTGATCGTCTCAATTTCTGACTTAAAAGTCAATCGCAATTGTGACCTCTCGAAGCAGGAGAAAAAGCATGGATCGTCGGACACAGAAGGTGATTTGCGAGCGTCGCGGTCACATCCTCATCATCACCATCGACCGCCCTGAAGCCCGCAATGCGGTGGACCACGAGACGTCGCTGCAGATGGAAGCCGCCCTGGATGCGCTCGATGCCGATCCCGAACTTCGCGTCGGCATCATTACGGGATCGACCAAGATCTTCTCGGCAGGCGCCGACCTGAAAGCCGTCGCCAAAGGAGAAAGCTCGATCACCGAACGCCGCGGCGGTTTTGGGGCCTTCGCCCGTCCTTCGCTAAAGCCTGTGATTGCGGCGGTCGAAGGTTTCGCGGTCGGAGGCGGGTTCGAGCTTTGTCTATCCTGCGATCTCGTCGTTGCGGCGCGAAGCGCAAGATTCGGACTACCCGAGGTGCGCCACAACGTGGTGGCGGTCGGAGGCGCCTTGTTTCGGCTCCCTAAGCGTCTTCCCTACAATATTGCGATGGAGATGGCGATTACCGGGCTGTTTAGAAGCGCCGAGGACCTTCACGCGCTCGGCTTCGTCAATCGGCTGGCCGAAGAAGGCCAGGCCTTATCCGTTGCGCTTTCATTTGCCGAAGAAGTCTTGGCCAATGGACCGACCGCCGTGCTGGCAAGCCGTGAAATCATGTTCCAATCCAACAACTGGACGGATGAAGCGGCTTGGAACGAGCAGTGGAAGATTGCCCGGGTTGCGCTCGACAGCGAGGACGCAAAGGAAGGCCTGCGCGCCTTTGCCGAAAAGCGCAAACCGCAATGGAAGGGGCGCTGATATCCGTCTGACCGGCGCTGCAGCGCCGCGTTCTGTCGGTCGGACCGAGGCAGGACTTGGTCCGGCCCACTCACATGGCGAACGAGAAACCGCCATTGACCGGGTAGGTCTGGCCGGTGATCCACGCGCTGGAGTCGCTGGCGAGCAGCGTCACCAGGCCCGAGATGTCTTCGGGACGTCCGAAGCGGCGGATGACATAGCGTTCAAGCTGGCGTTTCGTCTTCTCGGGAGGCTGCGCCTCGATGATCGGCGCGATGGTCGGGGTCAGCGTCGCGGCGATCGCGACGCAATTCGCAGTTATATTATAGCGTCCCAGGGTGCGCGCCACCGCCCGCATGAAGCCGGCGGCGCCAGCCTTGCCGCCCGAATAGACCTCGATCCCGGACTCTCCAACCCGTCCCGCGTCGGAGATGATGCTGATCAACCTGCCGCTTTGCTGCTTGACCATAAAGGGTGTTGCGGCGGTCACGCAGGCGATCACGCCGAACAGATTGACTCCAAGCCAGCGCTGCCAATCTTCCGGCGACGTCTCCCAGAATGGCTTCGGCGCAGCGCTCGACGGATTTGCCCCCTCGTTGCCGGCATTGTTCACCAGTACATCCAGCGAGCCGAATTCGTCGACCGCGCGACGCATCATGGCCCTGACCCCGTCGAAGTCGGTCACATCCGCCTGGACGGCGATCGCCTCGCCGCCCGCATCGACGATCTCCTGAGCGACGCACGTGGCGCGTTCGAGGAAATAATCGTTGACGACGACCTTGGCGCCATTAGCCGCCAGCGTCAGCGCTAGTTGACGACCAACTCCCTGCCCGGCGCCGGTGACGACTGCCGCCTTTTCATTCAGATCAAGAATGCCCATCGATATCTCCTTCTGGAAACTCCCAGAGCCGGTACTGACCCGCGCTCTATCGATTTCCGGCGCTGTGTTAAAGCAGAACTGACTATTAAGTCAATTTTTTGTCTTCTGATACAATTTGCGGATAGCACATCGGTTGGCGACCAAAGCGGCGCGCCTGCCTACCCCTGATCGAGCCATTGCGATGCGGCCGCTTACCGGGCCGCCAACTTGCTTTACTCAAGGATATAAATGGATTACTTCAAAGTCAGAATCCAAGCCATCGTTGACGCGAACGCTGCTGTTGTCGAATCGCCGTCCGATCGAGTAGCGGAAGCTTTGACACGAGGCCGCACTGCCCATTACGAGGAGCTGAGAACGACGTGCCACGATGGAAGAATGTCCTTCAAACCAGCGACGAGGTCTATCGCGTCAAGCGGAACGCGGTGCTCCGGGAGGCAACGCGCATCATCTCAAGAAGAGGCTTTCACAACACGTCTCTCGACGACGTCGCCGAGGCCCTTCAGGTCTCGAAAGGCACACTCTACAACTACGTAACCGACAAGCTCGAAATCCTTTTCGAGTGCCATATTATGTCCCTCGACATGGGGTTGCAGGCCGCCGCCTTCGCGGAAAAGTTTGGAACCACGGGGTATTCGAAGCTCCGGCTGAACCTGCGTGCCTATATCCGCTGGCAGAACCAGGCCCTCGGCGCCGGCGGCGTGACGTCGGACGTGACCGCGCTGCGCCCGGCGGATCGACGAAAGGTCATCGCCAGGCGCGACGAGATCGAGGATCGCCTGGTCTCGTTCATCGAGGAAGGCATGAAAGACGGCTCGATCCGGCGTGTCGATCCGAAACTCGCCGTTTTCACGATGATGGGAGCGGTGACGAATGTTCAGAGTTGGTATTCGCCGTACGGCCGGCTCGGATTGGACAAGATCGCAGACGGGATGGTCGATCTGTTGACGAACGGATTGGGGACCGGCGCAAATCCCGACGATATGCGGGTGGAAATCCCTGCCGATGTCCCTCTTGACGTCTTCGGCGCCGAAAGCGCCAGACAGCCGACCGACGCGCCTGCCGCTCTTGTGGCATCCAAGAGCGCCGATATGGGCTCGCCGGAAAAAGCGAGGCGTCGTCGCGCGCCTCAAGCCAACGGACCCCGGCCGAGAATCTCGGGAAAGAAAAGCCGCACCTGATTTGCGGTCACGTAACCTTATAGTCAGCTCTACTTCGATCCGCTTCGAGAAGAGACGGATCGCTTTCGAAGTCCGATCGATTGGAATCGAGCAGCCAACAGGGAACTCTTTGCGCAGGCTTGGTTGAGAGCCAGTCAGCTTTCGCGATGGGTTGACGATATGTCTATCCTGCAAGGTCTACGCATCATCGAGATAGCCGGCTTGGGCCCGGGTCCGTTCTGCGGCATGCTTCTTGCGGATTTGGGCGCGGACGTGATCGTCGTGGAACGCAAGAATACGAGGGCGCCACCGCCGCGTCCGGACTACATCGTGAACCGGGGGAAACGCTCGATCGCCCTGGATCTGAAGCAGTCCCAAGCCGTCGAGGTGGTGTTGCGGCTCGTCGAACGCGCCGATGTGTTGATCGAAGGCATGCGGCCCGGGGTCATGGAGAGATTGGGCCTCGCTCCCTCGATCTGTCTGGAACGTCGCCCTTCACTCATCTATGGCCGCATGACGGGGTGGGGACAGCATGGCCCGCTGTCTCACTCGCCAGGGCACGACGGCAACTATACCGCCTTATCGGGCGCTCTCTGGTACGCAAGTCCTCCGGGTATGGCGCCCGTAGCCCCTCCGACCCTGATCGGAGATGTCGGAGGCGGCGCGCTCTACCTCGCGATTGGCTTGTTGGCCGGCGTTCTCAAGGCAAGGCAGAGCGGTCGTGGACAGGTCGTCGACGCAGCCATCGTGGACGGCTCTGCGCATATGTTGAACTTGCTGCTCAGCGTACTGGCCGCCAACGATGGGGGCTATGAACGAGGTGTCCATCATTTTGATTGTGGTCCCTCGGTCAATACCTACCGTTGCTCGGATGGCGGCTGGATCGTCGTGTCGCCTCTCGAGACCCAATTCTACGACGAACTGCTCGATCGCATCGGACTTGCCGGAGATCCCGTCTTCGAGAGCCGGACCGTCGCCGGGGATTGGCCTCGACAGCGGGCCGTATTATCGGAGATCTTCGCCAGTCGGACGCGCGCCGAATGGTGCACGATCCTCGAAGGAACCGACGCCTGCTTCGCCCCGGTCAACGATCCCGTGGAGGCGGCGCGCCACCCGCATATGGCCGCGCGACAGGTATTTTCCGAAGTTGACGGCGTGTTGCAGGCCGCGCCGGCCCCGCGATTTTCCGAGGACGCCCCAACCGATTGGCGACGAGGCGTGCCGCGTATCGGCGAGGATACGGAAACCATCCTCCGCGAGACCGGCTATGAGGAAAACGGTATCAGGGAACTGAGATCGTCCGGGGCCATCTAGACCCGGATCTCGCGGACAGGAGAACGCGCAAACCGGTGGCGCGCGAGCCAGTGCCCCGCTTGTGAAGCCCTATTGCGAAACGATCTGGACCAGCCTTTTGCCGATCGCAGTCCCACGCATCATTCCGATCAGCGCAGAAGGCGCCTGCTCCAGCCCGTGAACGATGTCCTCATGAAAATATATCTCGCCGGCCCGCAACCACGGCGCTACGCGAGTTTGATACGCGGCAAGCTTGTGTACATGGTCAGAAACCATGAATCCCGTCATAGCGATGCGCTTGGCGAACATTGCCTGCATTCCCTTGATTCCGATTTCGTTGACCGCGTTGTACTCGGATATCATTCCGCATATCGGAAAGCGCGCTCCCACGTTCGCGTTACGCAATGCGGCCTCGAGCGTACTACCGCCTACATTGTCGAAGTAGACGTCAATACCGTTCGGGCACAGTTCGTGCAGCGCTTCATCTATTGCCTGCGTCCTGTAGTTGAACGCCGCATCGAACCGGCATTTCGTCTGGACAAAAGAAACCTTTTCGCCGCTGCCGGCCGAGCCGACCACGCGCGCGCCGGCGCGCCTGGCGAACTGCCCTGCCAACTGGCCGACCGCGCCTGCCGCTGATGAGATGAACACGGTGTCACCGGGTTGAGGTCGGCCCAACTCAATCGCGCCTACCCAGGCGGTGAGGCCCGGCATGCCCAGAGCGGAAATCGCCAGGGTTGGGCGGCCCAGTGCCGGGTCGATCAGATGGAGGCCCTCCCCGCGCGGCTGCACGCTGCGTTCGGCCCAGTCCAGGAAGCCCCACACGTAATCTCCCTCGTTCAAACGCGCGTTTCTCGACTGAAGGACGCGACCGACAACGCGCGAGACGAGAGGCTTGCCGATTTCGAAACTCGGCGCATACGAGGCCTCCTCGTTCATCCGACCGCGCAGATAAGGATCCAGCGACAGCCAGATCGCTTGGACCAGCACGTCTTCGGCCCCGCAGGACGGTTCCTCACGATCTTCGATCCGGAAGCAGGATTCATCAATCCATCCCGTCGGACGCTTGGCGAGCACGACATGTGCGTTGGTACGGCCTGGCTGCGGCATCTTTTTGCTACTCCTGCAGTTTACGGCGGTGATGTGTTTCGCCCATCCGTACCTCAGCCATCATGCCCGCACATGACCGAGAGTGTCTGCGCGCTGATGCCGGCGCTTTCATAGGAAAGAAAGAACAGCGCCGCGTTGGCCATGGCCGCGGCTGCGGTTCGGCCTGCAAGCGCCCTGCGAACCTGGTCGAAGCGAGCGTCCCCATCCCGACCAAGGCTCGGCGGCGCGCATCGAGGGTCGCAAAAGACGAGATTTGCTCGAATGGTGCGTGAGGCCACTTCGTCGGCGATGTTTTGCATCAGTGCCGCTATGGCTGCTCCGACAGGATCGCACACCATCCGGCCCGTACCAGCAGGATTTAGCGCGGTGGTGAAGACGATCGAGCCGCCCTCGCTGAAATGGGCTAGCGCTTCGCGGCAACACAACATCAAGCCACCTAAATTCAGATCGAAAACGCGGGACCATTCCCGCGCATCGAATTGATGCTCGAGGTTACCTCCGCCCGCCGCATTCAAGACCAGCCCATCAAGGCCGCCTCCGAACGCCCGGCACGCTTCGCGCACTATCCAGCCTATGTCGGCCTCAAAGGCGAGATCGGCTGCGATGGCGCACGCATCTCCTCCATCGCTCTGGATCCGATCGACGATCTCCATGGCGACTTGCCCGTCGGGACCGGCAATCGCGATCCGCGCGCCTTCGCGAGCAAACAGAAGACTCATTGTCGCTTCCGTGGCAGCAGCCGCAAGAGCGGCGTCGCGCCGCCCTTCGACGACGAGGACGCGGCGCCCCTGCAGCCGTCCCGGCCGGGGCGCGATGACGTTCGATGGTAGCAAGTTCAACACGCCGGCCTCGCTGTCGGGGAATGCAAGTTGTCAGACGCGGCTCTCCAACTTCCGTCGTGATCGGACGATCGAGAAGCCAGCGACACAGGCTACGATACGACCCGATTGACGCAATAGTCAATTTATTGTATTGCGTAGTTATTGTTTGACTTGCAACGAGCAGAGAAGGTTCTGGATGCTGCCCCCCGCCTTGAAAGGTCGTTTGCGACTCCCGGCCATAGCTTCGCCGATGTTCCTGGTCTCGGGCGTCGACCTAGTGGTGGCGACCAGTCAGGCCGGATTGGTAGGAAGCTTTCCCAGTCTCAATCAGCGCACCGCAGAGGGATGCGAGGCATGGCTGAAGGATATCCGCTCGCGCCTTACCGACGCCGATGCGCCCTGGGCGATACAGTTCGCGGTTCATCACACGCACAAGCGCATGACGGAAGACATCGCGCTAACCGTCAAGTACCAAGTGCCTATCTTGATCAGCGCCATCGGAATAACACGGGAGGCGACGGACGCCGTGCACTCCTACGGCGGTCTTGTCTTTCACGATGCGATCAACGTACGCCATGCAAAGAAGGCGCTCGAAGCAAATGTGGATGGAATCATAGCCGTGTGCGCGGGCGCCGGCGGGCATTCGGGTACGTATAATCCGTTCGCATTCATCGGCGAGTTGAAACCCCTCCTGGGCGACAAGGCGCTCATCCTGTCCGGCTGCATCGGCAACGGTCATTCCCTTGCCGGAGCGATCGCTGCCGGCGCGGACCTCGGATATATCGGCACCCGCTTCATCAACACCAGGGAGAGCATCGCATCTGAGCGGATGAAGCAGCTGGTGATCGATTCCGACATCCGGGACGTCGTCTATTCCTCCGAAATCGATGGTCTCGGGGCCAACTGGCTGAGGCAAACACTTCCGGATAGGCCGGTTGGCAGCGACAATCCGGGCGCCAGTCTTGCGGAGCTGCTGACCGACCATAAGCGTTGGCGAGATATTCTGAGCGCCGGACAGGGCGTCGGCTCGATCGACGACATTCCGACGGTTGCCGAGTTGGTCGAGCGAACCGAGCACGAATATCTCTCGGCCGCGGAGCGGCTTCAGGTCGGCCGAGACGCCCACAGACGCAACGGGACAGTTCGGACCGACGGATCGAGTCTTTCCGATACGTCGGCTGTTGAGTTATCACGGTAGTGCGTGAGACGGACAATCGCACCTCGACGCAAGTTGAAAAATAACGAATCGAAAGGGAGAAACGCCATGGATCGACGCACTCTTCTCTTGCTTGGGGCGGCCGCTGCTCTCGGAGTCAACAGAGCGTCGGCTTCGGAAACGCCCGGCGTTAGCCAGACCGAAATCAAGATCGGCAACACCGCGCCCTACAGCGGTCCCGCATCTGCGTTCGGCGTGATCGGCCAGGCGCTGAGCGCCTACTTCAAACAAGTCAACGACAACGGCGGCATTTCAGGGCGCAAGATAAACTTCATCTCGCTTGATGATGCCTACAGCCCGGCCAAAACGGTCGAGCAAACGCGGCGGCTCGTCGAGAGCGATGAGGTCACGTTCATTCTTAACGGGATCGGCAGCGCGCCGCAGCTGGCCGTTCAGCGCTACATGAACCTACGGAAAGTGCCGCAATTGTTCGTGGGGGCAGGCGTCGACAGATGGAGCCAACCGGATGCTCTTCCGTGGTCGATCGGATGGCAGCCTACTTTTCGAACCGAGGCATCGATCTACGCCCGGTATATCGATGCCGAGAAGCCGAATGGTCGGGTCGCCATGCTGTACTCGTCGGAAGATGCCGGCAAGGATTACGTTGCGGGACTGAAATCGGTATGGAGTGGCAACTTCGACAAGAAGGTCGCCCGCATGGCAACGTACGAAACGAGCGACCCCACCATCGAGAGTCAGATCGTCTCATTGCACGACTCCGGAGCCGACGTTCTGGTGATTACGGCAACGCCCAAATATGTGGCCCAGGCGATCAGGAAGATCTATGAGCTGAACTGGAAACCGTTGACCTTGATCACCAACACGGGGATTTCCGTTGCAGCGGTGATCAATCCCGTTGGACCGGAGAAGGCGGTGGGCGTCGTTTCCACCGGCTATCTGAAAGATAATGGCGATCCGGCCTGGAACAACGATCCCGGCATGAACGCGTTTCGCAAGTTCATGAAGCAATATATGCCGAATGCGGATCTGGGCGACTCGAACTATGTTTTCGCTTACAGCGTCGCCGAGACCGCGCTGCATGTTCTCGAACAGTGTAATGGCGATTTTTCGCGCGAGAACATCATGAAGCAGGCGACGAACATCCGCGATCTGGCGCTTTCGTGCTTGCTCCCTGGCATTACCATCAACACCGATTCGAAAAATTTCCGCCCGATACGGCAAATGCAGCTTCAAAGGTGGAGCGGCACGCATTGGGTGCGCTTCGGCGATCTAATCGATGGGTCCGCCACTTGATCACAACCGCAATTTGGTAAATGCGAGAAGATATACCAGCACATTTGCCAACTCTCGCCCCGCCCTCGAAAACCCCGCCGTCCCTCCCTTTCGGGACGCCATGGTGTTTCAGCTCTCTGGGCACACTAGTACCCACTTTCCCTGGGAAGTGAGTCATGATTCAACATCGGGATGATACCCGAAGCAAGAGAAGTCCACCTTTCGAGGAAAGATCGCAAGGTGCTTGAGGAACGTTGCCGCTCACCGGTGACGTTGCAGCGCGATTTGAAGCGGGCGCGGATCGTTCTTTTGGCGGCGGATGGGCGCAGCACCCGATCGATTGCCAAGGAGGTTGGGGTCCAGCCGCGGATTGTCAGCCTTTGGCGGCATCGCTATGCGGATCATGGTCTTGAAGGTCTGCAAAGCAAGCCGCTGCCGGGCAAGCAGCCGATCTATACGAAGGCCACCGACAAGCGGATTTTAAAATTGCTCGATAAGCCGCCTCCCGCGGGATACGCGCGCTGGACTGGGCCTCTGCTGGCTGAGGAACTTGGCGATGTCGACGTGCAATATGTCTGGCGGTTCTTGCGCAGCAACAAGATCGATCTGGCGGCTCGCAAGTCCTGGTGCGAGAGCAACGACCCGCAGTTTACGGCCAAAGCCGCCGACGTGGTTGGCCTCTACGTCGCCCCGCCCAAGAAGGCCATCGTCCTATGCGTGGACGAAAAGCCCTCGATCCAGGCCCTGGAACGAGCGCAGGGCTATCTGAAACTGCCCAACGGCAGATCCCTGACCGGGCAAAGTCACGACTACAAGCGGCACGGCACGACCACGCTGTTTGCAGCGCTGGAAGTCGCCACCGGGAAGATCCTTGCGACGCATTCGAAACGACGTCGCCGGGTCGAGTTTCTCGACTTCATGGATCGCGTCACCGCAGCATTTCCGAACCGCCAGCTTCACGTCGTTCTCGACAATCTCAGCACCCATAAAAAGAACGAGGAATGGCTCAAGGCACATCCCAACGTGAAATTTCATTTCACGCCCACCAGCGCGTCCTGGCTCAATCAGGTCGAGGTGTGGTTTTCGATCTTGCAGGGGCAGTCGTTGACCGGCGCCTCATTCACAAGTCTCAAACAGCTCGAGCAGCACATCGATGCCTACAACGACAAAGCCGAGCCATTCGTCTGGACCAAGAAAAAGGTCCGCCAGCGCCCCTTCAAGGGCCGCCGTATCACCCGGCTATGATTCCGGGTACTAGGTGCCCGTCATCGATCTCGGCTTATGCACCAGCAGCTCCGGATCCGGCTTAAGAGGCACATTAGTTATGACTAATCACGAAGCTTGGAAGATATACGAGAAATATCTAGGCGCATGGAATACCACTTCGATTGAGCACCGCTTGAAAATCGCCAACGAAGTTTTGAGTGAGAACATAGAGTATCAGACTGCTAGGCATGATTTGTGCACCGGTCGAGCGCAAGTCATTGAAGATATGGCCACGTTTCATGAAAGGTTCCCAGGGGGCCATTTTGAAATAGGCGGAGTCTCTTCGCACCATAATGTGGCTTTATTAATTTGGGTCATCATTCAGGCCGATGGCAAGGAGTTTGCTCGCGGAGGTGACCAAATCACCGTCGATCGCAACGGAAGGATTTCAAAAATTACTACCTTTGCGCCAGCTGCAAAAGATCCGAATTGAAGGCCATGCGGGTTGAAAACTGAGCTAGTCCCGGTTGTCTAAACAGAATCTCCGCGTCGATAAGTGGAGCGTCTGCCGGGGTTAGGCCGCCATGCGGACTGGCGGCTGGTTGAAGTAGGCTTGATCCGGTGTGCTGCCGTCAAGGCTCGAGTGTGGACGTCGGCCATTGTAAAAGTCGAGGTATCGGCCGATCGAGGCGCGGGCGTCAGAGACGGTGTCGTAGGCGCGCAGGTAGACCTCCTCATATTTGACGCTGCGCCACAGCCGCTCGACGAACACGTTGTCCCGCCAGGCGCCCTTGCCGTCCATGCTGATGGCGATGCCGTTGTTGGCGAGCACGTCGGTGAACGCCGAGCCGGTGAACTGCGAGCCCTGGTCGGTGTTGAAGATTTCGGGCTTGCCGTGACGCGCCAAGGCATCCTCCAGTGTCGCGACGCAGAAGGCCGCCTCCATCGTGATCGACAGCCGCCACGACAGAACCCGGCGGGTCGCCCAGTCCAGCACGACAGCGAGATAGACGAAGCCACGCGCCATCGGGATGTAGGTGATGTCCATCGCCCAGACCTGGTTCGGGCGTGTGATCTCCATGTCGCGCAGCAGATAGGGATAGATCTTGTGCCCGGGCTCAGGTCTGGTGGTGCGCGGACGGCGGTACAGCGCCTCTATCCCCATCCGCCGCATCAGCGTCTTGACATGCCGGCGGCCGATCTTGCACCCCTCGGCAGCCAGCAGACCTCGCAACATACGCGAACCGGCGAAAGGGAACTCCAGATGCAGCTGGTCAAGCCGTCGCATCGTCGCGAGGTCGGCGGACGATACCGGACGCGGCAGGTAGTAGACGCTGCCGCGGCTGATCTTCAAAATTTCCGCCTGCCTGGTGATCGACAGATCATGCTCACGGTCGATCATCGCTTTGCGCTCAGCAATCCCGCCTTGGTGAGCGCGCCCTCTAAAAAGTCGTTCTCCAGCGTCAGCTCTCCGATCTTGGCGTGCAGCGACTTCACATCGATGGCGGGTAACGCCGCCGCTGCACTGCTGCCGCCCGGACCGAACACATCGGCGGCCCCGCCCTCAAGCTGAGCTTTCCACGATGTGATCTGATTGGGATGCACGTCGAACTGCTCCGCGAGTTGAGCCAGTGTCCGGTCACCCTTGATCGCGGCAAGCGCCACTTTCGCCTTGAAGGCCGGTGTGTGGTTCCGGCGTGCGCGTCTCGTCATCGTCTCTCCTGATTCGCGGGACAATCTTGCCCGCCGTCAGGCAGAAACTCCACTTATCGACCTGTTCAGATTTGCGGAGCCGGCTCTAACAATCGGACACTGCAAGCATCGTATTCACAAAGGTCGCTCCGTCAGCTGGGTTTTCGAAAAAGCGCCGCTGCGGGCTAATAGCGTCCCTCATCGACCCAACCAGCATCCTCGTCGGAACGTCAATTCTGATCTATCAATGACGCAATCGGGATCGGCGCCAGCCACTCACTGATCTAGTGTAAGCGCGAGTCTCGCCGCCCACCGCCACCTTCGTCCACTAGCCGTCAAATTTCATTTCATGCAACGAGCTCTCGCGGCTCGGGAACGCCATCGACGAGATGCCGATCCGCGAGGCCTTTCCAGCACGCCGGGCGGGAACGCTCGCTTTGCGCGAGCCTGCCCTCTCCGCCTAATCTCTGATTCGGCTCGCACCGGCACAGAGCTTCAAATACCGTTAGAGATCAGGAAGGCGCTTTCGGCGCCTCTAATCCGGCTGCTGTGAGGCAACCATAGGGTTGCCTGCACTCAAAAGCTGCCCTCTCCGTCGTTCGGTTCGTGACCGATTCCGTCGAAACGTCGGCTCGATACCTTCTTTCCGCCGCCGCGCCTCCGACGTCTCGCCGCAGCGCTTCCATAAGGTCGACGAAGTTCTCGTCTTGGGGGCTCTCCACTAGAACGATAGCGCTCGAGTCATCGGCTACTAAATCGCCGCTCGATCCATTCAAGTCCAGACATCCCGTCCGGAGGAGTTACCTTGTTGGGTGCGAACCGCACGACATTGGTTAACTCTATTTTTTTGCTTCCTTCTCGTCGTCGGGCCGTTCCATAGACCGCTTCGGCAACAGCCTGTCGACCATTCGCGCGTGTCATCGAAATTGTCGATCCGACACCCTCGAAGGTCGACCCAGCCAAGATCGACGCAACATCAATCGTCTTCGCCCCTGCGCCGGCGCGGTCCCAAGCGGCTTTCAAACCTAGCAGCGCATTGGCAATCCCATAGGAGGGATAGATCGGCGCAATTTCGTATCGATCACGATAGTTGGAGCAGAACCAGCGGTTCAACTCAGTGTCATGCGCCAGCGGTCCGTGCGAACCACGGCCCCCAATGATAGTGCCATCGGGAATTATCCCCGCCAACCGATGAAGACCGCTCTCTTCGGATACTAATAGCAAGCGTGCCTCCGGTATCGTTGTTCGTGCGACTTCGACCAACCGGAACAGATCAACGCCCCAGTTGCCGGAATGAATGAGTTGGGCACCCTGCTCTTTCAGAAAGTTGATAGGGGTTTCGACAGAGCCTGAATAGAGCGGCGCAAAGTGACCTCCGACCTCCTGCGCATCCGGCTGGAGAACCTGCAAGGCAGCACGAAATTCTCTCCAGCTATCCGTCCCCCAAAGGTATTTCTGGTTGATGCCGCCAAAACCCAGGCCACAGACTCCGAGTTGGGTCGCCACATAGCGCGCGGCGCCGACAGAATCAGCCGTTGTCGTCGTCTGGGTACGAAAGACCCAACCCCACGGGCGTGCAAACAACTGACTTGCGCCGCCGCCGGACACAACCGTTAGCAGGCCAAGTTCTTCGGCAACGGGAGCAATGGCCATTGCGACGGCGCTGCCCGCGTATCCGACCACGATATCCGCACCGTCAGCATGTATGCGCCGCAACAGCGCGATCTGTTCGTCTTCCGAGCCACTCTCGTCGTAGACCTTCAGTGACAGCTTGCGACCAGCGAAGCCCGAAGCAGAGTAGGGTTCCGGAAGCTCGCCTCCGGAATTGATGGTTTCGACCATGAGCTCTGCAGCGTTGCGCGCTGGAAAGCCAAACGGCGCCGCGGCACGCCCGGACAGGTAAGTCACTACGGCGACATTCACTGGCCTGTTTGTATTCGTCGCCATCCGTGCACTCCCGTTGAAGGAATTCTTATTTCTGGACCATTCAGTCTTTATTTGCAAGCTCCTTTGAGCTGCAAGGTCCGGAATTACGTGTCGCCTTGGCAAACCCGCTCATACGGCGCGCACACTTTCGAAATACCGCGGAAAACGGGCTTGATATTCACGACCGCTTAGTCTAGATATGAGCGATGATACGAGAGACTTCGCAGCGGATGCGCGGCCGTCCGAGAGAGTTCGATCCCGATGATGCTATCGAAAGCGCGATGGGCGTTTTCTGGACATCAGGCTATCATGCGACGTCGCTTCCGGAGTTGCTTGAGGCGACGAATCTCTCTCGTGGAAGTCTCTACGCCGCTTTCGGCGACAAGCACGGCCTGTTCTTGCGTGCACTCGACCGATACATCGCAGACTCCCTGACACGCCTGGATGCCGACCTTGATCCGCACAAGGACGTGTTGGACGGCATCCGGGCGTGCCTTGCAAGATACGTTGAGCGAACCAGCGGGGCTGGCGCCAAGCGCGGATGCCTGATTGTGGCCACCGCCATGGAATTGGGCAGTCACGATGTCGAAGTGGAACAGCGCATTCGACGCTTCTTCAAGGCGATGGAAGCGCGCCTGACAACGGCTTTGGAACGCGCGAAGTCCGAGCGACGATTGGCTGATGAGGTTGAGCCCTCGACTGCCGCGCGTCTCATTATGTGCCTGCTTGAAGGCATGCGCGTCGTCAGCAAGACAAACGCCGACCGCAGCTCATCGCAAGCCGTCGTCCAAACCCTGCTGGACCGTTTCGTAAGGTGAGACTTTCCATGGTTTTGTCGCCAACGCGCTCGCATATTTTTGGACCAAATGGTCATCAATATGCCTCCGCTCCTTTTTCAGCCTTTTGCCGTCCAGCCATCGCGGGGAAGCACTATGGACATTGAGTTGCACCCTTATCGATCACTACGGGCCGGCGACATTCGCTTTGCTTACTATCGGATGGGCTCAGGTGGTCCACCGATCATTCTACTTCATGGCTGGCCACAGACATCGCATGCCTGGCACCGCGTGGCGGGGCTCCTCAGCTCTGAATATGACGTTGTGGTTCCGGATCTGCCGGGCTTTGGCTACACGTCAAAGCCCGACGCGGGTTTCGATAAAAAGACAATTGCCCGTCGTCTTAGAGAATTCGCGCATGGGCTCGGTTTGTCTCAGGTCGCTCTTGCCGGGCACGACCTAGGCGGACACGTCGCGTACGCTTACGCGGCACAATGGCCCGAAGAGGTCAACCACCTGATCTTTATCGAGAGCAGTCTTCCGAGTTTCGGCCAGGAAGAGGCGATGGACGTCTCGAAAGGCGGAAGCTGGCACTTCGGCTTCAACATGGCCGGTGACATCTCTGAGGAGCTGGTCCGCGGACGAGAGAAATTGTTCGTCGATCACTTCATGAGACGCGAGAAAGTCGGTCTGTTCGATTCCAATTCAGTGAGCGACGCGGACATTGGATTTTACGCGCGCGCGCTTCAGCGGCCTGGAGCACTGAGATCGTCGTTCAGCTATTACCGCACGTTGCCGATCGACCGAAGCGACAATTCAGTCTGGGGACAAACGCCGCTTCCAATGCCGGTTCTCGCGATCGGGACTGATTGGGGTTACGGAGCCGCATCCGAGCAGACGGTACGCCGGGTCGCTACGGATGTTCAAGGAGCCATCATCGAACGCTGCGGACACTATCCCGCCGAGGAACGTCCGGACGAACTGGCTCGCTTGATCGCCGATTTTCTGGCGACCACGTCATCCGCCACGCATCCAGCGCCGCAGCGCCAACTTCAATGAAGGGGTCAACGATGAATTCTGAACTGGACGGCTTCCATCACAAATTAGTGCGGGTGGGCGACGTAAAGATCCATGCTGTCGTAGGGGGTAAAGGACCACCGCTCGTACTGCTCCATGGCTGGCCACAAACCTGGTGGGAGTGGCGCAGGATCATGCCGGCACTTGCCGAGCATCATACCGTGGTTGCCCTCGATCTGCGCGGAGCGGGCCATTCCGACTGCCCCCAGAGCGGTTATGACAAGGCAAGTCTCGCCGAAGACGTGCACGGGACGATGGTCGCGCTTGGTTTTAGCCGCTACGCCGTCTGCGGCCATGACATCGGGGCAATGGTTGCTCTGGCATTGGCCTTCACCCACCGCGAATCCGTGACTCGCGTTGCCATCCTCGATGCGCCGATGCCCGGATGGAGTCGGTGGGAAGCCAATTTCGCCGATCCGATGGTCTGGCATTTCGCATTCCATATGAAGCGTGATTTGCCCGAGCGCCTGATCTACGGCCGTGAATTCGACTACGTCTCGACTTTTTTTGCCGATCGTACTTTCAACCACGGTGCACTGCCCGTCGAGGAAGTGGAAATCTATGCGCGCGCCATGGCTCAGCCTGGCAACACGCGTGGTGGCCTCGAATGGTATCGCGCATTCCCGATTGACCACGCTAACGCACTCGACTGGAAGCGATCTCCCTTAACGATACCTGTTCTCGCATTGGGAGGCGATCACAGATGGGGACCCAAAATAGTCGGCATGCTGGAAGAATTCGCCGGCAACGTCTCGGGAGGCAGCATCCCGGAGTGCGGTCACTGGATGGCCGAAGAGCGGCCTACTGAGACGGCCGATGCGCTTCTCAAATTCTTCGCGAAATGAAGCCTTGGGCGATCGGCTCCCGTCGAAGCTGAGACTATCGGCGGGAGTACCACGACTTCAATCGAAGGGGTGAAGTACAGAACACCGCCGGATCATTTGTTGGCATTGGCGAGCACAAAGTCGTAGCGCAACGCTGCCATATCCATGGCGATTCTGTTGCCGCGTGCCGTCAACCCAGCATGCTGCGTTTGAAGTCCGCAGATCAGTGCATCCTTGACGCCGAATACAACGTCGGAATCGAGATACTCGCTGTCAGCCAGAAACAGATGAGTGACTAGGGTCTCGCATCCCGGGGCTGAAATCATAAAGTGGACGTGAGCCGGCCGATACGGGTGACGCGCTTGCGCCTTCAGCATGTCGCCCACTGGCCCATCATCGGGAATTGGATATGCGGCCGGGATAACGGTTCGAAACCAGAACGCGCCATCGGCGTCGGTGCGTACAACACCCCTCCCCGCAAGTTTCGCCAGCCCCGTCTCGCTTTGGACGTCATAGAAGCCATCGGCGTCGGCGTGCCAGAATTCGACTACCGCGCCCGCGATCGGCTTTCCGTCGATACCCCCGACTTTGCCCTCGACCAGAAGCGGCGCACCCGTCATGCCTCCAGAGATGTCGTCGCCGAGTGCGAACTCCGGTGCGGAAGCAACATGGAAGGGCCCCAGCACGGTCGTTTGCGTCGCATGACCCGGAAAACGGTGGTTGATAGCGTCCACCAGCATCGACACGCCCAGAGTGTCCGAAAGCAGAATGAATTCCTGTCTTGTTTCCGTGCACTTTTGACCGACGCGCGTCAGAAACGAGATCGCCTGGGCCCATTCGTCATGGCTAGGCTCTACCTCCCGCACGAAATCATGAAGGTGACGAACCAGCGCCTCGCTGATGATACGGTGACGGGAATTTGGCGCATGGCGTACTCTTTCCAGCACTGCTTCGGTTATGGACGTCTCATCGAAGTTTCTCATCACGGTCTCTTATTCTTTTCACTCGATATGAAGCCGGAATAGTTCATTCGGCACGCGGGGCTTCACCTGACCATGCTCTTGCAAGCATCGACTGCAATGCGGCCGCCTCCAGCGGTCGAGGGTTCGAATACTGATCTTTCATTACTTGTTCGACGACTCGCGCGATCCCCTCGTGATGCATGCCGAGCTCGGCGAGCGAAAGCGGATTGCCCAGCGTCCGATTAAGAGCGAACAGGCCGGCCGCCGCATCCGGCTGCCTCAGAGCATTTCCGACACGTTGCATCGCTGCCAGCGCGGCAGCGTTGTTATAGGCGACAACGTGAGGGAGCATGACTGCATGCGTTTCGGCGTGACGTAGATCGAAACTGCCTCCAAGCACGTGGCAGATCTTGTGGTGAAGCCCCATTGCAACAGAGCCCAGACAAACCCCGGACAACCAAGCGCCGTATTGAGCGGCCTCGCGCGCGGCGACTTCACTCGGTACGGCCACAATACGTGGCAGTGCGCGCGTAAGCGCGCTAATTCCCTCTTCCGCCATGAGTGAGACGATCGGATTGGTATCAGGCGCATAGAGTGCTTCAACCGCATGCGCGATAGCGTTGACCCCGCTGACGGCGGACAGCCTTGGCGGCAGAGAAATGGTGAGGTCGACGTCGTAAATGACGACCTCAGGCAGCACTTTCGGCGAGCGAAGGGTCGTCTTGCGACCTTCGTTGGTCTCCCCCAGGATCGGTGTCATCTCGGAGCCCGCATAGGTGGTGGGCACCGCAATCTGCGGAAGATCGGTCCGCAGCGCCAGGGCCTTGCCGAGGCCGATGGTCGATCCACCGCCGATAGCGACCAGACCGTCACACCCTGCCGCACGCAATTGGGAGAGCGCCGTTTCGGTAACACCGAGCGGAGTGTGCATCGTCGCTTCCGCGAACACTGCCTGGGCTGCGCAATCCGATGCAACACGCAGCGCGAGAGCCTCTTGGTCCGCGGTGCAGACGACGAAGGCCCGGCGGCAGCCCAACCGCTCCAACTCCGCAGCGAGCTCGCGTACCCTCCCGGAACCGAAGAGCACACGTGCGGGATTCGAAACGTAGGCGAAAGGAGAGATACCCGCCACCGCTAGAGCTTTGCCCCGCGAAGCCATGCGGCACCGCGACCATAGAGCTGCTCTACCTCTTCGCCCTTGAGGCCGGGCATATCCGGTTTAACGACGTAACCAATGCGGGTCTGCATATAGGCTAGATGACGGTAGCCTTCGGGATAGCGAGCGAGCAAGGCGGCGTCGAGTTCCAACTTCGCCGCTGGCGAGACCGGGTCGATTCTATCCTTCTCATAGATCGGCTGCCTCAGCACGATGCCCCAGCGATCGTTCCGCCTTTCCAGGAAATCATAAAAGCGGCCGGTGCAGACGACATCGCAGGTGATACCTTCAACATCGCCGCGCTGAGAGATCGTCATTTTGGACTGCGAGATCGCACGGCTTCCGATGACCTCAATCGATATTCCACCGAGGAAATGCAGGATGCTGACGCCACGCGCCCAGCCCTCCTGGCTGACGCGGATGAACTCGTCGCCGCTCCCTTGAAACCAGGTCGCCATCATGCGTCCGTCAGGATGCCACACCTGACGAAATCGCTCCCAATCGCCAGCGTCGCGCCAAACGACCCAGTTCTCGAGCAAATCACGGATCTGTCGGCGATCTGCCAACTGTTCGTCTGATTTCACTGCCGCATCCATGCCAAGCCACCAAGTTCTTAAATGTGAACATGTTCTTATACATGCATAAAATGACGGATGTCAATCTTAGCGGACGTCGGCTTCTGATCGCGCTGTCCGCGGGCTCACGAGGAGCTGTCGCAACAAATCATCCCGGGTTTGGATCAGTGCCTGTTCCGCTTTACGCTGCATTTCGGGATTAAATCGGGAGGCCGGAATTGCGACGTTGATTGCGCCCAGTGGTTCTCCAGCCGGGTCGAGCACCGGAACTCCTACGCCGACAATTCCCGGGGTCCACTCCTCGAGCGAATATGCGATGCCTTTGGCACGGATTTTATCGATCTCCTGACGCAGGACCTTGACCGAGTGAATTGTTTTTGGGGTCGCCCGTTCGAACTGCACGCGGCCGAGATACTCCTTCTGAAAGCTGCTCGGCATGTGGGCCAAGATCGCTTTACCCCCGGAAGTCGCGTAAAGCGGCGCCAGATCGCCCAGTCGCATATGGGTGACCAACCTGTGCGGACCGAGAACGGTCGCCGCGACTTCGGCTTCATCGCCCCTGAGAAGGTTTAGCGCACTACTTTCGCCGGTCTTGTTCGTTAGCTCCGCCAGGTACGCTTCGGACTGGGTCGCCAGATCGCGCATCCGCCCCGCGCCCTGCGCCAGACGCAGCAATGCTTCACCCAGGCGATATCCACGCCCGTTCGACGTAACTTCGACATAACCGCGGGCAATCAGATTTTTCAGCAGCTGAGAGAGGCTGCTTTTCGGAATCCGCAGCATGTCCGCAATTTCGCTGTGCGACATCTCGCGTCCCGCGTGGGACAACAGTTCGAAAAGATCCAGCACGCGATCAGCTGACTTGACTGCCGCCAGTCCAGTATCAGACATTAAGGACATCTCCAGTTCACATATATGAACTAATCCGTCATTCTGCCTTGCATGTCAACGCGATGTTGCCGGCACCACGACTGTTCAGCAGGAGCGCACGGCTCAGGATGCGCGGCTTTTCCCGTTACAACGGTCATGGCGGCGGTGGACCGAGTCATCGGGATGCTCTCCACAGGACGGCCTGACCTACCGAACCGCCGTCGCTCCAGCAACCAAGCTCGTTTTAAAGAACTCCATTTGGGCGTCGAGTTGATAGAGCATTACGGCTTCGCCGAGCTGGATCTCACATCCCTGCGCCCTCGCCTGCTCCAGAAATGACGTCACCCGCGGCTTCATGACGACATCGGCTACCAACATCTCCGGTGAAAGGAGCGCCGGATCCAACGGCAGAGGGTCGTCGGCTCGCATCCCGAGAGGCGTGGCATTCACCACCAGGCTAAACCCGCGCGGATCAGGCGCATCGGCCGCGGTTACTGGGTAACCGGCCCGGCTCAACCGCGTGGCAAGCGCGCTGGCGCGGTCGGAGGAGACATCGAAGACGCGTACCGATGCGCCAGCCGTAGCCAGTTCCGCAGCGACCGCACAGCCGGCGCCTCCGGCGCCGGTCACGAAGGCGCTTTGGCCTTCAGGATTGAAACCACTTTGTGTCAGTCCCCGCACGAAGCCCACGCCATCGAGAATGTCGCCACTCCATGAGCTATCTGCTTCGCGACGCGCGACGTTGATAGCACCGACCAGGCGCGCGCGCTCAGAGCAATGGTCAACCAGCTCAGCCATCGGGATCTTGTGTGGCACCGTGATGACCAAACCGTCGAGGTTTCTGATCAGCTTCAGGCAGCCAAACGCCAGCGGCAGGACGACGGCCGGCACATGCAGAGGTATCAGGGCTGCATTGAGACCCGCGTGGCGCAGGCGATGCGTCATTGGAGCAGGAGCCCGTACCTGCGACACCGGATCGCCGATCAGGCCCAATATGCGCATCTCCCCGTTGGGAAACTCGTTGCCCGTGCCTGTACCCCCGGATGCCACGGCTAACGGTTCAATGCCAGCCATAGCGGTGCAACTCTCGCAGAGCGGCGGCCATATCGGCATCTGGTGTTTCCGAAATCAATTCCACAATGCTCGTCCCCGAGAAGTTTATCTCTCGGAGGGCCTGCGCAACCGCGGCGAAATCGACGGCAGATCGTCCGATCGGAGCGTGGTCCCATTTGCTGCGGGTTGCGTCGGAAAGATGGACCTGGCGCAACCAACGGCCGGCAGTCCGGATGGCCTGGGGCTGGTCTTCACCGACAAACTCTGCATTGGCAACGTCATAGGCGATTCCAAGATGATCGCTGCCAAAGGCATTCAGAAATGTCACCATCTGCTTTACGGTTGGCATCGAACTCATGTGATGATTTTCAAGGATCAGGCGCACGCCCGCCCGCTCCGCATGCGGAAGCAAAGTCTCGAGACCGGCCTTCAACCAGCCATGCGCCGCTTCGAGTGGCGGCGGCACGAAGTTGGCGCGTCTGCCCGGGACCACAACGATCATGGGCACGCCGATTTCTTCGCAGAGATCAATGATGTCGAGAAACTGCTGAACCGAATATTCGCGCATCTGTGGTGTAGCACTGCACAGATTTTGATCGGTGCTTGGCAAATTCAGTGAATCAAAGCTAAGGCCTTCGCTGGCGAGGAAGGTACGAAGCCCGCGACGTTGAGCAGGATCGATGTCATACGGCCAAAGATGTGGTGGGATCGTGAGGACGTCAAAGCGACTGTAGCCCAGGCCGTGCAGCCGCCGAAGAGCTGCTTCCAGGCCGCATGCCTGCAGGTAAGTCCATGTGCTAGCGCCAAGAGGTAAAGTTTCCACGTAAGCTGACCTTTCAAGGTGTCGGGGCGCATGACGCCCACGGAACGAAGAAGTCCATCATTTGTCGACAAGGGCCATTTACGCGGTGTCGCGCTTCAATGAAGCCTCAAGAAACGGCACGATCTTTTCAATGACCGCTTCAGGCGCTTGCTCCGGCAAAAGATGCCCGCAGGAGATATCGAACCCCGTCACGTCATCTGCCCAGCGGTGCCAGACATCGGTTGCCGTCAACACCCCGGTTTCCATTCCGCTGGCAACGAGGCGTTCGTCGGCCCAGAGCACCATGACAGGACAGGCGATCTTGCGTCCCGCCGCGCGATCAGTCGCATCATGATCAAGATCGTTGTCATAGGCGGAACGATAGTCCTCAATCATCGCTTGACGCACGGAGGCCTGGCGAAATGCTTCGCGATAAGCAACCACGGCAGCGGGATGCAGCTTCTCGATTCCACCTGCCATCTGGTTCAACGTGGCCTCGAGAAATGCATCGGGATCTGCCGCCAACATCCGCTCAGGCAAATCGCCCGGTTGAAGAAACAGAAACCAGTGAAACGCACCTTTGGCGAATTGCCGATCGACCGCAGGCCAAACGTCGAGCGTCGGCACGACGGCAAGCGAACAATAGGCGCTCACACGGTCCGGATGGTCGAGCGCGAGCCGATAACCGACACGCGCACCCCGATCGTGTCCAATAACGGCAAAGCAATCATGCCCGAACAACCGCATCATCGCGACGAGCTCCGCACCCACCGCTCGCTTGTCCCATGGCCCCGCATCCAGAATTCGGCTCGCCCCGTAGCCTGGGAGATCGGGTACCACGACGGTAAAACGCTTCGCCAATGCTGGCGCGACATCGTGCCAAGCGACGTGGCTCTCAGGGTAACCATGGAGAAGAAGGAGTGGTGGTCCCTCTCCGCCTGTTACACCCGCAAAGCGCACGCGCGAGGTTTGGCGATCGAGCGGTGAAAAACCTTCGAAAAGATGCGGGGTTCGGCTCATCTTGATCAGTCTCGCTTGGAACAGGGGTTTTGCTTTTGGCTTGCCTCGGCCAAGAAAGTCATCGGAATGCACGAATGAAGGCCAGAAGGTCATCCGCCAGCAGCTCTGGTGCTTCGGTCGCCAAGAAGTGGCCGCCACGTGGCAGGACGCTCCAGCGGGAGATCTCGAATTGCCGGCGGGCAAAAGATTCAGGCGGAATGCCACCGATCTCCGCGGCTGACAGGTAGAGGCCGACGGGCACCTTGACCTGGCGTCCATCCACCCTTGCGCCGGGCGGCCAGTCATAGACGAAATATGGCAGGAACGATGTGGCGATGGTGTTGGTGATCCAGTAGAGCGTGGCATGGTCGAGGATAACGTCCATGACATCAGGCCTGGCGAGATTCAGTTCATCACTCCAGGAAGTCCATTTCTCACCCAACCATGCGACGAGCCCTGCAGGCGAATCGCTCAGGCCATAGGCAAGACTGAGCGGCTTGGTTTGCTGAACATGCATGTAGCCGCCTTCCATGGCGGCCCACTGGTTGCGAGCGTCGAGGTAGGCCTGTTCGTCGAGCGTCGCGGCGACTTCGCCCGGCAGCGCCACCCGGAGCGCGTTTGAACTGACATGAATGGCCCGCACGCGTTGCGCATGCCGCACGCCCAGCCAGGACGTCACCCGGGCCCCGATATCGCCACCACTGGCGAAGAACCGCTCATATCCAAGCGAGGTCATCACGCGCGCCCACAGGTCGGCAATCGCGGCGCCGGTATATCCGCCAAGAGCGTTTGGTGGGGACGAGAAGCCGAACCCTGGCAGCGAGGGAATAACCAGATGGCAGGCATCTTCCGCTTGCCCTCCAAACCGCTCTGGTTGGGTCAGGCGCTCAATTAACGGGACGATCTCCAGGAAAGTACTGGGCCAGCCGTGGGTTATGATGACGGGCACCGCGTCGGGATGCGGACTTCGGACATGGACGAGATGAACGCTCACATCGTCTATGGTGAGGAACTCATGAGGCATCGCATCAAGGCGCTGCCGCCAGGCGGCGAAGTCAAACTCATTGGCCCAATATCGGACCAGGCGCCCGGCATCATCTGAGCTCACGCCGAGCGAGCGATCGTCACCCGCATCATAGGACGGCCAGCGTGTAGCTAGAAGCCGGGCACGCAGATCGGTGATTTTCTCGACGGCCGATGGGGTGACGATGGCCGTCATTTGAACCCCGCCTCCTCCAGTAACCGCCTTGTCCTTGACATTGCCAGGCTTGCGCGTGCCGCCGGCGCCAAACCACTCCGCTGCTCGTTAGGAGCCTCGATGGCGATCGGGGTGTCCGGAGGGAAGGCTCTTATAAAATCAGCGAGCCAAAGGCCGCCTTCGCCCGGATAAAGGCGCCCCCCCCCGGGCCTCGGAACGCACTTCTTCAGACACCGGTGGGACGGCTGGCGCATCGCACAGATGCATGTACGAGAACAGCGCCGGATCATATTGCGCCAGATCCGCCGGGCTGCCGCCCGACCGGCTCAGATGCAAGGCATCCACCAACACTCCGGCATTTGCGGGCCCAACGTCTTTCAGCAATGCTATTGCTTCCGCCAGCGAGCGAATTTCAGAGTACGGGAGGAATTCCAACATTACCCGAATTCCCCTGATGTTGGCCGCGGCGCACAACAGGGAAAGGTTCTCCGCAAGACGACCGCGATCAGGATCGCGCCCCGCCACAACGACGTAGTTTGCTTTCAGTTCAACTGCGACATCGAGAGCGGGCTCCAGCGCGGTGACATCGCTTTCAGCCGAAAGCCAGATCGCCTCCACGTCAAATATCCTGAGACCCGTGTCCGCGAGCCTGCTCTTGATGCGCCGGATCATTGTTGGATCGCCCACGACCGGGATGATACGATCGGTTGGAAACGGCGCCACGATGCGGAGCCCTACCGCGTCAAACCCCCCGATCTGCGCGGCCTCGATCAGCGCGATCGGGTCTGCGTCAATGACCGTGAAGTGAGCTAGAGAAAAAGGTGGCATACTTGATCCTTGTGGATGGGAGCCGGCAGACTACGGTGTCACTCGCTATCGCTCAGAACAATCGTGCGGCCTGACGCCGCCGCGTCCTTCACCGCCAGTGTCACCTGGAGTGTACGAACCCCATCGAGACCGGACACTAGCGGCACTTCTTCCCGGCGTATTACTCGGGCGAAATGTTCAATCTGGCGAAGATAGGTGTCGCCGCTTTCAGCCATCAGCGTCTCTGCGTTGAGGTCGCTCCGCCAGCCCGGCTCGGCCCTGCCCTGATAATTGTAGTATTGGAGCGTCGGAAGCGTCACCGAGCCTTCCGTCCCGGCAAACACGTGCGAACTGACCTTTTGCCGCTTCATCCGGTCCGACGTTCCTAGCATCAGGTCGAACTCACCCGAGGCAAGATCCCATGAGAATGGGGTGACGGCGGTATCTGAAACGCTGATGGTGGCTATGGCGCCGCTGTGGAACTGCAAAAGCACCGCAGCAGTATCCTCAACGGGGAACCCGCGCACCGCGTTCGAACTCAGCGCCTGAAGCGAGCGGATCTCTCCGAACATAAAGCGGATTAGGTCAATCTCGTGAATGAGGTTGATCAGGATGGGGCCGCCACCGGCCTGCCGCCGCCAATCCAGATCAAAATAGCTCGCCGTCTTCAGTTGATTGTACATCACCGTCGCTGTGACCGGCCGTCCAATGAGCCCGTCACGAATCGCCTGACGCACCCGCTGCACGGCGGTATTGTGACGGCGATGGTGGCCGACCAGAACTGGCACGTTCCGCGCCTCCGCTACTCTGCACATTCCGCGAGCGGCCTCTACTTCATCGGCCACGGGCTTCTCGACTAAGACTGGAATGCCTCGCTCGAGACAGGCGAGCGAGACCGGCACATGCTGCGCGTTCGGAACGGCCACGACCACGCCGTCCAGCTTCTCTTTTTCCAGCATATCGCGGTAATCCGCATAGGCAGGCACGTCGGCGCGAGCAAACTCCAGGGCCGAGGGCGTAGGGTCGGAAATGGCAACCAGTGTCGTTTCCGATGACTCCCGGATTACCTTCCAATGTGCTTTTCCGATCGTGCCAAGGCCGACGATGCCGATACGCATTGAAGCCATTTAACTTCTCCTTACTTAATTACGCGATTGCTTGCTTGGCGACCGCGACTGACGCGTCATCTTGGACGACACCGAGCAGCTTCGCTTGAAGTGCATGGTCTTCCGCCAATGTCCGGGCCGCTCCCTCGAATGCGACCGCGCCATTGACGAGCACGTACGCCCTGTCGACGATGGTAAGTACGGTCTCGGCATGATGTTCAACGACGATCATGGCAATCTTCCCGCGTAGCTTGACGAGCGCCTCCATCACTTCATCGACGACCGCCGGCGCGAGACCCTCGAACGGCTCGTCGAGCAAGATCAACTTGCTGGGAACAACGAGCGCGCGCGCAATGGCGACCATCTGGCGTTCACCGCCGGACAGGTTTTCCGCCCTCGCCTTTTGACGGGTCCGAAGGCGCGGAAAGAGCTCGAACACCTCCGCGATGCCTATGCCACCCGGCCGCGTCGCGAGTTGAAGGTTCTCTAAAACGGTAAGGTTCGGAAACAGACGGCGCCCTTCCGGAACGAGCGAAATGCCAAGTCTGTTGATTTGATACGACTTCAGCCCGTTGAGTGTTGCGCCGTTGAAAGTGACCGTACCCGCGCTCAACGGTAAGCTACCCATGAGCGCTCGAAGCAAGGTCGTCTTGCCGACACCGTTACGGCCGAGAAGGGCGACCGCTTCACCTTCATGGATCGCGAAGTTCAAGCCGGACAGCACCGTGCTTCCAGAATAGCCCGCAGCCACGCCCTGGGCATCCAGAAGCTTGGAATGCGCGACGCGGGTAAGCCGCTCGAGCGTTGGACGCACTTGCGCCTCGCCTCCCCTGCTCGCACCCAGATAGGCAGCGATCACCTCCGGATTCTTGGCCACGTCTGCTGGCTCGCCATCCGCGATAATGCGTCCTTGATGCAGAACCGAGATACGGTCTGAGATAGCCAATACTCTGTCGATGTCATGTTCGATGAGCAGCACCGCGTGCTTTCGCGAGAGCTTCTTGATCAAGTCGGCGACAACGACCCGATCGGCTTCCGCCAGACCAGCGAGCGGCTCGTCAAGCAGGAGCAGCTTCGAGTCGATCGCCAGGGTCACCGCAATCTCCAACAGCCGCTTCGCGCCGTGGGGGAGTTCGGTGCCAAGATCCGCGGCCCGGTCGACCAAGCCCACGGCATCAAGAATGGACCAGGTTCTGTCGTTCAGCGCCGTGAGACCGTGCGCGTCGAAGAATAGCCCGCCCAAGCCGTGGCGCTGAGCCTGAACGGCAACTCGCACGTTTTCAAAGACACTTAGGTTCGGGAAGATCGACAGAATTTGGAACGAACGACTGATCCCCAGACGCGCGCGCGCGTGGATCGGCAGGTTCGTGATATCCTTGTCTTCGAACAATATTTGGCCGCCACTTACCGGCAAAACCCCGGTGAGCATGTTGTAAAAGGTCGTCTTACCAGCTCCATTTGGGCCAATAATGCTGTGAAGCACAAAGGGCCGGATCTGGAGATCGATCTCCCTGGCTGTGACGAGGCTACCGAAATTCTTCGAAAGCTTCCGCGTTTCAAGAAGCGGCCTGGTCGCGTCGATTGCCAACGCCGCGCTTTCGTAAGGCTCGATTGCAAGAGGTCGGGGCGGAATTGCATTGTCAGTGAGCGTCCAACGCTGGCGACGCGTCGCCCGTTGCGCCAAACCGTGGATGCCTTCGGGCGATAGCAATGCGAACAGGATCAGCACTGGCGCAAACATTAGCCACCAGTTTTCGGTAAGTGCCGACAGCCTGTTCTCCAAAATGATGAAGGCGATTGCGCCCCAGAGCGGACCGAGAAAATGATGCACGCCGCCGAGGACCGTCATCAGCAAGCTGTCGCCCGCATGCTGCCAGCTCAGATTGTCTGCATAGACACCCTGGAGCATAACGGTCAGAAGAGCACCAGCGTAGCCGACGACCGCCGCCATGAGTGTGAAGGAGCCGAGACGGACAAGGTAGACGTTGTAGCCTAGACTGCTCGCGCGCTGCTCATTATCTCGCACGGCCTGAAGTACGCGTCCAAACGGTGCGTGTGCCAGTCGCCATATGAGCCACATGGCGATAACCACGGTCACAACCACAAAGAAATGGAAAGAGGTATCCTTGGCAACATTGGCGCGAGGGATGCCCTGAATGCCATTTTCGCCGCCGGTTACCGAGGTCCATTTGAACGCGATTTCAAACGCGATCTGCGAGAAAGCTAGGGTCAGCAAGGAGAAATAAAGACCCTTGCGGCGCAAGATAATCGCACCGACGGCCAGCCCGAGGAGGATCGAGAACAGGATTGATAACGCCAGCGCAGCAAACTCGTTACCTACCCTGGAGAGCAGAAGAAACGCCGCCGCGTAGCTGGCGCCGCCAAAGAAGACGGATGCGCCGAATGGAACAAGGCCCGTATAGCCGACGAGCAGATTTACTCCAGCTCCATAGAGCGCGTATATCGCAATTTGCGTGACGAGAGAGACCGGGGCACCGAGCCCGAGCCAGAGGACAGTCAACGCACTGAGAACGACGGCGACCCACAGAACGGGATGCCGCAAGAGCGAGCGGACTTTCATTCGAACCTCTCCCACTTTTCACCGAAGAGGCCGCGCGGACGAACCAGCAGGATGACTGCCATTAGGACGTACATCGCTGCACTGGACCAATCGGGATAAAATTGAATCGTCATCGCCGTCACCACGCCGACAAGGACGCCGGCGATGATCGCTCCGGCGTACGAGCCCAGACCGCCGATAGTGACAATGACGAAGGCAGGCATGATCGCGCCTGCGGCCATCGAAGGATTGACGGTCCAGAGCGGACCGGAAAGCATGCCCGCGAGGCCGGCAAGCAGGCAGCCGATGCCAAAAACGCTGCTCAAGACGATCGGAAGATTGATGCCGAGAAGCCCTACCATTTCCGCGTCGCGCGAGCCGGCGCGAATGATCCGCCCGAACGGCGTGTATTCAAGAAAACTCCAGAACGCGACGAGCGCAAAGACCGTCACAGCCAGGACGACGATGCGATATTTGGTGATTAGCACCGGACCATATTCGACGAACCCCGCAAGGAATTTTGGTGGGTTGAAAGGCAACGGAGCGGCGCCGAATACAAGACGAAGGCTCGCCTCAAAGAACAACGCCAGCGCAAACGTAAGAATCAGACCCAGTAGCGGCTCCTTTCCATAGAGCCGTCGTATCAGCACGAACTCGACGAGCATGCCGATGAGACCGGTAAACAGCGGCGCCAGCAACGCCGCTGCCCATCCGAAATCCCGGTTCAGCATCAACGCAAGATAGGCACCGATGGCGAAGAAAGCGCCGTGCGCAAAGTTCACGATGCCGAGCATTCCAAAGATGACCGAGAGTCCTACGGCGATGAGAACGTAGAGGAAGCCCAGAACCATCCCATTTACGACCTGAGACAGGATCAAATCGAACATAAAGTGCTCCCATTGAAGGAGCCGCGTCCCTCTAGTCGGAACCGCGGCGTCCGCCTCACCCGAGACCTAGAGCGCATCCATCTTGCACGCGGTTTCGGTTTGCGCGCCGAAGACCTTGTCGATCTCAGCGTCGTTCGAGGGCGTCTCGGCGAGAATGTCGAAGTAGTCCCATTTGTCGGTGATTTTGGGTTTGATACCGACGACGAGCAAACGATTTACCATCTGATGGTCAAACGCGCGGTAACCCGCCTTCACGCCGCCGCGCTGAACTCCCCAATTTTCGAGCGCGTTTACGACTGCTCCAGGCTGGGTGGTTTTCGCGGTCTCTACCGAATCGAGCAACGCGTTCATTGCCATCCATCCCATCCAGGTCTTGTCGGCCGCGGGACGCTTGTATTTTTTCTCATATGTTGCCGCCATCGCTTGCTCTTCGGGCGGATTGTTGGGGTTCTTGTGGTACCAGTTGATCGTGAACAGACCGTCCGCGGCTTCCGGACCCACGCCCCAGAGATCCGTGGCGCCGACGGCAATTTCCGCGAACGGAATTTTGCCCTTCATGCCCAACTCGTTCCACTGCTTCAGAAACGTGGAGATATCGCTGCCCGGCACCCCTCCGACAACGACGTCGGGCTTGGCGGCGCGGATCTTGAGAATGAATGAGCTGTAGTCAGCCGTGTTGACCGGGACCTCATCGGCACCCACAAGGGTGATTCCATTCGCCGCACCGAATTCGGTGAAAGAACGCTTGATATCTTGCCCGAAAGCAAAAGCCGCAGTGAGGAGATACCACTTCTTGCCAAGGCCCGCGCAGTATGGCGCGAGCACGCGGGTATGAACGTCTGCCGGGGGCTGCAGGCGGAAAGTGTATTTGCTGCAAAGCCGTCCAGTTAGATCGATCGCCCCCGCGTTGGCGGCAACGAACGGAATCTTCGACTTTTTTGCGACCGCCGATATTGCGAGCGCGCTCGAACTCAGGGAGCCGCCAACAATGCCGACCACATTATGCTCGCCGACCAGGCGCTCGGCATTTTGCTGCGCCGCTTGCGACGTCGGCTCATCGAGCCAAATGACCTCCGCCTGACGACCCAAAAGGGTGTTGTTGCGGGTCTCGAGAGCCAGCAAGCTTCCTTGCGCCATGTACTCCGCCTGATCAGCCACGGCACCGGTCTTGGCGTAGATCATTCCAATCCTGATTGGATCCGCGGCGGCGGCGTTCGCAATGTAGGGCATCCCAAGCTTCGAAGCCGCAGCGTGAGCCAGCGCGAAGCTGCCCGCGCCTCCGATCAAGGTTCGGCGATTAATCTTGGTCAAATGGCGCAACGAATTGGACGACATGACTACCTCCCTCACTGGTTCCAGCTTTCGGCTCTCTTGAGCTCTTGGACGGTCGCGCTAGTATGTTCCTAGATGCGAACATGTTCTGCTATATGCACAGATAAGCAGGAAGTCAACGCGACACAAACTGCCAACGTGACAACATTGCATTTAACGACCATTTGGTCTATATATTTGTAACGTGAGAGCGCGGCTCGGGGGTCAGCTCCCGGAAGGGCGCGAGTGCGCCGCATCGCGACTCCAATGGCTCGTGGTCCGGGACGATTGACCTCGCCGCCGAGCGAAGAAGCACGCTCAAGCTGTGATCTAGAATGGTGTGTTTTTCAAACGCGGCGCCCAGCGAGCGTCGACGCGTGCTGGCAAATAAGATTGCGACGCGGGGTGTACATGTATAAGAACATGTTCTCCCTTACGAACCACTACTCAATTTGAAGGAGAACGCGCATGAATCGTCGACAGTTGATCGGCAACGCTGTAGCGGGAGCCATTGTCACGAGCTCCCTGCTCACGAGCTCAAACAGCGCGAAAAGCGCTGAGGTCAGATCGCCGCTTACGTTCGTACTTGCGCACGGAGCGTGGCACGGGGGCTGGTGTTATCGCGACGTTGCCAGTGAACTTCGCTCTAAGGGACACACGGTATTTACCCCTACCCTTACGGGCTTGGGAGAACGCGCGCACCTCAACGGTCAAGACGTCACGCTCGAGACCCACATTCGTGATGTCTGTGGGGTCGTCGAGGCAGAGGAACTCTCCGACGTGATCCTTTGTGGCCACTCATACGGAGGGATGGTGATAACGGGGGTCGCCGACCGGATGGCTTCGCGAATCCGGACATTGGTGTACCTGGACGCCTTCATTCCCGAGCATGAGCAGTCACTGAACAAGTGCCTCGAGGTTGCTTTATCACGCGAGAACTCCAAGGCCTTCATTGAGGGATTTCGGGGAAGTGCCATCAAGAACAATAGCGGTCTGATGGCACCTGCTCCAGCCGAAGGTTTCAAGGTCATCGAGCAGAAGCGCGCGTGGGTTGATCGGCGGTGCGTGCCTCAGGCACTGGCGACCTTTGAAATGCCAGTGCTGCTAACCGGAGCCGGCTCCGCCATAAAGGAGCGCGTCTTCATTTTGGCCGAGGGCTGGGATCCAAGCCCGTTCCGTTATTACGCAGCGAAGGTGGCCGGGTTGCCGGGCTGGCGAGTTACCAAAATGCCTTGTGGACACGACGTCATGGTGGACATGCCGCTCGACCTCGCCCGCGAACTTGTGAAGCCAGCGTAAAGGCGCCCGTATCGACGGAAGAGCCAGATCAAACAGGTCCTCGCACATATTTTGGAGCTGCCCGGCAATACCAGGCTCGCTCCCGGGGAGCTACCTGCACCGAACCTCCCAAACTGGTCGGCTTTATAGCCGACCGCTTTTTTTGTGCGAACCTCCTTCAAGAGCAGATTCTCCAAGGAGACCTGGTGTCGCCAACAGTTCGTGCGTCCCCTTTCCCTAGAGTCCTTTTTGTACGATCGAGCGCGCTACGATACGCCAAAGTGAAGACGCAATGGATTTCTGGATTCTGCCGGGATAAATCCCTAGCACCCCTCTTCGTTCGGACTATTGGCGCGACGAACCGAGCATACTTCACAAAACTACGCTGGACTGCGCGATTGCGGCCGGCCGCGCTACTCCCACTCAATCATACAGGACGGCGCTTGCACATTGATTTCTAAGCACAAATTACCCGAACCGGCAGCCAACTTCCGACGGCTATGGAGCGACAAACAGGATGAGAGCGGCGCGTCAATCAAGATGAGACGAGGCGGCCGAGTCAGACAATGATTGACGCTGGCCGCGGGTTTGGCAAGCTTTGATTGACGCTGCGCGACAATCAAACGGCGATGTCAGCGTCAATCACCGCTTTGTCGAGCTCGTTTGGCGTAGCGTGAACGGGCGGCCGGCCTGGACCGCGCTTGCGATCGAGAGCAACTTTTCGACGGTAGCTCTCGACGTTCATCTCGAGGATCGTGGCGTGGTGGACCAAACGATCGATGGCTGCCAGCGTCATTGCTTGATCTGGGAAGATACGCCCCCAATCGCCGAAGGGCTGATTGGCTGTGATCAGCAGCGAGCGTCGCTCGTAGCGGGAGGCGATCAGCTCGAACAGAACGCTGGTTTCCGCCTGATCCTTGCTCACATATGTGATGTCGTCGAGGATCAGGAGGTCGTAGCGGTCAAGTTTGGCGATCGCGGACTCCAGCGCCAGCTCGCGCCGCGCTACCTGCAGCCGCTGCACCAGATCGGTGGTGCGTGCGAAGAGAACGCGCCAACCGTCCTCGACGAGAGCCAGGCCGATCGCTGCGCCGAGATGAGTCTTGCCTCCGCCGGGGGGACCGAACAGCAGCAGATTGGCGCCGGTCTTCAACCAGACGTCGCCGGCGGCGAGTGCCATCGCCTGTGCCTTTGACAGCATCGGCACGCTTTCGAAGTCGAACGTGGCGAGCGTCTTGCCGGCGGGCAAACGCGCTTCCACCATGTGTCGCTCGATGCGACGGCGGGTACGATCGGCTGCCTCGTGCTCGGCAAGGGCTGCGAGGAAGCGGGCGGCGGGCCAGCCTTCCTTGTCCGACTGTGCGGCGAGTTTCGGCCAGATCGCCTTGACGCCGGGCAGACGCAGCTCATTGAGTAGCAGCTCGACGCGGGCGGCATCGATGGAGGACGCTATGCTGGTCATGCTGCGTCTCCCAGGTTCGAGTGGGCCGACACGATGCTGACGGAAGCCAGCTCATCGTAGACGTCGAGCGGCGCCAGCTTGACGGCGACACTCGGGATCGAGGCCGTCTCGGGTCGGAAGCGATCGCGCAATGCGGCAAGATCGGGTAACCGTCCGGCATCGAGGTCGATCGCGATCGCCTTGGCGAGCTCGGCTTCGCAGGCCCGCTCGTGGGCCAGCGCCAGAAGCTCGACCGTCACCTTGCAGGCGCGTCGGTCGTCACCGTGCTCCCGCAAGGTCTCGAACAGACGTTTGTAAGCCGCGCGCGGGAAGAGCTGGTCGCGATAGACGAGGTTGACGAGCGCCATCGGCTTGCGCCGCAAGGCATGGATGACGTGCCGATAATCGACGACATGCCCGCCCTGGCTCTCCGACACAGGCCGACCCCGCCGCAGCGTGCCGACCGGCGTGACGCCGAGGAAGCATTCGAGCCGGTCGTCGAAGATGCGCACACGCAGGCGATGGCCAATCAATCTTGAAGGCACGGTGTAGAACACGCGTCTCAAAATGAAGCCGCCTGACGACGTCACCGGGATCACCTTCTCCTCGAAGTCGGTCGTGCGACCCTTCGGCAGCGGCGCCAGTGCCTCCTTCTCGAGCGCGATCCGCTTGATGAGGTTGGCATTACGCCGGCCGACAATCTCGTCGACAAAAGCCCGGTAGGCATCGAGACTGGCGAAGTCGCGTGTGCCCCGCAGCAACAGCGCATCCTCCAGCGCTCGCTTGAGATGACCGTGTGCACTCTCGATCGAGCCGTTCTCGTGTGCGATGCCCGCATTGTTGCGCGTTGGTGTCATGCCGTAATGGCCCATCAGCGCGGCGTAGCGCTGTGTCAGATCCTCCCGTGCGTCGGCCGCCAGATTGCGGAACGCCGCCGACAGGCTGTCGCTGCGATGCTCCCGCGGCACGCCGCCGAGCGCCCATAGGGCGTTCTGCAAACCCTCGGCCAGGGCGACGAAGCTTTCGCCGCCGAGCACGACATGGGCATGCCCGAAGCCAGAGAACGCCAGTCGGAAGTGATAGAGTCGGTGATCGAGCGCCGCACCCGCGATGGTAATGCCGAGCGCGCTCACGTCCGTGAAGTCGGACAGACCCAGACGGCCGGGCTCGTGCTCCTGACGGAAGATCACGTCCTGTTCGGGGCCGTTGAGCGCTCGCCAGGCATTGATGCGCCGCTCCAGCGTGCGTCGGATGTTCGGGTTGAGGTCGGGATGCCGTCGGCGCAGTTCGTCCAGCACGCCGATCACGCGGATGCCGGGCGCAGCCTTCAGGATCGGAACGATCTCGGCGTCCCAATAGGACGCGAGCGGATCGGACCGTCGCCGACCCCTCGGCGCCTTCTTTTGCGATGGCGGGCGCGAATCCCCCTCAATCCGATACGCACTCGCTTTCGAGAACCCCGCCTTGGCCGCGGCGGCCTCGGGGGACAATGTCAATCGGTAGTTCATGTACAGCCTCATCTGGTGGTCGGTGATGTGAAGGCCAGGCAAGGCATCGATTCCCTCTTGTCGAGACGAATCAACAGCTTGCACCAGCCGCACCCGGCCGCCAGACGGATCCAAAAACGCGCGACGCCGATGGGGCCGGTCCTCCGGTCGGGCTACGCCCTCCCTTCGGTCCGGCCCCATCGGCGTAGTCTCACCCTGATTGTCGCTGAGTTCTCACCTTGATCGCCGCCGCCCAGACGGCTTATCCGTCAGAACTTTTCGATACTGAATTCACAGGAAATTTTGCTCGGTTTGGACGCAAGCCATCTTCGGTGAGTATCGAGATCAATCGGCGCAGCGGACGTATGATAAGCCGAAACGACCTCCTCTTAGAGTATCGCCGGCCTTCCCTGAGATACCGTCACCGGTCAGTCTGAGTGATCCACCAACAGCCGAGCTTGCGCCACAGGCGCACCTTCTCTGCCAGGCCTCGATTACGAACAGAGATCATCTTCGAACCATCCCCGATAATCGAGACCCGGACCAGAATGCCAGCTGGGAATAGCACAGTTGTCCGCGGAGTTGGTCTTCCGCCGCTCGCAGGGCAGCTGCGAGCGAGTTGCTTGCTGTCATCTCCGCCGCGAACCCCGAAGCAAAGAGCTTGGATATCAGAAGACAACGAGCACCCGCCTTGAGGAGCGCTTGAGCAAGGCCCGATCCATCCCGGTCACAAAACGTCTCAATACCGAGTCACAACTCCATTCGAAGGTCCGTAGGGAGTTCCGCAGAAGCAGCTAATGCCCTGTGGCCCAGCCATGGGAAGCATGCAAACCATGACGGGTGTCCTGCAAACGCTGCCCATTGGGGGGACCGGAGGGATGCCCGAGGGTCCCGGGGGCTGCGGTGGAGGTCCTCCCGGGTATGTCACCGGGGAAGGCCCTGAGCTCGCAATTTGATTTGCCTTCGCGTTCGCCGCGCCCTCCAAATCAATATTGTCATGGATGTCGATTGAATTGCCGCCCCTCAAAACACTACCACCCGCCTTTAGCACATACTCTGAAAGGAATGGCTCCACTCCGCCCCGCTGAGCGTACTGACCAACGTGCTCAAGTTCGTGATACAAAGTCCAAGCGTCATTCACGTCATTGAAATCCATCGCCTTCACAAAATAGATTGTGTTCCCGATAGTAATATTTGATCCGTGAATGGTGTTGATATTGATGGCGAACCGCACGTTGTGCAGGTCTACAGAGTAGAATGATTGAATCCGATTTATTACTGACTGATCGAGCCCATACACATTGTTGCCGGCTTGATTTTGAAGGAAACCGATATAGTGATCAACTATCGGTTTGACCGTCTGATACCCTATAGTTGCAATTATCTGCGCTGGGCACGCCGATAGGTTTGCAATGCATTGCTGTACATTGATAGGGACCGGTCCGCCCTGCCCCAGCGGTCCTCCTGGTCCCATCGGAGAGCCCGGCGTATTAACGATTGGCGGAGCAACCTGGCAGGCCCTCTTTCTCGCTTCGCAGACAGGATCGTTGCCCCTTTGAATGCAATGACCAAAGGCCGACGCAAGACAACGATTGCATTCTTCGTTGGGATCACATGACCAAGCCGGAACAACGGAAAGCACCAAGACGACAAAGGCAAACGCCGGGGAAAGTCTACCCATGGCAGGCCCCTCTTGTGAATGAACGCGCTGAAATTCACAGAAAGTATGTAAAGAAATAGCTTGCGCTCTACCGAACGTAGTGTCAACCAAAACGAGTATGTCGACGTATGAACGCCCAGGAGAGGATTGCTTGCAAGTTGGTTAGGTAGTGGAGGTCCGCTATCTACGTCCCCCGATCCGATGGGCCGGCCCCGCCCCAGACGGGCTGATCACACCCGGTAGCTACAATTTGGACCATCCACTATTCCTGGATCATTGGGGCCGCGCGTAAGGTCCGCCAGAAGCACCGCGTGCTCGACGGCAAAACGGTTGTTTGGCGTCGATGACATCTCAGACTTCGACGCGCTTCACTCATTCAAGATCGGCACGACGTACCTTCGATGTTCTTGCATTCTTGCCGAAGGCGGCGGGGACCTTCGCATGCCCCCCTCTGCGATGCGGAAGACGAACTTGGATCGGCCGCTGGCGCGTCGCCCCGAAGGTTCTTTGTTAATCCGTTCAAGCGCAGAGAGCTTGAGCCTGATCTGTTTCAAGTTGCGTGCAATATGGTGCTTGAGGGACTGGTGTCTGCGTTTGCAGACGCTGCTACAAGTTTGGATACCCCACAGCCTAACCTTGTGCCCTCCTCTGCTCCAAGCCTATCCTAATGGATCTACTATGAGCACTTCTAACCGATCACGCAGCGACGTTGCGCAGTCGCAGCGCCAGACTGCCGCAGTTCGCTTGGTCTCTTGGATGCCAACTCCAGGAGCTATCGATCCACATCGCAGGGCAGTCCGTGGTGAACCGTCGAGAAATCTCTCAGCCAGGATGTCACGGCTTCGCCGGGCCGGCGCTTCGCCAGTTCGGCGTTGACCACCCCATAGTCGACGCAGAGGTAGCCATCTTGCCGCTTGATGACCGCCGCGGGCATCGTTGCGATGACTTCCTGTGCTAGCAGCCCAACATAATGTTTGGCGCCGCCGGCATACTTGAAACTATAGATTCCCAATCCATCACCAAGATCGCCAACCCTCGTGATGTCTGATTTCAGCCGTTCATCCGAAAGCCTTTTGAGCCCATCGTAAACCGCTCCTCCGACAGGATCCGGAGGACGACCGGGATTCTGCTTCTGCTGGTTGATCTGGTTTTGGACAATATTGCCTCCGGTCTGCGCGACCGACGTCACCTCGTCCAGTGCATGTTTGAAATCCTTTCCTGCGGCCGACACCATGGCATCGGCCGCCTTGACAAGATTTTCTGGAGCGTTGCGGGGATCGAGATCAGTGAGTGCCTTTAGAACGGTTTTTGCAACTTCCGCATGCGCTTTCAGGCTCTCTGCAACATACTGAATTTCCTTGTATAGGTCGGATACCTGGACGTCGCCACCGAGCAGTTTCAGACCGGATAGGGACTTGCAGTCCTTATGAGGTGCCTTCTCCGCAAGGGCCTGCCGTAGAGAGGCCCTCTTCTGTTTCTCGGCGTCGGATTCTTTCTCATCCCGCAGCGCAAAAGCTGCCGAACTGCGCAAGACGAAACCCTGCTCGTCGACCACCACGTCTTTGGGCGAAAGCGTAACGGACCAGTACGGTCGAGGAAATTTGACGACGGTGTTATGTGGGTCCCTGACGATGGGTTTTCCTGCCTTATCTTTGGCGACAGGGGCTTCAATAACGATCGGAAGCCCATCGGCAAGCACGGCCGGGCTGATCTTCATCCCGCCTATCTCCCGGTCGAGTTCGAGTCCCGCGGGCGACATGACAAACCACGCGCCAGTGAAAGGCGGCGCTGCCCCCGGATGGGCCTGAACGACAATCGGGGCGCATGGCACCTCCGGCTGCAGAATAATGGCTGTACCTTGCGGCAACTCCTTCTTCACGAATGTAGCCTCAAGGCTTAGGGCGGTCTTGCCGTCCGCCTGCAGAGTCACGTTGTTACCCATGCCTCCGCCAACGCCTGTAGCCAGGTGCAGGTCAAGATTAACCTTCGCCGCAGCCTGGACGGCCGTCTCAATGCTGAGACCTTTGGTGGACCATTTCGCAGGCTTCGGCATCACCTGCACCGTGCCGGTTCCGAAATCGTCCCCGAGTGGCTTAACGAGAAGACCCACGTTCCCAAGCACCTTGTCATTGTGCAGAACAGTCGCATCGACAATGACGCCGGACGTCTTTTCCGTCTTAAGGTCTATCCGGAGTGGAGAAGAACCGAGCAGTTGGTCAATCGACAAACGCAGTGCTTCGCCTGAAAGGGCCAGTTCGAATAGATCATCCTCCTTCTCAAAGGGCGCAATAAGTTTCGCAAGTTGCGAGCGACGCGCGACGACGTCTTTCACCGGATCGGATGATTCAGTGGTCGCGGCCCCAACTGACCGTCCTCCCAGAAGCCACACACCAGAGCCTGTGATAGCCCAATGTGGCATTGTCAGATTCTTGAGAGCCTCCTTTCCACGCGTCATTGAGACGACCAGGTTCGTTCCTCCCCCTCCACCAAAGCCCTGGAAATCAGAAGTGTTGACGTTCAGGTCGGGCTCGATTGGGGGTGGCAGGTCAGGCACCGAAAATTCCAACTGCGAGCCAAGACGGATCATCACCTCATTGGCTGCCACTGAAGCAAGCAAGCCGAGAACACGCACCTGAAAAAACCACCAACCTCCCTCGACGCCTATTGACTGCGGAAGGATCTTGAATCGGGTCTTCTGCGTTCCGTCAGCTCCAACAACAACGTCCGGCAGCATCACGGCCTCGATAGACACGTCGGCGGTCGCACCGGCCCACCAGGGTTGCTCACGATCAGGCTCATAGCTGACCGAGGCCCTCAGCCGCACGCCCAGACGGGCGTCTTCTGGAATCAATTCAGAAGACAGGACATGGATGCGGACAAAACCGTCAACCCGGTCGCCAGCCTCTTTTCCCATCGGGAGCCTGATATCGCTTCCGTCAAAAGCTGAAACGGCGGATTTGAGCAGTGAGGCGGGAATGAAAGTTCGCATCGACCAGTCTTTTGGAGCTGGTCCGGCTCTGAGTGTCGCCTCGAGACGAGCGAGAGCTTCTAGCTCACTCCGGGCAGCGAGTTCGGCTCCGGCATTTAAGCGATGCTGCAACCAAACGCTTCCGCCAATCATGGCGCCCACAACGAGGAGGCCGAAAAACCCGCTCAGTAGACGACGACCGCTCATCGCTCCCTCCACGTTCAGATCTTCGTCATGGCGCTTCGCAACCTATGGTAACAAAGGCGACACAGGTAGCGCAAGCGATTGAGGCGGCATCGCCCCCGGCGCAAGCCTACGATGAGGTAAGAATATTGCGATCGCGAAGCGATTCCCAAAAGCTCCGTCACCATGGCCTACTGTCGCGCGCTTAAAGACTTGTAAGTCCGTTGCTTACAAGCGGTATATCCAAAGACAATTCCGTCTGGTTCTACTGCCAGCTGCGCCAGGGAGCAGACTTAACCTACTCGCATAAATTACACAACCATTCGGCCACAATTGCTCCGAGAGCGAGCTTAAGGGGAGAGCGGCGGAGGTTATCCGGCGAGGCAATCTGCTGGACTAACCTAATTTTCCGAAGCCGATGCTTCATCTCAACTCCCCCCTCTCAACTTCTACACTGGCAATCATTGAGAACAGGCTTTCAGCCCCTTCTCGGGCAGCATCGAGAGTGTCCGCCGCAGCTTCCGCCCACGCCAGTGAAGCAGGGTTGGTCGAATAATTTGGTCTTCGGCAGGCTTCCTGCCAATGGCCGATTGCGCTCCTGCCGATCGAGCGCGGCGGTGAGTCTTGATTGCCCGTGGATCGCGATTCCACGCCAGTGCAGCAAGCTTCCCTCCGGCCGCGGGACCGAGCAACCGCTCGAGCGACCATCCTGGTGTCTTTGCCAGCTCGCCGATCGTCAGCACGCCCATCTCGGCGAGCCGCGCCTTCGTGACCGGGCCCACTCCCCACATCAGCGCGACGGGCAAGCGGTGAAGGAAGTCGAGCTCGGTGTCGGGATCGACGACCACCAGCCCGTCGGGCTTGGCCACCTGCGAGGCAATTTTTGCCAGATGCTTGGTGCGCGCCACACCGACTGAGATTGGAAGGCCAAGCTCTGCCCGTACGCGCTGGCGGATCGTTCTCGCAATCTCGCCAGGCGGACCGAACAGATGGGTGCAGCCGGCAACGTCGGCAAAGGCCTCGTCGATGGAGATCCGTTCCACAAGCGGCGTGAAATCGCCGATCACCTTGACGGCGGCGTCGCCCAGCCGTTGGTATTCCCTGAAATGTCCGCTGACAAAAGTGAGTTGCGGACAGAGCTGGCGCGCTTGTTGTCCCGGCATGCCCCCGCGCACGCCGAAGGCCCTCGCTTCGTAAGAAGCGGCAAGCACAACGCCACCGCCGACGGCAATTGGTTTGCCGCGCAACGAAGGGTCAAGCAGCTGCTCTACCGAGGCATAGAAGGCGTCCAGGTCCGCATCCCGATCGTTCGCCCGTGACGTTTCGAGGACGTTCCAGCAGAGAGAACATAATGCGAACATTGCTGGCAGGTGTCAAGCCACAGAGTTCGCTCGAAGCAACGAACGGCGTTTAGTCCAAGTCGTCAAATCTATTCTGCGGGATTGGACAGGAGCGTCTTCGTCGCCTGAGAAGGTCGGCCAACACGTCGATCATACTGCTCTGCCAAGTCCAGCAGCCTTCTCCTGATGAAGGGGTCCGCTTTGTCCGCAAGATCACGAACGATCTTGGCCCTATCTCTCAAAAACTGTTCGTCGACGGAAACACCAATCACTGAGATCTCAATATGCTGCGCAGTTTATCGTTTGTTATCGGATTGCGCTACGGAGTTGGCAACGCGAGTATTACGTTGTCGATCAGCCGGGTCGAGCCGACGTAGGCTGCGGCACAGAGCGCCGCGGGGCGCCGCAACGGACTGTCGGCGGCCTTGAGCGTATCACCGTCGACCAGTTCAAGATACTGCAGTCGGTCAACTGTCTCTAAATGCCCCTTGGCGATCGCAACCAACCTTTCCACGTTGCGCTCTCCTGAGCGAAACTCATGGGCCGCGGCCAACAGTCCACGATTAATGGCAAGCGCCCGCCGCCGTTCTTCCTCGCTGAGATACCGGTTGCGACTGCTCATCGCGAGCCCATCGGGTTCCCGAACGGTTGGCACGGTGACGATCTCAATCGGAAAATTAAGATCAATCGCCATGCGACGCACGACCGCGCATTGCTGAAAGTCCTTCTGTCCAAAAAATACGACGTCCGGCTGCACCATGTTGAACAGCTTGCACACAACAGTCGCGACACCACGAAAATGCCCGGGCCTGAAAGCTCCGCATAGTGACTTCGCGAGTTCGCCCGGTTCAACGAAGGTCTCAAATCGAGACGGATAGACTTCTTGTGCATCCGGCGCAAAGAGGATCGCAACACCAGCATCGCGGCACAGTTTCTCATCGCGCAGGAAGGCGCGCGGGTAGGAGCTGAGATCCTCGTTTGGTCCGAACTGAGTGGGGTTGACGAAGATGCTCACAACGGTGACGTCGCATTGCGCCCGGCTCGCCGCGACCAGCGCCAGGTGGCCGTCGTGGAGATAGCCCATTGTCGGCACGAATCCGACCCGTTTATCGACGTGACGCACTTTTGCGAGAGCGCGGCGAAGCTCAGCGACCGTCGTGATGGTTTGCATGTCGAGCTTTACTTCAGGTTGGGTTGGAAGGCGCCCAGTTTGCGATTGCGTCGCCGACGCCTTCGGGAAGGTGATAGGACTCTTGGGGTCCCGGGAATGCACCACTGCGGACATCCGCCGCCCATTGCGAAAGCGCATCATGCAACAACCGGAAACCTTCCGCATAGGCGCGAACGAATTTTGGGCGATGGATCTCGGTCAGGCCCAGCACATCGTGAAAAACGAGGACCTGCCCTGAACAGCCCGGACCGGCGCCGATTCCAATCGTCGGTATAGCCAACGAGTCGGTTGCTCGAGCAGCAAGCTCGGCCGGAATGCCTTCCAACACCAAAGCGAAACAGCCGGCTTCCTGCAGACGGTGAGCGTCATCGAGCAAACGCAGCGCCTCATCCGCTTTCCGGCCCTGCACCTTGAAACCGCCCATGACATTGACGCTCTGGGGGGTAAGACCCAGGTGGCCCATTACAGGAATCTCGCAATCGACCAGCGCACGTACCATCTCGATACGTTTGCCGCCGCCCTCGAGCTTCACCGCGGCTGCGCCTCGCTGCAGGAATCCGCCGGCATTGCGTATGGTTTCCTCGACACTCAGGTGAAAGCTGAGAAACGGCATATCGGCGACGAGCAAAGCACGGGGCTTGGTGCGCGCAACAGCCTCCAGGTGATGGTTCATCATCGCCACGCTGACCGGCAGCGTGTTTTCAAACCCGAGGCAAACATTACCGACACTGTCACCGACGAGGATGACATCGACGGCGAGGTCCGCAATTCGGGCTGCAACCGCGTCGTACGCGGTTGTCATGACGAGACGCCGCTTCTCCTCCCTCCACCGCCGCAGTATAGGAATCGTTACACGCTCAACCGCCAGCTCCGAAACGTGGCTCATTTTTTGATCCTGATCCGTCGACGTCCTCAATTCGATACTGCGGTGCGAAGTGGCAAGGTTTTGACGTCGCCGGTCTCGCCGATTATTTCGAAGTCATAGCGGCCCGCGGCGTCCGAAGTGACCGAATATGTCAACCGATCGGCAATCTCGTTGCTGCGATCGAAAGTGAGAATCTTCGGCCTCAACTCGACAATTCGCTGTTCCTCCAAGTAGGACGAACTGCAAATAATGAGCTGGTCGCCTACCTGACAGGTACGCGCGGCTGCGCCGTTGAGGACACAGCAACGCGAACCGCGCGCTCCGAAAATGACATAGGTCGAAATGCGTGCCCCGGAGTTCTTGTTCCAAATCTCCACGAACTCCATCGGCAGAACGCCCGCCTCGTGACAATGATCCGGATCTAGGGTGATTGAACCATGATAGTGAAGATTGGCTTCCGTAACGTGGATGCCATGCAGCTTGGCAGCGAGTACTTTTCTCATTCGAACTACCGTTGAGCTTGGGGCACCCAGTGCTTCCTAGTGAGCGTGCAAGAAAACTGTCAACCGGGGGAGGAAAAAAGAAATCGACGTCTCGAAAATGGTCAACAGACGCATAAAGACTCCTATTGGTTGCGCGATCACCAAACAAAGACTTCTTCCCCGGATTGCGATACGCATGGGGAAGATCCGAAGGAAAGTAGAAGGAATCGCCTGCACGAAGCAGGTGCTTCTCGTCGTTGATCGTCAACTCCAATTGTCCTTCGACGACTTTTGCCCTTCACCAGGAGATCACGTACCATCCGGAGCATGGACTGGGATGATATCCGTTACTTTCTGAGCGTCGCGCGGGCTAAGCAGTTTTCCGGCGCCGCGACCCGAATGGGAGTCGACACCGCGACTATAGCCAGACGTATCAGCTCTTTGGAGAAGTCATTGAATGCGCGCCTATTCGACAGACTTCGGACCGGATGCCTGTTAACTCAGGCCGGCGAGCGGTTCCTCGCCACAGCCGAAGAGCTGGAATCGCAGATCCTTCGCGCCCAAGGGGACCTGACCGGCTCTGATGTAGATATGAACGGAACGGTACGAATTGCGGCGCCAGATGGGTTCGGGTCGCTGTTTCTCTGTCCACGGATCGGAGATCTCAAAGCCAAATTTCCTTCCTTGACAATCCAGTTGGTCCCGATCTCGCGAGCATTCTCACTGTCCAAGCGCGAAGCTGACCTGGCGGTCACAATCGAGCGACCATCGGAAGGCAGGCTCGTCGCTCGTAAGCTAACCGACTACTCGCTTCATCTATATGCATCAGCGAGGTATTCGGATTTGCACGGTCTCCCGACATCGATGGACGACCTGTCGAACCATTGTTTGGTTACTTATGTGCCTGACCTTATCTTTGCCGATCAACTTGTCTTTATTCCTGAAGTGTACGGCCCATCTTTCAAGAGGATCGAGTGTTCGACCGTCGTAGGTCAGATGCAAGCAGTCAAAGGAGGCGCGGGCATCGGAGTCCTGCACGACTATGCGGCCGATCGGGATCAAGAGTTGAAGGTTGTCTTGCCATCGGTCGTATTCGATCGCACCTACTGGATCGTTACTCACGCCGATCTCAATGGCCTCGCCCGGGTTAGGGCTGCAATTGACTACATCCTCGATCAGGTGCGGGCCGAGAAGTCGATTTTCAAGAGACAATGATCTTCCGAGGAGAAAGCGGCCGGTGCAGCCAGTGTCGGCGACTCTAGGAATTGAGCTGGGCAGCCATGGGCGCCGCGCTGACTATGGGGGTGCGCTACACACCTGCGCACCCCCTCGCGGCGGAGGACGACCATGCCTTCATTGTTGAGTATGCCAAATCGGCGCACTCGTGATCGACGGCGCGAAAGTCGGGTGCGCCAGATATTTGTGATGTTACAACGCGATGTGTGCGCCCGAACCGAAAATCCAGTTCTGTCTCTCCGAGCAAGTAAGCACCATGGGTAAAAATTCTCCCCGTCCATCCCCCTTCTCGCGCAAGCACCACGTAAGCGGCGGAACGCAAGCCGGAGCGTGTTCGAGGATCTCAGAGGCATTGTGTCGCCGATTGAAGGTCCTCATCGCTGAAAGGCCGTTGCGATCGAACTGCGATTAGGGAGAGTTGGCTCCGCCACTCCTCACTTCGGCTTGGCGCCGAGCCGGATGGGCACTGTGTCCCGAAGCTTGAGCGACTTCACCATGTCGTTGGTAGCGGACTTGTACTTCTTGAAGTGTGCTGTTTCGAGATGCGCCTTATAAGCCTCCGCGTCCGCGTAAATCTCGAAGACGAAAACGTGAGCCGGATTCTCCTTATCGGCGACGGAATACAGCGCCAACACACCCGGCTCTAGCCGGACAGCTGCTTCGATTTGCTCCTTCACTGCCGCCTTACAGGGCTCGATTTGCGCCGGATCGATCTCGATCTCGGCCACGCGAACATAGGGATCTTTCGAGCCCTGTGCCATCGCCGAACCGCCGAAAGAAGAGGCGAGCACCGAGGCGCTGAGGATTAGAAGCTGTTTGGTATCCATACCACTCTCCTGCAAGTTAGAGCCCGAGCGCAGCGTGCTCCTCGACCCTCCGAGCGCGTAGTTCACCATCAAGCCGCGACATGCCGAGACCGACCGCTACCCTACTTCGCCATGCCCTGCACGAAATAGACATTGGAGTGGCCTGCCTTCTGCCGGATGGGCCGGAGCTGCGCATAGACCGGCGAGTTGTACCAAGCCTTTGCCTTCTCCATGCTGTCGAACTCGATGATGACGAGGCGCCCCTTCGGCGAATAGCCTTCGAGCGGCACCGGATCGCCGCCACGGACGATGAATCGACCGCCGAATGGCTTGAAGGTCGCCTCGACATTGGCGCTATAAGGCTTGATCGCCTCTCGGTCGGTCACTTCGAAATCAGCGATATAGTAGGCGGGCCCTGCCCCGGCCGGCTTGTCCTGGGCCCCCGCAGCCGAAGGCGCAAGAATGCAAAGCACCGCGCTCACAGCCGATAGCCACATCCTGCTCGTCTTCATCGATGATCTCCTTGAAAATCCCGGCGTCAGTCGTGATTGCGGCTTCAGCACTGCAAAGGTTGTGCGTTGCATCGCCGATTCTCTCCCTAGAGCTCGCGCCTCGGATCGCGCGGCGTGACCCTGACGGTCGCCGAGCGCGCGCCGGCGCCGACCATCGGATCGAGATATCTGCTGCTGCGGTACTTGGCCCGATAGGCCTCGTCGACGCGATCGATGATCGCTCCCTCGACCGGATCGAACACAACGTCCTTCGTCATGCCCGCGGCAGTGATGCGGCCCGCCTTTTGGGACAAGGCAGCCCGGTACCAGCTGGACTGTCGGCCGTTATAGGCCCGTACATAAAGAGAATCCTCGACCACAACGGACCAGATCCAGGTCGGAGTGCCATAGGTCTTTCCGTCCGGACGGAACGGCGCGATATGCAGATCGTCCGTTGCCGCGATCTTGCGAAGTTCATCATTGGACCAAGTCATGCGCAAACTCCTCAGGCGCCAGCGTCTGTCGAGCGTGCGACCATCCACGCTGCAGTCCATAACGAATGATGTACAGGCATACGCGGCGCACTACTTGCGGTACTGCTCGTCACTGACCTTTTCCATCCAGTCGACGTTCCTGCCATCGCGCGATTCCTGAATCGCAATGTGAGTCATACCCGTTGTCGGCGTCGCTCCGTGCCAGTGCTTCAGCGCCGGCGGAAACCACACCACATCCCCTGGCCGGACCTCTTCGATCGGGCCGCCCTCGCGCTGGACCCAGCCGAGACCCGAAACGATGATCAAGGTCTGGCCGAGCGGATGCGTGTGCCAGGCAGTCCGGGCGCCGGGTTCGAACGTGACCTGACCGGCGCCCACCCGCGCGGGATCGGGCGCCTGAAACAAAGGGTCCACACGGACCGAGCCGGTGAACCAGTCTGGCGAACCTTTGGCGGCGGGGCGCGAGCCGTTTCGCTTGATGTTGATTTCCATGTCTCTGCTCCTGTATTCGGTGGAACCCGTTTGCGCGGCGAGACTGCGCAGCGTCGTCAATGCAGCGATGGCGGCCGCTGCGGCTATTGCTGCGCGTCGCGAATGCGTGCTCCCGGCCATCTGTCACCGCGACCGCTTCTCGATCACGTCCTTCACGAAGGGGGCCGCGGAGAAGGCATTGGGCCACCCGGCATAGAAGGCGAGATGGCCGAGCAGCTCTCCCGCTTCCTCCCGCGTCAGGCCATTATCCATTGCCCGGTTGAGGTGATAGGTGATCTGAGCGACCTGTCCGGTCGCCACCAGAGCGCTGACGGTGATGAGGCTGCGATCCCGGGGAGCGAGCTCCGGCCGCAGCCAGAGATCGCGAAACAGCACGTCAGTCGTGTACTGGACCAGGCTCGGCGTGATCTGCCCGAATTGCTCCCCGACACGCGTCGCCCGCTGCTCTTCCGCTGCCTCATCGAGGGATAATTGCGGTCCGGATACCGGCGGGAGCTGATCGGCCCCGATGTTGCGGCTCTCGAACACGCTGCTCGCGGCCGGAATCGCATCCATCGCGTTGGCCCAGCCGGTGTAGAACGCCAGGTGCGTGATGATCTCCGAGATCTCGGCCGGCTTCACGCCATTGTCCAGCGCGAGGTTGAGATAGTGTGGCAGCTCGATCGTCTGATCGCGGGCGACAAGCGCGGCGAGCGTCACGATGCTGCGATCCCGGGGCGAAAGGCCGGCTCGCTTCCAGAGGTCTCCCTGAACAACGTCATGCGCATATTTCTCAAGTGCGGGGGCGACATTGCGGACATCTTCAGATCTGGACATGGAGTTCTCTCCTTCAGTGGTGGTCTGCCCCCAAGTGGCTGCGCAGTTGACGATCAGACAGACTGAAAACAGGGATGCTGCGAGCAGTCTCATTGTGGTCTCTCCTCCGTCGTTGCCGGGTGCACCAGCAGCCACGACGCGACGACGATCGCGCTGAGCACGGCGAGGGCGCTGGCGAGAAATACGACGCTCAGACCGGCTCCTCGCGCGATCAAGCCAAGCGCCGGACTGGCAAGTCCCTGGGCGCCGTCGAGAAAGGCGGTGTAGGCGCCCATGGCCAACCCGCGGCTCTGTGGCGGCACGCGGCGGACCGCTTCGACGCCGAACCCAGGGTAAACCAGCGAGAAGCCGAAGCCGGTAAGAGCGGCGCCCAGCAAAGCCAATTCGGGTTGATTAGCCAGCCAGATCAGCGCCTGGCCAGCGGCTTCAACTACTGCACAGATCAGCGCGACTTTTGCTCCGCCGAACGTATCAGCCACGTCGCTAAAAAAGACCCGCGCCAGGATGAACGCGACCGCATAGGCTGTATAGGCGAGCCATCCGTCGGACCACCCTCGATTGGCGAACAGCAACGCCAAGAACGTGGTCACCGCGCCGAAACCGACGCTGCCCAGTGCCGAGCCGAAGCCGGGTATCCACACGGCACCAAGCACCTTAGCAAATGAAAGACGGGTCCGAGGTACCGGGGCAACTCCGGAAAGGAGTGCAACGAGCAGCAGGGTCCCCAGCGGAGCCAACGCCGTGGCCAACGCGATCGCCGCAAAGCCGTAAACGGCGTAGAGCGCAGAGCCGGTCGGTGCGCCGATCGCAAAGGCCGCAAACATCGCCGATCCGACCCACGCAATGACCTTGCCGGTGCTCCGGGGGTCGACGATTGCCAGTCCCCAGCTCACGGCAGCCGTGATGATGAAGCTCTCCGCGCCACCGAGCAGAGCTCGTCCTAGCAAGAGAATGGATATCGCGATGAGCGGAGTGCCGGCAAAATGTAGCGAGAGCAGATATAGCAATCCGGAAAAAGTGGCGGCTAGCAGACCAAGGACCACGGCGCGCTTGGCGCCGCGGCTGTCCGAATAATGGCCGGCCCATGGTCGCGAAATCAGCGACGCAGCAAACTGACTGCCCGCGACGAGCCCGACCATGAATGTGCCAAAACCCAATCCATAGTGCACGTGAAGCGGGAGCACAGGCATTGCGACGCCGATCACGAGGAAAGCGACGAAGACCACTCCCATAATCGGCAACAACGTCGTGGTGATGCGAGGGACCGGAACCGCTTCTTCCATGCCTGACATGCCGGCCGCACTCAGAGTTCCCGCACTGTCCTGAATCTCTTGCGTCATGCCCGGTCTCTGGGGCCGCCAATCGCCCGCTGCAAACCTAAGGCTTTCGGCTGCGGCCGATTAGATGATAAACTCCTATTGGATTTATAGGGGCTGCTTATCAATGGACCGGGAGAACGCGAGCGACCTGGTTGCTTTCCTGGCCGTCGCAAGGGAACGAAGTTTCACGAGGGCCGCAGCCAGGCTTGGAATGTCCCAACCCGCTCTCAGCCAGATCGTCCGGAATTTGGAGGAACGGTTGGGCGTCCGCCTGCTCAGCCGGACAACGCGGAGCGTGGCTCCAACCCAGGCTGGAGAACGGCTGCTTAAAGGCTTAGCTCCGAGGTTCGACGAGATGGACATCGAACTGGCCGCCCTGAGCGAGCTGCGGGCCACGCCATCAGGAACCATCCGTATCACGTCGACGGAATATGCCGCCGAGTCCATCTTAATGCCGGCGTTGACCAGGATCCTTCCGAAGTACCCCGACATCAAGGTCGAAGTCATCTTCGATTACGGGCTGACCAATATCGTGGCGCAGCAATACGACGCGGGTATCCGGCCCGGCGAAATGGTGGCCAAGGACATGATCGCCGTTCGAATAGGACCGGATCTTCGGATGGCGGTGGTGGGCTCGCCCTCCTACTTCGAACTCCGCAAGAAGCCGCGTACGCCGCAGGATCTAACCAATCACAACTGCATCAATCTGCGTCTGCCCACCCATGGAGGAAGTCTCTATGCATGGGAGTTCGAGAAGGGCGGGCGCGACCTTCATGTGCGTGTCGAAGGACAACTGGTCTTCAATGGTGCCGACGCGCTACTGAAGGCATCCCTGAAAGGACTTGGGCTTGCCTATCTGACCGAGGCACACGTGCAGCGGTACCTTGCGAGCGGGCAGCTCATTCGCGTGCTTTCGGACTGGTGTCCACCGTTTTCGGGCTATCACCTCTACTATCCCAGCCGCCGGCAGCCTTCGCCGGCATTCTCAGTGCTGGTCGAAGCGTTGCGGTATCGGCGGATGTAGGCCCCGCATGGCTGCCTAGAAGTAGCATCGCGACTTGGCGCCGCCTCTTGCGGCCCCACGTCTCGCGCGCGCAACGAACCCCGATCTCAGCTAAGCGGCCTCGAGTACCCTGGCAGAGTATTGCCGATTGGCGGCCGGATCACCAACAGATTCATTTTCCCATAGTCGCGCCTACCGGTGTCGACGATTCAGTGCTCGCGGAGACCACGACGATGACACTGCTTCAAAGGCAACAGACAGCCCAATTCCGCTCATCATTGATCGCTGCATGGACCGCGAGCCGTTCGCGCCAGGTGCTAGGGCGGCGAGCCGCAAAACTCAGATGTCGAAAAAGACGGTCTCCGCCGGCCCCTGCAGATTGATCGTGAAGGAATACACGACCTTGCCGGCGCGCTCGCTGCGTGTGGCGATCAGCGTCTTGCGGCGCCCCGCTGGCTCGACCAGGTTGAGCACGGGATCGACGGCATTCGCCGCCTCCCCGTCGGAGAAATAGAGTCGCGTGTTGAGCCCGATATTGATGCCGCGCGCGACGATCCAGACGTTGACGTGCGGCGCGGATTTGCGGCCGGTCTTGTCGACGATCGGGCCCGGCTTGATGGTCTCGAACGTCACGAGGCCGCTCTCGAAATCGGAGACTGCGCGGCCCCAGCCGCGAAAGTCTTCGTCCACCACGCCGGTCGAGCGATCGGCCGGATGGTTGTAGCGACCGGCGGCATTGGCCTGCCAGATCTCGAGCAGCACATCGCGCAGCGGCGTACCGCTGCCGTCGATCACCTTGCCTTCCAGTGTGATGCGTTCGCCCGGAGTCTTCGGGGTCACCAGCACGTTGGAGAAGTTCTTCTCAAAAATATCGAAACCGGCCATGGCCGGGATCAGCCCGATATGGACGTATGGGCCAGCGGTCTGCGAGGCGGTTTCCTTGAGATAGTTGAGCGGCTGCGGCATGATTTGTGTCCTTGGCTCAGTTCCCCTCGGGGCGGTTCTCGAAATAGGTGGAGCGCTGACCGCGCAGCACGATGTCGAAGCGGTACGCGAGCGAGTCGAACGGCGTGCTCGCATTGAGGTCGAGCGGCGCCACCAGGCGCTCGAGGGCGTCCTTGTCCGGGATCGTCGTAAGGATCGGGCAGACCGGGATCAGGGGATCGCCCTCGAAGTACATCTGCGTGATCAGCCGCTGCGCAAAGCCCGAGCCGAACACCGAGAAGTGGATGTGGGCGGGACGCCAGCTGTTGACGTAGTTGCGCCAGGGATAGGGGCCCGGCTTTATGGTACGGAAATAATAGTAGCCGGCGTCGTTCGTCAGTGCGCGGCCGCAGCCGCCGAAATTCGGATCAATCGGGGCGAGATAGGTATCCTTCCTGTGCCGATAGCGGCCGCCGGCATTCGCCTGCCAAAACTCGACCAGCGTGTTCGGCACGCCGCGGCCGGTCTCGTCGAGCACGCGGCCGTGGACGATGATGCGTTCGCCGACGGGGTCGCCGTCCTTGGCGTAGTTGCGGATCAAATCATTGTCGAGCGGGCCGAGATCGTTATGACCGAACACCGGGCCAGTGATCTCCGAGATCGAGTTTTCGATCGACAATAGCGCCTGACGGGGCGAGCGCAGCACCGAGGATTTGTAACCGGGCGCATGCGCTGGCGGATGGATGGAGTGGTCGCGCTGGAAGAAGCCGCCGTCGCGAGGCGTAAAGGGTTCGGGACGGTTGAGACGGGTATCCTGCACGGCTGGAATCGGAGCCCGGGCATTCATCGGCGGAGTCTCTCCCTCTGGCGCCCGGGTCCGGGCACATGGCTTATCGGGAGATCATGGGGCCGGCCTATTCTCTAGATAAATAGATCGATTATAATGAATTCCATGAAAGAAATCGATCATTTGGCCCTCGACGGCCATGCCCTCGAATTGTTCCTCGCCGTGCTGGAGGAAGGCTCGGTGACAGCGGCCGCAACGCGGCTCGGGCTGACGCAATCGGCGGTCAGCCACGGGCTGAACAAGCTGCGGCGGATCGCTGGCGATCCGCTGTTCGCCAAATCTGGCCGCGGCATCGTCGCGACGGCGCACGCCCAGGCGCTGGCCGCAAAAGCGCGCGCGCTGATCGACCAGATGCGCAGCTTTGCCGGCGGCGTCACGTTCGAGCCGAAGCTCGCCCAGCTCTCGCTCACGATCGCAGCCAACGATTTCCAGCGCGATCTCCTGCTTCCCAAATTCTTCGACCACGTCGCCGCGCAGGTGAAGAGCCTGAACCTGCGCGTGAACCCCTCGCGATCGCCGTCGCCAGCGATGCTGCGCGAAAACCGCTGCGATCTCCTGGTCACGCCTTTGCCGCCGTCGGGCGTCGACATCATGCAGAGGCGTCTGCTGAGCGATCAATACGTCTGCTACTTCGACTCCAAGGCGCGTACCGCTCCGTCCGGCCGCGGCGCCTATCTCACGGCGCACCACATCACCGTAGTCTACACCGACAACGAGCGGCTCGACTTCGACCGCCGGCTTGCGGCCAAGGGCTTCCACCGCGAGATCGCGATTTCCGTGCCGAGTTTCTCCGGCGTGCCGTCATTCCTGCGAGGCTCGCGCATGCTGGCGAGCATGCCGAGCCTGCTGGCATCCGGCGTCATGCGCGGCTTCGCACAGGTGCGGATTCCGCTGGCGTCGCGCACAAGGACGCTGGCCGAGCTGCCGATGTTCATGGTCTGGCACCAGCGCTATCAGAAGGATCCGGCGCATCGCTGGATCAGGAACCAGCTCGAGACGATCACGGCGACCGTTGCTTCAACTTCCGCGACTTCGACGTGACGGTCAACAGTGATTGTTTGAACATCTCCGATAGACCGCTCCCATTTTTAGGACCGAAATCAATTGTCGTGCTTGCTCCATATCATCATCCCGTAGCCCCCTCCCGCAATGGCGCGGCTGAGTTCGTTGGCGGCGGCGATCGTCTTTCGGAACTGCCGGATCAGCTCGGCCGCTTCCCTCTCGGTCAGGCCACGCAGCATCACGCGCTGCCCGTGCCGACGTAGTTGCCTGTCGTCCATGTAAAGGTCGCATTGAAGTAGGTACGAACTATGCCGTACTCAGTCGCGGTACGCGTATCGATATTCAGTTCTTCACGGGAACGAGCGGTGTAGTAATTGCTGAGACGGTCGCTTGCGCCCGCCGTGCCATTCGTTCTGTTGTTGAAGCTGGTGTTTGTATTCAACGCGCCATCGACACGCAGCTAACCGCCAAGCTTGATGCAGGTGTCAGTGCCCGGGATGAAGTAAAATCCGGCACCGTAGAGGGAGCAGACCTTCACGTATTCGACCCCCTGGCCCTGATCGGGAGGTCGGCAGCCTCCGCCGTGCCGACAGCGATGAGACAGGCCCCCGAACTCAGCAAAACTCTCCTAATCAACTTCATTTCCTTTCAAGGGTGTATTTAGTTGTGGAGCTTCACAATCTGCACGATTGTCCCGAGCGTGGATCGATCTCCTCCCGGCGCTCCGCAATCGGCTGATCGGACTGGACCTGAGCGAGACGGCGTTTAGACCAATTCATCAGATACGTTTGGACTTCGCAGGAAACCGCGTCGTGCGACCTCAAAGAGCAACGCGGCCACTAGCAGTGAGCAGCCCACAAACAACGCCAGGCTTTGGCCGATCATGGAGCTGTTCGCGAAGACTTTCTGATTGATAAGGGCAACGCCACTCGGACCGATCAGTGACGAAAGTCCACCGATCAAGATCCAGACCGATGCCGCCTTACCACGCAGATCACCAGTTACCGACATCTGAAGGGAGGCCGTAGTTGCTGCCTGGCTTCCCGCGATCAGCGTCATTCCCACACCAAGAAGTGACAAACTCAAGATCGGACCAGGAACGAGGTAGGCGCCGCACAGTGGAAGTAGCGCGAGCGGCAGCATGATCAATTGATATCGCAGGTGGACGTCGCGCACTCCGCGGCGGAGGAGATGGTCGCACATCCATCCATGAATCGGCAGGCTAGCAAGAGGGCCCACTAGAATGACGGCACCGAACCAAAATCCGGTCTCGGCTGGAGTCCAGCCATGCACGCGAGCGAAGAAGCTCGGAGTCGCGCCCATGATTGCAATATAGACGCTCTGGAACATCACAAAGCCGAGATGCAGCCCCGTGAAGTAGCGCCAGCGACCCCGCATAAAGCCAAAATACCCAAAATAGCCCGGTCGCTCGGAAGCGGCGGTATGCATGTCACTCCGCGCGGTCTCGCGGAAGGCAAAGATAAAGATTGCGACCGCGAGGCCGGGCAATCCGATGGCAAAGAGGATTATTTGCCAGCCACGAAGGACAATAAGAGGCGCGATCTCATAACTAACGTGCGGATTGAAGAGTGCGGCGAGCGCGCCCCCAACAAGCAGGGCCACGCCGGCGCCACCCTTCTGGCCCATCGCATAGAATGCGAAGGGCAAGGTGCGGGACTTGGGTTGGAAGGAATCCGATATGATTGAATGCGCACTAGGAACCAGGGCCGCTTCGCCGGCGCCGACACCGGCTCTGGCAAGCAGCATCGACGGAAAGCCCGTGGCCAGCCCGCAAGCAATCGTTGACAGGCTCCAGAAACCCACGCCGCCGAAAATAATCTTGCGACGCGAAAAACGATCGACAGCCCAGCCTATCGGAAGACCCATGAGCGAGAAGGTAATGGCAAATGCCCCGCCGTAGATGAAGCTTGCCTGTAGTTCACTGATCTGCAGATCGGCTCTGATGTCGTCGAGGAAGAGCGCGATGACGTTCCGGTCAAGCAATGACAGGATGGTCAGCAGCGTGATAAACATGACCATCAGCCAGGCTTGCACAGATGACTGCGCGGCTACCTGCGGCGTGGACTCGTCACTATTCAGTCGATACCGAGCATCCAAAACATTTCCTCTTCATTTTTTCGGTCGCTCTTTGGCGACACTATTCTTTCGACGAGGGCAGCGCCCCCCTTCACGTCGGCCGTCAGCATGTTTCGGCCATGACCCCTACCGGCTGATCCTCAGGGCAATTCCCGAGCCCATGTCACCAATCGACGAGCCAACTGGTCCTGTAGTTCGTTCAATCCGATCATGAAGTGCGTAGCGCCCCCCAAAACTTCGCTGGTGAACCCGTCTGCTCGGGCCTCTGCATAGCTTCGCAGGTAAGACGGATAGACGATCTCGTCATTCTCAAATTCGATGCAAAGAACCGGCACGCTCGTGCGAGCATGGCACGCCGGACCGTTCGCGCGTGAATGGTCGATGCTCCATTGGCTGAGCCAAGTTCTCATAGTGCTCAATCGCCCCATGCTAAGATGCGCCTCGTTCAACCGTTTGGTCAGCTCCAGTGAGCGAGCCTTGCGTCCATTTGGATCGAGGGTGAGGTCAACGAAGCGTGGGTCGGCGCCCGTGCCGTGCACGAGAAGGATCTGCTCGCGGGGTCCGTCGGAGCGGGTGCGAAGTTCAGCAAGCGTGGCAAGCGCATTCTGGGAGATACGGCGATTGCGCGCCACCTGCGCATTTCTAAAGGTGCGGATCCAGTCGCGATCAAAAGGAACGGGGCGCTGAATAAAGAGGTCAAACTCTTGATCGCGTATCAGCGGGTTAGATTCGTCGATGAAAGCCGGGTCAAGCCATTCGGTAAGTGCATGAGCCCTGCTCGGATGAGGAGCGACCAGCGCAATCGCATCTGCTTTGCTAAGCCCGTCAATCTCAATCGCTTCGCCGTCGGGGAGAGTTGCTATTGTCGGGTTTTCAGCTTCTGACTGATAGAGGCAAGATAACGATCCGCCCCCTGAATTGCCGACCAAGATTACTTTTTCATAGCCCTGATCACGAAGAAACTCAACGCCTCGCCCGAGATCCTGGATGCAGCGCTCCATCGTGAGCTCGAGTTCGTTGTTGATGTAGCGCGTCGCCATGCCAAGGGCGGCCGCGCCGTTGCGATGGAGATGCGGCAAGAGGTAGTGAGTGGTGAAATTGCCTGCGGGATGGCAAAGAATGAAGGCAACGCTCTTGTCACAGCCTTCATCGCAAAGCCTTGCGTTCAGAAATAGCGGAAATGCATCGCTGCCACGTCGGGCGTCTGTGCTCGCCGCCGAAGTGGAGACCAACGTCACAGCCTTCCCACTCACTATCGCCATCCGCGACCTCCTCTCCCGACAGGATGGTGTCCGGCCGCCCAAGGGGACGGCCGGACTTGCGTCATTTCATGTAGCCTTTTTCCCGGTAGTACCGTTCTGCGCCAGGGTGCAGCGGCGCACCGACGCCTTTCCACATAACGTTGGGATCAATCGGGTAGGTCAAAGGAGCGATCTCTGAGGGAAGATGACGATAGCGTCCCTCCAGTTCAGCACGCTGCTCCACCATGATTGACGTGACCCGGTACGCCAACTCGTCGTCCATGTCGTCACGAACCAGGATCGCCCAATTCGACCAGTCCAGGCACGGAATATCCTCCGGCACGCGAAGATAGCCCTTGCGCAGGACTGCTGGACGAAGACCATACTTGCTTTCGAGTGCCTTCAGCGCCTGCGGCTCGAACGGCAAGAAACGCATAGGCACTTTTTCGACGAGCTCGCGCCACTGGGGCACGACAATTGCCTCGTTGATCAACGCATTCGCTTGGCCATTTGTGACGAATGGGACGGAAATGCGCGGGAAATCGTGTTCGAGCCACTCGCCGCCCCAAGCCTCGACCTCGACACCGTGTTCTTCGAACACGCGGTCGATGGCCCACATCATCAAGTTATCTTTGGTGCGAAAGCCGCTCGCGATCTTCAAGGGATACTTGCGCTCGCGCAAATCCTTGAATGAGGTGATGCCGGTGTCCTCGCGAACAGCGAATACGAGCCGGTCGTTCTGAGGAAGCCAACCCAGGCTCCTTATGGCCGGCGCAGGCCCCTTGTCCTTGAAGAAGTTGCTACCGGCGATCGCCCATTCCGGCGATACGTTGTAAGGGGTCGTGATGGTGAGATCGACCTCTTTGCTCGTGAGACCTTCGATATTGTCGCCGTATCCCGTTCCGGTCTTGATCCAGAACGTGGATCCAGGCTGCGACTGCCAGCGCAGATGAGCGGCGATCCACCCCGCGATCGCGTGGAAGTTCGCATTGCCCCAGTCGGCCATGATCTTGAAATCTACGCGCGGTCCGATTGAGCCAGCGCTACCCTTTTGATTGACCAAGCGATTTCCTCCTTATTGCTGAGGTTGTCCATGCACGAGAGATTTTCTTCCTCTTGCATTTCGCCGTATATCCTTACGGTCAACCCACCGTATATCCTTACGGTGCACCGGATGCCAGCGCTTTTTGCGACCATTGGGTGGGGGAAGCGCTTGGACGCAGATTGCCAATTTGCGTTTTCTGGGCGAGATGTAAGTCAGGGAGTGTCGATTGGCGCGCGCAACAAGCAATGTTCGATCCGAGCAAAAGGAAGCGACTCGAGAACAGATTCTCGAGGCAGCTACCGAGCTACTTGCTAAGCATGGATATGCCGCCTTTCGTGTCGCCGCCGTCGCCCAAGAAGCCGGCGTCTCGCTCGGCGGACAGCTTCATCATTTTCCAACCAAAGATTCACTGGTCATTGCGGTCTTGGAAAGGCTGTCAGATCGCGTGTTGACACTTGCGCAGCGCGACGCTTTGGCCGATCGCAAGGGAAGTGATCCTCTTCTACTCATCGCGGAGAGCGCAACGCGCTTCTATTCGGCGCCCGAGTTCCTGATCTACCTGGACATCTTTCTTTCGGTTCGCAGGCATACACTTGTTGGCGATAAAGCCGTTGCGCTTCTTCTATCTCAGCGCATTGCGACGGAGCGTCTCTGGTTGCGGCATCTCACTGAGCGAGGATTGGCCGAGAAGGAAGCTCTGTCGGTGATCCGGGCGCTCTGGGGTTTGTGTCGCGGGCTGGCCATCTCCTCGGCCCGAGACAAGGATGGCGCTAATAGCAAGACCGCCCTGGATTTGGTTGTGCGTGCGTTGCGCCAAATGTGCTTCCAACATCGGATAAATGACGAGACTGTCTAATCGAAGGGGCACACCGCCACCTCAGTCGAGGCAAGGCTTCGATTGGAGGCTTCGGGAGCACGAGCTTGTGTGCTCATTAGCCCCTGCGCCGCATCAGTTGTGGATCTAGGCCCGCAACAGTGCGCCGAAATGTCCGCCCCACGTGCGTTCGCCGCAGGTATTGGTGCCGCGGGGTCGGTGAAGCGACGCGAGCGGCAAGTGCTGGCCTGCAATTTAGTCAACCCTGAACCGCCGTGCGGACCTCAGGCTAGTGAACTCTTCTGGCGCCGTGCTGATCGTTCCCTTCAGTGTCTGAGTCGCTTCGATGACGGCCTTGTACCCTTCATTAGCAAAGCGCAGCAGGAAGCGGAGTTCGGCTTCCGAATAGCCGCCCCAGAGTTTGTGCATCGCCTGGCGCATTGGCTCGCAGAAGCGTCCAATTTTGGAGGTAGTCTCGGGAATAATGGCGATATGCACCTTCCGCCGGTCCGCCTTGTCTCGTTCCCTGCGCACATAGCCGGCCTTCTCGAGGCGATTTAGCACTCCGGTAATCCCTCCCGTGGTCAGCCCCGTGACCTCGGCAAGCCGGCCAGCCGGCACCCTCCCCTCAAAATGAAGCAAGTTCAGGCATTCGAGATCCGAGCCGGAAATACCGGCTGCAGTCGCAACAGCTTGGCTGAATAGCGTGCTGTACGCCGACGACCGACGCAACGCCTCCTCGAGTTCCTTCGCCAGTGCTGCTCGCGATCTTGCCGTTGGCAAAGTCCTCACCCTGTCTCGGAATGTGTTTGTTGCAGGCAAAAAAATCATGTGCGGCTGAAAGTTCGGCGTTTCCTCACATGCCGGTCAAGGTACCGACCAACATCACTGGATCCCGCTGGCGTTGACCCGTACAGGTTCGCCGAAGACGACCTTCATAGACCACGCCGGGATGCACAGCCGATGCCGCAGCTTTCCTGAGTTCCTCCGTCAAAAGACTTGCTGTCCAAACGACAAGCAAAACCAGACGTCCTCAAGCTTTATCTGCAAGTCAGATTTTGAACGTCGCCTGCGTCGATGAATGAAAAAGTTCGTCCACCGCCAGCCGACGCGACGAGAGACCCTGCTCATGGTGGAACGCCAGAAACCGATCGAGGACATGCCGGTTGGCTTCGACGCCGTAGGCCCAGAAATCCTCTCCCATCAACTGGCGCGCGGAACGAAGCAATTCGTCGACGAAGGGCAATGTGACCTTTGTCGCGGATGTGTCGACGAGGAGTTCCAGCGCGCGATCTTTAGCCATTGAGAACGCCTTGAAGATCGCGACGGGCAACCACGGGTGATCCTCGACCAGCTCCTTGCGGACACCAATCAGATGCATGATCGGGAAAATCTTCGTCCGCTTATAATAGTCGCTCGCGACCTTCTGAGGATCGGACCACAACCATCCTACGTTCGGATTTTGCTGCTCGAACGGGGATGGGGCGCGGGGGGCGATAATTGCGTCAATGTCGCCATCCCTCAGCATTTGGGCAAGCGTCTTGTCCGCGGGAGCCTGCTCGATCTTGATGGTCGACGGAAGCTGTACCGCGATTTTCTCAGGTCGCCCAAGCTGCTCTAGACCGCCGCGCACCCAAGTCACGTCGGAAGGAGCGACGCCATAGTCTTCCTGGAGGATCGCTCGGGCCCACACGCAAGCCGTGAGTTGATACTCGGGCGTACCGATTCGCCGACCCCGCAAGTCCTGAGGATGCTCGATTCCCCGATCAGTTCGGATGCAAATCGCGGTGTGGCGAAACGCTCGCGACGGGAATACCGGCACTCCGATATAGGGATTGTTGCCGGCCGCCGTCCTGACGGCAAAACTGCTGAGCGACAGCTCGCTGACGTCGAACGCCTTGTCGCGGAACGAGCGGAAGAACATCTCCTCCGGCGAAAGCAGCATGAAAACGGGATCCACGCCGTCAATTCCCACGTCGCCGTCAACCATGGGCCGCGTGCGATCGTAATTTCCTGTCGCGATCGAAAGTCTAAGCTTTGTCGTCACTTCTTACTCCTGTTATCGGAATCCTGCGGCCTGCTCTGGAGGCCACGTTCACCGCGCTTGCGTTCCGGCCGTGCTGGCACTTGCGGCTAATATCGCGAGCACGTCCTGCTCCGCTGCTGCCGCGCTGCCATAACGGGGAAACGTCGTAATGAAGGCGCGAGACGCATCTGCCGGATAGTAGATCTCGAGAAAGTAGCGTTTGTTCTGCTCGTCAAGCACCGGCTCGATACGAATCATCATAGTGCGTCTCCCAAATCCTGGTGATCGTCGAGTTGGCTGAGCATTTCCAAATCGTCGCTCAATTTCTCTGGAAGTCCCCGGAAGCCCGAGGAGCATCTCCAGCTCGCGTGACGTTAGTGATCGCGTTGCGACTTCCACGACCGTGATGCCTGCCGGCAATAACTCCCGCTCCAGCGCGCGGCCTCGCACTGTCAGATAGACATTCATCTTGCGTGAGCATGATTGCCGCCATCGTCGTTGGCTCCATCGTACCAACGCGCGTGGAGAGCTCACGCTGGGTAAGACCATCTTCATCCCAGAGGGCCCGCAAGAAATACCACATGCCGAGCGACACCCTGTGAGGTTCGATCCGGACCTGGAGTGCGCGCTGAACCAAACGATGCGTCCGGCGGATTTGATATCCGACACTCCGCTCAAGCGGCAGCGCCGGCATGTCTTCTCTCCGATCTGTGTTCGCAGCGACGGTGGCGATCATTGGGCAAGACACCGCGAAAGCCGGCCCGCCAATTGAGCTGTTGCTTGACTTCTATCGGCATTTCGGCGGCCGACGCCGAGATAGCGCTCCGAGACGGCGGGTGAACGGATCAAGTCGCTGGCAGGTCCCGAAAGCACCACGCGCCCGTTCTCGATCACGTAGCCTCGGTCGGCGACTTGCAGCGCCTGGCGCGCATTCTGTTCGACGAGGAGAACCGTAAGTCCCTGCTCCCGAAGACTGCGAATGAGCCTGAATATCTCGCGGACAAGCAGCGGTGAGAGACCGAGCGACGGCTCGTCAAGCATCAAAAGTTTGGGCTGCGACATCAGGCCTCGTGCGATCGCCAGCATTTGTTGCTGCCCGCCCGAGAAGTTACCCGCGATAGTGGATAGCTGTTGTTCAAGCACCGGAAAGGACGGAAACAGCTTCCGTGCCTGCATCAGCCAATCGGTCCCGCCATTGAGAAATGCTCCCAGTCGCAGGTTTTCGGCGACGCTCATGCCCGCGAAAACCTGTCGGCCTTCCGGCACATGGCATATACCGAGACGTAACCTCTGCTGAGTCGACAATTCTCTGATGCTCTGGCCCTCGAAGCAGATCTCGCCGGAAATAGGCCGAAGCAAGCCGGATATTGCGCTGACCAGCGTCGACTTGCCGGCGCCGTTGGCCCCTATCAAGGTTACGATCTCGCCTTTGTCGAGCTCAACGTCTACATCATGGAGGACCGCATCTGTGCCATAGCCGGCACTCAGGCCTTTCAATTCCAGCATGGTCATGCTGAGCCCCTCTCAGGACATTCCTCCTCGCTGCTGCCGAGATAGGCGGCAATGACGCGGCCGTCAGCCTGAACGTCTGCGGGGGTGCCGCGAGCGATCAACCTTCCTGCCTCGAGAACAATCACTTGGTCCGCAACATCCATGACGAGGGACATGTTGTGCTCAACGATCACGACTGTGATCTCGCTTTCCCGAATGGCCATCAGCAACTCGGACAATTGAGCGGTCTCGCTGTCGTTCAGTCCCGCCGCAGGCTCGTCCAACAGAAGCACACGCGGTCTCGCCATAAGGGCGCGCGCTATGTCAAGTAGCTTCTGCGACCCCATCGGAAGGTCGGGTGCGTGGGTATCACGGTCATCGGCAAGGCCGATGACCTCAAGCAAATCCTCCGCACTTCCAATAAGAGCCTTTTCTTCGCGTCGAGCGAAAGGCGTGCGAAACATCTGCCCTGGTATCGTTGCATTTGCCAGCCGATGCCGTCCAACAAGTATATTTTCAAGCGCACTCATCCCCGGGAAGACGCGCGCCGACTGAAAGGTACGTATGAGCCCCGCCGTCGCGACGCGGTTCGGTGACCACCCCTCCAGGCTTGCACCGAATAGGGAAACCACGCCGCTATGCGGAGGAAAAATATTGGTGATGAGATTGAACAGGGTCGTCTTCCCGGCCCCGTTAGGACCGATCAATGCCGTGATCGTTCCCGCTTCCACTTCAAAGGAAACATCTCGAATGGCCTGGACGCCGCCGAAAGAGCGGGAGATCTCTAGAGCGGTGAGCGCGATTTCGCCACGATGCGATAACGTGCTCATCACGGCGCCTCCTCTGTAAGCTGTCGCGAACTCGCCGCAAGCTGTTGGCGGGTCTTGACCGGCAAGGTGCGAACCAGAAGGCCAAACAGCCCTTGGGGAAGAAACAGGAAGCACAACACCAGCAGAAGGCCGCTTGCGAACGTTTTGTAGATTGCGAGTGGCTGGAAAACGACCGGCAACATCGTGATGATCATGCTGCCCAATAGCGGCCCCACGATTGTGCCCTCGCCCCCGAGCACCAGCATGGTAACCAGGGTGAGCGATTGCTGAGTCCCGACCATCTCGGGCGACAAGAAGTGGAAGAAGAACGCGTAGAGCCCGCCAGAGAGCGCCGCGAGCGCGGCGCTGATTGCAAGCGCAAGGAGTTTCATCGCCTTGATGTCGATGCCCAACGCTTCGGACGCCATCTGGTCGCCGCGGATCGCCTTCAGCGCGCGACCGAGGTCAGTGTTTATCGCACCACACAGAAGTACGACTACGCCGATGTCAATCGCTGCGACGAGGTAGTACATCTGATCGGGCGTGTCGAAGCTGTAGCTGCCGACTGAAAACGATGGAATGCCGACCAATCCGGACGGACCGCCGGTGAAATCGACAAGCCCCACCGTGAAAGCATCCACCAAAAGCCCGAACGACAACGTCGCGAGGGCTAGATAAATTCCCCGCAGTCGCATGGTGACGAGTGAGAGGACGATCGAGATTGCTATGGCGGCGACAATGCTTGCAAAAATCGCAACGAGCGGCTCGATCCCATCATACTGTGTGACCAGATAGCCTGTGACGTAGCCGCCAACGGCCATAAACCCCGCCTGTCCCAAATTGACCTGGCCCGCATAGCCCATCACGATATCGAGGCCAATGAGCGCGAGGAACAGAATCCCCGCGATGACCAGCCCAGAAAGGATTGATGGCGAGGTGATGAATAACGGCAGGCTCAGCACCAGCACGACGGCGGCGGCCCCGCCGATCCGGGCGTAATGAGGATCCAGACTCCTGAATTCTGAGGCGACGCGGGCAGCATCGCGGACATCCAAGCGCCGTCCAACGCGCGGCTGAACCAAACCGCTTGGCTTCAGAACCAACACAACAATCAGGCAGGCTAGGGCAATGGCACTGCTGAAGAGCGACGAAACGTAAGCGGTAGTCAGTTGTTGCAAGATGCCCAACAGCAATCCACCTGCGACGGCCCCGGGAAACGACCCGACGCCGCCGATCGCCACCGCGATGAAGCCATAGAAGGTCAAGAGCCGGCCGGTATCAAACTCCAAGGATGTCGTAGGCGCTACAGCAACACCTGCGATCGCCCCAATGGCGCTTGCCAGGCCGAAGCTGACGATAGCCATCTCCCGGACGTTGATGCCCATCAGCCGAGCCGCCATCGCATTTTCCGCACAGGCGCGTAACGCCTGGCCGGTCAATGTGCGCGTCAACAGATACCAGAGCATCACAATCACGAGAATGGTCGCACCGAGGATCAGAATGCCCTGGGACGGGATAAGCAGAGCCCAAAACGAGATCGGACTGTTTCCGAAGAGGGGGCTAACGACGTAGGGCTGGCTGCCCCAGATCAAGAGGAACAGGCCCTCGGCGAGCGTCAGCAGACCCGCCGTAAGCATGAACATGTTCGCATTCGATAGTCGTGTGAGGCCAGGGACGAATGTCAATGCTCCCAACAGCGTGCTCAGGAGTGTCGTTGCCACGATCGACCATCCCGCAGAGGCTAAGGCCGAGACACCCAGATGCGTCTGAAGAGACCAGGCAAGCAGCGCGGCCAGCACGCACGTTGCACCCTGCGCCAGATTGATCACACCGGTGACTTGATACACGAGCGAGAAGCCAACAGCGACGAGGGAATAGGTCGCCCCAACCACCACACCGCCGACCAGAATCTGGAAGAAATCGCTCAAATAGGTAGCTCCACTGGCGACTAAGAATGCGAGAATATCCAGGTTGTTACCGCTTGAATGGAACGCCTTTGGGTTGGCTGACGACCTGCCATTCGCCCTCGTCGCTGCGCCATCGGGTGACGACTACGTTCGTATCGTCCAGCCCTCGCTGCGGGGTTCGCTGAAAATCGTAGATCCCGTTGACTCCGGCGAACTCGTTGAGACTGCCGATGTAGTCGCGAACCGCTTCGGGTGTGGCAGTGGGACCCAGCTTCTTCAGGGCCGAAACGACGATCAATGCGGGGTCCCAAGCGAAGGTGTAAGCCGCATCGGGCCGCTCCTCGGCGCCCTTGAATGCTTTGAAGAACGCCGCCTGGGCGGAAGTCACTTCCGGCGGAACGACGCGACCGCTCGCGAGCCACGCAGGGGACGGAATGTACAGCGTGTTCGGCAGGATGTCCTTGAACTGTGACATCTGAGCGTATGTCATGTTGCCGTCGGTCGTCGCGATAGGGATGTCAATGCCCGTATCGATCAGCCCCTTGAAGACCGTCCCGATTGCGGCTCCGGTCGACCATGCAATGATGGCCTGTGGATTGGCGCCCTTTAGACGCTGAAGTTGCGCCCCGACGCTCACTTCGCTCGGATGGAAGGTTGCTTCAGAGACGATTCTAATTTCACCGTTTTCCGGCAGCGCTAATACCGTCTTGACCTGACGCGCGGCGTCCACGCCCGATGCATCGGTGCTGGTGAGGACCGCAAGTTGCTTCAGCCCATTTATCCGAAAGAAGCGGATTTGCGCCGCCAGCAAATCGGCTGTTGCATTGCTGGAGCTGAAGACAAAGCTTCCCGGCTTTGGATACAGTCCTGGCGAAAGGCAATACATGACAGGTCCGCGCGCCATCAGAGGCGCCATCGCATTGCACATCCCGACAACGGCCGAACCTAGAATAACGGGGGGCTTTATCGCAAGAATTTGCGTCGCGAGTTGAACCGCCGTCTGAGCACTCGACTGGTCATCGAAAAAGACGAACCGCACCGGTCGCCCACCGATCCCACCATCTTCCGAAAATGCGGCCGCTGCACGAACCAGGGCCTTCTGCTCCGCCAAGCCCAAAAAAGCGGCCGAGCCGGTTAATGGCAATACGACCGGAATGTCGAAGGGCTCGGCCGCTCGCACGGGCAAGAAGGTGGAATCGGCCAAGAGCAATGCGGCTGCCGAAGTTGCAGCCAATGCCAACCTCCAGCACACACGGCGAATGATCAGAACGTCGAATGCGCGAGGCTTACAAGCCATCCAATTTCCTCCAAACCCGTTTGGTGTTTGCCCGAAGAGATCCGGTTGAGGTGCCATGGCCGGCTATGCAGCCGGCGAACGCCGATCGTTCGGGGCGTCAAATCGCCGCCGCCGCCATCTCGCGATCCTCGTCGCTCTCTTCCATGCCGAGCAGGTAGTCGCGCTCTTCGTCCGACGCGCCGAGCAGCCGCCAGTTCTCCTGCTTCGAAACGACACCTTGGTAGGATCGGAGCTTGGCTTGAGGCAGGTGCGGTTCACCGAGGCCGATCGGCGTTGCGCCGGCCTGAAAGCGAGCGACCGCGTCGAGCATGATACGCCGGAACTGGATGATGGCGACATCGCTCGCGCCCAGACGCTCGCTTGTTCGATCCGAAATGCGCCCCATCGATTCCCACATCGGAATGTCCTGGTTCGGGATCCCCGGGAAACCGGTGAAATTTCCCTCCCCGCGCATCGCCGTGCGATCCTGCAGATAGTTGTTGGATGCATGACGCAAGATCGGCTTGAAGTCGGCATCCACGTCGATACCGATCTGACCAACACAGAATTTACGCCAAGCGTCCTGCCCGATCACACTATCGTCTTCGGTCCAGGCGATGAAATGAAAATACGAATTCAGATCGTCTTTTGGAACAATAACGCTGGCCACATTGTAGGAGCTGTTCGGCGGAATCAGCGAGGTGAATGGCGCAACGAATGTGGTGATACGCACGTAGTCGAGCGTCTGCGCATTCGTGATTGGACGACGCAGCGCTGCATAACGCATGCCGTAGTTCGTCACCTGGACCTGGATCCTTGGCTGCTTGTCGGTCGAGGGGCGCAGCCAATGAGTGTCCTTTGCCTCGGCCGTAACGACCCTGGCCGGCCGCATGTCGGACGAGTGCAGCGTCGAGCTGTGTGCCGAATCGATCTGACCTTCCGTAATCTGAGCCCAATTGCACGGCAAGTCCCACCGCGCAATCGAGACCTTTGCAGCATCGGTAGGCGCCCAAGGCGGCGCCTCGAGAGCCGGCATGTCGTTGCTCGGTCCCATGTAGGTCCACACAAATCCACCAGCCTCGCGCGCCGGATAGGCCTTGTGCTTGACCCTGCTGGCTAAATTGCTCTCTCGCGGTTCGGAAGGCATCTCCACCACGTTGCCTTCGACGTCGAATTTCCACCCGTGATAAAGACAACGCAGGCCACAATCCTCGTTCCGCCCGAAGGCCAAGGACACCTTTCGGTGGGCACAGTATTCGCCGATAATCCCTAGACGGCCCTGAGTGTCTCGGAAGGCGATCAGATCTTCGCCAAATAGACGCAGACGCACGGGATCGCCGTCCGGCCGGGCCACCTGGTCCGAAAGCAACGCTGGAATCCAGTGGCGCCGCATCAGCGCCCCCATCGGAGCAGCCCCCTCCACACGCGTCAGAAGCTCATTTTCCTCAGCAGTCAGCATGGTTTCGGCTCCCTCAAAAACACGTCTCTGAGCCAAATTACTAAGCTTGCTAAGCTATAATTGCAAGCACCGATGCGGCAATTGTCGCAGGCAGCGGCTGGTATCGCGGGCCCACCAATTGCCAATTAGGCTCCTTTGCCCTTATTGTTGCGCGCTTGGAAATGCGCGACCACCTCATTAAGAGGATTATACCCTTAGTATACTAAGGTTTCGCCCGCCCATACGAAACTCGAAAGAGAACCCGGGTTGCGGACGTTTGTTGGCTCGATAGTCTCGAGCCATTCGCCGCCATCCCGGCAGCACGCCTGCCTATGAGCTGGCCACCGACCGTTGTCGCAGCCGGTTCCATGAACCGGACAAAGTCGATTCGCGGTGTCTCGTCCCGATGGACAAAGTGCTCGAGCTCCCACCGTCCGCTGTTACTGCGACGAACGAATGCTCGCGAGGAAGCCGTCGACCTTTTGTCGCAGCGCCGCCGCCTGGACGTTCAATCCTTCCGCTGACCCCAACATGCGCCCCGCAGCCACGCCGGTTTCGCTTGCCGTGCGGGTGACGATACCGACATTGCTCGACACCGCGCTGGTCCCTTGCGCCGCTTGCTGGACGTTTCGAGCGATTTCCTTAGTTGCGGAATCCTGCTCTTCTACTGCAGCGGCGATAGCAGTGGTGATCTCGTCGATACAGCTGATCGTACCGCGAATGCCTTCAATCGCAAGGACAGCATCCCGCGTCGCACCCTGCATTGCGGCGACCTGGGACGAGATATCTTCCGTGGCTTTTGCGGTCTGGTTCGCGAGTGATTTGACTTCGCTTGCGACCACGGCGAAGCCGCGCCCTGCCTCTCCAGCTCGAGCAGCCTCGATCGTTGCGTTCAGGGCGAGCAGATTGGTCTGGCTTGCGATATCACTGATCAGTTTGATTACGTCGCCGATCTTTTGGGCCGCCTCTGACAATCCTTGCACGGTCGTGTTGGTGCGGTTGGCCTCCTCTACCGCCCGTTGTGCGACCTGGGCCGACTGAGTGACTTGGCGGCCGATCTCTGAAACGGACAATGATAGTTCCTCGGTGGCCGCCGCGACCGTATGCACATTGGAAGACGCTTGTTCAGCCGCTGCAGATACGGTTGCTGCCTGATCGCTTGCTTCTGAGGCGACGCTCGACAGACCATCGGACGTCGAGCGTAGCTCGATAGCGGCCTCAGCCAATGTATCCAGCGACCTACGGACACTGTTTTCGAATTCATCTGCCATCCCATCAAGCAATGAAGAGCGCTCAGCTTCGGACTGCCTCTTCAGGTCGTCCTGCTCGCTACGTAAGCGTGCTGCTTCGACAATGCTATCCTTGAATACTTGTACGGATTGAGCCATGGCGCCGACTTCATCTTGACGGTCGCGCGCCGGAACGGGTACCGCAGTATCACCGCTGGCGATCTTGTGCATCGCGGCAGTCATACTGGTGATAGGACCGACAATGCTGCGCCCCAAGAGGACGCACGTAAGTCCAACGACAGCGAGCGTGAGCGCGAGAATTGTGGTGACTTGACGGACTTCCGACCAGAAGATTGCATCGATGTCGTCTAGAAAGATTCCACCCCCGATACTCCAGGCGAACGGTTGGAAATCCGTAGCATAAGTAATCTTCAACAGGGGCTTGGTGTCGCCGGGACGCGGAACGCGGGCCTGCACGAACCCGCCACCTTTGGCCGCGACTTCGACCTGCTGGCGGGCGAAATAAACACCATCGGAGTCGGCCACATCGAAGAGGTTGGCGCCCTCCATCTTGGGATTCGGACTGGCTCGTACCGTACCTTGCGTATCCAAAGCATAGAAGTAGTTGCCGCCGCCGAAGCGGAACGAACGAACTAGGGCCTTGCTCTGTTCGAGGATTTCAGCTTCAGGTCGCCCTTCCTTACGCCCCGCCTGATAGTTTTGCTCCAACGATTGCTTGGCCAGCAGGACAAGCTCATGGAGCATGACCTTGCGATCTTCAAGGAGGTTGTTCTTCAGCGCCGAGAGACTGATAGAGGCCACAGCAATGATGCCGAACATCGCAAGGCTGACCATAATTCCAAGCTTGAAAGAGATCCGCAAATTGCGAAACATAGATTGCTTCCTCTAAACAGGGCAGTTTATCTGGACGGATTCACCAGGGATTGGAATTGGCGACATTGCGGCTAAATGGTTGTGCTCGTCATGGTGCCGATGCCTCGTGTTTGCTGCCAATTCGCGGACCATCTTCTTGCCGGCGGCGGTCTCGCCGAGGATCGAAGCTGCTTGCCAGCCGGAATATGTCGTGGTCGGCAGCGCGATCTGAGGCAGAGCTGTGATGAATGCGATTGCTGCAACCCGTAACCGAACCGCCATCGACGCCCAGCACGCAATCCGAGCCGAGTTCCTTGGCAAAGGGCGACAGTTGTTTCGGTAACCTCAACCGGCATGTGCATCACGGCGCCTCTGAAGATACCGACCGGTAGCGCGCCAAGGTCGGCAGCCAGCATTTGCCTCTCTCCGCTGCTGTGGCGTCGAAAGAACCAAAGCGCGATGGCAAGACAGTCGTCGAACTTCGTCAGCTAGGAGCACTTTGGTGCCCGATCCGAAGATCACTCTCGCTGACGAAGCCGAATAGACAAACGAGTCCATAGGCCCCAAACCCTCCGCTCCGGCTCTGCCAGAGCAAAACACTTCAACAAGCAATACTTGCTTATAGAACTATATCATTTGCAAATAATTAAGACGAGCCGACGCCGTCCGAGGCGCTTCCGGCAACGCTTTGCTCGTAGGGCCGCCAGAAGCAGAGTGCGTGCAATTCATAAAATTTATTAGCCACCTGTGCTATTGACCTGGCCGCGATTCTAATTCCCTTCCTCGTTTGTCCTGAATTTTCGCTTGCACGGGTTCTCTCGGTCCGGCAATTTAGTTAGCCTTCGAAGCTATTCTTGGACATTCGAGGTGCCAGATGCCGAATTCCCTACCCCATCTCCTCGCCCGAATAGGGATTCGCATGGGTGACCTGTTCGTCCGCATCGGCCGGAAGGAAGGACTGACCCCGCCGATGTACCGCGTTTTGGCAGCCCTTGCCGAGGAAACGAGACCGCTGCGACTCGTCGAACTAAGCGCACGAACCTCGGCCGACCGCTCGACGCTGTCACGACTGCTGACCGATATGGAGAAGGAAGGCCTCGTGTCTCGGCGTCGGCCTGCAAACGATCAGCGCAGCCTTCAGGTCGAACTGACGACATCCGGCCGCGAACTGTACGAGCGCCTCATCCCAATTGCGGCCCATTGCGAGGAGGTAGCGACCCGAGATCTCTCACGCACGGACGCCACCGCGCTAAAGGCAACGCTTTGCTCGCTCTACGATAATCTCGATCGGATCGAGGCGGAGATCGAAAGCGGCGAAATCCATAAGCTGATCAAGCCGAAGTCAAAACAGCAAGCCAAGGAGCGCCCCTCCGGAAAACGCCGCCCCAAAGCCGCGCGAGAAAATTCGCGATGAAGACGGCCTGCCGCAGTTCGACGATGTGTCAGTTCGGGATTGGCATTCGCGCCGATGGTAGACGTCCCTGTCTACCGCCCACCAAGGCGGCCATTCACTCGTTTACCCTGAGTTTGCGCCACCAATTGAAAGCAACGCGTGTACGCGTTGTTGAGATGGTTCCGCCGATCGTAGACACGGGCCTAGGCGACGGGGTTCGCAGCGAAGGTACGAGCAGTCAGCAGATGATGTCCCCAGAAGACTTCGCAACGGAAGCACTTGCTCAACTTGAGAAGGATCAAGACGAGGTCCTCGTCGGCATGTCAATCAACACGCGCAAGCGGGGAGAGGCATTGTTAGAGCGCATGAACCGCTCCCAGTGACCATCGCCGCTCTACCTGAGCAAAGGACAAGACCCAATGGCCACCGCCTTTCTTCCGAAAGAACTACCCTCGCCCGCCAAAACTCACGCCCTCTCCTTGCACGAGGCGCTCGGGCAGCGCCGTACGGTCCGCGAGATCGCTGCGACCGCACTCGCGCCAACCCAACTTTCGAACCTTTTGTGGGCGGCTTGCGGCGTTAACCGCCCCGTCGGTCCGGACGGGGCTCCGGGCCGAACGGCGGCGTCAGCGAGCAATTCGCAGGAAATCGATCTCTACGTCGCGCTCGAAGACGGCGTCTTTTTCTACGACGCCGTCACTCACCGACTTAACCCCGTGGCTCCCGGCGACCTGCGCTCGGCTGCGATCAACCCCCACCAGAAAATCGACAACAAGGCGCCGGTTCAACTGATCTACGTGGCTGATCTGGATCGGCTTACGCACACGAAGGGCTTCCAGGAGCCTGGACTACACGATCCCGAGGTTCAGAAATCATACTACTTCATCGACACAGGCATCATTGCCGGAAACGTCTATCTGTTTGCCGCAGCGCACGGCCTGGCATGCTGGTTTCACAACTGCGACAAGCTAATGTTGGCCAAGAGTCTGGCGCTACGCTCCGATCAGAAGGTTCTGTTCGCGCAATCGGTTGGCTTGCCATTGGCCGCCGCCGCGAAGCAACCGTGAGGTCGAGCTCGATACAATATAGATTGAGGAAATGCGCGACAGGCTCGACGGGGTTGCGGTATTTGTCGAAGCGGCTGAGGCGGGCGGATTTGCCCGCGCAGCCGAGCGACTGGCATTGTCTCGCTCTGCAGTTGGCAAGACGATTGCGCGGCCGGAAACACGCCTTGGCGTCCGGCTTTTCCAACTGAAGGTATCGCTCAAACTGACGACCACGTTCTGGCTTTGTCGGCCAGACTATCCGCGGCTTTCGCCAGAAGACCGATATCCGAGCCGACGGCGACAAACTGATAGCCCTGTTCGATGTAACGACGCGCGTGGGACTCCAGCGGCGCGAGAATGCCGGCGGCTTTGCCAGCTGCGGTGACGCGCTTGACCGCATCTTCAATAACCTGCTGCACGTTAGGATGTTGCGGGTTCCCGATATGCCCCATCGAAGCACTCAGGTCGGATGGCCCGATGAACACACCGTCGACGCCGTCGGTCCCCGCGATCGCTTCCAGCTTATCGATCGCGTTTAGCGTTTCCACCTGCACCAGCACGCAAATCTCGCGATCGGCCTCCATGAGATAGTTGTTCACACGACCAAATCGCGCGGCGCGACTGCCCGTAGTAATGCCGCGTATCCCCTCTGGTGGATACCGACACGATGCGACCGCGCGTTCTGCTTCGGCTTCATCCTGCACGAAGGGAATGAGCAACGTCTGCGCACCAATGTCGAGCAACCGTTTAACCAGCACTGAATCGTTCCAGGCCGGGCGAACGATTGAAGTTGCGGCGCCGCGCGCGAATACCTGCAATTGCGAAAGAACGGATGGCAGCTCGTTTGGCGCGTGCTCGGTATCGATCAATATCCAGTCGAACCCGCTGTCGGCGAGAATTTCCGCCCCAATGTTGCTGCACAGGCTGCACCACAGACCAATCTGCACTTGCTTGGCTCTGAGTGCGGCCTTGAAGGCGTTCTTCGACAGGTTCATCCTGCACCTCACACGAACTGAACGACGACTGCGCCGAGAGGGCCGAAGTCGGCGTGCAAAGTATCTCCCTTTGCCGCCCAGACGGGCCGAGTGAACGAACCCGAGAGTACAATGTGCCCGGGTTCGAGCGTCGTATCGAATTCGCCGACCTTGTTAGCTAGCCAGGCGATGCCCATCGCGGGATGACCGAGTACGCCCGCAGCGATTCCAGTTTCCTCGATCTCGGAGTTTCGGTAGAAGATGGCGCCAACCCACCGCAAGTCGACGTCCATCGGCTTGAACGGCCTACCTCCGAGGATCAGGCCGGCGGCAGCACCGTTGTCGGCCACTGTATCGGTGATCTTGCGTGGATTCTTCACTCGAGCGTCGATGATCTCGATCGCAGGCACGACATATTCGGTCGCACGCAGCACATCCGGTAGCGTAATGCCAGGCCCCTTCAATGGCTGGCCGAGCACGAACGCGAGCTCTGGCTCGACACGCGGCACGCAATAATCGCCGTGATTAACCTTGGCGCCGTCGGGCACAAGCATCGTGTCCACGAGATGGCCATAGTCCGGCTCGTCGATTTGCGACGACTGCTGCATCGCCTTCGAAGTCAGCCCAACCTTGTGTCCAATCACACGGCGGCCGGCGCTCACCTTGCGACGAGTGACTTCACTTTGAATGGCGTAAGAGTCTGCGACCTCGATATGTGGAAATTGGATCGACAGTTGCACGGCCTGCACCTTAGTCCGCTCAGCCTCGAGCAGAATATCCGCGGCGCGGGAACGTTCCTGGTTAGTCAGCATGGAAATCCTCGATTCTTCCCCGATGATGGAATGAGACACGGCGTTCAGCCGCCGAGCAGGTCAAAGCTTGATGCAGACGTTTCGGAGCTCCGTATAGAACTCCATCGAATGAACACCGCCTTCGCGGCCAATGCCGGACTGTTTGGATCCGCCGAACGGTGTCCGCAGGTCGCGCAGAAACCAGCTATTGACCCACGTAATGCCGACGTCGATCTGTGCTGCCACACGATGGGCGCGGGTAAGATTTTCGGTCCAGATCGATGTGGCCAAACCGTATGGGCTGTCGTTCGCGAGCGAGACAGCTTCCTCCTCCGCGTCGAACGGGGCGATGTGGCAGCATGGTCCGAAGATCTCTTCGCGGATGACGGCGGAGGTTTCTGGAAGGCCGGTCCAGATTGTCGGCCGGATGAATGCGCCGCGGTCATAAGGCGTGGCAAGCTGTGCGATGTCGCCGCCTGTCACGACTTCGGCCCCCTCCTCTTGCGCTTTTCGATAGTAGGACAGCACCTTTTCGCGATGATCACGACTGATCAGCGGCCCTAGCGTGGTGGCTTTGTCAAACGGATCGCCCATTCGCAAGCTCTCCGCGGCAGTCTTAAGTCGGCCCACAAAGGCATCGAACAGCGGCCGCTCGACATAAATCCGCTCTGTACCCAGGCAAACCTGACCGCAGTTTGCGAAGACGGAGCGCGTGGTGCCCTCGACGGCTTTATCGAGATCGCAATCTGCAAACACGACCGCCGCATTCTTGCCACCGAGCTCAAACGAAACTGGCCGCAAGCCCTTCGCGGCGGCACTCATGATTGCGGTACCCGTCGTCGTCTCGCCCGTGAAGGTGATGCCATCGATTCCAGGGTGGCGGGTCAGGTATTCGCCTGCGCTGTCCGGGCCGAACCCGTGCACAACGTTGTAGACCCCCGGCGGAACGCCAGCCTCGTTCATGACCTCGCCTAGTAACATGGCTGTCGTTGGCGTCTCCTCCGACGGCTTGACAACTACCGTGTTGCCGCACGCGAGCGCCGGCGCGACCTTCCAGGTCATTAGCAACAGTGGCAAATTCCACGGAGAAATCACGGCAATAACGCCGCGAGGCACACGAATTGCGTAGTTCAGCGCGCCGGCGCCGTCCGGTGTCGCCATGCGAAAGGTCTCGGACGAGAGCGTCAACACTTGATTGGCGAATACGTCAAAGTTCGCGGCACCGCGCGGGATATCGATGTGGGAAGCGAGACTTGCGGGCTTGCCGGTGTCGAGAATCTCGGCCTTCAGGAAATCGTCGAAACGGCGCGTTATGCCGTTGGCTACCTTGTGGAGGATCGCAGCGCGCTGCTGTTCGCTCATCTTGCCCCAAGGACCCCTCAGCGCGGCCCGCGCGGCTTTCACGGCGTCGTCGACTACGGCGGAGTCCGCCTCTGGCACTAGACCGACCACGGCGCCGTCGATCGGAGACACATTCTCGAAAACTCTCCGCGCCGTCCTCACGAAGCGCCCATCGATGAAATGGGCAAGGGTAGCATCAGTACCTGAATTGCGCATCGCGGCGGAGGTAGGCATGGGAACTCCGATCAAGGACGTGGCGGATTCATCTTCGCGCCAGCGCGCGAAGAGTTGTCTGCGAGGAGCGATTGCGCGACAGGCGTTGACGACACCTGCGCCGGCGCCGGGTTGATGCTCTCTCTAGCGAGAAGTCGAAACCCGCTCAGATCAAGCGTCACCAGCGTTCTCTCGTTCGGTGAGAGACGCGACATCTGCCGCAAGCTGCTGCATGGCACGCCTTACCTCTTCGGCCGTACGTGACATATGCAACTCGGTCATGCGGGCAGCCTTCAGCGCATTTCGCTGCATCGTCGCATCGAAGATCGCGGCATGCTCGTCATGCACATTGCGCCAGCGCCGCGAAGCGTTCAGCGAAACGCGCCGGTAGCGTTCCGATTGCTGGTACAGCTGCTCACGAAGCCTGGTCAGCATCGGCGACCCCGACGCCGAAACCAGCGCCGCATGAAAGGCTCGATTGGCTCGCTCCCAGTCCTCGACCATTTCGGGATCTAGCGGTTCAGTGGTCTGCGGCAATCGGCTCTCGATTTCCGTCAGAGCCTCAAATGCCTGCCGGACTGCAGCCTCCCAGCTGGAGTTACCGTTGCGGATCGCGAGATTCAACGCCTCGGTCTCGATCAGCGCCCGAACCCGCGAAATATCGTCGAGTTCATCGAGCGAGAGCGGCGCAACCCAAAAGCCGCGCTGGCCTTCGGACACGACGAGGAGATCACCGACAAGCCGGGTGAGCGCCTCGCGTAAAGGCGACATACCGACCTCGTAGATGCCAGCCAAGCCTTCAAGCTTCAGCTTACTGCCTGCACCCAGCCGCCCGGTGACAATGTCGTTGCGCAGTCTGCGATAGGTTGTGTCGGCCATGGTCCGGCCCACGTCGCCAGTTGCCTCGGCCACTTCCCTGTTGCTTTGCTTCATCACGCGTCCCGGTAAACCGTCTGGCTCGATCCATATCCTAAAATTTAGAAATTCCAAGTCAGTTTTCGATTGTCACGGATCGCCTGACCAAGCTTTCCTCGCCATCTCCTTGGTTTAATGTGTATAAATCGCCTTGTAATTTTCCAACCATGAATGCCTCACCAAATATTTTCGATATTATTTGACAGCGCCGCTTTCGTCTGCTCGAATTGGCCCGCAACGCAGAGTCAAAAACTTGAGGCCCGATCGACTTGGTCGGTTGGCCTTGCGCATGAAGGAATTGCCGTGATCTTTGCCCAGCACAGCATTGCTATAGCGGGGCGTCGTTTATCAATGCAGTCCTACGCTGATGGTTTTGATCGCGAGCCTGCCCAAAACGCCCCCTCCAAAGAGAGCATCTTGGCCAATGACTGAGGCAGCTCCGGTCCCGATCGAGCAGTTGCGCTACGTACGGCTCGGGACCAACGATCTAGAAGGCTCGATCGATTTCGCCCAGCGTGTACTGGGGCTGCAATTGGTCGAGAAGACCGAGCACGAAGCGTATTTCCGCTCGGATTATCGCGATCACACATTGGTCTATGTGGGCGGTGAGCCGAGCTGCCAGCAGGCGGTCGGCCTCGAGGTGTTTGATCCGGCTGCCCTCGACCGTGCAGCAGATCTGCTCGAACGTCGCGGCTTAAGGACAATTCGCCAGGACGCCGATAGCGCGCGCCGCCGGAAGGCTCGGGACTTGCTGAGAGTCGCGATGCCCGGAGGATATGATCTGGAACTCGTTGTCCGCCCACTGCATTCGGGCTGGCGTTACCATGGCCCGCGCGATGCTGGGATCACTGGGCTCGGCGGCGTTGCGCTGCGGGGCGCTGCGGATGCGTCCGATCAATCAGTATGGACGAGCGTGCTCGGCGGCCGCGTGAGCGATTGGGTCGGTGAGGCCGCCTACGTTCGCTTTGCCGAAGGGGCTCACCATCGCATCGCGATGCATCCGTCAAGCGGGCGAGGCATTCTTGCAGTCGAGTTCGAGGTCGAAGATCTCGATTTGCTCATGCAGAACACGTATTTCCTCCGTAGTGCTCAGGTCCGGATCGTCGACGGGCCTGGCCGCCGGCCATTCTCAAACCAGCTGTTCGTAACCTTTGCTGGTCCCGACGGCATTCTGTTCAGCTATGTATGCGAAGGCACCGCCATTGGCGGCGAGTGGCGACCTCGGCAGTTTCCTCGTACCCGCGGCTCGTTCTGCGCATGGGGAAGCGAAACCGAAGTTGCTGAGTATCGTTGATGCGGTTTCCGATCGGATGGAGGTCTAAACGTGATCACACTCGCTGATGTCTCTTATGTCCGCCTCGGGACCCGCGACCTCGAAGGCGCCGCTCGTTTCGCTACCGAATATCTCGGCCTGGACGTGGCTGAGCGCGCAAAGGGAGCCATCTACTTCAAATCCGACGCACGTGAGCATACCTTGTGCTATTTCGAGGGCGATCCTGGCGATCAAGCCGTCTGCTTCGAAGTCGAGCAGCATGCCGATCTTGATGCCGCCGCCGCTCAGCTCGAGCGGCTGGGGCACCCCGTGCAGCATGGCACCCATGAAGAAGCGGACCTCCGTAAGGTCCACGAATTTATAAGTTTCAAGGACCCGACCGGCAACTGGATCGAATTGGCCTGGCGGCCGGCGCACAGCGGAAAGCGCTACCACGGGCAACGAGACGCTGGCATCACCGGCTTCAGCCACATCGGACTATGCTCTTCCGATTTGGTGCGCGACGAAGCATTCTGGACGAGCGTGACTAACGCAAGGGTGAGCGATCGAATTGGTGACGCACCGCTCCTCCGTATCGACGAAGTGCATCATACGATCGCGATGTTTCCGTCCAACGGACCTGGCATCCAGCACATCAATCATCAGGTTGAGAGTAGCGACGATATTATGCGCTCGTATCATTTTCTGCGAGATCGCCAGGTGAAGATGGTCTTTGGACCCGGCCGCCATCCTACGTCGTCCGCCAAATTCCTGTATTTCGAAGGGCCTGAGGGCATGGTGTTCGAATATTCGAGCGGCGTGCGCGAGATCGCCGACGAGTTAATCTATCGGGAGCGCCAGTTTCCATTCGAGCCGAAGGGTTTTTGCAAATGGGGCGCTAAGCCCGCCATTGCAGAATTCAATAAATGAGCGCAGCTCCGATTCCTACTGAGGAGCAGTGCGCTCTGGTCCGTACTGCAGGAAGGGCGCTTTCTCGCCACGGATTCGTACATGCTTACGGCCATTGCAGCCTGCGGCTCGACGAGAAATATATCCTTGTCACGCCTGCGAAGCCGCTTGGCTTGGTTGGCGAGGACGATCCCTGCGCGGTTGTACCGCTCGACGGCTCGTTGCCCGATGGAGTGCTTGGAGAGGTGCGAGTCCACCGCGAAATTTATCGACGACGGCCCGACGTCGGGGGGATTGTGCGCGCTATGCCTCGCGAAGCCATGACGCTCGGAACCCTGCGCCGTACTCCACTGCCGCGGCACGGCATGGGGGCGTATTTTGCGCCGCGGCTACCCCTGTGGGATGATCCGCAGCTTCTGCGCTCTGACGCACAAGCTGCCGCACTTTCCGAAGAGCTTGGTCAGGCTCGCGCGATTCTGATGCGCGGCAACGGCACCGTAACCGCGGGCGCGACGCTGCAGGAAGCTGTGGTGTTAACTTACTACCTCGAAGATGCCTGCCGTATCGAGCTAGCGTGCCTAGCAACCGGACTCGCGGCCGAGGGTGCAGTGATGACGGTGGAAGAATCCGCGGCTCGAGCAACCTGGGATGGTCGAATCTTGGACCGGATGTGGGACCATCTCACGCAGGTGCCTGCCTGATTGCCACGAAAACGTACGATCGGCCGGGGCCCGACTGGTCAATTTTCTCGGTGCGCGCCAGCTGACTGAGCAACTCCGCAACGTTTGCGGTGGCACGCTTGCGTGCCATTTCGTTCACGTCCCGAGACACAACGGGAAAGCGCTGCACCTCCGCAATCGCGGACCGCATGAGCGATTCTTTCTCCCTTCAACGCCAGCTCGATCAGCTCAATTCCAAGGCTTGTCAATTTGGCCGAGAAGCTGCGATCTTGGGAAGTAAAGCCCTAGAACTGCGTGCTCCGCGCTACCTCGCGGCGATAACAGAGGAAAACAGCACGGCTTCGCTTGATAGTTGGCAGATAATCGGCTCTCCGACTCGTTCCCTCAGAGCAATTTCGCCGATGCTCGCGCGTTCAAAACCTTGCTCGAGAAAGACGATCTGCAACGTCCAACATGCGCTGCTCGAGCTCGCTTGCCTGCTCGGCCGGAGGCCTGCCATTTTTGCTCAGAAACTACCCTTTTTACGTCGCCAGAAACTACTTTCTGCAGGCAATGCTTCGACGATATTTGGCGTCAGTGTTCGTCGACGTCGGAAGCTTGAAGCTGCTCTAGCTTCGCATCAACATTTCCCTGGATCTTTTTGAGCACGTGAAGAAGCATTGCGATCTCCCACGGCGGCACCCCCGAGGTCGCAGCCTGGACCACCTCTACAGCCAATGGCACCAGCTTCGCTTTCAGAGCGCGCCCCTTGGGTGTGAGATAAATCAGTTGCCGACGGCGATCCACCTTGTCCCTTACGCGCCTGACAAGCCCCTCCCTCTCCATCGACGAAATCGCATTCAGAGTGGTCGGCTCCATAGTACCGATCCGGCGCGACAGATCACTCTGCGTAACACCATCCTCGTGCCAGAGGACCCGAAGGAAATACCACATGCCCAGCGTCACGCCATGCGGTTCGATAACCGTATGCAAGTAGCGCTGCAGGGCTCGGTGCGTCGTTCGAACCTGGTACCCCACGCTGACGTCCAGAGGGAAGTCTTCAGATTTCCATCGCCCGCGTCTGCCGTAGATGGACAGGAGATCTTCGACCTCTTGGTCCGAAGCTTTCAAATTCCGCTCCCCTGCGTAGGACACCCAGAACTTCACCGCGCGAGATTGGCCAATAAGAGGTTGCCCGTCCCTAGGCATTTGCAGAACATGAGTTGGGAAGCAACAGCTGTCAACGGATCTTCAGGGGACAAACACCCGTGGTTAGGACACGGCCGCCCACGCGCCTTGCCGCCCCTCCCAGGTTGCGCCCGCCCGACCTGAAGTCGCTTATGGCTCTGCGTGCTGCAATCCCTAAGGCAGCCGCGGAGCCAAACAGCCAAAAAAAGGTCGGCACCTGTGAAGGCGCCGACCACAGTTTGGGAGGTTTACGCATAGAAAATCTTGTGCCCGACCGCCGGCCAGAAGTCAGCGCCCCGGAACATTGATCTCGCCAATCCGCACGGTTCTAACCGTCAGGTCGAAACCGGTCCTGGAGAGCGACCCGTCTCTTCCGAGCAGCGTATCCGCACTGAATTGCCGAACTGCAGGGCCGCCGCATCAAAGCACTTAATGTCGCCCCTCCTCCGCAGTCACCAAGCACGAAGGCGGATCGCACTCGTCGAAATCCTTGCCAGCTTTAGCTAAGGTAACTAAGTATCATTAGCAAGCGCAAAATGTGTGACCTCAAATTCTTGACGGCGCCTTTTTGCGCCTTTATTGGCTTCGGACTCTACTGTGTTGCGCGCGAACTCGCCGGTGCCTGTGGCGTAAGTTTTCGTTAGCTTTCTAAGTATCTCGGGGTTTAGACAATGCATATGGACGGGCCATCGAGGGAGGATCGCCGTTGGAAGACGCGGTAAACAATCGTGAGCGGCACAGTTTACGGGTCACACGGACTGAGCCAATTGCTGATGGGATCCAATTGTTCGAGCTGCGCGCCCATGATGGCGGCCAGCTGCCGGAATTCACCCCGGGTGCGCATATCAATGTCCGTGTACCCAGCGGCAACTTTAGGAACTACTCAATTTGCAACGATGCAAGAGAGCGCGATCGATATGTCATCGCGGTCAAGCGCGAGGTCGGGGGGCGTGGCGGGTCGATCAGTTTTATTGACGGTGTACACACGGGCGACGTGATCGACGTCGGCGCGCCAGACAACCTCTTCCAATTGGACTTGTCGGCACCACGTTACATCTTCATAGCAGGCGGCATCGGCATTACTCCCATTCTGGCAATGATCAGGTTTTTGAAAGGCTCATCCGGAAAGCCCTTCGAACTCTACTATCTGACCCGCTGTGCGGAGATGACGGCCTTTCTGGACGAGATACGCGAAATGGACGGTCCGAATAGTGCGATCACAATTCACCACGATAACGGCGATCCGGCGAATGCTTTCAACCTATGGCCTGTCCTTGAGGAGCCATCAAAGGCCCACATCTACTGCTGTGGCCCGCGGCCGCTCATGGACGCAGTCCGAGACATGACAGGTCACTGGCCCCTTCACGCCGTACACTTTGAGGACTTCGGGTCGGACTTGGTGCGTCCAAGCGCTGACGACACTCCATTCACGGTTCGCCTCGCCAAATCGGATACGTCATTCGAGGTGCCGGTCGGCCTGACGATCCTCGAGGTCATGCGTAGCCACGGCGTCGACGCGCCCAGCTCCTGTGAAAGCGGGACCTGCGGCACTTGCATCACAAAACTCCTCAAAGGCGAGGTCGACCATCGCGATCTCTTCCTCAGTGAGGACGAACGGGCGAGTAATCTCATGATCTGTATCTCACGTGGACGCGGCACGATCGAGATCGACCGGTAGGGAGTGCATGATTTTGAAGCGCCCGGTTCGGATAGGCGTTGTCGGCCTCGGACGCGCCTTTACTTTGATGCTACCCACCTTCGTGCGACATCCTGCGATCAAGCTCGTCGCCTGCGTCGATCCACGCATCGAGGCTCGCGAGTGCTTCGTGCGCGATTTCGGTGGTCGGGCCTACGAATCAATGGAGCACATCGCTGCCGATCCCGAAATCGACGCGCTCTACCTTGCCTCGCCCCATCAATTCCACGTCGAGCAGGTCCAGATCGCGGCGCGATCCCGCAAGCATGTCCTCGTCGAAAAACCGATGGCGTTGCGGCTGGAGGATTGCCGATCGATGATCGCGGCGGCTGACGCGGCCGGCATTTACCTGATCGTCGGGCATAGCCATAGCTTCGACCAACCGTATCTCGCGACTCGTGCCTTGATCGATAGCGGCGAGTTCGGCGAAGTAAAGATGGTCCAGGCCATCAACTATACGGACTATCTATATCGACCGCGACGGCCGGAAGAACTCGTCACGGCCGAGGGAGGCGGTGCTGTTTTCAGTCAAGCGCCGCATCAAGTGGAGATCGTTCGTCTTCTTGCCGGCGGCGAGGTGTCAACGGTCCGGGCGGTTACCGGAATTTGGGATCCCCATCGTCCTACGGAGGGCGCCTATACCGCCTTCCTGACCTTCGCCAACGGGGTCGCCGCCTGCCTGACATACAACGGCTATGGTCACTTCGATAGCGACGAGCTCAACGGATGGATTGGTGAAATGGGCCAGACCCGCGATCCAGGGAGCTATGGAAGCGCGCGAAAATTGCTTCGCACGATCCGAACAGTGGCGGACGAAATCGCGTTGAAGGAGGCCCGAGCCTACGGCAACACTGTGACAGCATCGTCTGCGCGCGAGGCCACACTGCCGGTCGGTTACAACCATTTCGGAATGGTCCTCGTTTCGTGCGAACATGGAACGCTGCGGCCAACGCCAACAGGTATCGAAATTTACGGCGACGAGGCGAAGTGCGTCATGAATCTGCCGAGCCCCATCGTGCCACGTCACGAGGTCATCGACGAATTGGTTGCCGCGGTATTGGAAGGTAAGCCTCCGCTCCACTCGGGACGATGGGGAATGGCAACGCTCGAGGTATGCCTTGCAATACTTCGTTCTTCCACTGAAAATCGGGAAGTGCGAATCTAGCGCCGAAAGGATCGCCGCATGATGGGATCATTGATGCTCGATCCGCCTTCGACGTCCAGCGAACCATGTAATCCTACCTCGCCCTCGCGGACGTTCTTATCGTGTTGCCTCCTGCAGTCTGATCTACTTCAGAACGCAGATTCCTTAGAGGCTGTGAGGGGTCGATTCCGACTGCGGTGCCTCCGCGGCGCGGCAAGCACGACGACTGCGGCATCTCGCACTCGTTTCTGCCCAGGTGATCTTTAATTGTCCAGTTGAAGAAAAATCGCCGGCCACAGTTGGAGGTTTCTGGAGTTTTCCTGTCCGCTAAGCCACGTCTCCGATCACCGATAGGCGTTCCAGCGATGTTGCAGTCATGCTTGGACGCTGATTCATGCGATCAAGCCAAGCCAGAAGATTTGCGTGCGGGATAGCGAGTGTTGCCCACTCCGGCGTTCGGCTAAAGATCGCCATCGTAGGCGCGACCAGAAGGTCCGCTAGGGAGAGGGTGTCACCCACGAAGTAGGGTTGCTGCCCCAGTAATCGCGCGAGTTCATTGAATACCAGTTGCGCCTTCGGCATTGCCGTCCTGATGCTTTCTTCGTTCGGGGCAATTTGCAGCTCACGTGGGGCGACGATGCGCTGAAAAAGAATGACATTGGCGACGCCCTGGTACAGGTACCAGTCATTGATGTTCATCACTTGGTCCATGCGCGCAGCACGCCTTGGATCCTCCGGAGTCAGCGGCGGCGTCGGCAGAATGCGGTCGATGTAGCGCAAGATGGCTTGCGTTTCGTAAAGGCGAAAGCCGTCATCCTCAAAGATGGGAATGCGACCGAAAGGATGCAGCGCGAGGCGTTCAGGCGACCTGAATGCAAGTCGGGCCAAGTGGAAGGACGCGCCTTTCTCTTCCAGAGTCGCCATGACCGCGCGCCCATACGGGCTGGCGGGGTTCGTATGCACAGTGAATCGTTGCAAGACTGTTCCTCCGCTAACGAAAGATGGCATCATGCGGGCGATGCGATACGCAAAACGTCTGGTGACCTTCCAGTTATGAGGTCACTTCGGGTCTTCCGGCGTGTGATCTGGCAGTTCCGCACAAAACCATGCAGAGCTGCCAGACCATGTTGCAAGGCCGTTACTTCGTGATCAATGGCTTCTTGACCGGCTCATCTGGCGCCCAAAGCCTGAAGGAAGTCTTCAGGAAGAACTCCGAGCCGGTGTTCGCGCCCGGACTATCTTTTGAATATACAACGTTTGAATAGATGAACTTCATATCGACTGGCCCGAAGTTGTAGCCGATCAGAAGGCCAACAGTAACGTCGATGTCCTTGCCGCACGACGGTAGTCCGCGGGCAGTCAACTGCGTGCAAGTCCATGCGGCACCCGTAGCGGGATTGGTGCCACCTGGCGTGTCATAGTTCGTCTGCCACCGAAATGCGCCGACCGGTCCGATCTCCCACTTGTCGAACTTCTTGGTCGCTGTCCAGTCGACATAGAGGGTGTTACCGCTCGTGTAGCCGTCCCCCGGATTAGCAGTGCCGGTCAGAAAACTAGCAAGCGCCAATGGTGTTGCCGGATTGCGCGCGATGGCCTGGTAAGCGCCAGTCCTGCCTTCCGAGGACATGTTGATGTCATAGCGCGCGCCGACCGTAAAATTCCAGCCGTTGCCGAGATAACTTATGGCTGCACGAGGAACAACCGCCCAATAGTCGGGAAGCGTCGCTCCCGCATAGTTCGTCCCAATAGGGGCTGCAAATCCGAGGCCAGCAGAGACAAACCACGCACTTCCCAGGTCCCAGGAAAAGTTCAAGGGAGTGAGGGTAAGATTCGAGATCATGATGTTCATGGTGTTGCCGTAGATCGGCGACTGGAGCGGGCCTCCTCCCGGCGGATATGGCACTGTAGTGGCTGAGGCCTGATATCCAACGATGTTGGCGACTGGGTAGTACGTACCGCCTAAAAACTTCAACCCGGATCCCCACGTGAACGTGACCGAGTCTCCAACACCGTTGAACCGCGTCTTACAGCCCGGCCCACAAGTCGTGTTGCCATTGCCAGACCCCATCGGGAGATAGAACATGGTGTTGTTAAAATACAGACCGGGGGGAGGTGCGGCACCCAAAATGGCTCCCATACTGGTTCCGGACAAATAGTTCCCAAAATTCCCCGGTTCGGTCGCCAAGCTTTGGTCGATGCTGGCCAACGACGCCAACCCCGATAGAGCTCCTACACACCATACTTTCCCCAATTTGAACATACAGTCCCCCTTTTGTGACTTAGGAAATTTCGATTCCTCGGATTGGTGATCGAGAGAAAGCGAACTCAAGGCATGCTTCCAACTTCGCTCCGGGCGCTCCGCTTGCTTCTCGGAACGCCGGCGAGCGGCACTACATTGTTGTGGGCACGCACGAGCTCGCGCTGTTCGGCGTCGCCGCCATCAGGCACGACAACGCGCGGCATGGGCTGGATTAGAGCCTCACAGCCGTCAAACAGTTTGGCGAACTCGGTTACAAAGCTGAGCAGCTTGCGCAGCGAACTATTGTGCGCTCCGGACAATTCCTCATGCAGGTCGCCTCCGGATGCGCTCATGGGTTTCCTCTAAAGTTGTTCGTGACGACTTCTGCTCTGCGGCAGATTGATTGGTTACGTCTCCCAAACGAAACAGGGAGTGCGCATTTTCGCGGCCGATTTTGAAACGATCGCCCTCTGAGATGGTCGCCGCATCAAACCAGTTTGCAGCGTGATCGATGTTTTCGAACGGCCAGTCGGCCGAAAAGAGGATGCGGTCGGCACCGATCTCGAGCATCGCATCGATCAGCGCCTGCGTCCGGAAATTGCCCGACGTGGTGATGTAGAAGTTCTCCCGGAAATAGTCGGCGATCTTCCGCCGAGCCGGATAAACATTCTGGGCACGCATCCACTTGTTGTGATTGTCGACGCGCCACATCGAGTAGGGCAATCCTTCGCCCATGTGACCGAGAATGATCTGCAGGCGCGGGTACACATCAAACAAACCCGAGCCCATCAGCCGCAAGGCATGGACGGCCGTCTCCTGTCCGAACGCCCAAGTGGGCCCCATCAACCAGCGATGGCCCTCGTAGATGGCAGCGTCCTTCGGCAGCGGGTTGCGGGGATGTAGATAGAACGGGACGTTCAGGCGCTGAACTTCAGACCAGAAAGGCCAGAATTCCTTGCAGTCGTAGTAGATCGCGTTATCGCTCTCCGCCACTTGGCTGAAACCGTTGACGAGGGCACCTCGGAAGCCCAGCGAGTTGACGCAATAGTCTAATTCGCGCGCTGCTCCGTCGGGGTCCTGCATCGGTAGCGCCGCGAGCCCCCGAAATCGCGACGGCCGCTTCGCAACCTGCTCGGCGAGAAAATCGTTTGCACGTCGGGATAGGGTCGACGCCGCGCTCCTGTCGGGGACGGCCTGGACCGCGGGGGCGTTCAGCGACAGGAGCATCAATTCGATGCCGTTCGCATCCATTTCCCTCAATCGACGGTCCTGGATGTCAAGCAGCCGCGCCTTGAGTTCAATCCAATCCTCCGGCGGACAAAAGCCAGCGCTCTCCTGGACCGTCTGCTCGATCGCGAAGTGCTCCTCTAGAGCGATCTTCCCTTGCATAAATTTCCCGCCTCAACTGGTCGCGAGACAGATCACCTCGCTTTCAAATTATTGTCAACGGAATTATTCCATTTGCAACTATTTCATTCCCCAGTGTTGCAGATGCGTGGACTCCCCGGTATCCGTCATGCCAGCAACGTTGCGGGAACGAATCCATGTATCGGCTGTCGAACTCCCTGCCTTACCTGCTCGCTCGGGTGGGCATCCGAATGGGCGACCTCTTTGTGCGTGTGGCAAGAAAGGAGGGACTGACCCTCCCGATGTACCGGGTGGTTGCGGCCCTGGCCGAACAACAGCGCCCCCTCCGCCTGAACGAACTGAGCTCGCTGACGTCTGGCGATCTGTCGACGCTCTCCCGTCTGGTCTCGGAAATGCATAAGGCCGGGCTCGTATCGCGCGAACGCCCCGAAAACGATCAGCGTAGCCTTCAGGTGCAGCTGACACCCGCCGGTCGAGAATTGTACGACCGCTATGTCCCGCTCGCGGCCTACTACGAAGACATCGCCACCGGTGCGCTCTCGCAAAAGGAGGCCGCGGCTCTGAAGACGGCGCTGAGTTCACTTTATGAGAACCTCGATCGGATCGAAGCCGAAGTCGACAGTGGCGAGATCGAAAAGCTGATCAAGTCAAAGCGAACACCCGGCTCCGATGGCTTGAAACCTCCAGAACAGCACAAACGAAAGAAGTCCCGCGTCAACGCTCCACGAACGCCTTCTCGATGACGAAGTGGCCCGGTTCGCTGTGCGAGCCTTCCAGGAAGGCATGCGCCTCGAACATCTGCTTGAGCTCTTCGAGCATCCCGGGACTCCCGCACATCATGATGCGATCAGTTTCGATATCGAGCGCAGCTTGGCCGATGTCGCTGAAGAGCTGATTGGAGCTGATTAGGTCGGTAATGCGACCGCGGTTGCGAAACGGCTCGCGCGTGACGGTCGGGTAATAGATGAGTTTCTCCGACAGGACCGGGCCGAATAGTTCATCATCGCGCAAGGTGGCGACGAGTTGTTCGCCATAGGCGAGCTCCGAGACCTGGCGGCAGCCGTGCACCAGCACGATGCTCTCGAACCTATCATAGACATCCGGGTCCTTAATCAAGCTCGCGAAGGGCGCAAGGCCTGTGCCTGTCGACAGCAGCAGGAGCCGCTCGCCCGGAATCAGATTGTCGGTGATCAGCGTGCCAGTCGCTTTGCGGCCGACCAGGATGATGTCGCCTTCCTTGATCTTCTGCAGGCGCGAGGTCAGCGGGCCCTCCTGGACCTTGATCGAGAAGAACTCGAGCTCTTCCTCGTGATTGGCGCTCGCCATGCTGTAGGCACGCAGTAGCGGCCGACCGTCGACCTCGAGGCCAATCATCGCGAACTGGCCGTTCTGGAAGCGAAAGCCAGAATCGCGAGTAGCGCGGAAGCTGAACAACGTATCGGTCCAGTGCCGAACGGAAAGGACCTTCTCTCGGTAGAACGCGCTCACGTCTATGTTCCCACTCTGCGCTAGAGAAATCTCAATCGACCTGCCAGTCCACCGCGAGCCCGTCCCAGTCGGCAGCGAATCTTGAAGTTGACGCGCGGCCCCACCGGAGTGACGGACATTCCTTTCTCCTTGAGCCAGCTCTTGTTCAGAGCTCTACATAGACATTCCCGCCGTCGACCTTCACGCCGTAAACTTCGAGCCTCATCATGCTTTCGCACGCGATCGTCTCACCGGTTACGATGTCGAACCTAAAGAAGTGCCATGGGCAAATAACCTGGCCATCGACGACACGCCCGTAGGCCAACGGCCCGTTCATATGCGGGCAACGGCTGTTAAATGCGACAATGCCCGTCTCAGATCGCTTGCTGCGGCACAAAACGACACGCTTGCCCTTCACGGTCCGAGTCAGGAGCGCCCCTTCCTCCGGGATGTCTTTTTCCGCACAGATCAACGTGAGGTCCAATCTAGTCTCTTCAGCTTGTGACACTGACTAACTCCGCCGAACGATCACGTCGACTCGAGGGCATTATCGTGCGCGAGTTTTTGGCTCTCAGGGTGAACGGTGCCGCACTCCTGGCACGTTCTTGCCTCCGGCTTGCTATTGAACTCATCTACCCATTTGTCGGCAGAGGTTAAAAAAGTCGGGAAGTCGCGCAACGGCCTGCCGAATGCCTTGAAAGCAAGCGAGGAGCCGCATTTCGGACACACCCAGCCGACGTTCGCCGCATCCGGCTTGCCCGTGGAGCCGCCGATGATCAGCATGCAATACTGCCCGCCAGACGAAGGCGCCTCGATCCAGATCGAGTCCACGTCGAGACGCAGCCAATATCCGGCAAGGTTCTCGACCATGAACTCCCTATCGGCAGCAATTCTGTGCATCACGGCCCCGCCATTTGGCCATTCGATAGGAGCCACCTTCCGGCCGACACGCTCCAGCAGTCGGTATCGCGCCTCACCAGGCGCTCGCGATCCTGTCCAGATTGCGTACTGACCGCGAACCTCCCACTTGCTGCGATGCTCGGCGAAGATCCGCGCGTGCGACATATCGGGGCTAGGAATGCGCCCCTGAGGCGGAACGTAGCCGAGCGTCACCACACCAGCCTCGCTGCATGCTCCTGCTCGTTGTCGGAAGGGCGCATGCCAGAATACGCCAGCGGGTTCTTGTGGCCGCAACTCGGGCAAATCTGATGTCTCGGATTTGCGTTGTATTCTCGGACCGCTGCCAGCTCACCGGCCCAGAACTTGCTGAAGTCCCTTCCGCTGTTCAGTTCGCGCATGAACAGCAGCGTCGTGCACTTCTCGCAATACCAGGCGAAGCGGTCGGTTTCATCGCCAGTCGGCTTGCCCATCACGATGATCAGCCGGCCTGGCTCATTGCCATCCGGAGGCAACACGACGCAGATCTCATCCTTGTCGTTGACGTGCCAATAGCCGAACAAATGCTGCACACGATGCGGAGTCCCAGCACGGGTAATGTGCGCCGAAAATGGTATCCGAGGCACAACGACAACGCCCTGGGGACCAATCTCGAAGTTCGTGCGCTTCTCGACGACCCCCACCGGCGGCGCTTCGCGCTCGCTTAAGTCGCCGACGGACTGGACGACGATTGGACGAATACCAACAACGTTGTCACCAACTGGTTTGAAGCCGAAGAAACGCTTTACCACCCGGTCGTTCAGATAGTCCCAATCTTCAGCGATCTTCTCGAGAGGCTCGTCAACGTATAGATCCGCATAAGTCATCTCTCCCATCTCCCTAGACAGATTGTCGCCGGATGCGCGCAATCGACCGCGCCTTATCCCGCCGCGTTGATGTCATTTAAGCGAGTTGTCAGCATGCTGTCAAGTTGGATTTAAGGCATCAAACGATCTCCGAGCCGCTTTCGCAGACGCCGCAAGAACAGGTAAGCCGCCTCGAATTCGGCGTCCGCAATGCCCAGCGTGGTTCGCCGGATCCACCCGTCTCGCACCTTGTTCGCCTCCCGGATAGCGCTCCAGCCGCTCGCCGTGAGCACGGCGTGCCTCGCACGCCGGTGGCTCGGATTATCGATCATCTCGACCAAGCCTTCGCGTCGCAGCACATCGATCGTCCGCTGGACGCTCTGTCGCTGGAGACCCATGTGACGAGCGATCTCTGAAACGGTCGCCTTTTTGTGTTGTAATGGACCGAGTATTTGCCAGCGCGAACCGGTTATACCTACCGGCTTTCCCATTCGGTCGCCTGCCCGCATAATGCGCCCGTATACGCGGAAAATTTCGAACATAACGTCGATGAAGACATGGTCAGCGCGGTCTTCCTCGCGCTGGATCGGGACGACCGATCCGCGTTTCGCCTTGGTCGTCGCGCGCCTACGTCGACCCTCCCCTCGATGCTCGAGAATGGCCTCCGAAAGCTGATCCACCTCGCTCAGAATTCGTCGCGCACCGTCGATGACGACTCCTCCAAACAACGTGGGCAACATGCCTTGGGTATGCCGCTCGAATATCTTGCTCCTGAGTTCACGCTCCAGATTTGCGAGGTTGCGCGTGAGCACCGGTTGAGCGATTCCGAGTTGACGCGCCGCCGGCCGTAGCCCCCCAAACTCGGCGATCGCGACCACCTCCCGAAGCTGATCGAGTTTCATGAAGACCTCCGTGACGATATCATTTTGATATCACCCGCACCGAGTGGACGCAAATGCTCCATTGAATCAATGGCGTCGGCTGGTACCAGAAAAGTTCGCGTTCGAGGCTTGACTGCCCTCTCCGCTTTCAACTCAATTGCGCGCAAAGGACGACCCGCTGAGCGCGAAGAATGCTCCATTTTCTAGGGTCTTAGCAGGGAGGGATTTGTGCATGCATCGGTGCGTTGACGCGCCTAACTCCGAGAAGGTTCTTCTATTTTGGGTGCGCGTTAAGACGACGCATTGCTTCCTTCTTGCGCTCATAAAGCGAAATACGCTCGCGCCTATGGCAATTGGACCGTGCGAGGCGCTCCGCGTTTGATACGGATCTTCAACTAATCAGCTTCGAGAGGCCGGCGAGAGTGCAACCGGCCCGTACCATCAGCTAGTGACGGGGAAAGCCAATGGCGAATACAGAACTATACATACCCGCGAGGGAGGTTCAGCCCACACTCGACTCTTCGAAAGCGTCGGTAGGCGACCTCATGGATTCTCAACGGGGATGGGGCGTCGTCGCTGCCGCATTCCTCGGCATGTTCCTCAGCATGGGTGTGTTGGTCGCCTATTCATTTGGAGTCCTCGCGCCGGCGATGGCCGAGGACCTTGGCTTTAGCCCCGCACAAATTCCCTCGATCTTCTTGGTTTTCAGCCTTTCGTGCGTCGTGGGCGGCCCTGTTTGGGGCGCGTTGACCGATCGCTTCGGCGCACGACCGATCACGATGATCTCGTCAATGTTGATGGCCATCCTATTCTGCACGTTGACCATTTTGCCCAGCAATGCCGCATCCGTTTATGCGGCTTTCGTCGCCATCGGACTTCTTTCAAGCGGCACTTTGCCGGCGTCGTACGCGACCGTTGTCGTCGGCTGGTTCGACAAGCGACGTGGGCTGGCATTAGGTGTCACCATGATGGGAATCGGCGCAGGCGCGGCCGTTGTGCCGCCATTGTCCGCGTTTCTCCTTGCCCATTTCGGCTGGCGCAGCACTTACGTCTTTTACGGCCTCGTGATTGCATTGGTCTGCGTACCGATCTTGATGGTTTTCTTGAAGCCTAATCCCTCGGTCGCGCTAGAACGAGGACCATCGAAAGAGCTGCCGCGTTTGGAAGTGGTGAGGTCAGCCACACAAGTCCCCACGACATGGGTCCTAGTGTTTTTTGCGTTCTTGATGGGTGTCGTCCTGATCGGGACGGTCATCAGCTTCGTTCCTATGCTTCAAGCACAAGGTATGACGCGAACTCAGGCTGCCGGATACCAGTCAATTCTTGGAATTGCATTGATTGCGGGGCGCTTCATCATCGGAGGGTTGATCGACCGATTTTTCGCTCCTCGCGTGATGATGGCAGTCCTTTGCATTACGATCGTCGGTTTCGTTTCCTTGTATTACGCAAACTCTCCGGCAGCTTACGCGCTCTCGGCTGCGGGCGTCGGTCTTGCTGTCGGTGCGGAAATCGACTTCCTTGGCTTTCTCGTTAGCCGCTACTACCCCAAAGCGGCATTCGCTACGCTGTTCGCGGTCTTGTTCGCCATTCATACGCTGGGCGCGGGATTTGGCGCCTCCCTTGTTGCTTGGCTAACATCCGTGTTCGGCAGCTATCAACCGGCCTTTCTTGTCCTGAGTGCCCTTACCGGGCTGCTAGCGCTTTCGACACTGCTTCTGCCGCGCTACGAACAGCGCTAGGTTGCCAAGCCCCATCCACAAGCCCTCGCCTCAGACCGCTACCGTGCGGACACTCCGGGTGTGCCCACGGGAGCGATCGTCGTTATTAGGGAGATCTTTGGCGTCAATCACCACATACGTCCGATCTGCCATCGGTTGGCGAATGAAGGTTGTACTGCTGCCATCGCCCCGGCGCTCTTCGACCGCTTCGAACCAAGTTTTCAGAGTGGCTATCAGTCCTGTTCGATGTGAAATTGCGCTTGTAAGGCGGCGTGCAAGCGCGAGGTCACGATTTCTGCACGTACTCAGGATTTTGGCGGTCCAAGAGTTGTACTGTTGCCAACAGCGCAAACCGGATATCCAATGCATCGCATCTTTCAAAATTTTATCGACCGCTTAGCCTGTGCGGACGATGCAGCCGATTTTTCAGAGGCAATGGCTGCAGCTGCTAGAGGCCTTGAACTATCATGCTTCGCCTACCTTGCACTTCCTGGCAGGCCGAAAGGCAAACCGCGCCTGATTTCAACATATCCAAAGGAGTGGATCTCCCACTACCTGCAGAGCCGCTATGAGCTCATTGACCCGGTGATTGCTCAAGCTATTCAGACCGCAGAACCATTTCAGTGGGGAATTGATACGCGGTCGAGCCGACCGACGCCCGTCCAACACCAGTTGCTTGATGAAGCAGCACAGTTCGGGATTCGGTTTGGCTTCACAGTACCCATTCATGATGGTCACGGCCCGATCGCCGCCCTGACCTTCGCAAACTACCAGCGTAGCTCGATCTTCGAACATCGCGTCGAGTCACAGGCACGAGTGCTTCAACTCATGGCAATGTATTTCCATGCACACGTTCGCCGCAAACTCGCAAGCGAGCATAAGATCGCGGGGATACTTTTGTCGCCCCGGGAGTTCGAATGCCTGGAATGGGCATCCCAGGGCAAGAGCGCTTGGGAAATTGGACAAATACTCGATATTTCGCGCAACACCGTCGCGTCGTACCTTGAGAGCGCGAAGAAAAAGCTGGGTGTTCGGACGGTCGTGCAGGCGGCGACGCGCCTGGCCGCTGCTAAGAAACAAAAGCAAAATTAGGACAAATACCCCCTACAGCTACAGGAAGTGAATCAGGATAACAATCCCGCTTCAAAGGAGGTGATGACAACTCTTGGAGGGACTATGATTCAGTTGATCACACCAACTTCGTATGGGCAATTTTCCAACACTCTAGTTGAAATACATCGGTTGCGGCATCGTGTTTTCAAGCTCCGCATGGAGTGGGACGTTCAAACCAGCGGCGACATGGAAATAGATGATTTCGACGCACTGCATCCCGCCTACCTGGCGCGGGTGTCTGATACCGGCCAAGTGCAAAGTGCTGTTCGCCTCCTCCCCACTGTTGGCCCGACTATGCTTCGCGACACCTTCCCAGCACTGCTTGAGGGCCAACCTGCGCCCTCAACTCCGTTGGTTTGGGAAAGCAGCAGGTTTGCGATCGACGTGGCTGTCGACGCGCCCAAAGGAGACCACGGGATAGCTCGTGCCACTTACGAGCTGTTTGCCGGAATGGTCGAGTTCGGGCTTTCGCGACAGCTCACTGATATCGTTACCGTCACAGACGTCCGAATGGAAAGGATACTACGACGAGCCGGCTGGCCCCTGCGCCGCATCGGCGGTCCTTCCAAAATTGGCAACACCTTGGCCGTCGCGGGTTACCTTGCAATCTCGACTGAGATACTCGCCTGTCTTCGGAAGGCTGGCGGTCTTTCGACGCCGGTTCTTTGGACGCCAGTAATGCTCGCGGCTGCCTAAAACGACGCACGCCTGAAACGACACACATGTCCTCGCCTGAGCGAGGTCGCCGTGTTTTGCGGTTGCCACCGAGCTACGAACATGACCGAAGTCGACAATAGAAACGAACGACGGAATTCAACAAGTGCCATTGAATTGCAACAACTTCGATTAGCCGTGGTCGCCTGTGACTACGGAAGCTTTCGACGAGCCGCTGAAGTGCTTTCGATCAAGCACACCGTGCTTAGCCGTTCTATTGGTCAGCTCGAGCATCTGGTCGGGACTTCACTATTTGAGCGCTCAAGCGGTGGGATCAAGCCGACTCTCGCTGGCCGCGCCGTCCTACGAATTGCACGATTGATTTTGGAACAGGTCGACGCGCTCGTGGACACCGGCAAGTCCAGCGGTCGCGGCGAGGCTGGTCATCTTGCAATCGGTTTTTGCACATCCATTTCCACCGGGAGTTTGCGAGCGACGTTAGGAGAGTTCAAGAAGCGGTTTCCCCTCGTCGAATTGGCAACAGTAGAACGCTCTCGCCTACGGCTAATGACCGCCCTTCGTAGTGGGACAGTCGATGTGGTCGTCACCCCGGGACGTTTGCTCTCGAAGGATACGAAAGCACTACCACTCTGGAGCGAGCGTATCTTGATTTCGCTGCCTCAGGATCATGGCTTGGCAGCACGCGAAATCGTCTACTGGACGGATCTCCGCGACCAAACTGTTCTCCTAAGTCAGTACGATCCTGGACGGGAGCTTGAGGATCTCTTGATATCGAAGCTCATACTGCCTGAGGACCGCCCCAAGATCGAACGCCATGACGTCAGCCGAGGCATAATCAAGAGCCTGATCAGCATGGGCCTGGGAGTCAGCCTCGTGATGGAATCAGATATTGGAGTAAGCTTCGCTGGACTAGTGTACCGGGAGTTGCAGGACGGAGCAGGACCAAGCCGAATAGGTTTCTATGCGCATTGGCGCGGCGACAACGACAATCCGACGCTGAAGCGCTTCCTGAGCATCCTTGCGGAGCGCTATCCCTCGCCTCCTCCAGCGCTTGGTGATTGAATAGTTCGCCGGAGCTTTGCGAATCCACGATCCGTTGCCATGAAGCGCGCCAACATAGGTGCAATCAACTTGGTCGGGTCAATCCGCTGGCCCGCTTCACGCGCTAAGGCTTCCGCATAGGCGACGAGATCCCGGTGCACTTGCGCTGGCAGTTCCGCGGTTACTTTGACCGGCTTGTCGTCTGGAAGCGTTCCAATTCTGAGTTTTGGCATGTCACCCCCTGTACGACGCAAGAACGAGATCTCGGTTAACAATGACGCGGACAGGGAAGCCGGGTCTTACGGTGAGAGTCGGCTGAATATTCAAACTGCGACGAACGACCTGTTGCCCGACTTGATTTAGAGAATCACTTGCGCCGTGTCGCAGTGCCTGGATGATTGCACTATCGTTGCTGTTCGTGTCGGAACCCGCTCCAAGTTCAGTACCAACGGCCAGAAATGTCGACAGGGCAGCAGCCTTGAACAGTTCGCCCCAATGACTGTCGACCCCGTCCTCCAGTCCTGAATAGCCCGCCGTGTCGGCACCCTGCTGCCGTTCTAGCACGATCGACCGGCCGTTCGGCATAAGCAGGCGGGTCCAGACCAGAAGCACGCGGGACTGACCAAACGCGATCTGGCTGTCGTAGACGCCGATCAAGCGTGCCCCCTGCGGAATTAAGAGCAGACGACCGGTCGGCGTATCAAACACGTTCTCCGTTACCTGCGCGGTGATCTGACCCGGAAGGTCCGATCGGATACCGGTAATCAGGGCTCCCGGAATAACAGTCCCAGCCTGCACGATATAAGGGGAAGCCGGCCTGGTGACGCGGTCAGAGCTTACAGTGCGGCGATCCACAGACGCATTGACGAAGGCAAGCTTCCGATCCTGAGCGTTCTGCACGTATCCTTCGTCGTTATTCGTCATCGAAGCTGGAGCACTGCGCTCGCTGACCTGCGACGCCGCATTCGGCGGCCGCATTTCTCCTCCGCTGGCTGAAGCGAATAAATGGCTGACGCGGGCTGCCTCGGTTTCCTGATCTCGACGCTGCTGTTCCGGATCAGGAGCCTTGGCACCAAACGTAGGCGACTGGCCCTGAGCGGCAAGGATCGGCCGACCGAGGTCTCCAGGCAGTGGCGGACCGAGCTGCGGAATGCCTTGGCGTGGAACGTCTGTGTAATCTTTCGGAAGTGCCGTGATGCCGTCAGCAATATTGTGATGGTCAGTGCTGTAAAGCTCATCGGCCGCCTGGGTTCGGGAAGGGTTGGTTTGCAGCGACCACAATACGGCTCCGCCTATCACCAGCAACGCAACCGCGCTCCCTCCGGCCAACACCTTCCGTGACAACCGTGTCACACGCGGTTGCTCCGCCCTCAGCCGGAAACTCCTGGACTGTTCATCCTGACTTTGCGGCGGAATCGCCTGCTCGCGATCGCTTCCATTCTCGGCATTCATGACGACGGCCTCCCGTCGGTCCTGATGATCCTGACCTTCTGCTGGTGTTCACCGCCGAGCCTGAGTTCTGCGGCAGCAAATAGCCGATCCACAATCAACACATTGCCGTAAGCGCGATAGTTCACGAGTTCGGGCTCGCCGTCGGGACCGATAACGAAGAGCGGCGGCATTTCGCCTTGAACAATCCCTTGCGGGAATTCGACATAGACCTTTCGGCCGTCGTCATATGCGTTAAGCGGCCGCCAAGGCGGGCTGTCACCCTCAATCGCGTAGCGGAAGACGCGCTGCGATGGGTCCGGAATAACTGGTCTCAGGGAAACAGAACGCGATTTTTCGCGCACCGTCTCGGGATAGTACCAGGCGACGGAAGGCATATAGGGCCGCTCGCGGGAACGGAGCTCGATCAGGTAAGTACGCCGGTCGGTATTGACGACAAGGTTTGTCTCGATTGATGCGCGGGTCGGCTTCACCAAGATGTGGACGCGCCGCGTATCGCCGTTGCCGCTCTCGGTATCTCCCACGACCCAGCGCACGGTATCACCGGCCGCGACGGGTCCCGATCCCGTCAATTGCTCGCCTTCCTCGAGTGCAATATCGGTGATCTGACTAGGCGCGGCGTAAACTTGATAGAGCGCCCCGGGGCTGTATGCGTAGATCTGCGCCGCGTTGAAATACCCCCGCTTGCGCGGCTCGACTCGCGCCGCGCTGTTTGCCGTCTCTACCCGGCTCACTGGCTCGGGCTCTTCCTTTCCTCCCGACTTGCCACCGAGACTTGGTTTCCAGAGCGGTGGAACATGAAGCGGCCGTGCTCTGTCGTCGAGAGCCACCGGAGGCGCCGGCAATGGCGGGACTTCGGCGTCATAGCTGATCTCCGGCGGAATGTAGGTTGCGCACCCGCCAAGCGCCGACGAACAAAGCAGAAGAGCGGACAGGAACGCTCGCTTTGAAGTCACGAATTCTGACCAAGTCGTAGGGAGCGTGCTAAGCGGAATGGGACGCCTTGCATGAGCGTCAAGCGTCGTCTTGGTCACTGACTCAACTCCTTTGACCAGTTAATGGCGCGGACATAGACGCCAAGCGGGTTCTTGCGCAGGTGTTCGGCATCGCGCGGCGTCTCGATCGCGATCGTGAGAATTGCCGTCCAACGTTCTGTCGAACTCAACGAGCCGTTGTCGTACGTGCGTTGGATCCATGCGATCCGAAAGCTGTCCGGGGACGCGCGGATGACGCTCGAGACGTCCACGGAGATTTGTGCCTTCCCGAGTTTGGCAAAGGGGTCATTGTTACGCGCGAAATCGTTGAGCGCGGCAGCTCCGCGATCGGTCGTAAAGTCGTAGGCCCTGAGCCAGTTTTGGCGCAGTACAATGCCGTCGGCCGGCAGTCCCCTGACATCCTCGATAAAGCGCGCCAGGTGGTAGGCGATCTGGGCGTCGGTGGGTTGATAGTCGATGTTGGCAGGCGCAACCCTTTGGGCTTGGCCGAGGTGATCGACTTCGACCACCCAGGGTGTGATCGATCCCTGGCTCGATTGCCAGATAAGGCCGCCGGCGAGGCCGCCCGACAGCATGAGGCAGCCGAACGCCATCAAGCGCCAATTCTTGGCTTGGACGCGTGCTGATCCAATGCGTTCGTCCCAAATCTGCGCTGCCTTTTGGTAAGGCGTAATCGGCTCGGGCATGCGCCCGTAGTGGACCGAAGGTCGTTTAAACATCGATGATTGCCCCTTGGATCACGGTCGATTTGCAGTCGTGAGATGGCCGGTTTGACGTAGCCGGCAATGGTGGTGAAAGCGGAAGCTCAGCTGTGTCAGCGCTCTCCTTCCGACAAGTCGACGGAGGAGCCGCTCCCTCCGTGGTCGCCGGAGCGGACCGCGTGGCCAGCAGCCGAGGCACCGTGCCGGATAGTCTGGGAACGCTTCATGCGCCGCGCCCAATCGGGCTGCCCTTCGGCCGAAGTGCTCGCGGCCTCCCCGCCTCCGCCCGATGCGGCCGCTGAGCGACGGAACGGGCTCACGACTGCCGTTCCCCCAGCTTCTGCGACGCCAGCAAGGCCGCCACTTCGATAGGCCGCGGATGCGCCGCTTAAGACGGCGCCACCACCGCGCGCGGCGCCCGCAATCGCTCCACCGGCCAGACCAGCACCGCCCGCGGCAAGGCCCGCGCCGGCCGCAACAACACCGCCCGCGGCAAGTCCAGTCCCGATTGCCGCGCCGGCGCCGAGTTGCGGTCCGCCAGAGACGAGGCCATTTGCGATTCCCGGTCCGAAGATGCCGAGGCCCAACAACGAGAGCGCGGCGAGCACCAGCGTCATCGCGTCTTCGATGGTCGGCTGGCCGCCAGCGAATCCAGAGGTGAACTGCGAGAACAGAGTCGAGCCGATGCCGACGATGACGGCCAGGACCAGAACCTTGATTCCGGATGATATGACGTTGCCCAACACCCGTTCGGCTGCGAAGGCGGTTTTGCCAAACAAGCCAAAGGGAATGAGCACAAAGCCGGCCAGCGTCGTCAGCTTGAACTCGATCAGAGTAACGAAGAGCTGGATCGCCAGAATGAAGAAGGCAAGCAGCACCACGACCCAGGCAAACAGGAGAACGACGATCTGAACGAAATTCTCGAAGAAACTGATGTAGCCCATCAGATTCGAGATCGAGTCGAGCAGCGGCCGGCCAGCGTCGAGGCCGACTTGAGCAATCTTTCCCGGTCGCAGGAAGTCTGACGCAGACAGGCTCGCGCCGGATGCCTTGAGCCCAAGACCAGCAAAGCTCTCGAAGACGATGCGCGCCAGACTGTTCCAGTTGCTTATGAGGTAAGCGAAGACGCCAACGAACAGCGTCTTCTTCACGAGACGCGCGATGATGTCCTCGTCCGGTCCCCAGCTCCAAAACAGCGCAGCGAGCGTGATGTCAATCGTTGCCAGGGTCGTTGCGAGATATCCGACATCGCCTCCCAAAAGCCCGAAGCCGTTATCGATGTAACGCGTGAACGTCTCCAGGAACTGATCGATGATCCCGGTGCCGGTCATGGCTTGCTCGCTTCGGGTGACGTCTCGGATGGATACCCCTGTGGCAGCCGACTCTGGTCCTTTGGCGCGGATGTCAGACCGGCGACGGGATCCAGGCGGCGCGACGCAGCAGCACCGTCCTTACTGTCAAAGAAGCGACGTCGGTTTTCAGACCAGACGTGCTGGCAGCGCTGATAGCTTTCCGTTTCTTCCGGAGCGACGGTGCGGCAGCGGGCGAGGTCAGAATGATCGACACCTGTGCTCTGCTCCGCCTTTGGCGGCGACGAAGCATTGTCTCCACCACGAAGCTGGATCGTGCAGGCTGCGACGACTAGCACACCGGCGGACACAGCCAGCGACAGCGCTTTGAACGCTCTTACATCCGTCATTAGTGGAACATCCGCACGTCTTGAGATTGATACCCCTGTCCCGGCGTCAGAAACCGCCTGAGTTGCTCCCGGCCCTGGTCTTGAGCTGCTGTGCGCTGGGCCGCTTCAAGGCTCTGCGCTCTGCCCTGTGCTGCTACCGTGGCGGTGAGATCGGCGAGTTGTTGCGCCTGAAGAGCGAGGATCTGATTGCCGGCCTGGGTTGCCTGGAGGGCACCACTGGCACTCTGGCTCGATGTTACGAGCGCCGACGTCTGGATGCGGTTGGTATCGAGGTTGCCGACGACGCCTGCCTGGACCCGGAGCGCATCCTGCAATGCTGCGACAGCATTCTGCCAGCGCGCCTGAGCGTTGGTGATCAGCACCTGGTTGGACTGGCTGCCGGTGACCGGCGCGTAGCTGGTTGAAAACGCCCGATCGATCTGCTGGACGTCGTAAGCGATCCGCTGGGCCTGGGCCAGCAATTGCTGGGTCCGCTGGATCGACGATTGCAGTTGCTGCAGCGACGAATACGGCAGGTTTGCCAAATTCTTCGCCTGATTGATCAGCATCTGCGCTTCGTTCTGCAACGAGGTGATCTGGTTGCTGATCTGCTGCAGCTCCCGCGCAGCAGTCAGGACGTTCTGGACGTAATTGTTGGGATCGAAGACGATCCATTGCGCCTGGGCGGGCGCCGTGGTGCTGAGCGACAGGGCGATGGCACCAGCGGCCAACAAAGAGCTAAGACGGCTCATGGTGATCTCTCCAGATTGCGGAGATTGGGGATCAGGTCTGCGGCCCAGGCGACGCCGCGGTGCTGGAGCCAGGCAGGCAAGAAGCCGTCACGTCCGTGTTCGGCGAGGAGTCGCTCGATGGCGGCCTGGTCGGTCTTGGAAGAAGCTGCGGTGAAGGCGAGCGCGACCTCACCTAGGCCGAGCTCGAACATTCGGTTGCCGCGCCGAGACTGGCAGTAATAGTCCCGCTTCGGCGTAGCCCGGCTCAGAAGCTCGATCTGGCGATCGTTGAGGCCAAAGCGCCGGTAGATCGCTGATATCTGCGGCTCGATCGCGCGTTCGTTCGGCAACAACAGACGCGTTGGGCAGCTTTCGATGATCGCCGGCGCAATTGCGGAGCCGTCGATGTCCGAGAGCGACTGGGTGGCGAAGATGACAGACGCATTCTTCTTCCGAAGCGTCTTGAGCCATTCGCGAAGCTGGCCGGCGAAATCTTCGTCGTCGAGAGCCAACCAACCCTCATCGACAATTAGGAGTGTGGGCCGGCCGTCGAGGCGATGTCCGATCCGATGAAAGAGGTAGGCCAGCACGGCCGGGGCTGCGCTCGTTCCGATCAGACCTTCGGTCTCAAATGCCTGGACCGAGGCTTCACCGAGCCGCTCGAACTCGGCGTCAAGCAGCCGCCCAGACGGACCGCCCAGGCAATAAGGTTGAAGGGCACGTTTCAGGGAGTTCGATTGCAGAAGCACGGACAGGCCGGTCAGGGTGCGTTCCTGCATTGGCGCGGAAGCAAGAGATGTCAGCGCCGACCAAAGATGGTCCTTGACCTCCGGGGTGATCTCGATCTTTTCTCGGGCCAGGATCGCGCCGAGCCACTCCGTGGCCCACCCCCGCTCCATGGAATCGTCGATCCAGGCCAGCGGCTGCAATGCGACGGGACTTTCGTCCCCACCAGACGATGCGCCGCCGAGATCATGCCAGTCGCCGTCCATGGCAAGCGCGGCCGCCCGGATCGAACCGCCGAAATCGAACGCAAAGACCTGGGAATTCGGATAGCGGCGGAACTGCAACGCCATCAGCGCCAGCAGGACAGACTTGCCGGCACCGGTCGGTCCCACCACGAGAGTATGGCCGACGTCACCGACGTGGAGCGAGAACCGGAAGGGGGTTGATCCCTCGGTCTTGCCGAACAGCAGAGGCGGACCCTTGAAGTGTAGATCTCGCGCCTCGCCCGCCCACACGGCCGACATCGGAATCATATGAGCAAGGTTGAGGGTCGAGACCGGCGGCTGCCGCACGTTGGCATACACATGTCCCGGCAAGCTGCCGAGCCAGCCTTCGACGGCGTTCACCGTCTCGATCATGCAGGTGAAATCGCGGCCCTGAATCACCTTCTCGACCAGCCGCAGCTTTTCATCGGCGGCACCGGGATCGCCGTCCCAGACGGTGATGGTCGCCGTGACAAAGGCTTGTCCGATCTGGTCCGAACCCAGCTCCTGTAGCGCCGCGTCGGCGTCCATCGCCTTGTTGTGGGCGTCAGTATCGAGAAGCGCCGACGCCTCGTTGGTCATGACCTCCTTCAGGATGGCGCCGATGGACTTTCTCTTGGCGAACCACTGACGGCGGATTTTGGTCAGCAGCTTGGTCGCATCGGTCTTGTCGAGCATGATCGCCCGGGTCGACCAGCGATACGAAAAGGCCAGGCGGTTCAGGTCGTCCAGGATTCCTGGCGTCGTCGCACCGGGAAAGCCGACAATCGTCAGAACTCGCACATTGGCTGATCCCAGCATCGGCTCGAGCCCGCCAGTCAGCGGCTGATCCGCCAGGAGCGCATCGATGTACATGGGAATTTCGGGCACGCGCACGCGATGACGCCTGGTCGAAACCGTTGAGTGCAGGTAGGTCAGCGTGTCCGGATCGTCCAGCCAGGCGCATTCCGGCATGAAGCCTTCAACGAGTTGCAGCACGCGGTTGGTTTGATCGATAAATCCGCGGAGCACCTCGCGCGCATCTGCACCAACCGTACGGTCACGGCCCTCATAGAGCAGCCGCTCTGCCCTGGCGGCCCCCTCCTCCGGCGGTAGGTAGAGGAACGTTAGGAAATAACTGGATTCGTAATGGGCGCCCGCCTCTTCAAATTGAGCTTTGCGCTCCGCATCCACCAACGCCGACACGACGTCTGGAAAGCTGTTCGGCGGGTAAGACCCTGCGAAATGACGCTGCGCCTCGACGAAGACGGCCCAGCCAGATCCGAGGCGACGCAGGGCGTTGTTCAGACGACTGGCGACGCCGACAAGCTCAGCCGGCACTGCGCTATCGAGGTCGGGTCCCCGGAATTTCGCCGTCCGCTGAAACGAGCCGTCCTTGTTCAGGATAATTCCCTCGTCGACGAGCGCTGCCCAAGGCAGGAAGTCGGCAAGGCGCGCGTTCGAATGGCGATATTCGGCAAGATTCATCATGACCGAGAGCTCAGACGTTGAGATGACCGGGAATGCGCAGATGCCGGCGCACGACATCGACGAAGGCGGGATCGCGCTTGGCGGCCCAGACGGCGGCCATGTGGCCGATGAACCAGAGCACGAGCCCGGCGATCCACAGCCGCAATCCGAGCCCAAGAGCCGCCGCAAGCGTGCCGTTGACGATTGCGACCGACCGCGGCGCGCCGCCCATCAGGATCGGCTCGGTGAGTGCACGGTGAACGGGCACAACAAAACCTGCGACCGGGTCATCCATCAGATCACCACGCCGCCGCCGAACGAGAAGAACGACAGGAAGAAACTCGAAGCCGCAAACGCGATCGACAGACCGAACACGATCTGGATCAGCCTGCGGAACCCGCCGGACGAATCGCCGAACGCGAGCGTCAAACCCGTGACAACGATGATGATGACGGCGATGATCTTGGCGACCGGACCTTCGACCGATTGCAGGATCTGATTGAGTGGCTGCTCCCACGGCATATTCGAGCCGGCCGCCCAAGCCGACGCAGTTGTCAGAAGAAACGCGCCGGTCGCAGCCAGCGGCGCGGCTCCCCGACGAAAGCCAAATTGCAAACGCATGTCAGTCTCCTGTTGGTGAAAGGGTGTAGTCGCCCGCTGCTCCAAGCCCGGTGACAAGGGCGAGCTCAGCGAGGCGACGATCGCCGCCACGACCTGTAAGCACGGCGACGAGGTTGATGGTCTCGGCGATCAGAGCGCGCGGAACCGTGATGACGGCCTCCTGGATGAGCTGCTCGAGCCGGCGCAACGCGCCAAGCGCGGTACCGGCATGGATAGTGCCGATGCCGCCGGGATGGCCGGTGCCCCAGGCCTTAAGCAGGTCGAGCGCTTCGGCGCCCCGCACCTCGCCGATCGGAATTCGATCCGGGCGCAGTCGGAGCGAGGAGCGGACGAGGTCCGACAGCGTCGCAACGCCGTCCTTGGTACGCAGCGCGACAAGGTTGGGCGCTTTGCACTGCAATTCGCGCGTATCCTCGATCAGAACGACGCGATCGGAGGTTTTCGCGACTTCGGCCAACAGCGCATTGGTCAGTGTTGTCTTGCCGCTCGATGTGCCCCCGGCGACAAGGATGTTTTTGCGAGTGGAGACGGCGCCTCTTAGGGCCGTGGCCTGCCCCGAGGTCATGATCCCCTTGACGACATAGTCGTCGAGCGTGAACACAGCGACCGCTGGCTTGCGGATCGCAAACGCCGGCGCCGCAACGACCGGAGGCAGGAGGCCTTCGAAACGCTCGCCGGTCAGAGGCAATTCCGCAGAGACGCGCGGCGATCCGGCATGCACCTCCGCACCGACGTGGTGCGCCACCAGGCGAACAATGCGCTCACCGTCCGCCGCCGATAGAGTTTCGCCGGTGTCGATCAGTCCGCTCGACAGCCGATCGATCCACAACCGCCCATCTGGATTGAGCATGACCTCAACGATTGACTCATCTTCGAGGTAGCCTGCGATCGCAATCCCAAGTGCGCTACGCAGCATTCGCGCGCCGCGTGATGTCGACTCCGACAGATTGGATTGGATTGCCACCGCCGCCCCCACCGAATGAGGACTTCTAAAGAGCGCCCTCAGATGGGATGATTAGAAAAGCCACCATTCGATCTGGCGCAACAAGCACTTCCGGCAATCGTGGAACAGCGTAGGAAAAGAAAGATGAGAAAGGGCAATTTAACACGTGGGTCGCCACTCACCACTCCGCATCGTCGTCCGCGAACACTTGTAGGATCGCTTGTTCGTACAAGCAGACCGGTTCGATTTCATCGGAAGCGTCAAATGAGCCAATCCACCGGCCGAAGTAGTTGAGCCATGGCAGTGCGAACCAAGCCAATGCCGCGATCTGCAGTATTACGTTGAGACCAAACGCGACCTGATAGGCCAAGATGGGCTTATGGCTAGCCCCGGGCGACCATTGTTCCAGGATCAGGCCCGTCGCGGATTGGGCCAAAAATGCCCATCCGAAGTGCAGCACATTCAAGGCGCCGTTGGCACGACCTGCAAGCTCGGGCGGAAAGTAATCGGCTATCACCCCGAAACTGACGACGGACGCGGCTCCGACAAACGCGACAACGGACCAGGGCAAGAAGGACGGCAAAGGCACGCGAAATATCAAAGCAAATTGGGCAGCGATGAACAGCACCGCAACGGTCGTCAATATTGATTCCGCTCCGATTTCTCTTCGTCTGATGTAGTGGACCGTCGTACCGAACAACCAGGCACCGCCGCTCAACACGATCGACATCGTGAACAGCTGTCTGACGAGACTTCCTCGATCAAAGCCCTCCACGTCAGTTAGCCACGTCGACGCCCACAATCCCTGCAGCGACCAGGCCGAGCCTACGCACGTCGCCGACAAGGGGGCAATTCGCCAGAAACGCCGGTCGCCAAAAACAGAGCTGAGGGTGGCGGGAATTGATGCCGTTGATGGGACGATCCGATCAGGAACCGCGACATAGATAAGCACGGCCGTGACGCCGGTCGCGGCTGCCAGGATATCGAACAGCTGTCGCCATCCCATCCATGCGAGCAGGTGCTCGGCGGGCGCCGTAGCGGTAACCGCCCCGAGCGATCCCAACATGACCATGTAGCCATTAAGCAAGGCCACTCGTTCTCTCGGAAACCATAGGACGATCGACTTCAATCCAGCCGTCAGCGCTGCCGCTACACCAAGCCCGATCATTGCGCGCGCGATCAGGAGTGACAGAAATCCGTTCGACATCGCGAATAGTCCAGCGCCTGCGGCGGCGATCAGAAGCAGAGCGCTCTGGACGCGACGGGGACCGAAGCGGTCCAACAATATTCCGACCGGAATCTGCGCCGCTGCAAAGACCAGGAAATAGACGGACGTGAGTAACCCCAGGTCGGCAGCACCAAGTCCGATATCGGAGATAAGATGATCCGAGATCAGCGCGTTGATCGTTCGGAACAAATATGAAAGATAGTATCCGGCAGCAAATGGGAGAAAGACGCGCGCGATGAGACGCCATGCTATTGAGATTTGCATGCTGGCCCTTCTTGCTCACTCAGCTCATTCGAGCCGATAGCGCGTCCAGCATTTTGTCGACCCAGCTACATTGCTGCGGTCGTAGACTGGCGTGAAAAAAGGAAGCACCGGCGAAATAGCTTGTCCATCAATCAAGTTTGGCTGTCGTTTCGTGATGAACGGTATCTTCTGGGATTTCACGCAGGAAGCTCTGCCCCTTTTGTAAACGGCGCCCGAGCGCCTCGACAAATCCCTCAAAGCGTTCCCGGCCTTTTGCCTGGGCAGCAGCCTGCGCGTCGTTCGGCAATGGCGGCGTGATCGTGAGCCAGAAGCGGATGAACAGGGCCAAAGTCTCGGCCGTCAGATTGACGTCACGCTCCAGCCTTTGCATCTGCCGCGATAAACGGTCCAGGCGCCGAGTAAACGCCGCCTCCCGCTTGTCCGCGCCGTCCGGCGATAGAAATGAAGCGACGGCAGCTTCCACAACCGCGGATCGTGAGAGCTTCTTACGGTCGGCGAGATCCGAGATCTGCTTCAGAAGCTCTGGCGGGAAATACACATTCATCCGGTCGCGCATGATGCCTCAGAGCTCCATTCCGTCATTCGGGTCGAGCGCGACTTGGCGGGCGATACCTCGCATCTGTTGTCGTATGAGCCGGGACTGACGGACCGCGTCCTCGTCATCGTCAAGAACGGCGGCAAATTCCTCTGCCGGCGTCGGCTCGGTCGTCTCCTTGACGATCGCAACGTGATCGGGCAGTTCCGGCTCTCGACGAAGACCACTGTTTGCCGCGTCCTCCCCTGCTTGCGCGGCTTTGTCGGTCGGCCCCGTCGCCGGTGTCAGCGTTCCCAGCGTTGACCATCCGTCCGTTCGCGATGATTGACCCGACGACGCCGGATCAGGCGGTGGCAAGACCCGCTCGGTAAACCGCCGATCCTCGTAGTACCGGGCTTTCTTAGCTCTGATCGGCGCCGTGCCCGCCACCATGACGATCTCGTCCATCGGCGGAAGCTGCATGACCTCCCCGGGGGTCAGCAGAGGCCTTGCCGTCTCCTGGCGTGAGACCATGAGGTGCCCGAGCCACGGGTTCAACCTGTGCCCGGCATAGTTCTTCATCGCCCTCATCTCGGTCGCTGTACCCAGCGCGTCCGATACTCGCTTGGCAGTCCGCTCGTCATTGGTCGCGAAGCTGACGCGGACGTGGCAGTTATCGAGGATGGCATTGTTAGGCCCATAGGCTTTCTCGATCTGGTTAAGCGACTGCGCGATCAGAAAGCTCTTGATGCCGTATCCCGCCATGAAGGCGAGCGCGGACTCGAAGAAATCGAGCCGCCCGAGTGCCGGGAATTCGTCGAGCAGCATCAGGACTCGATGCCGGCGATCCTTGGCATGCAAATCCTCCGTCAGGCGCCGGCCGATCTGGTTCAGCACCAGGCGGATCAACGGTTTGGTCCTCGATATATCGGAGGGCGGCACCACGAGGTAAAGCGTCGTCGGACGGAGATCGGCGATCAGGTCAGCGATCCGCCAGTCGCAACGACAGGTCACTTGGGCCACCACCGGATCTCGGTAGAGCCCGAGGAACGACATGGCAGTGGACAAGACACCGGAGCGCTCATTCTCCGATTTGTTGAGGAGCTCGCGCGCGGTCGAGGCAACGACGGGATGGGCGCCCAGCGCGCCAAGGTGCGGCGTGGTCATCATAGCCTTTAGCGTCGCCTCGATCGGCCGCTTCGGGTCGGACAGGAACGCGGCCACACCCGCCAGGGTCTTGTCCGCCTCGGCATAGAGGACGTGGAGGATGGCCCCGACCAGGAGCGAATGACTGGTCTTCTCCCAATGGTTCCGCTTGTCGAGCGAGCCTTCCGGATCGACGAGGACGTCGGCGACGTTCTGGACATCGCGGACCTCCCACTCCCCTCGCCGCACCTCTAGGAGCGGATTGTAGGATGAGGACTTTGGGTTGGTCGGGTCGAACAACAGGACGCGGCCATGCCGCGAGCGGAAGCCGGCGGTCAGTTGCCAGTTCTCGCCCTTGATGTCATGAACGATGGCCGAACCCGGCCAGGCCAGCAGCGAGGGCACGACAAGACCAACGCCCTTGCCAGACCGAGTAGGAGCGAAACACAACACGTGCTCCGGTCCATCATGGCGAAGGTAGTCGCGGTCGAGCTTGCCGAGCACCACGCCATCGGGACCGAGAAGTCCGGCCGCTCGAACCTCCCGCGGATCGGCCCAGCGCGCTGAGCCATAGGTCTCGACATTCTTGGCTTCGCGCGCTCGCCAGACAGACATGGCGATCGCCACCGCAATCGAAACGAAGGTCCCCGACGCCGCGATGAAGGCTCCCTCGACAAAGACCTGAGGTGCATAGGCGTCGTAGACGAACCACCACCAGAAGAAGACCGGCGGGTAATAAATCTTGAAACCCGACAACTCGAACCAAGGGCGCCCAAGCTCGGGTTGATAGGCGAGCCGCCACGCCGTCCATTCGGTTGCTCCCCAGATGGCGAGCAAAACGATCAGGCCGACAACGATCACCTGTCCCCAGAGGATTTTGGTTCCGGACATGCCGAACGCCTCCACAACTAATGTGGCGAGATGACTAGAGGCCCAGGTCGCGCTTCCGACCAAAACCCCATTCGATACCACCGCCGTCCTTCACGACGCCGGTGACGTGCTGGCCGAGCCGCTTTTCGAGCTCGCGCGACCAGGGCACGAGCTGGAAGCCGAGCCCGTTGTCGATCATGGCGAAGCGTCCCGACGCAAGCGTCAGCCGCTGGCGATACGTGCCCGCCACATGCTCTCCGGACGCGGCCTTCACGTGAGGCAGGCCGGTGTCGGCCGAGACTTTTGCCCCCACCTCGTCCAGCTCGCGTCGGCGCAGCGTGTCCAGAAGGTCACGCTGCAGGATGATGCATTGGCCCTGCCGCCGTGCCAGACCTTCCTGAACCAAATGCTCGGCGCGAGCATCGATGGCCTCGCGCGCCTCACGACCAAATCCGCCCATGGCGAGCGGCATCGGATCGCGTTCGACCAGCCGGTGGTCGAGCCAGGTCGCGCCGTTTGCGGTAGCCTGCTCACCAAGATCGAGATCGGAACGGGTCGCGAGCACCAATGTGGGGCGCGGATCGCCAGCTTGACCGATGCGCCGGACTTCGACGATGCCGCCGACCGGCGGCGCATGTTCGAAGGCCTCGATTCCACGGAAGCGGACGTGGTGCGCCCGTCCGTCTGTTCCGTCGATCAGGGCGTAGGCCTCACCAGTCAGTTCGTCATGCAAACCCCGATCGACCAGTCGTCCGATGATCTGGGAAACCGACTGTCCACCTTCGATCACGTAGTCAGAGACGCCGCGCGCCTCTCCACGCTCGGTAAAGACGCGGTGCATTGTCTTGATGATGTCGCCGCGCATGCCGAGGTCGCGCAAGCTACGCTCGGCCTCGAGCCCGACCATCCATTCCCCTGGCGCGGCGGAAGCAGCAAGGCCCATCTTCTCCAGGTGCTGAAGGCGGCCAATCATCAGGCGCCGGATCTCGGGATCGGAGCTGCCAGGGTTCTCGGGACGGAGATCGATGTAGCCGGTTTCGTCGCCGGCCAGCCGGATCTCCCGATCTAGCCGCGTCCATCGCTCTGCCGTGACTTCCCTCTCCAGCGCATTGCGGATCTCATGCTCCGGTTTTGGACCTAGTTCGATGCCGACCAGTTCCTCGGCGCGTGAGCGCAGACCCCGGCTGATGTAGTCGCGGGAGATCACGAGGTCAGCGCCCTGCTGGTCGACGCCGCGGACCAGAAGATGGACATGGGGGTTGTCCGTATTCCAATGATCGACAGCCACCCAATCCAGCCGCGTGCCGAGATCGGTCTCCATCTGTTTGGCAATATCGCGGGTAAAAGCCCTGAGGTCGGTCATGTCGCCAGCGTCTTCGGGTGAGACGATGAATCGAAAATGATGGCGATCGTCTTGGCACCGTTCCGCGAACGCCGCGGCATCAGCACGGTCGCTGCCGGCATCGAACATCTCGGCCCTTTCGCCGCTCCGGGTCACCCCATCGCGCTTCAGGTATGAAAGATGGGCCGTCAGCGGCGCCGAGCGGAAGGCTCGTCCCTTGTGGCGGACAACACGCGCCTTCACAACGACGCGCCGTGTCGGGCCGAACAATCGGGCGCGGCCAAAGGCGAGGCGGCCGCGGCCAAACGTCGAGCCCCCATAGGCTGCCGAACGCCTGCCAGCCGCAGCCTGGCCCGAGGTGTGCCCGGCCTTCTTCGCGGCGCGTAGCACCTGGTTGATAAAACTCTTTGGCTTCGGCGCGCGGGTGCTGCGGATGCGCCCGGGCCGAATACGCAGATCGCTGTCGCCCACGGTCATGGCCAGGCCTCGAAGAGCGCAAAGGCGCCTACAGCGCCGAAAATATCGTTGATTGCATTGGTCAAAACGCAAGGCGCGGCACGCGACCCGACCGACCGGCACGCCAGAACCCAAGCCATGCCAATGGCTTGCGGTTCGACCGGCGAGCCCCTTTTATCTCGCCGTCCTGCCGTCGTTGTCTCCCGGTCGCCGGTTCCCGAAAGAGCCGCCGCGACTTGGCAGCCAACTCGCGAAGCCCCCACTGCTTCCGAGCGCTTGCGATAGCGATCGTTACCCGAAGGGCCGAGACACCCGAAGGGTGGCTCGGTGAGGAGCGAAGCGACGAGTAGAGCGCGGGCCGAAGGCATCGCCCATACGCCATCAGGACGTGCCACTTGCTCGGTGAAGCACGCCATGGCTTGCGAACCCACACACTTGGTCATTGCGATACTCCCGAATCCGATCGAGGAACGAACACGCCAATAGACCGGGGGACCATGGGCGAAACATGAGGCGCCGAGATTGCGGTCATGGCACCGCTCGACGGCATGAGCACCCGCAACCCATCGTGCGTTTTCATGAGATCGGATCGCGTGACGAATAGCGTCGCAGCCACTGATGACTGTCCGCTGGACGTCCACGTCGGCGGCAGTTCGATGGCAAGCAGATTTGCAAGCTTTGCGACGTATGCTCGCGTCTCGTCTGGCAGAGAGCCGCCTGCGAGATGCTCTTCATAACGAGATGGTCCCGCGTTGTAGGCGGCAAACACGCCAGGCGAGCCATACCGATCGAGCAGTTCGCGCAGATAGGCCGTGCCGGCCAGAATGTTGTCGTGCGGGTCATAGGGGTCGTTCCCGAGATTGTAGCGCTCGCGAAGTTCCGCCCAAGTCGCCGGCATGATTTGCATCAGGCCCATTGCGCCTTTCGGCGATCTGGCGTGCAGGTCACCAGCACTCTCGACGTTTTGGACTGACCGGATCCAGTTCGGCGGCATTGTAAAGCGGTGTGAGGCTTCATTGATGAAGCCGGCAAATGCGTGAGCGGTCTGACCGATCGCTGGCTGGGCGGCTGATCCGCTCTGGGCCAAAGCAGCGCTGTCGAACGCGGTGAGAAGAAGCATCAAGGAAACGACAGCACAAACGCGCGTGCCCGGCCGTCTCAACCACACGGTAGGGCTCGCGCCAGCCTTGCAGACATCGATCGAGACGGAGGAATGATCCCGCAATCGATCGAACAGAGGAATGGCGGGGTGAACACGTCGAATGCGCACGATCACTCCTCCCACGTCCACACCGGGATCGCACGGCCGATCACGGCCGACGCTGGAAGAAATCCAAAATACCGGCCATCAAGAGAGTCGTCCGACTGCCAATTCATGAGAAAAAGCTCGCCGTCGCCGACAACGCGGCAGCCCTGCCATTTCGGCAGCGGCCGGCCGCGCCCGTCGCGATCCCGCGCCTCGCTCATTGCAATGTCGTCCACCGAAATCGTGAGCCCACTTCTGCAGACCGTCTGCCCGGGCAGCGCAAGGACCCGCTTGAGCATGGGGACGCCGATGGGCAGATAGCCGTTAAGGTCAAGGAACGTCGCGAGCGGCTCCGGCGGCTGTACGGCGACCAGTTCGGTAACGTGGAAGCGCTCAGCCGGTCGCAGGCGATAGAGACCAATAGGCACGCTTGCCGATGCATTCCAGATGTAGAGCGGTAGCGGCTCCAGGACGAGTGTCGCGACGAGCGTAGCAGCGGCACCAAACGTCAGGGCCAGCGTCTTCAAGCATCCCGTCATCGCATTACCCTCTGACGGTGAAGCCAGGCCTGGTGGCGCGCTTTCGTATAGGCACGTGGGTTTTCGTTCACGGACAGACGGTTATGAACATGATGCCAATGATCAGGCGCGACATCAGCGGGATCGATGCCGATTGCCTCAACGGCATCGGTCATCTGCAGCACTCGCTCCACCTTCGGCCAGCCGGACAGGCGCAGCAGAATCTCTCCGCCGGGTGTCACATAAGGGACGGTCGAGCAGCGCTGTCCCGGCGCGACCGCCCGCAGAATATCGATCCGCGAAATGACCGTGCCAAAGTCGTTGGAGGTCCATCGGACGAAGGCAAAGATGCTGCCCGGTGCAAATGACAGGACGCGCCGGTGACGATCAACCTTCCGTTCCTCGACGATGCGGCCGAACCGAATGCGGTTTTCGATACGCTTCTCGAGCCACAGCACTTCCACTTCGGTGAGATCGCTCATGCCGCCGCTCCCGCAGACGGGAATGGAGAGCCGTAAGCATTGGCGGCGGTGAAGCACCTGTGCGGCTTGTGCCGACAAGAAGGGTTGACGGCCCGCGGTTGCCTGTCGCCTGCGATGCGGTTTCCAGCTTGGTCCGTTAGAAGAAATCCGAAGGATTTCTGGTTAGTAAAGTTAGAGCGGCCGGAAAGCGCGAAGAAACAAGCTCTTAAGCTCGATTCCGGTCCCCGATAGCACGAGGATCGGGTCCTCGATAGCACGAGGGTTGCGGTCCCCGATAGCACGAGCTGATTCACAGGTTGTCCTCCGAACTTGGAATGAAGCCGCGCCGGCGCAGGCGTGCCGTTAAGGGATCAACGGGAGTAGGCGCGAAGTTCAGTCGCTCGGTGCCGTTCGGATCGCGCGTGAGCACGAGCTGATACCCAGGCAATGTCTGGCGCTGGACGATCCGGCGTACGTCGTAAGCGAAGTGCTTGAGCGGCGAGAGGATGCCGGACTTGGCATGGAGGTGCACAAGATCAAAACTCCAGCCGCCATCCTGGCGTCCACCGTGCTTGCGCACGAGCCGGTAGAGCCACCGCTCAAGGCCGCCCGTCAGATCGAAATAGGCGCGGTCGATCGTGAGCACGAGCGCGTCATCGATCACGCCGGCATAGAACCAATCCGGCAAGATCAGTTCGAGCCCGAATGGACGTCCGTTTGCATCGGCCGTCTCCTTCCATTCGTTGATCCAGGAGAAGCGATGCCGTCGTCGCTCTGCCGGCTGGCGGATCGATGTCAGCACGGTCGTTGACTGAAGTCTGTCGAGACCCGCCTTCAGCCGATCATAGTCGCGCGCGCTGGTGCCGCGGCCGACAAACGTCAGAATCTCATAGGGTGTTGCGGCCATCAGACGCGACGTCTTCAAGCCGGCGTCACGGGCTTCGACGATCTGCGAGGCGGCCCAGATCAGGACATCTGCATCCCAGATGGTCGCCATGCCGTGTTCCGGCACGGCTTCGACACGAATTGCAATCGCACCCGCACGGAAATCGATCGGCACAACCCGCTTGGTCTTCGCAAGCGAAAAGAATGGGTAGGCCATCAGATCCTGCGCGTCGCGCGGCGCGAGATCGCCGGGCAGCGCCCGAAAGAGCTCAAGCTGGTCGCGCTCGGAACGCTGTTTGCGCCGCATGATCACTGCACTCGCGCGGCGATCAGCGACGTTCCTGGCCCGCATACGGGCGCAGGACGGGCTGCTTCTTGGCGGGCAGCACGGTGCCCTTGCCGGGATCGGATGTCGAAGTCTTGGCGCCAAGATCGGCCCAGGCCTTCAGATCGTCGAGCGCGTAGACGACGCGACCACCGATCTTCCGGTAGGTTGGTCCTGTGCCGTATGTGCGGTGCTTTTCCAGCGTTCGGCCGGAGAGACCGAGGAATCGCGCGGCTTCGGGCGTACGCAAGTATCGCGGCGGCAAGCCGGCGTTCGGATCGGGCATTTGAGCGGCTCCGTGACCATCTGGAGCGCCGGCGCGAACGGCGGCGCATCGACGGCCACGATCGCGGAGAAGGCCCGCGAAGGGGGATGCCGAAGATCGTGGGGTATGGTTTCGATACCTCGGGCTGGAAGCGCTATTTGTCCTTGTGCTTGGGACGCAGCAATTGGCGATAACCGCCGCGCATCAATGCGAGACCGCTTTGCACGAGACGAATTGTGCGATTGCGCAGGTCGTGCGTTTTCCAGGCGCGATCTGGGATGCGTGCCTTGCCGAACAATGCTTCGGCGATCGCACGGTAAGTGCTGCCGGCCGCGTGCGCGTCGAGCGCACGGATGGCCGCGCTTAACCGCTCGCGTCTCTGTCTGGACAGCTCATGAAAAGCTGGTCCCTGCCTGCGCCCATGCATCGCGCGCCACAGCCGCCGGGCAGCATAGGCACGTGCATCGAAATTGCCATCAAACGGCAATTCCGCCGCATAGTTGGCGCCGATCGCTGGCGGCTCTTTCAACCAGACACGGTGCTCCACTGCGCCGACACGAAGGATGGCATGCCATCCATCCGAGGCGCGCCGCACCTGGCCGGCTGCGAGGTCCAGCAATGGCTGGGGCGTGTCACCGTTGAAGGGCGACGTGGTCGCTGCGACTGGAACGACAGTCGGCAGAACCTCGGGCGCCCAAAAGATGGCCTGCTCGCCAAAAGACCCTTGCGGGTCATGCGCGAAAGCAGATGCCCCATCTCCTCCTGAATTCCGGCGTGACTTCTGCGTCGCGACCGTTTGCGGTGATCGCCTCGTAGTCGCGTTGATAGTCGACATTGCGGCGCAGGCATTCCCAGGCGATGTCGGTGATGTCAGCTTCTTGTAGGCTCTTGTACGACTCCGGCGACCGCCAGTCGAATTCAGGCATTGCTTCCGCCCCATTTCACGCAGCTAACGAGGATTGCGGCGCAATAATTCTGATCGATTTGGTTGTAGGAAGTCCCTACTTTGGCACCACGTGGTGCTCCTGGATGACCACCGATCGGTCGAGGAATATTGTGCTCTCGACTAGGATAGCGTTGGTGAATTTCTTCTATTTCGAGCCAGCACCGCGCAAGAGTCGTCCCTGTTCCGTAACCCACTTAGCACGCTCAAGATGAGTCAGGTATGCATTGCGTGCGCGATCGGGTTCTCGCTCTGGATCGATATGCAACACTATCCGCGCGACCTCTTGCCAGTCGGCCCCCTCGCTTTCTGCCTGCAAAAGCCGCGTGTACGTCACGACGTGTTGTTCGTCATAGACCGTCAGCGCCGAATCGTTTGGCGCGACATCCGCTACGTCAGGATCAAGAGGTGGTTTTGACATTGGTCCTACGCTGCACATGCAATCGAATTAAGAAATAACCGGTCGCATCTTGCGACCTCGTATGGCTTGCGAGTGTAGCATATGGCATGCCACCAAGAACCGGCCTGGAACTCATTTCTCGAAATTTCGGCAATCGAATCTCCGCTCGCGCTCACAACCGGGGCGGCGCGTCCGCGTATTATAACACGTAGCGTCAAAATACGCGATTGCCTCCTATCCTGCGGATGGATATCCGCAAGGTCTTTGGAGGAAATGCGCGCCGATTCCGGCTGGCCCTTGGCTTGAGCCAGGAGGCAGTTGCGGAACGCATGGGCGTCGACAGAGCCTTCATCAGCAGCATGGAAAGAGGGTTGCAAAACGCGACCCTACTCACGCTCTGGCAGACCGCCCAAGCGTTGGAGGTGCGGCCTGCAGATCTGCTTGAGGAAAAGGTGTCTAAGAGTCGACCCTGATGCCGAACGCCCCGCGAGCGCCGAACGCCGCCATGCGTCACCGCCGATCTGGCGTGCCGAAGCTGCCGGCTCATTTTGGGCGAATGGCCGCGCAGCCAAATCGCGCGGCCGGCTGTTCAACTGGCACGCTCCATCAGGCGGTTTGCCTTGCTTCAAATTCGAGCTAGGCACCCCGACGGGTCTTGGTCCGCGTGGGTTCAGATGACAATGGCGATAGGAAGCGCCCCGCCGATGGGCGGGGCGCTGCACTTGACTCGGTTCAGTCGCCGTTGGGCTTGCGGCTGCGGGACCAGATCAGGGTGTAAGTCTCGGCGTCTTCGTCGTCGAAGAGGTTGGCGTAGATCGGAGCGTTGAAGCTCGGATCGTCGAGCTTGACCGAGAGATAGTCGCGGCCCTCATTGGAGCGCTTCGGCCAGGCGGCCCCGATTTCGGCGCGACCGACGTAGACCCGGTGGCTCGGGGCGTTGTCGTTGGTCCGGTCAGTCTCGGGGACGATCCGGACGCCCTTGGTCTGGAGGCTCAGGGTGACGATCTCGCCGTGGAATTCCTCGCCGGACTTCTTGAATGAGCCGATGTTAGCCATGTCACTTCTCCTTGCTGTTTCCGAGCCCGCGACCACCGCGGCCTCGATGGCGATCTGAAGGCCGAAGGCGATCGACGCCGCACCCGATTGGGCCGCAGCGCAGCGGAGGATGGCGGTGGTGAGACTTTCTTGCCTCGCGAGGAATGGGCGAAGCCCAGGGGAAGAAAGTCTCACCGCCGCCATTGCGGTTCAGGCGATCGAGGCGCAGCCGGCCTTCGGCCAGATCAAGCCAATGAGAGGCCAGGTGCTCGCGTGCGCTGAACAGCATTCAGGAGACGTGCCAGCGAACGATCGGCTCAAACAAGAAGCCCCGCATTCCCGGCGAAGAAAAAGGAAACCTGGCGTACAGAAGGGCGGCCCGTTGTTTCCGAACCGACAGAAGCCAGCGTACCCGCCAGCAACCGCGGGAGCAGTCTGCCGACGACATCACCTGGCTCAATCGAAGCACGAGACAGGAGCGCGATGTCGCGATCAGCAACAAAGCCCTGGTGTCAGCGCCATGCCAACCAAGAAATAACAGACGCGCACGGTCACCGGCCCGTGGTCGCCGCCCCATTCGGTGGCCGAACAGGACCGAGTGCAGCGCCCGGCCTAAGAGCGGGGTCGGTCTGCATCGACACATTCGCCCAAGCGATGCCCCCGACAGCGATGGCGCCTATCGCGGCGAACGACTCCCGCCACCATTCCGAGGGAATGCCGAAGTGTGCAAGGGAAAGGGTCACACTATAACCGGCACGCGCTGCCGGAACCGCGAATAATAGTCCAATGACCAGGCGCACGATCGGAGAGCGCGCGGCGGAGAAGGCGTAGCGCCCAACCATGAACGTGAAACTGGCCGTAACAAGGCCTACAACGGCAGCACCGATCGGCCCTGCTCCCGCTTGAAATGAATAGATCCCCACGGTCATGCCGACGAAGAACGGCAATGCGTGGGTTGCGAGCGCGAATACTGCCCAGCAGAAGATGCCAAGCCCGACGATATTGAGAAGAACGCCTGTGATGAGCATGGTGATGGTTCCCGTGGCAAGGGTTGCAAGGGTCGCGCCTTCCACCACCACCACGGCGCGTCCAAGGAATAACCGATCCCGCCCTTGTTTGGAATCCGTTACGGTCAAGTTTCAGGCATGAACAATCAATGCAGGAGAGCAGCCCGGTCGCAGTTGCGATGGAAGCCGACATTGAACGGTGGGCTGACCGCGTCGCCGTTGCCGTTGCCGGCCTTCGAGACGGCAATCAGGAAGGCCGGCTTTTCGATTGTAATCAACTAAGCGGCGAGCTTGATCAGCCCGAGTTGTTGCAGCGCCGTCACGCCGTCGTCGAGCCCGATTTCCTCGGTGATCTTGCCGTCCTTCAGCTTTAGAACAGTTGTACCGGTAAATCGCATTTTTCGACCGGTGTTCGCGGGCAAGGAGCCGGCCAGGAAATCGCGGAACGCGGGGCCAGTGTGCGTCCCACCACCTTCCCAGCGGCCGACCACGTAGTCGCCCTCCGCGATTAGATCGGCCGCGCCCCAGAAATTGAGATCGGGAAAGGCCTTACGGAAATCTGTCATGAAAGCCTTGATGTCTTTCCGTCCCCGACGTGGCTCGTGCAGCGAATACTGAAGGAGCATATCCGGCGCGGCGAGTTCGTCGACGATTCCGAGATCGCAGGTCTCGCCCCAGAATTTGGTGAACCAGCGGCCGACAATGGCCTTGTTTTCATCTTCTCTCGACATGTGATTTCCTCTTTGCTGCGTCGTCTCAACCAACGATCGGATGGATCGCTGCGATGGACTTTGGAGCAGAGACGTTCGGTCTGCCACCCGATTTCCGCGTCCCTTCGCAAGACGACAAGGGCGGCCAGTCCTTTAGGATCGGAGAAATTGCCGCTAGCTGCGCAAACGGGTTTATGCGTACATCACATGTACGACGTAGCGAGGCGGCGCCTACGCGCCGCCGTTGCCGAATTTCCAGACGGGGATGCCGAGGCGCTTCGCCTTGTCAGCGAGGTTGTCCTGAATTCCGGTGCCTGGGAAGTGCATGACCCCGATCGGCAGGAGTTCGAGCATGGCGTCGTTGCGCTTGAAGGGCGCAGCCTTGGCATGTTTCGTCCAGTCGGGCTTGAAAGCGATCTGAGGCACCTTGCGGGTCGTCGCCCATTTGGAGGCGATCAATTCGGCTCCTTTCGGGGATCCGCCGTGGAGCAGAACCATGTCGGGATGCTTGGCGTGAGCCTTGTCGAGGCGGTCCCAGATGAGGTGGTGGTCATTGAAGTCGAGCCCACCGGTGAGTGCGATCTTCGGTCCTGGCGGCAACAAGACCTCGATTTCAGCACGACGCTTGGCTGCGATGAAGTCCCGGGAGTCGATCATTGCTGCGGTCAGCGTGCGATGGTTCACGAGCGATCCCGATCGGGGGCGCCAGGACGATCCGGCGTGCGTTTCAAAGCGTTCAATGGCTTGGTCGCGGAAGAGCTCCAGGCAGTTGCGGCGCTCGATCAAAGTGATGCCCTCGACCGTCAAGCGCTCGAGCTCGACTGATCGCACCTCGGAGCCGTTCTGCTCGCGCTGGCTCTTGTGCTGGGCTTGTTCGTTGTCGTCGAGTTGGCGCTCAATGCGGTCAACGGCACGATGGAACAGGTTGACGGTCGACCAGAGCAGATCGTCAAGGTCGGGTTCGAGCCGCGTATCGCTCAATGTCGCGACCAGGGCGTCGAAGATATCGGCGACGGCGCCGGTGACGATCCTGCCCTCGGGAAGCGGTCGTGGATCGGGCTCGTCGTTAAACGGGCGATAACCGTAGAGTTGCAATTCGGTGAGGACGTGATCCGTTGGAGAAGAGGCGTGCCGCGGTTCGATGTCGTCGTGGTCGGTCATTGGAGGATCCTTTGCCGGATCGGCCGCGCCCATCGCGGCCTTCGTGGCGATCACTCAGACGGCGGGCGGAACGGGCCAGAACCCGGAAGGGCCGAAGCGGCAGCGGAGGATGGCGGAGGCCGGCTATTTTGTTTCGCGATGCAAAGCGCGCTGGTTTGATAGCCGATGTGTCTTCTCATCGCCGGCGCGCGGCGGAAAATAGCCGGCCGTAGCCATTGCCGGCCCGGTCCGATTGCCGTCCGATCGCCCTCTAGAAGGCCGAGGTCGCGTCCTCCTCCGGCAATGGCCTCGTTATGACCGACCTACCAACGTCGATCGAAGCACTGGCCTATTCTGCGGCTAGCGTTGCCGAATGCAGGAAGCGGACGACGTCCTTTGGTACGAGTTGAAGCCGCAACGCTGCTCGGAGGGTCTCAAGGCCGAAGATGCGCAGGTCTTCGTTGAAATCGCCCAGCCGGGGCGACAACGCAATCGCTTCAACGCCGGCGTCTTCCGCTCGCTGGGTGAGAGTAGCCTGCACGGCATCTCCGGCGGCATCTGCGTCGCGGGCGATATAGAGCCGCCGCAGGCCAGATGGCAGCAACATGGCTGACAGGTGATTGGCCGAAAGTGCAGCGGCCATGGGCAACGTCGGCAGCACGCAACGCAACGAAAGCATGGTCTCGATTCCCTCGCCGGCAGCGAGCACGTCGTCCACCACGCCGAAGCGAACGGCGTTGCCGAGCAGGTCGCCCATGGCCCGTCGTGGCGTGTCGACCGGAGCCTTCCCGAGACGAATGCGATCAAAGCCGTCTGGATCGAGCCAGGTTCGGTGCGCTCCGGTGATCCGCCCCTCCAGGTCCGTGACGCAGGCAATCATCGCCGGCCAGGTTTCGGTCGCAGAATGCTCATCCGAACGATAATAGCAACGAGGGTGGAAGCGCAGGCTGCCACCATGGTTGACAAGGGCTATTCCGCGTCGCTGCAAATATTTTTCGACTACCGTTCTTTCGATCGGGCCGGAGATCGCAAAGAGCCGACGGGCGGCTTCCTGCGATCCAGCCGGCGCCACCGAACGAATGGGTTTCGAGGGCAACTGCGGCTCAGGACGAGGCAGCTTCAGAAACCGCCTCGCTTCCTCGGCGGCCTCGCTGAAGTCGCGCAAACCCCGGCATCCGCGGATGATGTCGAGGAGGTCACCATGCTCGCCGGTCGCAGCATCAGTCCACTTGCCGGCGAGGCCCTTCGGCGATTCCTGGAGCCGCACGAACATCGAGCGGCCGGGCGTGTTGTGGACGTCGCCGACCACCCAGTACCGCCCCGCCCGCTTGCCATTGGAGAGATAGTATCGGCACACTGCCTCGGCCTCGCGCGCGAGGCGACGTGCCAGTTCGGAGGCGTCACGGGACATCACGCAGCCTCCCGCTCATTGACGCGCGCTACCGGATAGGTGTCGAGTACCTTTGTCAGGATGCCGACGCCGCTTGCGTCCGTGGGCACGAACATCCGCAGCTTCCAGGAGATGATCTCCCCGAAGAGGCCGTAAGCGCGCAGGCGATCGCGCATCGTGTCGTTGAATCCCGACAGCTCGATGCGACATGCGCCCATCACCCGGACGCGGCGAAGCTGGAGCCCCTCCGCGAGGTCGAGGACGGTCCGTCCCTCCATCACCGCGGCAAAGGCAGCGTCCGGTGACAGCGTGGGCGCGTCCGCCGAAATGGCGTTTGCGACCCAAGCGGCAGAAACCTTACGGCCGATGATGCGTTCGCCCGCATCGGTCTGGAGCCGATAGACGCGGGTCGATTCGTTCGGCAGGCGTTTCCAGATGGGTAACAGCAAGCCGGCCACGACGTGGATCTCGCTTTCCGTGAACTCGGGGACCTCGCCAAGCTCCACCAGCCAGGCCGCGGCAAAACGTTCGCGATCCGCTTCAACCCAATGGCTCTCCGCCATCATGTTCAAGGGGACCTGGTGCTGCTCCATAGGCCGGATCAGTCGGACGCGGCGCTCGATCTCGCCGTCGTCGAGCATGATGCTCGGTGCTGCGAGCTGCACGGCAGCTCGTCCCGAGCGCTCATTGATCAGCAGGACAGCATGATCGGAAAGACGAGCAAGAGCGTCATCCAAACCAACAGGGTGGTTACGCTGGCGTTGGACGATGGTGAGCAGCTTGGTCTCGGCGCCAGTACCCGGATGGACATGAATCGTTCGCCGGTCAGTGACGACAAAGCTCTCCGCGCGGAGCGTTTCCAGCCCGACGTCGTACGTGCCCGACGCGACCGCTCCCTCGATCCGAGCGGTCAAGAGCTGCTCGAAAGCGGTGAACAGGATATTCTGCAGGTCGATGGTGAGTGCTAACAACCTGTTCAGGAAGGTCGTGATCGGCGGCAGGTCATCCCTGAGCCCATTGGCATCGGTCAGCTTCAGGCCCGTCGCATCCTCGAACCTCCCAAGCGAGCAGCCTTCGACCTTGCCGCGCACGAGCAACGTGTAGAGCTGACGCAAGGCATCACGCCCATACTGGCTTTCAAGATTGTCCTCGGGCCGGAACAGGCCCTGCCCTCCGGTCTGGCGCTGGCCACGCGTGATGGCTCCCAGCGTATCGAGCCGGCGTGCAATGGTGCTGAGAAAGCGCTTTTCGGCCTTCACATCGGTCGCGATCGGCCGGAATAGCGGTGGCTGCGCCTGGTTGGTCCGGTTGGTCCGGCCAAGGCCCTGAATCGCGGCATCGGCCTTCCAGCCGGGCTCGAGCAGGTAATGAACCCGCAACCTTCGATTCCGAGCCGATAGTTCGGCGTGGTAGCTCCTTCCGGTGCCGCCCGCGTCGGAGAACACGAGGATGCGCTTGACGTCATCCATGAAGGCCGAGGTCTCCGCGAGGTTGGCCGAGCCCGCGCGATTTTCGACCACCAACCGGTCGTCCTTGCGAACGATGCGGCGCGAGCGACCAGTTACTTCGGCGACGATGTCAGTGCCGAAACGCTGGATGACTTGGTCCAACGCCCCAGGCACGGGCGGCAGCGAGGCAAGCTTTTCGATCAAGCGGTCGCGGCGCGCGACGGCTTCCCGGCTCTCGACCGGCTGGCCATCGCGATAAACGGGCCGAGAGCAGAGATTACCCTCCGAGTCAGTAAAGGGCTCGTAGAGCTGGACCGGAAAGGAGTGGGCGAGATAATCGAGCACATATTCGCGCGGGGTGATGTCGACCTGGACGTCGCCCCACTCCTCGGTCGGGATCTCGGCGAGCCGGCGCTCCATCAGCGCTTCGCCCGTCGATACGATCTGGATCACGGCGGCATGGCCGGCCTCGATATCGCGCTCGATCGAGCGGATCAGCGAGGGCGTCTTCATCGAAGTCAGGAGATGACCGAAGAACCGCTGTTTTGCGCTTTCGAAGGCGGATCTCGCCGCTGATTTTGCCTGACCGTTCAGCGTTCCTGTTTCACCAGTAATGTTGGCCGCCCGCATCGCGGCGTCGAGATTGTTGTGAATGATGCCGAACGCATCTGCATAGGCGTCGTAGATGCGAACCTGCTCCGGCGTAAGCTGGTGCTCGACGAGTTCATACGCGACGCCCTCGTACGAGAGCGAGCGAGCGGCGTAGAGGCCGAGCGTCTTGAGGTCACGCGCCAGCACCTCCATGGCCGCGACCCCACCCTCCTCGATCGCTTCGACGAACTCGGCACGCGTGGCGAACGGGAAGTCGGAGCCGCCCCAAAGACCGAGGCGTTGCGCGTAAGCGAGGTTGTGGACCGTGGTGGCGCCGGTCGCCGACACATAGACCACGCGAGCATTCGGCAAGGCATGCTGGAGCCGAAGACCCGCACGCCCCTGCTGTGAGGCCGCCTGGTCGCCGCGCTCGCTCTTTCCCCCGACCGCGTTCTGCATGGCGTGGCTCTCGTCGAAGACGATCACTCCGTCGAAATCGGAGCCCAGCCATTCGACGATCTGCCTGACGCGCGAAAGCTTTTCGCCACGCTCGTCGGTGCGCAGCGTGGCATAGGTGGTAAATAGGACGCCTTCCGCGAGCCGAACTGGTGTGCCCTGCCGGAACCGTGATAGCGGCGTGACAAGCAGCCGCTCCATGCCGAGCGCCGACCAGTCGCGCTGCGCGTCCTCGATCAGCTTGTCGGATTTGCTGACCCAGACTGCGCGGCGGCGGCCCTTGAGCCAGTTGTCGAGCAGGATACCGGCGACCTGCCGCCCCTTGCCCGCACCGGTGCCATCGCCCAAGAACCAGCCGCGACGAAAACGGACGGCGTTCTCAGCGTCGTCGCGCGCAGCGGCCACGAGGTCGAAGGTCGCATCCACCGTCCAGGCGCCTGCGAGAAACTCGGAATGCGCTTCGCCGGCATAGATGATGCTCTCGATCTGGGCGTCCGACAGAACTCCATCTGCCGCGATATGCGAAGGCAAATGTGGGCGGTAGGACGGCTTCGGTGGCGCAACGGACGCCATCGCCGCGGACTGCACGAGCTTGGTCGGATG
>NZ_AXAY01000014.1 GCF_000473045.1 Bradyrhizobium sp. WSM3983 | reverse complement strand
CTGATCGCCAGGGGCAAGGAGCCGAAGGTTGCGCTCACCGCCTGTATGCGCAAGCTGATCGTGATCCTCAACATCATGATAGCGCGCGGCGAAAAATGGGACGTCAGGCGGTACGAAGCGAGCGATCCCGCTCGGCTTCCGCCGAGCGCATGCCCGGCCTAAAGACCGGTGAGCGGACGACGTCAAGGCCGTAGCCGCCGGAGGCGGTGGCGCGCACGCGCCAGCCTTGAGGTCGACCGATCACTGGTCTACTTCACAGTTGCTCCCGGGAGCCGAATTCCTTCTGGCCTCCCTCGCCCCGCGAATTGACGATGCGGTTGACCCGGTTGGGCGCTCCACACCTCCACGACAGGCTTGGCCGTAGCAACGACGGTCAGGACCACACGGTTTTGCCGTACGCACGCATCGCCTGGTGCCACAGGGTCTCGCGGCCGTGTGCACACGCGCCGCAAGAATGTTGGCGAGACGAATTCAACAGCGCCGCTCGTCCGCACGCGGCTTCGGGCTCACAGGGACTACCCGCCCTGCCCGCACCCCTCGTGCCGACGCTGCCGCGTCCACCGCAAACCCGGCTCGCAATTCGTGACGACGTACGATCGCCCCTCAAGGATGAGCCGGGATAGCGCGACACATACGCCATTTCCGAATTTCGGTAAAGTGGAATATTCTTACGGAAAGGGGTTGACGGGGTGGCGAAACAGGCCGAATGAATCACGGGACGTAGAGTCTCGCGATCTGGACGGACTTTTTTCGACCTTGATAGAGCCGCCAAAACAATCCGCCAGCAATGCGCAGAGCTGGCGGCGCGGCTCCGAAAGCTCTCGCCTTGGTCAGTCAGCCATATTCGCCGCAAGCCTACGTCCGCCCAATCAGCTGAGCGATCTCCCAGACATGACCTGAGGGGTCGGCAAAGGATGCGGTTCGCCGTCCCCATGGACGGTCGATCGGGCCATTGAGCAGATCGACACCAATCCTCCGAAGGGCTGAGCACACCTCATCGACGTCAGCGACCCTGATCGTCAACAGTGCGCGGGCCCCGGCGGAAGACGGCCCAACCGGCAACGGCTCGACGAGCGGACGCGCCTGAGACACGTCGAGAAGATTGATCAGGAGCCCGCCGAATCTCAATACGGACGAGACGGCGTCCTCCCAGACTGTCTCGGACGTGAAAACCTTGGCGTAGAACGCCTTCGAAGACGCAATGTCATCGACGAACAGCGTGATGACTTCAACTTCGCTTGGCAGACCATTGACCATGTCGCCCCACTCCCCGCCGTTACGGCGCGAGCTTACGTACAACACGAGCGGCGCGCCATTCAGGCTTTGACCAAGTCCCCCAGCAGGTTCGCCGCCACCGTCAGCTTGGCAAGGGTTAGGCCGCTGGCAGCAATTTCCTCGACCGAACGGCGGATACGCGTCGCTTCGGGGTGGGCCGCGAGCCAGGTCTCGACAGCCTGCGGGCCAGACTGGCCGGTTGCCAGCATATCCGCGGCCAGTCTCCTTTCGGCGCCAGCGATCTGCTCAACGGCGCGATCGATGGCCATGCGCTCGAAATAATCGTTGGCCGGCACACTGCGAGCGGCGGCGATGATGCGATCGAGGCGGAAATTCGCCTCGGCGGCGTAGAAGGTCGCGGCGGCATCGCCGATGGGGCGCGTGGTGCGCTCGGCAACCGTCACGATGTCGGGTGCCGACACCAGAGCGTCGAGATCGGCGAGCTCGCCGACGAGGCCGGCCGGGACACCGGCGTCGGTGAGTTCCTGCCGCCGCTTGACGCGCGCGGCTTGCAAGTCCGGCGGCAGGGCGGTGTCGAGCCCGGCGACGATCTGGCGGATAGCCGGGCCGAAGCGCGCGACGACGGCCTCCAGTCCGACCTTGAAATCGACGTTACGCAAGTACCAGACCATGCGGGAGAGCAGGAGGTCCTGCACTGAAGCGTAGAGGGACAGCTGCAGCTGCCCGTCGATGCAGGTGTCGAGTGCATCGATCGCGTCATTGAGCCGCTTCAGTCCGTAGCATTCATCGACCGCCACATAGGCCATGACGGTGGTCGGGATATCGGCGTCGGTCTCGTCGATCAGGCGCACGACACAGGCCGCGCCGCCGCGATTGATCACCGCATTGGCGAGACTGGTCGCGATGATCTCCCGCCGCAGGCGATGCCACTTCGCCGCTTCCGGGAATTTGTCCTGAAGCTCGCGCGGGAAATACTGGGATAGTTCGCGGGCAAGATAGGGGTCATCGGGCACGCTGGTGACGAGCAGGTCATCGTAGAGGGTCAGCTTGGCGTAGGCGAGCAACACGGCAAGCTCGGGCCGCGTCAGGAACTGGCCGCGCCGTTTGCGCTCGGCGAGCGCTGCGTCGTCCGGCAAGAACTCCACTGCGCGGCTGAGCAAGCCGCGCTGTTCGAGCGACTGCATCAGGCGGGTGAGGAAGCCGGTCTCGGCCACGCCCTTGCGTTCGGCCAGTGAGAGCGCCAGCGTCTGCAGATAGTTGTTGCGCAGCACCAGCGCGCCGACTTCGTCGGTCATCGCGACAAGCAGGCTGTTGCGGTCAGCGGGACTGAGGCGTCCCTCGCGCTCGGGGCGCGCCAGCGCGATCTTGATGTTGACCTCGACGTCGGACGTGTTCACGCCGGCCGAATTGTCGATGGCGTCGGTGTTGAGCCTGACGCCGTTCTGCGCCGCTTCGATGCGGCCGCGCTGGGTGACGCCGAGATTGGCGCCTTCGCCGATCACCCGGGCGCGAACGTCGGCGCCGGTGATGCGGATCGGATCATTGGCGCGGTCGCCGGCCTGATCGTCGCTTTCCGAGGACGAGCGGATATAGGTGCCGATGCCGCCAAACCACAGAAGGTCGGTGCGCGCTTTCATGATCGCCGTCATCACCTCGAAAGGCGTGGCTTGTGGCTTGTCGAGATCAAGAAGGGTGCGTACTTCCGGGGCGAGCGGGATCGCCTTGAGCGAGCGGGGGAACACGCCGCCGCCTTGCGAGATCAGCGACTTGTTGTAATCCTGCCAGCTCGAACGCGGCAGGTCGAACAGGCGTCCGCGTTCGGCGAAGCTGATCGCCGGATCGGGCGAGGGATCGATGAAGATGTCGCGGTGATCGAAAGCGGCGACGAGCTTCGTCGCAGGCGAGAGCAGCATGCCATTGCCGAAGACATCACCGGACATGTCGCCGACGCCGGCGACGGTGAACGGCGTGGTCTGAATGTCGGTGCCGAGCTCGCGGAAGTGGCGCTTGACCGCCTCCCAGGCACCGCGCGCGGTGATCCCCATCTTCTTGTGGTCGTAGCCCTGGCTGCCGCCGGAGGCGAAGGCATCGCCGAGCCAATGGTTTTTCTCGGCCGAGATCGCGTTGGCGACGTCGGAGAAGGTGGCGGTGCCCTTGTCGGCGGCGACGACGAGGTAGGGATCGTCGCCGTCATGCCGCACGGTAGAGTCGGGCGGCACGATATCGTCGCCATCGAGATTGTCGGTGAGTTCGAGCAGCGAGCGAACGAAGATGCGATAGGCTTCGGTGCCTTCGGCCATAAAGCCGTCGCGATTGGAGGGCGCTGGCAGGCGTTTGGGCACGAAGCCGCCCTTGGCGCCAACCGGCACGATCACGGCGTTCTTGACCTGCTGCGCCTTCACGAGGCCGAGGATCTCGGTGCGGAAATCCTGCGGTCGGTCGGACCAGCGCAAGCCACCGCGCGCAACCTTGCCGAAGCGCAAATGAATACCTTCGACACGGGGTGAGTAGACGAAGATCTCGTAGAGAGGTCGGGGAGCGGGCAGGTCGTCGATCCGGCGCGCGTCGAACTTGAAAGAGATCACCGGACGCGGATGTCCATCCTGGCCGATCTGCCACAGATTGGTGCGAACGGTTGCCTGCACCAGATTGGTGAAGCGGCGCAGGATGCGGTCTTCATCGAGCGAGGCGACGGATTTGAGCTGCTCCTCGATCTCGGCAAGCAGGGCCGTCTCGCGCGCCGAGCGCTCGGCATCCGTCAAGGCGAGGCGCGGATCGAGGCGGGCCTGGAACAGAGCGACCAGGGTGGCGGTGATCGCGGCGTTCTTGCGCAAAGTCGTCCACATATAATCCTGGGTGAACGGAGCGCGAATCTGGTGCAAATAGCGGGACAGCGCCCGGATGGTCGAGACTTCCCGCCAGCCCAGGGCGGTGCGCAGGATCAGGGCGTTGTACCCGTCGGATTCGGCGCGATCGGCGACCACCGCCATGATCGAGGCTTCCAGGCGATGGCTGAATTCCGGGTTGATCTCGATCGGCTCGCGGTCGCTGGTCTCGATTGTCATGTCGTGCAGCCAGACCGGCTCCGGCCTGTTGCCGGGCACGATCTGATAGGTGCGTTCGTTGACCACGCGCAGGCCGTGGTTCTCGATCACCGGCACGCGGTAGGACAGCGACAGCGGTGCAGCGTCCGAAAAGACCTTCAGGCCGAAGCGCCTGGGATCCTCCTCGCCCTCGTCGCGGTGAACCGAAATCGTCACCGGGCGGGCTGGCGTGAGCTTTTCGACGGTCGTGATATCGGCGATCGCCTGTTCCGCCGCGAAAACCTCGGTATAGCCGCCGCTGAAGGCCCGGGCATAGCGGTTGGTGAGCATGCGCGCCCGCATGCCATCGGTCGACGCGGCGAGCGCGGCCTTCAGCTTGTCGGCCCAGGTTGCGGCAATGGCGCTGATCCCGGCTTCCAGTGTCGCACGCTCGACGACCGGCGTTTTGCCTTCATAGCGCCCGATGATGTAGTGGACGCGCGCGAGCGCCCCTTCAGGGAATGATGCGTAGGAGGCGGACAGGGTCCCCTTGTAGACCTGCGACAGGAAGGCACCGACGCGCGTGCGCACGTCGGTGTCGTATTTGTCGCGCGGAATGAAGGCGAGGATGGAGACGAAGCGATCGAACTTGTCCACCCGCGCCAACGCCCGGACGCGCGGGCGCTCATAGAGGATCAGGATCTCCATGACGAAATTGTAGAGAGTGTCGACGTCGATCTGGAACAGTTCGTCACGCGGATATTCCTCGAGAATATGCATGAGCGCCTTGCCGGAATGTCCGTTCGGGTCGAAGCCGGCACGCTGCAGCACCCTCGAAACCTTGTGGCGCACATAAGGGATCTGCCGTGCCGAGCGGGTGTAGGCACCCGAGGTGAAAAGGCCGACGACGCGCAACTCGCCTTCGAGCCGGCCGTCGGGCGAATAGAGCTTGATGCCGACATAGTCCATGCGGATGCGGCGATGGACGCGGCTGCTGACATTGGCCTTGATGACGATCAGCAGGGTCGGCTCACGCATGAACTCGCGGATTTCCGACGTCATCACTACCATTTCGGCGCCGCGGCGCAGGACCTTCACGTCCGGATCGCGCAGGATGCCGAGGCCTTCGCCGGTCGTGATGTCGTCCGACGCGTCGCTGTCGGGCGAGAAGCGATATTCGCGCACGCCGAGGAAGGTGAAATTGTCCGCGCAGAGCCATTGCAGGAACTGATTGGCTTCGGCGACCTCGTCGATCGGCAGCGGCGGCGGATTGGAAGAGAACGTCTCGATCGCTTTCTCGACGCGGTCGCGCATGACGCGCCAGTCGGCGACGCAGGCGCGGACATTGTCCAACGTCCTGGTCAGGCCGTCGATCACCTTCTGACGATCGGCATCCGCGTCCAGGCGGGTGATGTGGAGATGAATCAGGCTTTCGCGCGCGCCCTTTGCTCCTTCCGGCAGTGCTTCGCCGTAGAAGCGCAGCAGCTTGCCCCGATCATCGCGCTCCACGGCGATGATCGGGTGAGCGACCAGGGTGACTTCGATGCCCTGCTCGGCGAGCTCCGCCATGGTGGAATCGAACAGGAAGGGCATGTTGTCGTTGAGGATTTCGAGCACCGAAATCTCGTGCCCGTTCGGCAACGTCGGATTGACGACGCGGATATCGGCGCTGCCGGCCGTCCGCCTCTGCACGTGCTCCCAGGCTTGCTCCGCCAGGAGGGCAAGCGAGGCGGCATCGTATTTGGCGAGATCCTCGATATTGGTGTAGCCGAACAAGGGCTCGGCAAAGGCCCGGGGGCTCTTGCCCGCTGGCACGCTGCCCGCTGCATCGCGGATCAGGATTGCCCGGGCCTTGTCGTCACGCCGCGCCATAATGTCCTCCATGTGCCGTGCCGTCTGACCGCAAGTGCGATCGGCGGCTTCATCCTGGAGTGCGTCTCTTCGCGCGCTGCAATTGAGTGCTGCGCGAAATCCTTGGTCTCGAAGCTTCGACGGTTTCCTGCGATCATACTACGATCCCGGAGCGAAAGGCGCACGCTGTCGTGAGGCTGAAATCCCCTATGACAGCGGGTGAGGCCGAAGTCTGCGCCGACACCCGTCGAACCATTCGGGATGGGAAAAATCACAAGCAATTTCAATTGCGTATGAGTTCGCAGCGATATTCTGAATGGCGCACTCGAGCGCTTACCCCGCCCGGCAAACCTCCGGAAGATGCTCGCATCCGCATTCACGATCTCATACGAATATGGCGCGCCGCCTGTCGAACCACAGCGGTCAAAACGATCCGAAAACCGTACCCAGGATGAGGACAGCAACGAGTGCGACAATACAGCTGACGATCACGGTCATCACCATGTCGAGATAGCTTTCACGATGAGTGAGACCGCTTATCTGCAAGAGGAGCAGCACGGTGCCGTTGTGGGGAAGGGCATCAAGGGTACCGGCGCTCATCGTTGTTATACGATGCATCAATTCGCGATCGATGTGATGCTCGGCGCCAAGACGCAAGAAGTCGTCGCCAAATGCATTGAGGACGATTGCCATGCCGCCGGAGGCGGTACCGGTCAGCCCCGCCAGCACGTTCATGGAGACGGACAACGAGACCAGCGGTCCTCCGGCAATCCCGAATACCGCATCGCGCACCGTCGTGAATGCCGGCAACGCGGCAACGACCGCGCCAAAGCCGACAAGACTGGCGATCATCAACATCGGCAAGGCTGCCGAATTCGCACCGGCGTCGAGACTTTCGCGTAACGATGGCAAGCGTCGAAGGTTGAAGAGAAGGACGGTCAGGTTTGCCGCCGCGAGAGCCACGATAACTGACCAAACGCCGGACACGGCCCCGATCGTCGTACCGCCCCACTGGTATTCGGACAGGAACGAAAAATCGAGGCGCGGGAATACGACAAGCGACATCATGAAATTCGTGACGATGACGACGACGAGGGGCAGCACGGCCACGGCGAAGGGAGGTCCGCTCTCAGCCCGCTTGCCATGTGGCAACTCCGCCGGGTCGAAGTCACCCGCCGGTGCCGCTTGCTCGCGAACTATCTCGCTAACGAAAGGAACGACAGGAGCGGCTTCCGCCTCGCCATCGTAACCTTCGCCAGCCTTGCGCGCGGCCACCTCGGCACGGCCGAGCCACCACATGCCGAAGACGAAGATGATGGCCGACGCGATGAGACTTAGGCCGGGGGCCGCGAAGGTGGTGGTGTCGAAGTACGGCATTGGAATAGCGTTGTTGACCGAAGGCGTTCCTGGCATCACTGACATGGTGAACGTGAATGCGCCGAGGCCGATGGTTGCCGGCAACAGCCGGCGCGGGATATTCGCGGCGCGGAACATCTCGTGGGCCATGGGCACCAGCACGAAAAATGCGACGAACACGCTCACACCGCCATAGGTAACAATGGCCGAGACGATCACCACCGCGAGGATCGTGCGGCCGGTCCCCAACTTGTTGGTCAAATACTGCGCAATGGAGCTGATCGAACCGCTGTCGCCCATAAGCTTTCCGAACAACCCGCCTAGCATGAACATGGGAAACCACTGCGCGACGAACCGCGCTGCCCCGCTCATGAACGTCTGCGTCCAGTGGGCGAGCAGCGGTTCGCCCGAGAACACGGCGGCAATCAGCGCCGCCAATGGAGAGACCAGCAGAACACTCACCCCCCGATATGCGAGCCACATCAACAGGGCCAGACCAAGCAAGATCCCGATGAGTCCCATAGTCCCACTTCCTCCGACAATTCCGAATACCGAACGACCATGATGAGGATCAAGCTACGGCGGCCGGCCTTTCGCTTTCGCCGGCAACGCCAGGCACTCCCTCCAGGCGCTGCCGTGGCAACAGGAACAGCCACGTCACCAGCACGAACGGTGCCGTCAGCGCCGGAATGGCCAACGGTGTCAGCGCGACGTTCAAGGCTGACTGGACGATCACCGTGAACATCGTGGCGAGGACCGTGTAGGCCACGACGCGCCAGCTCGGCTGATAGAAGACGGTACCAAGCGCGATGGCCGTCAGGACCGGGCTGAATCCAAGCAGGCCGCCGGTGATCAGGTCGCTCTCGGCGCCGAAAAGATGGGCCGTCAGCACAGCCAATATCGCAGCTCCAAGAGCGAAGGCGGCGGCTGCCAGCGAGCTTACGGCGAGCCCTGCAAGCAGCAGCAACGCCGCGATGCTGCTGGCCTTCAGGAAGACTTGCGAGATGCTCAGGAACACGCCCTGGGCGAGGTCAATCAGTTGGAGCGGGCTTCCCTTGTAGGGCTGGAACGCGGCAACAACGTTGCCGGTCGGCAGGGCTGTTCCCGCAAGGCCCGAAAATCCGTACGTGGCCAACAAGAGAAGCCACGTTGTGATCACGAACGGAAACGTGAGGGCGCCACCCCATGGCTTGACGACGTTGGTCGTCCCCAACATCACGACTACGGATACGGCTGCTCCCAGTATCACATACACCCAAAGCAGTGCTCCGGGAGCCAGGAACGTCGCCAGTGCAAGGCCGACGAGGATGGCGTTAAAGCCGTAGAGCCCAGCATGGAGCGACTCGGTCTCAACGTGAAGCAGCTCCGCGGTCAGGTTTGCCACGACGATCGCGAGGACACCTGCAATTGCCACCCGGGGAGCGCCAGCTGCATATGACCCGCAGGCTATCGCCGCGAGGAAAAGGATCCCGGTCAGCGGGTTGTTCTGAAACATGACTTGCCCAGTGCTGCGCAAATTGATGTCCAGGAACCGCAATGCGCCTGACGATGCGGCGAGGCTCTCCCATTTTGCCAGGATCTGTTCCATTGCCGCCTCCTTTAGGTTTGTCGGCACCCACTCTCGGCTAGCGCCATAGGTAGCGCGGAGGTAACGCGGCGCCGATGATCTCCTGACGAACGATTTCCCAGAACTCGCGAACTTTGGCCTTCACCTGCGCGGTTTCACGGCCCAGTACCTTGAAGATCAGGCCGGCATCATTGGGTAGATGACAGGCGCCGAACGCCAGGCTTTCCGCAAAATTCACATCGGCCCCCATGCGCTCGTGGATGCGTTCGGCCTTGTCCTTGGGAGCGCACAGGATCACGTTGGCGAACACGTCGAAGGAGTCCATCACGCCAGTCTGCCGCATCACATATCGCCGCGGCTCGATGACCAACTTCTCTGCAAACAACGAACGACCATCGGGCCGCACCACTGACGTTGATATCGACAGCACGGTTGCTCCGAAGCGCTCGTCCGGATGATGGTGCTTGCGGCCTGGCTGAATGATCTCCGAGAAGAGCAGCGTAGCCGACGGAGCGACGGAGATCTGGGTGTCGCTGAGAAACCGCGCGCGTCGGTGCGGGATCACGGGATCGGGAAGGAATTCCAGATAAGCGTCATCGGCAAGCGTAATCGTCTGGCTTTGCGCCGCGTAGTTGGCGTCCATCGCATGAATCTTGGTTGCCGACTGCGAGGTGAGGTGCGCCTGTGCGCGCGGACCGAGGGTGACGTCCAGAGCGAGCCTGTCTCCCTGTAGCACGCAGCCCGTGGTGGTGATGAGGAACACGTAGGCAAGGCCTGGCATTTCCTCGTCGCAATGCAGTGCGCGCTGCACCATGTAGGGTGCACGGCGCTCCAGCGTCGCCAGGATCGTTTGGCCGGTGCGGTGCTCGAAGCCCAGACGCAGGAAACCCGTCTTGCCGACAGTGCCGCTCCTCATCTGCAGCGGCTCATCCTGGAAGGAGACGAATTCCGGCATCGATGCGCCGAGCGCTTCGACGCGAGCCCAGGGAGGGAAGGCTGCCGGTATCATGAGGCCCGAGCCCGCGGATTGATGTCGAACAGAAACTCGCGCTCGATCAGGGCGACCAACTCCGGAATACCTTCCCCGGTCTTGCAGTTCGTGAAGAGGAACGGCTTGCTGCCGCGCATCATCCTCGAATCCTGCTTCATCACGTCAAGGCTGGCTCCGACGTGGGGTGCAAGATCGGTCTTGTTGATGACGAGGATGTCGGAATGCGTGATCCCGGGTCCGTTCTTGCGAGGGATTTTATCGCCCGCAGCGACATCGATCACATAGATGAAATAGTCCACCAGCGCGGGCGAGAAGGTTAGCGTCAGGTTGTCGCCTCCGCTTTCGATCAGCACGACGTCGCTGTCCGGAAAGCGCCGTTCCATATCCTCAACTGCGGCGAGGTTCATGCTCGGGTCTTCGCGCACCGCGGTATGAGGGCAGGCCCCCGTCTCGACTCCGAGGATGCGCTCCTCGAGCAGAACGCCCTTGAGGGTCCGCTGAACGTGCTTGGCGTCTTCGGTCGTTACAACGTCGTTGGTAATGATGAGCACCTTGATGCCCAATTCGAGCAAACGCGGTGTGATGGCTTCCACGATCGCAGTTTTACCTGACCCAACCGGGCCGCCGATGCCGATGCGCGTGATACTCTTTGACATTCAAGAAGCTCCATTCACGTCAACTCATGAACAGGCGCACATGCGCTCGTGTGTGGACGGCGGCCAGGATTTCCGTCAACGGAGCAAAGCCTGCCATGTCCGACAACCGTGCCGCGGCGGCCGTCACGTACATCCCTTCCGATTGGCCGGAGAGCTCGTAGAGAATCTTCTGTGTCTCGATGTGGCTGAGTTTCATCAGTCGCAAGGCCGCACCGAGGATCGTTGCCGCAACACCGTATTGGTGCACGACAAATGCCTGGCGGGCAGGCAGGCCTTGTGCGGCGAAATTGACTGCCAACGCTATGGGATAGCAACCGGGGGTAACGGACGTTTCAATGCGGTGACGCCAGGCACGAAGCAGCGGTGCGCCGACCACTTCCACACCAATCTCGGTGAATTTTTTGCCCATGCGAATCGACATTGTTCGGGCCTCGTCTGAAAGCTTGCGCGCATAGACCTGCGAATCAATTCGAGTAAGAGCATCGACGTCGCCCACAACTGCCGCGCGATGCGCGGCGATCAACGCGATGCCGTCTCCGCGCGCCGCCTGCTCTATTGCAGTGCGCGTGAACGCTCGAAGCGTGGCCGCGTCGATGACGACGCGTTTCTGAATGGCGGATTCCAGGCCGGACGAAAACGAGAACCCGCCGATGGGGAACATCGAGTCGCCAAACTGCAGCGCCCGCGTGAGAAGGGCAGCAGTCTCAGATGCGTCGTCGCCGTCATTCGCGATGATCATGCGCAGAGCCGGTCATGGCCGGCGATGTGTGTTCGTGAGAGCCCGCTCCCGAATGGGCGTGGACGTGCAACGGAGGATGTCCGTATGGGCGTCCCGTCTCGTCGATACCGGCGTAGCTCTCATGTGTATGCGCGTGCACCGGACCTTCGGCGCCACCGAAGAGCCGACGTGATTCATGTGGAGCCAGATAGGGGACAACCTCGCGACCGGGCACGAACTCGTAACGAATCCTCTCAAAGCGGTGAGTATCCATCACGGACGTCATGACCTTGCGATCGACGGTGAGCGGGACATAGACAACGTTGTCCTTGACCAGTGCCGGCCAATGCTGATTGCCCATTGCGTGGCCCAGTTCGACGCAGCTGCGCATTGCGACTTCGGGAGCGAGTCCCGCCAAACCATCCAGATGCACGATCATCACGTCGCGCAGTTCGATTCGTACGACGAGCGCCGAGAGAGATTGCGGATCCCAGAGCAGCACATCACCGTCGCGGACGTGCGTGCCGCGGTTGACCGAGACTGCAACCTCTGCCCCCTTCGCGCTCGTCTTCCGGAAGCGGCTCTTCTGCGCTTCCCATTGGTCGATTTCCATCAGGTCGACATTGGCGGTGGACAGACGCGTGGCCCATGCGGGCTCGCCGATATTGCCGAGAACGGTCTTGATGAGGATCACCGTACACTCCTCAGCTAAAGAAATATTTCTGGTTCAGCGAGATCGTCGTCAGGGGCGGCACGGTGGCGTGCTTTCCGTCGATGGTCACAGCGAAGGTTTCCGGGCTTACTTCAATGTTCGGTGTCCCGGTATTTCGGATCATGTCGCGCTTGCTAATCTTGCGCACATTTCGCACCGGCATCACCTGCCGGCGAAGCCGCAGTCGCTCCTTGATCCCGGCAGCATGCGCTGTGCCGGAAACGAACGTGATGCAGTTGGCCGGCAACGCGTCACCGTAGGCGCCAAACATCGGCCGATAGTAGGTCGGTTGCGGCGTCGGCAGTGACGCGTTTGGATCTCCCATCACGGCCCAACTGATGAAGCCGTTCTTAATGACCATCTTGGGCTTGGCACCGAAGAACGCGGGCTCCCACAGCACGAGATCCGCGATCTTGCCGACCTCGACCGAGCCCAGTACGTCGGCAATGCCGTGGGTGATCGCCGGATTGATCGTGATCTTCGCCACGTAACGCAGCACTCGGAAATTGTCGTTGCCTGGCGCATCCTCCGGCAGCTTGCCGCGCCCGGTCTTCATTGCGTCAGCGGTCTGGATGCAGCGCAGCCAGCATTCCCCGATGCGTCCCATAGCCTGCGAATCGCTTGAGAACATCGAGATGACGCCGAGATCCTGAAGGACGTTTTCAGCTGCGATCGTTTCAGCGCGGATTCGGCTCTCGGTGAATGCAACATCCGACGGGATGTCGGGGCTGAGGTGGTGACACACCATGATCATGTCATAGAGCTCGGCCTGCGAATTGATGCCGTAGGGCAGCGTGGGATTGGTCGAGGACGGCAAGACATTGGGAAGGCCCGCGATCTTGATGATATCGGGCGCATGGCCGCCGCCGGACCCCTCGGTATGGAACGAATGGACCGTCCGACCCTCAAATGCCTCGATCGAATCGTCGACGAAGCCTGATTCGTTCAGCGTGTCGGTATGGATGCACACTTGAGTATCGGTCTCGTCCGCGACGGTAAGCGCGGACCGAAGCACCGCCGGGGTGGTGCCCCAGTCTTCGTGACATTTTACGCCGACGGCACCGGCCTCTATCTGTTCAATCAGAGCAGCCTTTCCGTGTCCGTGCCCCTTGCCAAGAATGCCGACGTTGATCGGCCAGCTTTCGAACGCGCGCAACATCATGCCGATGTTTCCGGGACCCGAGGTGACCGTCGTTGCGTTGGAGCCGTCCGAAGGACCGGTCCCGCCGCCGATCAACGTCGTGGTGCCGTTCGAGAGCGCTGCCTCCGCCTGCTGCGGCGAAATGAAATGAATGTGTGTATCGATCCCGGCGGCCGTCAGGATCAGATGCGAGCCCGAGATGGCGTCGGTGGCCAGGCCAATCTCGAGGCCTGGCGTAATACGATCCATGACCTGCGGATTGCCGGCCTTGCCGATCGCGCAGATACGGCCATCCTTGATGCCCACATCTGCCTTCACCACGCCCTGCACTGCGTCGATGACGGTCACATTGGTGATCACCAGGTCAGGGGCGCCGCCCGCCCGCGTCACCTGATTGTCCATGCCCATGCCCTCACGCATGCTCTTGCCGCCACCGAAGACGATCTCGTCGCCGTAGCCGCCGCGCAAATCGCGCTCGATCTCGACGAACAACCCGGTATCGCCCAAGCGGATGCGGTCACCAGTGGTCGGTCCGAAGAGACCCACATATTCTTGTCGAGAGATGGTCGCCATAGCGGTCCTCGCTTAGGAGAGTTGAGTTTCGCTTTTCCTTTAGGAGGAGCGAAAGCCCCGTTTGGCCGCCAGCGCCAGCGCTTTGGATTTGGCCGTGGTGGCGTCCTTGCCTGCCGTAGGGCCATCGACGAGATTGTTGAAACCGTAAACCGCGCGTTTGCCGCCGTAGGGGACCAGTTGAACCTCGCGCTCGTCACCGGGCTCGAAACGCGTTGCCGTCGATGACGGGATATTCAGATGCAGCCCGAAGGCTGCTGCGCGATCAAATTCCAGCGCGCGATTGACTTCAAAGAAATGGAAGTGCGATCCAACCTGTATCGGCCGGTCCCCTGCATTGCGCACCTTGAGCGTTGTCACCGGGCGGTCTGCGTCGAATGTGACCGGTGCCGAACTGCACACATAACCGCCGACCGACACCTCTACTGTCGCCGGGTCGATATTTGCTGCAAGAGCGGGTCCAACTTTCGGCCCGGCCATGTCATTCTCCTGTTCTCACTGGATTGGCGTGTGCACCGTCACCAAGCGGCTGCCGTCGGTGAACACCGCCTCGATCTGCACCATTGGAATAAGATCGGCGACGCCATCCATCACATCCGCCTTGGAAAGGGCGGTCCGCGCGTCCTTGGTCACATCTTCGATCGTCTTCCCGGCACGTGCACCATCGAGAGCGACCGCCGAGATGACAGCGACGGCCTCTGGATAATTGAGCTTCTGGCCCTTGGCTTTTCGCTTCAATGCGACGTCGGCCATCATGTAAACGAGCAGCTTATCGATCTCTCTCGGAGTGAGCTGCATGTGACCCTCCCGAGCCTTGACTGCCCTAGCGGAGAAGCAGGTCCACAAATGGACTGCGTGAGCATATGCATTTGCCAGCCGTTTTGAGCTGGGGGCACCGCTCCCTGCATTAGGGGCGCCGCCGTTGGATGCGTCAATCAGGGTTTCCCTCGGTTTCTTGTCGGAAATGACCTGATGGACTGGCTGTCACGCGCGGACTTATCTTGATGTCGATGCGCTGGCGGCTTTTCAGGGGGTATCCACGATGTCGGGCGATCAACCGTCCGCATCGCGTCAGGCTGGAGATGAAGCGGTCCACTCCGCGAGGAGGATAGTCATGAGACGTGTGATCCCGACGATGCTCGCTGCGGCTTTCATTTTCGTTCCAACCGGTGCACTTGCGCATGCCGGACACGGCGACACGAGCGCACTACTGAATGGTTTCACTCACCCGCTCACCGGGATTGATCATGTCCTGGCAATGATTGCCGTCGGCGTGCTCGCCGCTCAGCTCGGCGGGCGAGCGCTGTGGCTGGTCCCACTGAGCTTCATCGGCATCATGGCGATTGGTGGCGCTCTCGGTATGGCTGGAATCCGAATTCCGTTTGCGGAAGCTGGAGTTGCGCTGTCGGTTGTCGTCCTTGGACTGGCCATTGCCTTTCCATTCCAGTTGCAGATGATGGCGGCGGTGGCCCTCGCCGGCTTGTTGGCGCTATTCCACGGCCAGGTTCACGGCGCCGAGATTCCGGCGGCAGCGTCCGGGCTTTGTTACACGGCGGGCTTCGTTGGCGCGACGACGCTGCTTCATGCGACGGGCATTGCCCTTGGATTGCGGATTGCCTCGAAGACAAGTAGGCTTGGCAACCGAGTGGTGCAAACCGGCGGCGGCGGCATGGCACTGTTCGGCGTCGCAATCCTGATTGGCGTGCTCTAGGTATGTCGCGGGCGCGCCGACGGCAGGAATGTATCTTCCGCTACCGAAAATGAAAGGCGGCTAGCCGATTGCGAAATGCGGAGGCCGATGAATACGTTGAAGTGTCTGTGTCCTGCCTCCGATGAGTGTCCTCCGCGTGCTTCCTGCGAGTCTGACTAGGGGACAGCCGGCTGGCCCGGAGCACAGGACGCGCCGCTCGATCAGGCCCTGCGCGTGCTTGCGGAACGCGACCGGGCGCTGTCAGGACGAGCGCGCCTGCCGCCCCGCCAGGACGAAGACCGGCACCGAGGCAAGCTGTATAGCGATTGAGAATGCGATCAGCGTGGCTCGCGAGTTTTCGTAGAGCAAGCCCGCCACGATGCTGCCGACGAGCCAACCGACGCCATATCCCGCATAGTACAGTCCAAACGCGGAGTTGCGTTTTCCTTCGGGCAGCACCTCGGCGACGATCGCCTTGAGCAGCGTGTCCTGGGTCGCGTAGCCGACACCCCAGAGCAGCATGCCGAACAGAACCAGCCAGAAACCACCGAAAAGCACGAAGGGCGAGAACGCCGCCGAGACGCAAACGGCGGCGATCACGACTGGAAGTCCGAGGCGATCGTAGGCCTTTCCGAAGGCGAGGTTCGCCAGCACACCGAAGCCGGTCGAGATCGCGAGCATCACGGGGATCCACTGCTCGGACGCGATGTTCGCCTTCGACAGATGGTAGGAGATCAGCTCGAAGCTCATGAGCCCGGCCGCGAACAGGGCCCCGGCCAGCATGTACAGCCAAAAGGCCTTGCCAAAGTCCTTGGCCGGCGCCGTGCGGCCCTGTTCGAGGCGCGACGGCAGCGGGAAGTTTACCCGCGCGACCACCAGCGCGACGAGCGCCGCCACGGCTGAGATCGTCAGAAAGGCGTACCCGGTGCGGAAGTCCCCCTTCAGCAGGAGCACAAGCGCGATGATCAGCGGACCGAGCGTCGCGCCGGTCTCGTCGAGCGCAGTGTTCAGCGCGTACACCCAGCCCTTGCCGAGCTCGCCGGTCGTGTAGGACAGCATCGCTTCGACCGTGGGCTTGCGCAGCGCCCGCCCAATCCGCTCCGCGAGAACGAGAGCGGCCGCGACCTGCCAGCTTCCGGCGAGCGCCATCGCCGGCACCGCGAAGAGATTGATGACGTAGCCGGCGAACGTGATCAGCCAGTAGCGTCCCGTCCGATCCGCCGCGTAGCCGGCCGGCAGGCGCAGCGCGTAGCCCAGAAATTCGCCGAGCCCCGCCGTAATGCTGACAACGGCCGCGCTCGCACCGAGCGAAGCCATGAACGGCCCGTTGATGCTGGCGCCGCCTTCGTAGGTGATGTCGCCGAACAGGTTCACGATGCCCGTCGTCATCACGAAGAGAAACGCGGGAGAAGCGACAGCGGAGGCCAAGCGAGCCATGGAACAACCTCCTTAGGTCGGCGGCACCCGTACCCCGAGGCCGGTTTTGATGTATCGTCGGGCAACTTTGCAGGAACGGCCGGGTTCCTGCCTTTACGGAATCCGATAAGGGCGCGCCGAGATGAAGTTCAAGGATCTGCTGAGCGGCTTCATCCGGCTGCACATCCTCCACCACGCGGCGGAACATGAGATCTATGGTCAGTGGATTATCGACGAGCTCGCGCGACACGGCTATAAGCTGAGCCCCGGAACGCTGTATCCGCTACTGAGCGCGATGGAACAGCGGGGCTATCTCAAATCTCGAAAGCAGCGCGGCGGCCGCACCGCCCGGAAGCTTTATCGGGCCACGCCTTTGGGCAAGAAAGGGCTCGCGCTGGCCAAGGTCCGCGTGAAGGAATTCACCGGCGAGGCCATGGAGGGATAGGAACAGCCGGTCCCACCCGGAAGTTACTTGCCTTCGCTGGAATATCGATCATCGATATCGGAACCCGATAAGTCGCGGGCTGGGACGCAGCCTGGTGGAAGGATCCCGGACATGCCAATAGACCGCCGTTCCCTGCTCGCCGGCGGGGCGCTCGTCCCCCTGATCGGGCTGCAGACCCGGATCGTGTCCGCGCAGGGCGACCAAGAGAAGGCTGACTACACCCTGCGGATTTCGACCGGCCTCGTCGAACTGGCTCCGGACCACATCATTTCAACGACGCTCTACAACGGCCAGTTTCCGGGCCCGCTGCTACGCTTCAAGGAAGGGCAGCTCGCCGTCGTCGATGTCCACAACGATACCGACGTGCCGGAGCTCGTTCACTGGCACGGCCAGATGATCCCAAGCGACGTCGACGGGGCGGCCGAGGAAGGCACGCCCTTTGTCCCGCCACACGGTACGCGGCGCATCTCGTTCGTGCCGAAGCCCACCGGCTTCCGCTTCTACCATACGCATGTCGTCGCCGGGGGCGACCTCAACCGCGGCACCTACACCGGCCAGGTCGGGCCGGTCTACATCGAGCCGAAGAACGAGCCCGGCGCCTACGATCGCGAGGTGTTTCTGGTACTCAAGGAATTCGCGCCGTCCTTCAGCCGCGGCGGCGACATGGCGATGGACTTTCTCGCCGGCGAGGAAATCAGGGAACTGAAGGATCTCGGCAAGAAGTCCGATGACGAGGCCCAGGAACAGGCGAAGGGCTTCGAGGTCGGTTACGATCTCTTCTCGATCAACGGCAAGATGCTGGGACACGGCGAGCCCATCCGCGTCAAGCAGGGCGAACGCGTGCTGCTCCAGGTCCTGAACGGCAGCGCCGGCGAGATCCGGAGCCTCGCGCTGCCTGGCCACTCGTTCAAGGTCGTGGCGCTCGACGGCAACCCCGTGCCGGCGCCGAAGGATGTGCCAGTGCTCTGGCTCGGGACGGCCGAGCGTATCTCCGCCATCGTCGAGATGAACCATCCGGGCGTTTGGATCATGGGCGACCTTGCCGACGACGACCGCAAGCGCGGCATGGGGATCGTCGTCGAGTACGCCGGCGCCAAGGGCAAGCCGCAGTGGGCGAAGCCGAAGCCTTACAAGTGGGACTACACGCTGTTTGGCAAGACAGGCGCGTCGCCGGCCAAGCCGGATGAGACGATGGAGTTCACGATTCTCAAGCGAAACGGCGCGCTGGACGGCTTCAATCAGTGGACGCTGAACGGAGAAGCGTTCTCGATGGAAACGATGAAGCCGATGTACAAGGTTCAGCAGGGTCGCCGCCATCGCCTGAAATTTCGCAACGCCAGCGACGACATCCATCCGCTGCACCTCCATCGCCACAGCTTCGAACTGGTGCGGGTCGGCGGCAGATCGACCTCCGGCGTCCTCAAGGACGTCGTGATGCTCGGAGGCTTCCAGGAAATCGAGTTCGACTTCGTCGCCGACAATCCCGGTACGACGCTCTTCCACTGCCATCAGCAACTGCACATGGACTTCGGTTTCATGGCCCTCTTCGACTACGCGTGACGCATGGATCTCACCGCCGAAACAACACCCCATGCCGAATGACATTAAGGATAGCTCTGGTTCGTTCTAGCTCTGGGTCGGTGAACTCGTGCTATGCTGTATCCCAGCGAGGACCAGCACTTTCGGCCATTTACCGAATACTGCAAAACTTACCTCTGGGACCGGAAGAGATCGGCCGGCTCTCGACGGCTTACGAACAGGCCCTGCGCGCCATTGGTGTGGAAGATCGAAGCGATCCGCTCACCGAACTGATTGCCAAAAAGATAATTGAGATCGGCCAGACCGGCGTCAAAGACCCCGCCCAAATTTGTAGTCGGGCAGTCGAAGCGTTGGACCTGCCGAAAGGGTAACCGGGAGTTGGGCAGGGTGCGGTTATCGAGAGCGGCGTCATCCGTCGTCGTCAGGGTGCACTCATTTGTACAGCGCGGTCTCCTGCCTCTGCGTCAGCTGAACATATGCACAGCGAGCGCATATCGCCCCTCACGCTTGCTGCGAATGATTTTCGGTTTGGCTTCACTTCCAGGCGACGATCGCTCCCGCTCCAGGGCGTTCCAATAGCGGAACTTTCGTATGGCTCACAAGTTTGAATGCTGAGGCAGGACCAGTAGCGAGGGTCCAGGCATGAAGCGCCTTCGGCTGAAGCAAGTGACTACCCTCGAGGAACGTCTCGCCAAGCAGGCCCGCCAATCGAGAGAGCGGGCGATGAGCCTCCCGCCCGGCCAAGAGCGAGAAGCCCTCTTGAGGAAAGCGTGGCACGACGAGACTGCTGCGCATATCACGGAATGGTTGACTTCCCCCGGTCTACGGCCCCCAAGATCCAAGATAGAGACGGTTCTCGCGCAGGAAGTCGAATGCGCGCAAGCAAGGAGCGCAGCGGTCCGACCCAGGAACCGCGCGAAACGCCGACGTCGATGAGTTAAAGACCATCGCGATCATCTGCGGCCTGGGATTGCTGCTCTCCCTCATCGCGGCAATAAGCTACGGCCTGGATCTGGCAGCCTTCTCCTGAAGGGGCCACCGCTCCGTAAATTAGGAAGCGTTCGCCCGCACGCGTTCACGCGCCTCGCGCCGGCGCTCGCGGCGTTCGCGTCGCCGCCTCACCCGCTCGGCGGGCTGCGGCAGCGGACGCACCGGCGCATCGGCCTTATCGGCCGGCACCGTCTCCATCGCCTGATCGGCTCCGGGGCGCGCTTCCATGGATTCCAGGACGAGGCGCCCCTTGGCGGTAATCTTCCAACCGCCCCTTTCGCACTCGACGAGCCTTTGCGAAAAGATGTCGAGGTCCGGCACGCGCGCAGCCAACCGCTTGGTCCGATCGGACCAGTCCCGACCGCTGGTCGCCAGGATCGCCATGTCGCGCTTGAGGTCGGCCATGAGGGCGAAGCCGTCGGGATAGGCCACCAGTATCTTCAGCACCGTGACCTGGAAATTCATCCCGCCCTCGCCGGTCAGCGCCACATGGTCGGAGCTTGCGAGAGCGCTTGGCGCCCGACCTGCTTGAGGTGGTCCGGAGATGTATCGCCTCCGGTCGCGGCTTCCAGGATTTTCGAAGCCACGTGGGCACGGGCGCCGGTCTCGGTCAGGGAAACGGTTTCGCAGACCTCGTCCAGGACCGCGCGCAAAAGCGCGGTGGTAACAGGATCAAACATGGGACCCCCCAGAAGAAAGCACTACGCAACGCAAAAGCTGCGGCGTCGAATTCAAGGGTGTTCAATAATCCGTCGAACTCTACATCCCGGCTCGGATTTGGCAATAGCCTCGACACTGAATTTCAGATCATCGATGCTGAACACCGTTCGCGATGCCCGAGCTTCGTCCGACTGGATCGCCATCCACTACGGACGCTAACGGTCGATACAGCGACAGCCTAAGACGTCGGACTTCGCCCGGCCGGAGCGCATCTGTGCGGGATGATGCGTGCGACCAAGTTTCTGGCACGCTCGGCACAATCGCTTACGCTGCAAGCCGCATTGCGTGGTCCTCGATCGCCCGGCGTGAGATGCCATAGCGATCGAGCAGCTCTTCACTCGCGCCGGAGCGTGGCAACTGCCTGATGCCGAGCCGGTGCACCGGTGCAATCGCCCCGACAGCGGCCGCGACCGCATCACCGAGCCCGCCGTCGACGGCATGATCCTCGACGACAATGATTGCACCGGTTTCGCGCGCTGCCGCCGACAGCGTTTCGCAATCGAGCGGCTTGACCGAATAGGCGTCGATGATCCGGGTCGGCATACCTCTTCCGATGAGACGATCGTGCGCCGCAAGCGCCTCGTGCAGCGTGATGCCGGCCGCCACGATAGTGAGCCGATCGTGCCGCGACGAGCGCAGGACTTTGCTCGCACCGACTGGGAATTCCTCGTCATTGGTATAGATGACGGGCGTTTTCGGCCGCGTCGTCCTGATGTAGACGATACCCTTCTCGCGCGCCGCCGCCTCGGTCAATCGCTCCGCGCTGACAGCATCGGCCGGATAAAGCACGGTGCTCTCGATCAGCGCGCGGAACATCGCGATGTCCTCGAGCCCCATCTGGGACGGGCCGTCCTCGCCGATAGAGACGCCGGCGTGGCTGCCACACAGCACGAGATGTGGCGGCCGGCTGTAGCCGGCCATCCGAATGAAATCGTATGCACGCGTCAAGAAGCAGGCAAATGTTGCGGCATATGGAATCTTTCCGCACGCCGCCAAGCCTAGCGAAACACCGACCATATTCTGCTCGGCGATGAAGCCTTCAAAGAACCGCTCCGGATATTTCGCAGCGAAGGCTGCAACGCCGGTCGAGTTCTTCACGTCTCCGTCGAGCGCCACGATCGCGATGTTGTTGCGGCCGAGCTTCTCCAGCGCGTGGCCGAAGGCCTCTCGTGTCGCCACGCGATCGCCCACCCGGTAGTTTGGTTGGGTCCGGGCTGCCCGCGAGCGCTGCTGGACCACCACTTGTCCGACACGACGAGACTCCACGTCCGGCATAGCTGCGGGTTCGCCCAGCTCTTCCAGCGCTTTTGCCATTTGCTCACGGTCGAGCGGCTTGCCATGCCATCCGCTTGCGCCTTCAAGGAACGATACGCCTTTGCCTTTCTCGGTCCGCGCAACGATTGCGGTCGGTCCACCGTGGTAGGCGGCCTGGACGGCTTCCACGATCGCCGCCATATCGTGGCCGTCGATTTCGATTGCGTGCCAACCAAATTCCTCAAAGCGGCGCGCGAACGTGGCGGTGTTGTGATGGTAGGGTGCAGCCTCGCTCTGGCCAAGACCATTGACGTCCACGATTGCGATCAGATTTGACAGGCGATTGAGCGAGGCGAACTGCGCTGCCTCCCACACCGCCCCCTCGGAGCACTCGCCGTCTCCAAGCAGGCAGAAGACGCGGGCATCGATGGCATCAAGCCGGTTGGCGAGCACCATTCCATTGGCCGCGGCGAGCCCCTGCCCGAGCGAGCCGGTGGCGACCTTGACCCAGGGATTGAGCGGCGTCGGATGTCCTTCGAGCGTGCTGTCGAGCCGTCGCAGCGACAGGGGATCCTCCGCGATCGCACCGGCCTCATGAAGGGCGGCCCAGAGAATCGGTGCCGCGTGTCCCTTGGACAACACGAACGCATCAACATTGCGCGCGGCCGGATCCTTCGGGTCCCAGCGCATCTCGCGGAAGAACAGCGCCGACACGATGTCGGCGCAGGACATGCAGGACGTCGGATGCCCTGATCCGGCTTCCGTCGTCATGCGGATTACGAGGCGGCGTAGCTTCCGGGCAACCATTCGAAGGGGATCGAGATCGTGGAACGCAGTGGCGCGATGGCGTTTCGCTTCGATCTGCTTGATCAGTGAGTCGAACGGAACGATGAATTTCTGGATGCCGTCGTTTTCGAGTTGCGCGGTGACCAGATCTAACCGCACCCCGAGCCGCTCAAGGTCGGCGATGACGCGTCGAGCCTCGGGCACTCCGCGCTCAATGGTATCATGCACCGTCCCGTGATCGCGGAACGCCGCGATTGTCTTTCTCGGCATGGTATTGACCGTCAGCGGCCCGATCAACGGCTCAACATACATGAGATCGCGGTATGCCGGATTCTTGGTGCTGGTGCTGGCCCACAACAGCCGCTGCACCTGCGCTCCCTTGCCGGCAAGCGCCTTCCAACGGTCGCTCTCAAGCGTGCGCCTGAAGCTCTGATAGGCGAGTTTGGCGTTGGCAATGGCCACCTTGCCGAGAAGATCCAGCGGGTCGGGTTGTGCGGGCGATGCTCCGTGGAGCCTGATTCGATGTCCGAGAAGCTCGTCCACAAGCACATCGATCCGGCTCAGGAAGAAGCTCGCGACCGATGCGATGCCGTCGATTGGCTGTCCTACTGCAATCCGTCGCTCGAGCGCCCGCATGTAGGCCTCGGCCACGGCTTCGTAGCTCGCGATCGAGAACAGCAAGGTGATGTTGACGTTGATACCCTCGAAGAGCAATTCTTCGACCGCCGGTGCGCCGGCGGCGGTACCCGGAATCTTGATGAATAGATTGGGCCGGTCCACGCGCCGCCATAAACGCCGCGCCTCAGCGAGCGACGCCTGCGTGTCATGCGCGAGATGTGGCGACACTTCGAGACTGACGAAGCCGTCCGCGCGCGCGCCCCGATCGTAGACTGGGCGCAGTATATCGCAGGCATTCCGCACATCCGCGGTCAGCAACTCCTCGTAGATCTGTTCAGCCGACTCGCCAGCTGCCGCGCCCCGGGCGATATCCCCATTGTAATCATCGCTCTGCGCCACCGCCTTCTCGAAGATCGTAGGGTTGGAGGTGATGCCGCGCAGGCCTTCTTGTTCGACACGTCGGGCCAAGTCGCCGGTTGCAATCATGTGCCTGGTCAGATCGTCCATCCAGCAGCTTTGACCGTGATTGATAAGATCAGCCATCCGGTTCATCTGCATCTCCGTGGGTATACCGCCCCGCTCGGGCGGGGGCTTGAGCGCCGCGAAAACAGCACTTGGGTGGATCGCGCTCTGCTCAAGGCGGGCATGATCCATCGGCAAAGTGCCTCCACTGATACCAACCCATCGACCGTCTGGCGGGTTCCTTGGCATGGGCGGGCACCAGCCGCCGTGCTCTCTCTCTCTCGTCTGCGCCACCTTGCGCGCCACGGCGACGTTCGATGACAAACTCCGAGAACATTGTTCGACCAAGACCCGGGGTCGAGCACACACTACTGCCCGTGCAGCCGACTGGCGAGGGCATGCATGCTCGTGTCCAACGGGATGTACCTGCCACCAGACCGCAGCCTCCGCGTCCAACGCAACGCCACGCGAAGCCACGTCTCGCGCTATCTTGGATTGGCCGCGGGCGAGCTGGACTGGTTGGGCAGCCGGCCCAAGGTCACGCTCAAGGGGCTCTCTTTTCCTTGCCGCAGCACAGTGAACTGCGCCGAAGAGCCGGGCGCCATCACATGGATCTTCTTGGTCAATTCGTTGGCGCTCTTGATCGGCTCGTTACGTAACGAGGAGATCACGTCCCCGCTTCTTAAGCCGGCCTTCGCAGCCGGACCGTTGTCCTGAACACTGACCACGATCGCGCCATGAGGATTGTTCATGGCAAGAACCTCGGCGATGTCAGGGGTGACCGATTGAACTTCCGCCCCGATCCACCCGCGCGTCACCGCGCCACTGTCCTTCAGTTGCGGTATCACCGCCTTGACCGTGTCGGCGGGGATTGCGAAAGCGACGCCCGCGGAGCCTCCCCCGGGTGAAAGGATCATGCTGTTGACGCCAACGACCTCACCCTGAGTATTGAAGCTTGGACCGCCGGAAGCGCCGTTGTTGATCGGCGCGTCGATCTGGAGGAAATCCTCCGACGAACTGATCTCGAGATTGCGCCCGCGCGCTGAAACGATACCGGCCGTAACCGAGCCCCCGAGTCCGAACGAATTGCCGACGGCAAGCACCCAATCACCGACGCGCGGCGGCCGGTCGGCGAGCTTTACGTAAGCGAAATCGCTGCGCCCTTCGACTTTGATCAGGGCAAGATCGCTCAGCGCATCTTTTCCGATGACCTTGGCTGAATAGATCTTGTTGTCACTGGTGCGGATCTCGGCCGTGTCGCTGTCTTCCACGACGTGGCTGTTGGTCACGGCATAACCGTCCGGCGAGATGAGGAAGCCAGACCCCATCGAGACGAGTTCGCCTCTGTCCTGTCCCTGCTCGGGAGTATCCGGAGCCGGATTTTCGTTTCTGGGGCCACGCCGTCGATTCGGGAAAGCTTGGAGCGTTGCACCGGTCATGGCGCTGACCGCGATCACAGCCGGGGCAACTTTCTCGGCGAGATCGGCGAAACTACCGGGTCCTGCATCATGTGAGGCATGTGAGGCGTCCGCAACTTGATGCTGCCATACTGCGTGCCCGGTCCCTGCGAGAGGTTGACCATGAAAATTGACGGGCTGTCCCTGCGCCAGGCTTGCGATCATAAGGATCGCGACCGCGACTGTTCCGCCGATCGCAGAGGATCGACGCCAATCGCGAATTAAACCCGCACCAGCCATCACTGCTTCCATCGCTTGTTCCCACTTGACTGACTGGACGCCACCGCATGGCACCCGCGCGGTCGTCGAATGCAGCGGCAGCGCCGGATGTGCAGACCAAATCGACCCAACAAGACTGCCGCCCGAGGAGCAGAGATGCCGCAATCGTTATGTTGTTGCCTCTCGCGGCGGTGGCGCTCGGCCTCGCCGCGCTGGGCATCGTGTTTGACCTGAGCTCAAGTGGCCGCCGCACACAGGAGGTCATATTCAGCGCTCGATCGTCCCGGTCCGGCGGATCTTCTTTTGTAGAAGCATCACACCGTAGAGCAGCGCCTCTGCCGTAGGTGGACAACCGGGGACGTAGATGTCCACGGGAACAATGCGATCGCATCCGCGGGTCACCGAATAGGAATAGTGATAGTAACCCCCGCCATTGGCGCATGACCCCATCGAGATCACATATCGCGGTTCCGGCATCTGGTCGTACACCTTGCGCAGTGCAGGCGCCATCTTGTTGCATAACGTGCCCGCCACGATCATGACATCCGACTGCCTCGGGCTGGCGCGCGGCGCAAATCCGAACCGCTCCGCGTCGTAGCGCGGCATCGCCATCTGCATCATTTCGATTGCGCAACAGGCGAGCCCGAACGTCATCCACATCAATGAACCGCTTCGCGCCCAGGTGATGAGGTCATCGGCCGCCGTGATAAAGAAGCCCTTGTCGGCGAGATCAACCCTGACGGCGCCGAAAAACTCGTCACTTATCGGCTTGCCGGTTCCCGCGTCCAGGAGCCCTCTGGCGGGTACGATCAATGGACGATCCATGCGCCTCTCCTGCGTGGCACTCACCCAACGCACGGGCAGCAATACCGTTCGTTTTCGCGAGCGTTGTTTCGCGCGAACACCGATGAACCCACCTCCCTCTGCCGCATTGTCCATCGCACTGCCTGCTATCCTAGTGGAACCGAATGGTTGGTCGAGAAGCACGGCGACAGGATCGTTAAGACAGCACAGGAGGCGCGCCAGGCCGATGACCAGAAGAGCGCGAAACCACCCAGGTCAGACCTCAATCAAGGCATAGGGTCGACCGGTGGGCTTCTCGATTGATCGGGCCACGTTGTAGACGCGCGCGCCGCCGGGCGTGCGGCCCTCATAGCGACCCTGATGAGCATGGCCGTGCACCACCGCGCTCACCTTGAATCGATCGATCGTTTCGCCGAGACGCGACGAGCCGAGGAACGGAAGGATCTCTAGTGGTTCGCCTTCGACCGTATCGGGAATCGGTGCATAATGAAGAACGACGACAGCCTGCTTGCTCGCCACCGCACGCATCGCATTTTCGAGGCGCGTCGCTTCGTCGACGGCTTCAGCGACCAAGCTCTTGACAACTGGCTCGCCGAATGAAGCAAGCATACGACGGCCAAAGCCCCCGATGAATCCCTTCACCCCGACGAAGGCGACACCATTTATTTCGTACGACTGCCCGTTGAGCAGGTGCATCCCGGCCCCCTTCAAAATGCGCTTAACGTCTTCAGCGTGCCCAGACTCGTAGTCGTGATTTCCGAGCACGCCGACAACGGGAATGGAGCAGGCGCGCAAATCCTCCGCCAGAAGTTCCGCTTCGGACGGCTTGCCGAGGTCAGTGAGGTCGCCGCAAAGGACGAGCACCTGGGCCTTGGTCGAGAGCTCGGCAAAGAGCTCCCGGAACGACAACGTGCGATCCTCCTTCACGTGGAGATCGCCAATGGCAGCGAAGGTGAGCGAGTCGGGCTTTTCAGACATCGCGCTACTCACTATCCTGATCTGCGTCGACGAATCCCCATTCCTCAATGGCCGGCGCATAGTCGACCTGCGAAAACAGGCGCCCCCGACATATCTTCACGCGCGGAGGAGGAAGTTCGAACTGGGTCTTCAGGCGGACGACGAGTTCGTCCACTAGCCAGCGCGGCACGCAATCACGCTCGCTCGGATAGGCCCAGCGGAAATTGAGTAGATGGGCCAGAAGCACCTCCCAATGCAGCTCCATGTAGGCAAGCAGACGTCGCCAGTCGATCTGATCGTGCTGCTTGAGAATGAGATGCGCGATATCCGGGCCATCGTAGCGGTGCCGCAACTGGACGAAGGCCTTGGACCAGATCAACTCCGTCGGGGCGATGATGCGCATCGGCGTACCAAACACCTCGATGCGCGGCGCGGATTCGAACCATTGGTCGGTCACGGGAGCCATGCCATGCCAGAACGCGAAGATCACATCGAAAAAGTGCTCGTCCTGGAAGACCTTGCCCAGCCAGCGTTCGTCCTCGATTGCGACGGTGTATCCAAGGCTGCGGAAGTGGTTGAGAACACGCGGATAGTCAGTCGGCTTGCACACGATATCCAGATCTTTGGTCGCGCGCGACACGCCGGTATAGGCGCTGAGCGCATATGTGCCTGCCAACAGAAACGGAAGATCGAGCTTTGCGAGCTCGCGCAAGGCCTGGGTGTAAAACACCTCCGCTCCGGTCGATGATGGGGTCGGCTCAGCGGCCGCATCGATCATCTTTGTAGATCCAGTGATCGGCCTAATCTCCTTCGCCATGACAAATTCATCGAAGCTTATCGGCTTCGGCCATTGGTGTGCCTGTTCGACAATTGAACAGACCATGCAAAGTTCCAAGTGCCCCGGGTCACACCGGCAACAAGGGCGCCGTCGATGGAACACGGGCCTCGCTAACCACCCCTTCGCGACAGTCGATCTCCCCCCACCGCCGCTCGACTTCACCGGTTGATAGTTGAGGTCAGGCCTCCTCCGACCTGACGACATCCTCAATAGCGGTGTATCCGTGGAACCGTGGTGGCGGGCAGTTGTTAAGCGCGATAGACGGTAAAGGCCCGACTTCGATGAGAGCACGTGCTGCTTTAATGGCGGGAATCTTTGCACTCGCGATCTCTCCACTGCCCGCCATCGCTCAAGACCACTCAGTTTTGACCTATCACGGTGACGACAGTCGAAGCGGCAACTTTGTCGTTTCGGCTCTGTCCTGGGAAAAGGCCGGGTCGGTGCACCTCGATCGCATGTTTGACGCTCGTATTGCTGGAGCCCTCTACGCCCAGCCGCTCTACTGGCATCCCTCTGGCTCGAATACCGGTATGCTCATTGTGGCATCCGAAGACGACATCGTGCAGTCCTTCGATGCGACGACCGGCAAGGAATTGTGGAGACGCGTGGTTGGGCGTCCCGTGGCGGGTTCGTCGTTACCCTGCGGGAACATCAATCCGCTCGGCATCACCGGGACGCCCGTGATCGATCCCACCACCGAGGCGATCTATTTCGACGCTGCCGTCGAGCGGCCGAACGGTCCTCGTCACGAGTTGTTCGGGCTTTCGCTTAAGGACGGTAGCGTCCTATCCGGTTGGCCGATCGATATTGCCGACGCCCTGCGAAGGTCGGGACGGCATTTCGACCCTCGCATACAGAACCAGCGCTCAGCGCTCACACTTCTCGACGGCATTGTTTACGTCGCCTTCGGCGGCCACTTTGGCGATTGTGAAAATTACCACGGCTGGGTGATCGGAATTGTCGCGCACGATCCGAGCAAGCTTGTCAGCTTTGAGACGCGCGCGCGAGGCGGCGGCATCTGGTCGCCCGGCGGGTTGAGTGTCGTCGGACACGACATCTTCTTCGCGACTGGGAATACGTTCGGCGCCAACAAATGGAGCGATGGTGAAGCCGTTTTTCGCATCGGCACCGACTTGCGGCGCAGCGAGAGCAGTCGTGACTATTTTGCCCCATCGGACTGGAAAGGACTCGATTCTCAGGATGCGGATCTCGGAGGCACCAATCCGCTTCCTCTCACGATCCCCGGCTCGGGCGGCCAGGCTTTGATGCTGGCGCTGGGCAAGGATCGCAAGGCCTATCTTCTTGATCGAAACGACCTTGGAGGCATTGGCGGTCAACTGGCCGTCGAAGCCGTGTCCACCATGCGGATCATCACCGCGCCGACCGCCTATCCTGTCGGCGAAGAAATTTTCGTCGCTTTCCAAGCGCCGGGATTGCACTGCCCGCAACCCGACGCCGGTCATGGATTGACGGTCTTAAAGATCGCCGGCGGCTCACCCCCGACGATGGCGACCGCTTGGTGCGGCGCGCTGCGCGGTCGCGGCTCCGCTATTGCGACCACCACGGATGGGCATTCCAATCCCATTGTGTGGGCGCTTGGCGCCGAAGGCGACAATCGGCTGCATGCGTTCCGCGGCGATACCGGCGAGCCGCTTTTTGTCAGCGAGCCCCTGAGCGGCCTCCGACACCTGCAGTCGCTCATAGCGACGCAGGACCGCCTCTATGTCGGCGGCGATGGGCGCATTTACGCGTTCAATTTCTGAATACCGCAAAGCACCACGCGATTCGCTGCGGTAATGTTCTTCATTGCGGTTGGTGCATCGAGTCATGGCGCAAGGTTTTGAATGCGGCCCCAGGTGCTCTTGGTGCCCCAAATGCCGGACCGCAGCGCCTCGAGCTGTACGATCTGGCTGTGATCGACGAACAGATTGACCTCGTTGCCATAGTTCTTGATGTACCATTCGAATACCGCGGGATCTGCGCCTTCGAACATGACCTTTTCGAGCCCGAGCTGATTGATGATACGGGCCACCACGTCCGTGCGCCATGTGCTCACGCTTTCAGTGATACCCTCGCTTTCGATCATGATGATGTCGGCGCCGGCATCGAGCGCGCGCTCGGCCTGCGCGATCAGCCAGCCGACATCCTTGGTGCCCTCGGCCGCGAGTTCTTCAGTTGCGGTGCTGCCGCCAGCGCCGAACTGAATGCCGAGCTCCGGCTTGGCTTTCAGCCCAGCGCTTTTCACCTTCTGAATCAGGCGCAGCAGGCTATCCGTTGGCAAACTGATGAAACCCGTGGAGATTTCAATGACGTCGAAGCCGAGCACCTTGGCTTCCTCAATGTAGCGATCAACCGCTTCCGGCCCAAAACGCAGCACGTTTTCTAGCCAGCCGCCGGTCGATACGTAAACATCATGATCGTGTGCCAGCTTGTTTATGCTCGTCACGGCGCTTGCAGGCATCAGCGCGAAGGATCCGCCCGCATATTTGATCCCGTCGACCCAGGCGCCGACCGTCTCCAAGACATCGGCAAGGTGGCGCGGACCATAAGCGCTGTAATATGGTCCTCGAATTTCGGTAAGACCGGTCTTGCGCGGCTTCGTCGAGCGCGCCGCCCGGGGAATGAAGGAAAACGTGGTTTCGGTCATGGTCATGGTCCTTCTCCGCACGGAAATCATGTGGCAGCGGCATGCCAGCGGATGGCCCCGAGCAGCTTCGTCAGATCGGTGATCGGACGTTCATCGAGAGTGGCGATCACGTCGGCTATCGCCGCGCGCTCCGCTGCAGTGGTGAAGACGCGGCTCACGCTGTCGAACTTGGCTCGCGCCGCCGTCCAATCAAAGGGGTTGGTATGAAAGCCGCGATAATCCTCCCGCTGGGCGGAAAAGACGGTGCCATCTTCGAGCTCTACCTCGAGTTCGGCTGGCAAGCGCTGCGGAAATAGCGCCGATAGCCGTGCTTCCGGCTTGATGGTCACATCGCGCAGCATCTGCTGGACATCGGAGCTGGCTATGCGATCAGGCGCGTACTGCTCAGGCTGCACCTGGCCGTCAATAAGGGCGACCGCCAACATGTAAGGAAGGCTGTGATCAGCCTCCTCCTTTGTGCGCACAATTCGCTTGTCGCCCTCCTCCCCACCACCGATGATCTGATGGGCCACCGCAAAGGTCTTGAGCCGCACGGCCCGCACCGTACCGGCTGCAAAGTGCGGATAGGCGCGGATATCGAGGGCTGCATCGATGGCAGACTGCGCATGGATTTCGGCATTGTGCTTCTTCAATATGGTAAGGCGCACACGCTCCAGATCTTCCTTCGACCAGTCAATCTTGAACGGCCCGGCGATCGTGTCCATGAATCCCTTGTTGCCCTCGAACACCGCCTCCGGTCCGGTGATCCCGTGCGCCGCAAGCAATGCCGCGTGCGTCGCCGCCATGGCTGTATTGGGATAGGCAAGGCCCTTCCAATGCGACAGCGCACCGGTTCGGGTCACGCGCAGCGCGTTGTTCGCGGTGCCGCTGATGGCGATTGCATTGGCAATCTGATTGCGCGAGAGAGCGAGCGCTTTGGCAACTCCGGCCGCCGCGGCGTAGGCGCCTTGGGTTGTGTGGTCGAACCCCTTGTCTCGCACCGGCGCCACATCGCTCAAACGGGTATGGACCTGATACGCGACTGCGAGTGCGGTCAAAAAGTCCGCCCCGATTGCCTGCCGCATCTCAGCTGCGGCCAGGACCGCGCCGAGATTGTCGGACGGATGACAGGTCTCGCCCTCGGCGAGATAACTGTCCATGAAATCGAGGTATCGGCTGAGCGCGCCATTGAAGAAGGCCGCCCGGTCCGGCGCGGTCCTGCCGCCGCCGATAAGGGTCGAGATAGGCTGGCCACCGAGCTCGGCGGTGAGCTTGCGAACGGCGCCGATGGGGCCGGCATCAAGCGCGCCAAGTGCGACAGCAATGGTGTCCAGCACGCGGATTTTCAGCTGTTCCACCGCCGCAACGCTGAGGTCGGCAAAACGCGCGCGTTCGACAAAACCGGCCAGCATTTCCACCTGGGTCATAGCCGGGCCTCCTTAATTTGCATGTGGTGTGGAAGGATTGAATGATCAAACGACATCCGCCGGACAAGCGCCTCGTCGCGCTGAGCGACGAAGGCCCGGGTTCCGTGCATCGAGCCGACGGAATGTCGTACAGGCCGCCATTGGGCTGACGCTAAGGGCTGCGACGAGCTGTCAACATTGAAGTCAGCGGTTTGGACTCCCATATACAACCAGTCGGCGGGCATATCTTCTGCCTAGGTTCCATGAATCCAAGAGCGGATTTCGTAACGGCCATCGAACCCGCACTGCTGCGCCATCGCAGCGCAATCGCCGACCGCCGTCACACTTGCACCTGCATACCCTCAAGCCAGTGTCGTACGCCTGAGCGGCGCCACGACAATGACTGACATGAAGACGCTATCGCAACGCAACCGCGCGGCCGCACCGCCGCGTGCAAACAGGAGAATGGCGAGCAACATGAAACCGCGAAAACCCCAGTTCCGAAGGGCCAAAGCTGCAGTGGCTCGCCACCAGGGCGCGCACATTCCGCAAGACCCACGAAGGAACTACGAACGTTACCTGGCGCTGGCTCACGCCGAAGCGCTGGCCGGCGACCGGATCGCCGCTGAGAATTACTTCCAGCACGCCGAACACTACTTCCGGTCAATGCACCGGAACTAACGAATACGGTTCGAACGGGCCATACCAGTGCAAGCCAGACCAGATAGGAACTTGGCGGACGGGACGCGCCACGCGGATCGCTGCGGGCGAGTTCTTCGGCATTGCCATGATCCTGTACGGAATCCTGGAATTCGTAACCGAAAAATGCGATCGCGGGCGTGTGGCTGTTCTTCATTGGATTCTTCCTGCATGGCGCTGCTGGTGCCGCGCGGCAAGACCAGGCACTTCGGGCACATCAACTGCTGGTGCAGCGGGTGCAGCGCGACCCTACCAGGCCGCTCCTTGGCGAAAGATCGCTGCCTGCGAAACAGGATGGGCGATCCAGAAGACCTCGGGCGGCAAACTGCAGCAAGGATAGGAACGCTATCGCCTTGCCTCGATTGAATACCTGATCCGTTCTTGAGAGCGGCGGGCTGGGGGATGCCGAAGCGCGCTATGTCCGCGCCGTCCTTACGTCGAAAGCGATCGGACAGGCGAGGAGCCGTCGGCCGACGCGTTGGAAGCGGAAGTTCGCCATGGCGGAAGCTGGCGTTCGCAACTTCACTATCAATTTTGGGCCACAGCATCCGGCTGCGCACGGTGTGCTGCGCCTCGTGCTCGATCTCGACGGCGAGGTGGTGGCACGGGTTGATCCGCATATCGGACTCTTGCACCGCGGCACCGAGAAGCTGATCGAAAATAAGACCTACCTGCAGGCGATCCCGTACTTTGACCGGCTCGACTATGTCGCACCGATGAACCAGGAGCATGCCTTCTGTCTCGCGGCGGAAAGGCTGCTCGGCCTTGAGGTGCCGCGCCGCGGCCAGTTGATCCGCGTGCTGTTCTGCGAGATCGGGCGCCTGCTCTCGCATCTGCTCAATATCACTACGCAGGCGATGGACGTCGGCGCGCTGACTCCGCCTCTGTGGGGGTTCGAAGAGCGCGAGAAGCTCATGGTGTTCTATGAGCGGGCCTCCGGCGCCCGCATGCATGCAAATTACTTTCGCATCGGCGGTGTACATCAAGACCTGCCGCCAAAGCTGATTGATGATATTGAGGCGTTTTGCGATCCCTTCCTCGGCGTGGTGGACGATCTGGACCGGCTGCTCACGGGAAATCGCATCTTCAAGCAGCGCAATGTCGATGTGGGCAGGGTGACGCTGAAAGATGCCTGGGCGTGGGGCTTTTCCGGAGTCATGGTGCGCGGTTCGGGCGCGGCCTGGGATCTGCGCAAGGCACAGCCTTACGAGTGCTACACCGAAATGGACTTCGATATTCCCGTCGGCAAGAACGGCGACTGCTACGATCGCTACCTCGTCCGCATGGAAGAGATGCGCCAGTCCGTGCGCATCATGCAGCAGTGCATCGAGAAATTGCGCCAGCCCGAGGGACAGGGGCCGGTTGCGGTCCAGGACAACAAGATTTTCCCACCGCGCCGCGGCGAGATGAAACGCTCGATGGAAGCGCTGATCCACCACTTCAAGCTATACACCGAAGGCTTTCACGTGCCCGCCGGAGAGGTCTATGCCGCTGTCGAAGCACCGAAAGGCGAGTTCGGGGTCTATCTGGTCTCCGATGGCTCGAACCAGCCGTATAAGTGCAAGATACGGGCACCCTCGTTCGCGCACCTACAAGCGATGGACTTTCTCAGCCGCGGCCATTTACTGGCCGACGTTTCGGCAATCATTGGCTCGTTGGATATCGTATTTGGAGAGATCGATCGATAGTGGCGCAAACAAGGGAGGTAGCTATGCCGCAGATCAAAGTCGGCAAACAGCCCGTCACCCAGATTACCGTCATCGAAGCTGAACCAGGAAAGCTGGCCGAAGCATTGTCGATCATGACCGAGAGAGCTCAGTTCATGGCCCGCCAGCCAGGATGCATTTCCATCAGCCTGCATCGCAGCCTCGATGGACGTCGCATTGTGAATTACGTCCAATGGGACTCTGCGGATTTGCTGAGGGCTGCGCACCAATCGCCAGAATTTCGCAAGGCCTGGAATCAGTTCGAGAAGATGACCGGCGAAATCGATCCCCATCTGTACGAGGTCGCCGAAATCTTCAGCGGTAAACAATGAGGCGAGGCTCGCCGTTTGGCGCGCAGGAATCGATGGCGGAGGCAAGTGCCGCGAACAAACGTCTCGACCACCGCCGTGTCGCACCTCAAGGTCGCTTCCGGCGGCCGCGGCTATACCTCGTGGGCGAAGCGCCGGGCGCTGTGGAAGCCGCGCAGGGCAAGCCCTTCGTCGGACCTGCCGGCAACGCTTTGCGCAAGATGCTGAAGGAGGGTGGAATCGACCCTGGACAGCTCCGTCTGGCGAATGCCATTCCATTTCGGCTCATCGAGCACTCCAAAGACTGCAAACCACGCAACCGCAGTCCAACGACTGACGAAATCCAATGCCATGGTGTAGCGGTGCTAACCGACATCCGACGCTCCAAGCCAGCTGTTATCGTTGCCCTTGGCAGCACGGCGGCTCGCCTATTCGGCGCGTCGCAGTCCGTTCGAGCGGCCCGCAAAGCAAAGCTCCAATTTGAGGGCCGTCCGCTGCGCGTCACTTTCCACCCAGCCTACGTCCGCCGCTTCGGCGGTAGAAGCGGCGACGCTTGGCGTGACATGGTCCATGATTTGCGCCAAGCTTGGGACGAGTCTGGGATTCGTTCACATTCAAGTAGCTTGAAGTGAAGCGCTCAGCGGCCTCGGTACGGTTCGAGGCGGTGCTTGGAGACAGAGCGCCGGTAAGTTCGCTGTCAAATACTGTTTCAGCCCGGCCTTATCGCATCACCGAGTTCCTTGATAGCCAGAGTCGAAATCTGCGCTGGGTCATGACTCCGCGGCGCGCGGACTGGCGATCAAAAACACGCCCGGTTACCGGCCGGCGCGGTATGTGGCCACTCAGTTGCCTTTCACCGGCTGGCCTGGTGCGCGATCCAGTGGCGGGCGTGGCTTGGCAAGGCCCGTCGCACCGGGCGGAGTCTCTGTGTTAGCCGTCCTTGTGTCGACCTGCTCTAGCGTCGTGACCCATGCCGCGATTATTGCGATTATCACAATCGCGAAAAGTACAAAGGCGGTACAGTGGCTATTCCGCTCGCTACTCATGAGGGTTCTCCACTCTAACGGAGAAACCTTGTGCGGCTTGGACGGTTCCGGTGGGGCTCTGCCGGCAACAGGCGAACCCTTGCTATTGATCCCACTATCGGGCCCAGGTCAGGCAAGGAGAATGGTGCCTATTTGGGCGCCTCTTGAGGCCACCCGCATTGGCACGCCAGTCGCCGGACGCAAGGTGATCTTCTGCATGGGCCAGATTCTGGCATTAGGCATGAGTTTCAGGTCGAACCGTCGCATGAGAACGGCAAGAACGATGGTTGCCTCCTGCAGCGCAAAAGACGAGCCAATGCAGGTCCTCGGCCCCACGCCAAAAGGCAGATAAGCAAAACGAGGAATTGCACTTCTTGCCGTCGGCAGAAACCGAGCTGGATCGAACACGTCAGGTCGGTCCCAGAGGCGCCAGTGGCGGTGCAGTACATAGGGCGCGATCACAACCAGCGACCCAGGTTTGACGTAGAAATCCCCGAGGATGTCCGCGCGACGTGCAGTCCGGCTAAGCGCGGCAATAGGCGGGTAAAGGCGCAGCGCTTCCTCAACAACCGCCCTGGTCGCGATGAGCCGCTCCGCAAGACAATCGACAGGAGCATCCAACTCGCGTTCGGCTTCCTCCTGCACTTGCGCTCGCCATTCCGGAGATTGCGATAGCAAGAAGATAGACCAGGCCAAGGCGTTGGCGGTGGTCTCGTGACCTGCCGATAGGAATGTCAGAACGTTGGAGCGCACTTCGGCAAGGCTCATCGACTGGCCCGTCGACGGATCGAGCGCGCGCAGAAGCAACGATAGGAGATCGCTCGGCTGTTCCGAACCGGACGCCGACATTCGGCGTCTTCGCTTCTCGATGATTTCATCTATGATACCTTCAAAGTATCCCATCGTCCGTCGCAAGCGCGCGCCCCCAGGTCGCGGTATGGCCGGTGGCAAGCCGAGGAGATCGAGCGCACCTATGCGCCCGATCACGCCGAAATAGGTGTTCATGGCTGACCTGAATTCGTTCAGGTCTTCCCCGATTCCATCGGAGAAGATGGTCATCGCCAGCACATTGAGGGTAATCAGGGTCATCTCGGCCGCAATGTCGACAATCGCTCCATTGCCCAACCTGGTCCATTCATCCGCGAGCCGCTCAGCAGCGTTCAGCATCGCCGTGGCGAACGAATTCACTGTTCGTTTTGAGAAGAGGGGCGCGAGCATGCGGCGCTGCGTTTGCCAACGCTCGCCTTCCACGCTCAAGAGGCCGTCCGCAAAACCGCTAGACAGAATCCGGCGCTGGATGGGGTCCTTGCGGTAATTGTCGGCGTTGTCCATCAGCACGCGCCTGATAGCGCCGGGCTCGTTCACCACAAATGCGTTCATCAACGGGAGCTTGATGTGGATGATGGGCTGATCGAAGAATTCCGCGCTCCAGCACTCGAGCGGATTGCGCCGAAGCCTCGTAAGGAGCTCCAGAAGTCCCGGTCGTTGCGCCAACGGCTCCGGTCGCGGCGGGCGATAATCGGCAGGTCCAGGGCGATACCGCATTAAAGTGCGTCAGCTCCCGCAGTGGCTGCGTCCTTCGACCGCGAGCACAGTCTCGGGCGCAGCCGATAACGGGAAAAATATGCAATTGGTTCCCAATAGATCAATGCACCCCGTCGGGAGATCATCTGATTAGCCGTTGCAGCGCGACATGGCGAGGAGATTAGCGATGCAGAGCAAGATCGTAAAATGTAGGTTTCTGCTAACCGCCGCCGCACGTCTGCCCAGCGTCAGCTTGGCATGCGCGAAGTCGGCGGCGCAGGCGGAGTTGCAGGCCTCGGCACACCAATTCGTTGAGATGCCCCGGCGCACAACATAGGGAGTTTGCGATGTCGACTGCCGCAAAATTGCTTGCACAGAAGCAACGGCTCCTGAAACAACTTGAGAGTAATCCCGGGCCGAATGAGCGCGATGAAATCGAAAGACTGCTCGAGAAGATTGAGACTGCGCTGAGCTTATTGGATCAACAAGATGCCGCCCGTCCGGGTGACGAGTGATCCAAGCTTTTTGCAGTCACAGCGTCGTTAAAATTGCCCGGTGCCTAGCCGAGCCGGCCCACACACCGAGACGGCGCCGCCCGAGCGGGACCTGGTTTCGGCGCATACGACGCCATGATCCTGTTTCAAGATTTGGAGGAACTTGTTCAGTCCTAGCCGCTTTCACGCTTCTGAAGAGGAGCGCTGCAATGACAGTATATGCTGATCTTCGCGACCGCATGGTCGACATTCAGCTCGCCGGCTGCGGCATTCGCGACCATCGGGTGTTGGATGCCATGCGACAGGTCCCGCGAGAACGGTTTGTGGAAGTCGGCTTCGAAGAGTTCGCGTATGAGGACAGCGCGCTTCCGATCGCCAACGATCAAACCATCTCACAGCCCTATATCGTCGCTGCGATGCTCGACGCGGCCGAGCTCAAATCGACCGATAAGGTCCTCGAGGTTGGCACGGGTTCGGGCTATGCCGCGGCTATTGCATCCCGACTGGCCAGAACCGTCCATACCATCGAACGGCATGGCTCCCTCGCACGGATGGCCGCGGAGCGGCTGGATATGCTCGGATATACAAATTGCATGGTCCACACCGGTGACGGTACGCGCGGTTTGGCCAAGGAAGCACCATTCGACGCGATTCTGGTCGCCGCCGGCGGCCCCTCGATTCCAAGCGCGCTTAAGCGGCAATTGGCTATCGGCGGTCGTCTCGTCATTCCGGTCGGCAATTTCGCGGACGAACAGTCGCTGCTCCGGATCACGCGGCGCACGGCAATGGACTACGATGAAGAGACCTTGGGCGCTGTTCGCTTCGTGCCTCTGATCGGCGAGCAGGGATGGGCCGAGAACGGCACGCGTTCGGCGAGCAATCTGACCCCCGGCCACTCGCGGTCCCAGTCGGTGACGGACATGATCTGCGCCGCGATCGAGCCTTTGCCAACCTTCGGCGATCCTGCGTTCGGAGCCCTCTTCGATCGATTCGCCCATTCGCGCCTGGTCCTGCTGGGCGAGGCCAGTCACGGCACATCGGAGTTCTACCAGGCGCGCGCAGCGGTCACGCGCCGGCTTATTGAAGAACACGGCTTCACGATCGTTGCCGTGGAAGCGGATTGGCCTGATGCCGCTGCAATTGACCGCTACGTTCGCGATCGCGTTAGCCCGGGCGCTCACGACTTGCCGTTCGAACGCTTCCCGATCTGGATGTGGCGAAATACGGACGTTGCCGCGTTCGTGGACTGGATGCGCGGCTACAATGAGCAAAGGCCACCAGGCGGCCGGGCCGGCTTCTTCGGCCTCGACATCTACAATATGCGCAGTTCAATTGCTGCTGTTCTGGCCTATCTCGACAGTGTCGATCCCGAAGCAGCGGCGGTCGCGCGCGAGCGCTATGGATGTTTGACTCCATGGCAGCGCGAGCCGTCGACCTATGGGCGGGCCGTTCTGACCGAGGGCTATCGCAGATGCGAGGCTGAGGTGATCCGCCAGTGTCAGGATATCCTGAAGAAGCAGCTTGCCTATGGCGCAGACGACCCGGACAACTTCCTGGATGCAGCGCAGAACGCCCGCTTGATCACCGCAGCCGAGCGCTACTACCGGATCATGTATTACGGCGGCGCCGAATCCTGGAACCTGCGCGATACGCACATGTTCGAGACCTTGGTTCATATCCTCGAGGCCCATGGTCCCAAGTCGAAGGCCATCGTTTGGGCCCATAATTCCCATATCGGCGATGCGCGTTTCACAGAGATGGGGACGGTCCGCAATGAGCTCAATATTGGCCAGCTTTGCCGCCAGCAATTCGGCGAAGCGGCCTCGCTCATCGGATTCGGTACTCACTCCGGCACGGTGGCCGCTGCCTCGGATTGGGACGGCGAGATGGAGGTGATGCGTGTTCGCCCCTCCCGTGCGGACAGCTATGAACGGCTGTTTCATGAGGCGGCCGCGACACAGGGCATGGTTGAATTCCGGCGCCATGAAGCCCTTCGGCGTCGCCTGATCGAGCCTCGCCTCGAACGATTCATCGGCGTGATCTACCGACCGGACACCGAACTGCAAAGCCATTACGCCGAGGCGTCACTGCCGCGGCAGTTCGACGGATTCGTCTGGCTGGATGAAACCCATGCGGTCACGCCCCTCGGCCCGGAGCATCGTCGGGCTGGTGCTCCGGATACCTATCCGTTCGGGCTTTGACACGCAGGCCGCGCCAACGTCGCGAGATTTCGTTCGTTCCTATTGCTGGCAAGTGACTGTCCTCGCGTGTCCGCGCATTCGAGTGGGAACCACCTCTGTGTCTGACTCGTTTTGATGTCACCGATCATTGCGTTGCAGAGATCTGAACATGGCTATCGACTTCAATCATACGATTCTGTCAGCTCGCGACAGCAAGGCGTCGGCCGATTTCCTGGCTGAGATGCTGGGGCTGCCGGCGCCGCGGCGCTGGGGGCCGTTCTATATGGTCAGGACCAACAACGACGCCAATCTCGACTATATGGACAAGCAGGGAGAGTTCGCGCGTCAGCACTACGCTTTCCTGGTTGGTGACGCCGAGTTCGATGCGATCTTTGATCGGATTCAGAAGCGGAAGCTGACCTACTGGGCTGATCCCGCGCAGCGGAAGCCAACCGAGATCAACGATCACGACGGCGGACGCGGCCTCTATTTCGAAGACCTGAACGGGCATCTGCTCGAAATCATTACGCGCCCGTACGGTAGCGGCGGCTGGAATCCATAACCGGCGAGTTCGCCAGGCAGCGGATGGTCGACGCCGAAAGCTGACATCGAATCTCGCGGCGCTGGCCAGAAACTCTTAGCGCAGCGTGGAAGAGGTGACCGCGGAAATCCGCGCCACAAGCAAGCGCTTCGGCTATCTGGACGAGTTCGGCACGAGGTTGTCACCCATGTCTCAGGTACGACCTGTTACCTATGTCTCCGGGCTGGACAATCGTGCAATTGGTAGCGGGAGAGGGACTCGAACCCCCGACCCCAGGATTATGATTCCCGTGCTCTAACCAGCTGAGCTACCCCGCCACAGGGTCGCGAGAGCCGAATAAGGCCATCTCGCGAACGCGCGGCATATAAGGAAGGGGGCGGCGGGCTGTCAAGCAAGTGGGGCTGATTGGGTGGCGCGATTTGGCGCCAGCACCGACCGTTTTCCGGCACCCGACTCGTGGAGAGTCCCCCTCACCCGGAATCCGCGCTTTTGCGCGGATTCCGGCCTCTCCCCGCGGGCGAGGAGGCGAAGGAAGGGCGCGGGCGAAAATACGCTACTTCGGCCGGACTGTGGGGTCGCCGCCGGGGCTGCCGGGGGGCGGGATGACGGGCATGGCGCCGTCGGTGCTCGGCGCGGGGGCGTGCATTTCGGGGTCGACCCCGGCCGGCGGGCAGAGCACGCCGTCGGATTTTGCCAGTTTGTCGCCGAGCGGTTCCCGGGATTGACCCGTTGTCGTGCCATCGGGCGCGGTGGCGCGGTTCGGGCGGTCCTGAGGCATGCAGTTGGCGGCGTGCTGCGGGGATGGCGGCGCGGTCGCTTGCGGCGGCGTCGCCGGGGCGGGCGGGGCCTGCGCGATCGCGGCGCCGGAGGCGGCGATCACAAGGCTGGCCAGGATGATGTTTGATGTCGTGCGCATGGGAGGGAAACGCGCGGGTCGGGTGCGATGTTCCCGGGGGAAACGCGATGTGATCGGGGGTTGATGGATCGCCGCGAATTTGGGTGCAATTGCCGCCGCGCGCTCGGTGCACCTCGCCCGCTTGCGGGAGAGGTCGGCACGCAGTGCCGGGTGAGGGTTCTTTCCGCTCGCGATATATCGCGTGTGGATAGAGCCCTCTCCCCTACCCTCTCCCGCAGGCGGGAGAGGGGGCGCACCGGCGGCTTGGCTGCGCGCCGGGCTCAGCTCGTTACGATTTGTGGTAGCGGATCAGCGAAAAATGGCCCATCGGCGGCATGGGGCGGCGCTCGGCGAGGGTGACGCCGCCGTGTTTGGCGGCCCAGTTGACGAGGCGGGCCCACGGGAATTCGGGGCGCCAGCCGAGGCGACGGGCGAGCGGGGCGAACGCGAGCTCGGAGAGTTTGCGAAAACCCTTTTCGGCGCCGATGTGGTTGACCAGGATCAGCTCGCCGCCGGGCTTGAGCACGCGCACGAACTCGTCGAGCGTGCCTTCGGGATCGGGCACGGCGGTGATGACATATTGCGCGACCACCGCATCGAACGCGTTGTCGGGGAATGCGAGGTTCTTCGCGTCCATCACCGAGAGCACTTCGACATTGCTGAGGCGGAGCGCACGCACACGCGCCTGCGCCTTGCGCAGCATCGGCTCGGAGATGTCGACGCCGCAGATCTTTGTGGTGCGCGAATAGTCCGACAGCGAGAGGCCAGTACCGACGCCGACGTCGAGGATGCGGCCGCCGATGCGGTCGGCCTCGGCGATGGTCGACTGCCGGCCGGCGTCGAACACCTTGCCGAACACGAGATCGTAGACCGGCGCCCAGCGGCCATAGGCCTTCTCGACCCCGGCCCGCGAGATGTCTGCTGCCATGCCCCCTGCCCTACGCGAAACTCTAGAGTGTGATGATTGCTGGTGAGATTGAAGCCAGCCCCGCGCGCGATCTAGCGCCTCTCCCGCTTGCGGGAGAGGTCGACGCGCTCGCAAGAGCGCGGCGGGTGAGGGTTCTTTCTGCTCGCGAGATATCGCTGGTGGAGAGAGCCCTCTCCCCAACCCTCCCCCGCGCGCGGGGGAGGGAGCGCGCCTCCACTGCCGCTAGCGTGCGATCCAATCTTGTCATGGTTAGCCGCGAACCGCTTCCACCAGCGGGCGCGCCGTGTGGCTTGCGACTTTCGCCGCCGCGCTCTGGATGAAGCCGCCGCCGAGCACGCGGGCCTGTCCGCTGGGCGCATCGTAGAACACGCAGGCCTGGCCGGGCGAAATACCCTCTTCGCCGGCAACGAGTTCGACCTCGTAATGTCCATTAGCGCCGCGCAGCCAGGCCGGCTGGGGGCTGCGGGTCGAGCGCACGCGCACGAACAGCTCGAGACCATTGCCAATCGCGCGGTCGATGTCGCCGCCGCCGATCCAGTTGACGTCGCGCAAGGAGATGCGGTGCATTCTCAGCGCGTCGCGCGGACCGACGACGACGCGGCGGTTGGCGGCATCGAGCCGCACCACGAACAGCGGCGCGGCTGCCGCGATGCCGAGGCCACGGCGCTGCCCGATGGTGAAATTGGCGATGCCGTGATGCCGGCCGAGCACGCGGCCGTCGAGATCGACGATGTCGCCGGGGTCCATCGCGTTCGGCCGCAGGCGGGTGATGATGTCGGTGTAGCGGCCGGTCGGCACGAAGCAGATGTCCTGGCTGTCGTGCTTGTCCGCGACCGAGAGACCGAAGCGACGCGCGAGCTCGCGCGTCTCGGGCTTGGTCATGTCGCCGAGCGGAAAGCGCAGGAAGTCGAGCTGCTCCTGCGTGGTCGCGAACAGGAAGTAGCTCTGGTCGCGGTCGCTGTCGGCGGCGCAGACCAGCGCGCGCGAGCCGTCGTCGCGGCGGCGCGAGGCGACGTAATGGCCGGTGGCGAGCGCCTGCGCCCCTAGCTCGCGCGCGGTCTTCAGCAGGTCGCGGAATTTGACCGAGCGGTTGCACTCGATGCAGGGCACCGGCGTCTCACCGAGCGCATAAGAGTCGGCAAAATTGTCGATGACGGACTCGCGAAAGCGGTCCTCGTAGTCGAGCACGTAATGGGGAATGCCGAGCTTTGCCGCGACGTCGCGGGCGTCGTGGATGTCCTGGCCGGCGCAGCAGGCGCCCTTGCGATGGGTCGCCGCGCCATGGTCGTAGAGCTGCAGCGTGATGCCGACGACGTCGTAGCCTTCCACCTTCAACAGCGCAGCCGTCGTCGAAGAATCGACGCCGCCCGACATGGCAACGACGACCCTAGTATCCTCAGGACGGCCTTGGAGATCCAGACTGTTGAGCATGGGCCTAGCGGTTTGATGCTTCGGGCCGGGACGTCAGCGGTCCCTGGGAACTTCGGTTCCCCGGGAGACACTGGCTTGCCCGGTCGAAAGCGGCTGAGAGCACCCTTTAATATAGGCGGCATTCCGGCGAAGCAATCGCGCCCGCCCCAAGCTTCGGGCAATTCTTGCCGGGGCGGCAGAAATGACGGGGCTGGCGGGCAGCTAGCGGCTATTGCGCCAATTCATCAAGATATTGATTTTACTATATAAATTTAGATGCGGGAGGATTGGCCCGCTCCTTGCTGACCTCCTGGTCCGAAGATGTTTTCAAGGGGTCGCCTGTGGTCGGTGTCACGTCAGACGTAGCGGCAAGCGCGCAAGTCTCGAGCGCGCGGCAAAAGCCTGCCCGGTCGCAGAGCACCAAGGACACCGCGCCGAGCGATTCCTTCGGTTCGCTGGTCGACAGCAACACCCAGGCCATCAGCAACAGCGCGCCGTCCGCAAGCCAGGACCCGGCGCCGCGGCGGAGTGATTCTTCTTCGTCGTCGTCCTCGTCGGACCGGAGCACGCGCGACGCCTCCTCGACCGACCAGTCCTCGCAGAGCAAGGCGAGCGACAGCACCGATTCCACGCCGCCGGCCGACAGCGATGCACCGGCCGATCCGACCAAGGCGACCGGGAAACCCAAGAACAAGGCTGACGCCTCCAGCACGAAGTCTGGCGACAAGTCCGACAGCACCAAGGGCGACAAGACCGACGACACCGACGGTCTCGCCGTCGCGGTGGACGCCTCTGCCGCCGCGCAGGCGGCCGCAACGCCGGCGGCGACGCCCGATCCGACCGCGGTCCCCGTCGCCGCACCGCTGGTGCCGGTCGACCCGAATGCGGCGGCCAATCAGGCCGCCAGCACCGCCTCTTCGCCGCTGACCATCGCAGCCGCCGGCATCGCCGCCAGCGCCTCGACCGCGGCGCAGATCGCCGGCGCCAAGACCGATGCGACCGGCAAAGCCGCCAAGACCGATGGCAAGACCGACGGCAAAACTGCCGACGCAAAGGCCGCGCTCGCCGATGCCGCTGGTGATGCGACCACCGACGCCATCGCGACCGATGCCACGGCCAAGGCCGCGCAGCTCACCGCGGTCGATCAGGGCACGCCGAAGACGTCATTCAAGGCGGCCGCGACCGCGCAGGGCGAGAGCGACGTCTCCAATATCGGCCAGGACGCCGGCAAGATCGCGCAGGCCGCCGCCACCGCACAAAATCCCGCGACCGCGACGACGACCAACGCCGCCGCGCATCCGCAAGCCGCAAAGCCGCAGGCTGACGCTACCGCTGCCGATGCGAAGAGCGCTGCGGCCGATCGCACCGCTGACGTCACGCCGGCCGCGCCGACCACGCACGCCCATGCCGATACGCAGGCCGTTGCCGCTGCGGCGACCGACGCCAGCGCGCAAGCCGCCAACGCCGTGCAGGCGCCGCTGACCAACACCACATCGGCGGCCACCGCCTCCACCGCGACGCTGACCGCGACCGCGGCGAATTCGACGGCCGTGCCGATCAGCGGCATCCCGGTCGAGATCGCAGCCGCCGCGCGCTCCGGCAAGACGCGCTTCGACATCAGCCTCGATCCGGTCGACTTGGGGCGCATCGACGTCCGCATCAATGTCGACCGCAATGGCCAGGTCACCTCGCATCTCACCGTCGAGAAGCCGGAGACGCTGCAGATGCTGCGGCAGGACGCGCCGCAATTGCAACGCGCGCTCGACGATGCCGGCCTCAAGACCGGCAGCAACGGCCTCTCCTTCAGCCTGCGCGACCAGAATTCGTCGGGGCAAAACTCCGGCCAGAACAACGACAATTCCGGCAATTCCCGCCGGCTGATCATCAGCGAGGATGATCAGGCCACCAGCGCACCGGTGAGCCGCAGCTATGGCCGCATGCTCGGATCGAGCAGCGGCGTCGATATCAGAGTGTGAGGAGTAATTCGACATGACCACCACGAATTCCGCCACCGCGCCTGCCGTCGTCTCCGGCACGACACAGACCTCGTCATCATCATCCTCGTCGAGCTCGAGCCTGGGTTCGTCCACGGGCGCGACGCTCGCCGGCAACTTCCAGACGTTTCTGACGCTGCTGACCACGCAGCTGCAAAACCAGAACCCGCTCGATCCGCTCGACACCAACCAGTTCACCCAGCAGCTGGTGCAGTTCGCCGGCGTCGAGCAGCAGCTCAAGACCAACGACTCGCTCTCGCAGCTCGTCACGCTGCAGCAGACCACGCAGGCGACGCAGGCGCTGGGCTTCGTCGGCAAGACCGCCGTGGTCGACGGCACCACCGCGACCATGAAGAATTCGTCGGCGACCTGGCATCTCAACGTGCCGACCGACGCGACCGTCGACATTTCCGTCGCCAATGCCAGCGGCCAGACCGTGTTCACCGGCAAATATACCGCCGGTGCGGCCTCCGACGTTCCCTTCACCTGGAACGGCCAGGGCAATGACGGCACGCAATGGCCCGACGGCAAGTACACGATCACGGCGACGGGCAAGGACGTCGCGAACAACAATGTCGGCATCGCAGCGCAGGTGCAGGGCACGGTGTCGTCCGTCGACCTGACCCAGTCGCCGCCGCTGCTCACCATCGACGGCAGCAGCTACACGCTGAGCCAGGTGAAGAGCATCGTCGCAACCAGCAGCAATTAAGGCGCGCGAGGTGAGACGCTGACGCTACACATACCGTGTCATCCCGGCGAAAGCCGGGATCCATAACCACAGGGAGAAGTTTGGCGAAGACCCGTGGTTAGAAAGTTTTGGTACTGCTACCCGCGTCTCATCGATAGATCACGCGGTATGGGTCCTGGCTTTCGCCAGGACGACAGTTGGGGCCACAGCAAGCAGCGCCCAGGCCCCGTTCGTTAGTAAAGTATTTACGAAGACCCCGCTCGGCCGGCTGAAATTGTGTTTTCAGCCGGCTGCGCCGGCTTTGTTCCAGCCAGTTTCAAGGAGAATTGTATTGAAGCCTTAGGCTTAGCGGATTTTTAAGCCCGCATGCGTAGGGTTACGGCGTGAGTTCAGTGGTTGAGAGTTTGTGAGTACGCCATGACAGAACCCCATCGCCCGAGGGTAAAATACGTCATCGGGCCGGACGGCAGTCCGCTGACGATTGCAGATCTGCCCGCACCCGGCACCAAACGCTGGGTCATCCGCCGCAAGGCCGAGGTGGTCGCCGCAGTTCGTGGCGGACTTCTCTCGCTCGAGGAGGCCTGCAGCCGGTACACCCTGACGGTCGACGAATTCCTATCCTGGCAGTTTTCCATTGACCAGCACGGTCTGGCGGGCCTTCGCACTACCCGCATCCAGCAATATCGCCAGTAAGCAATCCGGAAATCTGCTGCTTTTGACGAAAATCGGCCCCGCGTAGCGAGGCCGATTTTTTTCATGTTTGCTTTTGACGCGACTTTTGTCCGAGCTCTTAACCTTCGTTAACCATATCGAAACCATCACCTAGGCAATAATTGCCCACTCGGCCGCTCTTGGGATGCGGGTCGAATCTCGGGGCGGTTGCTTGCAAGGTCTTGCGGACTTTTTAAAGGGTATCGGCGCCGCCCGCTTCGGCGCGATGATCGCGGTCACCGCCGCGCTCGTCGGCTTTTTTGCCTTCGTCATCATGCGCGTCACCACGCCGCAGATGACGACGCTGTTCACCGACCTGTCGGTCGAGGATTCCTCCGGCATTATCAAAGACCTGGAACGCCAGGGCATCCAGTTCGAGCTGCGCAATGAAGGCAGCATCATCATGGTGCCCAAGGACAAGGTCACCCGGCTGCGGATGAAGCTCGCCGAGGGCGGCCTGCCCAAGGGCGGCGGCATCGGCTACGAAGTCTTCGACAAGTCGGACGCGCTCGGCACCACCTCTTTCGTCCAGAATATCAATCATCTGCGCGCGCTGGAGGGTGAGCTCGCCCGCACCATCCGCGCCATCGACCGGATCCAGGCCGCCCGCGTCCATCTGGTGCTGCCGGAGCGTCCGCTGTTCGCGCGCGAGGCGCCGGAGCCGTCGGCCTCGATCGTGGTGCGGGTCCGCGGCTCGCTGGAAGCCCAGCAGATCCGCGCCATCCGGCATCTCGTCGCCTCCGCCGTCAACGGCTTGAAGCCGCAGCGGGTCTCGATCGTCGACGAGGCCGGCCAGCTGCTCGCCGATGGTGCCGCCACCGATCCAGAGCAGGCGGTCGGCGACGAGCGCCGCACCGCCTTCGAGAAGCGCATCCGCAAGCAGGTTGAGGACATCGTCTCCTCCGTGGTCGGTTCGGGCCGCGCCCGCGTCCAGCTCTCCGCCGATTTCGACTTCAACAAGGTCACCCAGACCTCGGACAAGTTCGATCCCGAAGGCCGCGTGCTGCGCTCGAGCCAGACCCGCGAAGAGCAGAGCATGACCGCCGACAATAACGGCCAGGTCACGGTCAACAACGAGCTGCCCGGCCAGCAGCAGAACAGCGGTCCGGCGGCGAAGGACCAGAGCAAGAAGACCGAAGAGACCAACAATTACGAGATCTCCCGCACCACCAAGACCGAAGTGACGGAGGCCGGCCGGGTCAACCGGATCTCGGTCGCGGTGCTGGTCGACGGCATCTACACCAAGAACGACAAGGGCGAGCTCGCCTACACCGACCGCACCAAGGAGCAGCTCGACCGCATCGCCACCCTGGTGCGCTCGGCGATCGGCTTCGACCAGAAGCGCGGCGACCAGGTCGAGGTCGTCAATCTGCGCTTTGCCGACGCGCCCTCCACCGCCCCGATCACCGAGCCCTCCGGCTTCCTCGGCATGCTGCAGTTCACCAAGGACGACGTCATGTACTTCGTCGAGCTCGGCGTGATGATGCTGCTCGGGCTGGTCGTGATGTTCATGGTCATCCGCCCGCTGGTGAAGCGCATCCTCGCCTCTGACGAGGTTGCGGCCGCTATCTCCGGCGTCCTCGCCGGCCCCGCGGCGAGCGACGAGGCCGCGCCGGCCGCCAGCGGCCAGGCGCTCCTGCCGAGCGGCGCCGCCAGCGCGATCGACGTCGCCACCATCCAGGGTCAGGTCCATGCCCAGTCCGTTCATCGCGTCGGCGAGCTCGCCGAACGCAACCCCAACGAAACCGTCGCCATCATCCGCCAATGGCTGACCGAACCCACGAAATGATCGAGTGAACTGACATGGCCGGCAATCTGCAGAACGCCAACTCGAACGACATCACCAGCGTAATCTCCACGCTCGGCCAGCGCGCCGGAAGCCGTGCGGGCGGCGCCAAGGTCGAGGCGGTCGCCGGACCGAAGCGCGCCGCGATCCTGATGCTGGCGCTCGGCGAGCAATATGGCGGCAAGATCTGGTCGCTGCTCGACGACGACGAGGTGCGTCAGCTCTCGCTGGAAATGTCGACGCTCGGCACCGTCGAGGTCGACACGGTGGAGGACATGCTGCTCGAATTCGTCTCGCGCATGTCGGCCTCCGGCGCGCTGATGGGCAATTTCGACGCCACCGAGCGGCTGCTCCAGCAATATCTGGCGCCCGAGCGCGTCAACGGCATCATGGACGAAATCCGCGGACCCGCCGGCCGCAACATGTGGGAGAAGCTGTCCAACGTGCAGGAAGAGGTTCTCGCCAACTACCTCAAGAACGAATACCCGCAGACAATCGCGGTGGTGCTGTCGAAGCTGAAGCCGGAACACGCCGCGCGCGTGCTCGGCATCTTCCCCGAGGATCTCGCCCTCGACGTCGTCAACCGCATGCTGAAGATGGAGGCGGTGCAGAAGGAGGTGATCGAGAGCGTGGAGAAGACGCTGCGCACCGAATTCATGTCCAACCTGTCGCAGACCCGCCGCCGCGACGCCCATGAGGTGATGGCGGAAATCTTCAACAATTTCGACCGCCAGACCGAAACCCGCTTCATCACCTCGCTCGAAGAAGAGAACCGCGAATCCGCCGAGCGCATCAAGGCGCTGATGTTCACCTTCGACGATCTCATCAAGCTGGATTCCGGCTCGGCCCAGACCCTGATGCGCAACGTCGACAAGGACAAGCTCGGCGTCGCGCTGAAGAGCGCCAACGAGGACGTCCGCAACTTCTTCTTCGGCAACATGTCCTCGCGCGCGGCCAAGATGCTCCAGGACGACATGGCGGCGATGGGCCCAGTGCGTCTGCGCGACGTCGACGAGGCCCAGGCGCTGCTGGTCAACCTCGCCAAGGATCTCGCCGCCAAGGGCGAGATCATGCTGACCAAGAACCGCGCTGACGACGAGCTGGTGTATTGATGGGCGCTCCCGCCAAATTCCTGTTCGACACCGATTTCGCTGCGCCGGACCGGACGCGCGAGAAGGCCGCGACCGCGGCCGAGATCGCGCAGAAGGTCGCGGAAGCCGAAGCGCGCGCCTATCAGGACGGCTTCGCCGCGGGCCAGCGCGAGGCCAAGGCCGAGAGCGACCGCCGCGTCGCGCTTGCCATGGAAGAAATCAACATCGCGATCCGGGGCATCGCCGCAGGAATCGGCAACATCGAGACCAAGATGGAAACCGAGGCGGTCGACGTCGCGGTTGCCGTGGCGCGCAAGCTGTGCGCCGATCTGGTCGCCGCCGAGCCGCTCGGCGAGATCATCGCGCTGGTCAAGGATTGCTTCTCGCATCTGGTCGCGACGCCGCATCTCGTGGTCCGCATCAACGATGCCCTCTACGACAGCGCGCGCGAGAAGATCGAGCGGCTCGCCAAGCAGAGCGGCTTCGAGGGACGGCTGGTGATCCTGGCCGAGCCTGATATTGCCACCGGCGACTGCCGGATCGAATGGGCCGATGGCGGCGTCGTGCTGGAGCGCAACGCCATCGCGGCCAAGATCGACGACATGGTCGGACGCTATATCGCGTCGCGCAAGGGGAACTAAGCCATGAGCGACACCGACGGACAGGTCCCGCTGCCTGATCTCAACGGCCCGCTGCCGCCGACCAGCGCTGATGTCGGCTACAACGAGGACGAATATGCGGCCCGCGTCGCCGCCGACCTCGAAGCCGTCTTTGACGTGCCGGTGCAGGTCTCGGCCGTGCTCGGCCGCTCGAAGATGGACGTCAGCGAGCTGCTGAAGCTCGGACCCGGTACCGTGCTGGAGCTCGACCGCCGCGTCGGCGAGGCCATCGACATCTACGTCAACAACAAGCTGGTCGCCCGCGGCGAAGTCGTCCTGGTCGAGGACAAGCTCGGCGTGACCATGACCGAAATCATCAAGACCGAACGCGCGTAAAGCGAACAAGGAATGACGCGCGGCAGCGCGACCAGACGGACAGGAGACTGACATGCGGCTTCTCATCGTTGGCACATTGAAGGGCCAGCTCACCACCGCCACCAAGATCGCGATGGAGAACGGCGCTACCGTGACCCACGCCGAGGATCACGAGCAGGCGATGCGCGTGCTGCGCGGCGGCAAGGGGGCGGACCTCCTGCTGGTCGACGTCGCCCTCGACATCCGCGACCTCGTGATGCGGCTCGAGGCCGAGCACATCCACGCCCCGATCGTCGCCTGCGGCATCACCAACGACGCCCGCGCCGCGGTCGCCGCGATCCATGCCGGCGCCAAGGAATACATCCCGCTGCCGCCGGACCCGGAGCTGATCGCCGCGGTGCTGGCGGCCGTCGCCAACGATTCCCGCGAGCTGGTCTATCGCGACGAAGCCATGGCGCGCGTCATCAAGCTCGCCCAGCAGATCGCGGGCTCCGACGCCTCGGTGATGATCACCGGCGAATCCGGAACGGGCAAGGAAGTGCTGGCGCGTTACGTCCACACCCGCTCGACGCGCGCGAAGCGCCCGTTCATTTCGATCAACTGCGCCGCAATTCCCGAGCATCTGCTGGAATCCGAGCTGTTCGGCCATGAGAAGGGCGCGTTCACCGGCGCGATCGCCCGCCGCATCGGCAAGTTCGAGGAGGCGACCGGCGGCACGCTGCTGCTGGACGAAATCTCGGAGATGGACGTCCGCCTGCAATCAAAATTGCTCCGCGCCATCCAGGAGCGCGTGATCGATCGTGTCGGCGGCACCAAGCCGGTCCCGGTCGACATCCGCATCATCGCGACCTCGAACCGAAATCTGGCGGATGCCGTGCGCGAAGGCACATTCCGCGAGGATCTGCTGTTCCGCCTCAACGTCGTGAATTTGAAGATCCCGCCGCTGCGCGAGCGGCCCGCCGACATTCTCGAGCTCGCCCAGCATTTCGTGAAGAAATACGCCGAGGCCAACGGCGTGCCGGTGCGGCCGATCTCGACTGAAGCCCGCCGCGTGCTCTCCAGCAACCGCTGGCAAGGCAACGTCCGCGAGCTCGAAAACACCATGCACCGCTCCGTGCTGATGGCACAGGGCGACGAGATCGGGCCCGATGCGATCCTGACTCCGGACGGCGATCGCCTCGACCTCGCCAAGACGGCGCCGGCCGTGGCGCATGCCACCATGGCCGCCGAGCAGGTGACGCGGGCGCTGGTGGGGCGCACGGTCGCCGACGTCGAACGCGACCTGATCCTGGAGACGCTGAAGCACTGTCTCGGCAACCGGACCCATGCCGCCAACATCCTGGGCATCTCGATCCGCACGCTGCGCAACAAGCTCAACGAATATTCCGACGGCGGCATCCCGATCACGCCGGCGGGCACACCGGGTGAGTATCCGCGGATGCCGATGATTGGGGCGTAAGGCTTTACGCGAGGGAATGCGAATGCCCGGGCCAAGTCCCGGGCATTTTGTTTTGGCGGTGGGCTCGCAGCGCCGCCTCACTCTCCGCCGTCGTCCCGGCGAAGGCCGGGACCCATAACCACAGGGAGCAATTTGGCGAAGGCTCGTCGTTCGGTACTCCTAGCAACACAACTCGATAGATTCCGCGGTATGGGTCCCGGCCTTCGCCGGGACGACATTGGTGGACATGGCCGCACCGCATTCTCCGACTAGGTCGCGCCTGCACAACACCCTATAACCCGCATGAGACCCACGCGAGGAACCACATGTCTGAAGCTCAAATCACGGATTGGCTGGCGTCGCAGCGGCAGGCGATGATCGATCTCTTGCGCGACGTCGTGAACATCGATTCCGGATCTTACGACAAGGAAGGCGTCGATGCAGTCGGTGCGCGGTTCGAGCGGCATTTTGCCGAGCACGGCATTCCCTCGCGCAGGGAGAGCCACGGCACGTTTGGCGACGCGCTCCACGCCGAAGTGGCAAAACCCGGCAGCAACGAAAGGCCGGTGCTGTTGATGGGACATCGCGACACCGTATTCGGCAAGGGCGAGGCCGGACGTCGTCCGTTCACGGTCAAGGACAAGCGCGCCTATGGCCCCGGCGTCGCCGACATGAAGGCCGGCCTCGTCATGAACGTGTTCGTGGCCACCGCCTTTCACAAATTCGGCGGCTCACCGCATCCGATCAAGGTGCTGATCACCTCGGACGAGGAGATCGGTTCGCCCTCGTCGCGGCCTGTGATCGAGCGTGAAGGGCGCGCCGCGCGGGCGGTGTTCAATTCCGAGCCGGGCCGCCCGACCGGCAACGTCGTCACCAGTCGCAAGGGGGGCATCTTCATGCATATGGCCGTCACCGGCAAGGCAGCGCATTCCGGTGCCAATTTCGCCGCGGGCATCAGCGCGATCGGCGAGCTCGCACACAAGATCATCCAGATCCACGCGCTGACCGACCTCACCAAGGGCATCACGCTCAATGTCGGCCTCATCTCGGGCGGCCAGTCGGTCAACACGACCGCGCCCTACGCTGAGGGCCAGATCGACATGCGCTACCTCGATCCGGCGGATCGCGGCAAGGTGATGGCCGAGATCGAACGGATCATCGTAACGCCTTACGTGCCAGGCACCAGCGCGACGCTGACGATCAAGGGCGAGTTCGTGCCGGTCGTGCAGAGCGAGAGCTCGAAGGCGCTGTTCGAAAATTATCAGGCCGCCGCCAGGCAGGCCGGCCTCACCACGCTGCAGGGCGAGTTCTCCGGCGGCTGCGCCGATTCCGGCTTCACCGCCGCGGTCGGGACGCCGACCATCTGCGGCGTCGGGCCCGTTGGCGGGCTCGCCCATTCGCCAGAGGAATATCTCGAACTCGAGAGCATCGTGCCGCGCGCGCAGGCACTGGCGCTCGCGATTTTGCGGGGATGAATGGTGGTGCCGTAGGGTGGGCAAAGCGAAAGCGTGCCCACCGCTTCGGTCTCTGCGGAGAGATGGTGGGCACGGCCAAGTGCGCCTTTGCTCACCCTACGAGACCCGAGCAAGCTCTACGAATAACTCGGCGCGTCGGGCTTGCGGAAAATGTGGATGGGGTCACCCGGGATTATACCAGGCTGGCCGCTGAACATCGCGTAGGCGTATAGGGCAAGATACGCGATCGCCAGCACGCCGACAGCGTAAAAGGCCCAGGTCGCGACGCGCTTCATCGTTCCGCTCCACTACCGTCCCGGCGGGACGGCTCATGGCGCTTCTAGAGCGATGAGGGAAAAAAGGCCAGCCTGCGCGCCGCCTAAACGCTGCGATCAAGCGCCGCGCAAGCTGCGGACGGGAACGCTGACTTCCGCGAGCCTTGCAGCGTCCTCGTCCTGATCGACAGCCACATACTGGCCGTGCCAATAGGCGAGCGCCGCGGTCCGGGCCGAATTCTTGATGTCCCTGACGCGGCCGATGACGATGCCGTGCGAATGGCGCTCGACGATCTCCTCGACCTCGCAATCGACGACCGACAATGCGCCCACCAGCAACGGCACGCCGGAGGCGGCCGTGACCCACTGCGCGCCGGCGAAACGATCGGCGCCCTTCAGCCCACCCTTGCCGGCAAAACGCTCGGCAACGTCGAGCTGATCGGCTGCGAGGATGTTCACGCCGAAGGCGCCGTGGCGGCGGATCAGCGGGAACGACGAGGCATCGCGGTTGATGCTGACCAGCAGCGTCGGCGGATCGACCGACAGCGAGGTCACAGACGTAACCGTCATGCCCGTGATGTCCTTGCCCCGTCCGGCGGTGATGACACTGACGCCGCCAGTGAGGTGGCGCATGGCGCCGCGGAAATCGGCGGACGAGACGGGAATTTTGGTCATGAGCTCGCGAGGGACAACATTCATGGCATGCTCCCCAAAGCGGGGTTCCCTTCTATTTAGGTTCGATCATCCGCCGACAAAAGATGGCTCAGGATCGAGCCTTCGAGGCCGGCAAGCTCGACCGAGCCACGCGCGCGCGGCCGGGCCGCGTTAGAAAACGCGAAAACAACCCCATGCACAGTAGCCGGGGGCTTGCGAAAACACGACTTACGAATTATCCGAAATAAATTTGACACGTCGGGCAAAACAAGGGCACGATGGCAGGATTCGAAATGGACCGCGCGCCGGGCTATTGCAGCCATCTCACCGGCAGATTCTGCAAGCCTCGGAACGCCCAGCCGCCGATCCGCACCGGCTCGTCATCGGCGATCTCGATGTGCTTGGCACGAGCGAACACGGTCGGCAGCGCGACGTCGGCGATCATGGCGCGCGAGGCCCAGGCGCCGGCACAGAAATGCGGACCCGCGCCGAAGGCGACGCTCTTCGAGGTGTCACGCCGCACGTCGAACTGGTCGGCGCGCTCAAAATGCTTCTCGTCGCGGTTGGCGGAACCGAACATCAGGAACACGCGCTCATCGGTCTCGAACGCGACGTCGCGGATGCTCCACGGCCTTGCGATCCGCCGCGGCGACATGCCGATCGGCGAGATCCAGCGGGCATATTCCTCGAACGCCTGCAGCCACGACACCTCGCCCTTGCGCACGAGATCGAGCTGCTCGGGGTGAGTCAGCAGCGCCCACACCGTGCCGGCAATCGCCTTGCGCGGCTCGTTCTGGCCGCCTGAGATCGCGAGTTTGACATTTGCGCGCACGCTGTCCATGGCCATGCCGGAGGCGAGCAGCACGCCAAGAATGCTCTGGTCAGGATTCTTCCTCATGACCGGCAGAACGTCGTCGATCGCGGCATCGATGGCTGACGTCGCGGCGTGACAGCGTGCCTCGACCACGGGATCGCCGCCGTAATTGGCGATGCCCTCGATCATGCCTTGCGACCATGCGTCCATGTCCTCAAAACCGATATTGGTGAGGCCGGTGATCGACTTCAGGCACTCGCCGGAGAACGGCAGCGCGAAGTCGCGCATGAAATCGATCCGGCTGCCGGGTTCGATCGCATCGACGATGCGATCCGCATGGGCCTGGAACAGTGCCGTCCAATGCGCTTTCACCGTCTTCGGCGATACCGTCCGAAACATCGCGCGCCGCTCGACCTGATGCGCCTCGCCGTCCTTGCGCATCATGTTGTGGCCCATCAGCCGGTTCATCAGGCCGGCGGGCTGGTGCGAGGAGAACACGTCGATCTGTTTCTCGGAGATCGAGATGTCGTCGCGGCTCGTCAAAAGCGTCGAGCCGAGCTGCGGCACAAACGCGATCGGCGTCTCCTTGCGCAGTTTTGCGAGCATTGGATAGGGGTCGGCGCAGAAAGAAGCCGGATCAATGTCGATGCGCGGCGCGGTGCTCAAGACGGCCCCCTGGATTCTCGTTTGCTTCAGGCCAGACTAGCGAACTCCGCTGCCGGCGTCTGTCCCTAGCGATAGGGACGGACGGAATTGGGACGCAGACCGAGGACGGAGTTACTGGGCCTCGGCGATCTTCGGTCCAGATGACTGCATCTGCGCGCTAGTTGCCGAGAGCCGGTTCGACGGCGACGCCGGGTCCGGCGATCGCGAAGCGGCGTCGGGCGGCGCTCCCTGGGATGGTCGACGGGCAGTGGTTGCCGGAAGCACGATCACTTTCGCGCCGACTTTCACCCGCTCATAAAGGTCCACGACGTCCTCATTGGTCAGCCGGATACAGCCGGACGAAACCCGCTTCCCGATCGTATCGGGCTTGTTGGTGCCGTGAATTCTATATTCGGTCTCGCCCAGATACATCGCCCGAGCGCCGAGCGGGTTGCCGGGACCGCCTGCCATAAACCGCGGCAGATAAGGCTGACGCACAACCATCTCTGCAGGCGGACGCCAATCCGGCCATTCTGTTTTGCGGGCCACAGTCTGCTCACCGGACCATGCGAAACCTTCGCGGCCAACACCGATGCCGTAGCGCATCGCTTGCGCGTCGTTCAGAACGAAATAGAGGAGTGTGTTTTTGGTATCGATGATCACGGTGCCCGGCGCCTGGTGGCTGGCATAGTCAACCACCTGCCGAACAAATGCTCCGGGACCGTCAGCGGCTTTTGGTGGTTCGACCAGAGGCGCCGGAGGCGGAATCGGAGCCGGAGCTGGCGCTGATGCATGAACTGGAGTCGACACGTAAACCGGAGTTGACGATGCCACGGCTTGGGGTGCTGACGGCTTCCGTGTCGGTTGCACGCTCGCCGGGTGAGACAGCAAACCGTACCCCACTACGGCCACGGCCACGGTGCCAATTGCAACTCTCGCGGCCATTGGCAGTGCGAGCGTCTCCGCCTTTCCACGTTTGGCCCGCTTACCCATACTCTTTCCCCCAGGTCACTATGCCTGGAAGAGGTACCCAGCAAAATTTAAGAAACTTCGAAGCGATGTCGCTCAGACCGGAACCGTTAGCGATGGTTAACGCCGTACTTTTGTTCGGCGACCTGAAAAATAGAGCCGCTAAGGGCAGATATTGTTGCAAAAGTCTTTTTGGGGTGGCGAAGGAAAAATCCCAGAGCCACTGATGCCTTTTGGGCGCGACGATATGAGGGACCGTATCGTTTCACCTAAAATCGCTCACGGATCTTCGTGGTAGCCTTGAAAAGCGATGCAGCAGCGGACAGGTCCAACAATCGACTTTCGCGAGATTTTTAGGATCGTTCAATTTTCGACTTTTGCAACAATATCGGCAAGTTGCAGACATGGCGAAGGCGCTTGTTCGAGGTCAATCGGATACTTGCACTTCCGAGCCGTCCGACTGCGCGCGGCCTCCGTCGGCGCGTCGAGCGGCCCGGTAACGGCCTGGAGACTGTTCGTTATACCGATGAAACAGCTTCGAAAACGCCGCCGCTGTCTCGTAGCCGACCCGGTTCGCAATCCGTGCGATGGACTCATCGCTGGTTTCGAGCAGGAACGCTGCCTCCGCCATCCGGCGTTCGATCACATAACGTTGCATGGATTGGCCGACGAGCTTCGTAAAACGCGCCGCAAATGCCGAGCGGCCGAGCCCGACGCGACGGCCAAGGTCGCTCAGGGTCCAGGGCTGCTCCGGGTTTTCGTGAATTAGCTTGAGCGCCGGTCCGATATGCGGATCAGATATAGCCCCGAGCCAGCCGCCTTGTCCGGGACTGAGGGACGCGATCCAGCTTCGGAGCGCCTCGACAAAGAGCACTTCCGTCAGTCGTGAAAGCGCGACGCGTTGGCCGGGACGCTCGAGCGCGGACTCGCTGACCATGCGGCGCAGGATGGCTTCGAGCCAGCCACCGTCCGCCGTCGGCTTCAGCAGGAGCACGGGCGGAAGCAGCTCCAGCACGCTGCCGAACATCGGCCGTGATACCGTGAAATTGCCGCAGATCATGGTCGAGAGCGGCTTTGCGCGGCTGCCGTGACGAATGACGCCAAACCGCGACGACGCTCGATCGATATCTATAATCCGCAAAGGCTCGGCCCGGCGATCCGAATAGAACACATGGGGCTCGCCGCGTGTGATGACGACGAAATCGCCCTCGGTCATCTGGATTTCCTCTCCCTGTTCGAGCGCAAGCGTCGCCGAGCCCCGGCTGAGATAGTGAAACAACGCGTAAGGGCGCGCCGGCAGCTCCAGATTCCAGGGATGGCCGAACTCGAAGTGCCACAGCAGCGTCCCGCCGAGACGAACACGATCGAGCACCTGGGCGAGGATATCCATGCCGCCCAGATTAGACCGGTGGACGATCAGACACAACATGCGGACGATTGATCCCTACCGTCCGGAATGCCTGCGGACTACTTCATGCCGCGGCGGGCCGACGTCACGTGCGGCAACCATTTCGCCAACGGCAGATGGAAGAACCGCGACCTTGCTGGAAACGCCTGCCCATTCCCCCACGGACCTCATTCCGTCCGATACGCAACAGGACCATTCAATGCGAAATATCCTCTTCTCAGCCGCCGCCGCACTCCTGGCCGGATCGACATTGGTCGGTTCAGCCAATTCTGCCGAACTGCCCAAGGGAGCAGCCCACAACATCGTGCTCGTGCACGGCGCTTTCGTGGACCAGACGAGCTGGCAGCCCGTCGCCGATATCCTCGCGAAAAAAGGCTACAACGTCACGCTTGTCGAAAATCCGCTCACCTCGCTCACCGCCGACGTCGATGCCACCAAACAGGCGCTCGCGAAGCAGGCCGGCAAGACCGTTCTGGTCGGCCACTCCTGGGGCGGCGTAGTGATCACGCAAGCCGGCGACGATCCCAAGGTTTCGGCGCTGGTCTACGTCTCCGCCTTCGCGCCCGATGTCGGCGAATCCCTGGCATCGCTGTCAAAAGCCGGCCCGCCGACTGAAGGCGGCAACGCGATCCATCCCGACGCGAAGGGCAATTTGTACATTGACCCGAAGGTGTTTCCATCGGCGGTCACGGCTGACCTTCCGCCCGAGATCGCCGAGCACCTGGCCAACTCGCAGATGCCATTGAGACTCGCTGCGTTCGAGGCTCCCGTGACCATTGCAGCCTGGCGTGACAAGCCGACGTTCGATGTCATCACCACGAAGGACAAGGTCATCGCGCCCGAGGCCCAGAAGTCGTTCGCAGCCAGGATGAAGGCTCAGACGACGGAAGTCGCCGGCAGCCATGCCTCGCTCGTCGTCCATGCGAAGGAAGTCGCCGAGGTCATCGAAAAGGCAACGCTCGCGAAGTGACGATACCGCTCCCGGCGCTTCCGCGCCGGGAGCGTGCACGCTCGCTCAGAGGAATCTGGAACGCCTCGGACCGCGATGGCGCAAACGCGGCGAAGCGCCGGCGACATCCTGGAGAAGGCCTCGGTCGCTGCGCTACGCCGATCCCTCACTCGATCATTTTATGCCAAGCATCCGGAGGATGACATGACTCAACTCGACATCACAGGCCAGGACGCCGCCACACTCGAAACGGCGCCGACCCGTTACATCGAAGGCAACGGAATTCGCTTCGCTTATCGCCGTCTCGGCCCCGCGACCGGAACTCCGCTGATTCTTCTGCAGCACTTCTCGGGCAACATCGATGCGTGGGATCCCGCCGTCGTCAACGCTCTGGCCGCTGATCGCCCCGTGATCGCGTTTGACAACGCAGGGGTCGGCCGCTCGACCGGTCAAACGCCCGACAACGTCGCGGCGATGGCGCGAGACGCCGTCGATTTCATCGACTTGCTCGGTCTCTTCGAAGTGGACCTGCTCGGCTTTTCTCTCGGCGGCTGCGTCGCTCAGCAGATCGCCGCCGAGCACGGACAACTGGTCCGCAAGCTCATACTCGTCGGTACTGCGCCGAAAGGCGGAGAGGAACACCTGTTAGCGGTTCTGCAGGACGCGTTTTCCCAAACGGATGCGCCGGACCCCCGTCTGCCGCTGTTCTTCACGAACTCACCCGCCAGCCAGTCCTCCGGCTTGGCTTTTCTGAAGAGGACGAAGGCGCGTCAGGACGATCGGGACACCGATAACGGCAGCGCGGTCACCGATCCGCAGGCCAAGGCTCTGATCACCTGGTGCGCCACACCTGATCCCGGGCACGCCGTTCTGCGCGCCATCCGCCAGCCCACTCTTGTGGTCAGCGGCAGCCGCGACACCATGCTGCCCGCGAGCAACGCCTATGCAATGTTCAAGCAACTCAGCAACGCTCAGCTAATCCTCTATCCCGATTCAGGGCACGGCTCCCTGTTTCAGCACCACGAGATGTTCGTCAGCCACGTCCGGACCTTCCTAGAAGCGCAGCCCGCGACTGCATGATCCAGGCGCGTTCCGACGCCATCAGACGCACCCTTATCAATGAGAGTTGTTACAGAGGATAAAATGACAATCGCCAAAGTCGAGGTGGAACGTTTCAGTCTCACGAGCTCAAAACCATTCGACGTTGTTGTGGCCGCCTTCAAGTCCGCGGTCGGACAGCCTGACATAGTCGAATTTTTCAAAGAGACGAGAGCGACCAATTCCTTCCCGGATTTGGAGCGCGTTGTACAACGCAGCCTCGGCCGAACGGACCTTATGCTCTTCGCGCAATTCGACCTGGGCGATATTCTGCGTCGCGAAACCGGATCCAAGACACCTAACATCATGCGGTTTGTGGTCGGCAATCCACTCATCATGAAAGAAATGGTCAAGCACGTGCCCGAGGCTGGATCCTACGCTCCAGTCACAGTGCTTATTGATGAGCGTACCGACGGGGTACACGTCTCTTATGACAAAATGGAGAGTTATCTGCTGCATTATGGCAGTTCGGAAGCCCTTACCGTCGCTCGAGCTCTCGATGCGAAAATCACAACCTTGCTGCGCGAATGCGCAAGCTAAATCGTCCTGAAGACGTCTTCGGTCGATCGAAGCGGGTAAGTCATATCAATCGCGGAACGCGAAGGGCGTTATCATGACGCGAGCCAGACGTTGGAAGGGAAATTCCCGGATGTACAAGACACTTCTTGTCGCCCTCGCCGCCTCAGCTTTTTCGATCGGAGCCGTCGCAGCAGCTCCCGCCGTCAGGAAAGAGCCGCTGGATGCTGCGACCCTCAGTGCGATAAAATCGAGGTTCGGCAGGCTGATGGAACTGGCCAACAACCACGATTTCAAGGCTCTGCATGGGATGTTCTGGCAATCGCCCTCGACTTTATTGGTGGCTAAGAGCGCGATCCAGTCCGAGGGAAACTGGGCCGGCTTTTGGGGCAACGAGGCGGTTGATCAAAAGCTGCATGATATCGGTAGCTCCGGTCCGGTCGTGCTCGAGCCAGATTATTCGAAGCTCAAGGTTGTCGGCCTGACGCGCGACGTCGCCGAATCCTATGTGCCGTTGAACATCACGGTCTCCTATGCGGGGCAAGATGGAACAGCCAGGCCGTTTCTAATGATCATCAATTGGCTTCGCGTCGGGAAGGATTGGAAGGTCGCCTCCGAAATCATTCTGCCGGTGCCGCCTGTACCCGCCACAAAGGGCTAAGTGCGAAAGCCTCATCTGTTCGGCACCGAATTCGCATTCATCCGTGCTGGCCGCAATGTCCCAGGACTGTGTTCACGCAGCTGAATGTCAGCTTCGGGTCAGGAGCGCGCGTCAACGCAGCCATCGTACAATGTCCGGTCTCCCGCAGACAGTCGACATGGCGGCGGCCCGTTCGTTGTTCAGCTGAGAGCCAAAAGGCAACATCGCACCTAAGCACGTGGTGCAAAAGAAAAGCCGCCTCGCAGCGGCCTCTCACATCCAAATTTGTGAACCTGGTCAGGCTGCGAGCATCGCAGTGTTGCGACGCCGATAGGCCATATAGCCCAGCCCGCAGAAGCCGAGGATCATCATGGCCCAGGTGGAGGGTTCGGGGACGCCGTTGGTAAGGGTGACAGTGTTCGCAACCAGCGAGAGACGGTCACCGCCGAAATAGAAAGCGCCTAAGTTGCTGCTGTCAACGCCTACGGGTAGGTATGTGTAAGTGAACGGCGTGGTCAGAGAGGTAAGGATGGGCGCATTTGGGTCTTGGGTGTACATGTAATTGAAAAGCTCGCTGCTCGATGTCGGGGCGACAACGGCTTCGGCGCTAAAATAGCCGGTCCCCGGTACATTTGAGACGTAAAGCCCAGAAGACCACGATGATTGATTGACGTTAGGAACGTTGAACGTATTGCCGTTGATAAGAAGAGACGCGCTGATCGCCGGGCTCGATGCATGAGGACTATAGCCCGACCCTCCGTAAGTATTGGAATAGGAGCTATTCGTTACCTGATGGGCGCCGCTTAGATTCGTGTCGAACACGTAAGTGGCCGTGAAGGTCGTGTTCAAGTTCGCGCCCTTGGTCCCGAAGTATCCGGCGTAATCAGTCCCTGATACCGTGCCGGTGTAGGTCTCCGTCACGATGTCGGCAAAAGCGCTTGTCGAAAGCAAAGCGAGTACAGCCGAACTCAGCGCAATCGATTTAATATCCATTTCAGTCTCTACGTTTAATATAATTGAGCTAATATAGTTGAGCGTCTCAAAGAAGCGATTGCTCGTCAACCATTTACTCAATCGTTCTGACCAATATTCGGGGCTCCATCCCTACATTTCGACGTCGTGGCCCACGGAGCGGAGCTCGTTCCTTTGGGTTTTTAAAACGAGAGTTTGCGCCCTCAGATGTCCGTTGGGTCAATCGCGCCGGTCTGCTCCTGATTACGGGGCTTCCAGTTCACCCCCCGACTGCGGACATGTTGCGGCACCGCGCCAACTGACCCGAAGGGCCACGGGACTAAACCGCTCGCGAGGTAGGGCACAACGGCTGGCAGCGGAGCCGAGAGGATAGCGCAACGGGGCGTCCTGTCTTGAGATGAGCAGTTCGCAACCTCCACCCAACACAGGAGCATCCCCATGACCGACGAGGCCATGAGCCCATTGCGGCGGCGCATGATCGAAGACATGACGATCCGCAAGCTCGCGCCGAGGACCCAACATGACTACGTGTCACCTTCAAGTGGAAGGATTACCGCATCGAGGGCCACGAGCGATACAAGTGCATGACGCTCGGGACCTTCGAGTTCATCCGCCGCCTCCTCATCCACGTGCTGCCAAAAGGCTTGCACCGCATCCGCCACTACGGCCTGTTCGCCAAAGGCGCGTGCGCCGACAACATCGCACGTGCGCGTGAGCTGCTCGCTGTGGCAAAACCTGAAGCCCAGCCCACCGCTGCCGATGCCAGCAAGCCGACTTGTCCCTGCTGCGGCGGTCGCATGATCATCATCGAGGTCTTCACGCGGTGCAGCGCCACGGCATCGGCCGATACCTCCAGCGAACCTCATCCGGGTCGACACCTCATGACCGCGTCGCAATCCCGCCAATCTGCTCATCGCGTTCGCCGGCTCTCGACCGGCCGCGGCAGAGCGCGCTCAGATATCCCGCTGTCACCTCAAATCGTCCAACAGTTCACGACATTCGACGCGATCCGCCGCACATTCATGAACCGCTTGACCGTCGCACACCTCGCTGGGCCGGCTCGATCCCAGTCTCACACCTAGCCCGCGGCACTCAAATCCCCATAGCGCCTGCTGACAGTGGAGTCGGCTAGCCAACTTTCGGCAGTGTGGACGAGCAGGATGTCGGTATGAAGACCAACCTTGCCGCAATCACCACGAGAAGGCAGCAAGCCGTTGCACGGTTCTTCGTCATACTGCCTCCTCCTTACTCAAAGAACGAACCGCTTTGATGGTATTTTGAGCGTCCTCTACATTGCCTTCGTGAGCAGCGAACCTAACATGGTCCTTGATGCATCACACCTCTGGAGATTTTATGAAATACATTGGCGTTATCATAGCCGCAGCAGCGCTCGCAGCAGCCGTCGCCACATCGGCACTTGCCGGAAGTGCGACGGAGAACCCCGAGTGGCTAATGAGGCAGAAGGCTTGCAAGAAGGAAGCTTCTGCGCAGGGGCTTCATCTGTCGAAGAAGCGCGCGTATGTCAAAGAGTGCATGGCTAAAGGCTAATATTTGCTAGCTAGATTGCATCAAAACCCCGCTTCGGCGGGGTTTTTCCGTATCGTTTTCTGCCGTTATCATCGCGCGCGTTCATGACGTTCCGGCTCAATGAGTTCCTGCCTTGGGAATGGAAGAAAAACCCCGTCCAGTCCGCCGCCTGATCGGACCATAGCGCGACGCAATTATCCCGCGGCTCTCACCGGACGGTTACTGACGTTCTCGAAGCGCTGTGAAAGCGAATGATGTGCGCGAGCAACTTCGCGTTCGGCCGAGAATTGCGCCACCGTCTCGGCGCTGCGGTTCCTCTTCAATGTGACGCTGGATCGCCTCGACCTCGGCGGGCGGACCGCGTCTCCGCTTTGCTTCCGGAAGCAGAGATCACGCACTTAAAATACCCTAGTTCAGGCGGCCAGGCCCTGCGAGCAGCCGCAGCACGATTCCGAATAACTCGTTCTGCGAGGAGATGCCGAGCCGTTCATAGGCGCGCTTGCGGTAGGTCAAGGTCGAATGCAGGCTGATGCCGAGCGCCTGCGAGATCGCTTCGGAGCTGAAGCCAAGCAGGATACGGCGGCAGACGTCCTGCTCGCGCGGCGTCAGCGCGGAGAGCGGCGCGCGCGTCGCGAACAGCGCGGCGAGATTCTGGTCCGGCGTTGCGGTCGCGGCCTGCTGGAAATGACGTGCGACGCTGGCGCCGATCGCAGGCGCAATCGCCTGCAGCCGTGCACGCTCGGCATCGCGGAAGCGGCCCTGAGACGTGATGCGGTAGAAATTGACGTAGAAGCAGGTGTCGTCGACCCAGATCGCGGTCGCGCATTTGTCGACGATCCTGGAGTCATTGAAGAAGATTTTTCGGTAGCGCGCGCCGTACATGCGCGGCGCGAACGACGGCAGCACGATCGGCGCGCTGCCCTCGCCCTCGAACAGCGCATCGCGATTGGGATCGGATTCGTGAAATTGCCCGGCATAGGCCGCGCCGAGATCGCCGCCGGTCGGGATATTACCGACATCGAGCAGACAGCTCGCCGCGCCGGCGCGCGTCAGCGCAAACACCATGCAATGGCCGACGCCGGCCTGCCGGCGCAGCGTGTCGATCAGGATGTTCGGGAAGCCTGGGCGACCGATGGCGAGCACCGCGGGCGTGACGTCGCCGGCCGCCAAGCCTGATATTGTCCCGTGGAGCCGCATCGTTGTCCTCCGCCTAACGTCTTTTGACGGAGGATAGCAGCAAGGGGAATTCACCGGAAGCCGGTGAGCGCGGCGTATGCAGCGGCTGGGTCGACTGATTCCGACTCACCAGTCCAAGCTACCTAAGTATGCCCCCTTCATACCCGTGCGCATTGGCGCCATCCGAGTGCCTGATGCTACCAATAAATCCAGAGTGAAAAGCAACGGAACCGGACTTGCGAGCCGGCAGTTGCGGGGCAAGGTCGGCGGCGTAGCGCCCGCCGGCCTTTCTCGACTGAGTGGCGCGTTGCCGCTCAATTGGTGTCTACTGTCACGCTTGGCCGCAGAGAGTACGCCATGAGAATCATCGCCGATCTCCTGATGCGGTTCTGGCAAGGGGGCCAGTCCACATCCAATACCGAGGTTGGGGCTACTGCCGAAAACCGAGATCGATCCAGCATGGCTGATTTTGTCCGGATCCTGCAGTCCTACGATCAAGTCCAGTACGGCAGGAGCTAGGGCGCGTCAGTTCGCGATGCGATCGATTTGCCCGAGATGTGCACGACCTCGTTCGCATGGACGTTCAGCCCATCGGCCCTAGTGTCCAATTGTCCCCTGCAAGTGGGCTAACTTTCACGTCCTTGATAACTCCGCGCTCCAGGCTTGGATCGAAATGGCGCATCGTGCGCTCGTTGAAGTCAATGATGCGGCCGGGCCTGAGAGGTCCCACGTCATTGATCTTGACGACGACCTTCTTGCCGACGGCCTCGACGAGGGCATATTTCGGCCTCTCACCAAATTGGACCCCACCGAATTTCCTGCGCAAACTCGTCTTGATGGCAGCCGCCCAGTCAGAGGGATCATAACGCTCACCGGAGGCCGTGCTCGGACCGCCCTCCTCTTTGCCGGGCTTGAACGGATTGTACATGGATGCGGCGCCGACAACGGCATTCCCGGAGGCGGCATCAACGACGGCGCTTGAGTGACTTCCACGCATTTCACCTCGAGCAACGGTAACGGAAACGGCAAGCGTAACCAGGGCGCCGCAAATTGCGGCGCTCGAGCGGAACAGCATCATAACTCCTGTGATTTTTTCGATCGTCGGTTCCCGACACCGCAAACAGCGCAAGCGAACGCGGAAGCGTTCATGAAGCTTGCGCCGATGTTTTGCGGATTCGAGCCAACCCCTTGGCTATGGAACCGTTGTGCGAACCAGAGTGGTTCCCACACAGTGTTTTAAGTTGTCACCCGTTAAGACAGAGATTGCGTCAGCAACATGACTTGACGAACAGGCTATCCCGCCGTCGCCTTGGCCGGCGCGACATTGATCGTGAGCTTGCCGTAGCGATCCGTAAAAGCCTGGGTGTCGATCTCTTCCAGCTGGATCTCGCCGCTCATGACGCCTCGTTTCCATTCGGCTTGTGCCGGATCGTTCTGGAACTCCGGCATCACCTCGCGGCCGAACAGCTCCAGCGATTCGCAGATGTGCTCGTGGCTGTTCTTGCCGGCCTGGTTGAGCAGGATCACCTGGTCGATATGCGACGACTGAAAGCGCTTCAGCTTTTTGCGGATTGTCTCCGGCGAGCGGATCAGGCCGCCGCGCAAGGCCGCCTCCTGTGCTTCCGGATTGTCGCGCTTCCACTTGTTGTACTCGTCCCACATGTTGACGGTGTAGGGCGCGGGACGCTGGCGGTTCTGCGAGGCGCCGTAGAAGCGCAGCGCGAACTGGAAGAAGGTGGCGCCGTCGGCACGCGCGCGCGCCTCTTCGTCGGTCCTGGCGCACATGAAGAACGACACCAGCGCCATGTTCGGATTGATCTCGTAGTCGGCGAGCTTTGCGAGACGCTTGGTTATGGCGTTGTAGTAAGCATGCACTCGTCGCCGGCCACCCAGGGCCGCGGCAGTTGCAGCTCATAGAAGATGCCGAACTTCATGACGCGGTCTCTCCCAAGCTTTCTGCCCGCTTATTTTTTGTTGCGGGCATCTTAAGGCGTGGGGCGGCGCTGTCTACGCAGTCGCAATTCCGCTGCGCGGGAGAACGCGCTTGATGGCGCGGCGGCCATTCAGGATCGCACCGATGAAGGTGAAGCGCACCAGCAGATGATAGCTCGCCAGCATCGGAGGAATCGCGACGACGAGAATGATTGCGAACTTGATCAGCCCGGGCCAGTCGAGCTGCGACAGCGCGACCTGGAGCGCCATCACGATCGGCATGTGGATGAGATAGAGCCAGTAGGACGCATCGGCGAGGTAGCGCCAGGTCGGGCTGAAGCCCGACATGAAGCGGAGCGCGAGACCGATAACGGCGAAGGTCGAGATCCATATCGCCGATGCATAGAGGATCGCGCAGACAAGCCTGAGCGTGGTGGCACTGAAGGGCAGTTTCGGTGCACCTGGTGCGGACGAGACCACACCTGAGAGCACGAAGCTGATCAGGATCAGGCAGAGCGCGAGCAGAAGATACGGAAGCCAGCGTCGCTCGAGAAGCCGCAGCAGATCAATCTGCCGATGCAGCAGCCAGCCGATGCCGAAGGCCGTGCCGAAGCCGATCCAGGCCTGCGCGTTGGTGATGAGCGATTGATCCGGCGTCCTCACGCCCATCGCGTTGATCCAGCGCTGATCGAGGCTGAAAGCGATGCCGATCGGGATCGCAAGAACCAAAGGCGCCAGCGGACTGCGCATGATCCGCGCGAAGAGGCGGTCAACGGCCGCTCGCCAGGCGCCGGACGCATCGAGCCAGACAATGGCGCCGCGCAACAGCAGCATCGCGACATAGAGCTCCAGCAGCACATAAAGGAACCAGAGATGGGTCAGGGGGAAATTCGGCAGCACCGGCGGCCAGCTGCGCGACGAACCGCCATTCGGGAAATGAGATGCCCAGATCACGATCAGGCTCATGGGCGCGAATATGATCGGCCAACCGATCACGAGCGGCAGCCCGATCCTCTGCAGCCTGTCCCGGACGAAGCCCCAGCTGCCCCGACGATGAAAGCTCATGCGGGCGAAGAAACCGGCCATCAGGAAGAAGGTCGTCATCCGGAAGACATGGATGGCGAAGGACAGCAGGCCGAGGAGCAGGCTTGGATGGGCATCCCTGACGAACCAGAACTGGGCCGAGCCGGGCAAAAATGACAACGTCGCGTGCAGGACGATGCCAAGCAGCAGGGCGCCGCCCCTGAGCGCATCAAGGGCATGCAATCGTTCCGCAGGGGTGGCGGCGGTCGAGTGGGACATGGCTGGGCTCATGCTGGCTGGCGAGGGGTTTCTCGCCGGACAGTCTGCCCAATCGGAGCACGGCCCTCTCGCCCGATCAAAAAATCGGCTAGCCGATTTCTCGGCGCGGCTGGCCGATCTCAGCCATGTCCGGCCGGCTCAGCGCCTCGCGCCGGAATTCGGTCGGGGTTGCGCCGGTCTCGGCCTTGAAGGCGCGATTGAAGGGGCCGATCGACTGGAAACCGGCATCCATGGCGATGGTCAGCACCGGGACCTCCCGCTGCGTCACATCGGACAGCGCCAGCTTGGCATCCTCGATGCGATAGCGATTGAGGAACGCGTTGAAGTTCCGATAGCCCAGCCCTTCGTTGATGGCCTGACGAAGCCGGTGCTCGGGAACGTCGAGCCGCGCCGCGAGCGCGCCGATCGTGAGACCTTCCTGCCGGTAGGTTCGCTCCACGGTCATCAGATGGTCGAGACGCCGCAGCAGGACGGGATCGACGACGACCCGCTCCGCGGCGGCGCGATCGGCGACGAGGGCCGGCCTTCCCGCATCGCCGGATGCGATCGCGGCCGTGGCGTCGCTGACGCCCACCTCCGGCGGACTGAGCAGGCCGAGGCCCGCAAGCGTTGCCACCGCGAACAGGCTGAGCGCGGTCGGCAGACTGCCGGAGGCACCGGGCGCCGCGACGGGAATATCGGCGAAACCCGCAACAGCGACGAGGGCGATGGTCACGACATTGATGGCGAGCACCGCCAGCCGCAGCCGGCGCCGCCGCATCACCAGATCCACACCCCAGGTCTTGACCGTCTGGACCGCGGCGGCGAGTGCCAGCACCAGGGCCACGGCCGCCAGGACCTTGCCGCCGTCCTTGGCCAAAGCGGGCCAGTGCGGCCAGACGAGGGACACCGCAAAGCCGAACGCCACGATGGCTAACCACAGGGCGCCGTGCCAGCGTTTGAGCACGAAATCGTCGTCGAATGCGGCGCGCGCCCACAACCAGAACATTGCAGGCATCGCCGACAGGATCGGCAACGTCCACCACCATGACGCCTTGGGAAAGTACGGCGCGGTCACGATCGCATAGAAGGCGCCCGCGGCGCACATGGCGATGCCGAGATAAGCGTTCTGATTGGCGGCCCGGCGCTGCAACGTCACGAGAGCGATCAACAGGAACACGCCGCTCGCCGCGCCGCGAAACCCAAGATCGATGGCCGTCAGCCCGCTCACGATATTGATTCTCCGCTCGAGAGCCTAACTTTCGCATCGCCTTCGCGCGTGCACAATCTAAACTTGCGGTTGCGGTCGTGGCGAGGACCACCATCGCAACTTGAGCGATTGATCCAGATCAACGCGACAGCCGGTCTGCTGCATTTAAGGTGCAGCAAGGTAACGGCCCGGATGCCGCCCCGATTCCCATACCTTTCAGAGAGACCGAATATGTCGGCCCCTGACGATACGACTTCGCGCGTGCGCCGTAAGCGCATGGAGATTTTCGCGTTCCTGTTCCTGACCGCGGTCGTGATGCCAGTCCTCGCGGTCGGAACGGTCGGCTCTTATGGCCTCGGCGTCTGGATCTACCAGATGTTCGCCGGTCCTCCCGGCCCACCCCCTTCCCCGCATTGATCCCCGCAAGCGAAAGACAGGCATCATGGCTCACGCCACACTCAACCGCCGCGCATTGATCACCGGACGGGTGCTCAGCACCGACCGCATCGTTGCGCCTCCCGGCTGCGAGATCGCCAGCATTTTGGTGCAGGCCCGCCCCGAGCGGCTGGACGAACTGGAAGCCGAAATCGCTGCGATGCCCGGCTGCGAGATCCATGGCCGCGACGCGCGCGGAAAGCTCGTCGTGGTCACCGAAGCGCCTGACGCCGGCAGCCTCGGCACCCTGCTCAACACCATCCAATCGCTGCCGAACGTCTATTCCGCGGCGCTCGTCTTTCACGCCATCGAAACCTGAAGGCCGGGAGAGCCATCATGACATCGCCAAAGCTCGACCGCCGCCAGATGCTGAAGCTCGAGGCCGCCGCGATCGCGGCCGCCGCCGCGGGCATGCCGGCGCCGGCGCTCGCCGCCAATCTCGTCACTGAGCGCGACACATCCGAATTGAAATGGGACAAGGCCGCCTGTCGCTTCTGCGGCACCGGCTGTTCGGTGATGGTCGCGACCAAGGACAACCGCGTCGTCGCCACCCACGGCGACATCAAGGCCGAGGTCAACCGCGGCCTCAACTGCGTCAAGGGCTACTTCCTCTCCAAGATCATGTACGGCCATGACCGCCTGACGCAGCCGATGCTGCGCCAGACCAATGGCAAATACGACAAGAACGGCGACTTCACGCCCATCAGCTGGACCGAAGCCTTCGACATCATGGAGTTGAAGTGGAAGGAGGCGTTCAAGAAGCGCGGGCCGAACGGCGTCGCCATGTTCGGCTCGGGCCAGTGGACGATCTGGGAAGGCTATGCCGCGTCAAAACTGTTCAAGGCCGGCTTCCGCACCAACAACATCGATCCCAATGCACGGCACTGCATGGCGTCCGCGGTCGCCGGCATGATGCGCACCTTCGGCATCGACGAGCCGCCCGGCTGCTATGACGACATCGAGGCCACCGACGCCTTCGTGCTGTGGGGCTCGAACATGGCGGAGATGCATCCGATCCTGTGGACGCGTCTCGCCGACCGCCGGCTCTCAGCGCCGCATGTCCGCGTCGCCGTGCTTTCCACCTTCGAGCACCGCTCGTTCGACCTCGCCGATATCGGCATGGTGTTCAAGCCGCAGACCGATCTCTACATCCTCAACGCCATCGCCAACCACATCATCAAGACCGGCCGGGTCAACAAGGATTTCGTCGCCGCGCATACGATTTTCCGGCGCGGCCAGACCGACATCGGCTACGGCTTGCGGCCGGAGCACCCGCTGCAGAAGAAGGCGACGGGCGCGGCCAAGGCCAACGACTCCACCGACATGAGCTATGATGAATACGTCAAGTTTGTCTCGGACTACACGCTGGAGAAGGCGGCGCAGATGTCCGGTGTGCCGCTGAACCGGCTGGAGGCGCTGGCCGAGCTCTATGCGGATCCGAAGACAAAAGTGGTCTCCTTCTGGACCATGGGCTTCAACCAGCACACCCGCGGCGTCTGGTGCAACAACCTCGTCTACAACATTCATCTCCTGACCGGAAAGATCTCCTCGCCCGGCAACAGCCCGTTCTCGCTCACCGGCCAGCCCTCGGCCTGCGGCACCGCGCGCGAGGTCGGCACCTTCTCGCACCGCCTGCCCGCCGACATGGTCGTGACCAACAAGGAGCATCGCGACAAGGCGGAGCACCTCTGGCTGCTGCCCGAAGGCACCATTCCCGACAAGAACGGCGCACACGCGGTGCTGCAAAGCCGGATGCTGAAGGACGGCCTGATCAACGCCTATTGGGTCCAGGTCAACAATAATTTGCAGGCCGGTCCCAACGCCAACGAGGAGACCTATCCGGGCTTCCGCAACCCCGACAATTTCATCGTGGTCTCGGACGCCTATCCGTCGGTCACGGCACTCGCCGCCGATCTGATCCTGCCGACCGCGATGTGGGTGGAGAAGGAGGGCGCTTACGGCAATGCCGAGCGGCGCACGCAGTTCTGGCACCAGCTCGTCCACGCGCCCGGCGAGGCCAAGTCCGACCTCTGGCAGCTGATGGAATTCTCAAAACGCTTCAAGGTCGAGGAAGTCTGGCCGGAAGAGCTGATCGCCAGGAAGCCTGACGTTCGCGGCAAGACGCTGTTCGACGTGCTCTACAAGAACGGCCAGGTCGACAAATATCCCACCTCGGAGATCGAGGAAGGCTATGCCAACGAGGAGTCCAAGGCTTTCGGTTTCTACGTGCAGAAGGGACTCTTTGAAGAGTATGCCTCGTTCGGCCGCGGCCACGGCCACGACCTCGCGCCGTTCGAGAGCTATCACAAAGAGCGCGGCCTGCGCTGGCCGGTGGTGAACGGGCAGGAAACGAAATGGCGTTTCCGCGAAGGCAGCGATCCCTACGTCAAGCAAGGCACCGACGTGCAGTTCTACGGCTACCCCGACGGCAAGGCGCGCATCTTCGCGCTGCCTTACGAGCCGCCGGCGGAATCGCCCGACAACGAATATCCGTTCTGGCTCTCGACCGGCCGCGTGCTGGAGCACTGGCATTCCGGCACCATGACGCGCCGCGTGCCCGAACTCTACAAGGCTTTCCCGGAAGCCGTCTGCTTCATGCATCCGGACGACGCGCAGGAAGCAAAGCTCCGGCGCGGCGACGAGGTGAAGGTGGCCTCGCGCCGCGGCTTCATCCGCGCCCGCGTCGAGACACGTGGCCGCGACCGGCCGCCGCGTGGGCTGGTGTTCGTGCCGTGGTTCGACGAGTCCAAATTAATCAACAAGGTGACGCTCGACGCCACCGATCCGATCTCGCTGCAAACCGACTACAAGAAATGCGCCGTGCGCATCGAGCGGGTGACCCAGTCATGATGAAAAGATTTGGCATAGCCCTGCTCGCTTGCGCGATCGCCGCCGGCGCGAGCTCGCTGACCGCCCAGACAGTAACGTCAGGCCTGCGCGGCCCAACCCCGCTCGATGACGAAGGCCCAGCGCCGCCGATGCTGCCGAACCGCAACACGTCCGAGCGGGAGTCGCGCAACTATCCGGAACAGCCGCCGGTGATCCCGCATACGATCGACGGCTACCAGATCGACCTCAACGGCAACAAATGCCTGTCCTGCCACGCGCGGGCGCGCACCTCGGAATCGCAGGCGCCGATGGTCTCGATCACGCACTTCATGGACCGCGACGGCCAATTCCTGGCCTCGATCTCGCCGCGCCGCTTCTTTTGCACGGAATGCCACGTGCCGCAGAACACCGCGACGCCCCCCGTCAGCAACGACTTCACCGACATCGACACGCTGCTGTCGCGCGCTAGCCCCGGTGGCCACCGATGACGACGACCGCTGACGAGCCCCAGGAAAAGCTGAAGCCCAAGCGCGGCTTCATCGCGCGAGCCTGGGATTTCGCGCTCGAGCTCTGGCAGGTGCTGATCCGGCCGAGCTCGGTGTTCGGGCTCGGCGTGCTGGTGCTCGCGGGCTTTGCCGCCGGCGTGATCTTCTGGGGTGGCTTCAACACCGCGCTGGAATTGACCAACACCGAGAAATTCTGCACCGGCTGCCACGAGATGAAGGACAACGTCTTCGCCGAGCTGAAATCGACCATCCACTTCACCAACCGCTCCGGCGTGCGCGCGACCTGCCCCGACTGCCACGTGCCGCACAACTGGACCGACAAGATCGCGCGCAAGATGCAGGCCTCCAAAGAGGTCTGGGGCAAGATTTTTGGCACCATCAATACCCGCGAGAAGTTCGTCGACCACCGGCTCGAGCTCGCCGCGCATGAATGGGCGCGCTTCAAGGCCAATGATTCCCTGGAATGCCGCAACTGCCACAGCGCCGATTCCATGGACATCACCAAGCAGTCGCCGCGGGCCTCGGTGGCGCATCAGCGCTTCCTGTTCACGGGCGAGAAGACCTGCATCGACTGCCACAAGGGCATTGCCCACCACCTGCCCGACATGCGCGGCGTTCCCGGCTGGCAATAGCCGGTCTGGTCTTCGCGGGGTCTGAGCGAGCGCCTCTCCTTCGAGACGACCGCTTCCGCGGTCTCCTCAGGATGAGGCTGAGCGGCATCTTCGCCTGTGAAGATTGCCGCCGCGCACTCCGACCTCATCCTGAGGGCCCTCCGAAGGCGGGCGTCTCGAAGGATGGGCCGCAGGGAAACGGCCTCCCCACGCTTGAACCCTTGGGGCGAATGGTTAGTTTTGGGGGATGGCGAATCGCCTCGTTTCGCCCTTCCTCAAGACAGACATGGCCACTTTCACCCCGCATCAGGATGCCGCGCTCAAAGCCGTTGGCGACTGGCTCAAAGCCAAACCCGGCCGCAACGGCACGCCGCCGATATTCCGCCTGTTCGGCTTTGCCGGCACCGGCAAGACCACGCTGGCCCGGCACATTGCCGACGGCGTCGACGGCGAGGTGAAGTTCGCCGCCTTTACCGGCAAGGCGGCGCTGGTGATGCGCAACAAGGGCTGCGACGACGCCTCCACCATCCACTCGCTGATCTACCGCGCCCGCGAATCCGGCGAGGAGCAGCCGAGTTTTGAATTGTGGGACGACGCGCCGGCCTCCAAGGCCAAGCTGATCGTCATCGACGAATGCTCGATGGTCGACGCCGAGCTTGGTCGCGACCTGATGTCGTTCGATTGTCCCCTCCTCGTGCTCGGCGACCCCGCGCAGCTGCCGCCGATCCAGGGTGGGGGCTTCTTCACCAATACCGAGCCTGATGCGATGCTCACCGAAGTGCATCGCCAGGCCCAGGACGATCCGATCGTGCGGATGTCGATGGACGTGCGTGAAGGGCGCGAGCTCGATATCGGCCGCTACGGCGAGAGCGAGGTGGTATCGCGCAAAGAGCTCGATCCCGATCGCGTCATGGCCGCCGACCAGGTCCTGGTCGGCCGCAACAACACGCGACGCGCGTACAACATGCGGGTGCGCCAGCGCCAGAACATCGAGGACGTCTTCCCGGTCGCCGGCGACAAGCTGGTCTGCCTGCGCAACAACCGCAAGAAGGGCCTGTTCAACGGCGGCCTGTGGCGCGTCAAGTCGCGCAACACCTCGCGCTCGAAGTCGCGCATCCTCAGCATGCGGCTGTCGCCGGACGAGGATCTTGGCCACAAGGTCACAAAAGTCTCCGTGCGCGCCGATTGCTTCGAGGGTGGCGTCGAGGCGATCGCCTGGGAGCAGCGCAAGCCCTATGACGAGTTCGACTACGGCTACGTGCTCACGGTGCACAAGTCGCAGGGCTCGCAATGGGACGACGTCGTGCTGTTCGACGAGAGCTTTGCGTTTCAGGAGAGCCGGGCGCGGTGGCTGTACACGGGCATCACCCGCGCGGCGAAGCGGTTGAGCATTGTGGTGTGACACTGCCGCAGGGTGGGCTAGTTAGCCGAAGCGATTAGCCCAGCGGTCCCTACGCCACCAAGCCGGGCCACGGGTGCGGCTTTTTTTCACGGACTCGTGTCTCTCCCCCCGTAACAATCGCCCCGCCCTCCCGTATCTCCGATGTCTGAAAACGCCGGGCAGGCTGTTCGCCCGCCCTCAACCGCCCTAAACTGTCAGGCCTTCCGAAAGAGGATCCGCCATGCGCCGTTCCGTCCTGTCCCTGCTCGCCGCCACCACTGCCTTGACGCTGGCCTTTGCCGCACCGACCCGGGCCGCGGAAGACGCCGTCGTGATCCCCGCCCCCGCGATGGACGCAGCACCCGCAAACGGCATCCAGACCGCGGTGATCGCCGGCGGCTGCTTCTGGGGCGTGCAGGGCGTGTTCCAGCACACGGCCGGCGTCGTCAACGCCGTCTCCGGCTATGCCGGCGGCACCAAGGCGACCGCCGATTACCAGACCGTCTCGAGCGGCCGGACCGGCCATGCCGAGTCGGTCGAGATCAAGTTCGACCCGAAGAAGATCTCCTACGGCAAGATCCTCCAGATCTACTTCTCGGTGGCGCACGACCCGACCCAGCTCAACCGCCAGGGCCCGGACTCCGGCACGCAATATCGCTCGGCGATCTTCACCACCTCCGACGAGCAGAAGAAGGTCGCGGAGGCCTATATCGCCCAGCTCGACGGCGCCAAGGTGTTCAGCAAGCCGATCGTGACCAAGGTCGGCGCGCTCGAGGCGTTCTACCCGGCCGAGGCGTATCACCAGGACTATCTGACGCTGCACCCGAGCCAGCCCTACATCGCCTATAACGACATCCCGAAGGTCGAGAACCTGAAAAAACTGTTCGCGGATAACTACATCGAGAAGCCGACGCTGGTGAGTGCCAGCAAGGCCACCAACTGATCGCGAGATCATTGAAAACAAGATCACCAAACAAAACGGGAGACCCATGCCCGACACCAAGACGAAAACCACAGACGACAAGGTCATCAAGAGCGAAGAGCAGTGGCGGCGCGAATTGTCGCCGATGCAGTACGCCGTGCTGCGCGAGAAGGCGACCGAGCGTCCCTTTTCCGGCGAGTATGAGCACGACCACCGCGCCGGCACCTATGTCTGCGCCGGCTGCGGCAACGTACTGTTCGAGTCCGACGCCAAGTTCGATTCCGGCTGCGGCTGGCCGAGCTTCACGCAGCCCGCCGTCGAGAGCCATATCGACGAGGAGCATGATGCGAGCCACGGCATGATCCGCACCGAGGTGCTCTGCTCCAAATGCAGCGGCCATCTCGGCCATGTCTTCCCCGACGGACCGGGGCCGACCGGCCTGCGCTACTGCATCAATTCGGCGTCCCTGAAGCTCGAGCCGAAATAAGGTTGCGCGGCGCTGGGTTCCCCGATGGAACCCGGCGGCGCTATGTGCTTTTCTTGTCTGGCGGTCCAGCCGTTGAACGTCATCCGGCGGCCGCCAGGGAGGACGCCATGTCACTCGGGACCATCCTGATCATCCTGGTGATCATCTATCTGCTGGGCGGCTGGTCCGGCCGGATCGGCGGCTATGGCTACGGCATGGGCCATTCCGGCATGGGGATCGGCGGCGTCGTTCTGGTGGTGTTGCTCGTCCTGCTGCTTCTTGGCAAACTGTAAACCATTTAAGTTTCTGTAATTATTATATTTTCCGCGGTTGCGGACCTGCCATGCGTGGATTCATCATCTCCCATCGCAGGGGTCGCATTTCTGTCAAAACGGCCTATATTAGAGGACGAAAATGCGATGTGCGGCGGGCCCACCCGATCGTGGCCGCCGCCTTGCCAAACCCCACGCGCTTAAAGCCCCAGACAAGATCACGAGGTCTTTGACCATGCGTCCACTGCGTCCGTTCAACTTCAACACCTCCGCCGAACTCTTCCCCGCCGCGATCCGCAAGAAGAAGCGCGCAGGCTTCACCTATCGTCGGTTCGGCACCGCGGCCGAAGCTGTGCAGTTCGCGATGGAGCAGTTGCCGACGGATTCGCTGAATGGCGCGTATCTCCAGGTCGAGGAAGCCCGTTTCGATCAGAACGGCATCCGCTCGCTCTATGAGAGCGAAGCCTTCCCGCTGCCGCGTCACCGCAAGCCGGAGCCGGTCGCCGAGACCGACGCCGACGCGGCGTAAGTTTTCTTAAAGCCTCTGATGTGCGCAGAACGCGCGATGGCCGACAGGCTGTCGCGCTTTTTGCGTTTTTTAGTTCTCCCTCTCCCGCTTGCGCGAGAGGGCTGGGGTGAGGGTGCCTCTGCGATCGAGAACCCCCGAGAGGCGAAAGCCCTCACCCGGCGCTATGCGCCGACCTCTCCCGCTTGCGGGAGAGGTGCACTGAGCCTGACGCTCGACCACCTCACTCAAGATTCTTCGCAGCTCATATCCGCGGCTGCTTGTCGAGCCAGCGGCGCAAGAGGCGCACGTTGCGCATGTTGGCGCGGAACATGACGTCGAAGGCGTCGCCGGCGAACGGCACGATGCCGACCACGCCGTCGACCGCGACATTGCCCAGCATCCTCGCGGTGATGTGCCAGGGCGCGCCGATCGCCCGCGCCTCGCGCACCAGCCAGAGCGAGATCGCGGTGGTGATGATGTCGCCGACAACCGGGATCAAGCCGATCAGCCCGTCGATGCCGTAGCGAATATTGGTGCCCGGCAGGATGAAGGCTACATCGAGCAACTTCGCGATCGCCTCGAGCCGTGCGATGCGCTGCTCGCGCGTCAGACTGCCGAACGGATTGCTGTTGCCTTGGCCGAACTCGAAGCGAAACTCTTGAAACCCATGCTCCAGCGCTTCAGGACGGATCTCATGACCGTCCTGGTCGATGATCGGCCCTTGCGCCTTGCGGCTCGAAAAATCGGCGCGCGACTGCGTCCCTGAACGGGACCTGCGTGGCGCGAGAATGTCGTCGTCTTGCATCGTCATGGCCATTGGGGAACGCGCGAGCGCGGAGGAGGTTGCTGCGCCGCGTCCGAAGGTCGCGCGCTCAGCTCGCCGCCGCCGGTTGCGGCTCCTCGACATAGTGATGCACGAACCAGGATGACAGCACCGCCGGCACGAAGCCGACGAGGCCGTACAGGATGAACTGCACCGCGCCCGAATCCGACCCGCGCGAGCCGTAGGTCAGCGACGCCAGGATAAAGGCGAACAGGCCGACCAGCAGCATCCGCAGCACCGGCCCGACTCGCCTGACATGCATCAGGATGTCGTCGACCGCGCCGATCATCAGCGACGGCAGGAAACCGAACAGATAGCTGTATTGCAGCGTCTTGAAGAACACGACGAACAGCTTGCCGACCTCGCTGAGGCTGGTCTGGGTCCAGTAGCCGGACTGGTAGGTCGTCGTCAGCAGCAGCAGGAAGCCGCCCACGAACGGACCAACGAGCGCAAACACCAGATAGCGTTTCATCAAGAACTCCTCAAACCCGAGGGCTTTTATAGCAGCGTGCCGGGAACCTTGGATAGCGGGGTTGCGGGCTGCTTGGGGAACTAGTGGCAAGGCGGCGGGTTCAGACTGGACCTGAAATTCACCTGTCAGATCCGGAGCCGCCGATGTCTCGTAAACTGTTGTTGCTGGCGACGATCACGCTCACGGCCCTCGGTGGCCTGTCGAACGAACCTGCCTTCGCGCAAGGCCATAAGGGCACGCCGCAGGAGCAGAATGCCTGCTCACGCGATGCCTCGCGGCTGTGCCGCAAGGACCTCGGCAATGACGATGCGGTGCAAGGTTGCCTGCAAGCCCATCGTGCGAAGCTGTCGAAGTCATGCAGCAAGGTGTTCCAGAGTCACGGCATGTGAGGTCGGCTTCGCATGTTGCGTGACGGACGCGCAACAATTGCGAATTCCTTTGCGTCGCCCATTGAAGCTTCGCGACAATCGCGCATACTCGAATCGGGCGGCGCAGCACTTTTCGATTCGAGCATCAAGAGATCGAGCGACCACATGCGGGATTGAGTTCCCGACGTGAAGGCTGTGACATGCGGCACATCAAGCCGCGTGCGGCGCCCCAAAACCAAGTGGTTCAATCCACGGAACTCGGGGACGCATTCTTCATGACACGCACCATCGCTTCACTGTTCAAAACCACCGCTTCGCTGTTGGCCTTCGCCACCACCGCAATCGTCATCCAGACATCGCCCGGCCTCGCCTTTTCGTCCGAAGCGCAGCAGATGTGCTCGGGCGACGCGATGCGGCTGTGCTCCAGTGAAATCCCTGACATCCCGCGGATCAGGGCCTGCATGGTGCACAAAAAGGCGCAGGTCAGCCCCGGCTGCCGCGCCGTGATGGATCGCGAAGCGGCCGCCGCAGCGGCATCGCGCAAGCGGGAAGCGGCGGCTCAATAAACCCATCTGCAAGTCATGCCGGGGCGGCGCGCAGCGTCGAGCCCGGAATCCATTGTGCAGCATGTGATGCCGGGAAATGGATTCCGGGCTCGCGCTACGCGCGCCCCGGAATGACAGACGAGGACCAGGCTCAGCCTAGTCGCCCCACTGCGCGAAGGCGTCGTTGAAGGCGCGCTCGCCGGGGGCACCCTTCTCGATGGCGATGATGGCGCGGCGCTGGTTGGCGTAGACCAGCGGCACGTCGAACCAGGAGCGCTCCTTCAGGAGCTGGACGTTGCGCGCGCGGTCGGCGTCGACATTGGAGAGGCCAACCAGGAAGAAGCCGTCGGTGACCTTGACTGCGAGGCCCGCGAGCGGCGTGCCGCGCGCCTGCTCGTTCGACTTCATCAGGATGCCCGGCACGTTGGAGACGCTGCCGCCCGGAAAATCCGGCGGCAGGATGAAGGTCAGCTCCGCCGTGTGGCTCGCCGGCAGCGACGAGTCGGTGTTGCGGCGGAACGACATCGTCATCTTGAACTTGCGATCGGGAATCTCGATGTCCGCGCGCACGGCGATGTCGGCCTTCTGGTTGCCCGACGCCTTGATCGGCTCGAGCCGCCACACCACCGAGCCGACATATTGCTTGCCCTTCGGGTCGGACGGATCCTCGTCATAGAGCACGACCTTCTGCGCCACCGGCGCGGCCGGCTGGTCGCTCGCCGAGGGCTGGCCGACGCGATCCGGAATCTTCGGCTTGCTCTGCGGCTGCGAGGCATCCTTCGGCGCGTCGACCACCTGGGTGGGCGAGGACTTCAACATGTTGGTCGCGGTCTGGACCAGCTGTTTGCCCCAGAGGATGCCGGCGCCGACCAGGATCAGCACGATGCCGATGGCGATCGCGCTCTTGAACGGGAAGATGGAGCCGGTGCGCTTGGGCTTCTTGGCACCGCGATCGCCTGCGATGCGCTGACGCGGCGACGGCGGCTGCGGCGTGTAGCGCTCGGCCTCCTCCATCGACTCGTCATAGGAATAGGGCGCATCGGGATCGGCGGCGCGGTTTTCCAGGCTCGGCTCGAGCCGATCGAATTCCGGCGAGGGCGAGGGCACGTTGGCGTAGGTGCGGCGCGCGGCGCGGTTGGCCTGTGCGGCGGCGCCGCCGAGATCGTTGACGTCGGCGGTGATGTCGCGGAAGCCGCGCACGCCAGGCGCCGGCGGCAACGGTGGCGGCGGTCCGCCGTCCGGCGGGCGGCGCGGAGGCGAGCGATCACGCCCGGCCGGCGGCTCCGGCGGAACCGGTTGGCGCGGCGCATCGAAACGCGGTGCGCGCGGCGGACGCGGAGCATCGTTCTGGTCGTCGCCGCCGAGCGGCGGGCGATCGTCGCGCGGCGGCGGCGCGGCGGGACGGGCCCGCGGCGGTGCGGCTGGTTGAGAGGGTGCGGGCGGATTGTTTTCAGCCGCGCGAGCGCTGGCCCGGCGGAACGCATCGCCGCTGCCGCCGCCAGCGCGGGCGCCGCCACCGGGACGCGAGGCCTCGCGGGCGCGCTGGGCGGCCTCCGATTCGACCTTGCGGACGGCCTCTTCCAGCGACAGCCGCTCGCGGGTGATCTCGGATTCGGAGAGCGGCGGCTGCACGCTGCGGAGTTGCGCGATCAGGGCCGTGCGCGCCCGCTCATAGAGCGCGCGACGGCTTTCGCCGGGAGCGTTGGGGTCCAGGGCGGCAATAGCGCGGGCGATCAGCGGATAGTAATCAGCCATTTCTACTCAACTATACGCGCGTCCTAGTAAGAGATCGTTAAGCCTCAAACGGATTTTGCACCAGGATAGTATCCTCGCGCTCGGGGCTGGTGGAAAGCAGCGCCACCGGGCACCCCACCAATTCCTCGATCCGGCGGACATATTTGATGGCCTGGGCGGGCAGGTCGGCCCAGGACCGCGCGTTGGCGGTCGGCTCCTTCCAGCCCTCGATGGTCTCGTAGATCGGCTCGACCCGGGCCTGGGCGCCCTCGCCGGCCGGAAAATGGTCGATCTCCTTGCCGTCGAGCTTGTAGCCGACGCAGACCTCGATCGAATCGAAGCCGTCGAGAATGTCGAGCTTGGTCAGCGCCAGCCCGTTGATGCCGCAGGTTCGCACGGTCTGGCGGACCAGGACGGCATCGAACCAGCCGCAGCGGCGCTTGCGCCCGGTATTGACCCCGAACTCGCGGCCGCGACGCCCGATCTCCTCGCCGATCTCGTTCAGCAGTTCGGTCGGGAACGGCCCCTGACCGACGCGGGTCGTATAGGCCTTGCAGATGCCGAGCACGTAGCCGACCCCGTTCGGACCGATACCCGTTCCGGTCGCGGCCTGCGCCGCCACCGTGTTGGACGAGGTGACGTAGGGATAGGTGCCGTGGTCGACGTCGAGCAGCGCGCCCTGGGCGCCTTCGAACAGAATGCGCTTGCCGGCGCGCCGCTCGATATCCAGCAGACGCCACACGGTCTCCGCATAAGGCAACAGCTGCGGCGCCAGCGCGCTCAGCTCCTTCAGGATCTCATTGCCGTCGAACTCCGGCAGATTGAGGCCGCGACGCAATGCATTGTGGTGCGCAAGGAGCCGGTCGATCTTGTGCGAAAGCGTGTCGAGATCGGCGAGGTCCATCAGGCGGATCGCACGACGACCGACCTTGTCCTCATAGGCAGGGCCGATGCCGCGGCGGGTGGTGCCGATCGCGGTTGCCGAATTGGACGATTCGCGGAGTGCATCGAGCTCACGGTGCAGCGGCAGGATCAGGGTGACATTCTCCGCGACGCGCAGATTCTCCGGGCCGACCGCCACGCCCTGGCTGCGCAGCTTGGTGACCTCGTCGAGGAAGGCCTGCGGATCGAACACGACGCCGTTGCCGATCACCGCCAGTTTCGACGGGCGCAGCACGCCCGAGGGCAACAGCGCGAGCTTGTAGGTCTCGCCGTTGATGACCAGCGTATGGCCGGCGTTATGGCCGCCCTGGAAGCGCGCGACGATGTCCGCCTGCTCCGACAACCAGTCGACGATCTTGCCCTTTCCTTCGTCGCCCCACTGGGCGCCGACGACGACAACATTGGCCATTCGCGGGTAATCCTTCGAAGAATGTCTCTGTAAGTGGCATGATCCAAACGGAAAACCGGGACCCACTTTTCCGGGACCATGCCTACGCCCAGCCCAATTCCCGGCCCAAGGCCGTTCGCACGCGAGGCAGCCCAACCGGATAAAGGAAGCGGCCTCTCTAGGCAAGCAAGAACGGGGCTTTTTTCGGGCTCAATGCGCGATCCAAGCCTTTGATATCCCCTAAAAATCCGCCTTGCGGGGCCGGCTCTACGACGTTAGGCGCGGATGCGGCCGTCGATCACTTCGCACACCCGTTCGAGCTTCAGGATTGCATCAGCCACGGATCGCCACCACCGGATCGAGTTTTGCCGCGCGAACCTGCCGTCGGGAATCGAGATTGTTCTAGGTCAAGAGGTTACGCCGAATTTGGAGGCATCTGCCGCCACGAGACGCCCTGACACCGGGAGCTGCGTTTGCTGGAAAATCCAAACCGTCCTGACACCCATTTCTGGCGTCTGTCCCCTCTCGAGCTGTGCAACCGCCTCGGCTGCGGGCTTACGGGCCTGACCGGGGCCGAGGCCGCCGAACGGCTCGACCGCTTCGGGCCGAACAGCGACGCGCCACCCCGCATCGAGGGTGCGATGCGCGCGATCCTGCGCCGGCTGCTCGAGCCATTGTCGCTGATCCTGCTGGTGGCCGGCATCGTCTCGACGCTGACCGGAGACGACATCGGCGGGCTCATCATCGTCCTGATCCTCGCGCTCTCGATCGGGCTCGACACCATCCAGGAAGGACAGGCGGCCCGCGCCGCCGAGATTCTCCGCCGCTCGGTGGCCTTGAAGGCCGAGGTCAGGCGCGACGGCGCCTTTCGCGAGATCGACGTCGACCAGGTGGTGCCCGGCGATCTCGTGCGCGTCCGCTCCGGCGACATCATCCCGGCCGATGCGCTGGTCCTGGAGAGCACGGCCTTCACCTCGGGCGAGGCCGCGCTCACCGGCGAGCCTTACCCGGTGCCGAAGCGCGCCGGCGGCGCCACCGACCCCGACGACACCTCGAACGCGCTGTTCCGCGGCGCGGTGGCGCAGACGGGCGAGGCGATCGCGCTCGTGGTCAGGACCGGCCGCGACACCGTATTCGGGGCCGCAGCCTCCGCGCTTGCGGAAACGCAGGCACCCTCGCCCTTCGAGCGCGATTTACGTGAATTCGGCCTCGTGATCGCGCGCGCCACGCTGGCGCTGGTGCTGGTCGTACTTACCGTCCGCGTCGTGTTCGGCCGACCCGTGCTCGACTCGCTGCTGTTCGCCGTCGCGCTCGCGGTCGGGCTGACGCCGGAACTGCTGCCGATGATCACCACGGTGACGCTGTCGCGCGGCGCGCTGCGCATGGCCGGGCGCAAGGTGATCGTGAAGCGGCTTGCCGCGATCCACGACCTCGGCGCCATGACCGTCCTGTGCACGGACAAGACGGGCACACTGACCTTAGCCGAGATCACGCTTGCGAGAAGCCTCGATGCGGCGGGCAAGGACGACGTCCGCGCCGTGCATCTCGGTGCCATCGCGGCATCGCTCGGCGGTGACCGTGGCGCGCTCGATGCCGCGCTCGTCGCCGGCCGGCCGGACGCCGCCCGAGGCTGGACGCTCGCCGGACGGCAGGCATTCGATTTCTCACGCCGGCTGGGATCGGTGCTCGCGACCGGTCCCGAAGGCGCGCAGTTGATCGTCAAGGGCGCACCGGAAGCGGTGCTCGCATTGTGTACGATGGACGAGACCAAGTGCGAAGCGGCGATGGGCCGCGTGCACGAGCTCGCGACCCAAGGCCTGCGCACTGTGGCCATCGCCTCGCGGGCATGGACCGGTGCCCTGCGCGATGTGGAGACGGACGACGAAACCGACCTCGTCTTCGAAGGTTTCTGTGCCTTCGCCGATCCGCCGAAGCCGACGGCCGCAGCCGCGATCGCCCGGCTCGCGGCGGGTGGCGTAAGCCTCAAGATCCTGTCGGGCGATGATCCCGTGGTGGTGAAGCGGCTCGCGGGCCTGGTCGGACTGAATCCCGAGCGCGTCCTGTCGGGAGCCGATGTCGCCGAGCTCAGCGACGAGGCACTCGCCTTGCAGGTGCGCTCGATCGACGCGTTCGGCCGGCTCGCGCCGGATCAGAAATCGCGGATCGTGAAGGCGCTTCAGGCCGGCGGCGAGGTGGTTGGTTTTCTCGGCGACGGCATCAACGATGCGCCAGCCCTGAAAGTCGCCGATGTCGGGCTGTCGGTTGACGGCGCCACAGGCGTGGCGCAGGCCGCCGCCGACATGATCCTGCTTGCCTCGGATCTCGAAGTCGTCGCCGACGGCGTCGAGGAGGGCCGGCGCACCTTCGCCAACATCCTCAAATATGTCCGCATGGGCGCAAGCTCGAACTTCGGCAACATGCTGTCGATGGCGGCGGCCTCGATCGCGCTGCCGTTCCTGCCGATGCTGCCGACGCAGATCCTGCTCAACAATCTGCTCTACGATCTTTCCGAGCTCGGCATCCCCTTCGACCGCGTCTCGGCCCAGGCGACGGCGCAGCCGCAGGTGTGGAGCATGTCGCGGCTGGTGCGCTTCGCCGCGATCATGGGGCCGGTGTCGTCGGTGTTCGACTTTCTGACCTTCGGTGCGTTGCTGTACCAGTTCCAGGCTTCGCCGGACGAATTCCGCACCGCCTGGTTCCTCGAATCCATGGCGACCCAGATTCTGGTCATCTTTGTCATCCGCACCAACGGGCGGCCATGGCGCAACTGGTCCGATCCCGTGCTCGCAGCCTCATCGCTGGTCGCGCTGCTCGTCGCGATGGTCCTGCCATTCACGCCGCTCGGGGCCTGGTTCGGCTTCGTCGCGCCCCCACCGATCGTGATGGCCGGCATCGCGCTGCTCGTCGTCGTCTATCTCGCCTGCGCCGAGCTGTTGAAACCGTTCGCGATTCGCGCCAAGCAGGGCGGTGAAGGTTCCGCCGCTTCGCGCGGCGCATGATGGCGATGCGCCTCGCGGCATTGATATCGGGCGCGTTTCCGTGTCTTTGAACGGTGCCGGGTCTCGACCGGCCCGGACAGAGCCGGGCCGGAGGCCTGGGCGTTATTCTTGGCGCACTCGACGCGGGGCCATAACAATCACAATGTCCGCCACCGGCCAGACCACGAGCGCCGAAACATCCGGCCAGCACTGGATTGCCAACCAGCCTTATCTCCTGCTCGGCATCACCGCGCTGTGCTGGGCCGGCAATGCGGTTGTGGGGCGGCTCGCCGCCGGCCACATCCCACCGGTGACGCTGTCCTTCCTGCGCTGGACCTTCGCCTTCCTGCTGGTGCTGCCGTTCGCCTGGAAGCATCTCGCCCAGGACTGGCCCGCGATCCGCGACAAACTCGGCCTGATGATCGTGCTGTCGATCACCGGCATCGGCGCCTTCAACACCCTGCAATACTGGGCGCTGGAGCATACCCAGGCGCTCAACACCCTGCTGTTGCAGTCGGCAGCACCCCTGATCGTGGCGCTGTGGTCGCTGGTCATCCTCGGCATCCGCCTCACCGCGGCGCAAGCCTTCGGCGTGGCTCTCTCGATGTGCGGCGTGCTGATCATCCTGCTGCACGGCGATATCACCACGCTGTCGAACATCGCCTTCAACAAGGGCGATTTGATCTTCATCGTCGCGCTGATCATCTTTGCGCTCTATTCGGTGCTGACCTTGAAGCGGCCGCCGATCCACGGCCTGTCGTTCCTCGCCTTCACCTTCGGCGCGGGTGCGGCCTGCCTCATTCCGCTGGAGATCTGGGAATTGTCGGCGCGTCCCGTCATGAAGCTCGACGGGCCAAACCTGCTCACTTTGTTCTATGTCGCGGTGTTTCCATCGACGCTTGCCTATCTCTGCTTCAACCGCGGTGTCAGGCTGATCGGCGCCAATCGCGCCGCGCCGTTCTTCCACGTCGTGCCGGTGTTCGGCTCGATCATGGCGATGGCCTTCCTGGGCGAGCACCCGCAGGCGTTCCACTTCATCGGTTTTGCCTTAGTGCTGTCGGGCGTGTTCGTGGCGTCAAGGAAGCAGACGACTTAGCCTCTTCCTTCTCACCTTGTGGGGGAAGGTGGCGCGAAGCGCCGGATGAGGGGTGTCTCTCCGCGCGTCCAAATGAAGGTAGGACTCGCGGAGACAACCCCGTCTCGCCGCTACGCGGCGAGCCACCCTCACCCACAAGGGGAGAGGGGAAAATCGCGCGCCGGGCGAGCCGCAACACAGCGCTATTTCGTCTTGAATTTGCTATACGCCTCGCTCGTCGCGATGATCACGTGCTCGGCGCAGCCATTGACGCGATGCGGATCGGCATCGCGCTCGTAGGCTTCCGACGTCATCATATCGAGGAACGCCGCGACGGATGGATAGAAGACCAGCGCGACGAAATCCCAGTCGTTGCCAGCATGCGGGCCAAGCGCAACCGCCTTGGCCTCGCCGGTCCACAGAAGCGTGCCGCCGCGCGCCTTGATCATAGGCACGGTGATCGCGCTGTAGCGCAGATACGCGTCCCAGCCCGAGCCATCACCGTCGCGCGAGCGCGCGTGAAAGCGCATCAGGTTCAGCATCACCACCGACGCATGCCGGTCGAGCCCTTCGAGGCCCTGAATGTTCAACATATTAACCGCCAATGACGCCTCCTCTGGTCATGCCTGCATCGTAGCATTGCGGTGGCGTGACTTGTGTCACGACAGCTATCCGGCGCAAGCTCGTATCCAACGCCAATGACGATTGCTTCACCCGCGCCAAAGGCCGCCAATCCGGTCAGTTGGCTCAACAACCAGCCTTATCTGCTGCTCAGCCTGAGCTCGCTGTTCTGGGCCGGCAATATCGTGCTCGCACGCCATGTCGGCGCGCATGTGCCGCCGCTGACGGTGACCACGATCCGCTGGTTCGGCGTGTTCCTGATCCTGCTGCCATTTTCCTGGCCGCATCTGAAGCGCGACTGGCCGGCGTTGCGCAAAAGCCTGCCGCTGATGCTGTTCCTGTCGCTGGTCGGCTTTGCCTTCAACAACGCGATCTCGTACTGGGCGCTACAATATACCGAGGCGTTGAACGCGCTGCTGATCCAGTCGGCCGGACCGCTGTTCGTGGCGCTGTGGTCGCTGGTGCTGTTCGGCGTGCGGCTGACCGGCGGGCAGCTCGCCGGCATCGCGATCTCGCTGCTCGGCGTGCTGATCATCATCCTGCGCGGTGATCTCGCGGCTCTGGCGAGCATCTCGTTCAACAGGGGCGACATCATGTTCGCCTCCTCGCTGGTGGCGTTCGGGATCTACTCCGCCTTCATCCCGCGCCGGCCGAAGGTTCATCAGCTGTCGTTTCTGTCCTTCACCACCTGCTGCGGCGCCATGATGCTGCTGCCGACGGCCGTCTGGGAGGCGTGGTCCGGCAATGTCATGCAATTCGACACCGTGACGCTGCTGACGCTCAGCTACATCCTGATCTTCCCCTCGACGCTCGCCTATCTGTTCTTCAACCGCGGCGTCGCGCTGATCGGGCCGAACCGCGCCGCGCCGTTCTTCCATCTGGTGCCGGTGTTCGGCTCTGCGATGGCGATCCTGCTGCTCGGCGAAAAGCTCCAGCCGTTCCACCTGATAGGCTACGCGCTGGTGCTCGCCGGCGTCGTGATCGCCTCGCGACAGGGCGCCGCGGTCAAGTAATTCCGCGCTGCGGACGTGGTGCGCGCAGCTGCCGTCTTCCGGTTTCGATGTGGACCGGTTAGGTTCCCCGCCAACGAAAAAAGAGGGAACGTCCAAACATGCTGTCATCGCTCATGCGCGTTTTGCGCACCGCCGGCGCCGCCGCGCTTTGTCTCGCTGCCGCATCCGCCGCGCAGGCCGATAATTGGCCGAGCCGCAACATCACGCTGGTGCTGCCGTTTGCGGCCGGCAGCGGCACCGACACCACGACGCGGCTGATCTCGCAGCATTTGTCGCAGGCGCTCGGCGTCGGCATCGTCATCGAGAACAAGGCGGGTGCCAACGGCATGATCGCGGCGACCTATGTCGCGCGCTCGGCGCCCGACGGCTACACACTGCTGGTGACGACCAACACTACGCATTCCGCCAATCCCTATCTGCTCAAGAGCCTGACCTACGATCCGGTGAAGGATTTCACCCCGATCGCGCGCACCGGCGATCTGCCCTTCATGCTGGTGATCCACCCGGACGTGCCGGCCAAGACCGTCGCCGAGCTCGTCGCCTACGGCAAGGCCAATCCGGGCAAGCTCAGCTACGCCTCGGGCTCGTCCTCGGCGATCGTGTCGGGCGCGACCTTCGCGCACAATGCCGGGCTCGACCTCTTGCACGTGCCCTACAAGAGCTCGCCGCCGGCGCTCAACGACGTCATGGGCGGCCGCGTCTCGATGATGTTCGTCGACATCCTGACCGGACTGCCGCATGTCCAGGGCAACGCGCTGCGGGCGCTCGCCGTCACCACCAAGGACCGCACGCCGCTGATCCCCAGCCTCCCCTCGATGCAGGAGGCTAGCGTGCCTGATTTCGACATCTCGTCATGGCAGGGCTATTTCGGCCCGGCCGGCATGCCGAAGGAGATCGTGACGCGGCTCAACGCCGAAATCCGCAAGATCGTCGAGAAGCCTGAGATCAAGGCCCAGCTTGCCACGCTCGGCATGGACGCCTTCTCCGGCACGCCGGAGGAGCTCGGCACGTTCGTGAACGAGCAGCTCGTGCTGTGGGAGCGGCTGATCCGGGACGCGAGGATCGAGAAGCAGTAGGGTTTGCTTTCATCGTCCGCGAAGGCGGACGATCCAGTATTCCAGAGACGCCAGTGCTTGAATCGAGAGGCCGCGGCGTACTGGATGCCCCGCCTGCGCGGGGCATGACAGTCGAGAGAAAAGGCGGGCACGACGCTTCGCGTCTTTGCCCACTCTACGAATTCAACGCGAAAACTTACGCCGCGCGGACCTTGGCGAGGAAGCCGTCCACCGCGCTGCGCAGCGCGCCGGACTGGTTGTCCAGCTCGCGGGCGTTGGTCAGCACGTCGCCGGCCGCGGTACCGGTCGCTTCCGCGGCCGAGGTGACGCTGCCGATATGGGCGTTGATCTCGCTCGAACCGGCCGCGACCGACTGGATGTTGCGGGCGATCTCGCGGGTGGCCTCGCCCTGCTGCTCGATCGAGGTCGAAATGCCGGCGGTGATCTCGCTCATCTCGGCGATGGTCTGGGTGATGCCGCCGATCGCTGCGACCGCATCGCTGGTCGAGGTCTGCATCGCCGCGACCTGGGCGGAGATTTCCTCGGTGGCCTTGGCGGTCTGGTTGGCCAGCGCCTTGACCTCGGAGGCGACGACGGCGAAGCCGCGGCCGGATTCGCCGGCGCGCGCCGCCTCGATGGTTGCGTTGAGCGCGAGCAGATTGGTCTGCGCCGCGATCGAATGAATGAGCTTGACCACCTCGCCGATCTTCTCGGCGCCGGTCGAGAGCTCCTGCACCGTGGCGTTGGTACGCTCGGCGTCGCTGACGGCGCGGCTCGCCACTTCGGTCGAGCGCGTCACCTGGCGGGAGATTTCCGCAACCGAGCTCGACAGCTCTTCGGCGGCAGCCGCAACCGTGCCGACATTGCCCGACGCCCTCTGCGAGGCCGCGCCGACGGTGGCGGCACGTGAGCTGGCGTCGCTGGCGGTCGCGGTCATCGACTGCGCCGTGGCCTGCATGCCCGTCGCGGCCGAGGAGACCGAGCGGACGATGCCGTTGACGCTGCGTTCGAAGTCGCTGGCGATGCCCTCCATCGCGCTGCGACGTTCCGCCGCGGCGCGTTCCTTGGCATCGGCCTCGGTCCGCTCGAGGTCGCGGATGCGGACCGCGTTGTCCTTGAAGATCTGGACGGTTGCAGCCATGGCGCCGACCTCGTCGCCGCGGCCAACGCCGGGGATCTCGCCCTCGAGCTTGCCGCTGGCGAGATCTTTCATGCGGGCACCGAGCAGCGCCAGCGGACGGCTGATGCTACGGCTGATCATCCAGGCCACACCGCCGGCCACGATGACGATGGCGAGCATCGCAAGGCCAAGCGACCAGAAGACCGGGCCCATCTTGGCGTCGATGTCGTCGAGATAGGCGCCGGTGCCGAGATACATGTCGAAGCCGGGGACGGCCACGGCATAACCGATCTTGCGGATCGGCGTGTCCTGGCCGGGCTTCACATATTCATAATAAAGCAGGATCGAGCCGTTGGCCTTGACGCCGTCCATCAGCTCGACCGACAGCTTGCGGCCATTGGTCACGACGTCCATGCGATTGGCGCCGATCTGCTTCGGATCGGGCGCGAGCTGGGTGATACCGTCGTAGGACGTACCGAACAGATAGCCCGAGCCGTTGTCGTAGGTCATCGCATTGCCATAACGGCGAAGCTCGGCCAGGGCCGCGTCTTTCGTGAGCTCGCCCGCATCGACGCGCTTCTTCAGCGCGGCTGCGAAATTGCGGCCAAGATCGACGACCGACTTGGCTTGATCGATGCGTGCGTTCACCATCTCGCGCTTCATCAGATATCCGGCGAGAAATCCGGCGACGCACAGGCCGACCAAGGTGACGCCGACAAGGATGCCAAGCTTGGAGGCGATCTTCAGATTGCTCAACTTCACGGGGTGGGCTCCGGGGAAAAGGGGATGCGGGCGCGCGAGTCAATTGATCGCAATTGAATCAACTTTTAGTGTGAGACCCCTTAGCAAGTTACTTACACGCCTCCGTAGAAGCCCGTACGATGACGGGGAAACCGGCAAATAATCACGACAGCAACAACCGGGAATTGTACGCGACTGGGCCGATTTCGCGTAAAAGACGCAAAGGCCCGCCCAAAGGTGCGGGTCACAACAAGAACCGACAAACCAAATCGGGAGCAGGAAATGCCGAAATACAGGGTGGTGACGCCAAAGGGCGCGAGCTTCACGGTCGCGGGCAGCGATTACTCCTACGAGCGCGAGGCGCTCGATCCGATCGATGCCGAGATCATCGAGGCGCCGGCCAACGAGGCGGAGTTCATCGCCGCCGCGAAGAATGCCGACGCGATCTACGCCAAGGGCATCCCGATCACCAAATCGATCATCGACAGCCTAGAGAGCTGCAAGGTCATCACGCTCGGCTCGGTCGGCGTCGACAGCGTCGACATCAAAGCCGCGACGGCCCGCGGCATTCCCGTCACCAACATCCCCGACACCTTCATCGAAGAGGTCGCTGACCACGCCATGACGCTGCTGCTCGCCGGCTTTCGCCGGCTGATCGAGCAGGACAAGATGGTGCGCACCGGGCGCTGGGCCGAGGGCCGGCCGGCGCTGCTCAAGGTCCCGCGGCTGATGGGCCAGACGCTCGGCTTCATCTCGTTCGGCCGCGTCGCGCGTGCGGTTGCGAAGCGCGCGGCACCCTTCGGCCTGCGCATGATGGCCTACGATCCCTTCATCCAGGAAACCCTGATGTGGGACCACGGCGTTATCCCGGCGACGCTGAACGAGGTGCTGTCGCAATCCGACTTCGTCTCGATGCACGCGCCTGCCCGGCCCGAAGTGCACCACATGCTGACCGAGAAGCATTTTCGGCAGATGAAGAAGGGTTCGATCTTCATCAATACCGGGCGCGGCGCCACGGTCGATGAGGAGAGCCTGATCAAGGCGCTGCAGGAGGGCTGGATCGCGCACGCCGCGCTCGACGTGCTGGAGAAGGAACCGCCGTCGCACAACAACCCCATCCTGAGCATGGAGAACGTGACCCTGACCGCCCATGTCGCCTCGGCCTCGGCACGGTTCGACGAGGCGCGCAAGCGCCGGGTGGGCTACGAATTGTCACTGGTGCTCCAGGGCATGTGGCCGGTAAGCTGCGTGAACCCGTCGGTGCTGCAAGACACCGCGCTCCGCCGCTGGCAGCCCGTCAGCATGGACCGCGGCCCGAACAGCTAAGGCGGCCGGCGCAAAGCGCGCCGAAAGACCGGCAAAAGAACGAAACGGCCCTTCACTGGCGATCAACGCCGGGAAGGGAGACATCATAGGGAGGAACTGATGAGGAACGACATCACACGTCGTGATGCCTTGGCGCTGGGCCTGTCCGCTGCAACGGTCGCTGCCACTGGTGTTGCAGCGCACGCTCAATCCGCGATCAAGGCCGCCGACGTCCCCGCGCCGAAACTGCCGATCGAGAAGGGCGCAACGCTCCGCATGCTGCGGCCAGTGCGCTTTGTCCAGGCCGACGAGGACGTGTTCCGCGCCAATGCGGCCAAGTTCACCAAGGAGACCGGTGTCGAGGTCAAGGTCGATTTCGTTGGCTGGGAAGACATCAACCAGCAGACCGCCGTCACCGCCAATTCCGGCGCCGGCCCCGACATCATCATCGGCTTCTCCGATGCGCCGCATATCTACATCGACAAGCTGATCGAGCTGACCGACGTCGCCGACTATGTCGGCAAGCGTTATGGCGGCTGGTTGCCGCTGGCGCAGCGCTACGGCAAGAAGAACAAGAGCGACACCTGGATCGGCCTGCCGTTCGGCGCGACCGCCGGTCCCCTGATCTACCGCAAGTCGATCCTGCAATCGGTCGGCTTCGACAAGGTGCCGGAAGATCATGCCGGCATCCTCGACCTCTGCCAGAAGCTTCAAAAGGCCGGCAAGCCGGCGGGCTTCGCGCTCGGCAACGCCAAGGGCGACGGCAACGGCTTTGCGAGCTGGGCACTGTGGTCGCACAACGCGGCCCTGCTGGATGAGGAAGGCAACGTCACCATCAACAGCAAGGAAACGATCGCGGCGCTGAACTGGGTCAAGCAGCTCTACCCGACCTTCATCGCCGGCACGACGTCGTGGAACGACGTCAGCAACAACCGCGCCTATGCCGCGCAGGAGATTGCGCTGACCGCCAACGGCGTCTCGCTGTATTTCTCACTGAAGAACGATCCGGCAACCAAGCCAATCGCCGACGACAGTGAGCATCAATTGCTGCCGAAGGGCGTGGCCAAGGTCTCGCCGATGGCGGGGCTGACGCTGAATGCCATGGTGTTCAAGCACAGCCAGTATCCCAACGCCGCAAAAGCCTTCCTGCAATTTATGCTGGAAAAGGACCAGTACGAGCCGTGGCTCAACGCCAACTCCGGCTATTGGGCGCAGCCGCTCGCGGCTTACGCCGAGGCCGCCGTGTGGTCGCAGGATCCCAAGGTCAAGATCTTCAAAGACACCATGAACAGCACCTATTACGACGGCTATGCGGGCCCGATCTCGACCGCGACCGGCGCTGTCAGCGCCGACTACGTGTTGATCCAGATGTTCGCGTCCGTTGCCACCGGCGCGGCCACGCCGGAGGCCGCCGCCGCAGAAGCCGAGCAGCGCTGCAAGCGGTATTTCAGGCGGCAGAAGTAAAGACCGAACGACCGTCATTGCGAGGAGCACTTGCGACGAAGCAATCCAGACTGTAGCCGCGGAAGCAGACTGGATTGCTTCGCTTCGCTCGCAATGACGGGTGTGGTGACTTTCACAGACAGGACAACTACCCGATGTCCGTGACGACACTCTCCTCACCCGTACTGGTCCAGCGGCAACCGAACTGGCTGGTGCGCCTGTTCGACTACAAGCCGTTCCTGGTCGCGATGTGCCTCGCGCCCGCGATCGGGCTGCTCGGGGTATTCCTGACCTATCCGCTTGGGCTCGGCATCTGGCTCGCCTTCACCGACACCACGATCGGCCGAAAGGGCGAGTTCATAGGCCTGGAGAATTTCCAGTATTTGCTCACCGATTCGCTGTGGTGGAACGCGGTGTTCTACAGCGTGGTTTATACGGCCATCGCGACCTTCGGGAAGTTCGCACTCGGCTTCTGGCTCGCGCTGCTGCTCAACAACCATTTTCCATTCAAGAGCCTGCTGCGCGCCATCATCCTGTTGCCCTGGATCGTGCCGACGGTGCTGTCGGCGCTGGCGTTCTGGTGGATCTACGATCCACAATTCTCGATCATCTCCTATCTGCTGGTCGACGTGCTGCACTGGCGCACGAGCAATATCGACTTCCTCGGCTCGCCCTGGCCGGCGCGGTTCTCGCTGATCGCCGCCAACATCTGGCGCGGCATTCCCTTCGTCGCGATCTCGCTGCTGGCGGGCCTGCAGACCATCTCGCCCTCGCTCTACGAGGCCGCGATGCTCGACGGCGCCAGCGCCTGGCAGCGCTTCCGCTACATCACCTTCCCGATGATGATGCCGATCCTCGCCATCGTCATGACGTTCTCGATCATCTTCACCTTCACCGATTTCCAGCTGGTCTACGCCATCACCCGCGGCGGGCCGGGCAACTCGACCCATTTGCTGGCGACGCTCGCGTTCCAGCGCGGCATCGCCGGCGGCGAGCTCGGCGAAGGTGCCGCGATCGCGGTGTCGATGATTCCGTTCCTGGTGTTCGCGACGCTGTTTTCCTATTTCGGCCTGGCACGCCGCAAATGGCAGCAGGGAGAGGCCAATGACTGACACCGCCGCGCAAGCCTCCGCGGTCGCCGATGCAAAAGCGGCACCCGACACCATGGCCTGGGATTCCGGGCTGCGGCGGCTGATGATGATCTATCTGCCGCTCGGCTGCTTCGTGCTGATCCTGCTGTTTCCGTTCTACTGGATGGCGATCACGTCGTTCAAGCCGAACGCGGAGCTGATGAACTACCGGGAGCACAACCCGTTCTGGATCACCTCGCCAACGCTGGCGCACATCAAGCATCTCTTGTTCGACACCGCCTATCCGCGCTGGCTGTGGACGACGATGCTGGTGGCGATCGGGGCGACCACGCTGTCGCTGATCGCCAGCACGCTCGCCGCCTACGCCATCGAACGACTGCGCTTCCGCGGCAGTCCCTATGTCGGCCTCGGCATCTACATGGCCTATCTCGTGCCGCCGTCGATCCTGTTCATCCCGCTCGCCACCGTCGTCGTGCAGTTCGGCCTGTTCGATTCGCCGCTGGCGCTGATCCTGGTCTATCCGACCTTCCTGGTGCCGTTCTGCACCTGGCTGCTGATCGGCTATTTCAAGTCGATCCCCTACGAGCTCGAGGAATGCGCGCTGGTGGACGGCGCGACTCGGCTGCAGATCCTGCGCCGGATCACGCTGCCGCTCGCGGTACCCGGCCTGATCTCGGCCGGCATCTTCTCCTTCACACTGTCCTGGAACGAGTTCATCTACGCGCTCGCCTTCATCCAGAGCGGCGCCAACAAGACCGTGCCGGTCGCGATCCTGACCGAGCTCGTCACCGGCGACGTCTACCAGTGGGGCGCGCTGATGGCAGGCTCGCTGCTCGGCTCGCTGCCGGTTGCGATCTTCTACTCGCTGTTCGTGGACTATTACGTGTCCTCGCTGACCGGCGCGGTCAAGGAATAGCCGCGCCTGCGGCGTTTGGCCCGGTTTCACAAAACTGCAATGTGCGATCCGCATAAGGCGTCGTCCGCTAACAGGAGACGCACATGCGCGCGACTTTACTTGCCTCCGTCGCAACGATCATTCTCACCGCGAGCACCGCGCTTGCAGCGAGTGAGGGTGAATTCCCCGCCAAGCTCGCCGGCCACGTGGTGATGCCGGCCGCGACCTTCATCGACGCGCCGACCGATGCGCCCGCCGATCTCCAGACCTCAGGAAAATACACCACCGGCAAGCGCGTCGACGCGCTCGGCACCGTGATGGGAAAATCCTTTGAGCGTCCGACCGGCATCTCGCTGCCGTTCAAGGGCCAGCCGCTGCAGGGCCATTCCGGCATCAAGACCATGCCCGACGGCACCTTCTGGGTCATCACCGACAACGGCATGGGCGCGCGCGCCAATTCGATGGACTCAATGCTGTACCTGAACCACTACAAGATGGATTGGGCCGGCGGCAAGATCGAGCGCGAAGCGACCGTCTTCCTGCACGATCCCGACAAGAAGGTGCCGTTCCGCATCGTCCACGAGGACACCCAGAAGCGCTATCTCACCGGCGCCGATTTCGACACCGAGGGTTTCCAGATCATCGGCGACAATTTCTGGATCGGCGACGAGTTCGGCCCCTACATCCTGAAGGCCGACAAGACCGGCAAGCTCCTCGCCGTGTTCGAGACCATCGCCGACGGCAAACCGGTGCGCTCGCCCGATCATTGGGCGGTGGCGACCCCGGGCGCGCCGGGCGCGACCTACACCAACGTCAACCTGCGCCGCTCCAAGGGTTTTGAGGGCTTTGCTTCGTCGAAGGACGGCAAATTCCTCTACGGCCTGCTCGAGGGCCCGCTGTGGGATGCCGACAAGAAGGACTGGGAGAAGGTCGACGGCAAGGAAGCCTCCCGCATCCTCGAATTCGACGTCGCCGCCGAAAAATTCACCGGCCGCTACTGGCAGTATGTGTTCGAGCAGAACGGCAACGCCATCGGCGACTTCAACATGATCGATCCGGCCAGCGGCCTGGTCATCGAACGCGACAACGGCGAAGGCACGGCCGACAAGGCTTGCCCTCAGGGCACCCGCGGCGAGAACTGCTTCCCTGATGTCGCCAAGTTCAAGCGCATCTACAAGATCGAGCTGACCGACGCCAATGTCGGCAAGCCCGTGCGCAAGATCGGCTATATCGACCTCTTGAAGATCCAGGACCCCGACAAGAAGGCGCGGAAAGCCCTCAATGACGGCGTCTACACCTTCCCGTTCTTCACCATCGAGAACGTCGATCGCGTCGACGACACCCACATCATCGTCGGCAACGACAACAATCTGCCGTTCTCGTCGAGCCGCGACCCCAACAAGGCCGACGACAACGAGTTCATGCTGCTCGAAGTCGCGGATTTCCTGAAGGCGAAGTAGGGCGCGGCTCTCTCGACACGGTCATCGCCCGGCTCGACCGGGCGATCCAGTACGCCGCGGCGGCTGTGATATACGGAAACGCCGCGGAGTACTGGATGCCCCGCCTTCGCGGGGCATGACGAGAAGGTAAAAGCTAGCCCGACGGCACGATCACCATGCTCTTGTCCTTCGGCCAGCGGGCGCGCCAGGCGAAGTTGATGTCCTTGACCTCGCCGGGCTTGGCGTCGAACGACCATTCCAGCACGCCGCGCTTGTCACGGATGTCTTTTGCCGTGGGCGGTGTGGTCGCGGGCAGCATCTCGACCACGATCTCGTCATTTTCGCTGACCGGCAGCTGGTCCTCGATCGCGACGTGGATCGGGAAATCGTGGCCGTTGCGGACGGTCGTCTTGAACGCGCGCTCGTCGGTCTTCGACGTCGTGAGCAAGAGACCGGCCGAGCCCTCGTTGCGCTTGAGCACGGCGCGCTCGACCTTGACCTTGTCGTCGGCGCCGAAGCCGAGCCGCACGATGTCGTCCTTGGCCGAGGCCGAGAGCTTGCCGCGGCCGACGAAGACGCCGTCGCGGTAGATCGCGACCTTGCCCGGCAGCAACGTCGTGTCGTCGGTCTGCTTGAAGCTGGCCTCGAGGAAGGCGGTGGGGTCCAGCACCGGCGCTGCGCGTACTGCGAGATCGGCGGGTACGGTCATTGCCGCGATCTTCAGACTCTTGGCGCCCTCGGCGGCGCCGAGGCTGACGCGGCCGGGAATCTTGTAGGTGGCCTGGAAGTCGCCGATATCCCCAATGGCTTGCTGCTCGTCGGCACGCACGGGTATATCGGCCTGTTCGGGGGGCACGGCGGCTGATTGCATCTTTCGCAGCATCGGTGCGGCCGAAGGCATCGCCATGTCCGAGACCGTCCCCAACGCGCGCGGTTTTGGCACCTGCGGATATTGCGCAACCAGGGAGCCTAGTTCCGGTGCGCTGCCGCCGCGAGCGATGCGCACGGTAGAGACGCCGAGCGTGACGTTCGACCAGTCCTCGCCGGTCGATTGCGTGACCTCGGCGCGGCGGACCAGCTCGAGCTGCGGCTTGCGGTCCTTCGCACCGGTGTCGAGCCGGGCGTCATAGAGCGGCAGCCAGCGCGCATTGCGCACGGCGTAAGTGACTCGCAGCGTCGCCTTGGTCGCGGCTGCCGAGGCGACGTCGATCCGTACCTCGAGTTTGCTCGGCGGCTTGGCGGATCGGTCGGCTTCGAGTTGCGCGATCTGGCGATCGATCTCGCGCTGCTTTCGCGCGGATTCGCGGATTGCGGCCTCAGCCGCCGCGACTTCCTCGGCCACGGCGGTGAAGGCCGCACGCCACTCGGTGATCGGGCGCGCCTCGCCTTTCTCGCCGAGGCCGGCGGGAGAGGTTTCGGCGAAGCGCTGCGCGAATTTGCGCCGGGCGGTCGCCGCGTCGATCGTGCCTTGCAGATCGGCGCGCTCGTCCTTGAGCGCCTCGATGCGCTTGTCGAGCTCGGGCAGATTGACCGGCTGTGCCGCGCGCGGCGGCCGTGCATCGATGGTGCCGATGGTGAATTTTGCGCCCGCCTCACCTTCGACGCGGAGGGAGGATGGGTCGAGCGAGAGCGGAAAATCCTTGGCGACCAGCGTGCTGTCGCCGGAGGTGAGGTCGATCGCGATCACGCGGGTGACGGTGGCGCCATCGGGATAGACGGTGACGGTGTCGATGGCCGACGTGGCGTCCACATCGGCGGCCCATGAGGGCGAGGCGAGCGCCGTGGTCACCAGGACCAGGCTCGTCGTCGCCAGACATCTTGCGATCGTGCGCATCAAATTTCTCCCTGCCGATATTGCCGCGCCGCCAGCCGGACGCGCGAAAACATGCCACGCCATCGTGGTGAGACGCGGCAGGGAAGGAACCGGTTCGATTGGGGTTTCCGTTGGGCGCGGCTGCGGCAGCACCATGGCCGCGGAACGCGTCACCGCGCCGCGGCACAACCGACGCTTAAGAGGTAAACCTCAGATCTGGCTGGGCGAACCCTGGCCGAAGATGCGGCGGAGCAGATCCGTCACGTTGCGGGCGCCGGCCTTCTTCAAAATGCTGGCGCGATAGCCTTCGACCGTGCGTGCGCTCAGATGCATCCGCCGGGCGACCTCCTTGTTGGTCAGGCCGACAGCGAGATGCGCAAGCACATCGCCTTCGCGCGCGGTCAGTGGCTCGCAGCCGGCCAGCCAGCGCTGCCGGCTCGAATCGGGTTGGGCGGATTCGTCGATCGCGGCATCGATCCGGCCGATGACGTCGTGCGTGCGAAACGGCTTCTCGATAAAGTCGGCCGCGCCGCTCTTGATGGCGTCGACCGCCATGGCGATGCTGCCGTTCGACGAGGTCACCAGCACCGGCGCCATGCAATTTTCCTCGCGCAGGCGCTTGAGCACGTCGAGCGCGGAGCGATCCGGCGGCATCTCCAGCACCACGCAGGCCGGCATCCGCGCCTTCGCTTCCGACAGCAACGATGCGCCATCGGCGAAGCAGATCACGTCATAGGCGCTCTGCTGGAGCGCGCTGGACAATTGTTCGCGGCAGGCGGCGTCGGTTTCAATGACGAATACCTCACCCTTGGAAAGCATGTTTCCCGGCATAATCCCGATCCAATAATGTCTTGGTCAAATGATAAGAGACGGCCGGGGGCCCGATCGCGCCCCGCCGTCATGAGCACGGCATTCGCGCCGGTGCTTGCCTTTCCCTTATGTATGTTCCGACCTGTTCCCGTATTTGACGGATCGGGACAGAAACTTTACATTTCGGGACATCTGCGGGAATGGCTGACAGGGACAGGTCGCATGACCGACCTCATGCGCAGCGCAGGCTTAAGCTATTATCCGGAGGTCGCCCGGTCGGTCGGGCTCGACCCCAAACAAATGATGCGCAAGGCCAGGCTACCGCTAACCGTCCTCGACAAGCCAGATACCCCCATCGCCGTCGCAAGCCTGCGTCGCCTGCTCGAATTGTCGGCAGAAGCCTCAGGTGCTGAAGATTTCGGCTTACGGCTCGCCGAGCGCGGAGGGCTGACCAATTTTGGCCCGGTCGGCCTGATCGTGCGCGAACAGGCGACCGTCGGCGAGGCCATCGCAGCGTTCTCGCGCTTCATCCATGTCCACCACGACGGGATGAAGCTCGACGTCGTCAGGGACAAGCAGACCGTGACCGTTACATTGCATCTGCGCGGGCGACAGCCGACGGCCCCGCGCCAGTCAATCGACATGGCGCTGGGCAGCATTCATCGCATCATCCAGTCGCTGTTCGGCAGTGACTGGCGGCCGCAGGAGGTGCATCTGCACTACCCGCCGCCGCACGACCGCAAGCGTTACCGCGACTTCTTCGGCTGCCGCGTCATCTTCAACGCGGAAGAGGATTCGATCCTGCTGTCGGCCCACGACATGGAGCGGCGGATCCCGAGCGCGCATCCCTTGATCGCGAATTATTTGCGCAAGCGGATCGAGGCGATCGAAAACCGGCCGGCCAGCTGGGAGGAGAAGGTCGACGAGGTCGTGCGCATCCTGCTCGCGAGCGGCGACTGCACGGTCGAACGCGTGGCCGAGCATCTCGCCTGCACCCGCCGCACCATCCACCGGCACCTGGCCGAAGCCGGCACCAGCTTCTCGGCCATCCTCGACGCACAGCGCGCCGATCTCGTGATCCAGCTGATCGAGGACCCCGGCCGGCCGCTGGCGGATATCGCCGCGCAGCTCGGCTTCTCCGCCCAGAGCGCCATGGCCCGCTGGTTCCGCGGCCGCTTCGGCTGCACCATCACCGACTGGCGGCGGGGCGTGCGGCCGTTGACGCACCTTGCCGGCGTAGCGTCGGCGTCAGCCGCTTAACACTCACCGCGCCGGGGCCGGCACGCCCATGATGGCGAGTGCGCGTCGCGGGCTGCCGGCGAGCAGCGGTCCGAACGCGGCTGCAAAGCCGAGGAACGCGACGATCCAGCCGCAGGCGGCAATGTGCAGCAGCACATCGCTATGCGCCGGCAACACCACGGCAGCGACCCGCGCCAGCGCCGCGACGATGATCGCGACGTAGATGGCTTGCGTGGCGGGTGAGGCCGTCAGCGCCTGCCCGGTATGGCCAAGGCTCGCGCGCGTCATCACTGCGAGCGTCATGATTCCGGCAGCGCCCGTCATCCAGGCATGAATGCCCGCGCTCGGCGGCAACACGCCGAAGCCGGCCAACGCGTTGAGAAGGAAGCCGAGCGGCACGAAGGCGTAGCCGACATGCAGGATCAGCAGCAGCCGCTCCCGCGTGGTGCGGTCGCCGGCCCAGCGCGCGAGCCGCACCAGGTGCAACGTGCCGACAAGTGCCATCGCAACACCGGTGGCCCAGTTGAGCGGCGCCACGATCCACGCAATGAGCGCCAGCGCGCTCAGTCCGATCACCACGCCGTCGAACCTTCCGAACGGCACCGGCAGACGGCCGGGATTGAACTTAACCAGCCAGTTGCGGGTGAAGCTCGGGATGATGCGGCCGCCGATCAGCGATATCAGCAGCACGACCACGCCGATGCCGACGCGGATGCTGACATCGGCGGCACCTTCAAAGTGCGCTTCGAGGTGGAAGGCGACATTGCCGGCGAGCAGCACCAGCACGAGCACCACCACCGGCAGATTGCGCCAATTGCCGCCCGCGATGATCTCGCGCGTAGCGGCGACGACGACCAGCGCCAGGAAGGCGGCATCGACGGCAAGCGCGAATGCCCAGCCGATCTCGGCGGACAATGCCACCGCGGCGCGTCCGGCGAGCCAGACCACCAGCAGCGCGCCCAGCGAGGTCCCCTGGATCGGCAGCCGTCCGGTCCAGTTCGGGATCGCCGTGAACAGGAATCCGGTGATCACTGCGGGCAGGAAGCCAAAGAGCATCTCGTGGACATGCCAGTCCCGCGGCGCGAAGGCTGATGTCACCGACAGCTCGCCATAGAACATCGGCAGCCAGACCAGGATCGACAGCCCAGCCTGGATCGCGGCGAGCAGGAAGAAGGGCCGGAAGCTGTTCGCAAACAGCGGCCAGCCCGCAAAGTTACGGGATCGGGCGCCAGCCATGGGGGTAACTCCTGTGAATTCGGACCGTTACTTGGATATTCGCTTGGATATTCGCTTGGAAATTCGCTTGGAAAAATACTGCCGTCCGGCCGGCCCGTTTTGCGCTATCGCAAACTGCCTGACGATTGCAGGTGCCATCACACTCCCGAGCGCCAAAACTCCTGAGCGCCGAGGAGGCAGTATGGCCAAGGTCGACACATCGCTGATTGCGCATTTGCCGCTGTTTGCCGGCGTCAAGCCGGAGGACCTCGACGAGATCCTGCGCGAGGCACGCTCGGCGCGCTATCCCAAGAACACCGCCATTTTCGAGCAGGGCGCGGACGCGCAGTCTTTCTTCCTGCTTCTGCACGGCCATGTCCGCGCGGCCAAGACCACGCCGACCGGCGAACAGATCGTGGTGCGCTATGTCGCGCCCGGCGAGACCTTCGGGCTCGCGATGGCGATTGGCGCCGCGCAATATCCGGCGACCGCGATGGCGGTCGACGACAGCGTGGCGCTGATCTGGCCGACCTCGGCCTGGCCGCGGTTGATCGAGCGGTTTCCGGCGCTTGCCGCCAACACGATGCAGACGGTCGGCAAGCGACTTCAGGAGAGCCATACCCGCATCCTGGAAATGTCGACCCAGCAGGTCGAGCAACGCGTCGCGCACGCGCTGCTGCGGCTCGCCAGCCAGTCCGGCAAGAAGCGCGACCACGGCATCGAGATCGACTTTCCGATCAGCCGCCAGGACATTGCGCAGATGACCGGAACCACGCTGCACACGGTGAGCCGCATCCTCAGCGGCTGGGAGAGCCAGGGTCTGGTCGAGAGCGGCCGTCAGCGCATCATCCTGCGCGATCCGCACAAGATCGTCGTACTGGCGGAGCGCAACCCCGACAGCGGCGCGGCCTGACGATAGGGGTGAGGGCACTTCCGCTTACGGCAAAAGCTCTCCCTCACCCGGGAGTCTGCGCGCGCCCGCGCAGACTCCGATTCCCCTCACGCCGGCACGCATTCGCTCAGCGCGGCGAGAAATTTATCGCGGTCGATGCCGTGCTCGCGGCAGGCATCGTCCACGGTGTGGAAGGTTGCGATCGGACAGCCGACACAGGCCATCCTGAAGGCGAGGAACACGCGGATCGTGTGCGGCGCCGTACGCATGATGTCATCGACCAGATCGTCGGATCGGAAGGGCATGGACAACTCCGTTCCGAACTGACGATAGCGGAGCGGGGCTGAGTTTCTTTGTTGAAGCGCAAGCTGTATGGAGAGAGCGACTTCAAACCGCCCGACTGTGCAATTGCTTGCCCGGATCCAGATGCGCGTCGAACGCCGCTGCAACGCTGCGGACGAGGAAGCGCGAGTCGCTTGCGACCGCGAGGCGGCCGGCGTCCAGCCTGACGACGCCGTCCGAAATCAGCGGCTTCAGGCGCGACGCAGACCTGAGAATCGCCTCCGGCTCTGCACCATGACGCGCGCAGATGTCAGCGAGATCGGCACCGAACTCGCACATGATGCGCTCGATGATGTCGGCGCGCAACCGGTCGTCATCGGTGAGCCCATAGCCCTTCGCAGTGGCGAGACGGCCGTCCGCGATGCTCCGCGCGTAGGCGCCGATCTGCACTTCGTTCTGGACATAGCCCTGCGGCAGATGGCCGATCGCGCTGGCGCCGAAGCCGAGCAGGACCTCGCCCTGGTCGGTGGTGTAGCCCTGGAAATTGCGCCGCAGCGTCCCTTGCCCCAACGCCACGGCCATCGCATCGTCGGGCCGCGCGAAATGATCGAGACCTATCTGCACATAGCCGGCCTCCTTCAGCGCGTTGGCGATGGCGCAGGCCTGGTCATGCCGCGCAAGACCGTCAGGCAGATGATCCTCATTGATCATACGCTGGTGCTTCTTGAAATCAGGCACATGCGCATAGCCGAACACCGAGAAGCGGGCTGGCGCGAGCTCGAGCGAACGCCGCGCCGTATCCAGGCAGGATGCTACGGTCTGGTGCGGCAGGCCGTAGATCAGGTCGAAGTTGAGTCCCCCAATATCGGCCCGCCTGAGCATATCGACGACGGAGGCGGTCTGTTCAAAACTCTGCACACGGTTGATCGCGCGCTGCACGACGGGATCGAAACTCTGCACACCGAGGCTGGCGCGGTTGACGCCGGAGAGCCGCATGGCCTCCACCATCTCGGCGGTCAGCGTCCGCGGATCGATCTCGACCGCGATCTCGGCCGAGGGCAGCACGAAGAACGCGCGACGCATCGCCGCCATCAATTCGGCAAAGGCCTCCGGCGCCATGATCGTCGGCGTGCCGCCGCCGAAATGGATGTGCTCGACCTTGATGCGGTGGCCGATAGTCTCCGCGACCCGCGCGATCTCGCTGCGCAATGTTCGCTGATAGGCCGCAATCAGCCCGTCGCGGCGGACGATCTGAGTATGGCAGCCGCAATACCAGCACATCTCGCGGCAGAACGGCACGTGCAGATAAAGCGATGCACTCGCGTTCGAGGGAAGCTCGGACAGCCAGCGTGCGTAGGTGTCGGCACCAATCGCCGGCGAAAAGTGCGGCGCGGTCGGATAGCTCGTGTAGCGCGGCAATCTCTCTTCGCCGTAACTCGCTGCGAGATCAGTCCTCATATCTTGCCCATTCGTAAATCGATGCCGCGCAAGGCCGCGGCAAATCACGGATGGCATTGGACTACCCATTTTCCGGGAGGCCACCTTGCGCTTGCTCAAAGTCCGGGCGCCGGAGTCGCATTTCGGTAAACCTCTTAGGGTTCTTATCGGAGGCGAATCCAGGCAGAACCTTGTCGCAGCGCAAACACTCTTGCGTGGATAGGCGCACACTGCATCCGTCATCAAAACCCTTTCACATGAAGGATGCTTCCGATGTTCACCCGCAGGGCCGCATTGATCAGCGCCGCCGCGACCGCTCTGATGCTCGCGACACCCGTCTTCGCTGCCAACGATCTCAAGCTGCCGCGGCAGAAGGTCGAGCTGGTCGCCCCGCCCTTCGTGCACGCGCACGAGCAGGCCGCGACGCAAGGTCCCAAGATCATGGAATTCAAGATGACCATCGAGGAGAAGAAGGTGGTCATCGATGACAAGGGCACGACCTTCCAGGCCATGACCTTCAACGGGTCGATGCCGGGCCCGATGATGGTCGTGCATGAAGGCGACTATGTCGAGCTGACGCTGGTCAATCCCGCGACCAATACCATGCCGCACAACATCGACTTCCACTCCGCGACCGGTGCGCTGGGTGGCGGCGCGCTCACGCTGGTCAATCCCGGCGAGCAGGTCGTACTGCGCTGGAAGGCGACGCGGACCGGTGTGTTCGTCTATCACTGCGCCCCGGGCGGCCCGATGATCCCCTGGCACGTCGTTTCCGGCATGAACGGCGCCGTGATGGTGCTGCCGCGCGACGGACTGAACGACGGCAAGGGCCACGCGCTGAAATACGACAAGGTCTACTATGTCGGCGAGCAGGACATGTACGTGCCGCGCGACGAGAAGGGCAATTTCAAGTCCTACGACTCGCCGGGTGATGCCTTCACCGACACCGAAGAGGTGATGAAGAAGCTGATCCCCTCCCACGTCGTGTTCAACGGTAAGGTCGGCGCGCTCACCGGCAAGAACGCGCTGACGGCCAAGGTCGGCGAGAACGTGCTGATCGTGCATTCGCAGGCCAATCGCGACAGCCGTCCGCATCTGATCGGCGGCCATGGCGACTATGTCTGGGAGACCGGAAAGTTCTCCAACCCGCCGGAGACCGGGCTCGAAACCTGGTTCATCCGCGGCGGCTCGGCGGGAGCTGCGATGTACAAATTCCTGCAGCCCGGCATCTACGCCTATGTCACGCATAATCTGATCGAGGCCGCAGATCTCGGCGCCACCGCGCACTTCAAGGTCGAAGGCAAGTGGAACGACGATCTGATGACCCAGGTGAAGGCGCCTGCGGAGATACCGTCTCCCAATACCAACTAGACGCGACAAGGGGCCGGTCATCACCGGCCCCTTCTTCTTTCGGGGGAATGACCATGCTGATTGCATTCAAGCTCAAATTGCTGCTCGCCTGCGCGGCCGGGTTCGCGGGGCCGCTGGCGGTTGCGCCGCTGGTCTCCGAGATGTCGACGCACGGTGCGCAGGGCGAGCCTGGTATCGTCGAGATCGCCGCGGGCAGCTTCGCCTATCGCGAGGCCGGCGATTTCACGCGTGCCGGGCAGCAGGCCGAGGCGCCGCTGCGTGCATTGCAATTTAGGAAGCCACTCCACATCATGCGCGAGCAGGTTTCCTCCGCCGATTACCAGCTTTGCGTGCGGGACGGCGAATGCCATGCGCTCGATCGCGGCGTGACGATCGCGCCCGACCGTCCCGCGGTGCAAGTGAGCTGGCACGATGCCCAAGCCTATGCGAGCTGGCTATCGCGCAAGAGCGGCCACCATTATCGCCTGCCGAGCGATGCGGAATGGGCCTTTGCGGCGGGCTCGAAGTTCAGGGATGACGGCGCGCCGGTCGACGCAGACGATCCCGCAAAACGCTGGATCAACCGCTACGAGCGCGAATCCGAACGCGACCTCTCCGACACCACGGCCTATCCGTTCGGCAAGTTCGGCCTGAACGAGCGTGGCGTGTCCGATCTCGCCGGCAATGTCTGGGAGTGGACCTCGACCTGCTTCGTGCGCTCGCGTGTCGACGAGGCCGGCAAGGCCGGCCGCCCCACCGTGAATTGCGGCGTGCGCGTCGCCGAAGGCGCGCACCGGGCGTATGTCACCGATTTCATCCGCGACGCCCGTGCCGGCGGCTGCGCGCAAGGCGTCCCGCCTGCGAATCTTGGATTTCGCCTGGTGCGCGAGGAGCGATCGTGGGTGGCGAGCGTCTCGGCACGGTGGAGCAGGATGTGGATGGCGAGGTCGTAAACCCACGCACTCGCGATGACGTCATGGATACAGGTGCGCCACTCGCGTGGCCACCGTAGGGTGGGCAAAGCGAAGCGTGCCCACCGACTTTTAAGACGCGCCTGGATAGATGGTGGGCACAGCGCTATCGCGCCTTTGCCCACCCTACAAACTCAAACGAAAATGGCTGGGACGAAGCCCGGACCATTCCTGATCGTTCTCTGCGAAGACCTTACGTGTTCTTCAGCGCGACGCGGAATTCGGCCTCGGTCTTGGACTTGACTTCGTCGAGCGTGACGCCGTCGGCGAGCTCAATCAGCGCCATGCCGCCGTCACCGTGCTTGTCGATGGTGAACACGGCGAGATCGGTGACGACCATGTCGACCACGCGCTCACCGGTCAGCGGCAGATTGCACTTCTTCAAGAGCTTGGGGCCGTCCTTGGCGGAATGCTCCATCACCACGACGACGCGTTTGACGCCGGCGACGAGGTCCATCGCGCCGCCCATGCCCTTGACCATCTTGCCGGGAATCATCCAGTTGGCGAGATCGCCGTTCTGGGCCACCTGCATGGCGCCGAGGATCGACAGATCCATGTGGCCGCCGCGGATCATGCCGAAGGAATCCGCGCTGGAGAAATAGGAGGTCGAGGGCAGCTCGCTCACGGTCTGCTTGCCGGCATTGATGAGGTCGGCATCGACCTCGTCCTCATAGGGGAACGGGCCCATGCCGAGCATGCCGTTCTCGCTCTGGAGGCTGACGTCGACGCCATCAGGAATGTAGTTCGAAACCAGCGTCGGAATGCCGATGCCGAGATTGACGTAGTAGCCGTCACGCAATTCTTTCGCGGCACGCGCAGCCATCTGTTCACGGGTCCAGGCCATCTTATTCTCCTGATCTCAAGCTGCGGTGCGCGGGCGGGTGTTGCGGAATTCGATGCGCTTCTTGGCCGTGCCGACCTCGACGATGCGCTTCACGAAAATGCCGGGCGTATGGATGTGGTCGGGGTTGAGTTCACCGGCGGGAACCAGATGCTCGACCTCGGCCACCGTGACCTTGGCGGCGGTCGCCATCATCGGGTTAAAGTTGCGCGCGGTCTTGCGGTAGATCAGATTGCCGGCGGTGTCGCCCTTCCAGGCGTGCACGATGGCGAGGTCGGCGAACAGGCCGCGCTCCATCAGGTACTTCTCGCCGTCGAACTCCTTCACTTCCTTGCCTTCGGCGATCAGCGTGCCGACGCCGGTCTTGGTGTAGAAGGCCGGGATGCCGGCGCCACCGGCGCGGATGCGCTCGGCCAGCGTGCCCTGCGGATTGAATTCGAGTTCCAGCTCGCCGGCGAGGAATTGCTGGGCGAACAGCTTGTTCTCGCCGACATAGGACGAGATCATCTTCTTGATCTGGCGGGTTTCCAGCAGGCGGCTGAGCCCGATGCCGTCAACGCCCGCATTGTTCGAGACAACGGTCAGACCCTTCACGCCGGATTCGCGGATCGCGTCCGACAGCACCTCGGCAATGCCGCAGAGGCCGAAGCCACCCGACATGATCATCATGTTGTCCTTGAGAACGCCCTCAAGAGCCGACTTGGCGTCGGGATAGACCTTGTTCATGCAAAAACCCTCGACTGAAGCTGCGGCCTGCAGGCGTCGCGCCTTATTGACGGCGATTATTAGGCGAATTCCTCCAAAGCCGTCAATGATACGGGGTTCTCCGTTCCGCGAGGCGGTGGTAGAAGCTGCCCACACCGTGGGCAGACCCGTCCACGGCCTTGAAAGCGACAAGAAAACCCATCAAGTTGCGGGGGTTGGGCGTGGGGGCGCGCAGGTTTCCCGCTCCGCCCTTCTGGCTCCAGCGACCAACCCGTTCAGGACATGCCATTGACCATGGCTCAAGGAATCAAGCGCCTCGGGACGCCGATCGCGGCGCTGCTCGGCGTGGCGCTGATCGCCCTGATCGCGACCTCCTGGCTCATCAACCGCGACGCGCTGCGCAAGGCGGTGGAAGCGCAGATCCGCGACGTCACCGGGCTCGAGCTCAGCGTGGCAGGCAGCATCGACATTTCCGTGCTGCCAGCAAGCTACATTTCCTTCCATGACGTCGGCCTCAAGGGCGGCGGCACCGCAGACCCCGCGCTCCATGTCGACGTGCTCACCGCCAATCTCAGGCTCCTGCCGCTATTGCTGCAACGGTTCGAGATCGCCGACCTGACGCTGCTGCGGCCGCGCATCCATGTCAGCCTCAAGCCGGATGGCGAGAGCAACTGGACACCTTTCATCCAGACCATTGCGCGCACGATGAAGCCCGGCGCCGACAACCAGGTCTCGTTCTCCGAGATCAGGATCCAGGACGGCGTGCTCAATTACGAGGACGCCGCCACAAACGCCACCGAGAAGTTCGAGGACATCGACCTGTCGCTGGCCTGGCCCTCGATCTCGCGCTCCTTTGCCGCGACCGGGCAGTTCGACTGGCGCGGCGAGCGCGTCGACGGCTCGATCAGCTTTGCCGATTTCGTCGCGGCGCTCTCGGGCGACCGCTCGGGCCTGAAGGCGCGGATCGCCAGCGCGCCGCTCAAGCTCGCCTTCGATGGCAGCGTCGCCAACCGCACCAGCCCGATGATGGAGGGTACGCTCACCATCGACAGCCCATCGCTGCGCAACGCGCTGCGCTGGACCGGCCAGCCGCAGCCCGGCAGCGGCGGATTCGGCCGCTTCGCGCTGAAGGCGCGCGCCAATGTCGTCGGCGCCTCGATCGCGCTCACCAATGTCAATGTCGAGCTCGACGGCAACACCGCCGAAGGCGTCATGACCTACGCCAATAACGGCCGGCAGACGCTGCAGGCGACACTCGCCGCCGACGCGCTCGACTTCACACCTTATATCTCCACCTTCCGCCTGCTCGCGAGCGGTGCGCGCGACTGGAACAGGCAGCTGTTCGATCTCAACGGGCTTTCGAGCACCGACCTCGACATGCGCCTCTCGGCCGCCAAGCTGACGGTCGGCCCCACGAAGCTCGGCCGCACCGCGATCGGCGCCAATTTGCGCAACGGCACCCTGGCGCTCTCGGTCGGCGAGGCGCAGGTCTATGGCGGCATCGCCAAGGGCTCGTTCGGCATCTCGCGCGCGGACACGGTTGCCGACATCAAGGCGCAATTCCAGTTCACGGACGTCGACCTCCAGGCCTGCGCCTCCGAACTGTTCGGCCTCAACAAGCTGTCCGGCCGGGGCAATATCAACGTGTCGCTGCTCGCTTCCGGCTCGAGCCCGTTCGGCCTGGTGCAGTCGCTCGACGGCACCGCCACCGTGATCGGGCATGACGGCGCGATCGCAGGCTTCAATGCCGAGCAGTTGCTGAAGCGGCTGGAACGCCGGCCATTGTCCGGCGGCGGCAATTTCCGCAACGGCTCGACGCCCTACGACAATCTCACCATTGCCGTGAAATTCGCCGACGGAATCGCCACCGCCGAGGATATCCGCATCGAGGGGCCGGCTGCGAAGATCACGCTGACCGGCACCGCATCGGTGCCGACGCGTGAATACGACATGAAGGGTGTGGCGAGCCTCAACACGACGTCCGGCTTTCAACTGCCGTTCATGGTGCAGGGCCCCTGGGACGATCCGCTGATCTTCCCCGATCCCGAGGCCCTGATCCGGCACTCGCCCGCAGCATCTCCTTTCCTCGACCTGCTGAAGCAGCGCATCACCGGCGGAAAGCGACAGGCGCCGGAGGGATCGCCGACGGCGGAGAACGCGAAGGAAAACACCAAGGAAAACGCCAAATCCAACTAGGCCCTAGAGTGATGAACGTTACTCTTTTTGGGTTGGCAGCCTGCGCGCCGGTTCGACTTGCCAATTCGATTTGCCAAACGGAATATCGCGACCGATTTCAACCAGACGCGGCGTCAAGCGGCGGACTGCGTCGTCGAAATCCAGATCTTGTCCTCCTGCACCTCTGCTGCCTCGCCAATCTTTGGTTCCGCCTCGACCTTGAGAGTGCCGTTCTGTCCCAGTTCGCGGGCCAACACCTCGCGGTCACAAGCGTCCTCCCACAGCGAGACGGTGATGGCTGCGACACAATTGCTGATCATGCTGGTCAGCGCCCGCGCCTCCGACATGAAGCGGTCGATGCCGACAAGCAGCGCCACGCCGGTCACGGGCAAATCCGGCATGACGGAGAGGGTCGCAACAAGCGCGACGAAGCCGCTGCCGGTGACACCGGCTGCCCCTTTGGACGTCAGCAGCATCAGTCCCAGCATCGCGGCGATCTGCCCCCATGACAAATGGATGTCGCAGGCCTGCGCAATGAAGATGGACGCCAAGGTGAGATAGATGGCGCTGCCGTCCAGATTGAAGGAGTAGCCCATCGGCAACACGAGCCCGGACACGCCCTTTCGGCATCCGAGCTGCTCCAGCTTGCGCAGCGCGCCGGGCAGCGCCGGCTCCGACGACGACGTGCCGAGCACGATCAGCAGTTCTTCCTTGAAGTAGCGGATGGTCTTCCACAGGCTGAAGCCGTTCAGCCGCGCCAGCGTACCAAGCACGACGATCACGAAGACGGAGCAGGCGATATAGAATGTCAGGATCAGCAGTCCGAGCGAACCAATCGAACGGATGCCGTAGCGGCCCACCGTGAACGCCATGGCGCCAAAGGCGCCGAGCGGGGCGAGTTTCATGATGAAGCCGAAGGACACAAACAGCACCTGCGAGAACGAGGCGATTGCCTTTGCCACCACGACACCGCCGTCGCCGGCGCGGCTCAGACCAAAGGCGATCACGACGGAGAGCAGCAGCACCGGGAGCACTTCGCCATCGGCGAACGCTCCAAAGAACGAATGCGGGATGATGTGCAGCAGGAAGTCCGCAAATCCGGTCGCACCTGCCGGCTTGGTGAATTTCGCGGCCACGGACGGATCCAGCGTATTGACGGAAACATGCATGCCCACGCCCGGCTGGATCAGCGATACGGCGATCAGCCCGGCCAGCAGTGCGAGCACGGTCAGCAGGTAGAACAGCGCCATGGATTTCACCAGCGTGCGGGCGATCTCGCGCGAATCGCTAATGCTGTTGATGCCGCTGACAATGGTGCAGAACACGATTGGCGCGATCATCATCTTCACCAGCTTGACGAAGCCGTCTCCGAGGGGCTTCAGCGCGGCGCCGAATTCGGGCCAGAAATGGCCCGTGAGGACACCCAGCATGAGACCGATCAATACCTGAACGTAGAGAACCCGATAGAACGGCTTTCGCGCCTCAATGCTCGGATGCTCAACCAGCGCTTCCTTGTGCATTCTCGTTTCTCCCATGGCTTTGATTTTTTCTTGATGACTCCGGAGGCGGCCGGCTTCAGGCCGCCAGGACCGAATGAGCAATGTGCGACCGACGGGCGAACACGTGGCCCTCGAAGATTCGCCGCGCTGTCCGCTGCACCCGGGCAACCGGGCCGGGCTCCAGCCGAACGACGAGCTGGCCGGAGGGATGGGCTAGCGTGATCGGCACCGGCGGCGCCAGCGGTCCCACCATCTCTGCGGCAATCGTTCCGGGCGTGACACAGGCAATCGCAATCGCGACAGCGCCGGTCACCGCCAGCGCGCGATGGCAGTCGTGTGGCATGAAGTACCGGGTGTTCAACGTCGCCTCGCTTGCGGACGCAATCAGAACCGGTTTTGGGATCACCATTGCCGCAGAATTCGGAAAGCCCATCCGGCGTCCAGCCTCGATGCGCAAGCCTTCGAGACGCGCGCGGAAGTAGCTGTCGGTGAAATCCGAGGGTGCCTCGCCCCCACTGCAGCCAAGATCCGCCGCGCGGACCAGCATCACGGGCATGGCCGCGTCGATGCAGGTCACATCGATCCCTTCGATGCGGTCGACCGGTCGCCCCGTGGGCAGGAGGCGACCGGTGCGTGCGCCGGCCGCGTTGGGAAACGACAGTTCGATCGCGGCGGCCGTTCCCGGTACACCGTCGATCCTCGCCTCGCCCTCGTAGGTCACCCGCCCTCCGGGGGTGGCAACCATCGCGTCAATCAGCTTGCCGGTGTTGACATTGTGGATGCGCACATGGGTGCGATCTGCGGCGGCGGCGACCAGCCCGGCTTCAATTGCGAACGGCCCCACCGCCGCCAGCATATTTCCGCAGTTGGGCGAGGTATCGACGATCCCTTCACGCACCCGCACCTGGGCAAACAGGTAATCAACATCGGCGCCGGGCACCGATCCCGGTCCAATGATCGCAACCTTGTTGATAACGGCATTGCCGCCGCCGATACCGTCTATTCCAAGATCGTGCCCACCTCCCATCACAGACAGCAGGATGGCGTCGCGCAAGCTGGGGTCGGCCGGAAGATCGCTGGCCAGAAAAAACGGCCCGCGTGAGGTTCCTCCGCGCATGACCACACACGGAATGGCAATCTGATCATTCATGAAGCTGTTTCCGTTCGTCGACATCCTCGCTCGAACCGGAGCATCGTCCGTCAGAACTCTTTTGTAAAATGCAAATATCTGAGGTATTATTCCGCATATAGGTATAATGGAGCGCGCCGTGAACGCAGAACTGCTCGACCTCAAAGCATTCATCACCGTGGCGGAGACGGGAAGCTTTGTCCGGACCGCCAAGGCGCTGAACCTGTCGCAGCCGGCGCTCAGCCGGCGCATTCAAAAACTGGAAGAAAGCCTCGGTGCGCCGTTGCTCGAACGGTCGACGCGCCACGTCAATCTGACCATGACGGGGCGCGACTTCCTGCCGAAAGTGCGTCGCCTCATCGACGAGTTCGAGACCTCGGTGCTCGCCATTCACGATATCGGCGCGCGAAGTTCAGGCTTGGTCTCGGTGGCTGCGGTGCCGACAGCCGTGTTCTATTTCCTGCCGCGTGCGATCGGCCGGTTCGCCGAAGCGTATCCGCGCATTCGCATCCGGATTCTGGACATCGGAGCCAATGAGGGCCTGGAAGCGGTCGCGCGCGGAGAAGCCGATTTCGGTATCAATTTCATTGGCGCCTCGCACGCCGAAATCGAATTTGAGAAACTGGTCGAGGATCCTTTCGTCCTGGCCTGCCGTCATGATCATCCGTTGGCATCGCGCAAACAGGTAAGTTGGTCGGAGATCGTGTCGCATCGAATCATCACCGTCGGTCGTAACAGCGGCAATCGCGCGTTGATCGACAATGCGCTGGCGCGACACGGCCTGCAGCTGAACTGGTCCTATGAAGTCGCTCACCTCTCCGGCTCGCTTGGCCTAGTCGAAGCGGGGCTGGGCATTGCCGTGCTACCGAGGCTCGCGACGCCGGCGGCCGGTCATCCGATCATTCACACCATTCGGTTGATCGAGCCGGAAGTATCGCGGACGATCGGAATCGTGCGCAGGCGCGGGGCGACACTATCTCCTCATGCCAGCCAGTTTCTCAAGATGCTCCTCGAGGCATGGCGCTCTCCTTCCGGGACGGGCGGGCATGGCAAGCCGCGGTCCCGGTCCGCTGAGGCAAGTTCGAATGCCGTGTCGACCGGTATGAAGGGGAAGCGCTGACAGCTTGCCCGTGCAGCGGTGCATGACCGTTCCCCTTGAACTGGAGTTCCTCGAGGCAGCCCGCCCTAAGCCAGAACAGCAAGAGGCGAATTGATTGCCACGAATTGATGCGGCGATCGCATTGATGCGCCGCGTTAAGCATCTCCGAGAGCCCGATCCCCCTCGACCTAGGTCTGACAACATGCCGCTAGATCGGATAGCGGCCATGCGCTAGTGTTTTTGCCGACCGGTTAAAACACCGGCGGCTTGAGGGAGAAAAACGTGAAATCCAAGATTATTGGCGCTGTATCACTGGCGGTCGCTGCAGCTGGGCTGTTTGCAGCCGCTGCACCCGCATTTGCGCAGCAAAAGACGATTACGGTGTGGTTTGCCAAGGGCTTCTACAGGTCCGAAGACGACGCACTGATCGAGACCATCAAGAAGTTCGAAGCAAAAACCGGTATCAAGGTCGAATTGTCGCAGTACGCGATCCAGGACATGATTCCGAAGACGGTCGCAGCGCTCGACGCCGGCACCGTGCCCGATGTCGCCTATTCCGATTCCTATGATGTGCAGGCGCAGGGCAAGTGGGCCTACGAGGGCAAGCTCGAGGATCTGACCGACGTCATGGAGCCGATCAAGGACCGGTTCGTGCAGAACACGCTGGACGCCTCGATCCTCTATAACGACGTCACCAAGAAGAAGGCCTATTATGGCTTCCCGCTGAAGCAACAGAGCATGCACGTCCAGATCTGGAACGACATGCTGGAGAAAGCGGGCTTCAAGCAGAGCGACATCCCGAATGATTGGGAAGGCTACTGGAGCTTCTGGTGCGACAAGGTGCAGCCGGCGATCCGCAAGGCCACCGGCCAGCGCATCTATGCCGTCGGCCAGCCGATGGGCGTGGAATCGACCGACGCCTTCCAGTCTTTCTACACCTTCATGGACGCCTACCACGTCAAGCTGGTCGATGATGACGGCAAGCTCACGGTCGACGATCCCAAGGTCCGCGAGAACCTGATCAAGGCGATGAAGGACTACACCGACACCTACATCAAGGGTTGCACCCCGCCGTCCTCGACGACCTGGAAGGACCCGGACAACAACGTCGCGTTCCACAACAAGACCATCGTGATGACCCACAATTTCACGATCTCGATCGCGGCGAAATGGTACGAGGACTCGCAGAACCAGGCCCTCACCCAGGAGCAGCGCGATGCCGGCAAGAAGGCCTATGAGCAGGACATCATCACCGCGTCCTTTCCGAAGGCCCCGGATGGTTCGACCATCCGCTACCGCTCCGACGTGAAGACCGGGCTGATGTTCGCCGCAGCCAAGAACAAGGCGGAGGGCAAGCAGTTCATCAGCTTCCTGCTCCAGGAAGATAACGTCCGTCCCTATATCGAGGGCGCACTTGGCCGCTGGTTCCCGGTGACCAAGGAAAGCCAGGCGAGCCCGTTCTGGCAGTCCGACCGCCACCGCAAAGCGGTCTACACCCAGTTCACCGGCGGCACCGCGCCGTTCGACTTCACCAAGAACTGGAAGTTCACGATCCTGAACAACGAGAACGTCTGGGCCAAGGCGATGAACCGGGTCGTCAGCGAGAAGGTCCCGGTCGACAAGGCCGTCGACGAGCTGATTGCCCGCATCAAGCAGGTTGCAGGCTAAGTTTCTCTTTCTTCCTCTCCTCGCTGGCGCGAGGAGAGGCAAAACGCTAACACCGGCCGCCTCGTGCGGCCGGAAGTCCTTTCAAAGAGTCCTAAAAGAATGGCGATCACTCTCTCTGGCGATCAGTCGATCCCCGCCCCGCCCCTGTCGCCGCGGCTGACCCCGGCGCAGGTCTGGGGCATCGCGCTGCTCGCGCCCTATCTGCTCGTTTTCCTCGCCTTCGTCGTCTATCCCGTCTGCTACGGGCTGTGGCTGGCGCGGGCCCCGTCGAACTATGTCGCGCTCTATAACGACCCGATCTTCGCGCGCGCTGCGGTCAATACGCTGATCTTCCTGGTCATCGGCATCAACATCAAGATGCTGATCGCGCTGTTCCTGTCCGGCTTCTTCGCCCAGCAGCGCACCTGGATCAAATGGCTCTCGGTGATCTTCATCCTGCCTTGGGCGGTGCCGTCGATCCCGACCATCCTGTCGGTCCGCTTCATGCTCAATCCCGAATGGGGCGTGATCAACCACCTGATCTTCTCCTTCACCGGCGATGACGGCCCGAACTGGCTGAACGACCCGACCGTGGCGCTGACCATGGCGATCGGCGTGCACATCTGGAAGTCGCTGCCGTTCTGGACGCTGATCCTGATCACCGGGCGCCTCGCGATCGCGCACGACCTGTTCGAGGCCGCCGAGGTCGATGGCGCCAGCTGGTGGCAGAAATTCCGCTTCATCACCTGGCCGTCGATGCAGACGCTCTACATCACCTGCACGCTGCTCTCGATGATCTGGACGCTCGGCGATTTCAACAGCGTCTATCTGCTCACCGGCGGCGGCCCGGCCGACCTCACGCACGTGCTGTCGACGCTCGGTATCCGCTATCTCCGGCTCGACCAGCTCTCGCTCGCGATGGCCTCCATCGTCTGCGCGATGCCGTTCGTCCTGCCGCTCGTGTATTTCATGATGAAACGGTTGTCGCGATGAAGTTTCCCGGCGTAAGCGAATTTTCCTGGCGCGACGTCGCGACGGAAGCGCGGCTGCTCCTGATCGGCATTCCGGTCTTCCTGTGGACGATGATCCCGATCTACCACATGTTCCTGTTCGCGATCTCCCCGAAGGAGGACGCGTTCTCGGGCAAGCTGTGGCCGGACCATCCGACGCTGCACAATTTCGAAATCGTATTCAGGCAGCAGCACTATTTCCTGCGCGACTTCTACGTTCAATTCTGGAATTCGCTGGTGATCGCGGCGGCCGTCGGCGCGTTGACGCTGTTCATCGCCACCGCCGCGGCGTTCTCGATCTCGCGGCTGAAGGTGCCCGGCGGGCGCATGGTGCTAAACCTCGCCCTGTTCACCTATTTCATCCCCGCGGCATTCCTTGCCGTGCCGATGTACCGCACCATGGGCAATTACGGCCTGCTCAACAACCACTGGGCGCTGATCCTGGCGATGGTGACGATCGCCTCGCCTTACGCGATCTGGGTGCTGAAGCAGGCCTCGGACAAGCTGCCGGTCGAGCTGGACGAGGCCGCGGTGATGGACGGTGCCACCACGCTGCAGATCTTCCGCCTGGTCTATCTGCCGCTGATGATGCCTTCGCTGGTCGCGATCGGCACCTATGCGGTGCTGCTCGCCTGGAACGAATATCTCTACGCGTTCCTGCTGCTCTCGAACGATCGCGAGATCACGCTTCCCGTCGCGCTCGGCAACTTCCTCGCCGCCGACGACTCGCCCTGGGAGCTGCTGATGACGACCGGCTTCATCTACGCCCTGCCGCCGGCCGCAGTCTATTACGCCTTCCGCCGCTACATGGTGGGCGGGCTGACGGCGGGTGCGGTGAAGTCCTGATCTCGCCCCTATGGCAGTTCGATGTGCATCAACGCGGCTAGTCGCTGAATTTCTGACGCCTCGCTGGCCGAAGGCCGGAGGTTCTTCTCAGCAATCACGGAGTGTAGCCATTCCAGAGCCAAACCAAATTCTCTATTGTCGATGAACTCCATCACCAGCTTCCGGTCTTCGGCAGCAAGTTGGGGTGCCATCGAGTCGAGGAGATGGGTGAGACCCTCCTTCAGTTGGCGCCATAGGACGGCTCGATCGATTGCCATTTGTAGTGTTCCTCAGAGCGGCGCCGCGCTCTCGCCCTGCGAGCTCGACAGTTTCGAAGCCAGCGAGGCGATGACGATGACGACCGCGATCAGGGCGATCACCAGGGTGCAGATCGCATTGATCTCCGGCTTCACGCCGAGCCGTACCTCGGAATAGATTCTGATCGGCAAGGTCGCCGAACCGGGACCGGTTGTAAAACTCGCAATCACGAGATCGTCGAGCGAGAGGGTGAAGGCGAGCATCCATCCGGCGACGATCGCAGGCGCGATCAACGGCAGCGTCACCGACAGGAAGGCGCGGACGGGGGCGCAGCCGAGGTCCATCGCCGCCTCCTCCAGCGAGCGGTCGAGCGAGCCGAGGCGCGACTGCACGACGACGGCGACGAAGCACATCGTCAACGTGGTATGCGCGATCGTCACCGTCCAGAAGCCGCGCTCGGCGTTCAGCGCGACGAACAGCAGCAGCAGCGACAATCCCGTGATCACCTCCGGCATCACCAGCGGCGCATAGAGCATGCCGGAGAACAACGTACGGCCGCGAAAGCGCTCGCCGCGCGCCAGCGCCACCGCGGCCAGCGTGCCGATCAGCGTGGCGATGGTCGCGGACGCGACCGCGACCCGCAGGCTCATCCAGGACGCCTCGATCATGGCCCGGTCGCCAAAGAACTCGTGGTACCAGCGCAGCGACCAGCCGCCCCACACCGTCACCAGCCGCGAGGCGTTGAAGGAATAGATGACGAGAATGAGGATCGGCAGATAGAGGAAGGCGAGGCCCAGCGCGAGCGAAGCGATGTTGAAGCGGGACAGGCGAGAGACTTTGCGCATCTCACCGCTCCTCCAACTGCCGCCGCTGCAGACGCTCGTAGAGCAGGAGCGGCAGCAGCAGCACCACGAGCAGCACGATCGCCGCGCTCGATGCAACCGGCCAATCCTTGTTGGTGAAGAATTCGAGCCATAGCGTCTGGCCGATCATCAGCGAATTGGAGCCGGCGAGAAGATCCGGGATCACGAACTCGCCGACAACAGGGATGAAGCACAAGAGCACGCCGGCGCCGACGCCCGGCAGCGACAGCGGGAAAGTCACCAGCCAGAACACCTGCCAGCGCGGCGCGCCGAGATCACTGGCCGCCTCCTCCAGTGCCGGCTCCATCTTGGCGAGCGTGGCGTAGAGCGGCAGGATCATGAACGGCAGATAGGAATAGACGATGCCGACATACATCGCGGTGTCGGTGGACAGCCACACCACCGGCTCGCTGACCAGATGCAGCGCCAGCAGGATCTGATTGAGCAGGCCGTCGTGCTGGAGGATGTTGATCCAGGCATAGATCCGGATCAGGAACGAGGTCCAGAACGGCACGATCACCAGCACCATCGCCACCGCCTGCCAGCGCTTCGGCAGCCGCGCCATGCCGTACGCGATGGGATAGCCGATCAGCAGCAGCAACGCGGTCGCCGTCACCGCAACGGTGAGGCTGCGCAGATAGGCGAACAGATAAAGGTCGTCGGAGGCGATCAGCCTGAAATTGTCGAATCCCAGCGCGGCAAAGGCCGCCCGGATCGCCGTCCACCCGGCCGTCAGGTGGAACACCGGCTCGTAAGGCGGCTGCGCAATCGCGGTCTGCGACAGGCTGATCTTCAGCACGAAGCCGAACGGCACCAGGAAGAACAGCGCCATCCAGACATAGGGCGCGATCGCGGCAAAGCGTGCCGGCCGCGCGAAAATCCGGCGCGCGCTCATGACGGCAGCACCACGCAGTCATCTGGCGTGAACCAGGCGACGATCTGCTGGTTCAGGCTATAGGCATCGACATCGAGGCGCGCGCTGTTGGCGACCGACGCCTGCACCATACCGCCGGTATCGAGCTTCACCTTGTAGGTGGTGGTGCCGCCGAGATAGCAGATGTCGGCGATCACGCCATCCAGCCGGTTGATCGCGGTTTCATGACCGGCCTCGCGCACGGGACCACGACGCGACAGCTTGATCTTCTCGGGGCGGATCGCGACCGAAAATCTGCTCTCGCCGACGGGCTGGCGCGGCTCGGCCACCACCAGCGTACCCGCATCGCGCGTGCCAATGACCAGGCGATGGCCGTCGCGCAATTTGGACTCTGCGTCGAACAGATTGATGTCGCCGACGAACTCCGCGATCCAGCGCGAGCGCGGCGCCTCGTAGAGCTCGCGGGGGCCAGCGACCTGGGCGAGCCTGCCGGCGTTCATCACGCCGATCCGGCTCGCCATCGTCATCGCCTCCTCCTGATCGTGGGTGACGATGATGAAGGTCATGCCGAGCCGGCGCTGGAGCTCCATCAGCTCGCCCTGCGTATTCTCGCGCAGCTTCTTGTCGAGGGCTGCGAGCGGCTCGTCGAGCAGCAACAATTGTGGCCGCCGCGCCAGCGCGCGGGCCAGCGCGACACGCTGGCGCTGGCCGCCGGAGAGCTGATCAGGCTTGCGCTTCTCCAGCCCGTCCAGCTTCACCAGCGCGACCATCTCCGCGACGCGCGTTGCGATGTCGGCGCGTGCCATGCCGGCGCGCCTGAGGCCGAAGGCGACGTTGTCGCGGACCGTGAGATGCGGAAACAGCGCGTAGTTCTGGAACATCATGTTGATCGGGCGCTTATGCGGCAGCGCCTGCGCGATGTCCTTGCCGCCGAGCAGGATGCGCCCTTCATCCGGGGCTTCGAAGCCCGCGAGCATGCGCAGCAGCGTGGTCTTGCCGCAGCCGCTGGGGCCAAGTAGCGCAAAGAACTCACCGGCCTTGATGTCGAGCGATACGCCGTCGACTGCACGGAACGTCCCGAACGTCTTGGCCACGCCCTCGATGCGCAACAGCGGCTCACCCGCGGCCGGGCGCGCATCTCCAGCCGCATCGGCCGCGGCGTCCGTTCTGGGCAACTCGTCAGTCATGGTCCCTGCCAACCCCTATGCCGCCGCACGCTAGCGGCGGATCGGGCTTTGCTCAACCGGTTCGAGGCGGATCATCCCAAATGGGTCTTCATACAAGGCGCCAAAAGGCGTATAGTCACAGACATGACCAAGTTGCTGGATCAGGCTTTGGAGATCGCGCGCAGTCTGCCTGCGGACGCACAAGACGACATTGCCCGGATCGTGCTGCAGCTTGCCGGCGCAGAAGTAGCCTCTCCCGTCATTCTCTCGGAGGATGAGAGACCGGCGATTGCGGCATCCAAGGAGGCCGCAGCACGAGGCGAATTCGCGACCGAGGCTCAAGTCGGGGCAACTTGGGCCAAATACGGCCTGTGAAGAAAGCGCGAGTTCCGCTTATCGGATTGCTTATCTTTCTATCATCACCAGCTTTTGCAGAGGTGGCGGACAAGGAGCCCACTATCCTTCAGCTATGGATGGTTCCGGGGATTATCACAGCCGTTGCCTTCATCGCAGGAGTGAAGCGCCCGTCGTTCGCGCTTTTCCTTTTCCCGATCGCGTTATTTTGCGCTTGGGGCCAAGTCGATGAACTCCAGGATCCCTTTGTTGGCCCCGCGATCCGCGCCGAATTGGGCGATACGTACTTCACTCACGGATACCTGTCGGCGGCGGTGGGGATAGTGGGTCCACTCATCGCCTGGGCCGTGCTCGGGTTCTATCGGGTGAAGGCCAAGCGCTAACTACGGCGCCATCCCATTTATGGGTTCACGGCCTAATTCACACCCGCCATGAACGCAGCCAGCGCCTCGCGGTCCGCCGTCGGCATGGTCAGGCCGAGCTTGGAGCGGCGCCACAGGATGTCCTCGGGGAAGCGCGCCCATTCCCGGGCCATGAGATAGCGCACCTCGGCGCCGGTCAGGTCGGGACCGAAGGCGGGTCCCAGCTCATCGCGCGTCTTCGCCTCGCCCAGCACGGCCGGCAATCGCGAGCCGTAGGCCGCAACCAGGCGCCGGGCCTGCGGCTCCGAAAGAAAGCGCCAGCGGTGGCGCGCGAGGTCGACCTCGGTCTCGAAACGATCCCAGGCAAAATCTCCGCCGGGTAATGCCGCGCCGGCGGTCCAGCGCGGCGACATCGGATAGAACGGCGTCAGCCGCGTCACCGCCCGCTCGGCGCGCAGCCGCGAGGTGGTGACGTCGCCGCCGAACATCGTGAGCAGCGGCGCATTGCGGCGGCGTGCGTGGAACAGCGTCGTCCCGTCGCGGCGCCGCGCGGACGCGGGCGTCAAATTGACGCCGGAGACCGTGCGCACCACGTCGGTCGGATCGACGCGCTCGCGGAAATAACGGCTCGCGGCCTCGCAGAGATAGCTGACATCGGCACCCGGCACCGCGACGATTGCGGGATCGCCGGTGAAGTCATGCGTGACCGTGCCAACCAGCGTGAAATCACGCTCGAACGGGCTGGCAAAAATCAGCCGCCCGTCGTTATTCTGGAACACATAGACGTTGTCGGACTCGAACAGCTTGGGCACGACGATCTGGCTCATCTGCATAGCCGCCATCGCCGGCTGCTTCTGTCGCAGCACGGTCTCGGCGACCATCGACGTCCAGCCGCCGGTGGCATTGGCCAGCGCACGTGCCGTGATCACCCGGCGATGGCCGCGGTCGATTAGCGCGAGCCGCCAGATGTCGGTCCTGTCAGCGCGCACGCAACGCGCGCCGGTCCGGATCGCGGCGCCACGCTCAGTGGCATCCAGCGCCGTGAGCACCACCAGGCGCGAATCGTCGACGACGCAATCGGCATATTCGAACGCGATGCCGAACGGCCGCTTCAGCGCGTTGCCGACCGGATGATGCGTGATGTCGAGGGTGGTCGATCCGGGCAAGCCGCCGCGGTTCGTGAGGGCGTCATAAACATAAAGGCCCGCGCGCAACAGCCATGGCGGGCGTTCGTCGGAATGGGCGGGGATCACAAAACTCATCGGCCGCACCAGATGCGGCGCGATCCGGAGCCAGGTCCGGCGCTCGGCCAGGGCCCGGCGCACCCGCCAGAAGCCACGCCGCTCGAGCACCGACAGATCGCCATGAATCAATCGCGGTGTCGCCGATGACGCGGCGCCGGCGAGATCGCCCTGCTCGATCAGGATCACCCGCAGCCCGCGGCCGGCGGCATCGCGCGCGAGGCTGACACCGTTCAGGCCGCCGCCGATGATCGCGAGATCGTAATCCGCCATGAAACCGTCGAATGGGAGCGAAACGAAGCGCTCTCACCACTAGCCGGTCTTGAGCGCAAGCTCCATGGCCTCGACGCGGCCGACGAGGCCGGCATATTTCCCGATGGGCAGCGGCTTGCCGAGCAGATAGCCCTGCACGCCGTCGCAGCCCTCCTTGGCAAGGAAGGCGAGCTGGTCGATCGTTTCGACGCCCTCGGCGATGATCGACATTTCGAGGCCGTGACCGAGATCGATCACGGCGCGGACGATCGCGGCCGATTGCGGGTTGCGGCCGAGATTGATGATGAAGGCGCGGTCGATCTTGATCTTGTCGAACGGGAACGCCTGGAGATAGCTCAGCGAGGAGTAGCCGCTGCCGAAATCGTCCATCGAGATACGGACGCCCAGCGCCTTCAGCCGGCGCAGCAGCGCGAGGCCGCGATCGAAGTCCTCGATCAAGACGCCCTCGGTGATCTCGAGCTCGAGACGGCCGGGCGCAAGCCCGGTTTCGATCAGGATCGAATGGACGAGCCCGACCACGTCGCCGTGCATGAACTGCGCCGGCGACAGATTGACCGCGACCTGCAACGGCTTCGGCCACGACGCCGCCTCGCGGCAGGCCTCGCGCAGGATCCATTCGCCCATCTCGACGATCAGGCCGCTTTCTTCCGCGATCGGGATGAACTCGGCCGGCGAGACCTGGCCGCGCACCGGATGCTGCCAGCGCGCCAGGGCCTCGAAACCGATGATCTCGCTCTCGGCGACGCTGTGGCGCGCGATGCCCTGCGGCTGGAAGGCCAGCGACAGCTCGCCGTTCTTGATCGCCTTCGACAGGTCCTGGTGCAGCACGCGGCGGTCGCGGATCTGCTGGTCCATCTCGGGCTGGTAGAGGCTGATCGTGCCGCGGGACTTCTGCTTGGCGCGGAACAGGGCCGCGCCGGCGTTGGCAAGCAGCGAGGCCCCGTCGGGGCCATTGTGCGGGAAGACCGACATGCCGGTGGAGATACCGGCGCGGACCGCGCGGCCGTCGATGTGGAATTCCGGCGCAAGCGCCTCGCCGAGCTGCTGCGCCAGGGCGAGGCCCGCGTCGGGCTGCTTGCCATCGATGATCAGGCCGAATTCGTCGCCGGAGAGGCGCGCCACCAGGCCGCCGCGCGCGGTGTCCTGGAGCCGCTGCGCCACCTCTATCAACAGCTTGTCGCCAAGCGCATGGCCGAATACGTCGTTGACTTCCTTGAGGCCGTCGAGATCGACGCAAAGGACCGCGAATTCCTCGTCGGTCCCTTCGCAGGCCTCGATCATCTGGTTCAACGCCTGAAGGAAGGCGGCGCGGTTCGGCAGGTCGGTGAGGCCGTCGTGATAGGCCATGTGCGCCATGCGCGACTCGGTCTGCCGGCGGTTGGTCACGTCCTCGTGGGTCTTGATCAGATATTGCGGCTCGCCGGCGTCGTTGAGCACCGTGGCACGCCGGGTCAAGAACAGGCGAAGGCCGTCCTTGGTGGAGATCGGATGCTCCTCCGTGATCATCCCGCGCTTCTTGATCGCGGCCTCGTCGCGCGCGATGATCAGCTTGGCTTCCTTGGCATTGAAGATGTCGGAGGCGGTCAGGCCGGTGGCTTCCTCGCGCCTGCGGTTGAGGATCGTCTCGGCGCTGCGGTTGGCGAGCAGATAGCGGCCATCCTTGACCTGCTCCACGATCAGCGCCACCGGGATATTGTCGACCACCAGCTCGAGGAACTTCTTGGTGCTCTCCAGCTCCATCGACAGCGATTGCCGATCGGTGATGTCCTCGAACACCACCAGCAGGAATTCCGGCTTGTTGCTCTCGTTGCGGACCACGATCCGGATCGAGGCCACCATGCGCCGGGTCTGGTCGCGTTGGACCTCGACCTCGAATTCGTTGCGATACTGTCCTTCCGGCGCCAGCAGCGCCGCCCGGTCGGTCGCCTCGATGCTCGCCGCCGATGTCGGACCGAACAGCTCGCGCGCATTCTTGCCGACGACCTGGTCGCGCGAAAAGCCCCAGAAGCGCTCATAGGCGCGGTTGGCAAAGATGTAGCGGCCGTCCTCGATGTTCTTGGCGGCCACGCAGGCCGGAACGTTGTCCAGCACCGTTTCGAGGAATTGCTTGGTCGAGGCGAGCTGCCGCGACAGCTTGCGCTGCTCGCTGACGTCGAGATGGGTCGCCACCGAGCCGCCATTCGGCAGAATGAAATATTTAACCAGGATGGCGCGGCCGTCCGACAGCTCACTGATCAGGCCGTTCGGGCTTGCCGCCTTCTCGTAGAAGTCGTCGTCGGAGACGGCGAGGACCCCGCGCTTGCGCCGCAACTCGAGGATGTCGTAGCCGGTCATGCCAGTCCACAGATCCGAGCGCGTCAGGCCGTAGATCTCGAGATAGCGGTCATTGCAGAAGATGATGCGCCGCTGCGCATCCGTCATCACCACGCCCTGGTTGAGATTGTTCATGGCGGAGGAGACGAAGGCGTTGCGCCGCAACTGCGAACGCGTGCTCCGGCGCAGCGCCGAATGGATCGACAGCACGATCGCCGCCAGGAACGCGCAGACGACAACGCCCCCGATCAGGGCTTCCCAGATCAGATTGGAGTCGAGATTGCCGAGATAGCTCGGCGGAACAAGGCTGTCCGCGTGGGCACGCGAAGGCGCGACCGCGCTGGCCAGGCACACGACGGCCTGCACAGCAATCGGAAGCATGCTGCCTTCGTGCCAGTTCTTCTCAGCCATCCGCCACCCGCGATTTCAACTGCGGATTGTCTGGCTTCACGGGTTTGGATCGGGTAAACGCCTGTACGTCCAACAGAAAAATGTGACGCGAAATACGGCAATTGCCCTGACATGATAAATACTTCCTTAACGGAAAACACCCGCGCGGCGCGTTTCCCAGGCAAACCAGCGCCATCGGCAACTTCGGCGGGACTTCTGCACAACCATGGATAGGGTCGACTGCGTCGTCATCGGAGCCGGCGTGGTCGGGCTCGCGGTGGCCCGGAAGCTGGCCCAGGCCGGGCGCGAAGTGATCGTGCTCGAGGAAGCCGAGGCGATCGGCACCGTCACCTCCTCACGCAACAGCGAGGTGATCCATGCCGGAATCTATTACCGCGCCGGAAGCTGGATGGCGCGCATGTGCGTCAGCGGCAAGCATGCGCTCTACCGCTATTGCGGCGAGCGCGGCATCCCGCACAAGAACTGCGGCAAGCTGATCGTCGCGACCAATGCAAGGGAAACCGAGAAGCTGCAATCGATCAAGGCGCATGCCGAAGCCAATGGCGTGCTCGACATGCAATTGCTCTCGGGCGAAGACGCGCGCGCGCTGGAGCCGGCGCTGGCCTGCGACGCCGCGCTGCTCTCGCCGTCCACCGGCATCATCGACAGCCACGCCTACATGCTCTCGCTGCGCGGCGAGGCCGAGGAGGCGGGCGCGGCCTTTGCGTTTCTCACACCGCTGATCCGCGCCAAGGCGGATGCCGGCATGATCGAGATCGAAGCCGGCGGCGAAGCGCCGATGACGCTGCAATGCGGCCTGCTCGTCAACGCCGCCGGGCTTTCGGCGACGACGGTGGCACGGCACATCGACGGCATGCCGGTTGACCGGATTCCGCCGGCCTATCTCGCCAAGGGAAACTATTTCAGCTGCAACGCGCGCGCACCGTTCTCGCGCCTGATCTATCCCGTGCCCGAACCCGGCGGGCTCGGTGTGCATCTGACGCTGGACATGGCAGGACAGGCGCGCTTTGGCCCCGACGTCGAATGGATCGAGACGATCGACTATGAGGTCGATCCGTCGCGCGCCGAGCGCTTCTATCCGGCGATCCGCAAATACTGGCCAACGCTTCCCGATGGTGCGCTGATGCCGAGCTATTCGGGCATCCGTCCGAAGATCGTGCCGCCGGCGGTGGCCACGCAGGATTTCTTGATGCAGGGACCGCGCGACCATGGCGTCGCGGGCCTGATTAATCTGTTCGGTATCGAATCGCCGGGACTGACGTCGTCGCTCGCGATCGCAGACCACGTCGCGGAGCTCGCAGGACTCTAGACGCCGCGCAACGATCATTGCGCGGTGCGCACCTTACGGCAGGGATGAGCGCAAGCGCTTTCACCCATGCCTGAAAGGGTACGATCAACTCTACGCTGTTTCGGGGGTTACTAGTGAAGCGTGTCGCCGGTGTGCTTCAGACGCTCGATCTGGTCCTTGACCATCAATTTCCGGCGCTTCAACTCAACAATTTGCAGGTCGTCTGTTGAAAGGTGCACGAGAGCGTCGTGCAATTCGTTTTCGAGAGTTTTGTGCTTCCGTTCCAATTCAACCAGATGTGCCTGAATTGTCATTCGAAACCTCCTCGGTAGGGGTGAACCTTGGATTCGATCCGGACGAAGAAGTGTACATCACCGATTCGTTCTGTCGATGGGTATCCGTCGTCGCACCGTCATTTTTGAAAATTCATATGTAACGAACCGTGAGTAAGGAACCACTCGACGAAAAATCCATGATATCAACGTGCTTGCGCGACACTGCTGCGAATCGTTGGAAATATCTTGCGAGGGAGCGGTGCGTGGAGGTCGCAGATCGCTTGCGATCACGCCGCGCAAGGACGATAATTTCCACAGGGCATCCACAGCCTTAATCTCAGCCTATCGGTTTTCGGCCACCGCAAACATGACCAATGAAGACGAGCGTGAGCTCGAAGCCGAGCTCACCCGGTTGCAGCAGGAACACCGAGATCTCGATGCGGCGATCGATGCACTGCATCAATCGCCCGCCCCCGACCTATTGCGGTTACAGCGGTTGAAGAAGCGCAAGCTGTTGTTGCGCGACCGTATCGCCTTCATCGAAGACCAGATCACGCCCGATATTATCGCTTGACCCACAGCGGCTGCGGATTGCTGCGCGCGAATCCGCTTGACTCAAAAAGAACAAAATAGGAACATCTATCCCACCCCCGATGCTCCAGGAAACGCCAAGGACAACACGCAATGACAGCGCAGATGTCAGTCCCCGCCCTTCTCGACAACAGCTATTATGAACAAGCCTGCGATCAGGCGATCAAGATGTGCGACGGCAATCTGCGCAGCACCATCAAGGCGCTGATCATGGCCAACGAATATCTGGAGGCCGAACTGGAAGAGCTGCAGGCAGCGATTTCGGCCGGCTGCATTCCCGAGACCTCGCGCAGCTGGACGCGGGGCAAGAGCAGCACCGCCTAGTTTTGATCACCGGAGCAACGCCATGTCGGACGTGACCTACTACGTTGCAATGCCCTTCCTGATCGATGCCGACGGATCGCCTGTCGCGGGCGCCGCAGAGGAATGCCAGAGCTCGACAGCCGCATTGCGGCGCGCCGAGGCGATGGCGCAAGGTGCCGGCCATATCGGCGCGGTCGCGTTCAGCCGCAGCGGCGATCCCATGACCGGCGAATTCGGCGACGCCACGCTACTGCGCAAATTCGGCAACGTGCCGGAAGACCTTGCGACACTGTAGGATCAGCTGCTCACGAGCCTGATCCGCGGCTCGTGCCGCCGATGCGCCTTGCGCACATACATGGCGGCGTCGGCCTCCTCCAGTGCGCGGACGGCGTCGGACTGCGCGCCGAGCAGCGCAACACCGGCGGAGGCGCCCGCGGACACGTGCTGGCCGCGAAAGGTGAACGACAAATCGTCGATCGCCTGCTCGAAGATGACGGCCTTCGCCTTGGCGTCGGTCTCGCTGAGATTCCACAACAGCAAGGCAAACTCGTCGCCGCCGAGACGGCCGACCACGTCGGAGGCGCGGATCTGCCGCGTCAACGTCGCAGCGATCGCCTTGAGCACCTCGTCGCCCGCGGCATGGCCGAAGGAATCATTGATCGGCTTCAGCCGGTCGACGTCGAGCACGATCAGCGCGCCGCTGGCGCGGTAGCGCTTCATGTAGGCGACGGCGCGCTGGAGCTCGCGCTCGAAGCCGCGCCGGTTGGGTATGTCCAGCAGGAAATCGGTGTCGGCCACAGCCTCGAGCTCGGCGACGCGCCGCAGCGCCTGCGTGAGCTTGGTCCGCAGGCCGCGGATGGTCGCCTTGCTGGTGTCCTTGCTGGTTGCAGCGCGGGCTGCGGGCGCGCGGCGCGGCGCCGCAGCCGCGGACCGTTTGGGTGTAGTTTTCGTTCGGCTCCCGCTGGTTTTTCGGCCTTTTTTGACCTTCGCAGCGGTCGCCCTTTTTGGTTTCTTCATGGGCATCCTGCTCAATGAAGGCTTGCGGGGATTCACCAAGACAGGATAGTGCATTCCCTTCTCCTTGCCACCGCCTTGCGAGCCGCCGGCCGGAACCGTTAATCTGGCCTATCTTTCTGTTTTTCGAGCACAATTGACGTCATGACCGCGCCGATCGCCATCATCATGGGAAGCCAGTCGGACTGGGAGACGATGCGGCACGCCGCCGACACACTCACAGCGCTTGGCGTCACCTCCGACACCCGCATCGTTTCGGCACACCGCACCCCCGACCGGCTGTTTAGTTTCGCCAGGGGCGCCAAGGCCGCCGGGTTCAAGGTCATCATCGCCGGTGCCGGCGGCGCCGCGCATCTGCCCGGCATGGCCGCGGCGCTGACGGAACTGCCGGTGTTCGGCGTGCCCGTCGAGTCCAGGACACTCAAGGGCATCGATTCGCTCTATTCGATTGTTCAGATGCCCGCCGGCATTCCGGTCGGGACGCTCGCGATCGGCAAGGCGGGCGCGATCAACGCGGCGCTGCTCGCGGCATCCGTGCTGGCGCTGTCCGATCCGGCGCTGTCCGACCGCCTCGCCGCCTGGCGCAAGGCGCAGACCGAGGCGGTCGCCGAGCGCCCGGAGGACAAGGCGTGACTGACGCGAAGCAGGTGAAGCTGAAGCCCGGCGACACCATCGGAATCCTCGGCGGCGGACAACTCGGTCGGATGCTGGCCATGGCCGCGGCACGGCTCGGCCTGCGCTGCCAGGTGTTCTCGCCCGATCCGGATTCGCCGGCCTTCGACGTCGTGCTGAACGCGACCTGCGCAGAATATGCCGATGTCGAGGCGCTCGAGCTGTTCGCCCACGACGTCGACGTGATCACCTACGAATTCGAGAACGTGCCGGCCGCTGCCGCCATGGTGCTGGACGCACGCCGCCCGGTGCTGCCCAATCGCAAGATCCTCGAGACCACCCAGGACCGCCTCGCCGAGAAGGACTTCGTGAGCCGGCTCGGCATCGGCACCGCCGCTTACGCCGACGTCACCTCGGTCGCATCGTTGCGCGAGGCGATCGCCAGGATCGGCCTTCCCGCCGTGCTGAAGACCCGCCGCTTCGGCTATGACGGCAAGGGCCAGGCCATCATCCGCGAGGGCGACGACATCGCGAAGGTCTGGACCAGCCTCGCCACCAAATCGGCGATCCTGGAAGCCTTCGTGCCGTTCGAGCGCGAGATCTCCGTGATTGCGGCACGCTCGGTCGCAGGTCAGGTCGAATGCTTCGACGTCACCGAGAACGAGCATCGCGACCACATCCTGAAGATTTCCCGCGCGCCCGCGCTGATCCCGGATGCGCTGGCCGAAGAGGCGCGCAGCATCGCCGGCAAGATCGCGACCGCGCTCGACTATGTCGGCGTGCTCGCCGTGGAGATGTTCGTGCTCGCGAACGGCGGCGGATCGAAGGTGCTGGTCAACGAGATCGCTCCGCGCGTGCACAATTCAGGACACTGGACGCTCGACGGCGCGTCGGTCTCCCAGTTCGAGCAGCATATCCGCGCCATTGCCGGCTGGCCGCTCGGCAAGCCCGTACGTCACGGTGACGTCGTCACCATGACCAATCTGATCGGCGACGAGATCAGCGATTACGAGACCTGGCTGAGCGTGCCCGGCGCGACCGTGCACATTTACGGCAAGGGCGCGCCGCGCCCCGGCCGCAAGATGGGCCACGTCACCGAAGTCAGGCCTTCAAAAAGCAAGTGAGGGGACCGCAGCAAAAGCTGCGATCCGCTTTTTGGAGTTTTTGTTTTGACGCGTTTTCTTTACGCGAACCGGTATCCACTTCGCTCGAAACCGCTCTAAGCCGTCTTCACGCCCGCGACGACGCCAGAGGGCTCCTCGCTGAGCCAGCGATAGATCACCCCGCCCAGCGTGCCGCCGATCAACGGTGCGACCCAGAACAGCCAGAGCTGCGACAGCGCCCAGCTGCCGACGAACAGCGCGGGACCGGTGCTGCGCGCCGGGTTCACCGAGGTGTTGGTGACGGGGATGCTGACGAGATGGATCATCACCAGCGCGAGTCCGATCGCAAGTGGCGCAAAGCCCGCGGGCGCACGGCCATGAGTCGAGCCCATGATGACGAACAGGAACATCATGGTCATCACCACCTCGGTGACGAAGCAGACGACCATGCTGTACTGGCCGGGCGAATGCGCGGCATAGCCGTTGGAGGCAAAGCCCTTGGTGACGTCGAATCCGGGCGCGCCGCTGGCGATCACATAGAGCAGTTCGGCTGCGACGATCGCACCGCAGACCTGCGCGATCACGTAAGGCAGGATCTGGCCTGCCGGAAAGCGCCCGCCGGCGGCAAGGCCGACCGTGACGGCCGGGTTGAGATGGCAGCCCGAGATATGGCCGATCGCGTAGGCCATGGTGACCACGCTCAAGCCGAAGGCCAGGGACACGCCGACCAGACCGATGCCGACCTGCGGAAAGCCGGCCGCGATGACCGCGCTGCCGCAGCCTGCGAATGTGAGCCAGAACGTGCCGATGGCCTCGGCAGCATATTTCTTCATGTCCATGTGGCGTCTCCCCTGATTTCAAAGATTCCGGAACTATGTCCGTCGCGACCCCCGTCTTGGCGCCAAATCTCCCAAATCGCGGCCGCGAGATAACATTTTCGCCGCATTTAATGGCTGAACTTGGCCCGCGACCCCACTTGGCAGGTGGACATACCGGGTTTTGTCTGATACATCCGCGCCCTCAAGGTTAAGGGCCGGGCGTTTCGCCATCCCCTTAGACTTACCAGAATTCAAATCCGATCCACTGAAGAGGATGCCGCGTGCAGGTTCTCGTTCGCGATAACAATGTCGACCAAGCCCTTAAGGCGCTGAAGAAGAAGATGCAGCGCGAGGGGATTTTCCGCGAGATGAAGCTCCGCGGTCACTACGAGAAGCCCTCCGAGAAGAAGGCCCGCGAAAAGGCCGAAGCAGTGCGCCGTGCGCGCAAGCTGGCCCGCAAGAAGCTGCAGCGCGAAGGCCTGCTGCCGATGAAGCCGAAGCCGGTGTTCGGCGCAGGTCCCGGTGGTGATCGTGGCGGCCGCGGCGGCCCAGGCGCTGGTGCTGGTGCAGGTCCGCGCGGACCGCGCTGATCTTGCCGACATTGCAAGACTGAGGTTTCGATGACGCGGGCCCCGGGCCCGCGTTATTATTTTGTGAGCGGTGCCTTTCTGGGACGGGGCACTACAGATGCGGCACCAGCGCGCGAGCGAACCGTAGATGGCCTCCCCTTTCCCCGAGCCCGGCTTGGCGCGGCTACGCCAGATCTGGCGCCAGCCGCTCGCGCTGACCTTGATGGGGATCGCACTGTGCGGCTGCTCCTTCGATCTGGGCTCTCTGATGCCCGAGAAGGAGAAGCCGCAGGAAGCGCCCAAGGCGGTTGCCGCCCCGGATAGCGCAGTCAGCGCCGGCAATGTCACCGAGGCCCAGACCCGCACGGCAAAAGCCCAGGCCCTGGCCAAGTCGGGCGAGACGCAGGCAGCGCTCGACGAGTTCAATCGCGCCGTCGCGCTCGATCCCTACAATGCGCAGGCGCTCTACGGCCGCGCCCTGCTCTACCAAGGCAATAACGAGCACGACTTCGCGATCGCCGATTTCGGGGCCGCGAGCGGGCTCAATCCGCAAAAGGCCGAACCGCTGCTCGGCCGCGCCGTCAGCTATCTCGCCATCGGCAAGGTCAAGGAAGCTGCGGCCGACCTCGACGAGGCCGCAGAGGCCGATCCGCACAACGCTCAGGTCTGGACGACACGAGGACAGGCCTATGAGCGGCTGGGGGACAAGACCAAGGCGGCGGCGTCCTACAACAAGGCCGTCGCGTTGCGCCCACGCGATGACGCAGCCCGCAGCGGCCTGGCCCGCGTCGGCGGTTAACGGTCTCGGGACGACGGCGCAGGCGCCGTCTTAATCGGGGGTGGCGCTCTTCGGCAGAACCGCGTGGAACATCGACTTCATGCCCGACAGCATTTCGTCGGCGACATTGGTCTTGGGCCGCGGCAAGGGTCCGGTCGCGCCGGCATCGGCGCGCAGATCGAGCGGCGGCGCGATCACAGGTACCGGAATATCGGCGGGCGGCGTCAGCCGATTCGGATTATCGCTGCCGACCGAGGCCGTGTAGGGGGGATTTGCCTGCGACGAGCCGCCATTTCCATAGGCGTCGGGTGACGGCGTCGACACATTGATCGGCGGCGGCAACGGGCGCAGCCCCGACGGCACCGCAGTGACGATTCGGGGCGCCTCGGGCATCCGGGATGCTTCCTGCACCGCAGGCTCCGGCGTCCTCTCGGCCGCCTTGGCCTCGGCAGGCTTGGCCTCGGCAGGCTTGATTTCGGAAGGCCTGATTTCGGAAGGCTTGGTTTCAGTAGATTTCGCCTCGGCTGCCTTCTCAGCGGCCTTGCCCTCAGGCGACTTGCGCAAGCGCTCGATGGCGGCTCGCGCCAGATCGTTGGCGTCGGGGGTCACGATCGGGGAAGCCGCAGCCGGCGCCGAATTGGCCTCCACCACCGGGGCGGCGGCGGTGGGCGCTGCCGGGGTCGACTTGGCAACCGCCTTCTCGTGCGCCGGGGTACGGCCGCGCGAAGCAGCCTCGTCCGCAGCCTTGGTCTCCGTAGCCTTGGTCTCCGTAGCCTTGGTCTCGGCAGGCTTGGTCTCGGCAGCCTTGGTCTCGGCAGGCTTCTCGGCCGCCCGCTTGTCCGACGCGCTCTTCTCGGAAAGACTCTTCTCGGAGACGCCCTTGGCCTTGACGCCGGGGGCCGGGAGATTGGCGACATCGGCCGGCTTGCCGTTCTTGCCGGCATCGGCAGGCGCCACCACCGCGGCTGGCGTATCCGCCGCCGGCCTGGCGTTGATGTAGTGGTTAACGATGTAGGCCCCGATGATCGTCGCGAGCACCGAGGGGAAAATATCCATCGAAATTTTAGCGAGGTATTTCAGCATTTCTCGGCCACTCCCCGCGCGATCTGATGCGGGAACTTTAGGGCATTGTAAGGGATCAACTGCGACAGATCGATGGCAAAGGTTACGCGTGCATTACGGCTTCAGCTCGATCTCAAGGAACACGATCTCGGTTGAGGTTTCGTTAAGTACGTCGTGTTGGACACCGGCTTTGCGGAAGTAGGATTTTCCGGCCGCAAGCTGCGCCTTGGAACGCTCCCCGCTGGGCGCCACGATGGTCATTTCGCCGGCCACGACGGGAACGATGACATAGTCCATTCCGTGGGTGTGATGCCCGGTCGCGCTGCCCGAGGCAAGCCGCCATTCGGTCACCCGGACCTGCTCGTTGTCGACCTGAACCTCGGACTTGGCGGCAAGCATCGGAACTCTCCTGGGGGAATCGGTTCAGGGTATGAAAACCATGAACACGTAGACGGCAAATACCACCATATGGACCAGTCCGAACAGGACATTGGTCCTGCCGGTGCCGAAGGTCAGCATGCTCAGCAAGAATGTCAGGAACAGCAGCGCCGTGTTCTGGGGATTGAGGCCCAGCACCAGGGGCTGGTCGAGCGCATAGGTGGCGAGCCCGACCGCCGGGATGGTCAGGCCGATGGTTGCCAGCGAGGAACCGAGCGCCAGGTTGATGCTCTTCTGGAGATCGTTCTTGCGGGCTGCCGTGATCGCGGAGACGCCCTCCGGCATCAGGATCAGGAGCGCGACCAGGAGACCCGCAAACGCCGGCGGGGCGCCGATCCGATCGGCGACGGCGTCCACCACCAGCGAGAATTTCTTGGCGAGGAGAACCACGGCCAGGAGCGAGATCAGGAGCAGCGCGATGCTCAGCGCCAGCATCTTGCCCGACATATAGGCCTCCCCGCCCTCGCCGTCCGCCCGCTCGTGGACGAAATAGTCCTTGTGCAGGACGGTCTGGGTGTAGAGGAACACGCCGTAGAGCACGATCGTCACGAGGTCGACGAAGCCGAGCTGAAGCGTCGAATAGATCGGCCCCGGCGTCGTCATGGTGTAATTGGGCATGATCAGCGTAATGGTAGCCATCGCCGTCAGCACGCTGAGATAGACGTTGGCGCCCGAGACCTGAAAGCCCTGCTCGCGGTAGCGCATGCCGCCGATGAATACGCACAGGCCGACGAGGCCGTTGCAGACGATCATCACGACCGCAAAGACAGTGTCGCGCGCCAGCGTCGGCGCGGGCTTGTCGCCGAGCATGATCGTGGTGATCAGCGCGACCTCGATGATGGTCACCGCCAGCGTGAGCAGCAGCGTGCCGTAGGGCTCGCCGATCCGCTCCGCGATCACCTCGGAATGATGCACAGCGGCGAATACGGTGCCGAACAGGATCACCAGCAGGACGACCGCGAACAGGCCGCCGCCGGCCGACAGGGTGAAGCCGTAGCCGGTCACGCTGACGATCAGGAACAGCAGCACCGCCAGAGCGGGGAAGATCCAGGACGACCGCGGTATCGGTCCGTGTGCACTCATGCCAACAATTCCTTCAAGCGAGCGAAAAGGCGATTATGCGCGAGAACATCGCGCCCGTCAGCCCTCAGGCACCATTGATGAATTGTCGCGCGATCTCGATGGCACCGAAGCTGGCGAGGTCGTCGTGGCCACCGCCGGGAATACGAACGAACCGCTTCGGCTCGTGAGCCAGTGCGAACAGCCGCTCGCCGAGGGCGAAGGGAATCACGGGGTCGTTTGTGCCATGCATGATCAGCAGCGGCGCTGTGACGTGCGCGATGCGCCGGTCGGAATGAAATGGGTCGCGCATCAGGAGGCGGACCGGGGCAAACCAGTAACGCGGAGCCACGACATCGGCGATCGATGTATAGGGAGCTTCAAGAACGAGCTTCCCTATCTCGTGCTCCGATGCGATTGCGACCGCAACGCCCGTCCCGAGCGAGAAGCCCCATGCGACGATGCGTTGCGGCTCGTAGTGGGCCGTCGTGAATGAATAGGCCGCGGCGGCGTCACGCAGCAGGCCATCCTCGCTCGGCGCGCCGGTCGAACCGGCATAACCGCGATAAGACAGCGCGACGAGACCAGTGCCGTCAGCCGTCATGGCCTTGAAGCGACCGACCAGGCCGGCGAGAGAATCGCCATTGCCGTGGAAATAAAGGATCACCGGGCGGCCGGGTCGCGCCGGCGCGTGCCAGACGATGACCTTTTCGCCGTCGGACGCCGCCAGGACGTGCTCTTCGGCTTCCGGAAAGCCGGCGGCAGCGGGCGCCGTGCGCTCGATGGTCGGGATCGGAAACAGCATATCGCGCTGCCTGAGAAAGAGCAGCACGAGGCCGGCGAGATAGCCGGCCGCAAGTATGATGGCGATCCACCTGATGACGGTCATGCCGGCCGGAATCTCGCGTCAGCCGTCAACCGCCGCATGGACGGCGCGCCGATTGACGCGCCGTTCCCGCGCAATGCTACATCGCCTTGACGATGTTCTCGGTGACCTTCTTGGCGTCGCCGAGCAGCATCATGGTGTTGTCGCGGTAGAACAGCGGATTGTCGATACCGGCATAACCCGACGCCAGTGACCGCTTGATGAACATCACCGTGCCGGCCTTCCAGACCTGAAGCACCGGCATGCCATAGATCGGCGAGGTCTTGTCTTCTTCGGCCGCCGGGTTGGTGACGTCGTTGGCGCCGATCACGAAGGCGATGTCGGCCTGCGCGAATTCGGAGTTGATGTCCTCGAGCTCGAACACCTCGTCGTAAGGCACGTTGGCCTCGGCGAGCAGCACGTTCATGTGGCCGGGCATGCGGCCCGCGACCGGGTGAATGGCGTACTTCACCTCGACGCCTTCCTTCTTCAGGATATCGCCCATTTCACGCAGCGCGTGCTGCGCCTGCGCCACCGCCATGCCGTAGCCCGGCACGATGATGACCTTGGAGGCGTTCTTCATGATGAAGGCCGCATCGTCCGCCGAGCCGAGCTTGGCCGGCTTCTGCTCGCCGCCCGCTCCGCCGGCGGCTGCCGCGGTCTCGCCGCCGAAGCCGCCAAGGATGACCGAGATGAAGGACCGGTTCATCGCGTGGCACATGATGTAGGACAGGATCGCGCCGGAGGAACCGACCAGCGCGCCGGTGATGATCAGCGCGGAGTTGCCCAGCGTGAAGCCGATGCCGGCCGCGGCCCAGCCCGAGTAGGAGTTCAGCATCGAGATCACGACCGGCATGTCGGCGCCGCCGATCGGGATGATCATGAGCACGCCGAGCGCCAGAGCCACGATGACGATCATCCAGAAGTTAAACGCGCTGCCCGACATCACCAGCCCGACGATGAAGACGACGAGCGCGATCGCCAGCGCGATGTTGATGACGTGGCGGAACGGCAGGATGATCGGGGCGCCACTCATGCGCGCCGACAGCTTCAGGAACGCGATCACCGAGCCGGTGAAGGTCAGCGCGCCGATGGCGACGCCGAGCGACATTTCGACCAGGCTCTGCGCGTGGATGTTGCCGGGAGTGCCGATGTCGAAGGCCTCGGGCGCGTAGAACGCGCCGGCGGCGACCAGCACCGCGGCCATGCCGACCAGCGAGTGGAAGGCGGCGACCAGTTCCGGCATCGACGTCATCGGCACGCGACGCGCGATCACCGCGCCGATGCCGCCGCCGATCGCGATCGCGAGGATGACCAGCAGCCAGGCCACGCCGTCAGCCGGCGGATGGCTCGCCAGCGTGGTGGCGACCGCGATGGCCATGCCGATCATGCCGAACAGATTGCCCTGGCGCGACGACGCCGGGCTGGAAAGTCCGCGCAGCGACAGGATGAACAGCACCCCCGCCACGAGATACAAGAATGCAGAGAGGTTAGCGCTCATCTCAGGTCCCCATTGATCCCATCAGCCCGAGGTGGCCGCTTACTTCGACTTCTTCTTGTACATCGCCAGCATGCGCTGGGTGACAAGGAAGCCGCCAAAGATGTTGACGCAGGCGAAGATGAGCGCGACGAAGCCGAAGCCGCGCGCCCAGCCCGAACCGCTCGATACGTTGGCGACGCCGACCGCAAGCAGCGCACCGACCACGATCACCGAGGAGATCGCGTTGGTCACGCTCATCAGCGGCGTGTGCAGCGCAGGCGTCACCGACCACACCACGAAATAGCCGACAAAGACGGCGAGGACGAAGATCGACAGCCGGAAGATAAAGGGGTCGACAAGTTGTGCAGCATGCTCCATGGCGGCTCTCCTTTGGCCCAATCAAGCCGACTTGGGCTGGAAGTTCGGGTGGATCACTGCGCCATCCCTGGTCAGCGCGGTGGCCTTGACGAGCTCGTCGTCCCAGTTGACGGCGAGCTTCTTGTTGGCCTTGTCGACCATCGTTTCGATGAAGTTGAACAGGTTACGCGCGTAAAGGTTCGACGCCGAGGCCGCGACGCGGCCGGCGACATTGGTGTAGCCGACGATCTTGATGCCATCGACCTCAGCGACTTCACCGGCCCTGGCGCCCTCGACATTGCCGCCGCGCTCGACCGCGAGGTCGACCAGCACCGAACCGGGCTTCATCGACTTGACCATCTCGGCCGAAATGAGCTTTGGCGCCGGCCGGCCCGGGATCAGCGCGGTCGTGATCACGATGTCCTGCTTCTTGATGTGCTCGGCGGTGAGCGCGGCCTGCTTGGCCTGGTACTCCCTGGACATTTCCTTGGCGTAGCCACCGGCGGTCTGGGCGTTCTTGAACTCCTCGTCCTCGACGGCGAGGAATTTCGCACCGAGCGATTCGACCTGCTCCTTGGTCGCGGGCCGCACGTCGGTCGCGGTGACGATGGCGCCGAGACGGCGCGCGGTCGCGATCGCCTGGAGGCCGGCGACGCCGACGCCCATCACGAACACTTTTGCGGCGGGCACGGTGCCGGCGGCGGTCATCATCATCGGGAAGGCGCGGCCGAAAGCCTCGGCGCCTTCGATCACGGCGCGGTAGCCGGCGAGGTTGGCCTGCGACGACAGCACGTCCATCACCTGCGCGCGGGTGATGCGCGGCATCAATTCCATCGCGAAGGCGGAGACGCCGGCATCGGCGATCGTCTGCAGCGAGGCCTCGTTGCCGTAGGGATCCATGATGGCGATGACGAGCGCGCCGCGCTTGTATTGCGAAAGCTCGGACGCCTCGGGGCGCTTCACCTTGATGATGATGTCGGCGTCCTTCAGCGCGTCGGCACTGACCGTGGCGCCCACGGCGGTGAACTCGGAATCCGGCAGGCCCGATTTCAGGCCGGCGCCCGGCTCGACGGCGATCTCGGCGCCCAACGCCTTGAACTTCTTCACCGTATCAGGCGAAGCGGCGACACGCGGCTCCGACGGATCGATTTCCTTGGCAACGGCGATCTTCATAGGCCCTCCGGCGACGCGGGAAAAAGCGCGCGAACAAACTTAGCGTTACTCCCGCAACGTTGCATACCGGCTTTGGAACCGGCTTGTTTGCAAATTTCGTGGGCAGCTGCCGCCGCAGATGTAGGCAGCCGCCGAAGACGATTTAGGTGAGGAAGATCGCCATCAGAATGACGATGAGCGCGACCGAGGCCGTGCCGTACTTCACGAGCTTGATGAAGCCCTCATAGGTCTGCTCGTGGGCAACGTAGTCGTTGCCGTCGGCGGTGGTGTACGCCACTTCGCTATGGTCAGCCATGGAATGTCCCCAGTCGGAAGTCGAATTCTTCGGCTGGGATACCTTAAACCTTCGGGCAGGGCAACGGCACGAAAGCGCGGTTTTCCGGCAAATCAGGTCATTTGGAATCCAGATTATCGCGGATCCAGCGGGCGAGGCTCTGCTCGCTGACTTCACCGGGGGCGAGGGAGAGGATAATGGTCGTTGCTTCTGCTGGATCAGGACTAAAAGCCACAGCATTTCGGTGCAGAAAGACCATCATCGCCATGAAAGCGATGCGCTTGTTTCCATCAACGAATGCGTGATTTTTGGCGAGCCCGAATGCATAAGCAGCAGCCAGTTCGTCGAGCTGCGCCTGCTCATAGCGCCATTTGTTGATGGGCCGCTCCAACGCTGAACGCAACATGCCTTCGTCGCGCAATCCCGGCGCACCACCGAAACGGCGGAGTTGTCGGCCATGAATTGCGACAGCCTGCTCGTAGGTGATCCAGAGCGGCTCTTCGGGCTCGCTCATTGGAACAAGCCCCTACTTCGCTAGCGCAGCGAGAGTGTCGCGATATTTGTCCATGATCTCGTCGGCGATTTCCATCGTCCGCTCGAAATCGGGATCGTACGGCAGAAGCTGGAAACCGCCGCCAGGCAATTCCACGATGTGGAGTTGCTGGCCGCGCTTGAGGTCGAGCCGCTGCATCAACTCGCGCGGCAGCAACAGACCATCCGAATTACCGATCTTCTTGATCTCGATCTTCATGGCCTTCCTGCCATCTCGATGTGTTATACATGTGTATAACATCAGCGGGGCGGAGGTTCAACAGATGTTTTACGTGACCTCCGCTCGCGCCGAGCCCGTCCCCGCTCAGCCCATTGCCTCCAGCTCGTCGATCATCCCGGCGATCACCGAGAGCCCGCCGTCCCAGAACTTCGGGTCCTTGGCATCGAGACCGAACGGCCGCAGCAGCTCGGAATAATGCTTGGTGCCGCCGGCAGCGAGCATGTCGAGATAGCGCTCGGCAAAGCCTTCGGCCGCGTTCTCGTAGACGGCATAGAGCGAGTTCACGAGGCAATCGCCGAAGGCATAGGCATAGACGTAAAACGGCGAATGGATGAAGTGCGGGATATACATCCAGTAGTTCTCGTAGCCCGCCTTGATCTCGATCGCCGGCCCCAGGCTCTCGCCCTGCACCGACAGCCAGAGCTCGCCGAGCCGCGTCGCGGTGAGTTCGCCGTTCTTGCGCTCGGTGTGGACGGCTCGCTCGAACGAATAGAATGCGATTTGCCGCACCACGGTATTGATCATGTCCTCGACCTTGCCGGCGAGCAGCGCCTGGCGCTGCCTTGCGCTCTTGGTCTGGGCCAGCAGCCGCTGGAAGGTCAGCATCTCGCCGAACACGCTGGCGGTCTCGGCCAGCGTCAGCGGCGTCGGCGCCATCAGCGCGCCGTTCTTCGCGGCCAGCACCTGGTGCACGCCGTGGCCGAGCTCATGCGCAAGCGTCATCACGTCGCGCGGCTTGCCCTGGTAGTTCATAAGCACGTAGGGATGCGCCGACGGCGTGGTCGGATGCGAGAAGGCGCCGGGCGCCTTGCCCGGACGTACCGGCGCATCGATCCAGCGATCGGTGAAGAAGCGCTCGGCGATATCGGCCATTCTTGGCGAGAAGCCGCGATAGGCCGTCAGCACCATGTTGCGCGCATCGGGCCAGCCGATGACGTCAGTCGCGGCGAAGGGCAGCGGGGCGTTGCGGTCCCAATAAGCCAGCCGCTTCCTGCCGAACCACTTCGCCTTCAGCGCGTAATAGCGATGCGACAATTTTGGATAGGCCGCACGCACGGAGGTGACCAGCGCATCCACCACCTCGCGCTCGACGCGGTTGTTCAGATGGCGTGAATCCGCGACATCCTTGAAACCGCGCCAGCGGTCGGAGATGTCCTTGTCCTTGGCGAGCGTGTTGGTGATCAGCGCGAAGGTGCGCTCATTGGCCTTGAAGGTCTTCGCCAGAGCCTCCGCCGCAGCTTTGCGCTTGGCGCCGTCGCGGTCCTGCAGGAAATTCAGCGTCGGCTCGATCGCGAGCTCCTTGGGCCCGACCTTGAAGCGCAGGCCGGAGATAGTCTGGTCGAACAGCCGGTTGAACGCGGAATAGCCGGTCTGTGCTTTCTCCAGGAAGAGCTGCTCGAGCTTGTCGTCGAGCTGATACGGCTTCTCCTTGCGCAGATCCTCGATCCACGGACGGTAGTGTGCAAGTTCGGCGGCTTGCATCGCGCGGTTCAAAATATCGTCATCGACGCGATTGAGTTCGAGCGCGAAGAACAGAAGATGCGTCGACGCGGCCGTCAGCCGCTCCGAGACGTCGCCGTAAAACTTTGAAATCGCAGGGTCCACGCTGTCGCCGGCGTGGACGAGGCCGGCATAGGAGCCGAGACGGCCGGCGAGATCGTCGATCGCTTCATAGCGCCGCACGGCTTCCGCGAGCCATTTTCCGCCATCTTCGTTTGCTGTGCCTGTTGCGAGCTTGCCCTTGTAGTCCGTCTCGAACGCGACGCAATCGGCATCCATGGTTTCGAGATCGCGCGCCACTTCCGGCGCATCGATCCCGGAATAGAGATCGGCAAGGTTCCACTCCGGAAGCTTGCTAGTCTTGCTCGCAGGCTTGGCGAGTGAAGGCTTGGCGAGTGAAGGCTTGGCGGAGGATTTTGCCTTGGCGGCGGATTTCCTGGTGCTTGGCTTGCGGAGAGCGGGCTTACGAAGAGCGGGCTTTTTGAGAGCAGTCTTCTTTTTGAGAGCAGTCTTGGAGCGCGAAGTCATTGTGTGGGAAACCTGTGTTCAACAAACGCTGCGGCGGGCGGGGGCATCAAGGTTTAAGAGTGCGTTAATCGGCTTCGGCCAGAGTGACCCGATTCGAGACAGATAGTAGTAGCGTGCGGGGAGCACCATGGCTGCCAGTATTTTGATTGCCGATGACGACGCCGTGGCACGCCGCCTGGTCGAGAACATGGTGCAGAAATGCGGCTATGACACGATCGTCGTCGAGTCCGGCGACGCTGCGATCGCCGCCCTCACCGCCCCCGACGCACAGGCGATCGACGCCGTGATCCTCGATCTCGTGATGCCCGGCCTGGATGGCATGGGCGTGCTGGCGAAAATCCGCGAAGCCGGCCTCAGCGTCCCCGTCATCGTGCAGACCGCCCATGGCGGCATCGACAACGTGATCTCGGCGATGCGCGCGGGCGCTGCCGACTTCGTAGTCAAGCCGGTCGGTGTGGAGCGGCTCCAGGTCAGCTTACGCAACGCGCTCAACGCCTCCGCGCTGAAGGGCGAGTTGCAGCGGATCCGTCACAGCCGCGAGGGCCGGCTGACCTTCGCCGACATCATCACGCGCGCTGAGGCCATGGCAACGGTGATGCGCGCGGCGCAGAAGGCGGCGAACTCATCGATTCCCGTCCTGATCGAAGGCGAGTCCGGCGTCGGCAAGGAGATGTTCGCACGCGCCATCCACGGCAGCGGCGAGCGCAAGGCTAAGCCGTTCGTCGCAGTCAATTGCGGCGCGATCCCCGACAACCTCGTCGAGTCCATTCTGTTCGGCCACGAGAAGGGCGCCTTCACCGGCGCGACCGAGCGGCATACCGGCAAGTTCGTCGAGGCCAATGGCGGCACGCTGTTTCTGGACGAGGTCAGCGAGCTGCCGCTGACTGCGCAGGTCAAGCTGTTGCGCGCGCTTCAGGAGGGTGCAGTCGAAGCCGTCGGCGGCCGCAAGCCGGTGAAGGTTGACGTCCGCATCATCTCCGCGACCAATCGCAAGCTGCTCGAACGGGTGAAGCAGGGGCATTTCCGCGAGGACTTGTTTTACCGCCTGCATGTGCTGCCGCTGACGATTCCTTCGCTCAGGGCCCGGCGCGAGGACATCCCGCATCTCCTCCGGCATTTCCTGGCGCGCTTTGCCGCCGAGGAGAACCGCCCGATCTCCGGCGTCAGCGGCGAAGCCATGGCACATCTCGCTCAGCTCGACTGGCCCGGCAACATCCGCCAGCTCGAAAACGCGGTCTACCGCGCGGTGGTGATGAGCGAGGGCGACCAGCTCGGTCTCGACGATTTCCCGCTGCTGGCGTCGCATCCGCATTCCACGTTGGACATTCCGACCGCGCCGCTGATGATCGAGCCGATGGCGGCGCCCTCGGTGGTGTCGGGTAGTGAAATACCAATCGCTCCGCTGCCCCTGGCAGGGTCTCTCTCGATGCTGACCCCCACCGGCGATGTCCGATCGTTGGAGGACATGGAGAACGAGATCATCCGCTTCGCGATCTCGCACTACCGCGGACAGATGTCCGAGGTGGCGCGTCGTCTCAAGATCGGCAGGTCCACGCTCTACCGCAAACTCGACGAAGCCGGTGTTCCCGGCCATGGCGGGAAAAGCGGTGAGGAGACGCACTGAACCTCATGCGAACGAAGGTTCGCGCGAATGGACATTGCGTCCGCAACCCATTGAATTACGGCAAAATTCGGCTGCGGCTGAAACCGTGACTTGGAAGTGACAGACACCGGGAAAAGCCGCGGTGAAACCGCACAATCCGTTGCAAACGGGCTTTCTTGAAGTCAGTTTGTCGTGAGTTGTCCCGGGTAGCGCTGGCTGCAAAATCGGGGCCTGTATATCGTCTGCGTAAGAATCGTTGCGTGCAGGCGTGCAACTTTCGAGAGGCCGGCGCGGTTTAGCCGAAACTCAATCAATTAGGCGATAACGAAAGCTGTTCCACGAGGGACAGTTCACCCGAGGGGTGCGACACAATGCGTGACTGTTTGAACCACCGTGCAGGCTTTGACCGTGTCTTGATGACGGTCGCGGCGACCTTCTTCACGGTATCGGCCAGCTCGGCGCTGGCGCAGGATCAGGCGCGCAGCAGCGCCGCGGAGCTCGCGATCGAAGCCGCGATCCCTCGCCCCGAGCCTGCAAACGTCCCGCCTCCGACCGCATCCGACATCAAGCTCGACACCACCGCCACGGTGCAGGACGCGCCGAAGGAAGCGGCCAAGGAAACTGCGAAGGAGCCCGTGAAGGCCGAGGCAGCGCCGGCCCCCGACAAGGTCGAGACCAAGCCCTCCGACGTCGCCACGACGCCCACAGTTGAAGCGCCGAAGAGCGAGACGGCCAACACCGAGCCTGCGAAGACCGAACCCGCCAAATCCGAGCCTGCAAAGGCTGACGCCGCAGCGGCGCCGGCCCCGGCTGCGGCCGCCGAGCCGGTGAAGGCCGCGAGCAACATTCCCGCCGCCGACCAGCCGGTCGCCGACAGGCTCAAGGACATCATCGGCGCCAAGACGTCGCGCCATTTCGACCGCAAGAACGAGCGTGCGGCGATCGAGAAATTCTACGGTGCCCGCGACTTCGCGCCAGTCTGGACGCAAGCCGGCAGCCTGACTGCCGCAGCCAAGGGCGTGATCGCACGGCTGAAGGATGCGGCCTCCGACGGTCTCAATCCCGCCGACTATCCGGTGCCGGATTTCGCCGCCGCCACCACGCCCGACGCGCTCGCCGACGCCGAGCTGAAGCTGACCGCCAGCATGTTCGACTATGCGCGCCAGGCGCAGAGCGGCCGCGTGCATTGGTCCCAGGTCAGTGCCGACATCCTCTATCCCGAGCATCCGGTCGATCCGAACGAGGTGCTCACCAAGGTCACCACGGCGGCCGACGCCTCCGCCGCGCTCGACAGCTACAACCCGCCGCAGAAGCTTTACAAGGAGCTGAAGGCAAAGCTCGCCCAGCTGCGCGGCCAGGGCGACGGCCCGGTGATCGAGATCACCGACGGCCCGGCGCTGAAATACACGCCCGCCAAGGGCAAGAAGCAGGCTGAGATCGTGGTGCAGGATCCGCGCGTGCCGCAGCTCCGCACCAAGCTCGGCATGACCGAGAACGCCAGCGACGACCACTATGACGCAGCAGTCGCGGAAGCGGTGCGCAAATTCCAGGACGGCGCCGAGATCAAGGCGACCGGCATCCTCGACGACAAGACGGTCAAGGCGCTGAATAGCCCGAAGCGCGACAAGCAGATCGACGCCGTGCTGGTGAACATGGAGCGCTGGCGCTGGCTGCCGCGCGACCTCGGCGTGCCCTCGCTGGGCGATGCCTATGTCATCCTCAACATTCCCGACTACACGCTGAAGGTGATGCAGCGCGGCCAGCAGGTCTGGAGCACCCGCGTCGTCACCGGCAAGCCGGGCCAGCACGCCACGCCACTGCTGACCGAAACGATGAAATACATCACAGTCAACCCGACCTGGAACGTGCCGCCGTCGATCGTCTATGGCGAATATCTGCCGGCGCTGCAGCAGGACCCGACCGTGCTTCAGCGCATGGGCCTGAAGCTCGAGCAGAACCGCGACGGCTCGGTTCACATCTCGCAGCCGCCCGGCGAAGCCAACGCGCTCGGCCGCATCCGCTTCAACTTCCCGAACAAGTTCCTGGTCTATCAGCACGACACGCCGGACAAGAACCTGTTCGCACGGGAAGATCGCGCCTTCAGCCACGGCTGCATGCGCGTCCAATATCCGGATCAGTATGCATCGGTGCTGCTCAACATCGCCCTGCCGAACGAGAAGTACACGCCGGAGCGCGTGCGCAGCATGTACGGTTCGGGTGAGGTCGACCTGAAATTCCCGACGCCGATCCCGGTCAACATCACCTACCAGACCGCGTTCGTTGACGACGGCGGCAGGCTGCAATTCCGCAAGGACGTCTATGGCCGCGACGCGACCATGATCAACATCCTGAAGAACGGCCGCGGCAAGGACCTCGAGACCGTCGTCGCTCACTCGCAACCAAGCTACTCGCGCCCGGCAACGACGCTGCCGTCCGGCGTGGCGATCGCCAATAATGGCGGCGGCTTTGGCTCCTCGGGGCCGAACTTCTTCGAGCGGCTGTTCGGGGCCCCGACCCCGCCGCCGGCCCCGGTCGGCCGCCGGCCCCAGCAACAGCGGGTATTCACCCGCTGAGCCTCGGCCCAGCGCCTGAACTTCTAAAATTCTTCAATGAAATCAGCGACCCCGCCTCATGGACGGGGTCGCTTAACGTTAACCATTCTCCATCCGGATTCGGGTAGCGGGCGTTTTTTCGCCACACTAAGCCGCTTAGGATCGTAATCTGACTTGGTTTGGGGGCGGGAAGGTCAACCTCGAATTAACCTTCTCGCTTTAACAAAGCGTTCACCCTCTTTCGCGCGCTAACGGGGTTGGCGGGAGAGTCCATTTTGAACGCTCGTCGACTGGGTGGGCTCATACGTGCTGGCTGGTTTCGCACGCCAATTCGCTGCGGTGTCGTTGTCCCATGCGGGAGTGAAGGTCGGATCTCGGATCGGCCTCGCCTCGCTGATGCTGCTTGCGGCTGCCGGTTCGGTTCATAACGCCGCCGCGCTGAACGAAACCAAGACGCTCTCCTTCCACCACACCCATTCCGGCGAAGACCTCACCGTCACCTTCAAGCGCGATGGCCGCTACGACGAAGCCGCGCTGAAGACGCTCAACCACTTTCTGCGCGACTGGCGCACCCAGGACGAGACGGTCATGGACCGTCACCTCTTCGACATCCTCTGGGAAGTCTATCGCGACGTCGACGGCAAGCAGCCGATCCAGATCATCTCCTCCTATCGCTCCCCCGCCACCAACGCCATGCTCCGCCGCCGCTCCTCGGGCGTGGCGCGCTTCAGCCAGCACATGCTGGGCCATGCGATGGACTTCTACATCCCGAACGTGCCGCTGGAGCAGATCCGCTTCGCCGGCCTGCGCCTGCAGCGCGGCGGCGTCGGCTTCTACCCGACCTCCGGCTCGCCCTTCGTGCATCTCGACACCGGCAGCATCCGGCACTGGCCGCGCATGACGCATGACCAGCTCGCCCGCGTCTTCCCGAACGGTCGCACGGTCCACGTCCCGACGGACGGCACGCCGCTGAAAGGTTACGAGCTCGCCAAGGCCGACATCGAGCGGCGTGGCAATGGCGACGACGCTGCCACGATCGGCAAGCCGAGCTTCCTCGCCGCTTTGTTCAAGGGCAAGTCGGCTCCCGCCAGCAACGACGAGGACGACGAGGGTGCGCCCGCCGCATCCGAGAAGCCGGCAGCGCCGACCGTGGTCGCGGCCGCCGCGAAACCGGCCGATCCGGTGCCGACGCCGCGGGCCAAGCCGCAGATCGCCGCCGCGATCCAGCTCGCTTCGGCCGATGCCCAGCTCGTTGCGCCGCCCAAGCCGAAGCCCGCCCCTGTGGCTGACAAGCCGCCGGCCGGAAAGCCCGAGACCCCCGCCGACATCATCAATGCCCGCGGCTTCTGGGATGCACCCGCCACGCCGCAGCAGGCGACGCCGGCCCAGGTCGCAGCGCTGAGGGCGCGCCAGGCGCTTGCCGCGGCTACCGACCCGCAACCGACCGCGAGCGTCTCCAACGCAACCCTTCAGGCGCTGGCTTACGCGCCGGCCGCCTCCCCGGTCGATCGCGCCAAGGTCGTCGCCGCCTCCGCGCCGATCCCGCGTGGCGTGCGTCCGGCGGCCGCGGCCCGCAACGCCGCGCCGGCCACCGAGATCAACACCGTCGTCAGCAAGAGCACCGACGGCATGATCGCAACCGCAACCCGGCTCTCCGCGGCCAAGGGCGAGAGCATCTGGCTCAAGATCGTGATGCTGTCGCCAAGCGCCAGCCGCGCGATGTCGGTGACGCTGATGGGCGAGCTCGATACGGTTGCGTTGCGCGGCTATTTCGTCAAGCCGCAGGCCGTGATCGCAATGGGCTTCACCGACGATCCGATGCAGGGCCTGTCCTGCGACAGTTTCTCGGGCAGCGCCACCGCCAAGCTCGAGACGACGTCGTTCGTCATGCGCACTGCCGCGCTGCGCTGAGGCTGATCGCCTAACGCGCCTTCTTGCCTCGCCGATCCAGATGATAGGTCAGTGCCAGCGACAGGCAGACCGACAGCTCCTGCTTCGGCAGCTTGCCGGCCACCGGCAGCAACAACGCCCTTGTCTGCCGATATTCGAACTGATCGGGAAAGCGCTCACGAAACGTGTCGACGAGTGTCGTCTTGCAGTTGAACAGAATGGCGGCGTGGTCTGAATCCTTGAGGCGGCCGAGCCGGATCGTCGAGCCGCTGCCGGTCTCGTCGGTCAGATAAGCAGGCTCGCCCCATTTGAGCGTTTCGGTGAGCCGGCCGACGTTGTCATAGGCCGCGGCAGTCGCGAAGATCAGATCGCGCACCTGAAGCAGCCGCTTGCCGATCGGCGCCGGGAAGGCGTCGAAGGCACGGTTCACGTCACGCGGCAGCGTTGGCGCAGTCACTGATGTCTCCCTCGATGCTTCCACAATACCGGTGTCGTCCTGGCGAAAGCCAGGACCCATACCGCGGAAACTATCGATGAAGCGCGGTGCCAGTCCCGCACAAGGGTAATGAAACTGCTGGCCTTCGCAAATAACCACGGCTTGTGGTTATGGATCCTGGCCTTCGCCAGGACGACAGCGAGGCCTCAGAGCATCCCCAAGGCCTGCATGTAGGTCTCGAGAATCGTCTCGGCCTCGGCGCGCTCGTTCGGGTCCTGCTTGCGCATCCGCACGATGGTGCGCAGCGCCTTGACGTCGTAGCCGTTGCCCTTGCTCTCGGCATAGACGTCGCGGATGTCGTCGGAGATCGCCTTCTTCTCTTCCTCCAGCCGCTCGATGCGCTCGATGATGGATTTGAGCTGGTCCTTGGCAAATTTCGTCGCGGGCTCGTCGTCGCGGACGGCGGCGGAGGTGGCCATCTTGGTACTCCCAATGAAACTGGCAAAACGAGGTGACGCCGGCATCCTCACCGCGCGTGCTACGAGAACCCTTAGGGTTGGCGTCGACTGCGTTCAAGCAAGCATCGCGCTCGTCCACAGCGCGCCCACACCTTCCTGCCGGGAAGCAAAGAAAGCCGTTGAGTGGTTGCGACTCAGCGTGCCCCGGACAGTGCCTCAGTGATTGTGGGGATGGACTTTCTTCATCGCCTCGATCTGCTCGGGCGCGGCCGTGCCCTGGTATTTCGACTTCCAGGTCTCGTAGGGCATGCCGTAGACGGCCTCCCGGCTTTCGTCCTTGCTGAGAGCGACGCCTTGCGCGTCGGCCGCGTCCTTGAGCCAATTGGACAGGCAGTTGCGGCAGAAGCCGGCCAGATTCATCAGATCGATGTTCTGGACGTCGGTCCGCGTCCTCAGATGATCGACGAGGCGCCGGAAAGCGGCTGCCTCGAGCTCCGTTCTGGTTTTGTCGTCGATTGCCATGGCTGGACCCCTCGGCTGTAACTCGGCTCTGACCTTGATGGCGGTCACCCTTACGGGATCAGGTGGGGTTCTGTCACAGATTTTGCCATATCGCGGCGCAAACGGCCGCTGAGCAACCATCGGGCAGTTCCCCGGCCCTACGCCAAATCGTCAATCATCTGGTATACGTTCCGCGACAATGATCGCCGAATCTCCCCGCTCCCCCCTTCGCCTGCTCGCCCGGTTGGTCCCGGTGCTGGTGGTTGGCCTGTTGTGCATCTGGGCCAGCCCGGCCTCGGCCGATTTCCGGCTTTGCAACAACACGTCAAGCCGGGTCGGCATTGCGCTCGGCTACAAGGACGCCGACGGCTGGACCACCGAAGGCTGGTGGAACATCTCGTCCCGCTCCTGCGAGACCCTGCTGCGGGGGACGCTGGTCGCCCGTTACTATTACATCTACGCGATCGACTATGACCGCGGCGGCGAGTGGTCGGGGCAGGCCTTCATGTGCTCGCGCGACAAGGAATTCACCATCCGCGGCACCGAGGACTGCCTGGCGCGCGGCTACGACCGGACCGGCTATTTCGAGGTCGATACGGGCGAGCAGCGAGCCTGGACGGTGCAGCTCACCGACGCCAACGAGCAGCCTGCCCAGCAACGTGTCCCCGGGATGCCCGGCCCTGTCGGCCCCGGTGGCGGCGTTCCGGGTTTGCCCAATAGTCCGCCCGGTGGTACGCCCCCCGCCGCACCTGGCCTCCCGCCAGCCCCCTCGCCACCGTCTGGGAATAAGCCATGAGGCGTCTTCGCCGTATCAAGATTCTCGCGACCCTGGGACCTGCCTCTTCGGATCTCGCGATGATCCGCCGCCTGTTCGAGGCCGGCGCCGACGTGTTCCGCATCAATATGAGCCACACCCCGCATGACAAGATGCGGGAGCTGGTGGCGACGATCCGCAATGTCGAATCGAGCTACGGCCGCCCGATCGGCATCCTGGTCGATCTCCAGGGCCCAAAACTCCGGCTCGGCGCCTTCGCCGAAGGCTCGGTCCAGCTCCAGAACGGGCAGACCTTTACGCTGGATTCCGACAAGACCCCAGGCGACGCCAACCGCGTCAATCTTCCTCACCCGGAGATTCTTGCTGCGCTGCGGCCCGGTCATGCCCTGCTGCTTGACGACGGCAAGGTGCGGCTGATCGCGGAGGAGACCACGAAGGAGCACGCGGTGACGCGCGTCGTGGTCGGCGGCAAGATGTCCGACCGCAAGGGCGTCAGCCTGCCCGACACCGATTTGCCGGTCTCGGCGATGACGTCGAAGGACCGCGCCGACCTCGAGGCCGCGCTCGTCACCGGCATCGACTGGATTGCGCTGTCCTTCGTGCAGCGCGCCGATGACGTGCTCGAAGCCAAGAAGATGATCCGCGGCCGCGCCGCTGTGATGGCCAAGATCGAGAAGCCGCAGGCGATCGACCGCCTCGCCGACATCATCGAGGCCTCCGACGCGCTGATGGTGGCGCGCGGCGACCTCGGCGTGGAGCTGCCGCTGGAGCGCGTGCCGGGCCTGCAAAAGCAAATGACGCGCATGGCACGCCGTGCCGGCAAGCCGGTGGTGATCGCAACGCAGATGCTGGAATCGATGATCCAGTCGCCGGTGCCGACTCGCGCCGAAGTCTCCGACGTCGCCACCGCCGTCTATGAGGGCGCCGACGCCATCATGCTGTCGGCGGAATCGGCGGCCGGCAAATTCCCGGTCGAGGCGGTCTCGACCATGAACCGCATCGGCGAGGAGGTCGAGCGCGACCCGATCTACCGGTCAGTGATCACGGCCCAGCGCCCCGCGCCGGAATCCACCGCGGGCGACGCCATCGCCGACGCTGCGCGGCAGATCGCCGAGACGCTCGACCTGCCCGCCCTGATCTGCTGGACCAGCTCCGGCTCGACCGCGGTGCGCGTGGCGCGCGAGCGGCCGAAGCCGCCGGTCGTCGCGATCACGCCGAACATTCAGGCCGGCCGCCGGCTCGCCGTCGTGTGGGGCGTGCATTGCGTGGTGGCGGAGGATGCGCGCGACCAGGACGACATGGTGAGCCGCGCCGGCCAGATCGCCTTCCGCGACGGTTTCGTCCGCGCCGGCCAGCGCGTGATCATCGTCGCCGGCGTCCCGCTCGGCATTCCCGGCACCACGAACATGGTGCGTATCGCCTCCGTCGGCCCCGAGGGCGACGCGAATATCTGAGGCGGCCGGTGCCGGCCAACAAAACCGCGAAACAACCCCATGCACCGTAGCCGGCCGGTTCGGCTGCTTTGCTCGGGTTTTGCGAAAAGGCGTGCTCAGGCAACAGCCTGAGCATGATCAGGCCGCAGCCCCGATCGCACCGGCGTTTTAAGCCCCGACCAGCGCCTTGGCCGTCGGCAGCAGCGTCTGCTGCACCACCAGACCGCGGGCGCGGGCGTCCATGACGCCGACGGCGCGCAGCGCCAGTAGCGTCACGGTCTGCACCGCATCGCGCATCTTGACGGGATCCTCGAGATTGTCCGGCGCAAGCGGGCCGACGAGCGCCTCGTGCAGCGCACCCAGCAGCGCAGTCGCGGCCAACGCGGTGTCTTGCGCCGGCAGATGGCCGGCGCGCACCGCGGCGTCGATCCGCCCGGCGATCTCGCCGGCAATCTCGCGGCGACTGGCAAGCCGTGAGGCGCTGACATCGACATCGACAGGCTCAGCCAAAATGCCCCAGGCCAGCCGGCGCTGCGACAGCGTATGGACGGCCACCGTGGTCACGGCCGCCGCCAGCGCGGAGGACGGGCCAGGCGCGGCATCGGCCGCGCGCCGGATCGCCGCGAGCTCGTCGCGGGAGACCTCGGAGATCAATTCGGAGATCAGCTCGGCCTTGGAGGGGAAGTAGCGGTAGACGGTGCCGGCCGCCACGCTGGCCCGGACCGCGACCGGCGCGATCTGCACCGCCGCCATGCCGCCTTCGGCCGCGGCTTCCCTTGCCGCCGCCAGGATGGCGCTGCGCCGAGCCGCAAGGCGCTTAACCACTTGATGCGTTCGCCGATAAACCATGGCGCGCTTCCTGTCCCACACGCCTGCCGCACGCCCGCGGCCCAACGCTTCGTCACTGCAAGAGATGCAAATCGCCCCGCAAGGACTGAACAACTATTCAGGAGGGATGACAAGAACCAAATGCGTGATGGATCGCGCGCGTCACGCCGCGGGCGAGAATGGATGCTCCCTGCAAGGACAAGCCGCTCCTACGCGCCAGGCAACCGGTTCCTGCATTGATTCATGCAACCTTAACTGGCTGGTCATAGTCCTACGGGGATCAACCGGAATCCGGCAATGCGCCCCACAAGCTTACTTTCTGCGTCGCATCCTGTTTTCGAAAAAGGGCTGCGACCATCAGCCGTGGCGCCTTGATGCTGCAGCGCACGACAACCACTGCCGATTTGCCCGAAGCCCTTTCCATGCCTGCGGCCGGAGGCCTGCGCCGGCCATGGACGACGAACCTGCGCGGGACGGCGTTAGCCATCGCCATTGTCGTGTGCTCGATGCTGGCAGGCGCGCTCTACACCTTCGCGATGGGCGAGGACGTCAACTGGGATTGGCAGAACTACCACGAATACAATGTCTGGGCCGTGCTCAACGGCCGCTATGGCGTCGATGCGGTCCCGCCGGGCTTTCAGACCTACTTCAATCCGATCGTCTATTTTCCGGTCTATTACCTCCGCCACTTCCTGCCGTCGCCGTATGGGCTGGTGATCATCGGTGCAATTCACGGCCTCAACCTCGCGCTCATCTACCTGTTTGCACGCCTGGTCCTGCGCCAGGCCGCAACCGTCGCGGCGATCGCGGCGGCGGTCGCAATCGCGGCCGCAGGTCCGATGACGCTCTCGGAAGTGGGCACGAGCTTTTCCGACGTGCTGCTGGCCTTGCCCGTGATCGGCGGTTTCCTTCTGATCCTGGTTGCGGATCGCCGGCCCGCAGTTCGCTATCTGCTGGCCGGGCTCCTGATTGGCGCCGCGGTCGGGTTGAAGCTGACCAATGTCGTCTACGCGATAGGTGCTGCCACGGCAGTGCTCGCCGCCGCGCGTCCGCTTCGGGCGACTGCCCTGCTTGGACTCGGCGGGATTGTCGGCGCGGCGCTCACCGGCGGCGAATGGTGCCTGATCGCCTGGCGTGACACCGGCAATCCGATCTTCCCGCTGTTCAATGCCGTCTTCCAGTCGGGCGAGGTGGCGGCCATCAATCTGATGGACGCGCAGTTCATGCCCCACAGCGTGCTCGACGCACTGGCCTACCCGTTCTACTGGCTGGTGGGCGATCACAGAGGCGCGGAGCATCCGTTCCGCGACGCGCGCTTCGCGGTCGTGACGGTCCTGCTCGTGCTCGGCCTGTTTGTGCGCATGAGGCGCGACAGCGCGATCCTCACACGACGTGACGTGCAGTTCGTGGTGCTGTTTGCAGTCTCGTACCTGGTGTGGCTCGGCCTGTTCTCGATCCAGCGCTATGCGGTCGTTCTGGAATTGTTGTGCGGCCCGATCATCGTTCTGCTGCTCGCGCGCCTCGCCGCGAGCGTGGGGCCGGCATTGCCCAAGATGTCTCCCGTTGCGCTGAACGCGCTGATGTTGACGGTTGCAGCCGCGATCGCATTGTGGTCGCAGCCGGCGGACTGGTGGCATCGCCCCTGGTCCGACATCTACCGGCCAAAGATCGCCGACGAGCTCCGTCAGCCCGCAACCTACTTGATCCTCGGCAAGCCGCTCGCCTATATCGCGCCGCAGCTCCCCTCCCAGTCACGCTTCTACCTGCTCGCCGATATCGGTGTTCCCATCGTCCCCGGCGGCATCTTCGACCAGCGCATCCGCGCCGGGCTGAAGGCTCCGCTGCCCGGCGGTGTCCGCGAATTGCACATGCGCGGTGAACCGGATCGTAGCGCGCTGCTGGATCGCTACGCACTTGCCATCGATCGCTCCCGGCCCTGTGTCGCCATTGAGGGCGCCCGCCCCGGCACCACGCTCGAAAGCTGCCCGCTCATTGAGCGGACCTCGCGTTAGAACGTGTACTCACAAAGGCAATGTCGGCTGCCGATGGCCGAGCGGAAAACATCTGCTCGGGAAAACTTTATCGGTTTTGACCCTAAGAGACATTCCGGTCGTGCTCGCTTGGTTCAGGAACATGCGGCTGCTACTGTTCGTGCAGGAACCTTGCTCCACCTGATATGTTTGAAAGCAATGCAATAACTCAGGAGGAGGCTCATATGAGAACCCTGTTACTGGCTGGCATATTGGCGGTTGCTGGATTCGCTATCGCCACGCCGATCTCTATTGCACCGGCATCAGCTCAAGTTGCCGTTGATACTCCGCTTGGCGGCGTAAGAGTGGGGCCGGAGCGGCGTTACTACCGAGAGTACGATCGACCTGCTTATCGCGCCTACGGATATGATCGCGGATATCGCGGTGGATGCCGCACCGTCACGATCGAGCGCGACGACGGTTCGGTCCGCAGGGTCCGCCGTTGCGACTAGCGGTGCCGGACTAGAAGATTGACCTCGGGCGCTTACAAAGAGGACCCGAAGGAATTGGGAGCTATCCACTAAGGCCGCTTCAGTTGGCGGCCTCTTTCATTTCGTGAAGTCGCCTGTTCGACCAAGAGTTGGACTACAGATGCGCGTTCGCAAGATCGATGCGGTCCAATCACCGCCGCGAGCGCACGCTGAGGGCCATGTCGCCTCTTGGCCCCTAGCCAAACAAGGTTGCCCCCGTTGCTATATCGGCTATCGGTGGCAGACCGGACGCCGCGCCGCCGCTTGCCCGGACCGCTGGTTGTGACCCTTTGCGGACATATCGAAATCAAAACAGACCGAAACGGCCGAGACGAGAAGCACTGCGGCTCAGCTAGGGAAGTCCTTTTGTCATCGTAAAGGGATTGAGCCCACGTTCCGCGAGGGCAGCCCACGAAGCTGCGCCAAGATGTGACAATCGGAAATAGTGTCGCGGCTTGGTCGGGTCGGTGTCCAACACGAACCCCGTCGGTAACGCGCGGACAGTCGTGGCATAGAACCCACCATCGGGCGACCTCTGGGATTCGATGATAGCGATCAACGATTCTGCCCTCTCAGTCCTGCCGAGCAATTTCATCAAGAGAGCCATTTGGCCCGTCCCTTCGGTCCACACACCGTCCCGGTCTTCACCGTAAGAAAAGCCTCCGCCAACACTCATTCGCTGTTCGGCGGTCGTCATCGCCGATGCAAATTTCCCGGCCGCTCCGTGAAGTGCTGTTAAAGGCCAGATCTGGGCATCCAGTGCCAAAATCGGATTATGCGTGACACCGTCTTCAGCGGTCCCTGCGGCGAAACAGGCGCACCCCGGATCCCACATCGTATTTACGAAGTACTCAGCAACCATTGCCTTATCGCGCCAGCGCGAATCGCCTGTACGGATGGCAAGAAGGCCAAACGCGGCGGCGAGGTCAGTATTATGTTCAGTCGATTTCCATGTCCGCACTTCCGGCGTCGGCTCGTGCCCAAACGTACCGCCCGTGAAACCGCCAGTACCGCGCGTATCGGCCCATTGCGCGACCCAGGCGCCAAGCCGTGCGGCACCATCGAGGAATCGAGAGCCGGTGTTCACATCAATCGACAGCAACGCCAACATGGCCCATGCCATGTTACCAACATCGCTGCCCACCTGATATCGATCCTCTAACCATTTGTTCTGAGTATTGTCCCACCAACCTGGAAGTTTTACGGGCCCATTCGCCACCAAACCCGCGGCGTAAGCGTTCCTGAGCCGTCCATCATGCCAGGTGCGGTCGTTGTCGATGGCCCAGAGAATCGCCGAGCCAATCCGATATGCTTTGTCTTGCTCACCGCAACCGACCAATGCGATGGCGGCTACCGCATTGTCATAGAGGTAGGCGGCGCCATGCAGAGGCCCCGGTTCGACGGTCGGATAGCTGGGCAGGAACAACGGCCATGATGGCGGTGCCTTATCAATTAGACCAGTGAGGTATCCGCACGCTGACATTTTTGGTGCTGTTGAAGCCTGCAGTGGGGCGGAGGCCATCATGATTGCGAAAGTCGGGACGACCCAAGTGTGAAGGCAGAGCCCGCGACAACGGTAGAAGCAGTAAGTGATTGGTGACGGTAGCATTTCGCTGCCTCTCGTGCCTTTCAACCAAGATAGACTTTAGGACATCGGGAAGAAAGCCGGTCGGGATCGAGTAAATGTGCCTTCGTCTTCAATGGCAGCTTATGACCCCAAGCAGACCTCGCGAAATTCGTCTCTCACAGCTAGTTTGGGCGCTCATCGTGGCAGCAAATCGTAAACCGGCGACAAGTAATGAGGAGTCTGCAGCCCTTCTTAGGTCGCTCCTTGCTTACACCGGAAAGTTTATGATCGAAGGAGACCATGGTAGACATATCGGGGAATGGGCTTCTCACCGGATAGGACCAAATACGATTTTTCAAGCTGGAAGGTGATAAGCTGACCATTCGAACGGCTGAACAAGTCAGCTCCGTTTTTCCCGGAAAAAGAGTGATAGGAAGCCTTACTTGGGAACGCGAGCGCTGAGGGTGCTGGGCTGGGAATTTGTGTTCTGCTTCGCCCGTGTAAATGATGCATGAAGCCGGTTGCCCGATTCTTGGCGCTTCCAAGGATCGATGCGCCAAGGATTGACGGAATCCGCCCGTCCACCATACCCTCCCGCGACTGCCATCGATGACTCCGCCGTGAGGGAATAGGGGAGGCGCCACGTGAAAATGCTTATGTTCGCGATTCCGGTCTTCATGGTCACGATCCTCGTCGAGGCGGCGATCGCGTGGCGGATGGGGCGTCGCGGGGTATACGACGTACCCGACGCCATCACGAGCCTGCACCACGGCGTACTGAGCCAGGCCATCGGCGGCTTCGCCAAGCTCATCGACGTCGCCCTCTATGTCGCGGTCTACGAGGCCTTCCACCTCGTCGAATGGAGCCGCGACAGCTTCCTGCCCTGGGTTGCCGCGTTGCTGCTCTACGACTTCTCTCACTACTGGTACCACCGCTTCAGCCACGAGATTCCCGTGCTCTGGGGCAGCCATGTGGTCCATCATTCGTCGGAATATTTCAACCTTTCGACCGCGTTGCGGCAGCCCGCGACCGCCGCGCTGTTCACCTGGATCTTTCACCTGCCGATGGCCGTGCTGGGCGTTCCGCCGATGATGTATCTCATCGTCGGGCTGGTCGATCTGCTGTACCAGTATTGGGTCCACACCGAACTCATCGGCCGGCTCGGCGTGCTCGACCGCATCCTGGTCACTCCGTCGAACCATCGCGTGCATCACGGTCAGAACGACTACTGCATCGACAGGAACTACGGCGGGATCTTCGTCCTCTGGGACCGGATGTTCGGCACCTTCGTCGACGAGCGCGACGGCGAAAAGATCGCCTACGGAGTGCGCAAACCGCTGCGGAGCCTGAACCCGCTCTGGAGCAACCTTCAGGTGTATGCGGATCTGATCCGGCAGACCCGCGCGGCTCGCGGGCTCGCCGGCAAGTTAGCCGTCTGGTTCGGAAGGATGCAGGCGCCGGAACCAATGGATCCGTCGGTCGTGCGTCGTTACGACCCCGAGACGCCGCGGGCGGTCGCCACCTACGGCGCGGTCCAGTATACGCTCACGATGGCGATGCTTCTGCATTTCCTTTCCGGCTTCCAAGCCTTTCCGGTGCAGGTCTCCGTCACCTATTCCATTGTCATCTTGGTTTCATGCGTGACCATCGGCGGCGTCATGGAAGGAAGTCGGATCGCCTTCGCCGCCGAAACGGTGCGACTGGGCGCGCTCGCGCTGGCCTCGATGACGTTGCCGGACTGGTTCGGCCTGCCGCTGCCGACGGCGGCCCGCGCCGTCGCGACAGCGGGCGCGCTCGCCGCCGGAATCTGGTTGCTCGCGCTTCGCCGCGAGCGACGGTCCGCCCCAGCGGCGGCCTGACCTATCGGAGGCCGGAACGAAACCCAGGCGGCCCCGTCGCGACGAACCGCGCTCGTTCTCCGGAAGGAGGGCCAGCGCCGGCGCCGTGCCGGAGCCGGGTCCTGATGGAAGAGCAGGCCCGAATCGTCTGCGCGATGATGGGCGTAAGCTTCGCCGGGGACCGGCATATTCGTGATTGAGGCGCTCCCCGATTGAAAGCGGCCCTTAGGCCGCGCCTTCCTCGACCGCCGGAGCCGACCGGGGCGCGGAAACCAGCGCGGCGAAGCCCCCGAGCAGCGGCATGGCGACCAAAAGAGCGACCGCAGCGACGTCGAAGGCGATGCCCGCACCGCCGGCGCGGTGCGCGAAGACGCCCGCGATCGGCGGCAACGCCAGCATGCTCCCGTAGAACGCGGAGAAGAAGATTCCCATTCCGACCGCGCGCGCCTGGACGGGAAGCGCCCATGACGGCAGACTGGCGAACGTCGCTCCGGATAGGCCGGCCACCAGCCCCAGTCCTGCGAAGATGAGAACGTCGTGGTCGGACACCGGAATGGCTGCCATCCCGACTGCGGCGAGCAGCAGGGATGCGGCAGCGATCCAGATGCCGGGGCCTCGCCGGATCGCAAGCGCGCCGCCGACTGGGATGGCCGCGATGGTGACCCACAGCGCGACGCTGACGTGAGAGGCGGCGATCTCAGCCGTATAGCCCCTCTCGGTGAGAAGCAACGGACCGAACGCAAACGCATTGGCGAAAGTGGCGTTGGCAGTGCCACCGACGAGGCCTGCAAGGGCCACCGCGGCCGTGACGGCCGCGCTTGGGAAGGCTGCGGACAACGGCGCGCCCGGTCGCGCCTGCTTCGGCAGCGCGAACAATAGGATTAGCGCCATCAGGGTCAGGATCACCAGTGCTACCGACGCCCCGATCAGCCCGAACTTGTCCGCGATCGGCGGCAACGCGATCAACGCCAGCGCTATCCCGCACGGCCATGAGCCGGCGAGAGCCGCCATCGCAAGGCCGAACTGCCTACCAGCGAATATATCGGCGATCATCTTGGTGCCAGCGATGGTAAACACCACCCCGCCCGTGCCCGCGATGACTCTGGCCAGCAGGCGCGCGTTCCAGTCGCTCGACAGATCGACGACGGCGCCAGCGAACATCAGCGCCGCGCACAGGAGAAGCGTAGTTCGTTCGCCGAGCCTTTGGACCACTATTCCTCCAGGAAGCGCAACTAGGACGCTGGGCGCCAGATAGGCGCCAACCAGGATGCCGAGCCGGGCATAATCGAGGCCCTCCGCTCGAAGCAGCGGGCCGAGCGCTCCGACGCTTTCGAACTGCATGCCCATGACGCAACGCGCCGTGAAAAGCAGCGCTAGAATTCGCCATTTCGATTCCACGGGGTCCTCCGGATCCGACAATTGCATCCAGCCAGTGTCACGTCGAAGCTCCCGCGAAGCAAGCCGCGATCTCGGCTTGACCAAAGGATCCTGAGCTCAAAAATCGAAAACGACGGGTCAACCGGGATGAAAATCCAATCGGTGTTATCGGCATACGTCGCCAATTTCTGCCTTCGGGCCCCGGTCGCGGCTTCAGTCAGGCATAGATGCGTAGTTGTCGCCATCATACTGCGCAGCTAAGTCGCCTTCTGGCCCCTAGCGGCGGTTGAGGGATCTCCGCAATTCCGCCGCTGTCGAGCGGTGAAGCAAACATCGATGCGCGGACGGCGAGCGTTTACGGGTACACGCCCTAGCGTCTCGCGCCAGGCCGCGATCAGAGCCTGGTCGCGCGGCTCAATTCGGTTGCGTGATTGCGAGCTGCGCCGAGGCAGCCTCGGCCGTCCGCCAGGCTGCGCAGCGGGCGAGGATCAGCGCGAAGACGATGAGGATCGCCGGGAAGCCCACCGGTTGTCCGAGAAACAGGAAGGTCGCAAGCAGCGCGAAGACGAGCGCCAAGGCCATCACCTCATGGCGCGCGAAACCTTCATCGAGCCCGGCGCGGATGAGAAACGCCACCGCGATGCCCAGCACAACCAGATCATACATGAAGAGATAGGGCGTCGTGAGCAGCGTTGCCGCCGCAAGCATCGCCGCTTTCAGCGCGTAGGGCAGCCTGCTCCGCCACATCACGACCAGCACGACGGCAATTGCTGTCGTCAACACCCACTGGAAGATCCATCCGAGCTGCTCGGTGCCGCCGACATAGCGCACGAACGCAAAGATGCTCTGCATCTTGAACCAGGGTGCTCGTCCTTCGGTCAGAAAGGCCTGCGAGAACATCGGGATCCAGTGGAAGAAGGCCTGCCAGCTTTCCGTCCCGAATGCGAGCCAGGACGCCCCTGCGATCGTCACAGTGACGATGGCGGCGGTGAAAAGCACCGTCCACTCGGCGGCGGCGATCAGCACCAGCGGAAACAGCAGTCCATATTGGGGCTTGTAGCTCAGAAGTCCCAGGCAGATTCCAGCCAGCACCGGTCGCGTCGGCAGCAGATAAAGCATGCCGCCGATCAGAGACGCGGTGAGGAAACCGTTCTGCCCGACCAGGATGTTGATGAAGGTGGCGGGAAATCCAATCGCAAGCACCAGGCCCGCGTTGCGCCCGATGATCGCGCGCATCACGGCGAGATAGGGCACCATGCTGAACGCGGCCCAGCCGATGAAAGCCACCGCATAGGGAAACTGCGCGAGGAGAGAGGCGACGAACAGAAAGGGCGGCGGATAGTGCCAGGCGAAATGGCCGACGAAATCCTGCTTGAGCAGCGCAAGCTCGACCTGCTTCTGGATGTCCCAATCCCAGGCCAGCGCGGGATGGCCCTCCAGCGCCAGTTTTCCGGCCGCCCAGACATTGACGAAGTCGGTCGGGATGCCGCGTCCATCCGCGCCAAAGATCCACACATGCGTGAGATAGGCCGTCGGAAAATACGCCAGCGTGACGATCGCCAGCACGAAGGAGATGTTGAGGAGCGTCGCAGGGAGTGCGCCGTGACGAGCAACAGCAGGCGGGGCGGACGAGGCTTCGGCCATGCGGCTTCCTTTGACGCAATACGGTGACGCAGATGCGTTCAAGCCATACACCCGAGGGACTTGAAGGAGGCTTAAGCCCGATTGTCGAATGCCCCGCGCCGATGCTGCGGGCAAAGCAAAAGAGCCCCGTCGATGACGGGGCTCTTCGCTATTCCGGTGATCGTCGAGCTTACTTGAGGCTGGACGAGATCGAGCCGAACTTGGCGTTCAGCGTGGTGCCGAGGTTGTTGACGACGGTGATGATCGCCAGCGCGATGCCGGCGGCGATCAGGCCGTATTCGATGGCGGTGGCGCCGGATTCGTCGTTCACGAAACGCGAAACGAGGTTCTTCATAGATTGCTCCAAAGGATACACGTGGCTTCAACTGGTCTGGTCTTTCCGGCTTCCCAGCGCCGCCCGACCATGGAACCGAACGTAAGGGCAAAGACTTGCGCCGCAGTTAATTCGACTGCGTAAATGCGGAACCGTTTGTGGGTATTCGCCGATGGTAAACCGAAATCTAAAACAATCGGTTAAATTGCGGGGACACAGCGGCGCTCTTTCCGTTCCCTCCCCCCTTTGTGGAGCAGGGCAATCGCATATGAAAACTTGTCCCTGCGGCCATCCTTCGAGACGCCCGCTTTGGGCGGGCTCCTCAGATGAGGGCGGAGTATGCGGCAGCAGTTTCAAGGGGGCACTGACGCTGGTTAGCCTCATCCTGAGGAGGCGCGTAAGCGCCGTCTCGAAGGACGAGGCGTGCGCGCAGGTCGCCGCAAGGAAGTCATATGCGATTGCCCTGCTATTGTGGGGGAGGGGCAGGGAGGGGGTGCCACACGGGGATTTTTTCCATCGCGCACCGTCCTCGGTGCATCATCAACAACCGGCACCTTTTCCTGAGCTACCCCCTCCCTAGCCCTCCCCCACAAGGGGGGAGGGAACGGACCTATGTCGTGGCGCCGGTCGAGTCTCGTCGTAGCGTTCTCGTCCGCCGATTTACTGGAAGTTATGACCGCCATGGTCAAATGCCGCCCGCTCGGCCAACAGGACCAAGAACAAGACGAGGCGGCATGTCCCTATCCTTCACCAACAGCATTACGCTGCAGAGCCGCGCGCGAGCGCTGGTGCCGCTGTGTGTCGGCGCGGGTGCCTATCTGTTCTTCCTCTATATCGGCGACACGCTGCTTCAGGACTCCGACTCGTTCTGGCAGATCAAGATCGGCCAGTGGATCCTCGATCACCACGCCCTGCCCTATACCGACTTCTATTCCTTTACGCGCCCCGGCGAGCCCTGGATCTCGACGTCCTGGCTGTCGCAAGTCCTGTTCGCGGTCTCCTACACACAATGGGACTGGGCGGGGCCGGTGATCCTTACCGCGCTCGCGATCGCGGCGTCGGCTGCCGTGTTCGTTTACCTGCTCGACGCGCATCTCGAAATTCCGCGCTCGGTGCTGTTCGCGATGCTGGCCGTGCTGTTGTCGCTGCACCACATCCTGACGCGGCCGCACATCCTGGCGCTGCCGGTGATGATCGCCTGGGTCGGCGTGCTGATGAATGCGGCCGACCGCAAGGTCACGCCGTCCTGGGGCTGGCTGCCCCTGATGTCGCTATGGGCGAACCTGCATGGCGGCTTCGTGCTCGGCCTCGCGCTGATCGGCCCGATGGCGCTTGAGGCGATCTGGACGCTGGAGTCCGGGAAGCAGATCCGGCTGCTCGCGCGCTGGTTCCTGTTCGGCGTCGCCGCGATGGCGGCCGCCTGCGTCACGCCCTATGGCTGGCGCACGCTGCTGGGCGCGACCAACATCCTCAATCTCGGTGAATTGCTCTCGGTCATCTCGGAATGGATGCCGGCGAATTTCGCCTCGTTCTCCGCGTTCGAAGGCGCGATCCTCGGTCTCATCGCGATCGGCCTGTTTCGCGGCCTGACGCTGTCGCCGCCGCGTATCCTTCTGATCCTGCTGTTCACCTGGATGGGCCTCACCCATGTCAGGAGCATCGAGGCTTTTGCCTTCCTGGTGCCGCTGGTGCTGGCCAAGCCGCTCGGCGAGACATCCCCGCTGCCGCAGGTTGACGCGCAAGCCACCGAGAGCTGGGCAGCGCGCTACGTCACCATCACAGGCGCGCTGATGATCGCCGTCGCGGCCTGGACCTCGACCTCGATCTACATGTCGCATCACCGCTTCACCTTCACGATGGACCAGACGCCGGTCGCCGCCGTCGACCTGCTCCGAGAGCGCAAGGCGCAGCGCATCTTCAACGGCTACCAGTTCGGCGGCTATCTGATCTCGCGCGACATCCCGGTCTTCGTCGACGGCCGCGCCGAACTCTATGGAGAGAAGTTCGTGATGGACTTCTTCAAGGCCACCGAGGGCAAGAAGCCCGAGCTGCTGCCGCGCCTGCTGGACGAATACAAGATCGACGCGACACTGCTGGGGGCCGATACGCCGGGACCGCAATTCCTGGATCACGTCAAGGGCTGGAAGCGGCTCTATGCCGACGACATCGCCGTGATCCATGTGCGTGACGGCGAGCCGCCGGCGGCCGCGCCGGCCAAGCCATGACCATCGCGGCCAGCCTTCCGATCGCGCGAGCCCAGCGCAATCTGGCGCCGCTCTGCGTCACGGCCGCGACATTCCTGCTGCTGCTGGTGAGCGGCGACAGCCTGCTGCACGATCCCGATACGCTCTGGCAGATCAAGGTCGGCGAGTGGATCCTCGATCATCGTGCCGTGCCCTGGACCGACCTCTATTCGCTGACGCACCAGGGTGAGGTCTGGCTCTCGACCTCCTGGCTGTCACAGGTGCTGTTCGCGACGGCCTATGCCCATTGGGGCTGGGCCGGGCCCGTCGTGCTGACTGCGGCCGCGATCGCGCTGGCGATGGGATGGCTGCTGACCTTCCTGCAACGGCATCTCGACCTGCCCTATGCGCTGGTGTTCTGCCTGCTGGCGATGACGCTGGCCGCGCCGCATCTGCTGGCCCGCCCACACGTGCTGGCGTTGCCGGTCATGGTCGCCTGGACCGGCGCCTTGATGGCCGCAGCCGATCGCGGCCGCGCGCCGTCCTTCCTGCTGCTGCCGCTGATGGCTCTGTGGGCCAATCTTCACGGCGGCTTCGTGCTCGGGCTCGCCTTGATCGGCGCAATCGGCCTCGAAGCGCTCTGGCGCGCAGCGCCGCCGCGCCGGCTGGCGCTCGCGATGCGCTTGGCCGCGTTCGGGCTTGGCGCACTGGCGGCGAGCTGCTGCACGCCCTACGGCCTGGACACGCTGCTCGGTGCCGCCCGCATCCTCAGCCTCGGCAAATCGTTCTCCGTCATCGCCGAATGGCGTCCGGCCGATTTCAGTTCGTTCAGCCCGTTCGCGGGCGCGCTGCTCGGACTGCTCGGTCTGGCGCTGACGCGTGGGCTAGCGCTGTCGCCGCCGCGCGTGCTGCTGATCCTCGGCGCCACCTGGATGGCGCTGGCGCATGTCCGCAGCATTGAGACGTTCGGCGTGCTCGTTCCCCTGGTGCTGGCGCAACCGCTGAGCGGCTGGTTCAGGGCCGTCTCCGATTCACCGCGTGGCTTGCGGATGGCGCCTGGCGCCCCGGCGGCGCTGGCCGCGTTGGCAATCGTGCTAGCGACCGCAAGCGCGACAGCGGGATTTTCAAGCCGCCACACCTTCGAATTCTCCACGGCGCAGACGCCAGTTGCGGCGGTCGATGTGCTGACCGAGCGCAAGGCCGCGCGCATCTTCAATTCCTACGGTTTTGGCGGCTACCTGATCATTCGCGACATCAGGCCTTTCGTCGACGGACGATCGGAGCTCTACGGCGAAAAATTCCTGATGGACTATTTTGCGGCCGAAGACGGCCGTGACGTGTCAGGCCTGCTGCGCATGCTCGACGACAACAGGATCGACGCGACGCTGCTGACCCCGGATTCGCCTGCGGCGCAGATGCTGGATCATATCAAGGGGTGGAAGCGGATCTACGGTGACAAGATCGCGGTGGTCCATGTGCGCGACGATGCCGAAGGCGTGGCTGCCATGACATCGAAGTGAAGACGCAGCTCCAGGAGAGCCGGATATTCATCTTCGATTACGAAAACAGAAAGGTCCCAATCAGCAGGCCCGCAGCGAAAGCGAGAAGCCCCAAAGTGGAGGCTGAAACGATGCGGATGAGGATGCGAACTTGCTCCTCGTACTGCTCTTCTGCGGTCTTGTGGGACTGAGCCGTCATTGCAACTGCCCTGCCATCGCCCAGATCGGGCGAATGTACGCTCGAAATCATGGCCAACAAGAGGCATTTTAGCCCCGCCGCGATGCCCTGTTCATGATCTGGCGGGCATCTCTTCGACGGGCAGGATCATAGTCCGATTGGAGCGTGGCGTAATCCGGGACTCACCGAGCAGATAGACCCCGGATTTCGCTTCCGCTCCATCCGGGCTACAAGTGAGCGCGCGGTGCGCCGTCAATTCCCCGTCTGCAACTCGCCGAAACGCTCCCAGGTCTTGCCGTTGAAGCGCATGAACTGCATCTGGTCGACCGGGACATGGTCGCCTGGGCTGGTGTTGATCTTGATGCCGGGCAGCAGCATCGGCAATTCGAGATCGTGAATCGAAAATGCCTGCTTGAGGATGTTCGCGGTCGACAGATCGTCGCCGCACGCCTTCAGCACCGCCTCCAGGGCCATCGCGCTGTTATAGGAGTTGACGTAATTGGTGTCGTGCTGGTCGGCCTCCGGTACATATTTCGTCATGAAGTCGCGCCACGCCTTGACGCCGGGATCGTCCTTCCAGGCGGGATCGTCGGGGTCCTTCACATAAGCGGTGGAGAGAATGCCGGTGCCGGCTTCCACGCCGGCGGGCTCCATCACGGTCGAGATCCACACGGCGACGTTGGACAGGAATGTCATCGGCCGCCAGCCGATCTCGAAGGATTTTCGGATCGCTTGCGCCGCGAATTTCGGCGTCGCGGCGATCACGAACACGTCGGCGCCCGAGGCCTTCAATTTCACGATCTGGGAATCGATGGTCGGATCCTGGATCTCGTAGGTCGCATTGGTGACGACGGAATCGTATTTCTCGCCGAGCACGTCCTTGAGGCCGGCGAGATAGTCGCGGCCGTAATCGTCGTTCTGCGAGATCACGGCGAATTTCGTGTTCGGGTTCCTGGCGAGCGCATAGCGCGCATAGAGCCGCGCCTCGTAGCGGAACGGCGCCTGCACCCCCATCGTCGCCTGCGGATATTGCGCGTTGTCGGCAAATTTGGAAGCGCCGGAGCCGATGAAAAGCTGCGGCACGTTCTTGCTCTGGAGATATTTTGCGATCGCGGTGTTATGCGCGGTGCCGATCGAGGAGAAGATCAGCGCGACCTCGTCGCTCTCCACCAGCCTGCGGGTCTGCTCGACCGATTTCGGCGGCGCATAGCTATCATCGAGCGAGATCAGATTGACCTTGCGGCCGTTGATGCCGCCCTTGTCGTTGAGCATCTTGAAATAGCCGACCTCGCCCTTGCCGAGCGCGCCGAAGGCAGAGACCGGCCCACTATAGGGCATGGTCTGGCCGATTTTGATCTCGGTGGCGGTGACGCCGCGCATCTCGGCGGCGATGGAAGCGCTGAATGTTGCAAATGAAACGGCGCAAAACGCGCCCAATGCCGCCGTCAAGCGCATCGGCTTCCCTTCCCCATTTGCTGGTGCGATTGCCGCACCGTTATTTGAAGGGAGCATGCCATGACATCGCGGCTAACTCCAATCATTATCGGGAGGCGATCGCAGGGTGACGTCCGATCGCCCAACAGGAAGGCGCGTCATGCTGCTTCGCAATCTCTTCGTCGCGTGTCTCGTGGCGGTTTCAATCAATGCAGCTCATTCGGCGCCGCGATGGCTGAACCTGCCGCCGACGCCGACCTTGCCCAAGGCAACGCAAAGCGGCTTCGCGCCCGTCAACGGCATCAAGATCTGGTATGCCGTGTTCGGCCGCGGCGAGCCGGTCGTGCTGCTGCATGGCGGCCTCGCCAATGCCAATTACTGGGGCCACCAGGTCCGCGCGCTGCAACGGCATTATCAGGTCATCGTCATGGACAGCCGCGGCCACGGGCGCAGCAGCCGCAATCAGGAGCCGTATGGCTACGACCTGATGGCCTCGGATGTGATCGCCCTGCTCGACCATCTCAAGATCAGCAAGGCTGCGATCGTCGGCTGGAGCGACGGCGCGATCATCGGCCTCGACATCGCGATGAAGCACCCGGAGCGGGTGAGCAGGCTATTCGCGTTCGCGGCGAATTCGGATCCGTCGGGCGTTGCCGATATTGCGTCGAGCGACGTCTTCAACGCCTACATCGCGCGGGCGGGCGAGGAGTACAAGCGCCTCTCGCCGACGGCCACCGAATACAAGAGCTTCGTCGCGGAGATTACCAAGATGTGGGAGAGCCAGCCGAAATGGACGGCCTCCGATCTCGCGGCGATCAAGGTGCCGACCTGGATCGTCGACGGCGACCACGACGAGGCAATCAAGCGCGAGAACACCGCGTTCATGGCGGCGAACATTCCCGGCGCCGGCCTGCTGATCCAGCCGGAGGTCAGCCACTTCTCGTTCCTGCAGGACCCCAAGCAGTTTGACGACGACGTGCTGCATTTTCTGGGGCGTGGCGGTGCAGCGGCGAAGTGAGAATATCGTAGGTGGGTTAGCCGAAAGCGTAACCCACCACTGTCCATCGCCGCGGAAACAGAAGAGGTGGGTTACGCCGAGCAGCCTGCGCTTCGCGCAGTCCGCACGGCTAACCCACCCTACGGCGCCGGCGCTATTTCGCGAGCTTCGCGCGGTCCTTCACGGGGATCACGAGCTTCAGGCCGGACCAGATGTCGTCGACGGCGCAGATCTTGATATCGACGAGACCGTTCGCGAGCGCGGCCTCGCGCACCAATGCTTCCGTCACGTCTGTCGCGACGCCCGATGCCTTCTTCGGCCAGGACGCCCAGATCATTCCATCGGGCGCGATCGCCTTGCGGTAGCCGCGCAGCTTGGCGGCGAGACCTTTGGCCTCGGCTGCGAAGACATGCACCATGTCGAGCGGCGCCTTCGCGGTCTTGGCGATAGTCACATCGTCCGGCAATTCGCCGACGACATCGCGATAGGCAACCGAAAGCCCATCCACGAAAATACAAAAGCCCGGCTTGATGCCGAGCTTTTGCACTAACGATTTGCCGGAGTAGCCGGCCATACGCGCGAGGCGTTACGCCTGCGGCTGCGGCTCCAGGCCGGGATCCGGATCGGGCCGCGGGCGCGACTTGCCGGCAGGGGGCACGGCGGAGGCGCGCGGCGTGGCCGGCTCGAGCACGGACTCGCGGTTCGGCTTCTTGCCCTTGAGCAGATCGACGATCTCGTCGCCGGAGAGCGTTTCGAACTCGAGCAGGCCCTTGGCCAGGGCTTCGAGATCGGCGCGCTTCTCGGTGAGAATGCGCGTCGCCTCGTTGTAGCCTTCTTCCACGAACCGCCGGATCTCGGTGTCGATCTTCTGGACCGTGGCTTCCGATGCGTTCTGGGTGCGCGACACCGACATGCCGAGGAAAACCTCGTCCTGGTTTTCGCCATAGGACACGGTGCCGAGCGCCTCGGACAGGCCCCAGCGCGTCACCATCATACGGGCGAGGCGCGTGGCCTGCTCGATGTCGGACGACGCACCCGAGGTCACCTTCTCGCGGCCGAAGATCAGCTCTTCGGCGACACGGCCGCCCATCATGATGGCGAGGCGCGAGGTCATCTGCTCCAGAGACATCGACAGCTTGTCGCGCTCGGGAAGTTGCATGACCATGCCCAGCGCACGGCCGCGGGGGATGATGGTCGCCTTGTGGATCGGATCGGTCGCGACGACGTTGAGGCCGACGATGGCGTGACCGCCCTCGTGATAGGCCGTCAACAGCTTCTCTTCCTCGGTCATGACGAGCGACTTGCGCTCGGCGCCCATCATCACCTTGTCCTTGGCTTCCTCGAACTCGGCCTGGGTCACCATGCGCTTGTTGCGGCGGGCGGCGGTCAGCGCGGCTTCGTTGACGAGGTTCATCAGGTCGGCGCCGGAGAATCCAGGCGTACCGCGCGCGATGGTCTTGAGGTTGATATCCGGGGCCAGCGGCACCTTGCGGACGTGGACCTTGAGGATCTGCTCGCGGCCGACGACGTCGGGGTTGGGCACCACGACCTGGCGGTCGAAGCGGCCCGGACGCAGCAGCGCGGGATCGAGCACGTCGGGACGGTTGGTCGCGGCGATCAGGATCACGCCCTCGTTCGCCTCGAAGCCGTCCATCTCGACCAGCAGCTGGTTCAGCGTCTGCTCGCGCTCGTCATTGCCGCCGCCGAGACCGGCGCCACGGTGACGACCGACCGCGTCGATTTCGTCGATGAAGATGATGCAGGGCGCGTTCTTCTTCGCCTGCTCGAACATGTCGCGGACGCGGCTGGCGCCGACGCCGACGAACATTTCGACGAAGTCCGAACCCGAAATGGTGAAGAACGGCACGTTGGCTTCGCCCGCGACCGCGCGCGCGATCAGGGTTTTGCCGGTGCCGGGAGGGCCGACCAGCAGCACGCCGCGCGGAATGCGGCCGCCGAGGCGCTGGAATTTGCCGGGGTCGCGGAGGAATTCGACGATCTCCTGCAGGTCCTGCTTGGCCTCATCCACGCCGGCGACGTCCTCGAACGTGACGCGGCCATGGGCCTCGGTCAGCATCTTCGCACGCGACTTGCCGAAGCCCATCGCCTTGCCGGCGCCGCCCTGCATCTGCCGCGACAGGAAGATCCAGACGCCGATCAGCGCGATGAACGGGAGCCAGGAGACCAGCAGCGAGACGAACCACGGCACGTTGTCGCCGGGCGGCTTCGCGGTGATCTGCACCTTGCTGTCATACAGGCGCTTCACCAGCGTCGGGTCGCTCGGTGCATAGGTCTGGAAGCTCGAACCGTTGGTGAAGGTGCCGTGGATGTCCGGCCCCTGGATCACGACGTCGCGGACGTGGCCCTGGTCGACCTCGCTCAGGAGCTGCGAGAAGGCGATGTCCTGCGAGGACGCCCGCTGACCCGGATTCTGGAAGAGCGTGAACAACGCCAACAGCAGCAAAACAATGATGACCCAGAGGGCGAAATTGCGCAGATTGGCGTTCATCGATCTTCCTTCGTGGTCGCGCGGATCGCGGCCTCATCCTTGGGCAAGCTAGAGAAAATCCCCAAGGAATCCTCTCGGTTAGACGTATACAATTTAGGTGCCGCCCCGCTCGCTGCCAAGGGAACGAGATGGGACTATTTATCCCATCTTAGAGCGATTCCCGCTGAAATAATGGCATCAAGGCTCGGCTTTTTCCTGCCTGGTTAAGGTGTCCTGACGGCGGGACGTCGAAACGGCCGGTGTCATGATCCGCCCTCATCCGCCCTTCAAGCCCCCTTTTACGTTTCCTTGGGACCGCCGGGCCGGCGCAGGCGCGATGTGGATACGCCCCCCGACAAGGCTGATCAAGGCTCCCGCGAGGGTCTGCTTCAGGATGGCGCGGCCATTTGCGGGTGAACGCCGCCGCTCGGCCATAGCCTGATCGTGCATGGCCCGATCGAGCGCAGCCAGGAGGGTTTCGACCTTGCCGAGTTCCGCCGGCCCTTCGTGCCCGAGCGCGTCGATGGCCCGCAGCAAGAGCCGCAGCCGGACTTCTTCCGGCAGGGTGGCGAAGGCCGCGGCCTCGAAACTGCGAACGCCCGGCTGCGGCGCATCGCCGCGATCCCGCAAACGGAGGAAGCGCTCGGCGCCGTCGGTCAGCACCTCGACGGCCGCGTTCGCCCGGGCAAGCCGCGACGACAGCCGCGCCAGCGTGCGGGCATCGCCGCCCTCGGCTGCGAGCCGCGGCAGCAGCGCCCGCAACCGCGGCCGCGTGAAGGACGCGTCGCGGTTGGTGGGATCGTCGGCGAAGTCGATCCTGGCCCGCTTCAGGGTGGCGATGAGCTGCGATTTCGGAACGTCGAGCAGCGGGCGCGCCAGCACGATGCCGTCGCGCGTCGTGAGCCGCGCCATCGCCGACAGCCCGGCAATGCCGCTGCCACGGAGCAGCCGCATCAAGAGCGTCTCGGCCTGGTCGTCGCGGGTATGTGCGGTCAGCACATGGCTCGCGCCGGCTGAGCGCGCGGCCTGCGCGAGCAGGCGGTAGCGGGCTTCGCGCGCGGCGGCCGGCAATCCTGTTGCAGGCTTTGGACCGCGCCAGCGCAGGGTCCGGTGCGTCAATCCGAGCTCGGCGGCGAGCCGTTTGACCTCGCGCGCCTCGCGCGCCGCCTCCACCCGCAGGCCATGATCGACAGTGACGACAGTCAGCTCCGGGCCCCGCGCAAGGTTGCGCCGCCAGCGCGCCGCGAGCCACATCAGCGCGACCGAGTCGGGTCCGCCGGAGACCGCGAGCACCAGCGCCGGCGCAGCCTTCAGTTCGGCGAAGAGCTGCTTCGCCGCGCGTGCGGAGATCGGAGAATTGTCGTCGTCGGACATGACGCTATAATTTAGCGCAGCGCCATCCGCGTTGTCAGGCTCAAACGCCGCAGATCAGCACTTCACCCGCTTCTGCTCGCGGTCGACGGCGGCTTTGACGCCAGCCGAGGCGCGCGGATATTTGCGGCCGACCTCGCCGAAGGCGGCGCAGGCGGCCTCCTTCTCCTTCAGCGCGGCGAGCGACTGGCCGAGCCGCAGCAGCGCATCCGGCGCCTTGGCCGATTTGTCGTACTTGGTGGTGACGGCGAGGAAGGCTTCGGCGGAATCACGGTATTGCTGGCGCTGGAAATAGCTTTCGCCGAGCCAGTATTGCGCATCACCAAGCAGCGGGTCGCTCGGATATTTCGCCGCAAAGTTCTTCATGGTCTGCTCGGCAAGCGCGTAGTCCTTGCGCTGCATGTAGCCGATGCCGAGGTCGAATTCGTCGCGCGGCGTTGCCGAGGGCGGCAGGGTCGCGAGAGCCGGACCACCGGCCTGCGCGGGAGAGCCCTGCTGCGCGGGCGGATAGCCCGGCTGGGCCGGCGCCGCCGCCTGCGGATAGCGGCCGCCATTGTGGGAGAGATCGAGCGGCTCGCCGGCGCCACGGCCACCGGGCGCGCCGCCCTGAGCCCCGGCCGACATCGGCTGCTGGCCGCCACCGAGCGCGCGCGGCGCGCCGGGCGCATTCGGGGTCTGGCTCGGATCGAAGGCATCGCCGCGACGGCGCGTGCCGGGCGCGCCGGGGCCTGGCTGTTCCTGAATGATCGGCGCGGGAGCCGCGATCTGCGGCTGCTCGTAATTCGGCTGCGCAGCCTGTTGCGGCGGCTGCTGGCGATAGGCCGGCGCGACCTGAGCGGGCGGCATGGCCGCAACATTAGGCTGTGCCGGCGCCTGCCCGGGCGCGCCGCCCTCGAGCGCCCGCAACCGGTCTTCGAGCTGGCGGTTGCGATATTGCAGCTCTTCGTTCTGGCCGGTGAGCTGGCGCAGCTGGTTCTCCAGCCGCTCGATCCGCATCTCGGGGTCGCCATCGTCCGACTGCGCGAATGCGGGCGCGCACACAGATAGCAGCGCAGCGAACGCCACGGTGCCGGTAATTGCCTTGAATTTGGATGACATCTTGCCCTGACGACGAAAGCGAACTGGCCTGCGACGGAACATTCGACGCGCCACACATTGAAGTGGAGTACGCCAAAAATGTGACTGGAACAAACGGGTTTCTGTCACAGATCGCTGAAACGAAACCGGCGCCCGAGAGGGCGCCGGCATCATCGGTTTCTGAAGATGAACAGCGGCTGACTAGACGTCAGGAGCTCGCGTTCAGCACGGTCACAGCGCGACGGTTCTGCGACCAGCAGGAGATATCGTTACAGACGGCGACCGGGCGCTCCTTGCCGTAGGAGATCGTGCGCATGCGGTTCGCATCGATGCCGCGCGAGGCGAGGAACGAACGCACCGACTGGGCGCGGCGGGCGCCGAGCGCGATGTTGTATTCGCGGGTGCCGCGCTCGTCGGCGTGACCTTCGATGGTGAAGGAGTAGCGCGGATAGGTCTGGAGCCACTGCGCCTGCTTCTCGAGGGTCACGATCGCCTGCGGGGTCAGATCGGTCTGGTCGCTCTCGAAGAACACGCGGTCGCCCACGTTCACCACGAAATCCTGCTGGCTGCCCGGCGTCGCCGCGCTCGCATTGGCGTCCATGCCCAAATTCTTGTTGGCGCAGGCGCCCATCGACAGGGCAATGGCAAGCACCGCGGCCAGCTTCAATCCCTGGAGGATACGCATAGGATATTTCATTCCGGAGCCTCCACGCTCACGTTCGTCCACTGCTGTCCGGTCTACAGGGGGTTGGTTAAGCGAACGTTCCGTCAACCTTGACGGAACCTTGCCTCAGCCGGTCAAATGCCCCCAACCAGCGAAAAGTAACCGCCATGGTTAATGGGTTGTAAATGTGGCGCGAGGGTGAAGGCAAGCCGCGTTAACCGCCAAAAACGCCTGCTTTGCTTGAATTCTGGGCCTTGGCCCAGGCGGGACCCCGGAAGGCTGCCAATGTATCGGAACCGCAACCGCCGGTCAGCCCAGGGTGGCCACCGGAGCAGGGCTGAGAGGGGCTGAAACGAGAACCGGCCGGGACCCAGCCTGGCGCTGATCATTGCGCTCGAACAGCATTCGCCGTTCGAACGCGTTCGAACGCATGATGGGAAAGCGTGTCAGCACCTTTTCCCGGAGGTTCCGGAAATCGGACGCCATCAACGACGTCTTCATCGTGTGCCAGCCCGGAAACGCGCGCGGTTCGGCGACGGGTTCATGCAAAAACACGCGGCGGTAAAATGGCTGGTGATCGGGACGCACCATCGCGAGGCCCGTATCAGCATTGAAATACTCGCACGCCAGATAGGCCAGCCGCAGGGTCAGGTAGGGGAGCTCTGGAAGTCGCTTGGCTTTGTCCGGATCGGCAGCAAGCCGCGCTGGATCGACGAAAACCTCTCCCCGATCGAGCCGCCCGTGGAGAACATCGCCATACAATTCGGTCGAATAGGATAAGCGGCATTCCCGCGTCAGGAGATGGATACGGACGGAGCTGCATAGCTCTCCATCGACGTAAACGCCGAATATCCAGACATTGGGCGCGTCGTCATAGACGTCGCGGACCTGACATGTCTCTGAGGGTAAGATCAATCCGCTGTTCAGATACGCCTTGTAGCGCAGGTGGTAGATCGAATCTCTGTCTTCGGGAGTCTCGATCGGGCGGTAGTCGATACGATCGAACAGCGCTGCCCCGCGCACTGGCGAAGGCCCGCGTAGCTCGACTTGAGACGACATCCGATACTCCCAAACTTCCAAACAACTTCTGCGAGTACTGAAAGATTAATGGTTCCTTAATATAATTGCAAAGCCTTAGAAGGGTTAGGGTTAACCTTTTGGGACCCGGAAAACCACCGATACGGCCCGATACATCGAGACAAGATCGAGCGTCGCGTGAAGCTATGCGAGTGATCGCGAGGAGACGACGATCAACTGCTCCTGCAAGCGATTGCCGTGCGAAGCATTGAGCAATTGACGGACCCGCACGGCCGGGACCGGACGGCTAAACAGATAGCCTTGTCCTTCCGTGACTGTGCCATCGGCGCTGACGAGCTCAAGCTGCTCGCTGGTCTCGATGCCTTCGACCACGACCGCCATGCCGAGGTCGGCCGACAGCCGCGCGACGCCGCGCAACAGCGTCAGCGGACGGTCGGTATCGATGCCCTCGAGGAAAGAGCGATCGATCTTGACCTTCTGCATCGGAAAGTTGTGCAGATAACTGAGGCTCGAATAGCCGGTGCCGAAATCGTCCAGCGAGATGCGCACGCCGAGCGCGTGCAGCTGCGACAGGATATCGTGGGTGAGCTGGGTGTTGCGCAGCAGCGAGGATTCGGTGATCTCGATCTCGAGGCGATGCGCCGGCAGGCCCGACACTTCGAGCGCGTAGCGGATCTCGCTCAGCACGTCGCGCTGGTGGAATTGCTGCGGCGAGAAGTTGACGGCAACGTTGACGCCTCCCGGCCACTTCATGCATTCCATACAGGCGCGGCGCAGGATCCAGCGGCCGAGATCGACGATCAGGCCCATGTCCTCGGCGACCGGGATGATGTCGACCGGCGAGACCGTGCCTCGCACCGGGTGATTCCAGCGCAGCAGCGCCTCGCAGGTGGTGATCTTGCCGGACTTCAGATTGACCAGCGGCTGGTAGAACAGCTCGAACTCCTCGTTGGCGAGCGCCTTGCGCAGATCGAGCTCGAGGATGCGGCGGGCCTCGACGGTCGCCGCCATCTCGTCGCGGAAGAAGCAGAAGGTGCCGCGGCCGTCGGCCTTGGCCCGGTAGAGCGCCATATCGGCGTTCTTGAGCAGCGTGTCAGCGCTGACGCCCTGCGGCGAGGTCAGCGCGATTCCGACGCTGGCGCCGATCTCGACCAGATGACTGTCGATGCGGTAACGCTCGCTCAGCCGCTCGACGATGCGGCGGGCGAGGCTGGCGGCATCCTCGGCCGCGTTGATATTCTGCTGGAACACGACGAACTCGTCGCCGCCGAAGCGGGCGACGAAATCCTCCGGCCGCAGCATCTCGCGCAGGCGGTTGGCGACCGCGCACAGCAGCTGGTCGCCGCAGGGATGGCCGAGCGTGTCGTTGACCTGCTTGAACTGGTCGAGGTCGACGAACAGCAGCGCGGAGAGCCGCTCGGAATGATGCGAGGCCGCCAGCAGAGATTCGATCTCGTTGCGGAAATGAACGCGGTTGGGAAGCGCCGTCAATTCGTCGTAACGGGCGAGATGGGTGATCTTGGCCTCGGCATTGCGCCGCTCGGTCACGTCCTCGAGCAGCAGCACTGCGCCGCCGTCGGCCATCGGCTGGACCGTCCAGGAGAATGACCGGTTTCTCTCCGCGTCGGGATCGACGGTCACGATCTCGTTCGCATGCGAATTCTCGATCTCGGCGACGATCATCTCGCCGCTCGCGGCCGAGATGGAGCCGGAGCTGACGCACGCTGCCAGGATGTCACGCGCGCTGATGCCGCTCCGCGCGAGATCGTTGGGGAGGTCCAGCATTTCGCTGAACCGGTGATTCATCACCACGAGCTGCCTGTCGACGCGGAACATGCACAGGCCGTGCGGCATGTTGTTCAAGGCGGTGTCGAACTGGCCGGCAAGCGCGGCTTCGCGTTCACGAGCCACAACCGCCCGCATGAATATCTTGTGCAGATTGGCCGAGAGTTGCATGATCGCGAGCAGGAATGCGGCGCTTACAAACGCCATGGCGATGTAATAAGGCGTGCCGCGCAGCGCCAACGCGATCACCGGCGGACCAAATTGAAGCACGGCCTGCTGATGAAATATCGATGGTCGCCCGTACGCCCTGCACGCTCCTCCCGCCACGATCCCCGTGGTGACCGACAGGGCAATCAGGTGGACGACTGCATCATCAGTGCTCAACAGGGCGGTCGAGCACCATGTTCCGATCGCAGCGGCCTGGATCAGCGCTCCGATTCGATAGCGCTTCTGCCACCTGTCGGCTTCTTCGGCGGTGAGAGCCGACTTGCGGGGGTTGAAGCGCCGGAGATCGAACACCCGGATGGCGCCCCCGACGACAAGAAACAGGACGCAAGACCAAAGCAGGCTTTGCCCCGTCTTCAGCGCGGTCAGGCTTGCTGCAAAAGCGACGAAGACGATGCCTGCGAACAACGGGCCGGACGCCTCAAACAGTGAATCGATCAACGCCGCCGAAAGATTCGGCGAGGGCTTTTGATTGATTTCTCCGTTCTGGTTCGAGAGTTGCATTTGAGTTTGTTTACGCGTCCTGTTTGGCGCGTACTTTTACCCAGACCAGATGAAGCCTTTCTGAGGGAACATCGTTAAAGTCGAGTTGTTTTTCGGCAATAGCGAAACTGTTTCTACTGAAATATCAAGCAACTAGGCAAGCCTTGCCGGGCACAAGGTGAAGGAAACCTTGCCGCGCACGCAGAAACGCGAAAAATCGGCGCTTCTTTTTCGAAAACATCGCGCGTTGCAGGGCGCGCGCGGTCTATTGGCCTGCGGTCGCGGACAGCAGCGGCGACCACGCCGGATCGGAGGCGAAGCCCGGCGTCGGCACCTTCAACTCGTTTCGGCCGGAGATGTCGACGGAGAACAGCGACGGTCCGCCATTGCCGCCGGGATCGCGGAAGAACATCAGCACGCGGCCGTTCGGCGAGAAGGTCGGGCCTTCATTGTGAAAGCCTGACGTGAGGAGCCGTTCGCCGGAGCCATCAGGCTTCATGACGCCGATCGAGAATTGCCCGCCGCCTTGCCTAGTGAAGGCGATGTAATCGCCGCGCGGCGACCACACCGGTGTCGAATAGGTGGCGTTGTTGTCGTCCTTGGAGAAGGAGATGCGCTGCGCCTGTCCACCGCCCGCCGCCATCACATAGATCTGTGACCTGCCGCCGCGATCGGACTCGAAGCAGATCCGGGTGCCGTCCGGCGAGTAGGACGGAGACGTGTCGATCGCCGGCGTGTCGGTGAGGCGCGTGGTCGAGCGCGAGCGCAGATCCATCACGAACAGGTTGGAATTGCCGCCCTGCTGCAGGCTCATGATCACGCGCTGGCCGTCCGGAGAGAACCTGGGAGCAAAGGTCATGCCGGGGAAATTGCCGACGATCTCGCGCTGGCCGGTCTCGATGTTGAACAGATAGACCTTCGGATCGCCCTGGCCAAACTCCATGTAGGTGATCTCTTGCGAGTTCGGCGAGAAGCGCGGCGTCAGCACGAGGTCGGCGCCGCGAGTCAGATAGCGCACATTGGCGCCGTCCTGGTCCATCATCGCGAGCCGCTTGACGCGGCGCTCCTTCGGCCCGGACTCGTCGACGAACACCACGCGGCTGTCGAAATAGCCCTTTTCGCCGGTCATCTGCTCGTAGATCTGGTCGGAGATGATGTGGGCGATCCGGCGCCAATATTCCGGCGAGGTGAAATATTGCTGGCCGGCGAGCTGCTGGCCTGTGACCACGTCCCACAGGCGGAATTCGGCCTTGAGGCGGCCGTCCTGCTGCCGCGTCATGCGGCCGGTAACGAGCGCCTGCGCGTTGAGGGTCTTCCAGTTCTGGAATTGCGGCGCGACGTCGATGTTGCTGATGCGCTCGATGAAGGCGGCCTGGTCGATCGGGGCAAACAGGCCCGAGCGCTTCAGATTGTTGGTGATGACCTGCGTGACACCATTGCTGACATCGCCGTCGGCGGGCGACCCCGGCACGAAATTGGTGATCGCGATCGGGATCGGACGAAACTCCGTCGGATCGATGCGGAGCCGCCCCTGCTGGGGCTGTTGGGCGAAGGCTTGTCCGCCCCCGAGCAACGCGAGCGTCGACCCGGTCAGGGTCATGAAGCGGCGGCGGTTCATCAATCGAACGTCATTCATCGCAAAATTCTTTTGTTCGGATGTCACAACATGTCTTTCAGGCCGAAAGTCATCGGAATGACCTTCCAGCTCTCGTATTGCTGCTTCGGCATGAATGAATAGACCTGGCACTGCACGATGGCGCGCTTGGCGCTTTCTGCAACCGCCTGGGCGATCGAGCGCGACGGTCCTCGCACCGCGACGATGACGGGCTCGGAGGCGAGCGATCCGTCGATCCTCATGGGAATGTCGATGTCGGCTTCGTACTGGTTGGCGTCCTGCCCGTTATAGGTGGGCGTGAAGCAGCGCTTGACCGCGCCCTGGAATGCACCTTGCCAGGTCGCGACATTGGTGGCGGCTGTCCCGGACGTCGAGCCCAACGAGGCGGACGCATTCAGCGCCGTGCCGGCGAGCTCGTGCCGGGTCGCGGCGCGCTTGTCGAGGTCGCGCTGAATCTGCGCTGGGTCGAAGCTGCGCTCCTTGGGCTTCGGCTGTTGCTGCGGCTGTACCGCCGCAACCTTTTGCTCCACCGGCTTGGGCGGCGGCTTCTTGGTGTCCAGCTTCTTCTGCAGCTCGGCGATCGGATCTTCCTTGGCCGGATCAGGCTTCTTCTCCTGCGGCTTCGGCTCCTCCTTGGGCTTGGTCTCGGCGACCGGCTTCGGCGGATCGGGCTTCTTCTCGACCGGCTTTTCGACAGGCTTCGGCGGCGTATCGGGGGTCGAGTTGGTCTTGATCAGCTCTTTCTTCTCGGTGACCTTGCCGACGGAATCTTCCTCGGGCTTGGCCTCGGCGATCTTCTCGACCTTGGGCTTCGGCTCTTCCTTCTTGCCGGTCTTCTGCCCGTTGGTGATCTGCGCGAGCTGGTCGGTGGAGATGATGTCGATCGGCAGCGACTCTTCCGGCGCGATGAAGGCCTTGCTGCTAAAGGTGAGCAAGCCCCATCCAATCACGAGGACATGGAGGGCAATCGACGCTACGAGTGTCTTGTCGACGTTCACCTTCACCGGCCTAGGACCCCTGATCCGCTTCCGTGACGAGCGCCAGCTTCTTGAATCCTGCGCCCGACAACTGGCCCATCACCTTGGCCACGGTGCCGTAATCCGCCTTCTTGTCGGCGCGCAGGTAGATGCGCTCCTCAAGCCCGCCGCGCGCGTCCGTGATCGCCTTCAGCTTCGGGATCAGCTCGTTCAGCGCAATCTCGGCGTCGTTGATGAACACCTTGCCTTTGATGTCGACCGACATCTGGATCGGCTTCTGATCGTTGGTCTCAAGGCTCTTGGCCTGGGTCTGGGGCAAATCGAGCGGCACGCCCACGGTGAGCAGCGGCGCCGATACCATGAAGATAATAAGCAGCACCAGCATCACGTCGACCATCGGCGTGACGTTGATCTCGGCCATGACCGGCTTGCGCCGGCTGCGGCGTCCGCCGCCTCCGGACGAACTGGCTACGTTCATGCCCATGGCTTGGTGCCCAATCTCGCCTTCACACTATACATGCCGTCCGTCAGCCCCGCTCGTCGATCTGACGGGACAGAATGGCCGAAAATTCATCAGCGAAGCCCTCGAGCCGCTGGGCCTGCCGGTTCACCTCGGAAGTGAACTTATTGTAGAAAATAGTGGCAGGAATGGCGGCGATAAGGCCGACGGCGGTCGCAAACAGCGCTTCCGCGATGCCGGGCGCCACCACCGCCAGAGAGGTATTTTTCGACGCCGCGATCGACTGGAAGCTCGACATGATGCCCCAGACCGTGCCGAACAGGCCGACGAAGGGACCGGCGGAGCCGACGGTCGCGAGCACGAGGAGCCGGCGTTCCAGCCGCTCGACCTCGCGGGCGATCGAGACGTTCATGACCTTGTCAATGCGCATCTGCAGGCCGGCGACCGAGCGTGCGTGGCTCTCGAAAGAGCGCTTCCATTCGCGCATCGCAGCGACGAAACAGGCCGCCATGGAATGGGTCGGCTTGGCCGAGAGCGTGCGATAGAGCTCCTCGATCGACTCGCCGGACCAGAACGCCTGCTCGAACCGATCCATCGAGCGCCGCGTGCGCGCGTAAAGAAAGATCTTGTCGATCGCGATGGCCCAGACCCAGACCGAGCAGGACAGCAGACCCAGCATGACGCATTTCACGATCCAGTGAGCCTGCCAGAACAGCGCGATCAGCGACACGTCGGCGGAGGCGGCAACCGGAAGGGCGGACTGAGCCACGTCGGCCGGATTCATCAGCAGTATCCTCTCAAGGCGATCGTTACCTATGTCCCGGCCCGCAAATGGCGGCCAATTCCCCAGCAGCCGCGCTAGAACCGGCGCGGCCGGCAAGCCCGCTCAAAGCCTTGTCTTTCTGGGGTGCAGGGGCTTGTCCGAAGCCGCCGCCTGCATTCCCTGCCAAGATGTCAAAACTAAGGGCCTCGACGACAGCTCCGGGCGCGATTGTCCATCATCAGCAGAGCCCGGCGATGGTTAATGCCGGGTTACCGGCGGCTAATTTCGCTGCGAGAAAGGGAGGCGGCGCAGGGGGATGCGGTCGAGGAGACGGAAGCGGAACTGGCGACACGGCATTACCCAGATTCATCGCAGGTGCAGGACGAGGAGGCTGCCTTCGTGTCTGAAGGAACCGGCTCTCATCGAAAAAAATTGTCCCAAAAATCGCATTCGGCAAGGATTTGCCATGAGTATCAACCCCAAGACAACCGCGGCGATCGGCGATCATCCGTTGCATCCCATGATCATCCCGTTCCCCGTGGCGTTCCTGGTCGGCGCGCCCCTCGCCGATCTAGCCTTTATTGGAACCGGTGACAATTTCTGGGCCAGGGCCGCGATGTGGCTGCTCGGCGCCGGCATCGTCATGGCCCTCGCGGCCGCCGCGGCCGGCTTTACCGACTTCTTCAGCGAGCCCCGCATCCGCCGCCTCAACGAGGCCTGGTATCACATGGCCGGCAATCTCGCGGCGGTCGTGCTGGCCCTGATCAATGTCTATCTCCGCTACGTGCAAGGCGCCGAGGCCGCGATCAAACCGTGGGGTGTGGTGCTCTCCCTGATCGTGGTCGGCATCCTGCTGTTCACGGGATGGAAGGGATGGGAGATGGTCCACCGGCATCACGTCGCGGTGGTGGACGCGCCGGGCCAGACCAGCTCGGAGCCGGTAACGCCGCATCACGGCGGCGAGAGCCATCGCCGCGCCGCCTGAGTGAGAGAAACCGCCGCATGACGACGCCTCACGCCGCCGAGGCGGGCTCGGAGCAGTTGGTCAATCGCGCGGGATTGCCGACCGCGGTGCAGCCGCCAGGTACATCTGATGTCACGACCGTGCCGGCGCCGATCTTGGCGAAATCGCCGATGCTGATGTCACCGAGAATGGCCGCGCCGGCGCCGATGTAGACGCCGCGGCCGACGCGGGGCGAGCGCGTCGGCAGTTCGCCGCTGCGGCCGATGCTGACGTTCTGCAGGATAGTGACCTCGTCGCCGATCACGACATTGGCGCCGATCACGATGCCGGTGGCGTGATCGAGATAGACGGGCGAGCCGATCTGTGCGGCCGGATGGATGCTGACCTGCAGAACATTCGACGCCTCGTTCTGAAACAGCAGCGCCGCATCGCGATGGTCATGACGCCAGAGCCAGTGCGAGACGCGCCAGGCCTGCAGCGCGACATAGCCCTTGAAATGCAGCAACGGCGCCAACGGGCTGGCGATGGCTGGATCGCTGCGCGTGATGGCCTGCAAGTCGCGGCTTGCCGCTTCGATCAATTCGGGCGAGCCGCGAAAGGCGTTGAAGGCAAACAAGGTGAAACGCGCACGCTCTGCGGCATCGCCACCAAGCCTGCGCCCGATCAGATCGGCCAGGGCGGCGGCAAAATCGTCATGGACGAGCACGGCATCGGCAAGGGATTTGCCGAAGACAGGATCGGCCGCCGTCGCGCGCTGCGCCTCGTCGCGTATAGTCTGCCAGAGACTGTCGTTGGTCGCGGTCTCGGCTGCCATCGTCGCCGCCTCCGGCATGTTAACACTGCCACATGGAATGTAGGCCGTGGGCAGGCCGCGCGCCACACCGCGTCGGCGGGATCCCGCGCACGATGCCGCAGCCCCCGTGAGGCTACGTGCTTGCATGGCCGCTATCCGCGACCATATAATTGGTCGGATTTTCAAGCCCCGCGGTGGTCCGCCATCCGCGGGTTTTTCGTACCCGGCAGCCGTCGGCGCTGCCGACACGAATCCCCCTCACCCAAGGTCACGCCAAGACATGTCGCCCAACGCGCCCGCCGACGACCACCACCACGACGTCATGTACCCCTCCGCCATACCGTTCGTGCTGGTCCATCTCGGCTGTCTTGCGGCGATCTGGACAGGTGTCACCTGGCAGGCCGTCGCGATCTGCGGTTCACTGTATGTCGTGCGCATGTTCGCGATCGGAGCAGGCTACCACCGGTATTTCTCGCATAAGGCTTTTGCCACCGGCCGGGTGTTTCAGTTCATCCTGGCTTGCCTCGCGCAAAGCACCGCGCAGAAGAGCGTGTTGTGGTGGGCAGCCAAGCATCGGCACCATCATCTGCATTCCGATACCGAATTGGACGTGCATTCGCCGCGTCAGCGCGGCTTCCTGTACAGCCATCTCGGCTGGATTTTTTACTGGGAACACGATGCGACCGACCTCGTGAAGGTCGGCGATCTCGCGGTCTATCCGGAACTGATGTGGCTGCATCGGCTGGAGCTTCTGCCGGCCGTGACGCTTGCGGTGCTCTGCTTCCTGGTTGCGGGCTGGTCGGGCCTGGTCGTCGGCTTCCTGTGGAGCACGGTGCTGGTCTATCACGCGACCTTCTGCATCAATTCCCTCGCCCACGTGCATGGACGCAAGCGCTACGTGACGGGCGACGATTCCCGCAACAACTGGCTGCTGGCGCTGTTCACCATGGGTGAAGGCTGGCACAACAACCACCACGCCTACCAGAGCAGTGTGCGACAAGGCTTTTACTGGTGGGAGATCGACCCGACCTATTACATCCTGAAGGTCCTGTCCTGGCTCGGAATCGTCTGGAACATGAAGGCGCCGCCTGAGCAGGTGCTGCGCAACGAGCAGCAGCTCGGCGCACGCGTCATCAATCGCGCAGCCCGCGAGCTTGCCGGCCGGTTTGATGCGCAGAAGCTGGCGGATGCGATCTCGTCGGCGCGGCGCCGAGCTGACCTGGCCCAATTGCAACTGCCGACGCTGCACGAGATCCTCCATCGCGCCCATGAAGGCGTCGATGCGCTGACGCATCTGCATCTGCCGACGATCCCGACCCGCGAAGAGTTTCTGGCCGAGGCCAGGGCGATCTTCGCGCGGACGCGGTCGCTCAACGAGATCGTGGATCACGCCTACGAGCACTTTCTGGCGTCGGTTCGCGCGCGGGTCGCCACGGTGATCTGAACACGACGCCAGTCAGCCACCTCACTGCGCCTGCCCGTTCGTTTGATCGCCGTGATCGAGATAGGCCAGCGCCCGCTTGAGCTGAGCGTCATCGGGTTTGCCGATCAGCTCTGCCTTGATCGGCGGTGAAGAGATCGGCTTGGCCTGCCCGGCTTGCGGCTGCGCCGGTCTCTCGTTGATCGAGCCCGGATTGGCAAGAGCCCCGGTCAGCGAGCTCTCCCGCAGCACGACACCGCCCGCTATCTGCTGCTCCTTGGGCACCTCGGCAAAGACGTCGGGCGCAATTCCTTCATCCTGGATCGAGCGTCCGGACGGCGTGTAATAGAGCGCTGTCGTCAGCCTGACTGCACCATGCCCCTTGAGCGGGATCAATGTTTGCACCGATCCTTTGCCAAAGCTCTGCGTACCCATCACCTTCCCGCGATGACGATCCTGCAGAGCGCCGGCCACGATTTCAGAGGCCGAGGCGGAAGCGCCGTTGATGAGCACCACGACCGGAACGCCGGCAAGCATGTCACCGTGGGCCGGCGCGCCAAAGCTCTGGCTCTCGCTGGCATCCCGTCCGCGGATGCTCACCACGGTGCCGCCGTCGAGCAGGTCGCCTGCGACATCGATCGCGGCGGTCAGCAGTCCACCGGGATCGTTGCGCAGGTCGAGCACAAGCCCTTTCAGCTTGCCATTGGACTCGCGCTCGAGATTCTGCAGGGCATTCTTGAATCCACCGGACGTGTCTTCGCCGAACTGGCTGATGCGAATGTAGCCGACGCCATCCGGCTTCAGGTTCGACTTGACCGATTCCACCTTGATGATTTCCCGCGTCAACGTGACGTCCAGCGGCTCCTGCTTGGCGCGGAGCAGCGTCAGCGTCACGGTCGAGCCGGGATCGCCGCGCAATACCGCGACCACCTTGCTCAGAGGCATCCCACGCGCGCTGGCATGGTCGATCAGGAGGATCTGGTCACCCGGCTCGATGCCGGCTCGCGCCGCCGGCGTGCCGTCAATCGGCGAAATCACCTTCGGCAAACCATCCTGTTCGCTGATCTGGATGCCCAGCCCGCCGAACCGGCCGGCCATGTCGGCCTGCGACTGCTTGAATTCACCTTCGTCCATGTAGTCGGAGTGCGGGTCGAGACGGTTGAGCATGCCCTTGAGCACGTCATTCGTCAGCTCGTCCGAGCCGATCGGATGAACGTAGGCGCGATGCACGAGTTGCATGACGCTCGCGATCAGGCCGAGCTCGGCGACGTCGGGCTCATTGCGCTGCATGGCGATAGCGGTGACGAGTGGAAGGGCAACAAGGCAGGCGCAGAGCGAAGTCGCGATCAGCAGGCGGGCTTTTTTCATCATGGGGCCTCGGTTCGCAGGAGATGGCGCGGAGGCGCGGCTGGCATTCGCGGCGCGACGGCAGAACGGTCCCGGCCCGCGCCTCCAATACACTGAACGCAGTTGGGAGCCGGACGTTTCAGCCGCCGCAGACCTCGTGCACCGACATCGATCTTGACTGCCCCTTCAGGCGCGCCGTGACGAGGAGTCCGGATGCGGTGCCCCAGAAGCCAAACCGCCCGCCTGCGGGGTGCGCAGGCGGGCGGCTCGGGGCCATCAGGACTTCGGGGGCATGCGCCTGAAGGCTTTGAGAGGTATCAGCCCTGCTGCTGGTCGGTCGGCGGCGGGGTCGGACGTGTCTTGTGCTGGGCCATGAACTGGTCGAACTCTTCCTTGTCCTTGGCGTGGCGCAGACGGTCGAGGAAGTTCTTGAACTCGACCTGCTCTTCCTCGAGCCGCTGCAGGGTTTCAGTGCGGTACTCGTCGAAGGCGCGGTTGCCCGAGGACGGCGGGCCGAAGCCAAAGCCGAAGCCACGGCGCTCCATGCGACCGCGCATGCGGTCCATCTTGTACTGCATCCGCTCCATCTTGTTCTGCCAGCGATCCTGGTTGCTCCAGCACGACATTCTTCTGCTCCCGAGTGTGAAAAAGAGAAGGGCAAGTCCGATCGGCCACCAGATGATGAAGCCGAGGATGGTCACGGCAATCCAGCCAGGATGCCAGGGCGTATCGAGCATGTGGGGCCGCTCGTACTGTTGCTGTTGGTCCGAGGGGCCGCGCCAGCGATTGACATCAGCGGTGTAGGCCATTTCCCTTCTCCATCACGGCATCAGCGCCGTTGTGAATGTAAATAACATTTACATAGCTAGACCATCCCGCGATTTTGTCAAGCTGGCGGCCTGACAGGGTCGCGCAATTATTTGCGCAACTTTATTTCGGCTTGCCCCAGGGGCCGCCAGAACCGGAGGGAGCCTCCGGCGGCACCGGCGGCGGCTCGGCGCTTTTCGCCTGCGGCCTGCGATCGGTCGGGAAGCCGAGGCCGCGCAGATAGATCAGCACCTCGGCTTCTAACAGCTCGTCCGGCGACATCGGCAGTTTGCGTCGTGCCGCGTCACCGCGCGAGAACAGCGAGGCGACGCCGTGCGCCATCGACCAGATGTGCAGCGCCATCATCATCGCCGGCGGACGCGGCGCGCCGGGCGGGGCCAGCGCCGCGAGGCGCTCCGCGGCGGCGCGAATGACGTTAAAAGCGCGCTCGCTTGCGGCCTGCAGCGCTGCGTTGGCATCGACCGGCAGGCCGGATTCGAACATTGCATTGTAGAAAGCGGGCTCCTCGCGGGCGAAGGCGAGATAGGCCCGGCCCACACGCTCGAACGCAGTGACGGTGTCGGGGCGCCCGTCGTCCCAGGCTGCCGTGAGCCGCTGCTCGAACTGCTCGAAACCGCGCTGGGCGATCGAGGACAATAGCTCGTCACGGTCGCGAAAATGCCGGTAGGGCGCCGCGGCGCTGACGCCGGCCATGCGCGCGGCATCGGCAAAGGTGAAGCCGGCCGCGCCCTTCTCGGCGATCAATCCGAGGGCGGCCTGCAACAGGGCTTCCTTCAGATTGCCGTGGTGATAGCCGCGCTCGGCGCGGCTCTGCTCCTTGCGCCAGCTCATGTGAACGACTTTTACATGAGCCGGCGGTGAAGGTCACTAGCGGGAACGGGTTTTGGTGAACCCGTACTTCCGTATCCAACGGTTCGATGAGCCCTAGCCGCCCGGGATCGGCAGCACCGGCATGATCTCGACGCGCTCGCCGGGGAAGATCGCAAAATGCGGGTGGTTCTCGAACATCTTGGCGGCCGCCTCGTGCGAGGCGGCGCGGACAACGGTGAAGGCGCCCATCTCGTTGGCGATGTCGGCGGTGCCCGTGCCGTCGACGCGCTTGGTCTTGCCGAGCGGACCGCCCATGGCCTGGATCGCACCCTGGTGCTTCTCGACCCAGCCCTTCCAGGCCGCCATGCCCTCCATCTCCTTCGCCTTGCGCTCGGCCTCGGGCATCGCATTCCACGCAGCCCATTTCGGATTGGTCTTGCTGCCGAGGAAGACGGCGAGATAGGTATCGGTGCTCATCGGTTCTCTCCCTTGTTGATGGATTGACGAAGCCGCGAAGTTTCCGCGGCCCTTTCGGCTAGTTCTTCAGGTTTTCGAAGCCGGCGGCGGCCGCCTGCACCTCCGGCGGAAAGTCGGACATTTCCTGCACCTGGCGGATCTCGATGATCTCATTGGCCGAGGCCGGGCACTTCTTCGCCCAGGCGATCGCCTCCTCGCGCGAGCCGACCTCGATCATCCAATAGCCGCCCAGCACTTCCTTGGCCTCAGTGAAGGGACCGTCGGTCACGACAGGCACACCGGTCGCAAACGAGACGCGGGCGCCCATCGACGGCGGATGCAGGCCGTCCAGCGTGATCAGCACGCCGGCATCCTTCAGCGCCTCGTTGTAGCGCATCATCGCGGCGACGCGTTCGGGATCAAGTTGCACGTCCGCCGGCGCGGTCTCGTAGCCGAGCGGGATCATCAGCATCATGAATCGCATGGGGGTTCCTATGTCCCAGGTCATTCCCGGATGCGCCATAAGACGCAGGCCCGGAATCCATTCATCAACAGTCTCTGCGGCCCGATGGATTCCGGACCTGCCTTAGGGCGCGACCCGAGCTCACTTGTAAGACGAAGGTCCTCTTACGGAACCGACACCGGGTCGGAAATAATTTTAGCGGTCATTATTTGGAGGTCATTCTTTTGAAGGTCATGGCAGCCCGCTAACGCGACTGCGGCACGAACCTGCCGTCCTGGAAGGCGGCGCCGAAATAGACCTCAATGCGGCGTACCTTGTCACCGGCGAAGGTGAAGAACTCGGTGTTGCGAAAGCTCTTGCCATCTGTTGCCAGGCAGCGATAGGTGACGAAGGCCTCGTCACCCCGGACGAAGATCCGCTCGATGTCGTGGCGCGCGATCCAGCCGGCGTCGCGCCAGCAGCGTTCGAAATAGGTCGCCTTGTCGAGGTCGTCGTCGAACGGGCTGGTGAAGCGGAAGTCCTCGGCCAGCACATCGCTCACTTTTTGCCGGTCGTTGGCGAGATAGGCGGCGAACAGATTTCGGATCAGGTGCTCGTGGTCATCAGGCATTCGTCATGCCTCCTCTGGAACAATGGCCCGATGGAAGACGAAGTCGACATGCTCGAACCGACACGACATTGCGCTGGGATCGATCGGCATGATGCGAAGCCCTTCTTTGCCGGGACGAAAGCGAAGTAAAAGGGGCCGTCGCGCGCCGCACCCCTTTCGGACACAGGACAGATTAGCAAATGCCGCAAGTCTCGCAAAAAGTCGCCCTCGTCACCGGAGCCGCGCGCGGCATCGGGTTTGCGACTGCGAAAAAGTTCCTGGCCGAGGGCTGGCGTGTGGCGCTGCTCGATATCGAGGGCGAGCTGCTCGGCCGCGCGGTCGCCGAGATCGGCCAAAGCGAGGCGACGCTGGCGCTGACCTGCGACGTCTCGGACAGCGCCGCGGTCGGCGCCGCGATGAAAGCGGTCGAGCAGCGTTTCGGCCGGCTCGATGCACTGGTCAACAATGCCGGCATTGCGGTGTTCGCACCGCTGATGGAGACATCGGAGGCCGACTGGCGCCGCGTGCTCGAAGTCAACCTCACGGGTCCGTTCCTCTGCACCAAGGCCGCGGTGCCGATAATGCGTGACGGCAATGGCGGCGCTATCGTCAACATCACCTCGATCTCGGCCGTGCGCGCCTCGACGCTGCGCTCGGCCTACGGCACCAGCAAGGCTGGTCTCGCGCACCTCACCAAGCAGCTCGCGGTCGAGCTCGCCTCGCTCAACATCCGCGTCAATGCGGTAGCACCAGGGCCAGTCGACACCGCGATGGCGAAGCAGGTGCACACCAAGGAGATCCGCGCCGACTATCACGACGCCATCCCGCTCAACCGCTATGGCCTGGAGGAGGAACTCGCGGAAGCGATCTTCTTCCTGTGCTCGGAGCGCGCGAGCTACATCACCGGCCAAATTTTGGCCGTCGATGGCGGCTTCGATGCGGCCGGCATCGGCCTGCCGACGCTGCGCGGCGAACGGCGGAACGGGTAGGCACGGGATTTGTAGCGCAGACAAAGGCGCGACGCGCCGTGCCCACCATCGTTCCAGACTCGCGGCGCTTTGGTGGGCACGCGGAGCCTGTCATCGGGCGCGCATCCGCGCGCCCCGGTGGCTTTGCCCACTCTACGGGATCGAATGTGTGGAGTACTCGATGCGACGCGTCACCCTGCTCAAAGCCCTGATGCTCGCGGCAGCGCTGCTCGCTTCCGTCCCGGCCAGGGCCGAGATCCGCATCATCCAGAGCCCCGGCGGACAGGTCGGACCGTTCCTCGATCTGTTCGAGAAGGTGCGCGAGAGCGGCGAGCGCGTGGTGATCGACGGTCCCTGCCTGTCCGCCTGCACGCTGGTGCTCAGCATCGTGCCAAGCGAGCGCATCTGCGTCACCAAGCGCGCCGTGCTCGGCTTTCATGCCGCACGTTCGGTCGACCGGCGCGGGCGCTTCTACGCCGAGCCGGAAGCATCCGAAGCCGTGCTAGCGGCCTATCCCGGCCCCGTTCGCGACTGGATCAGCCGCCGCGGCGGCCTCACCCCCCGGTTACTGTTGCTGAAGGGGCGCGACCTCGCCGCGATCTATCCGCGCTGTCGATGACGATTCGATTTGCAGGCGGCAGTGTGACCGCGATGAATCCTCCGCTGTCCGACGATTAGGCAGTTCCCCGCGATTTCGGCCCTGCCCGGCCGTCGCGAACTGGCTGCTCCTTTAGTGGAAAACGATCTGAACGACCGGCGCGAGCTTCACGCTGGCGCAGATCAGCATTCCCCACAGCGCAAAATTAATTTGTAGCGCCGCCACCATCGGTCGCTCCCTTCCCAGTCACGCCCCACCCTAATTTGTAGTTATTGTGAAATAAATTAGCGATTCTGATGCGAAGTGCACAGCCTAATCTTGCGCCAGTTGTTGTGCGATGCAATTCGCTTCATGTCACAAACCCGCGCGCGCTGTTTTCACAAAGTGAATCGAGCGCACGAATCTCCTTTCGGCCATGCTGGCGACGTCGTTTTCCCTCAAGTGCCAGGTAAGTGTCGCGACGCAAAGTTTTCCACGCGAATTTGTGCGGCGTACCGCACGGCAGGTCCGGCATGGCTCGACACATTCTCGTCTTGCTTAGTTTTTGCGCAGCGCTCGCAGGCTGCACAAGCGCGCCGGCGGCGGCGCGTCGTCCGATCGCGTGGGACGGACTCGGTCAGAATCCCAATCGTCCTGCTGTCACAAAACACCGCCTTGCCAATCACGCAGCACCAGAGAGCGATCCAAATCTGGAGCGGCAAAGGGTGCTGGCCACACTGCGTCCCTATTCCGACGCTTGGTGGGCTGTCCAAGACGAGATCGAGGCCGAGAACGACAGGCGACTCGGCTCGAAGCTCGTGATCTGCCGCAGCTGCGTGACGCAGCCGCCGGGCGAGGACGTGACCGGATCGATCCGCTGACGAAGCGTGCTCCCTCTCTCGCGACAAAGGAGAGAGGAAGCCGCAGCTCAGGGCATCATCGGAGCGTCGCGCTCACATTCCTTCGGCCGGGCAGTTCACCATCCAGGGAATGCCGAACTTGTCGACGCACATGCCGAAGCCCTTGGCCCAGAACGTCTTGCTGAAGGGCATGGTGACGGTGCCGCCGTCAGAGAGCGCGTTGAACTTGCGCTCGCCCTCCGCGGGGTCCGTGACCGTGACCGAGATCGAAAAGCCCTGCGGCTTTTGAACATGCTCGGGCGGGGCGTCGGAGCCCATCAACACGCTGCCGTCGGGCAACGACAGCCGCGCATGCATGATTGTCTTCTCGCGGCCAGGCGCGCCCGGCACGTCCGCCGGCGCATCCGAGACACGCATCATGGCGTCGATCTTGCCGCCCAAGACCTTGGCGTAGAAGTTGAACGCCGCTTCGCATGTGTCCTGATAGAACAGATAGGGATTGAGCATCGTTTCTCTCCTCTTCGCTTCCTTGGCAGTTCCTTTGGCAGATCCTTGGGCGGTGTCTGACGTTACTTCTCGGTGAGCTTCTTCAGGCTGGCGAGGCCGGCTTCGAAATCCTTGCCGATCATGGTGTCCATATTGATGAAAACCTGCATCACCTTGGACATCAAGGGAGCCGGACCGTACATCGCCCATGTGACCAGTGTGGCATCGCCTTGCGGCACAAACGTGAACTCGGCGGTGTTGTGGCCTTCGAAGGGCCGCTCGAAGTCGAGCTTGATGCGGAGTTTCGACGGCGTGCTTGCTTCGAGGATCTCCATATGGCCGGCACCGACATTGTTGTTGCCGTCCCAGGCATAGGTCGCTCCCTTCCCTGCCGCAGTTCGTCCGAAGGTGCGCTTCATGGCGGGATCGCGCCCCTCATAGGGCGACCAGCTGGTCCAGAAGTGGAAATCGGAGACGAGCGGATAGATCGCCTCGGCCGGCGCCTTCAGCGCGAGCGAGCGCTCGACACGAAACGTGTCGGGTTTCGTGAGGGCAAAGACGAAGATGCCCGCGATCCCGACCGCGAGCACGGCAGCAACGATGACAATGGCTTTCAGCATGAATGGCTCCCTGAATACGTGATTAAGACGAAGGGAGACGGCGGGGGCCGACATGGGACGGAACGAAATTTCGCCGTCACTTCACCTTCGCGCCCTGCCGGGCACCGCCATTGGCCCCCTTCGGCTGACTGTCCCTGATCAGGCGATCAATGTGCATGCGAATGTGGGCGGCCTCGGCCGAGGTGTTGGCCAGCGCGATGGCGCGGTCGAAGGCGATGCGGGCTTCGTCGTTGCGGCCGAGCTGCATCAGGAAGGCGCCGCGCACGCCGTAGAAATGGAAGTAGTTGGCAAGTTTCGGCGCGAGCGGCTCGATCAAATCGAGCGCGGCTTGCGGCCCGCGCACCTTGGAGACCGCGACCGCGCGGTTGAGCGTCACCACGGGCGAGGGCTGCACCAGTTCGAGCGCGCCGTAGAGCAGGTCGATCTGGGTCCAGTCGGTCTCCTCCGGCGTCGACGCGCGCGCATGCAGCGCGGCGATCGCGGCCTGGATCTGGTAAGGCCCGCTGCGGCGATGGCGCATCGCCTTGTCGATCAGCGCCAGCCCTTCCGCGATCATGGTGCGGTTCCACAGCGAGCGGTCTTGGTCATCCAGCAGGATCAGCGAGCCATCTGCGGCAATGCGCGCGGCGCTGCGGGCGTGCTGCAACAGGATCAGAGCCGTCAGCCCCATGATCTCAGGCTCGCTCTGGAACAAGCGCAGCAACAGCCGCGCCAGCCGGATCGCTTCCTCGCAGAGCGGCTTGCGTATCTCGGCGGTGTCGCCGCTCGCCGAATAGCCCTCATTGAAGATCAGATAGATCATCGCGGCAACGCCGGCGAGCCGCTCCGAGCGCTCAATCGGGCCTGGCGTTTCGAACGGCGTCCCCGCCTCCGCCACCTTGGCCTTGGCGCGGGTGATGCGCTGCTCCATCGCGGCGTCCGAAACCAGGAAGGCGCGCGCGATCTGCTTCACGGTGAGACCGGAGACGATGCGCAGGGCGAGTGCGATCTGCTGCGTCGCTGGCAGTTGCGGATGGCAGCAGATGAACATCAGCCGCAAAATGTCGTCGCGATAGTGCGAGCCGTCGAGCCGCTCAGCGAGCGCGCCTTCGGCGTCGTCGAGATCGGAGATCGCCTGGTCGTCATCAGGCAGCGGCTGCTGCTTACGGGTACGGCGGACCTCGTCGATCGCGACGTTGCGGCCGACCATGATCAGCCAGGCCGCGGGGTCGCGCGGCGGTCCGTTCTGCGGCCAGGTTTTCAGCGCCCGCAGGCAGGCGTTCTGAAACGCCTCTTCGGCTGTATCGAGATCGCGGAAATAGCGCAGCAGCGCGCCGACCGCCTGCGGACGCGCCGAGGTCAGCGCGGTCTCGATCCAGGCGGTATCAGTGTCGCTCACGCCGAAATTCCTCCGGGCCGGAACACGCCGACGGGACGCACCTCATAGGCACCGCCGGGGTTGGCCGCGCCGAGATCGCGCGCAACATCGAGCGCCTCGTCAAGGTTCTTGCAGTCGACGATGTAGAAGCCGAGCAACTGCTCCTTGGTCTCGGCATAGGGGCCGTCGAGCACCAGCGGCGGGTCTTCCTTGCGCAAGGTCGCCGCCGCGGTGGTCGGCAGCAGCCGCGCCACCGGCCCGAGCCGGCCCTGCTGCGTGAGCTTATCCTGCACCACGGCGAGCTTCTTCATCACGGACTCGTCCTGGTCTTTGCTCCAGGAGCCGACGAAGTCCTCGTCATGATAGCAAAGGATCGCATAAAGCATGGGCAGCACCTTCCCTGAACGCTTGTTTTAAAGACGATCCACTATGCGCCGCCCCGACAGGGCTGCGGAAAAAATTTGCGAGAAAAATCCGACAGATCATGCCAAGGAGGGGCGTCAAAAGCGGAACCCGACGAGGCACTTGGAATGACCGTGGGCATACTGGCCGTCCTGATCAACAGCACGCAGCAGAACTGGCTGCCGGAGCGCTGGAAGGCCCGGTTCGACGCGGTCTGCGGCGGCCGCCGTGTGGTGCTGTTGCCCGATGCCGGGCTCGATCCGGCCGACGTGCACTATGCCGCGGTGTGGAAGCCGGTGCCGGGCGATCTCGGCTCCCTTCCGAATCTGCGGGCCATCTTCAATCTCGGCGCCGGTGTCGATGCGCTGATGGCGGACAAGAGCCTGCCCAACGTGCCGCTGGTCCGCGTCGCCGTGCCTGATCTCACCAACCGCATGACCGAATATGTCATGCTGCACGTTCTGATGCACCACCGCCAGGAGCTCTACCTGCGCGACTCGCAGCGCGCGAGACGCTGGGAGCCGAAATATCAATGGCCGGCGAGCGCGGTCACTGTCGGCGTCATGGGATTGGGCACGCTGGGCGCCGACGCGGCCGATGTGCTGCGGCGGCTCGGCTTCCGCGTCGCCGGCTGGAGCCGTAGCCCGCGCACCATCGACGGCATCGAATGCTTCCACGGCACGGCTGGAATGGACACGTTCCTGCGCAAGACCGACATCCTGGTATCACTGCTGCCGCTGACACCGGATACACAGGGCATCCTCAACCGCGACGTCTTCGCAAAGCTCAACCGCACGGGCCCCTTCGGTGCACCGGTGCTGATCAATGCCGGCCGCGGGGCCTTGCAGAACGAAGCCGACATCCTGGCCTGCCTCGACGACGGCACGCTGGGCGCCGCCTCGCTCGACGTCTTCGTGCAGGAGCCGCAGCCGGCGGACAGCCGGTTCTGGACCCATCCCAGGGTGGTGCTGACCCCGCACAACGCCGCCGACACGGATGCGGATGCGATCTCGGCCTATGTCGCCGAACAGATCGCGCGGTTCGAGGCCGGTGGCGCGCTGGAGAACGTGGTGGATCGCGGGCGGGGGTATTAGGCTTCGCTCGCGCAACTTACTCGGTGTCGTCCCGGCGAAGGCCGGGACCCATAACCACAGAATGCAGTTTGGCGGAGGATCGCAGTTCGGTACTGCGAGCGATCACTATCGATAGATTCCGCGGTATGGGTCCCGGCCTTCGCCGGGACGACACCGATGTTTTGGCCAATAGCCCGCCCCCAAAGCCCTCGCTCCACGCTCCTCGTTCACCCTCTCTTAGCGAGAAGTTGATAGGCGTTGTTAATCGACGCTCAACGAACGAGTCGGACATGCGCTCGCCCCTCGGCCTCAGGATGCGGATCACGGTTGCACTGGCGCTGACGGCGGCGGCCACCGCGCTGATTGCCGTGCTCGGCGCCATGTGGATCATCGCAGGCATCATCGACCGCGCCGACCAACGCGAGCTGCGCAGCCATTATGACGCGCTGCTGTCGCGGATCGCGGAAGAGTCCCATCGCGCCGCTGCCATGAGCGCGGTGGTGGCCGCGATGCCGGCGACGCAGGAGGCGATGGCCAAGCAGGACCGCGAGGCGCTGGTGCGCCTGTTCGGGCCGGTGTTCGCCGCCACCAAATCGGAGTACGGCGTCGAGCAGTTCCAGTTCCACACGCCACCGGCGACGTCTTTCCTGCGCGTGCACCAGCCGGCGAAGTTCGGCGACGACCTCTCGAGTTTCCGCAAGACCGTCGTCGACGCCAATCAAGCGCACAAGGTCGTCGTCGGCCTCGAAGGCGGCGTCGCCGGGCTCGGTATCCGCGGCGTGGTGCCGATCGCGCAAGCCGGCAGACATCTCGGCTCGGTGGAATTCGGCCTGACCTTCGGCCAGTCCTTCCTCGACGATTTCAAGACCAACCGCCATGTCGACATCGCCTTCCATCTCGCTGACGGCGCGAGCTTCAAGCTGTTCGGCGGCACGCTGAAGGGCATGAGCTTCTTCGACGCGGCGGATTATGGCCGCGCCGCCGGTGGCGATTTCACGGTGCGGCAGGCCAAGCTCGACACCATGCCGATCGCCGCACTGCTCGGCCCCGTCAAGGACTTTTCCGGAAAGCCGCTCGGTGCCGTCGAGCTGGTGATGGACAACGCCGAATACGTGGCCTCGGCCGACCGCGCCTGGATGCTCGCAATCGCCATCGCCGCGCTCGGGCTCGTGCTGGCTGCGATCGTCGGCTATCTCATCGCCCGCGGCATCTCGCGGCCGATCCTCTCCATCACGAGCGTGATGCGCGAGCTCGCGGACGGACGGCTCGACGTCGCTGTTCCCGAAAGCAAGGCGAACGACGAAGTCGGCGCGATGGTGAAGGCGGTCGCGGTGTTCCGCGACAATGCGGTGAATTTCAGCAAGCTCCAGGACGATCAACGCGAGGCCAAGACACAGTCCGAGGCCGAGAAGCGGCGCGCCTTTGCCGCCCTCGCCGACAATTTCGAGGCCAGCATCCGCGATGTCGTCACCACGGTGTCCTCGGCCGCGGTCGAGATGGAGCACACTGCGCGCTCGATGTCCGATATCGTCGACCAGTCGCGCAATCAGACCCGCGCGGTCTCCTCGGCCTCGGCGCTGGCCTCGGAGAACGTGCAGACGGTCGCGGCCGCGGCGGAGGAATTGTCCTCGTCGATGACCGAGATCAGCCGCCGTCTCGCGCATGCGACCGAGGTGGTGGGCAAGGCCGCGAGCGACGGACGACAGTCCAACGAACGGGTGCAGAGCCTGGCGGATGCCGCTCAGAAATCGGCGACGTCGTCTCCTTCATCAACGGTATCGCCGGACAGACCAATCTGTTGGCGCTGAATGCGACGATCGAAGCGGCGCGCGCGGGTGAAGCCGGCCGCGGCTTCGCGGTGGTCGCCTCCGAAGTCAAGGCGCTCGCGACCCAGACCGCCAAGGCGACGGAAGAAATCGGCGCACAGGTGACGGCCGTTCAGGGCGAGACCACCGGCGCCGTCGAGGGCATCCAGTCGATCTGCGCGACGATCCAGCAGGTCGACGAAATCTCCGCAGCGATCGCGGCGGCCGTTGGCCAGCAGGGCACGGCGACGCAGGAGATCGCGCAGAACGTTCAGCAGGCCGCCGCGCGCACCGGCGAGGTCTCGCAGAACATCGCCGGCGTCACCGACGGCATCGCCGCCACGGGCACGGCCGCGGAAGAGGTGCTGGTCTCGGCGATCGAATTGTCAAAACAGTCGCAGCGGCTGCGCGACGAGGTGGATCGTTTCCTCGCGCAGATTCGCGCAGCGTAGCCCTATCCCTTAACACCTACCATCACATCGATAGCGCCTTTCACGATCGCCTCGAGATCCTTGCGCGAGACGCGCGCGCGGGAGCGGATCGCGATGGTGTGGACGGTTGCTGATGCCAGCTGCGCCAGCGCGGCCGGATCGGCGCTTTCCGGCAACTCGCCCTTTTCCTTGGCGCGGCGGAAGCAACTCGCGAATGCCTTGTCGAGGTCGGCGAGCCCCTCCAGCACCATGGCGCGAATCTCCGGATCGCCGACCGCTTCGGACGCGGCCGTCACCACCGTGAAGCAGCCGCGCGGGCCGGTCTCGCCGGAGAGATAGATGTCCAGCGCCGCGGCATAGATGCGCTCCAACCGCTGGCGCACCGGCATCTCCTGGCGAAAGATATCGACCATGCGCGCGCGCGCGTCCTCGCGGTAGCGCTGATAGCTCTTGATGTAGAGTTCGCGCTTGTCGCCGAAGGCACCGTAAAGGCTCGGCCGGTTCATGCCGGTGGCCTCGCTGAGATCGTCGAGCGACGTCGCGGCAAAGCCCTGCCTGCGGAAGAGATCCAGCGCCTTGCCGAGCGCGACGTCGGGCTCATAGGCGCGCGGCCGTCCGCGGCGCTTAGGTTCAGCACGGCGCTCGGATTCATTGGCAGCAGCTGGCGGCTTTGATTTTTGTACCATCTCGCAAATTAATCCTTGACCAACCCCATATTATGCAAGATAGTACAAAAATCAATCTGGCCAGGTTGAGCGACACTCACAAAAGAGAATTGCCCAAGGAGGCCCACGATGGATCTTTATTTCTCGCCACTCGCCTGCTCCATGGCGACGCGCATCGCGCTCTATGAGGCCGGCGCCGAGGCGAATTATCTCGAAGTCGATCCGCCGACCAAGAAAGTACTCAATGACGGCTCCGACTTTCGCACTGTCAACCCGATCGGCCTGGTGCCGACGCTGCGCACCGGCGACGGCGTGGTGCTGACCGAGAACGCGGCGATCCTGCAATATGTCGCCGAGCGTTTTCCGCAATCGGGTCTCGGCGCGAGCGCTGGCATCGAGCGGAGCCGGCTGCATCAATGGCTCTGCTTCATCGGCACCGAGCTGCACAAGGGCCTGTTCATACCCGTGCTCGACCGCAAGGCGCCGCAGGAAGCGAAGGCCTATGTGCTGGAGAAGAACCTGTCGCGGCTCGACTATCTCGACAACTATCTAAAGGGACGCGAGTTCCTGCTCGATCATTTCAGCGTGGCGGACGCTTATCTCGTCACGGTCATCAATTGGACCATGGCGACGCCGCCGATCGAACTCGCCAAATGGCCGAACGTGAAGGCGTATTACGAGCGCCTGCGCCAGCGGCCGTCGATTGCGAAAGCGATCGCGGAGGAGTTCGAGCTGTACAAGGCCGAACAGGCGCGGAAGAAGGCGGCGGCGTAAGGCCAGTTCATCAGGACATCGTCCCGGCCGCCAAGGCCGGGACGAAACATTTTCAGTGGCTCACCGCGCATAGCCATACACAGCGGCGGCATTTTCTGAAGACACGAGACCGCTCTCGATATCCTCCTTGACGGCCGCACGATCGCGCTCCGCTGGCGCACCGATGCCGGCACCACCGGGCGTCAGCACGACGAGGCGATCATCCGGCGGCACCTGCTGAAAGCCCTTGCCGCGCAGCTTCTTTCCGGACTTGAGTCCGACATAGCCGGCCTCGCCGTTCTGGCCGCCATCGCGGCCGCGCGGCGGATGATCGATCCGATCGAACGCGGCTAGGATGTCGAACGGCGCATCGACGCCGCTGCCGACCTCGATGATCTGGCCAAGGCCGCCGCGGGTGCGCCCCGCCCCGCCGGAATCGGGGCGCAGCTCCTTGCGCCAGAAGATCAGCGGCGTCTGCGTCTCCGCAATCTCGACCGGCGTGCCACGCACGCCGCTCGGATATGCGGTCGCGGACAGGCCATCCTTGCCGAACCGCGCGCCGGTGCCGCCGTTCGAGGTCACCGCCATGGAGAATCCGTAATTGCCACCAACGCCCGACCGGGTCTGTCCGCGCACGTTGAGATTCCACAGGCACGAGGTGCCTTCCGCGGGCACGCGCTCCGGAATGATCTGGCGCAGGCAGCCGAACACGACGTCCGGCAGCATCTGACCAACGATGTGGCGCGAGGCGACCGGCGCAGGTTTTGGCGCGTTCAGGATCGCGCCCGCTGGCGCCGACACCGTCAGCGGCGACAGCGAGCCGGCATTGTTCGGAATCTGGGAAGCAACGACGCAGCCGAGGCCGAACACGGTGTAGGCCGTGGTGTAGGACAAGGGCACGTTGATGCCGAACTTGGAGGCGGGCGAGGTGCCGTCAAAATCGACGTGAATGCCTTCGTCCGAAATCGTCAGGGTCGCCGCCAGCGTCACCGGCGCGTCGTAGCCGTCGACCACCATGGTATTTCGCCAACTGCCCTTCGGCAGCTTGGCGATCTCGGCAAGCACCGCCTCGCGCGAGCGGTCGCAGATGTAGTCGCCGAGCGCGTCGAGCGTGTCGATGCCGAACTCGGTCATCATCTCGACCAGCCGCTCGCAGCCGACGTCGTTGCAGCCGGCGAGCGAATAGGTGTCGCCCTCGGTGTCTACAGGCAGCCGCGTGTTGGTGCGGATCATCGCCATCAGCGTCTCGTTGACGACGCCCTGGTCGATCAGCTTCAGCATCGGGATATAAAGCCCCTCCATGAACACGTCGGTGGCATCAGGCCCGAAGCCGATGCCGCCGATGTCCATGAGGTGGCTGGTGCAGGAGAACAGCGCGACGACCTTGCCGTGCTTGAAGCAGGGCGTGGTGACGACGAAGTCGTTGAGATGGCCGGTGCCCATCCAAGGATCGTTGGTGATGTAGGCGTCGCCCTCCTTCATTGTGTCGAGCGGGAAGTGGTTGATGAAGTGCTTGACCGATTCCGCCATCGAGTTGACGTGGCCGGGCGTGCCGGTCACCGCCTGCGCCAGCATCCGCCCCCTGAGGTCGAACACGCCGGCCGAGAGATCGCCGCATTCGCGCACGATCGGGCTGAATGCGGTGCGGAGCAGCACCTGCGCCTGCTCCTCGACCACGGCGATCAGCCGGTGCCACATGATCTGAAGGTCGATCAGGCTCGCGCCATTTGCCTTGCTCATGATCAGGCCGCCTTCCGTTCCATGACGATGCTGCCGGCGCCGTCGATATGGGCGTCAAAACTGGTGGAGACGAAGGTGGAGGTTTCATCCTCCGCAATCACGGCGGGACCCGCAATCGTCGCGCCCGGCGCCATGTCCTCGCGGCGGTAGAGCGGGATCTCGATCACCTCCCCTGCCCGGCCGTCGAAAAATTTGCGGCTGCCTGACGCTTTGCCCGCGGGCTTGCGCGTGACGGCCGCAACCGTGGGAGGATTGCGCGCTTCGGTGGTCGCAAGCACCGACCAGCTTAGCACCTCGATCGCAGCACCCGGGATCGGCCGCTCGAACATGGCCGAATAATCCGCCTCGAACTTCTGGCGCAGGCCGGCGAGATCCGCTGATGTCAGCGGCCGGTTCGGCAATTCAACCGTGATCTCGTGGCCCTGGCCGACATAGCGCATGAACGCCGCACGGCGCTCGCGCACCGGTGCGCCGGCAGCGCCGGGCTCGACCAGCGCACGCGCTTCGGTCACCATCTCCTGAAGCAGGTCGGAGACTGCACCCGTGTCGAAATCGTCAAGCCTGACGTGGCGGCTGCGCACGAGTTCATAGGCGATGGGCGCCGCGAGGAAGCCGACCGCCGAGCCGACGCCGGCATTGGACGGCACGATCACACGGGACACGCCGATCTTCTCGGCAACACGCGCGGCATGCAGGGGTGCTGCGCCACCAAAGGCGATCAGCGTGTGCTGGCCGACGATCTCGCCGCGTTCGACGGCGTGCACGCGGGCCGCACTGGCCATGTTCTCGCAGACGACTTCGTGCACGGCATAGGCCGCGGTTTCCGCCGACAGGCCCAGCGGCTCACCGACGCTGCGTAGCAGTGCCTGCTTCGAAAGCCCCGGATCAAGCTTGATCGTGCCGCCGGCAAAAGCGTCGGGATCGATCATGCCGAGCGCAACGTCGGCATCCGTCACGGCCGGGCGCTGGCCGCCGCGGCCATAGCAGGCAGGGCCCGGATCCGATGATGCACTTTCGGGGCCGACGGTGACACGCTTCATGGCATCGACATGCGCGATCGAGCCGCCGCCGGCGCCGATCTCGACCATCTCGATCACGGGAATGCGCACCGGCAGGCCCGAGCCTTTGAGGAAGCGCGCCGCGCGATCGACCTCGAACACGCGCGAGGTCTCGGGCTGATATTTCTCGATCAGGCATATCTTTGCAGTGGTGCCGCCCATGTCGAAGGAAAGCACTTTGCTCTCGCCGAGCCGCGCTGCGATCTGCGCCGCGAAAATGGCGCCGCCGGCAGGGCCGGATTCGACGAGGCGCACCGGAAAGCGCCGCGCCGTTTCGATCGAGGTAACGCCTCCGCCGGAGGTGACGAGATAGATGGCGCCACGGAACTGCTCGACCTGCAAGGCGTCGGCCATGCGGGCGAGATAGCCGTCGATCAGCGGCTGCACATAGGCATTCGCAACCGCGGTGGACGTGCGCTCGTATTCGCGAATCTCCGGACACACGGCCGATGACACCGTTACCGAAATGCCGGGCATCTCTTCACTGATGATCGCGGCTGCCCGGCGTTCGTGCTCGGGATTGGCGTAAGAGTGCAGGAAGGCGATCGCGACGCTCTCGACCTTCAGCTCACGCAATTTCGGCGCGAGCGCGCGCACGGCTGCTTCATCGAGCGGGAGGCGAACCGCGCCATGCGCGTCAATGCGCTCAGGCACGGTGAAGCGCAGGCTGCGCGGCGCCAGCGGCTTCGGCTTGTCGATGCCGAGATCGTACTGGTCGTAGCGGCTTTCGGTGCCGATATCGAGCACATCGCGAAAGCCGTCGGTCGCAATCAATGCAGTCCTGGCGCCGCGTCGCTCGATGATGGCGTTGGTCGCCAGCGTCGTGCCGTGAATGAAGACATCGATGTCGCTGGTATGCGCGCGCGCATCGGTGAGAATGAGGCGCATCCCATCCAGCACTGCCTGCTCCGGCCGTTGCGGCGTCGTCAGCACTTTGCGGGTTTTGCGCACCTCGCCCACGTCCAGCACGATGTCGGTGAACGTGCCACCGATATCGACGGCAAGCCGCACTTCGGCTCCCTCAAGCATTCCAAATTCTCCGTGCTGATCGTCAAAACTCAGGGCGAAAATGCAGCAATTCCCATGCCATCGGTCGTGATGGCAATGCTGCGCCAAGCCATTCTGCTTGGCACCTATGCGATAAGCAAGGCATGTTCGCCGCTCGCGTGATCAGAGCAGGAATGCAAGCGCCGCCTCGCAGCGCTCCTCGACCTTGAGCGTGAGGAGATCGTCGGCGCGGGTGCGTCCGAGATTGACCGCCGCGATCGGGATCTGCCGATCCGCCGCAGCCCTTACGAAGCGGAAGCCGGAATAAACCATCAGCGATGAGCCGACGATCAGCATCGCATCAGCCTGCGCCAGATGGTCCTGCGCGGTCGCGACCACGTCACGCGGAACGTTCTCGCCGAAGAACACGACGTCGGGCTTGAGGATGCCGCCGCAGGCCTCGCAAGGAGGCACGTTGAACGACGAGAATTCTGCATGCTCCAGATCGGCGTCGCCATCAGGCGCATCGGCGGCGTCGAGCGTCAACCATTCCGCGTTGGCGCGGCCGAGCGCAGCCTGGAATTCGTTGCGCGGCGTCTTGCGGCCGCAGCCCATGCAGTGAACCAGGTCGAGCCGTCCGTGCAAATCGATCACTTGCCGGTGGCCGGCGGATTGATGCAGCCGGTCGACATTCTGGGTCAGCAGCATCTCGCACCGCCCGCTCGCCTCGAGCTGGGCGAGCGCATGATGCGCATCGTTCGGCCGGGCCTGGCCGAACCGCCGCCATCCGATCAAGCTGCGCGCCCAATAGCGCTGGCGCGTATGCTCTTCCGACATGAAGGCCTGGAAATTGACCGGCTGGGTCCGCTTCCAATTGCCGTGGCTGTCGCGATAGTCGGGAATGCCCGAATTGGTGCTGCAGCCCGCACCGGTCAGCACGAACAGACGTTCGTGCCGGCCGACGAAATCTTGAAGCGCAGGGTTTGTCATGGCGCAGATGTAGTCTGCGGCGCGGCATTTTGCCAGATCACCCGCGCTCCACCCCGCTCACCTTGATGACGGCGTCGATCAGGCGGATTTCGCTCGTCATGAGCTTGTAGAGCTTGGCGAGCGCTGCGGGGCATTGGCGCCTTCAATCACACACTATAACAATGAACATGCCGGCTGCGAAACTTCAACCGTATGAATGATGCAAGGCTCCGTGCGCGAAGCGGCGGTGTGCAGTTGCGGATGGCTTACGTTGTGATCGATTTGTCGTTTCGTTGAGCAGCATTGCGCGACATCGCAACGGCCGGTGATTATTTCGAAGGGACACTCGGCTTTGGTGGCGAAGCCTGCTTTTGCGAGACCACGGCCTTGCCGGGCGCGGCTTCAGGCGCGGCAGGTGCGACCGGCGCGGACTGTCCGACTGACAGCGACACGCCGAACACGCGCCATTGTCCTTCGACCGGCGCGAACAGCAGTTCGAAATTCACCTGAGACGGCACAGACGGGAAAAATCCTGCCATGTGCAACAATCCGTTCGGCTCGATCTGCGGCAACAACGACAATTGCGGATCGATGACGGCAACGCCGGAGAGATCGAGCTTGTCGCCGCGCTGCTTGGCAAAGATTTCCGCAAGCCTGGCTGCGGTGTTGATCTGGAAGCCGGGAGCGCCGAGGTCGCGCAGCACGGTGTAGTTCCCGGTCTTGTTGGCTTGGTCGAGCGCCAGCAGCGTCGAGCGGATCAGCATCAGCACGCCGTTGCGGTCGATGTTGGCGGGCTTGGGCGCCGGTTGCTGTTGTGGCGACGCCTGATGCGGCTGCGGCGGCGTCTGCTGCGCGGATGATGTCGTCACCACCCCCAGGATCAGCAGCGCGAGAATCACAAGCCCAAGTCCTGCCCCAAGTCCCGCACTCAGCCAACGCAGCGTCATGACGAACGCGTTCTTCCTACCACTGGATCGAGACCGCACCGCGCCCGCCCGCAACATTGCGCTCGAGCCCAATGCCGCCGCCGGCATTGGCAATGACCGCATAGCTCTTGCCGTCATAAAGCAGCGCGGTGGCGCCGAGCGCAAACGCATTGGCGCCCTCGAAATTGCCGTAGCCGGCGGAGAGCGCGAATTTGCGGCCCGGCTGCAGCGCCGGCATCGAACCGGCCGCGAGAGCGACGGCGGTACCGCTGCGCGCCTCGAGCCGGTTATCCATCACCTGCGACTGCAACGAGGTCACCTGCGACTGGAGCGAGGTGATGCTCGCCGGGTTGAAGCTCGATGTCGCGAGATTACCTGCTGCGTCGGTGGTGACGAAGGACACCGGACCGCTCTGCGCTGCAAGGCTCGCCGCGGACGTCACGCCGGCCATGCGATAGGTGTTGCCTGCGGTGCCGATCGCGACCTGGTTGGCGGCGGTGGCCGTTGCGCCGGATCCGATGGCGGTGGAGTTCGCAAAGCCTGTGGTGGCGCCAGTCCCGATCGCGGTGGCATTGGATGCCGAGGCGACCGCACCATTGCCGAATGCGGAACTGCCCGCGGCGGCACTTGCCTTCGCCCCATCGCCGACGGCGGTGTTGCCGAGCGCGGCCGCCGAATTTGCGCCGATCGCGATCGATCCGGTCGCGACCGCGCCGGTGCCGATGGCAATCGCATTCGCGCCGGTGCCGGCATTCGCGCCATCGCCGATCGCGACGGCACTCGCCCCGGTGGCATGGGAGTTGTTGCCGGCTGCGAAGGAATTGCCGCCGGTTGCGGTGGTCGTGTTGCCCATGGCGACAGCATTTGCGGCGCCGGCGCTGGCGCCGCTCCCAAGGGCCATCGAGGACGCTCCCGCCGACGCACTGTTAATGCCGATCGCTATCGATCTGTCGCCGGAAGACTGTGCACCCAGGCCGGTCGTTCCGTCGCCGCCACCTCCGATCGCGACACCAAAGTTTCCTGTGGAAATGGCCGAGTAGTTTACACCTGCCGTTATGACGCCGGAGCCGATTGCAGTGCTGTATTGGCCGGCTCCGAACAAGCTGCTGTTGGCGTTTGCGCCGATGCTCGTTGCGCCTACCCCGCTCCCGAAGCCGGCGCCAGCTCCCACCGAAGTGCCTCCGGCTGCGGCGGTAGCCACAGAGCCAATCGCTGTCGCGCCCAGGCTGGCGCTGCCGTTTGCGACCGCGTTACCACACGCAAGATCGCGAGGACCTACGGCGACCCCGCTGCCGCAATTCTGTTGGGCCGAGGCTGGACCGGCTAAAGTCACAGATGCCGCGACAAACGCTATTGCGGCAATCGAGCGGACAGAAATGCTCAAAAATTGAGCGGCACTCGCGGCAGATCTGACAAGGCCATAGTGAAAGAGGGCTCTCGGGTCTAAGACCGAGATGGCGAGCGCGGCCGCGCCACCAGCGGATCTGATCAGACGAAACATTGCTTCAGTGATCACACGGGGCATTTGCGAATCTCAACTCCAAGGCGGTTGGCCGGGCCCGACCGCGCGACTGTGGGCCAAGGCGACGGGCCCGACATCAACCATTCGGTTGAAGTCGGCAGTGAACCTGCCGCTGGGGATCTTGCTTTTTGCAGACTGTTGCTGAATGGCATCGGAATGCGTCGCGATAGGAAACATCTGTCACAATGCCCAAGGAAGCGGCAGGAAGGCATCAGCAAACAAACCGATCTTCACGATCTCGCGCTTTGAACTTCGAAAACAATTTGCGATGTTCGCGCAGATCAAATTGCGGCCGTATGTTATGCTGCAGTAGTCAGGCGCGAATGCCGAGAATACCCGGAAATGCATGCTCGATACGATTTGGGTTGGCCGTGACGTCTGAGGCCTCAATGCTCTCAGAGCTGATCGGCGAAATTTACGACGCGGCACTTGATCCGACCTTGTGGATGCGGGCGCTGGAGCGCTCCTGCAATTTCGTCGGCGGCTCTTCGGCCGTACTGTATTGGCACGATGTCGCCAGCGAAAGTTCGGCCGCACTGCATTTGTTCAACGACGACCCACATTACACGCGGCTATATTTCGAGAAATACATGCCGATGAACCCGGTATTCCCGGCGGCAACCTTCATCGAATCCGGATTGATCTATACGCCGACCGACATCGTTCCCGAACCTGAGCTTCTCGATACACGCTTCCACAGGGAATGGGTCGAGCCGCAGGGGATCGCCGACGTCATCTGCGTCAACCTGGAAAAGGGGACGACGAGTTCCTCGGTGCTCAACATCCGCAGGGATAACACGCACGGGATCGTCGATGACGCGGCGAGACAGCGGGCGGCGCTGATCGTGCCGCATTTTCAGCGCGCGGTTGCGATCGGCCGCTTGTTCGATCAACGCAAGACTGCACAGGCGGTCCTCACCGAAACTCTCGACAATGTCGAAGCCGCCATCTTCCTGTTGGGGCTGAACGGCCGGATCGTCTTCGTGAACGGGCTGGCGCGTGCCATGCTCGACGAGGGCGCGCTGCTGTACGAGCGGCGCGGAGCGTTGACGGCCGTCGCGCCCGACGCGCAGCGCATGCTCCGCGACCTCGTGGCGGCAGCCGAGAGCGGCGACCTGATGGCTGGCGGCCAAGGCGCGGCGATACCGCTTTCGGATTCACCAGCACGCCGCTGGTTCGCGCATGTTTTGCCTCTGACGGCAGGCGACCGCCAACGGGCCGGCGCGGTGCATTCGGCGGTTGCGGCGGTGTTCGTTCGCCGGACGTCGCCGTCCAGCCCGCCGCCGCTGGAAGCGCTGGGAAAGCTGTACAGCCTCACGGCGAGCGAAATCCGCGTGCTCGACGCCATCATGAAGGTTAGCGGTGTGCAGGCTCTGGCCGATCGACTGGGATTGTCGCAGGCGACTGTGAAAACCCACCTTCACAATATCTTCCGCAAGACCGGAACCGCACGCCAGAGTGAACTGGTGAAGCTGATTGCCGGCTTCGAACAGCCGACTACCCGTTGATCTTCAGCGGAGATTGTCAGCGCACGCCTAGCTCGCCCAGTTCTCCCTGAACTCAGGGAACAGTGTCAGGCCTCCGCAGGCATAGATCGTCTGCCCGGTGATGTAGCTGGCATCATCCGAGGCGAGGAACGCGAACACGGCCGCGATCTCTTCCGGCGTGCCGACGCGACCGAGCGGGATGTGGCTGGTGACGTCGCCGCGCTTGTCGGCGTCGCCGGTCCAGGCCGCATTGATCGGCGTGTCGATGGCGCCGGGCCCGACCGCATTGACGCGGATGCCGCGGCCAGCAAATTCCAGCGCCAGCGTGCGCGTCAGGTTGGCCATGCCGCCCTTGCTGATCGAATAAGCGAGATAGCCGGGTTTTGGAATGATCTGGTGGACGCTGGAGCAGTTGATGATGCTGCCGCCTCCGCCACGCGCGACGAAATGCGCGAGCGCCTTCTGCGCGCAGAGCACGGCACCGTTGAGATTGACGTCGATGATGCGGCGGTAGGTTTCGATGTCGAGCGCCTCGCTCGGCGATTCCCGCTGGAAACCGGCATTGTTGACGAGACAGTCGAGGCGCTTCCAGCGCGCCAGCACCGTCTCGAACATCGCACCGACCTCATGCTCGCTGCTGACATCGGCCTTGACGATGACATGGTCGAGCTTGCCGTGGCCGCGATCGCCCGATCCCGTCCTTGCCAGCGCCAGCGTCTCCTCGGCCTTCCCGGGATGATCGAGATAGTTGATGGCCACGGTCGCGCCTTCCTGGGCGAGCCTGACAGCAACGGCGCGGCCGATGCCCTGGGACGCACCGGTCACCAGCGCATATCGGCCGAGGAGGCGAGAGGGAAAGGTGGTTGAGAGATCGGTCTGTGGCATGAGTTGTCTCCGGTGTGCCTCATCATGGACGGAACCAGAGTTTTGTTCCATCCGCCAGTGCATCCCTGGGATTCATTCCGCGCGGCGCGCGATCGGAGAGGTCAGGATCTGATAGAGAATGATCGCGCCGAAGGTGGCGGTGCCGATTCCGCCGATCGTGAATGCACCGAATTTCAGTGTGAGATCGCCGGCGCCTGCGGTCAGCGCCACGGCGACGGTGATCAGGTTCGCAGGGTTGGCGAAATCGACCTTGTTCTCGACCCAGATTCGGCCCGCCATTGCCGCGATCAATCCGAACAGCACGATCGAAAGGCCGCCAATGACGGGACCGGGGATCGACAGGATCAGCGCGCCGAATTTCGGCGAGAAGCCGAGCAGGACCGAGACGCTCGCGGCGAAGGCAAACAGCAAGGTCGAATAGACCTTCGTCGCCGCCATGACGCCGATGTTCTCGGCATAGGTGGTCACCCCGGTGCCGCCGCCGCAAGCGGCCACGATGGTCGCGAGGCTGTCGGCGAACAGCGCGCGGCCGAGATAGCCATCGAGGCTCCGGCCCGTCATGGCGCCGACGGCCTTGATGTGACCGAGGTTCTCGGCGACGAGGATGACCGCAACCGGCGCAATCAGGAAGATCGCATCGGCGTGGAAGGTCGGCGTCGTGAAGTTCGGCAGGCCGAACCACGGCGCGGCCGAGAGCTGCGTGAAGTCGATCGGTTTGCCGAAGCCCAGGCCGTTCGCGAACAACAGATACAAAAGATATCCGCCGATCGCGCCAAGGATGATCGGCAGACGGCGCCACAGGCCCGGCGCGGCCACGGCGACCACGCCGATGACCAGAACGGTCGCGAGCCCGATCCAGGTCTCGAACGCGTTCGCGCTTACCGCCTTGACGGCCACGGGCGCGAGGTTGAGGCCGATCGCGGCGACCACGGCGCCGGTGACGGCCGGCGGCATCAGGCGCTCGACCCAGCCGATTCCCGCCCACATCACGACCAGCGCGATCACACCGTACAGCACACCAGCCGCGACGATGCCGCCGAGCGCAACCGACAGGTTCGGATTCGGCCCATGCCCGGCATAGCCGGTGGCGGCGAGGACGACGGCGATGAACGCGAAGCTCGAGCCGAGATAGCTCGGCACGCGCCCGGCGACGATGACGAAGAAGATCAGCGTGCCGATGCCGGAGAACAGGACCGCAACATTGGGATCGAACCCCATCAGCAACGGCGCGATGATCGTCGACCCCGACATTGCAACGCAATGCTGGAGACCGGAGACAATGGTCTGGCCCCATGACAGCCGCTCCTCCGGCATGATCACGCCGGAGGTCTTCAGCTTCCAACGCGGAAAATAGCTATGCGCCTGCTCGTTCGAGCTCGTTGCGTTCGACATGTTCCCCCCCAATTGCGGTGCAGCGATTGATCTTCGTGCGATCCGACAAAAATGTGATTGTTGCTTATGCGGCGAACATCACATGATGTAAATCATGCAAGATCAATGCGTTCCGGGGCTTATCCTATGACACAGATTGCGATCCAGCCAGCCGTTCACCGCCGGCACCAGCCCTGGTACAAGATCCTCTACATCCAGGTGCTGATCGCGATCGTGCTCGGCGTGCTGATCGGCTATTTCTATCCGGACCTGGGCAAGGCGCTGAAGCCGCTCGGAGACGGCTTCATCGCGCTGATCAAGATGATGATCGCGCCGGTGATCTTCTGCACCGTGGTGCACGGCATCTCCTCGATGGGCGACCTCAAGCGCGTCGGCCGGGTCGGACTGAAGTCGCTGATTTACTTCGAGACGGTCTCGACAGTCGCGCTCGCCATCGGCCTGCTGGTCGGCGAGATTCTCCAGCCCGGGCGCGGCTTCAACATCGATCCCGCCACCATCGATCCGAAATCAGTGGCAACCTACGTGACCAAGGCCCACGAAGATGGCATCGTCGCCCATCTGATGGCCATCATCCCCGACAGCTATGTGGGCGCGATCGCGCGCGGCGACCTCTTGCAGGTGCTGCTGGTCTCGATCCTCTCGGGCTTCGCGATCGCCTTCCTCGGCAAGGCCGGCGAGCCGATCGCGGAGGCGATCGACAAAGCCGCAAAGATGTTCTTCGGCATCATCCGCATCATCGTGCGCGTGGCGCCGATCGGCGCCTTCGGCGCGATGGCGTTCACCGTCGGCGCCTACGGCCTCGGCTCGCTGCTCAACCTCGCCGCCCTGATCGGCACGTTCTACCTCACCAGCATCCTGTTCGTGCTCATCGTGCTCGGTTCGATCGCGCGGCTTGCCGGATTCTCGATCATCCGCTTCATCGCCTACATCAAGGACGAGCTACTGATCGTGCTCGGCACCTCGTCCTCGGAGACGGTGCTGCCGCAGATGATCCAGAAGATGGAGCATCTCGGCGCCTCGCGCTCGGTGGTCGGCCTCGTGATCCCGACCGGTTACAGCTTCAACCTCGACGGCACCAACATCTACATGACGCTGGCGACGCTGTTCCTGGCGCAGGCGACCAACACGCATCTGACCATCTGGCAGGAGCTCGGCATTCTGGGCATCGCCATGATCACCTCGAAGGGCGCATCCGGCGTGACGGGTGCCGGCTTCATCACGCTCGCCGCGACGCTCTCGATCGTGCCTGATATACCGATCCAGTCGATCGCGATTTTGGTCGGCATCGACAAATTCATGAGCGAGTGCCGCGCGCTGACCAACCTGATCGGCAATGGCGTCGCCTGCGTCGTCATCAGCATCTCCGAGGGCGAGCTGGATCGAGAGGCGCTACACGAGACGATGGCGCATCCGCTGGAGATGGGCGAAGCGTTGGAGCCTGGCGGCAGCGCCTAGGCGCTGCGACGCGCAGGCAGGCGCAACTCGGTTCCGATGCGGTAGTTTCCCGGAGTGGTCAATTGGTGAGGCACGCGTCACAACAGCGGTGTTGGGATCACCGATTGATACTCATTCATTCCACCCGACGCGCTGGGGGCAGAGCGTCGGGTTTTTGAAAGATTGCCAGCACGATCCGCGAGCCGGGATCAGATGATCCCGCCATTGGCGCGCAGCACCTGCCCGTTGATCCAGCCACCATCGGGGCCAGCGAGGAACGAGACCGCGGCAGCGACGTCCGTGGGCTGACCGAGCCGCTCCAAGGGCGGGAGCTTGGCGAGGTGATCGATCACCTCCGGCGTCTTGCCATCCAGAAACAGCTTCGTTGCGGTCGGCCCGGGTGCCACGGCATTCACAGTAAGATTGCGGCCGCGCAGCTCCTTGGCCAGCACATGGGTCAGAGCCTCGACCGCCGCCTTGGTCGCGGCATAGATGCCGTAGGTCGGCGACAAGAGACCGGCCTGGCTCGACGACAGATTGACGATGCGGCCGCCATGGCGCAGCCGACGCGCCGCCTCGCGCAGCGTGTTGAATGTGCCTTTCAGGTTGATCGCGATCTGGCTGTCGAAGGCGGCATCGTCGGCATCGGCAATCGCCGCCAGCCGCATGACACCGGCATTGTTGACGAGCACATCGACGCCGCCGAACGCGCTCTCCGCCGCGTCGAACATGTGCGTCACGGCGGCTGCGTCGCTGACGTCGGCCTGCGCGGTGATGGCCCGGCCGCCGGCCTGCGCGATCTTGCCGGCCACCGCCTCTGCTTCAGCTGCACTGCCGGCATAGTTGATCACGACTGCAAAGCCGTCGCCGGCGAGCCGCTCGGCAATCGCCGCGCCAATGCCGCGCGAGCTACCGGTGACGATTGCGACCTTCTTGCTTGCGTTGGACATTTGCCTTCTCCGTGGTTCCCGGCCGCTGCTTGCGGCTGACACGAGAGGATTTGCCCCTTATCCGGCGAAAGATAATCAGTCGGCGGCCGGTATCATTGTTCTGCCAGGTCGAACAATCACCCTGAGGCGGCGAGATCGACCCGGCGCGTGACCCCGATGGCCTGCAGGAACGCCTCGTCATGGCTGACGACGAGCAGTGCGCCGTCGTAGGCCCTCAGGCCAGCTTCCACGGCTTCGATCGACTCGAGATCCAGATGATTGGTCGGCTCATCCAGGATCAGCAGCGACGGCGGCGTCGATCCGCCAAGTACGCAGGCGAGCCCCGCACGAAACAGCTGCCCGCCGCTCAGGCTGCCGACGATCTGCAAGGCCGCACTGGCGCGGAACATGAAGCGCGCCAGCGCGGCATAACATTCGTTTGCACCCGCCTTCGGATTGATGCGCCCGAAATTGTCGAAGATCGATATCGAGGGATCGAGCAGGCTGACATTCTGGTCAAACAGCGCGAAGTCCGGCCTGACCCGCACGTTGCCAGAGACAGGGCGCAGTTCTCCTGCGATCAGTCTCAGTAGCGTCGTCTTGCCGGAGCCGTTGGGCCCGACAAGCGCGACGCGCTCCGGACCGACGATGGTGAGCGAGAGATCGCGCAGGACCGGTTGCTCCGGCTGGTAGAAGGCACTGACGCGATCGAGCCAAACCACCTCCCGCCCCGCCGGCAGCTGGGTCGAGGGCAGTTTCACGGACAGCGGCTGAAGGATCTCGATGCGCCGCCGCGCGGTGTCGACCGCTTCAAGCGCCTCCGCGCACCGCCGCTCAGTGATCTGCGCAGTCTTGCCGCCGCTGTCTTCGCTGCGATCCCTGCGCGCGCCCGCCAGGATGCGCGGCATATCGCCTTTGGCGCGCTTCTTCTTGCCGCCGCTGTCCTTGCGCGCCTTGCGTTCGATGGCCTCCTGCGCCTTGCCGTCGATCTCGGACAGGTGCTTCTCGGCATGCGCGAGGTCGTGCCTGACGGCCGCGAGCTCGACGGACTTCTGCGCGCGAAAGCTGCTCCAGTTGCCGCCATAGCGCGTCGCTCCGAGCGAGGTCAGCTCGACGATGGCATCCATCGTCTCGAGCAGGGCCCGGTCATGGCTGACGACAATCGCGCCACCGCGCCAGGCGGCCAGCAGATCGATCACGGCACGGCGTCCGTCCCGATCGAGATTGTTGGTGGGCTCGTCCAGCAGCAGGAAGTCCGGCTCGGCAAACAGCAGCGCGGCGAGACGAACGCGCGTGACCTGCCCGCCCGACAAGCGGTCCAATTCCGTGCCGGGCGCGATATCGAACCCAACGCGGGCTAGGGCGGATGCGAGCCGGGTCTCGAGAGTCCAGTCGACATCGGCAACATCTTCGGTCGAGGCATCGCCGCACTCGGCACGGCGAAGCAGGTCCAAGGCATCGCGCGCGCCGAAGAGGTCGACGACCGTCGCACCGGCACGGAGCTGGGCGTCCTGACGCAGAAGCCCGACCGTTCCGTTGACGATCACACGCCCCGACTGCGGAACGTGCTCGCCCGTGATCGCGCCGAGCAGAGTTGTCTTGCCGACGCCATTGCGGCCGACGAGGCCGGCTCGTTCGGCGCCGAAGGTCAGATCGATGTTGGAGAGGAGAGAACGGCCGTCAGGCGTGGACTGTGACAGGCGCGACAGGATAATTGAAGCAGGCATGGAATTCCCCGTGAGCAAAGCGGATCGGCGTTGCGGTCGGGGTAAAATCCATGGCTGCGAATATCCCTGTTGAGAGACTGTCTTACTAATCCCGCAAAGGGGCGAGATCAAGTCGCGGTTGGTCCTCTTAGAGCGTGGAGGGATGAAAGCGATCGATGCCGAGTTCACTGATTCGGGTCTGGGTGCCGCCGTTGACGATCAGCTCCGCCATCACGGCACCGGCGCCGGGGCCGAGCTGAAAACCGTGCAGTGAGAAGCCGAACTGGTGATAGAGACCCTTGTGGCGGCTGCTCGGCCCGAACACGGGAATGTCGTCCTTCATCTTTGCCTCGATGCCGGCCCAGGCGCGCACGATGGTGGCGCTGCGCATCACTGGAAACAGCTCGAACACGGTACGCGCGCTGGTCGCGAGGCTCTTCCAGTCCAGCACCGTCTCGTTGCGGTCCTGGTACGGCGTCGCCAGATGACCGCCACCGATCAGCACGGTGCCATTGGTGAATTGCTTGAAGGAGAGCTTTCGCCCGCGGAGGATCACGACGGGGTCGATGAAGTGCGGCACGCGCGAGGTGATCATCAGCATCGGCGCCACGGTCTCGACCGGCACGGGTTCGCCGAGTGCGGCTGCGATCTTGCCGGCCCAGGCACCGGCGGCGTTGACGAGCACCGGCGCGGCAAAGGTTTCAGCGCCGACAGCGACGTACCAGAGACCGTCGCTGTAGCGGATGTTGCTAGCGGCTACGCCCTCGCGCACGGTCGCGCCAAGCTGCTGGGCCTTGCGCCGGAACGCCGTCGTCGTCTGCGCCGGATTGGCCGCGCCATCACGGCGCGAGACCACGCCGCCGGGACAGGTTTCGGCGACCGCAGGCACGAGCCTCCGCAGTTCAGTCGCGTCGATCAGCTCTTCATGGGTGAAGCCGAGCGCGTTGAGCTCGGCGACGCGCGCGCGGCAGACCGCGAGTTCCTCCTCGTTTTCCGCGACCAGCACCTGACCGTGGCTTTCAAAGCTGCAATCGTCGTCGAGGAGATCCTTGATCTTCTCCCAGATTCCCATCGAGCGGATCGAGAGCGGGATTTCGGGAATATGCCGCGCGAGCTGGCGCACGCCGCCGGCATTGACGCCGGACGCGTGGCGGCCGGCATAGTCCTTCTCGATCAGCACCGGCTTCAGGCCGGCAAGGCACAGATGCAGCGCGGTCGAGCATCCGTGGATGCCGCCGCCGACGACGATCGCATCCACGGTCTGGGTCATCCGCGCACCACGGCCTTGATATCGGCCTCGCTCTTCGGAACGGCGGCAAGCTCGGCGAGCGTGATCGGCTTCACCGGCGCGCGCAGCCGGTAATAGCCGATCTCCTGTGGAGTCTTGCCGCGCGCCTGCGCCATCAGCTCGGTCACGGTAAGGCCGCAGAGCCGGCCCTGGCACGGGCCCATGCCGGTGCGGCGATAGGCCTTGAGCTGATTGGGCCCGGTCGCGCCGATCGCAACGGAATCGAGAACGTCCTTTGCGGTGACCTCCTCGCAGCGGCAGACGATGGTGTCGCCGGAGGGAATGCGGAACTGCGGCGACGGGCGGAACAGCGTGTCGAGGAAGACGCGGCCGCGCTCGGCCTTGGCGAGATCGGCGCGGAGCGTCGCCATCGCGGGAAGCTTCGCAGCGGCGGCGGCCGCCAGTGCTTCCACCGCCGCGCGCGCCGCGATGCGACCGCGGACCACGGCGGCATTCGCGCCGCCAATGCCGGCGCCGTCGCCGGCGATCGCGATGCCGGGAACGGACGAATTGCCGCTGGCATCGAGGACTGGCGACCAGCACAACTGCAAATCGTCCCAGCGATGCTCAACGTCTGCGGACATCGCAAGGTTGACATTGGGCACGACGCCCTGATGCAACAGCAGGAGATCCGCAGGGATGGTCTCGCGCTTGCCGCCCGCGACATAGCTGACGCTCGTGAGCTGACCATCGCCGGTCGCGGCAAGCTCGGTGACCCCAGAGACGACCCGCACCTTCGCCTTCACTTCGCGCATCATCGACAGGCCCTTGGTGAAATAGGGCGAGGTCAGGAAGGCGAAGGCGTGCGGCAGCGCGGCCAAGTAATTGCCGCGCTCGGTGGTGTCGAGGATGCGGTCGATGCGGCCGCCGAGGCGCAAAATCTGCGCGGCGAGCAGCCAGAGCAGCGGCCCCTGCCCCGCGATCACGGTGCGGCCATCAGGCACCAGCGCCGACGATTTCAGCATGGTCTGCGCCGCGCCCGCGGTCATCACGCCCGGCAATGTCCAGCCTGGAATCGGAAACGGCCGCTCCAGCGCACCGGTGGCAAGGATCACGCGCTTCGCCCTGACGAAGGCGGACGCGCCACCGATCGAGACGGCGATATCGAGGTTGCGGTCGAGGCTCCAGACCGTGGCACGATGGATGACCTCAGCACTGCTCGCGCGGAGCGACTGCACGAGATCGGCACCGGCCCAATAGTCGGCACCAAGCTGGCTGCGCTCGGTCACCGGCGTGGACGAGATGGCGCGAAACACCTGGCCACCGGGACCGATGTTCTCGTCGAGCAGCAGCGTCGTGAGACCTGCTTCGGCGGAGGTCGCGGCGGCCGCGAGGCCCGCAGGCCCGGCGCCGATCACCACGACATCGTAGGCTTCGCGCTTGGGAGCCACAGTCATCTTCCGATCTCCCGCTTGCCCTTCTGAATCTCGATCTGCATGCCCTCGGCGACGGGCACGAGGCAGCCTTGTCTGTTGCCGACGCCATCGATGGTGACGAGGCAGTCGAAGCACACGCCCATCATGCAATAGGGCAACCGCGGCGCGCCGCTCACTGCCGTGGAACGTCGCACGTCCCGACCGGAAGCCAATAGCGCGGCGGAGACGGTGTCGCCCACGCGTGCCGCGACGGCAACGCCGTCGACGAAGATTTGGACCTGCGGTCGGTTGTCCTGTTCGGATCGTCTAAACATGGGATGCCTCTTGGCTCCTTCAGTATCTCTAGTAGCCGCTGCTGTTCGCCGCGCCCGCGCCGCCAAAGCGGCTGGCCGAGAACGCGCCGACCAGCTCCGGCTCGAGCGCGCCTTGCGCGACCATGCGTGCGATCTCGAAGGCGTGGTTGGAGGCCAGCGTCACGCCGGAATGGCAGCAGGCGACGAAGGCGCCGGGATAGGTCTCGGACTGGTCGTAGATCGGAAAGCCGTCCTGCGGCATGACGCGGATGCCGGCCCAGCTCCTGACAATGTTGAGCCGCGCGAGATGTGGAAACATCCGCTGCGCGCGATCGGTCATCACCGCGCTGATCGGATGTTTCAGCGCGCGGTCGTCGAGCTCATCCTCCTTGCTGTCGCCGATCATCACCGTGCCCTCGTCGGTCTGGCGGATCGTGGTCAGCGGATGCGGCAGGAACGGCATGGTGCGCTCGGTGACCACGATCTGGCCGCGGGTCGGCCCCATCGGCGCGTAAAGACCGACCATTGGCGCGAGCGTCTGGTTGGCATTGCCGGCCGCGAGCACGATTTTGGCGGCGCGCAGTTCGCCCTTCGGCGTGGTCAGGCGGAATTCGCCGCCACTCTTGCTGATCGCCGAAACCGGCTGCTCCGGGAAATAGTCGATGCCGAATGCCTTGAAGCCGGTGTGGAAGGCGCGGAAGGTGCGCAGCGAATTGACGTGGCCATCGAGCGGACAATAGCTGCCGCCGGAGACTTCGGGGCCGATCAGCGGCAGCGCTTTCTTCACTTCGGACGCGGACAGCATCTCCATCTTGTAGTCGGCCGCACCGGTCTGGTTGTGCATGCGCCTGACCAGCTCGGCGCGCTGGCCGAATTCGTCATCGCCGAGCGTGAGATGGAAGCCGCCATTTTGTTGGAGCGAAACATCGAGGCCGGTTTGTTGCTTCAACTCGGACGCAAGCCCGCCCCACGCCTGCGACGCCTGCACGGTCCAGACCGTATAGGCCGGCATGCCCAAGCCTTTGCTCTGGACCCAGACCAGCGCAAAATTCGCGCGGGAGGCCCGCTTGGTGATGTCGCCTTCGTCGAGCACGGCGACGCTCTTGCCGAGCCGGCCGAGGCCCCAGGCAATTGCGGAGCCGAGCAATCCGCCGCCGACGACGGCGACGTCATAGTCCCTGGACATGGGTTCTCCTATCGTCCCGGATCGCCCTTGCCGGCGAGCACACGGTCGAGCCCGTAGAAACGGTCGAGCAGAATGAGGGCGGTCATGGTGATCGCGATCACGCAGGCCGAGACCGACGTCACCAGCGGATCGATGTTGTCCTGGATATAAAGAAACATGCGCACCGGCAACGTCTCGGTGCCGGGTGCCGCGAGAAAGACAGTCATGGTGAGATCGTCGAAGGACTGGATGAAGGCAAGCGCCCAGCCGCTGATGACGCCGGGCAGGATCAGCGGCAGCGTCACGCGCCGAAATAGCGTCCAGCCGCCCGCGCCGAGCGAGACCGCGGCCATCTCGACCGAAAGATCCATGCCGGTCGCCGCCGCCAGCGTCAGCCGCAGCGCGAACGGAAACACGATGATGACATGCGCGATGATCAGCGCGGCAAAACTGCCGCCGAGGCCAGCCGAGGTGAAGAAGCGCAGGAAGGCGATGCCGAGCACGACATGAGGGATCATCAGCGGCGACAGGAACAGCGCCGCGAGCGCATCGCGGCCGCGGAAGCGATAGCGCGCGATCGCCAGTGCCGCGGGCACCGCGAATAGAAGCGCGACAAACGACGACAGCGCACCGAGCCCAAGGCTGACCCAGAAGGCGTGGATGAATTCGGGATAGTTCGCGATCGCCCTGAACCAGCGCAGCGAAAAGCCGTTGCTCGGCAGCGACAGAAAACCCTCGGGCGTGAAGGCGACGAGGCAGACCACCAGGATCGGCGCCACCATGACGATGACGAAGATGGCGTGGAAGATCAGTGCGAGCGGGCCATTCCGTCTCATCGGAACACCTCCGCGTAGCGGCGCTCGATCAGCGCGTTGCTGCCGACGACGATCAGCACCAGCGCCACCAGCAGCAATGTGGCCACAGCGGCGCCAAGCGGCCAGTTCAGCGTATTGAGGAATTCGTCATAGGCGAGCGTCGCCGCGACCTTGAGCCGGCGGCCGCCGATGATCGCCGGTGTCGCGAAGGCGCTGGCCGAGAGCGAGAACACGATGATCGCGCCCGACAGCACGCCCGGCATGATCTGCGGCATGATGATGCGGCGGATGATGGTGACCGGGCCCGCGCCGAGCGACATCGCGGCATTCTCGATCTGCGGATCGAGCCGCTGCAGCGCCGCCCACACCGACAGCACCATGAACGGCATCATCACATGGGCAAGCGCAACGACCATGCCCGTTTCGGTGAACATGAAGGGAATGGGTGAGCGGATTACGCCGAGCGACATCAGCAGCTTGTTGACGAGGCCGTTGTTGCCGCCGAACAGCAGCGCCCAGCCGAGCGTGCGCGCCACCACGGAGATCAAGAGCGGCCCGAGAATGACCAGCAGGAAAAAGCTCTTCCAGCGGCCGCTCATGCGATTGAGGATGTAGGCCTCGGGTGCGCCGAGCAAAGCCGTGAGCAGCGTGGTCAGGATCGCGATGCGAAACGTCCGCCGGAACATCTCAGCGTAATAGGGATCGGTCGCGATCTCCTGCCAGTTCTTGAGGATGAAGACCGGTTCGATGCCCTTGTACTGGCCCCAATCGTGGAACGACAGCATGACGGTCATCGCCAGCGGGATCAGCAGCACGCCAACGAACAGCATCAAGGCAGGCGCCGTCAGCGCCCACGGCGCACGCGCGTTGCGCTCCTCGGCGACAGTGCTCATCCCCCGGTCCTCGCACGCACGCTCATGTCTTCGGGCCGCCAGGTGAGGCGAACGGCCTCGCCTTCAGTCGGCTGCGGCTTACCGTCATTCTGACGGATCACGATCGCCGGGCCGCATTCGCTGTCGCACTGGAAGAGCCAGTGATTGCCCTGAAAGATGCGCGTGAGAATCTTTGCGCCGAGGCCCGCATCGCCAAAGCCGATTCTTTCAGGACGAATGCTGACGGTGACGGGGCCGCTAAGCCCCGCTGGCGCCGGCGCGCTCCAGGAGCCCGCCACCAACCGCACCGGGGTCGCAGTCCGATCGATCGTCCCGGCAAAATCGTTGGTCTTGCCCAAAAACTGCGAGACGAAGGCGGAGGCCGGCTTCTCATAGGTCTCCTGCGGCGTGCCGATCTGCTCGATGCGGCCCTGGCTCATCACCACGATGCGGTCGGACAGCGACATCGCCTCGTTCTGGTCGTGGGTGACCAGGATCGTGGTGGTGCCGATGGTGCGCTGGATCTGGCGCAGCTCGATCTGCATCTCCTCGCGCAGCTTTGCGTCGAGATTGGACAGCGGCTCGTCGAGCAGCAGCACGCTCGGCTTGATCACCAGCGCACGCGCCAGCGCCACGCGCTGCTGCTGACCGCCGGACATGCGGCGCGGATGGCGGTCCTCGTAACCGGCGAGGCCCACCATCGCGAGCGCGGCGCGAACACGCTCGGCCCTGTCAGCGCGCGGCACATTGCGCATCTCGAGGCCGAAGGCGACATTCTCCGCCGCAGTCATGTGCGGAAACAACGCGTAGCTCTGGAACACGATGCCGAGCCCGCGCTTGGCCGGATGGATCGCGGTGAGATCCTTGTCCTCCAGGCGGATTGCGCCGCGCGTGGGATCGAGGAAGCCCGCGATCATCTGCAACGTCGTGGTCTTGCCGCAGCCGGACGGGCCAAGGAAGGAGATGAACTCCCCCTTGCCCACCGCGAGACTGAAGTCATCGACCACAGTCTGCGCGCCGAACTGTTTGGCGACCCGATCGAGCTCGAGATAGGCCATACGCTGTCTCCGCTGCAGATGATCAGATCAGCGCTCGACCTCGCGATTCCAGCGCTTGGTCCATTCCTCGCGCTTTTCGTTGATGACCGTCCAGTCCGGATTATAGAGCTTTGCCGCGCGCTCGCCGATCGGCGCCATCTTGCCAAGCTCCGGCGGCACCACCAGCGATTTTAGCACCGGGCCGTAGCCATAGTCCTTCAGCATCACGAGCTGGATTTTTGGATCGAGCAGCATCTTCACGAAGCTGGACGCCAGCGGCGACGCATTGGGCTTCGAGATCGGACACGCCGTGGTCAACAGCGTCGCCGCGCCCTCCTTCGGATAGACGAAGTCGACGGGAAAGCCGGTATTGGCAAAGCTCTGCACGCGGCCGGTGCCCCACACCGCGATCACCGCCTGGCCGGACTGGAACAGCTCAGTCATCTTGCCAGGCGACGGCTCATAGGCGAGCACGTTCGGATTGATCTGCTCCTTGAAGATCTTGAAGCCGGAATCGACGTTGGACTCGCCGCCGCCATTCATCTTCGACAGCATCACCAACGCTTCGAGGCCATAGGTATTGTTGATCGGCGGAATGACCAGCTGCTTGGCGTATTTCGTGTCCTTCAGATCATTCCACGAGGTCGGCGGCGCCCAGCCTTTCTCGACGAACACCTTGGTGTTGTACATCAGACCGGTCGCGACGATGCCGATCGCGACCGCGCGATCGTCCTTGAAGCGCGCGGTGTCGTAGAGATCGGCCGGCAGGCCGTCGAGCTTGCCGCAGAAGCCGAGCTGGATCGCTTGGTACATCGGGCCGTCGTCGACGATGGCGACGTCGATCTGCTGGTTGCCCTTCTGCGCCTGCAGCTTCGCCAGCGTGTCGGTGGAGTTGCCGGCGACGTATTCGACCTTGACGCCGTTCTCCCTCTCGAAGGTCGGAATCACCTCGTCGCGGATCGTCTTCTCGAACGAGCCGCCATAGCCGGCGACGTAGAGCGTCTTTTGCTGGGCCGAAGCAGGGGCGGCGATGAGCGTCGCGATGATAACCGCTGTCAGAAGGCTGAGAGTCTTCATGTGGTCCGATCTCCAATGCCGGAATGAGGTGACGTGCCGACGAGTCTCGCTGGCTGAAGTGCCGTCCGCATTTCCTTCCGCGCAAAACCCTCTCCGATCAGGGCTCCGGCCCCCGCTCGGCGGTTTGGGCCCGATCCGGAGGTTTGAACCCCTCCAATCTGCCGAAAAAGCGGGCTGCCTCCAGCTCTGATGAAAAAGATCGCAAACCCTGGCTTCCATCGTCCAATGAATAATGGCACCCTCTGCATGCTGAAATGTTATGAATGGAATTTTGGATGGCGCGGATCAATTCGCGGCAGGTGGAGGCCTTCCGCGCGACGATGCTGACCGGCAGCGTGACCGAGGCCGCGGCGCTGATGACCGTCACGCAACCAGCGGTCAGCCGGTTGCTGCGCGACCTCCAGGCGCTGTTGAAAATGGAGCTGTTCGAGCGGCGCGGCACTGGCCTTGTGCCAACCGCAGCGGCGATGGCGCTCTATACCGAAGTGGAGCGTTCCTTCGTCGGCCTCGAACGCATCACCGCCGCCGCGGAGGAGATCCGCGGCCGCCGCACTGGCTCGCTGCGGATCGCGGCACTGCCGGCGCTGTCGAACGGCTATCTGCCGCGGCTCACCGGTCACTTCCTGAAGGAGCGACCCAATCTCAACCTCGCCTTCTTCGGCGTGATCTCGCCGATCGTGGTCGACTGGGTGCTGAACAATCAGTGCGACGTCGGGTTTGCCGAAGTGCCGATCGCGCATTCCGGCCTGCCGAGCCAGAAGTTGCCGGCGCCCGCGCGCGTCGCGGTGCTGCCGACAGGTCATCGCCTTGCGGAAAAGGAAGTTCTGGAGCCACGCGATTTCGAGGGCGAGACGTTCATCTCACTGTCGGCGGGATCGTCGAGCCGTCACCTCGTGGACCAGGTCTTCCATCGTCACGACGTTCGCCGTGTGCTGCGGGTGGAGACCGCGCTGTCCGAGATCATGTGCGGCATGGTGTCGTCGGGGCTTGGCGTCGCGATCTGCGATCCCTTCACCGCGCAGGAATTCTCCACGCGCGGCGTCGTCGTGCGCCGCTTCCTGCCGCGCATCGACTTTGAATTCTCCGCCGTATTTCCCGCGCAGCGCAGCCCCTCGCCGGTTGCACTCGATCTCGTCGAGACCATGCGCAAGTCGCTCGCCGAATTCGATAACTAGCCGTTGAACGCGGCCTGCGCCTCCGGCAAGTCCCAGATCTTGCCGATCGCGGCCGTGCCTGCCGCCGTGATCGCGGCTTCATCCGCACCGAGATAGCGGCCGGCATCGACCAGCACGCGGCCGTCGACCATGACCTGGTCGATGTTGGCGCGGTTGGCGAGCGCGATCAGCGCGCGGCGCGGATCGAACAGCGGCTGAAGATGTGGATGGGTGAGATCGACGACGGTGAGATCGGCGGTGGCGCCGGGCACGATCCGGCCGAGGTCCGGCCGCTTGATGACGTCGGCGGCGACCACCGTGTTCGCCTCGATCAGCTCGGGTGAGTTCGCGACATCGGCGCGTTGCGAGGTCACCTTGGAGATCAGCGACGCCGCATTGAGCTCGCCGAGCAGATCCATGTTGTAGCCATCGGTACCGACCACCGTGCGCACGCCGTGCTCGGCGAACCGACTGAACGCCGCGGTGACGCCCGCGCGCGCGAATACGCGCGGGCAATTCAGCACGGTCATGCCGCGCGCGGCCATCAGCTTGAGATCGTTGTCGCTGCTGAACATGCAGTGTGCCGCCATGAGATCGGGCGCAAGCAAGCCGAGCCAGTCCAGATACTCCGCCGGCGTGCGACCGCCATAGCGCTTGCCGATGGTCTCGACCTCGGCGCGGCTCTGCGCCATGTGCGTCGTGATGGGCACGCCGAGCTCGCGCGCCCGCGTGGCGCAGGCCTTCAGCAAATCGGGGCCGCAGGTGTCGGTGGCATGCGGGCTCATGGCAAGGCTGATGCGGCCATCGCCGCGATTGTTCCAGCGCTGATAGAGCGCATCCCATGTCGCCATGTCGGCGGTGCCGTCATCACCGGAGTAGCGGACCACGCCATCGGCGCCGGCCTTGGCGTCCGACGTCGAGAACAGATAGGGCGCGCCGTGGAAACGAATGCCCATCTCTTCGGCCGCATCAAACATTTCGGGGATCGAATTGCGGAACGGCTCCATCACCGTGGTGGCGCCGCCCTTGAGGAGCTGAAGAATGCCGAGCCGCGCCACAGCCATGCGCTCCTCGGCCGACAGAATATCCGCACCGCGCTTGGTCAGCGGCAGCAGCACCGTGTAGACGATGCTCTGGTTGTTGCGGCGGCCATTGCCGTCCTCGCTGTGACTGCGCGCCACCGCTTCCGAAAAGCAGTGATTATGCAGGTTCAACAGGCCAGGCAGGACGAAGCGGCCGGGACGGTCGTAGACCTCGTCCGCGCGCGGTCTGTCGCGCATGACCGCGGCGATTGTCTTGCCTTCGACCAAGACCCAATGATCGCGCAGCACATCCTGCGCGCCGTCCTTGCGTGACAGCACATAGCTGCCGAAAATCGCTGTGGTGCTCATGCGGGGCGTACGTTCCAGAAGACGGCGGTGCCGTCGAGAATACCGGTAATGTCTTTGCGATAGGCGGTCGGCTGCTTGTACAGGCCGATCGGAATATAGGGGATTTCCTCGAAGGCGACTGCCTGGATCTCGCGGCAGATGCGCTGCTGCTCCGCGAGCTCCGACGCCGCCAGCCATTGGCTGCGCAAGGGCTCCATCTTCTCGCTCGCATACCAGCCGGCGACCTTGCCTTCGCCGCGGATGTTGGTATTGCCGGCCGGGTTGAGCCAGTCGATGCCCTGCCAATTGCCGACCGCAGCACTCCAGCCGCCCTGCCCGATCGGGTCTTTCTTGAGCTGGCGCTGCAACACGACGGCGAAATCGAGCCCGGCATATTCGACGTTCATGCCGGCCTTGCGCAGCGAGTCGACGGCTATTTCACCGAGCGGCTTCTGCGCCAGCGAATTGGTGGGAACGAGCACCACGATCTTCTCGCCATTGTAGCCGGCGGATTTCAGGTCGGCCTTGACCTTGTCGTAGTTGCGCGGACCGCGGAACACGTCAAGGCCAACATCGCTCGCCATCGCCGTTCCCGGCGCGAAGAAGCCGATCGGCGACACCTGAAACGCTGGCTCAGTGCCGGCGACCGCAGTCATGAAAGCGGACTGGTCAATCGCGCCGAGCAGCGCACGGCGGACGGCAGGATTATCGAACGGCGGCTGCAGATGATTGAGGCGCAGCATGCAGGCGTAGCCACGGGGATCGAGAATCCGCGTCTCGATGTCGCCGGCGGCCTTGATGATCGGCAACAGATCGTGCGGCGTGGTCTCCTGCCAGTCCTGCTCGCCGGTCTGCAGCGCGGCAACGCCGGTGCCGGCGTCGGGCGTGGTGGTCCAGACCACGCGATCATAATGCACGATCTTCGGCCCCGCAGTCCAATCCGGCTTGCCGTCGGTGCGCGGCTGGTAGCGCTCGAATTTTGCGTAGGCATTGCGGGCGCCCTGCACGCGCTCGTCGGCGAGATAGCGGAACGGACCGCTGCCGATGACTTCGGTCAGCGGCTTGAACGGGTCCTGGCTCGCCAGCCGCTCCGGCATCATGAAGCAGGCATTGATGGCGGCCTTGCCGAGCGCCTGCGGCAGCAGCGGGAACGGACGCTTGAGCCGGAAGCGGATGGTGCGGTCGTCCGCCGCCGACAATTCAGCGGTCGTCTCCATCAGCTCACCGCCAAAGCCGTCGCGCGCCGCCCAGCGGCGAATGCTGGCGACGCAGTCACGCGCCAGCACGCGCTCGCCGTCATGCCAGAACAGGCCGTCGCGCAAGCTGAGATCCCACTGCAGTTGGTCACCGGAGATGGCCTGGCCCGACAGCATCTGCGGCGAGACCTGGAGCGAGGAGCTCATGCCGTAAAGCGTGTCGTAGACCATAAAACCGTGGTTTCGCGACACCTGCGCGGTCGAATAGATGGGATCGACGAAGGCGAGGTCGATGACAGGGATGAAACGCAGCGTGGTCTGGGATTCAGCGCGGACGATGCCCGGCAGTGAGAGAGCCGGTACTGTTGCTGCGGCCTTGAGGAGCGAGCGGCGGGAGATGGGCATTACAAGAGGCTCCTGAAGAGATCGACCTTTACGTATTCAACAAGACCGCGTCGATCGCAGCGGCAACCGCCTGCTGCGCCGGCTCGACCACGGGCACGCCGATCGCATCCGCAATCGCTGCGCGGTGCGAGGCCATGCCGGCACAGCCCATCACCACGACATCGGCGCGGCACTGCGTCACCAATGCGCGGCCGGCCTCGATCAAGCGGCCCCGAATATCCGCGCCCGCCGTCTCGGCCGCGCTCGCGCCAACCGACCAGCTTCCGGCGTAGCGGCTATCGACACCCATCACCCGCACCATGCGCTGCTGACGGCGGATGCTCGACGGCGACAGCGCGATGACGCCAAAACGCTCCCCCAACATCAGCGCGCGAAAGACGCCGCATTCGGCGATGCCCATCACGGGACGGCCGCCGGCCGCCTCTCGCACCGCATGCAGGCCGGGATCACTGAAGCAGGCGAGTACGAAAGCGTCCGCGTCGTCGCGCGACACGCGATTGACCAGCGGCATCACGACGCTGTCGGCATCGCGCTGCGAGCTGATGCCGGGCGGCCCTTCGGCGAGGCCAACCACCTCGATGTCAGGCCCGCCTGCGATGCGCAGCGGCGCGACTGCGTCGTCGATCGCCGCCGTCACCGACGCCGAGGAGTTGGGGTTGATGACGAGGATACGGCGACGGGTCATGGCATGGCTCAACGGTTGGCCGCCTCGTGGCGCAGGAAGTTTTCCGCGATCTTCTCGCCGGTGGTGATCCAGACGTCCGGGCACGATTTTGCGTAGGTCAGGAATTCGCGCAGCAGGCGCAGCCGCATCGGACGGCCGCTGCATTGCGGATGCAGCACCGTCGTCACCATCGCACCCCAGTCGCGGACTTCGTCGAGCTCGTCCTTCCACATCGAGAGCACATGCTCCTTGGGAAAGATCGAGCGCGGGCTGAACCGCGCAGAGAGGCCGTGCATCCAGTCGTCATAGCTCGCGGTCACCGGCAGCTCGATCGTGCCGGGCTTGCCGTCAGCGAGGCGATGGCGATAGGGCCGCACATCGTCGCGGAACGAGGACGTATAGACGATGCCGTGACGCACCAGCGCGACACGAAGCTCCTCGGTGAACTCGCCATAGGGCGCACGATAGCCGGTCGGCTTGACGCCGAGCCGGCGCTTCAGCGCCTCGAAACCGCGCTCCAGCTCGTCCTCGATCCAGGGATCGCCGGGATCGGGCAGCAGATGATGATAGCCGTGATGGCCGATCTCGTGACCCGCCCTGAGGATGGATTCGGCCATCGCCGGATGCGCATCGACCGACCAGCCCGTGACGAAGAAGGTCGCCTTGAGATCGAGCTGGTCGAGCAGCTCCAGAAGCTTCGGCGTGCCGACCCGCGCCTCGTAACCGCCATAGCTCATGGTGATGAGCCGCTGCGCGTGCACCGCGTCCTTGCTGGTCCAGGCGCTCTCCGCGTCGACATCGAAGGACAGGAACATCGCCGAATTGTACGGCTTCGGCCAGGAATATTCCGGCGCTGGGTCCGCGGTGTTGGCTGGGGTGAGCGGGATGCTCTGGAGTGCCTTACTGTCCAGCATTGATGGTCGCCTTTTCGAGTGCGTTGTCTGTCAATTTCCACTTGGCAAGCAGGGTACGATAGCTACCGTCGGCGATCAGGGCGTCGACCGCCTCGAGCATGGCCTGCGCAAGCGCCTTTTCCTTGACCGGCAGCGCGATGCCGGTGAATTGCTGCGAGATGGGCGTACCGACCGGTGCATAGGCGCCGGGCTCGAGGTCCATGATGTAGGGCAGCGTCTCGTTGCCCTGCACGGCGGCATCGATGCGGCCCTGCTTGAGCTGGGTACGGGCATCGGCCGAGCCGTCGGTGCCGACGAAGACGATCGGAGTGCTGCCGCAGTTCTTCTCGCTCCAGGTCGCGATCTCGCCCGGAAACTTGGTGCGGCGGCTGGCGCCGACCTTCTTGCCGCAGAGCGCGGCCATGTCATTGAACTCGGCCGCGCGCGACTGCTGCACGAAGAAGTTCGGGCCGCTCTTGAGATAATCGACGAAAGACGCGGTCTCGTGCCGGCTCGCATAATCGGTGAAGCCGGAGAGAATCGCATCGACACGGCCGGTCGAAATCGATGGCATGAACTCAGCGAAGCTCGTCTCCTGCCAGTCGATCTTGACGCCGAGCTTGCGCCCGATCGCCTCGCCGAGATCGATGTCGAAGCCAGACAGCGCGTTGGTGGCGGGATCGCGGAACTCCATCGGCGGATAGTTCGGCACTAGCCCCACCTTGATGCTGCCACGCTTGGCGATCTCCGCGGGCAGCTCGATCGCTGGTGCCGCAACGGTCATGGCTCCCAAAAGCGCCGTCGCAACCAAAACTCTCTTCATCAACTCGCCCCCAATTTCCATTAGTGCTCAGATCACTGCCGAAAGAAATGCCTTGGTCCGCTCCTCGCGCGGCGCGCCCAGCACGTCCGAGGCGTGGCCCTGCTCGACGATCGCGCCCTGGTCCATGTAGACGACGCGGTCGGCGACCTCGCGGGCAAAGCCAAGCTCGTGCGTCACCACCATCATGGTCATGCCGCTCTTCGCCAGCTCCTTCATCACCGCAAGCACCTCGCCGACCAGCTCCGGGTCGAGCGCGCTGGTCGGCTCGTCGAACAGCATCAGCATCGGCTTCATTGCGAGCGCCCGCGCGATCGCGACGCGTTGTTGTTGACCGCCGGAGAGCTGCGCGGGATACGAATTGGCCTTGGTCGACAAGCCGACGCGTCGCAGCAGCTCGAGCGCCTCGGTGCGCACCTCGCCGGCTTTGCGGCCCTGAACCTGGAGCGGGCCTTCGGCGATGTTTTCCAGCGCGGTCTTGTGCGGAAACAGGTTGAAGCGCTGGAACACCATGCCGGTCTTCAGCCGCTGCCGCCCGATCTCGCTTTCGCTGAGGCGATGCAGTCGCCCACCTTGCTCGCGCACACCCAACAGCTCGCCGTCGAGCCAGATGCCGCCGCTATCGATGACGGCGAGCTGATTGATGCAGCGAAGCAGCGTGGTCTTGCCCGAGCCGGAGGCGCCGATCAGACACATCACCTCGCCGGGCCAGACGTCGAGCGAGACGTTTTTGAGAGCCTGGAACTCTCCAAAATTCTTGGCTACGAAGCGGATGGCGACGAGGGGCTTTGTCATCGCGCAAACCGCAATGTGCCGCGTGCAAAACGGCGTTCGAGCAGCATCTGGAGCGGCGTCAGGATCGAGACGACGAGCAGGTACCAGAGCCCGGCGACGATCAGCAGCTCAATCACCCGGGAGTTGGCGTAATAGATGTTCTCGGCGTTGTGCAGCACTTCCGGATATTGGATGACGCTCGCAAGCGAGGTCGCCTTCACCATGCCGATGAACTCGTTGCCGAGCGGCGGGATCACCACGCGCATCGCCTGCGGCAAAATGATCCGGCGCAGCGCGCGTAGCCGTCCCATGCCGATCGCCTGCGCCGCCTCATATTGCCCGATATCGACCGACAGCATGCCGGCGCGCATCACCTCGGACGTATAGGCGCCCTGGTTGATGCCGAGCCCGAGCAGCGCCGCAAGGAACGGCGTCATGATTTCGACGGCGCGCGCGCTCCACAGGCCGGGAATGCCAATGGTCGGAAACACCAGCGCGAGGTTGAACCACAGCAGCAGCTGCAGGATCAGGGGCGTGCCGCGGAACAGCCAGGTGTAGCCGGCCGCCACCGTCTTCAGCACGGGATTGGGCGACAGCCGCATGATGGCGACGACAATACCGAGAAAGATGCCGAGCGCCATCGCCAGCACCGCCATCACCATGGTGTTGACGATGCCTTCGAGAATGACCTTTGCGGCGATGAAGCGGCTGACATAGGACCATTCGATCTGGCCATTGGCGAAGGCACGCGCGATCGCCGCCAGCACGAGGACGATCAGGGCCGCGCTCAGCCAGCGAAACCAGTGCGGCTCGCGCGCGATCCGCATCCCCGACAGATCGGGAAAACCTTCGGCGAGTGCCGGCGCCGGCTTCATTGCGGCGCCGCGTTCAGCATGGGCTGCGTGACTGCATTCGTACCCAGGCCCCATTTGTCGAGAACCGCTTTGTAGGACCCGTCGGCAATCATCGCCGTGAGCTTTTCCGTCACGACTTCACGGAGCGCCGCATCGTCCTTGCGGAACATGATGCCCTGATAGCCTTTCGCAAAGGACTCGCCGACGACGCGGTACTTGCCGGGCTCCTGCGTTTGCGCATAAGGCAGCGTCTCGCTGCCCTGCACGGCGGCGTCGATGCGGCCCTGCTTGAGCTGGTTGCGGACGTCGATCGAGTTCTCGCCCGGCACGTATTGAATGGCTGGCTTGCCGCCCGCCTCGCAATTCTGCTTGCTCCACTTCTCGATCTCGACCGGGAAGCTGGTGCTCCGGGTGGTGCCGACCTTCTTGCCGCAAAGGTCAGTCGCGGCCTTCGCCTCGCTCTCCGCCATCACGAAGAACTGCGGGCCGGTCGTGAGGTAATCGACGAAATCGGCGCTCTCGCGCCGCGAGGCGCGATCGGAGATGCCAGAGATGATGAAATCGGCGCGTTTGGTCTGGAGCGAGGGGATCAGCTCGGCGAACGGTGTCTCGCTCCAGACGATCTTGAGGCCGCCAAGCCGCTTGGCGAGCTCGTTTGCGAGATCGATGTCGAGCCCGACCAGCTCGTTGCTGGCGGGATCGCGATATTCCATCGGCGCGTAGGTGGAATTGACCGTGAGCTTCAGCGTGCCCGCCTGCTTGATCTCCGCCGGAAGCTCGGCGGCCTGCACTGAGGTCACGGCAGCCAGGGCTGCAAGCCCAAGGAAATGCGAGAGGCGTGTCATGTCAGCTCCTTTGCCAACCCTTTGCTTTACCGATCCATTGCCAGCGCCGTGCCAAAGTCAATCCGCGTCGAGCACCGCCGGCTCGATGACGCCGGCGCGTTCGGTGATCACCCGGTATTGCTCCGGCCGCCGGTGGGCGGCGAAATTGAACATCTTGTCCTTGCCCTGACGGCAGAGGTCGAGATCGATGTCGGCGACGATCACCTCGTCGGTCAGGGTCGCGGCCTGCGCGACGATGCGGCCATTGGGATCGACGATGCAGGAGCCGCCGATCAGGCCCGAGCCGTCCTCGTCGCCGGCCTTGGCGACCGAGATCGCCCAGGTCGCATTCATATAGGCGTTGGCCTGCGTCACCAGCGTCGAGTGGAAGGTGCGCAGCGAGGCGTCTTCGGTGGCGCCGCCATTGGGATCATAGGCCGCAGAATTGTAGCCGATGCAGACGAGCTCGACGCCCTGCAGCCCGAGCACCCGCCAGGATTCCGGCCAGCGGCGATCGTTGCAGATCATCATGCCCATGATCGCATGCGCCCAGGCCGAGCCGGCACGGAAGGCGGGAAAGCCGAGGTCGCCATATTCGAAATAGCGCTTCTCGAGCTGCTGATAGCGCGCGCCCTCGCGCGGCTCGACCGAGCCCGGCAGATGCACCTTGCGATAGCGGCCGAGAATCTCGCCGTCGCGATCGACCAGGATCGCACAATTGTAGCGGCGGCCTTCGGCGGTCTGCTCGGCATAGCCGACATAGAAGCCGACGCGCAGCGCCCGCGCGCGATCGAACAGCTTTGCCACGGCGGGGTTCGGCATGCCGTGCTCGAAATATCCGTCGAGCGCTTCGTCTTCGAGCAGCCAGCGCGGAAAGAAGGTGGTGAAGGCGAGCTCGGGAAACACCACGAGGCTGGCGCCGCGGCTCGCCGCTTCCTCCAGCATGGCAAGCATCCGCGATAGCGTATGCTCACGCGTATCGGCTCTTTGCGTCGGCCCCATCTGGGCGGCGGCGGCGCGAAGGACACGAACCAAGATTGCCTCCAATGTGTGCGCAATGCTGCCTCAATGGGCGAATGAACCCTTTGATCCAGCATGCAAATCCGCGACCATTAGGCGCACGGAGGGCTGCAAAAGCAATTCATCGTGCTATGATGTTTTGGCCCTGAGTATAATCGGCAGTGATATGAACCTGCGCCAGCTCGAGATCCTGCGTGCCGTCATCCGCCACCGCACCACGGTGGCGGCGGCCGACGAGCTGGCACTGTCGCAGCCCGCGGTCAGCAACGCGCTGAAGACGATGGAGGCGCAGGCGGGCTTTGCGCTGTTCGAGCGCGTCAACAACCGGCTGTTTCCGACCGCGGAAGCGATGGCGCTCTACAAGGAGAGCGAGGCGATCTTCGCGCTGCACGCAAAACTCGAGAACCGCGTGCGCGACCTCCGTGAGAACCGCTCAGGGCATCTTGCTATCGTGGCGACGCCGCCGCTCGCCTACAGCATCATTCCCTCCGCGCTATCAGGCTTCCTGCGCCGGCGCCCGGAGACACGGGTGTTCTTCGACGTCCGCCGTTATGAAGGCATCATCGAGGGCGTGCTGAGCCGCGTCGCCGAGCTCGGCTTCGCGCTTGGGCTGACGCATCATCCCGGCATCGCGCATGAGGTGGTGCACACCGGCGAGATGGTCTGCGTCCTGCCGCCGCAGCACCCGCTCGCCGACAGACCGGTGATCTCTGCCGCGGATCTGTCCGGCCTGCCCTTTATCGGGCTCGAACGCGGCACCCGGCTCGGAGAGGCCGTGCGCGACAGTTTTGCCCGCGCGGGCGCGCCGTTCCAGCCGACGGTCGAGGTGCGCTATTGCAACACGGCCTGCGTGCTCGCAGCAGCCGGCGTCGGCGCCGCCGTGGTCGATCCCTTCTCGCCACGCCAGAACGGCGGCCACGGTCTCGCCGTGCGGCCGTTCACGCCGACGACGCGCGCGGTCGCCTACATGCTATGGTCGGAGGCGGAGCCGCTGTCGCGTCTGGCCAAGGCCTTTCTCGGCGAAATCCGCAAGGAGAGCGCGCTGTTGGAGCGCACAGCGCCACACCAGCAACATGGGGCAGGAAGCGACTGAGCTTCGCAAGCTTTGACCTGAGGGGCACATGGCACGCATCACCATCATCGAGACCGGACTGGTTCCGCAAAAGTATCGCGAGCAGCACGGCTCCTTTCCCGACATGTTCGAGCGCATGGTGCGCGCCGAGGATCCGACAGCCACGGTTGACGTGGTCAGCATCCCCAATGGCGATGCGCTGCCCGATCCCGGCAAGCTCGAGGCCGTGCTGATCACTGGCGCGGCCGCCGGCGTCTATGACGGTCTCGACTGGATCGCGCCGCTGGAAGATTTCGTGCGCACCGCCTATGCCAACAAGACGCCGATGGTCGGCGTCTGCTTCGGCCATCAGCTGATCGCGCAGGCCTTGGGCGGCACCGTGCGCAAGTCGGACAAGGGCTGGGGCATCGGCCGGCACATCTATCAGGTGCTGCCGGAGAACGGCGTCGTCGACGGCGAAGCGGTCGCGATCGCCTGCTCGCATCAGGACCAGGTGATCGAGGCGCCCGATGATGCGCTGACGATCCTCTCGTCCGAGTTCACGCCCCATGCCGGCCTGCTCTACGCCAACGGCGCAACGCTGACGGTGCAGCCGCATCCGGAGTTCGATGTGGAGTTTGCGCAAGTGTGCTGCGAGCTGCGCGACGGCAAGGCACCGGAGGATGTCGTCGCAACGGCAAGGGCGTCGCTGGCGCAGCCGATGGACCACGCCAAGCTCGGTGGGGCGATTACGAGATTTCTAGCGCGCAAATCCATCCCCTCATCTTGAGGAGCGCGCTTTTGCGCGCGTCTCGAAGGATCGAGGCCTAGAGGCGGCAGCGGGGGCCTGCATGGTTCGAGACGCCGCTTCGTGGCTCCTCACCATGAGGGGTGAGAGTTAGTCAGAACGGATCCGTTCCCAGCCCCGGCACATCGGCCGGCCGCGGCCCCGGCGCGGCCCAGTGAAACCGGCGATCCTTCTCGGCAATCGCGATGTCGTTGATCGAGGCCTCGCGCCGCCGCATCAGGCCGTGCTCGTCGAACTCCCACTGCTCGTTGCCGTAGGAGCGATACCACTGGCCGGCCGCGTCGTGCCATTCGTACTGGAAGCGCACCGCGATGCGGTTCTCGTCGAAGGCCCAGAGGTCCTTGATCAGGCGGTAGGCATGCTCCTTCTCCCATTTGCGGGTGAGGAACGCGATGATGGCCTCGCGGCCCTGAAACACTTCCGCGCGATTGCGCCAGCGGCTGTCCTCGGTGTAGGCGAGCGAAACACGCACCGGATCGCGCGAATTCCAGGCGTCCTCGGCCATGCGCGCCTTCTGCGCAGCGGTCTCTCGGGTGAAGGGCGGAAGCGGCGGGCGCGACATGATGGCCTCATCGGTTAGCAGGAGCGGCAATTTATCGCCGCACGTGCCGGAGTCGATAGGCCTTTGCCTATCGGGCGATCACGAAATCAGATCGGCCTTCATCAGTCTGCGGATCGATTTCGGGATCGGTTGCGCCCGGCCGCCGCTGATGAAGGCGACGCGCACCTCGGCCTTGACCAGTACGTCCTCACCACGCCGCACCTCCTGCGCCAGCATGATGGAGGCGCCCTTCACCGCGACCGGCCAGGTCACGATGTCGAGCACGTCGTCCATCCGTGCAGGCCTGAGAAAATCCAGATGCATTGAGCGCACAACGAAAGCAAAGCCGGCGCCTTCAGTCTCGGGCTGCTCGAACAGCGCCTGCTGCTCCGCCCCCATCAACCGCAGATGATTGGTGCGCCCGCGCTCCATGTAGCGCAGATAATTGGCGTGATAGACGATGCCTGAAAACTCTGGTTTGACGATATCGCAACAGGATATTAACTGCTTGATTCCGTTGGGGCGCTGGAGGGCGACAGCGTGAATAAGCGTAGATTTTTCTACGCCCCTTCCATGGCGAGCCGCAGCGCCTTCGGGATACGTTGCGCCTTTCCGCCTGAGATAAAGGCGAGGCGCACGCGGGCCGTGACTAAAAGATCGTCTCCACGCCTGCATTCCTGCAGCAGCATAATCGACGCGCCCCTCACGTCTTCTGGAACCGTGATAACCTCAAGCAGGTCATCTAAGATTGCCGGCTTTAGAAAGTCGATAGTCATTGAACGGACAACGAAGGCAAAGCCCGGCACATCTCCCCGCGCTTCTTTCAGAAACTCCTGCTGATTCATTCCGAGCAAACGCAAGTAATTTGTTCTGCCGCGTTCCATGAAGCGCAAAAAATTGGCGTGATAAACAATCTGGCCGGAGTCAGTGTCTTCGAAATAAACGCGGACGCGCATTTGATGACGACCGTCGCGAATTTCGCCATCAAGAGAGCCTGTCACAGGAAGATTCCTCCTATCGCACTTCGGGAGCATGCACCTCGCTCGCGGCAGAAATCGAATGAGGTTCTGGGAGTCAACAAAAACAGCTTGAACCTCACGTTGCGTTACGTTGTAGGCTTGAAAAATGTTGCCAAAAGCCACACCCCCGCAGGCGCGTCGATTACTCATTGGCAACTCACATTTGAGTGCAACGCCACGTGAGCATTGAGAGATTCATGTCTTCGAACGAATGAAGCGCGGGCATCCTCGTGACGCATTCAGTCAGCATGCTTTTCGAGAGCCCACGTCACTTCGCTTGATGGCAAGCCGAAACAGATCGGAGTCAAGGCAGATCGAAGATCTCACAAAGCCAAGAGGGCCCGTAGTGGTGCATCGTGGCGGTTAATCAGTCCGTGGAAGCGCTTGGGCGGCGAGCCGCCCGTAACGCGGGGTCACCTATGTGGGTGAGGCGTGCGCCGCACTGGGTGGTCGCGTGGCACGTTGCGGCCCTCTTAGGTCCGCGCACGCGCGCAGCCTATCTTAGCAAGTGGCGACAGCGCCGCCTTCTTTGAAGCGAAGGAGTTGAACTTCCGTGATGTCTTACCGTTTTCTCCTCGCCTCGTGGGGCACGTTGGGAAACCTCAGTCCGCTGCTCACCGCGGCCCGGCGGTTGCGCGGGCATGGTCACCATGTTCGGGTCATTGCGGACCCCGCCATGCGTGCAGAAGTCGACGCCGCCGATTTCGAGTTCGTATCATGGCGAAGCGCCCCAATCGGGAAGGCTGCGGATCCAACAGATGTCTCGAACCTGCAAGATCGGATGCGCAGGGTCGTCTTTGAGCCTTGCTCTGCTTACGCGACAGATATTCGGGACGAAATTGGCCGCTTACCAGCGGATGCCGTCCTTAGCCTCGATTTTCTGTTCGGAGCGGCACTTGGGGCGGAAGCGTCCGGTGTACCTTTCGCGTTTCTTTCGCCTCACGTCAGCCTTCGGATCCTGCCGGGAATGCCGCCAGCTACGTCTGGATTGGGCCAGCCGAAAACGCCAGAGGAGCACGCCGAGGTGGCAGCAGCCTGTGCCGCTCTCGATGGCGCGATGAATGCGTCTCTTCCTATCCTCAATCGGGCCCGCGTTGATTGCGGACTTCCCGTTCTTCCTGACGTTATGGATCTGTTCGACCGGGCTGACCGAGTTCTGCTCGCGACCAGTCGGGCCTTTGACTTTGAAGCCACCTCTCTTCCGGACAACTTTCGCTATATTGGACCGTTGCTCGATGTGCCGAATTGGTCCAAGTCGTGGCAGGCTCCATGGCGCGGGCAGCCTGATCGTTCTCGCGCGCTGATCGCCTGTAGCACGGGCGCGCAGAACCAGCGCGATCTGTTTCAGCGTGTCATCGACGCCGTCGGAAAGGTTGACATCGACGCTGTGTTTACAACAGGTCCGAGTCTGGACGTGGCCGACTTTCGAGCTCCGCAGAACGTGCGTTTGGTGCGCGGTGCTCCCCATGACTCCATCATGAGGGACGTTTCCATGGTCATATCACAAGGGGGCCACGGCACCGTCACCCGTTCACTGATCAACGCTTTGCCGCAACTCGTTCTGCCAATGGCGCGAGACCAGTTGGCCAACGCTGCGCGCGTCGAGGCGAAGGGGGTCGGACTTCGATTGGGGCCGACGGCTTCTGAACCGGATATTGCGGCAGCCATAAACCGGCTGATCACGGAACCGCAATTCAAAGTCGCGGCCCGGAAGCTTGGCGAGGCTATTAAGGCCGATATCGATACATCTGGTCTTGTCAACGAGATGGAGCTTCTCGCCGCTGTCGGACGTCAGCGACGTAGCCACTCATGAATTTGGGTCCATTGCGGACCGGCCAAACGATCAACGAAACGGCTACTGCTCGATGAATTGCCTCTTGCTGGTGAAAACATCTCCACGCGCCGGCTGGCGCAATCGCCGATCAAAGAGAAGGATGCCTTGCGCATTTATCCCGATTCATTCGCCTTCACCTTGTTACATGGTCTTATGGCTTCCTTGCCGACGTTTGGCATTGACGCGCCCCTCCCAAGCCTTTCGGCGACGAGAGACGATCTCGGAACGACCTCGGCCGAACTGGGTTTGGCGACGAGCGTTTATCTCATGAGCTTGGGAGCGCCCCCTCTCGCTTATGGGCCGATATCGGATTGCGTCGGCCGCAACCCGATCGTTTTGTTTGGCTGTGCACTTGTTGGCATCGCAAGCTTGGGCTTCATCTTGTCCATTTCGCTGTCGAGGGAGCCGATGCTTCCGCTACTGCAATTGCTGCCTTTGCAATTGTCGGGAACATCTTCGACGGCGAGGCCGGAGGCGCAAAGATGGCCAACGTGATTTTGGCAATCTACATCGTCCCGATGATTGCACCAACCGTCGGCGCAGCGCTCCTCGCCCTCAGTAGCTGGCGGGCTATCTACCTCGTGCCAATCGCAGGAGGGCTGATGTTGCTTATTGCAATGTCCGGCATGAGCGAGAGCGCAAAGATTGATCCGTACGCTAGGCTCGGCCCTACGCCGATCGTCCGGAACTATCTTCGGATTCAGCGGCATCCCGTCTGCGTGGGCAACATCGTTTGCAATGCAGCGGCTATTGGATCCATGTTTGCTTATTTCACCGGCTCATCCCTGTTCTTCATCGATACTCTGTGTCTCAAGCCGTATGAATATGGTGTGATCTTCGGAGCAAGTTCGCTGTGGGTCATGGCCGGCGCTCGGGGCAGCAGCAAACTCAGCGGTCGGGGGCTATCGCTCGCGCAAGTGATTAAGGTGGAGCTCGCACTCTCGACTATCCTGGCCACATCTCTACTTCTGATAGGAGGCAAATCGGCTGTTGTCGTGGTGTTGGTGATGGTCGGTGTCGCATTGTCGTTCGGCTTGATCTCGCCGTATGCCACGAAGGAGGCACTGCGGCAGATACCGGAAATCATGGGGTCCATCAGTGCCGCAAGAACTTTCGTGCAAATGATCGGCGCCGCCTCGTCCAGCGCAATCGACGGGCATTCCGTATTTTCGATGGCGGTAGTGATGTTTGCTTTCTGCTTGTTGTCGGGGGCGGCTTGCGTGGGCATCGTTCTTCCGGCCGAAGGCTGAGCCGAAGTCCACGGAAGGCAAGCCCAGCTCGGGAGGAACGCGACCGTGATCTCTTATCACAAGTTGAGGCCCATTCTGTTGAGCCGCGACGGTGTACGTTTGGCACATGTTGAGGCCGGACCTGTAGCCGCGCAACTCCCTCCGCTGCTCCTTGTCAATGGCTGGACAGGTGACCACGGCATCTTCACGCCCCAGATCGCCCACTTCTCTCAAAGCCGTCGCGTCGTGGCCGTCAATCTTCGCGGTCACGGCTCCAGCGATGCACCCCAGCAAGACTACACCATGGCAGGATTTGCGGACGACATCGCCTGGCAATGCGCTCAACTGGAACTGCACAAGCCGGTTGTGATTGGCCACAGCATGGGAGGCCGGATCGCGCTCGAACTGTGCGGCCGTTATCCGGATCTGGCCTCAGGCATGGTGATGATCGATACGATTGTCATGCCGCCCCCGATCTTGCGCGAATCTCCCGGAGTTCGAGCGCTTCTGGAAGGTATCGGCGGGCCCGACTATCTGGCGGTCTTAAAGGCGAACGCATGGGAGCTTGGCTGCGATTTCGAAGGTCCTGCCCGACGAAAGATGATCTACGAAACCTATGTACTTCCGCCCTGCGAGAGAACGCCACAGCATGTGGCTCATTCAATGATGCGGAACGCTATCCTGAACTATGATCCGGTCCCGGCTGCAGAGGCCTGCTGGATTCCCATGGCTTATATTTCGGCCGATGTTCCGCTGGTGAACATGGCGCGCGATCTCGATCGGCTCCAGGAGATCTGTCCACAGCTGGTCATAGCGAAGACGATGCTCGCCGGACATTACAACACGATCGAGGTTGCAGATCAGGTCAATGCTATGCTCGATCGCTTCCTAACCGTCGGCCTCCACCGGTGCCGAGACTGACGCGGAAGCCTTGAGCAGATCCGGCCATGTGAAGCGGTTTTGCCTGGCAACGGAATGACGATCCGTTCCGGTAGATGCGGTGCCCGAGACGCAAAGTTGGCATCATACAAGTTCAAGCCGCGCCATCGAAGTTGATGTGAAGTCGCAGCCCCAGAGGTAGAGCCTGGATGTCGATGTCGCAACAGAAGTCCAACGGGTTGCTTGCATTGGTCGCTGGACGGCTGGGCGTGAATGAGGAGCCGATTTAATCTATACCCTTGCATAGCAAGCGAGCCGCATGGGACACGGCCCGTTTAAGACCGCTTCCCTTTTCCGCTTCGCTTCACCCATGGCTGCGCATTGGAGATCGAAATGTGATGGCGGTGGCCCGACGAGCTAGGTTTTATTACGAGTTTCTGCATAGTCAGGCTTAGCAAATTTGCAAATCTATAAACTTGCCTTGGTTTGAAATTATGCCATATTACTAAGCATGACTGAGCCTTTCGAACGAAAGCTAAACTTCCTCGAACATACCCTCCCGGATGGCCTATTGGTCGATGCCAGGTGGATGACGAAGCATGGCTATTCGACCGGTTTGCGCAGCCAGTACGTCTCGGCTGGCTGGCTGGTTCAGCCGACGCGTGGGACCTTCAAGCGTCCGCTTGGCACCCTGACATGGCAGAAGGCCGTCATATCGCTTCAGACGCTGCTTGAGCGCCCCCTGATCGTCGGAGGGCGAACCGCGCTCGAACTTCAAGGCTTTTCGCACTACCTCCGGGCTGAAGGGCCGACCGTCGTTTATCTGTACGGTCCCGATGCCCCGCCCGGATGGCTCTTCAAGCTTCCGCTCAAAGAGCGCTTCACATTCCGCAAGAGCACAACGCTCTTCAAGGCCGATCCGGTGACGAAGGGGCTCAAGAACTTCGCCTGGAATGTCCAGAACAATACCGGCGCAGCCGCAGATGAATTCCAGGCAGGCCCATTCAAGCAGATATCGGGCGAGGGCGAATGGCCGCTGATCGTCTCATCGCCCGAGCGTGCGTTGCTTGAACTGCTCGACGAGCTGCCGAATAGCGAGAGCTTCCACCAGGCTGACATGCTTGTTGAGGGCTTGCGCAACCTCAGTCCCCGCAAGCTGCAAAAACTGCTAGACGATTGCCGAAGCGTGAAAGTCAAAAGGTTGTTCTTCTGGTTCGCTGACCGCCACAACCATTCATGGCTGAAGCAGATAGACCGCGACCAGGTCGATCTGGGGAAGGGAAAGCGCATGCTGGTGAAAGGCGGAAGGCTCGATTCGAAATATTTGATCACCGTGCCGGAGGATCTCAGTGCCCCTGTCTGAACGCTATCGGCATCAGGTCGCGCTGCTGATCGAGACCTTGCCATTCGTTGCGGCGGAACGGGATTTTGCCCTCAAAGGCGGCACCGCGATTAATCTGTTCGTGCGTGATATGCCGCGTTTGTCAGTCGATATCGACCTGACCTATCTGCCTGTCGCCGGCCGGACGGAATCACTGGCCGCGATCGATGCGGGCATGAAAAGAATGGCTGTCGCCATTGGCAAGGGAATTCCGGGCGTCAAGGTGAATGAGGTCCTGAACCGCGCGGAAGGCATCGTTACCAAGCTGACACTTCAAAGGGCTGACGCTCAGATCAAGATCGAAGTCATTCCCGTTCTTCGCGGCTGCGTCTTCGATCCCGAAATGCGATCCGTACGTCCGAACGTCGAGGAGACCTTTGGTTTTGCGGAGACACAAGTCGTCTCGTTTTCCGACCTTTACGCAGGAAAAATCGTCGCCGCCCTTGACCGCCAACATCCTCGCGATCTTTTTGACATCCGCGATCTTCTGGCGAATGAGGGCATCAGCGACGACCTGAGGCGCGCTTTTATCGTCTATCTCATCAGCCATGACCGGCCCATTTCCGAAGTTGTGGTGCCGCGGCGAAAGGATATCCGCCAGGAATTCGAGCACGGCTTCGAGGGTATGACCTCAGATCCAGTCTCGCTAAACGAGCTATTGAAGGCCCGGGAGGACTTGATCGCCGAGGTATCTGGAAAGATGCCGAAGAAGCATCGGGAATTTCTGATCGGATTCAAGCTCGGGAAGCCAGATTGGGCTCTGTTGGGCGTCGATGGAGCGGCAGAGCTTCCCGCAGTCCGATGGAAGCAGATCAATCTTGATAAGCTGCGTGCCGCAGATCGCGAAAAGCTCGTGTCTCAGTTGATCGCAGTGCTTAAGTGACTGCATCGTGGTGCATTNGGGNCGTAAGCAGACGGGCATGCAGTAGGGCTGTGGAGTAGGCTCGGTCGCTAAAGGATAAAGCGGGAGCCTTCATCGTATGGGTCGATGGACGATCAGGGCGTGAACGAGGAGCAGATTTTATCTATGCGCTTCCATAGCAAGCCGCAGCGTCTTGGGAATGCGCTGCGCTCTTCCGCCTGCGACAAAC
>NZ_KI421489.1:214953-266100 GCF_000473045.1 Bradyrhizobium sp. WSM3983 | reverse complement strand
CTGTATGCTGCTGTGCGGTTTTCCTGCGCTACATCTTCGCGCAGCGGACCGCGGGTGCGAGGTCAGCACCCGGCCTTCCCTGCGCCCTCTTGGACAAGAGGGTGGCAAGAAACTGAAGAGACGAAGCAAAACTCGGGCGAAGCAAGCAGCGAGAGCGCACAGGCGCGTCTGCCCTCTGAAGCCTTCGCCTGCACCTCCCCTGAACCGATCGCTGCAACCAGCACGAACCTCCTGAGCCGCGCCTCCTCGGTCGCGACTGCGTCGAGGCGCTCGATCGACGAATCCGCCAACGCCGCTTGCAATGTTTAGTAAATGGTGGTTCACTAAACAAATCGGGCCTGCCGGGCCTCTAGAATCCGGGTGGCGCGAGGAAACGCTAGTTTAGTTGTTCAGCTCGTCAAGGACTGTGTCGCTCTGCTCGAGGCATTCGGGCGGACAGGAAAGCCGCGCGCCATGTCGATGGCCGGCCCACTCGGAGGGAACGTGCAATGAAACGAACGATGAAGACGCTTGTTGTGGCATGCGGGGCTGTTGCCGCCGCATTCGGCGTCGGAGCGGGGACCACGCCCGCACAGGCGCAAGGCAAGACCATCACGCTGTGCTGGGCCGCATGGGATCCCGCCAACGCGCTGGTCGAACTGTCGAAGGACTTCACCGCCAAGTCGGGCATCGGCATGAAGTTCGAATTCGTGCCGTGGACCAATTACGCCGATCGATTCCTCAACGAACTCAATTCCCACGGCTCGCTATGCGATCTCATCATCGGCGATTCCCAATGGATCGGCGGCGCCGCGGAGAACGGCCAGTACGTCAAGCTCAACGATTTCTTCAAGAAGGAAGGAATCAGCATGGACGACTACATGCCGGCGACGGTGGTCGGCTATTCCGAGTGGCCGAAGAACACGCCGAACTACTGGGCGCTGCCAGCAATGGGCGATGCGGTGGGCTGGACCTATCGCAAGGACTGGTTCGCGCGGCCGGACGTGCAGAAGGACTTCAAGGCCAAATACGGCCGCGACATCGGCGTGCCGAAGACGCTCGATGAGCTGCGCGACGTCGCGCAATTCTTCCAGGGCCGCGAGATCGACGGCAAGAAGGTCTATGGCGCCTCGATCTATACCGAGCGTGGCTCGGAAGGCATCACCATGGGCGTCTCGAACTACCTCTACGACTACGGCCTTAAATACGACGATCCGAAGAAGCCCTATGCGATGGACGGGTTCGTGAATTCGCCCGGCGCGGTGAAGGGGCTCGAGGCCTACAAGGAGCTCTACAAGTGCTGCACGCCGCCCGGCGCCTCCAACTCCTACATGTCGGAGGGGCTTGACGCCTTCAAGTCCGGCCAGGTTGCGCTGCAGATGAACTTCTTCGCCTTCTTCCCGGGCCTGTACAAGGACCCGAATGTCGGCGGCGACAAGATCGGCTTCTTCGTCAATCCGGCCGGTCCTGCCGGGCAGGCGACGCAGCTCGGCGGCCAGGGCATCTCGGTGGTTTCCTACTCCAAGAACCAGGCCGAAGCGCTGCAATACATCAAGTGGTTCTCCGGCGGCGACGTCCAGAAGAAGTGGTGGGCGCTCGGCGGCTATTCCTGCGCCAAGTCCGTGCTGAACGATCCGAGCTTCCCGACCAGCGCGCCCTTCGCCAAGGAGTTCCTGCAGTCGATGGGCATGGTCGTCGACTTCTGGGCCGAACCTTCCTATGCCCAGCTGCTGCAGGCCGAGCAGAAGCGCGTGCATGACTATGTGGTGGCCGACAAGGGCACCGCGCAGGAAGCACTCGACGGTCTGGTGAAGGACTGGAAGGCGATCTTCAAGGAAGAAGGCAAGAAGTTCTGAGGCAAACGGCCCGGAGCGCGTGCGCTCGCGCTCCGGGTTTCCTTCGATGACCGGAACCGTCGCATCGTCGACGCCCGGTGCCAGGATCGGTCGATGCAATGAATGAATTGAGTGCCTCTTCGCGGATCACCTATCGGGCTGTCATGGTCCGGCCAGGCGTGGCGCGTCGTATCCGGGGCCTGTCGGACAGGACTCTCGCCTGGCTCTTCATCACGCCGACGATCGTGCTGCTGCTGGCGATCAACATCTTCCCGTTGCTCTGGACGATCTATCTGTCGTTCACGAACTACCGTGCCAATCGCGCCAACGTGCCGACGATCTGGCTGGGGGCCGACTGGTATCAGTCGATCCTGACCGATCCCGACATCTGGGCGGCGATGCAGGTGACGGCGCATTTCGTGATCTGGACGGTGGTGATCGAGACCGTCCTCGGATTTGGCCTGGCCTACCTCATCGACAAGAAGTTCCGCGGCCACGGGATGTGGACCACGATCATCCTGCTGCCGATGATGCTGTCGCCCGCCGTCGTCGGCAACTTCTGGACGTTCCTCTATCAACCCCAGATCGGATTGTTCAATTACGTGGTCGCCTTCTTCACCGGCCGCGCGGCCTCGTCATTCCAGATGCTGGGCGACGTCACGCTGAGCCCCTGGGCCATCGTCATCGTCGATGCCTGGATGTGGACGCCCTATGTGATGCTGATCTGTCTCGCAGGCCTGCGGTCGATCCCGGACTACATCTACGAGGCGGCCGAGGTCGATCGCGCGTCGAAATGGCGGCAGTTCTGGTCGATCACGCTGCCGATGGCGCTGCCGTTCATCATGCTGGCGGTGCTGTTCCGCGGCATCGAGAATTTCAAGATGTTCGACATGGTCAATCTGCTCACCGGCGGTGGACCAGGATCGACCACGGAAGTTGCCTCGATCACGCTCAAGCGTGCGGCGTTCGAGAGCTGGCGTACGGGCTATTCCTCGGCCTTCGCGATCATCCTGTTCGTGACGGTCTTCGGCCTCGCCAACATCTACGTGAAGGCGCTGAACAAGGTGAAGAGCCGATGACCTCAGCCACCACAGCCCATTCGGTCGTCGAGCCGTCGGCAACGACGCGGCGCTTTGCCGGCTCGCTCGTCGTGCTCTACGCCATCATCACGATGATCCCGCTGGTGTGGATCATGCTCACCGCCTTCAAATCGCCAGACGACGCGATCTCCTATCCGCCAAAGGTGATGTTCAAGCCGTCGCTCGAAGGCTTCTGCAATCTGTTCACGACGCGCTCGCGCCAGACGCCGGAGTTCATCCGTTCGCTGGGACCGCCGCAGGGGCTGTGCGACAGCATCGCGCGCAGCCGCAACATGGTGGTCGCCGGTCCCTCGAATTATGTGCCGCGCTTCGTCAATTCCTTGATCATTGCGTTCGGCTCGACGGTGCTCGCCGTCGCGCTCGGCACCTTGTCGGCCTATGGCTTCTCGCGCTTCCGCGTGCCGCTGAAGGACGACCTGCTGTTCTTCATCCTATCGACCCGGATGATGCCGCCGATCGCGGTCGCGATTCCGATCTATCTGATGTACCGCACCATCGGATTGTCGGATACGCGACTCGGAATGATCCTGCTCTACACTTCGGTCAACGTCTCGCTCGCAGTCTGGCTGCTCAAGGGTTTCATCGACGAAATCCCGCGCGAGTACGAGGAGGCGGCGATGATCGATGGATATACACGCTTCCAGGCGTTCGTGAAGGTGGTGCTGCCGCAGGCCACGACGGGGATCGCGGCAACCGCGATCTTCTGCCTGATCTTTGCCTGGAACGAATACGCCTTTGCGGTGCTTCTCACCTCGGGCAACGCGCAGACGGCGCCGCCCTTCATTCCGATCATCATCGGCGAAGGCGGGCAGGACTGGCCCGCAGTGGCCGCCGGAACCACGCTGTTCCTGGTGCCAATCGTGGTGTTCACGGTGCTTCTGCGCAAGCATCTGCTGCGCGGCATCACCTTTGGAGCCGTCCGCAAATGAGTGTCAATGCCACCCCATCCATCGTGCGTCGCGGTCTTGCCGACCGCGTTCTGCGCCGCGGCCCGCTCGAAGCTGCAGCGACCACGATCATCGCCGCCGGCGTCGTGATGCTGATGCAGCCATTCTCCCTGACACTGTATTCCTGGTCGTTGGCGACGACCCTGTTCGGCACGGTGATGTTCACCATCGTGTCCAAGGTCCGGGAGTAGGGCGCGATGGCACAGATCAAGGTCGAGGCGCTCGACAAATCCTTCGGGTCGTTCCATGCGGTCAAGGCTGCCAGCTTCACGGTGGAGGACGGCCAGTTCCTCTGCCTGCTCGGACCTTCCGGCTGCGGCAAGACCACGACGCTCCGCATGATCGCCGGTCTGGAGCTGCCGACATCGGGGACCATCCGGCTCGACGGAGAGGACGTGACGATGAATCGCGCATCGGCGCGCGACATCGCCTTCGTGTTCCAGCTCTTCGCGCTCTATCCGCACATGAATGTCCGGCGCAACATCGGCTTTCCCCTGAAATGCGAGGGCATCAGCGCGGCCGAGCGCGACCGGCGGGTCGTCGAGGCCGCGCGCATCCTGCGGATCTCCCATCTCCTCGATCGATCGGTATCGGGCCTCGCCGGCGGCGACCGGCAGCGCGTCGCGCTGGGGCGGGCGATCGTGCGCAAACCGAAGTGTTTTCTGATGGACGAGCCGCTTGGCGCGCTCGATACCGAGATGCGCGAGGCCATGATTCACGAACTGCGGGCCCTGCATGACCGCCTGGGAGCGACGACCGTCTATGTCACCCATGACCAGCTCGAGGCCATGGCGATGGCCGACCGGATCGCGGTGATGAACAATGGCGTTGTCGAGCAGGTCGCAAGCCCGCGCGACATCTATGACCGGCCGGCTTCGCTGTTCGTCGCAGACTTCATTGGCTCGCCGCCCATGAACTTTCTGCCGTTCCGTAGCGGCCTGCAGACCGGCGCAGAGGCGATCCGGCTCGGCGAGCGTGACGTTACAATTCCTGCCGCGCGCGAGGCGATGGCAGAGAGCGAGCTAGTGCTCGGCGTGCGGCCCGAGCATGTGCGGTTCACCGATCGCGGCATGGTGCGCGGCGAGGTCTATGGCACGGAATATCTGGGCACGACGCAGATCGTGACCGTGACGACGCACTATGGCGCACTCAAGGCTCGCTCACCCAGCAGCAGGTCCTTTCGGACTGGCGAGACTGTCGGGCTCGACTTCCGGCCCGATACGCTGTCGATCTTCGACAAGGCGTCGGGCCGGGCCATACGCACCGCGCTATACGAAGGAGGTGCGCATGGCTGAGGTCGAGATCAACGCCGTCTCCAAGGCATTCGGCAAGACGCAAGCGGTGAGTGATCTGTCTCTGACAATTGGCGACGGCGAGTTCGTTGCATTGCTCGGGCCGACCGGCGCCGGCAAGACCACGGCATTGCGTTTGATCGCCGGATTGGAGCGGCCGGACAGCGGCTCGATCCGGATCGACGGGTGCGACGTGACCAGCGATGCACCGGCAGACCGAGACGTCGCCTTTGTCTTCCAGCAATATTCGCTGTATCCGCACCTGACCGTGTTCGAGAACATGGCCTTCGCGTTGCGCGCGCCAACGCGCCGCGTGCCCGAAGCCGACATCCGCACGAAGGTGCAGGAAGTTGCGCGTCTTCTTCATATCGAATCCAAGCTTGACAACAAGGCGACGCAACTGTCGGGCGGACAGATGCAGCGCGTCGCGATCGGTCGCGCCCTCGTTCGCTCGCCCTCGATCTATCTCATGGACGAGCCGCTCTCCTCGCTGGATGCCAAGCTGCGCGGCGAGCTCCGCCTCGAGCTCAAGCGGATCCAGGTCGATCTCGGCGCGACGATTCTCTATGTCACCCACGATCAAACCGAGGCGATGACCATGGCGTCGCGCATCGGCGTGATCGAAGGCGGCCGACTGATGCAGATCGGCTCGCCGCGCGAAATCTACGAGAACCCGATCAACGCGCATGTCGCGGCGCGCCTGGGCCAGCCGACGATCAATTTGCTGCCGGCCGCCCTGTTCGGCGGCGCGCCAGCCGGCGCCGAGACGATCGGTGCGCGGACCGAGCACCTGACGATCGCGCGTGGCGGAGGCGACGTGTCGGCGACCGTCAAGCGGGTCGAACACCTCGGCGACCAGAGCCATCTCCATCTCGATCTCGCCGGCAGGCCGGTTGTGACCCTGGCGGATCCCGAGGCGGGCTTTGGCGCCGGGGATGTGGTGTCGCTGCGGCTGAACAGGCCGCTGTTTTTCGATGCGAAGGGCGGGAGAGTGGCGGCATGAGCCTTGATCGGGTAGCCAGGGAAAGACTGGTGCGAGCGCTGGCGGGGTCGGTGATCGAGCACGCCGACGAGTTGACGAGCCTCGACCAGGCGATTGGCGATGGAGATCATGGACTGAACATGAAGCGCGGTTTCGAAGCCGTGCTCGCGGCATTGCCGGGCCTGGCCGACAAGTCGCTCCCGGAGATGTTGAAGGCGATTGGAATGACCCTGGTGATGAAGGTCGGCGGCGCTTCAGGGCCGCTGGTCGGAACCTTCTTCATGGAACTGGGCAAGGCACTTCCGGAGCAGCCGAGCCGGGCTGATCTCGTCGCAGCGACAGAGAAGGCGATCGAGGCCGTCAAGGCGCGCGGCCGTTCGGAGGCAGGGCAAAAGACGCTGCTGGATGTCCTGGTGCCGGTGCACGCCTTACTTGCGGGCGGCGGCGATGCCAAGGCGATCGCGGCTGAGGCTGTGCAAGCGGCCGATCGCACCACGCCGATGCAGGCGCTTCGAGGCCGCGCGTCGTTTCTTGGCGAACGTTCCATCGGTCACATGGACCCCGGCTCGCGCTCGGCGTCCCTTCTGATCGGCGCAGCAGTTGAGACACTGGAGTTCGAGGTCAATACATGAGCAATGTCGGAATTGTCATCGTATCGCATTCGCCGAAGATAGCGGAAGGCGCGGCCGATATGGTGCGCCAGATGGTCGGAGACGCGGTGCCGCTGGCCTGGACCGGTGGCGATGTCGATGGCGGGCTCGGTACGAACGTTGCAGGGATACTCGAAGCGATCGAGACGGCCTGGTCACCGGCAGGCGTCGCGATCCTCGTCGATCTCGGCGGCGCCGAGACCAATTCGGAGATGGCGGTGGAGATGCTCCCTGAGGATCGGCGCGCGCGCGTCCTGGTTTGCAATGCCCCGGTGGTCGAGGGGGCCGTGATCGCTGCGACCGAGTCTTCGGGCGGCTCGCCACTCGCCGCCGTCAAGCGCAGCGCGGAGGAATTCTATGCATGATGCCAACGCCAACCGGGCGGCTCAGACGTTTGCGCTGCTGACCGCCTCCGCGGTCCTCGTCAATCCGGTCGGCCTGCACGCGCGGCCTTCGGTGAAGCTCACGCAATGCGCGAAAGGCTTTGCCGCAAAGATCGAAATTGCGCTTGCTGCCGACGGACCATGGACGGACGCCAAGAGCCCGGTGAAGGTGATGCGTGTGAAGGCGCCGCAGGGCGCAACGCTGCATTTTCGCATCGCTGGTCCTGATGGCGAGGCGGCACTCGCGGCCATGCTGGCGCTGGTGCATGACGGTTTCGGCGAGGCCTGAGATCGTGGGCGAGATCCATCTCACCGGCCATCCCGCCTCGCCAGGCCTCGCCATCGGCCCGGTCGCCGTGCTGACGCGTGCAGTGGTGAACAGAGCGGCGAAGGACGATCCCGCTCAGGAGGCCGCCGCACTGAAGGCGGCGATCGAGGGGGCAGCAGTGGAGCTCGCCGAACTGATTGCGACGGTTCACGGCGAGGCCGCGGAGATCCTGGAATTCCAGGTCGCGATGCTCGGTGACGATGCGCTTGCGGAGAGTGCGTACGAAGCCGTCGCGGCCGGTGCGACCGCCGATGACGCCTGGCGCGCGGCGCTCGACGCGGAGATCGCCGGCTATCGCGCGGCCGAGGAGGAATATTTCCGGGCTCGTGCCGCAGATCTGGTCGATATCCGCGACCGCGTGCTCGCCGGTCTGAACGGCGCCGCTCCGATCGCAAAGATCTCCGGCGATTCCGTCGTCATGGGTGATGACATTTCGCCGTCGACATTCCTCGCCGTCGACTGGACCCGGGGCGGCGCCATCGCGCTGGCCGCCGGATCGCCGTCGTCACATGTCGCGATGCTCGCGCGGGCGCGCGGCGCACCGATGGTGGTCGGACTGGGCCCGTTGCCATGGAACGGACAGCCGCCGTCAATAGCGCTGGTCGACGGTGACACCGGCACCGTGATCTTTGATCCCAAGCCCGAAACGCGCCGCCTGTTCGAGCACCGCATGGCAGTGGCGAACGCCGCGCAAATCGCTGCCGACGCAGGCCGCCTCAAACCGGCGGTGACGGCCGATGGCCGGCGCATCGCCGTTCTTCTTAACGTCGCCGCGCCCGAAGAGCTCGCGAGCCTCGATCCCGCAATCTGTGACGGCATCGGCCTCGTGCGAACGGAGTTTCTGTTCGAGGGATCGAGGGGGCTGCCGGGCGAGGATGCGCAATACGCCGTCTATCGGCGCATTCTCGACTGGTCCGCAGGACGGCCGGTGACGATCCGCACCCTCGATGCCGGCGGCGACAAGCCAATCGCCGGCTTGACGATCGATAGTGAACGCAATCCATTCCTGGGCCTGCGCGGGATCCGGCTCTCGCTTGCGCGGCCGGAGGTGTTTCGCGTGCAGTTGCGGGCGCTGTGCCGTGCGGCCGTTCATGGGACGCTGAAGGTGATGCTGCCGATGATCGCGATTCCCGCAGAGCTCGATCGTGCCAATGCCATGCTGGACGCGGAATTCGCGGCACTCAGCGCAGAGGGCATCGCCTGCGCCCGGCCGCTGCTCGGCATCATGGTCGAGGTGCCGGCGGCAGCGCTATGCGCGGAAGATTTCGGCGCGGCGTTCTATTCCATCGGGTCGAACGACCTGACCCAATACACAATGGCTGCGGCGCGCGATATCGGCGCTGTCGCCGACCTCAACGATGCCGGCCATCCGGCGGTGCAGGCGCTGATCGCGCGAACGGTCGAGGCCGGGCGCAAGCGCGGCGTCGAGGTCTCGCTCTGTGGCGATGCCGCGGCCGATACGCGCTTGACGAAAGCGCTGCTGGCGACGGGCCTGACGACCCTCTCGGTCTCGCCGATTGCGGTGGCACGGCTCAAGGCGACCATCGCCAGGGTGACCACATGAGCGACGATGCTGGCGAGGACACAAGCCGCCCGGGCGACAGCAATGTCGCGGATTACAAGCTCATTCTGCGGCGGGCCCTCGACAACCGGCCATCCGGGACGCGATTGAAGCTCGCTGCGGCGCTCGGCAAGAACCGCTCCTTCGTCAGCCAGATCACCAATCCGGCCTATCTGGTGCCGATCCCGGCGAAGCATGTCCCGATCATCTTCGAGGTCTGCCATCTCGCAGGTGCCGAGCGGGCGGCGTTCCTCGAGGCCTACGGGCGCGCACATCCGGGACGGCTGCGCGGAGCCCACCGCGAGGCGCGCACCCGCATTGTCACAGTGACGGTGCCCGATCTCGGCGACGACAAGAAGAATCGGGCGCTCGAGCAGCTCATCGTCGACTTTGCTGCCCAGCTCGCGCGCTACGCCGAAAGCATCGGCTGACGAATTCGGACCGCAGAAAAGATAACCGGGAGGACGCCATGAAGAAGCTGATCAACAGCGCCGATACGGTGCTCGAAGAGAGTCTCGACGGATTGGCGGCAGCCCATGCCGATATTCTGCTGCTCGGCGCCGAGCGGAAGTTCGTACGCCGCCGTACCCTGAAGCCGGGCAAGGTTGCGCTCATCTCGGGCGGCGGCTCGGGACATGAACCGCTCCACGCCGGCTTTGTCGGCGTCGGCATGCTCGATGCCGCGTGTCCGGGCCAGGTCTTCACGTCGCCGACGCCGGATCAGATGATCGAGGCGGCGGAGGCGGTCGACACCGGGGCAGGCGTGCTCTTCATCGTCAAGAATTACGAAGGCGATGTGATGAATTTCACCATGGCCGCCGAGATGGCCGGGCGCGAGATCGCAAGCGTAGTGACCAATGACGATGTCGCGGTCGAGAAATCGACCTACACGACCGGCCGTCGCGGCGTCGCAGGCACGCTGATCGTGGAAAAGATGGTCGGCGCTGCGGCTGAAAAGGGAATGCCGCTCGCCGCGCTCAAGGCGCTCGGCGATGACGTCAATCGGCGCACCCGCTCGATGGGCGTGGCACTGTTGCCGTGCACCGTTCCGGCGGCGGGCCGGCCGAATTTCACCCTGGCTGACAACGAAATGGAAATGGGCGTCGGCATTCATGGCGAGCCGGGGCGTCGCAGGGTGCCGTTGGCATCTGCCGATGCGATTGCCGCCGAGATGCTCAACGCGATCCTGGGCGATCTCGCACCGAGCAAGGGCAGCGAAGTCCTGCTTCTCATCAACGGGTTCGGCGCAACGCCGCTGATCGAACTCTATCTGATGGCCAACAGCGCCAAGCGGATTCTCGATGGGGCGGGGATTACCGCGACACGCTTCCTGACCGGGTCCTATGTGACGTCCCTCGACATGGCCGGTGCCTCCATCACCGTCTCCGTGCTGGACAGCCAGTCAAAGGAATTGTGGGACGCACCGGTGCATACCGCGGCGCTACGCTGGGGCATCTGATCGCCTCGGTTCACGTGCGGATCGCAAAGCCCTTGGCGAGGTGATCCCGCACGAAATAGATCATCGCGATTCCCGGCACGAGCGCGAGCACGGTCATGGCGATGACGAGACCGAAATCGGTTCTGAAGCCGAACAGCGCGTTGATGGCCATGGTGATCGCATCCTGACGACGACCGGCGGCAAGCCGCGATCATGTGTCGTCAGCGCGGGCCGCGTCCATCGTCCGGGCCGCTCTCAGGTTCGGGGATCAGCACCACGGGTGCTCAAGCGCCGGCCGTCAGCTCCGATACCAGCTCGCCAGATTCCACGTCGTGACGTCCCACCCCGAGATGTCGGTCATCAGGTTGTTGACGGCGCCGCCGACGATGTAGCGCGACAGCAGCGGCAGGAAGATGTTGGCCTCGCAGAAGATCTCGTTGACCTTGATCAGCAGCGCGGCGCGCTTGACCGGGTCGAGTTCCTGCTGCGCCGCCTTGTAGGCCTTGTCGGCTTCGGGATCGGACCAGCGCGAGACGTTGCGGCCGAGCCATTTGTTGTCCTTGTTGGCGATCTCCCAGGAGACGCACTGGTTCAGGAAGCGCTCCGGATCCGGCTGCGGCATCGTCGTGTTGTACATCTCCATGTCGCAGTAGAATTTGGAGTAGGTGTCGGGATTGCCGACGTCTGACGAGAAGAACACCGATGCAGTGACCGACTTGAGCTCGATCTCGATGCCGGCTTTCTGGCAGGCCTGCTTGATGATCGCCTGCGTCTTCTGGCGCGGCGAGTTGATCGAGGTCTGGAATACGTATTTGAGCTTGTTGCCGTCCTTCTCGCGGATGCCGTCCGCGCCCATCTTCCAGCCGGCCTCGTCGAGGATCTTGTTGGCCTTGTCGACATTGAACTCGTAGGTCAGCTTGCGCGACTTGAACTGCGGGGGCTGGTTGACGAAGCTCGCGGTTGCGACGGCGGCGCGGCCGTAGATGAATTTCTGGATCCCGTCGCGGTCGATCAGCAGGTTGAGCGCCCGGCGCACCGCCGGATCGGACAGCGTCGGATGTCTGGTCCTGGCGTTGGAGCGTTCGCCATCGACCTCGGTCCACGGGTTCGTGGTGTTGAGGATGATGAACTCGACGCCGCCGGAGGTCGTGAACTCGACCTTGCCTTTGCCGCCGGCTTCCATGCGCTTGAGTATCTCGTCCTCCACCAGCAGGTTCCAGGCATAGTCGTATTCGCCGGTCTGCAGCACGGCCCGCGCCGCGGAGACCGCGTCGCCGCCGCCCTTGATCTCGAACGTGTCGAAATAGGGCTGGTTCTTGACGTGATAGTCGGGGTTGCGTTCGGCCCGGACCAGATCGCCCGGCTTGAACTCGACGAACTTGTAGGGGCCGGTGCCGATCGGTTTGAGATTGCCCGGCGCATCACGCGATTTCGCGCCGGCATAGTCGCCGAAATGATGTTTCGGCAGGATCTGGCCAATCGCGCCGACGAAGGGGTCGGCCCAGAACGGCGTCGGGGCCTTGAAGGTCACCTTGACGGCGTGGTCGTCGATCTTCTCGACCGTGATGTTCTGATAGGACCCCGTGGTGTAGGCGGCGGTGGCGAGATCCGCGGCGTATTGCCAGGTGAAGACGACATCGTCGGCGGTGAACGGCTTGCCGTCATGCCACCTTACGCCCTGCTTCAGCTTCCAGATCACGCTGGTGCCGTCGGCGGAGAGGCCGCCATTCGCCTTGGTCGGGATCTCGGCGGCGAGGCAGGGGATGAGGTTGCCCTCCTTGTCCCAGCCGGCGAGCGGTTCGAAAAAAACACGCGAGGCGATCTGGTCCTTGGTGCCGAGCGCGAAATGCGGATTGAGCAGCGTCGGCGCCTGCCAGACCAGGATCTTGAGCGGACCGCCGCCACCGGCCTTGGTGGGCTTGTAGGCCAACGTGGCGTCCGCCATCGCCACGTCGTTCCAGAGCAGGATCTGGCTCGCGACTGGCGCCGTGATCCCGGCCGCGGCCATGGTCTGGATGAACGAGCGTCGCGAGAGCGTGCCTTGCTTCACCTCGGCCACCAAGCCTCGGATGTCGTTTTCGTCCATCAGATGACCTCCACCTGCCACAAGAACAGTCGTCACCGGCACCCCCATCATGTTGCATCGGGGGCGAGGCGGCAATGACGACGAGGCGGTTCCAGACATCGGTAATCCGTTGCCTTCCACGCGCGCGCCTCACTATATTGGCTCCGTAATTGCGACCGGAGCTGCCTGCGCGGCGCTTCCTGCGATGAGGGCCACGCGATGGACGATACGATCGGCTTCCCCGACCCCGGCCTGGATTTGTCGGACGGCTTCAAGCCGCACACCTCGCATTGGGGCGTGTTTTCCGCACGCAACAGCGCAGCCGGGCTGGAGGTGCGGGCCTATGCGGGCGATCCGGATCCGAATGGCATCATCGACAATTTTCCTGGCGCTCTGCGCCACCAGGCGCGGATCGCCCAGCCCGCCATCCGCCGCGGCTGGCTCGAGCGCGGGCCCGGTCCCGATAACAGGCGCGGCCGCGACGAATTCGTCTCCGTCAGCTGGGAGAAGGCGCTCGATCTGCTCGGCGACGAGCTCGCGCGCATCCGCGACACGCGCGGCCCCGGCGCGGTGTTCGGCGGCTCCTATGGCTGGTCGAGCGCGGGCCGGCTGCATCACGCGCAGAGCCAGGTGCATCGCTTCCTCAACATCGCGATGGGCGGCTATGTCCGCTCGGTGAATTCCTATTCCTCGGGCGCGTCCTCGGTGCTGCTGCCGCAGATCATGGCGGGTTACGAGGACATCACCAAGCGCAATGTCACCTGGGAGCAGATCGCGGCCGAAACCGAGATCGTGCTCGCGTTCGGCGGCATGGCGCTGAAGAACTCGATGGTGGCCGGCGGCTCGATCAGCAAGCATGTCGAGCGCGGTGCCATGGAAGCGGCACGCCGGCGCGGCTGCGAGTTCATCCTGATGAGCCCGTTGCGCGAGGATCTGCCAGTGGAAGCCGGCGCCGAATGGATGACATGCATTCCCGGCACCGACACCGCGCTGATGCTCGGCATCGTCCACACGCTGGTCAGCGAAGATCTGCACGATCAGGCCTTCCTCGATCGCTACACCGAAGGCTGGCCGGTCTTCCTGCGCTATCTCACCGGCGAGAGCGACGGGCACGCCAAGGACGCCGCATGGGCCGCCGCGATCTGCGGCGTCGATGCGGACACGATCCGGACGCTCGCGCGGCGCCTTGCCGGCAAACGCGCGCTGATCACCGTCTCGCATTCGCTCCAGCGCGCCGAACATGGCGAGCAGCCGGTGTGGATGGGCATGGTGCTGGCGGCAGCCCTCGGCCAGATCGGTCTTCCCGGCGGTGGCTATGCCTATTCGCTCGGCGCGATCGGTTATTACGGCCGTCGCGTGAACGACGTGCCGGGGCCGACGCTGGGGCAGGGCCGCAATGGCGTCCGCGATTTCATTCCGGTGGCGCGCATCGCCGACATGCTGCTCAATCCCGGCAGCACCTATCGCTACAATGGCGAGACGCGCACCTATCCGGACATCCGCCTGGTCTATTGGGCCGGCGGCAATCCCTTCCATCACCACCAGGACATCAACCGCCTGCGCAAGGCATTTGCGAAAGTCGATACGCTGGTCGTGCACGAGCTCGCCTGGACCGCGACCGCACGCCACGCCGACATTGTGCTGCCCTCGACCATGACGCTCGAGCGCGAGGACATCGGCTATTCCACCAACGATCCGCTGATGGTCGCGATGCACCGCATTGCCGAGCCGTTCGGGCTGGCGCGCGACGACTACGACATCTTTGCCGATCTCGCCGATCGTCTCGGCGCCCGCGAGCCCTTCACCGAAGGCCGCACCTCGCGGCAATGGCTGGAGCATCTCTACGAGCCGACGCGCGCCTCACTCGCCAAGCGCGGCTTAGAGGCCCCAAGCTTCGAGGAATTCTGGCAGCGCGGCAGCCTCGTCGTGCCGCAGCAGCCCGACGATGGCGGCAGGCTGCGCAGTTTTCGCGAGGACCCGGTCGCGCACCCGCTGCCGACGCCGAGCGGACGCATCGAGATTTACTCCGCGAAGATCGCCGGACATGGCGATGCGGATTGTCCGGGCCATCCGGTCTGGCTCGAGAAGAGCGACATGCCCAAGGCCGGGGCGCCGTGCTTCCTTGTCGCCAACCAGCCGGCGACACGGTTGCACAGCCAGCTCGATTTCGGCGGTCATTCGCTTGCCGCCAAACATCGCGGCCGCGAGGTCGCGCGCATGAATCCGCACGATGCGAGCACGCGCGGCATCGCGGATGGCGACATCATCCGCTTGTTCAACGAGCGCGGTGCGTGCCTTGCCGCCGTACACGTCACCGACAGCATCGCGCCCGGCGTCGTGCAGCTGCAGACCGGCGCCTGGTACGATCCGATGGACCCCGAGGACGACGCGCCGCTCTGCGTTCACGGCAATCCGAACGTACTCACCCGCGACATCGGCACCTCATCCTTCGCGCAGGGCTGCACCGGCCAGCTCACGACGGTGGAGGTGGAGAAGTTCACCGGCAATCTGCCGCCGATCCGGGCGTTTGATCCGGCATAGCAGATCCGCGCGCAAGCCTTATTGCATTATCACCGTAATAATATGACAGTCATAATGCAATGGCCGTCCGATGCGCGGCATCCTCCCGGGAACGACAGGACCAGAACGCATGTCAGTCGAGGACGTCGCCGCACCGCCCTTGCCTGCAACGGAGGCGCCGGCGCGCCCTGCGGCCCCGGCTCGCGCGGCGGCGACGGCCGGTCAGAGCGCGAGCCAGCAGCGCCGCGCCGCGCTCCTGACCGCCCCGATCCTGCCGACGCTGCTCAAGCTCGCGCTGCCGACGGTGACCGTCCTGGTGGCGCAGACCGCGGTCAATATCGCGGAAGCCTACTACGTTGGCTTTCTCGGCACCGATGCGCTGGCCGGTGCTGCGCTGGTATTCCCGATCTTCATGCTGATGACGATGATGTCGAATGGCGGGTTCGGCTCCGGCGTCGCCTCGTCGGTGGCGCGCGCGGTCGGCGCCGGCCGCCGCGACGATGCGGATGCGGCGCTGTTCCATGCGATCGTGCTTGCGATCATCGCGGGCGCGCTGTTCACGCTGGGTGCGCACTTCGGCGGTCCAGCGCTGTTCCGCGCCCTCGGTGGCCGCGGCGGCGCGCTCGACGCGGCCGTCACTTATTCCAGCTATCTCTTCGCGGGCGCCATTCCCGTCTGGATCGTCAATCTCCAGGCGGCCGCGCTGCGCGGCTCCGGCAACGTCAAGGTGCCGGCGCTGGTGACTTTGATCGGCGCGATCGTGACCATTCCGGTTTCGCCATTGCTAATCTTCGGCTTCGGACCCGTCCCAAGCCTCGGCATCGGCGGCGCCGGCATTGCCTTCGGCCTCTATTACGGCGCGGCGATGCTGTTCCTGCTGCGCTACATGTCGTCGGGCGCATCCGGCCTGAGGCTGCACATCGTGCCGCTGCGCGCAAGAATCTTCGGCGACATGCTCAAGGTCGGCATCCCCACCGCGTTCAACGCCGTGCTGACCAACCTCACCGTCATTCTCGTCACCGGCGCGGTCGGCCTGTTCGGCACCTCGGCGCTCGCCGGCTACGGCATCGCCTCGCGGCTCGACTACATCATGATCCCGCTGCTATTCGGCATCAGCACGGCGACGTTGACCATGGTCGGCGTCAACATGGGCGCGGGCCAGACCGCGCGGGCGCAGAGGATCGGCTGGGTCAGCAGCGCCGCCGGCATGATCATGACGGGGTCCATCGGCCTCCTGGTCGCGATCTTTCCGACGGCCTGGCTGCACCTCTTCAGCCACGACGCGGAAGTGGTGAACGAGGGCATGACTTACCTGCACATCGTGGCGCCGGCCTATGCGGCGCTGGGCTTCGGCTTCGTCACGTCGTTTGCCGCGCAAGGCACGGGCCGGGCGACGGGCCCGCTGCTGTCCGCGGTCGCGCGCATCCTGATCGCGGCCGGCGGCGGCTGGATTGCGGTTGCGTATTTCGGTGCGGGAATGACCGGGCTCGCCGCCATGGTCACGGTGTCGCTCTCCGCTTACGCCGTGATCTGTGTGCTGATCATGGTCTCGCCGTCGACCTGGCGCGCCGAGCTGCACGCCTAGGAAGGGCTTGCGCGCGGCTTGCCGCGGCCCCAATCTGCGTTCGTTTCCTATTTAGGGGCGAACGGAGAAGCGTTGCCCGCCGCAGACGGCAAATATGAATTTCCATTTCATTGATTTCGCCTGGCGGAGAAGCGAATACGGTTCCAGTCATTGCCGCTGAGTCATGGAGACCAAGATGTCGTTTCGCCCCGCCCTGATCCTCGCAACCGCGCTTGCCGCATGGTCGGCCGCAGCAAACGCTGAGACCATCAAGATCGGCGTGACGCCGGGTCCGCATGCGCAGATCTTCGAGGCCGTGAAGCCGGTCGCCGCCAGGCAAGGGCTCGACATCCAGCTCATCGAATTCTCCGACTATGTGGTGCCGAACGCGGCGCTCGATGCCGGCGACATCCAGGCCAATTCCTTCCAGAACCAGCCCTATCTCGATAACCAGAAAGCCGATCGCGGCTACAAGATCGAGTCGGTTGGCCTCACCGTGAATTTCCCGATCGGAGTCTATTCGAAGAAGCACAAAGCTTTCGCTGACATTCCCGACGGCGGCAAGGTCTCGATCCCCAACGACCCGACCAATGGCGGCCGCGTGCTGCTGCTCTTGCGCGACAAGGGCGTGATCAAGTTGAAGGACGGCACAGGCTTCAAGCCGACCGTGCTCGATGTCACCGAGAACCCGAAGAAGCTGAAATTCGTCGAGGTCGATGCGGCGCAGGCGCCGCGGGCGCTCGACGATGTCGACGCCGCCGCGATCAACACCAATTATGCAACCCAGGCGGGCCTCGATCCCGTCAAGGACCCGATCCTGCGCGAGGACCCCAAGGGCCCCTATGTCAACCTGATCGCGGTGCGCAGCGCCGACAAGGACAAGCCCTGGGTCAAGATCCTGGTCGACAGCTATCACACGGCGGAGGTGAAGGAGTTCATCCTCACCAAGTTCAAGGGCGCGGTATTGCCGAGCTGGTAGGCAGTCTGCCCAGCCGAAGCCCAGCGCGGGCCCGCGAACCTGGCGGGCAGCCTTGCGCATTGCCCGCTTGTCTCGGGCCGCGGCAACCGACATCATCGGGGGCCGTGGCCATCCTCGCCCGACAGGGGTCGTATGAAACGCTTTGCCAACCTGAAACGCCTGGGGTTCTTCACGCGGCTTCTGGATGAAGCCCCGCCGGCGGAGCGGTATCGCTTCGCCGCCGAGCAGATCGTGCGCGCCGAGCAGGCGGGTCTCGATTCCGCTTGGATCGCGCAGCACCATTTTCACGAGCGCGAGGGCGGCCTGCCGTCGCCTTTCACCTTCCTTGGCTACGTCGCGGCGCAGACCTCGCGCATTCGGCTTGGCACCGGCATCGTCACCTTGCCGCTGGAGAGCGCGGTCCGCGTGGCGGAGGACGCTGCGGTGCTCGATCTGCTCTGCAACGGCCGGTTCGAGCTTGGTGTCGGTACCGGTGGCAACCCGTCCGCCTTCACCGCCTTTGGTCTCGACTGCACCCAGCGCAACGAGATCTTTGCGCGCAATCTGGAAATCGTCCGCAAGGCGCTGACCGGCAAGCCGCTCGACGGCGGCGACACGCTCTATCCGCAGCGGCCGCAACTGGACAAGCGCATCTGGCAGGCGACGTTCTCGGTGGCGGGCGGCGCGCGCGCCGGCAAGGCCGGTGACGGCCTGCTGCTGTCGCGCACCCAGCCGCGGGCCAAGGACGCGCCAAAGGCCACGCTCGCCGAGATCCAGAACCCGATCATCGACGCCTATCTCGAAGCGCTGCCACAGGGCTGCGAGCCGCGCATCATGGCGTCGCGCAGCGTGTTCGTCGCCGACGATCATCGCGAGGCGCTGCGACTCGCCGATGCCGGGCTGCGCCGTGCGCTGCCGCAGTTCATGAAGGGTGGTCACCTGCCCCCGGGCGAGACGCTGGAGGAGATGATCACAGCGTTCGACACCCATGTCGGCGGCGCCGACGAGGTCATTGCCTCGCTGCGCACCGATGCGACGCTGGGGCGGGTGACCGATCTGGTCTTCCAGGTCCATTCGGTCGATGCGCCGCACCCCTACGTCCTGCGCTCGATCGAGCTGGTGGCGGACAAGATCGCGCCGGCGCTGGGCTGGACCCGGACCGCGCCCGACGTGGCGCTGGCGGGCTAGTCGCCATGAATGTGAATACGTTGCACGAGGCTGAATGATGGCTACGACGGATATCATCGACACGCTTGCCGGAATCAAACCGGGATCGGCACTGGATGGCATCCGCGCACGGCGCCTGCAGGCGCGCGAGAACGCGCAGAAGAGCTATCTTTCGCTGTTCGAACCAATCGACGCCGGCAATGTCTCGCTGCTCGAACGCGCCGCGGTCGCGGCTTTCGTGACCGGGCTCCATGGCGAATCCACTGTTGCGACGTTCTATCGCGAGAAGCTCGCAACGACCGCGGGTGGCGCGGCCCTGCTTGAGGCGATCGACGCCGAGATTGCACGGGGCAAGACCTTTGGTCCATACGGCTCCTTTCCTGCCGGTCCGCTGTCGGTCGAGAACACCGCTGGCCTGATTTATCGCGTGAGTGCGGCGAGTAAATCGAGCCTCGGCACCAGGCTCGTCGCGGCGCTCGAGCACGCGCATCTCCTGGTATTCCGGCCGCGCGATGCGGCGTCGGCCGACATGAAGGCGCTGCTTGCCGCCGGCTGGTCGAACACCGGCATCGTCACCTTCTCCCAACTCGTCGCGTTCCTGTCGTTCCAGGTGCGGGTCGTCAGCGGCTTGCGCACGCTCGCCGCGGCGAATGCATAAGAGGAGGCCGCATCATGAGCGCCACCGTCAATCCGCCCGTCGTCTTCACCCAGGATGAGCTCGGCTGGGTCTCCTGGATCGATCCGCTGCCCGAGGCCGAGCTGACCGAGCGTCATTTCGCCGGCCTTGTCGATCGCGCGCGCGCCAAGTCGGAGTACTTCCGTCTGCTGGTGCGCGATCCCGAGGTGCTGGAAGCCCGCACCAAGACCGACAAGGACATCTTCTACAACGTCGCCGACGGCCTGCCGCGCGCCGAGCGTGAGCTCGCGGCAGCTGCGACCTCGCGCTACAACGGCTGCATCTATTGCGCCTCGGTGCATGCGCGCTTCGCCAGCACCTACTCCAAGCGACGTGACGATGTGCAGAAGCTGCTCGACGAAGGCGTCAGCGCCGATCTCGGCGAGCGCTGGAACGCCGTGGTCAAGGCGTCGGTGGCGCTGGCCTCGACGCCGATCGCGTTCGGCCCTGACAATATCAGGGAGCTGCGCCAAGCGGGCCTCGACGACGCGGAGATCGTCGACGTCATCAACGGCGCCTCGTTCTTCAACTGGGCAAACCGGCTGATGCTGTCGCTCGGCGAGCCCTCGAAATAGCCAATCTCACCGGCACAAGAATTGCTGCTTGTCTGTAACGCCTGACTGGATGGAGCCTCGCATGAGCAACATCAATCGCCGAACCCTGGTCAAGGGCTCGCTGGCCGCCGCAATAACGGGAACAGCGCTCTCGCGTGCCGCGTTCGCTGACACCGCGGAGCCGATCCTGCTCGGCGTCAGCGGTCCCCTCACAGGACCGAACGCGCAATATGGCACGCAGTGGAAGCAGGGCTTTGATCTCGCGCTCGACGATATCCTGGCCAGTGGCGGCGTCAACGGCCGCAAGCTCGCCTATACCTTCGAGGACAGCCAGAGCGACCCGCGCCAGTCGGTGGCAATCGCCCAGAAATTCGTGTCCGATCCCCGCATCGTCCTGGAGCTCGGCGATTTCTCGAGTCCCGCCTCGATGGCGGCCTCGCCGATCTATCAGCGCGGCGGCCTCGTGCAGTTCGGCTTCACCAATTCGCACCCTGACTTCACCAAGGGCGGCGACTTCATGTGGAGCACGTCGGTCAGCCAGGCCGACGAGCAGCCGCTGCTGGCGGCCTATGCCGTGAAGAAGCTCGGCCTGAAGAAGCTAGCGGTGCTGCACCTCAACACCGATTGGGGCCGCACCAGCCGCGACTATTTCAACAACGCCGCCAAGGAATATGGCGCGGAGATCGTCGTCACCGAGGGCTATATCGCCGAGGAGCGCGACTTCCGCTCCACGCTGGTGCGCGTCCGCGACGCCAATCCGGACGGGCTGGTCCTGATCTCCTACTATTCCGACGGCGCGCTGATCGCGCGCCAGGCGCGGCAGGTCGGGCTCAAGCAGGTGATCTGCGCCGCGAGTTCGGTCTACTCGCCGAAATTCCTCGAACTCGGCGGCGACGCGGTCGAGGACGTCCATGTCGGCACGCGCTACTTCCCGGAAGATCCGCGGCCCGAGGTGCAGAAATTCATCGCCGGCTTCAAGAAGAAGTACAACGGGCTCGAGCCCGATGCATTCAACGCCTATGCCTATGATGCAATGAACATGGCGGCTGCCGTGGTGAAGATCGGCGGCACCGATCGCAAGGCGATTCGCGACGCCTTCACCAAGGTCAAAGACGTTCCGAGCGTCATCTTCGGCACCGCGACGTTCGACGTCGCGAGCCGCCGGGTCAAGGGCGCGATGAATGCCGAGCTCGTCGTTCGCAAAGGCCAGTTTGCGCTTTGGGACGGCAAGCCGACCTGACATGATGGCTGGAGCGCTCGCTCCAGCCGCTCTTCTCTGATTGGGACCATTGCGTGTCTTCCTGGCTCGACTACACCATCAACGGGCTGATCGTCGGTAATGTCTACGCCCTCGTTGCGGTCGGGCTCGCGCTGATCTTCGGCGTCAGCCGGCTGATCAACTTTGCGCAGGGATCGATCTATCTGGTCGGTGCCTATATCGGCTGGGTCGCGGTGGTGCAGCTGCATACGCCGCTGCCGCTTACGATTATCTTCGTCGCGGTGGTGGCCGCACTGGTCGGGCTGATCATCGAGCGGTTCGGCCTGCGTCCGCTGCAGAACTCGGTGCGCATCGCTCCGCTGCTGGCAACGATCGGCATCAGCTTCGTGCTCGATCAGCTGGTGATGCTGACCTTCTCGCCCAATCCGCGTGCGCTGCCGAGCCAATTGCCGGACGTGCGCTTCCAGGTCGGCGGCGGCACGATCGGGCCGCTTGATCTGCTGATCGCCGGCGTCGGCATCAGCAGCGCGCTGCTGCTGTTCGTGTTCTTGCGCTACAGCAAGCTCGGTTGGGCGGTGCGCGCGGCTTCGCAGGACCGCGACGCCGCGATGCAGATGGGCGTCGACGTCAATCGCGTCAATCAGGCCGTGTTCGGCATTGCGGCTGCGCTTGGCGGTGTCTCCGGCCTGCTGGTCGGCATGTACTACAACCAGATCGACACCGCGATGAGCTTGCAGGCGACGCTCAAGGGCGTCGTCGCCGAAGTGGTCGGTGGCGCCGGCAATGTACCCGGCGCTGTCGTCGGCAGCCTGCTGCTGGGGCTGGTCGAGAGCTACGGCGTCGCCGTGTTCGGCACCAGCTACCGCAATCTGTTCGCCTTCCTGCTGCTGGTCGTCGTTCTCGTGCTGCGGCCGAACGGCCTGTTCGCCAGCGCGCGGCAGGCGCCGCCTGAGCCGCTCACCGGCACGTTCATTGCGCCGAGCCGCCCCGTGCGCATTCCGCGCTGGGTCTTGCTGGTCGCGGTCGCCGCGTTCGCGGTTTTGCCGCTGCTGCCGGTGTCGTTCTACGTACTCCAGACCCTGATCAACGCCTGGCTGCTCGGCATGCTCGCGCTGAGCCTCACGCTGGTGGCCGGCACGATCGGACAGGTTTCGCTCGGGCACGCGGCGCTGCTTGCGATCGGCGCTTATACCTCCGCGCTGCTGTCGCTGACGCTCTCCGTTCCCGTCGGTCTCGCCATCATCGTCGGCGGCCTGATGAGCGCCGCGCTCGGCACCATCCTGATCTCGCCGTCGTTCCGCCTGCGCGGGCATTACGTCTCGATCGCGACGCTCGCGATCGGCGAGATCGTGTCGCTGGTGATTTTGAACTGGGAGAGCGTCACGCGCGGCCCGATCGGCATCTCCGGCATCCCGCCGCTGTCGCTGTTCGGCTACGATCTGATCAGCCCGACGTCTGTGTACTGGTTCAGCTTTGCCGTGATGGTCGTGCTTGCGCTGCTCCAGGCGCGCCTGCTCTCATCGCATCTCGGCCGCAGCTTTCGTGCCATCCGCGACGACGACATCGCCGCGCGCGCCTATGGAATCAGCCTGAATCGCTATAAATCGCTCGCCTTCATCTTCGGCGGGTTTGCAGCCGGCGTCAGCGGCGGCATCGCCGCGCATCTCTATTCCTACATCAACCACGAAACCTTCAACACGCAGCAGTCCATCCTGGCGCTGACCGTCGTGATCCTCGGCGGTCTCGGCAATGTCGTCGGCGCCATCGTCGGAGCGGTCGCGCTGGTCGGCCTGCCGGAGGTGTTCCGGATCGCCGCTGAATATCGCATCCTGATCTACGGCATCGTGCTGCTGCTGCTGGTGCGATTCAGGCCGCAGGGCCTGTTGGGGACGATCTGATGGCGGAGGCGCACGCTGCACCGCTGTTGTCCCTGCGCGGGCTGACCCGCCGCTTCGGCGGCCTCACGGCCGTGGACGGCATCGATCTCGATCTCGCCAAGGGCGGGCTTGTCAGCATCATCGGCCCGAACGGCGCCGGCAAGACGACGCTGTTCAATCTCGTGACCGGGCTCGACCGGCCGGATGCGGGCGAGGTTCGTTTCGAGGGACAGGACATCACCGGTCTCTCGCCGGAACGGCTGGCGGCGCAGGGCATCGCGCGCACCTTCCAGCTCGGCCGCGTCTTCGGCAATCTCAGCGTGATGGACAACGTCCTGATCGGCGCTCACACGCGGCTGCGTGCGGTGAAACCGGCCGTGCCGGTGATCGGCCCGCTGCTCGAGTTGGGCCTGGCGCTGTTGCGCCCTTCCAGCGTCAAAGCCGAGGAAGAGCGGCTGCGCGAAGAGGTGAAGATCATTCTCGCCCGCTTCGGCGAACGGCTGTTGCCACGGATCGATCAGCCTGCCTACAGCCTGTCCTACGCCAACCGCCGCCGCGTCGAAATTGCGCGAGCGCTTGCGCTGGAGCCGCGCCTGTTGCTGCTCGACGAGCCCACCGCCGGCATGAACCCGAGCGAGACCGCGGAGATGCAGGGGCTCGTCGCCGAGCTGAAGGCGGAGGGGCTGACCATCCTCCTGATCGAGCACAAGCTGGAGATGGTGATGCGGCTCTCCGACCGCGTCCTCGTCATGGACGAGGGCAAGAAGATCGCGGAAGGGCCGGGCGAAGAGGTGCGCAGCGATCCCAAGGTGATCGAGGCCTATCTCGGCCACGGCCTGTCGGGGACGGCAGAGCAGGAGAGCGCGGCATGACCACGAGCACGCCCGAACCGCTGCTGGCGCTGACGAACGTCAACACGTTCTACGGCCAGGCCCAGGTGCATTTCGACCTGTCCATCACCGTCGGCAGCGGCCACATCGTCTGCCTGCTCGGCGGCAATGCCAGCGGCAAGTCGACGACCATGAAGATCATTCTGGGCCTGGTAAAACCGCGCGCGGGCGAGGTGACGTTCGACGGCGCCTCGCTGATCGGGCTCACCACACCGCAGATCGTTCGCCGCGGCATCGCCTCGGTGCCGGAGGCGCGGCGGCTGTTCGCCGACATGAGCGTCCGCGAGAATATTTTGATGGGCGCCTTCGTGCGCAACGACCGCGAGGCGATCGCGCAAGACCTCGACAAGATGTTGACGCTGTTTCCGAAGCTCGGGCAACGACTGTCGCAGCGCGCCGGTTCGCTCTCCGGCGGCGAGCAGCAGATGGTCGCGATGGCGCGCGCGCTGATGAGCCGGCCGCGCTTGATCGTGATGGACGAGCCGACCATGGGCCTGTCGCCACTCTATGTCGACCGCGTGCTGGAGCTGATCCGCACCATCAACCAGGAGGGCGTTTCGGTCTTCATGGTCGAGCAGAACGCCAGCCTCGCGCTCGAGATCGCGCACGAGGCCTATGTGCTCCAGACCGGCAAGATCGTGCTGTCGGGCTCGGCGCGCACGCTGAAAGATGATCCCCGCGTGCGTGACGCGTATCTGGGTGGCTCCGAGGCGGCGTAGCTTGATCTCGGCCTGATGGTTCGAGACGCCCGCTTGCGCGGGCTCCTCACCATGAGGGTCTGGCATCTCGCCGCAAAACAAGTCCTCATCCTGAGGAGCCTGCGCAGCGGGGCGTCTCGAAGGATGGCTGCAAGCACTGCTGCAAAGCCGTGCCGCCCCTCCCGGATTGCACTGGTCAGTATGACCATCTTGTGAGAATATCATACCATTGGCGCAATGGGGCGTGCGGCGGAATGCGTGTCGTGACGCGATGGTCTGTGCGGGCGGCCGAGCCCGGAATGGTGCTGCTGTTCGGCGGGCTCATTGCCGCCAACATCGTCGCATGGGCCTGGGCTTTTGCGCTGTTCGGCGATCGTCCCGCGGTGATGGCGACCGCGCTGCTCGCCTGGGTGTTCGGCCTGCGTCATGCCGTCGATGCGGACCATATCGCCGCCATCGACAATGTCGTGCGCAAGCTGATGCAGGCAGGTGATACGCCGCGCAGCGTCGGCCTCTACTTCGCGCTCGGCCATTCCAGCGTGGTCGTGGTCGCAACGATGCTGCTGGCACTGGGTGTCGTCAGTCTCGGCGGCGACAGCCTGCTGAGGGATATCGGCGGCCTGATCGGCACCTCGGTATCGGCGCTGTTCCTGCTGGTGATCGCCGCCATCAATCTCGCCATCTTCGCCGGCCTGTGGCGGACGTTTCGCATGGCTCGCGAGCAGGGCGTTCACGACGCCTCCGGGCTCGACGCGTTGCTCGCCAATCGCGGATTTCTCGCGCGCCTGCTCGGCCCGATGTTCCGCCTGGTCACAAAACCATGGCACATGTTTCCGCTCGGCCTCTTGTTTGGGCTCGGCTTCGACACCGCGACCGAGATCGGCCTTCTCAGCATCTCGGCTGCGGAAGCCGCGCGCGGTGCTTCGCTCGCCGACATCCTGGTCTTCCCCGCGCTGTTCGCTTCAGGCATGGCGTTGGTCGACACGGCCGACTCCGCGCTGATGGTCAGCGCCTATCGCTGGGCCTTCGTCGATCCCATGCGCAAGCTCTGGTACAACCTCACGATCACCGGCGCCTCCGTCGCGGTTGCGCTGTTCATCGGCGGCATCGAAGCGCTTGGCCTGATCGCTGACAGGCTGGGTCTGTCCGGCGGCGTGTGGGCGCTGGTCGATAGCCTCAACGACTCGCTTGCGAATGTCGGCTTCGCCGTGATCGCGCTGTTCGTGATCGCCTGGCTGGTCTCGAGCGTGCTCTACCGCCGCATGTTTGCAGTCGGCCGCAGGAACGCTCCCAAAGGTCTGGAATTTCCTGATGCGACCGAGGCGGTGTGATTTTGGCTGGCGCTACGGTGCGCTGACGGCTCTCTCCGCTTGTGTCCTTCTCGCGGATAGCGGCAAAACCTTTGCGCAGAGTAGGGCTGGTGCCGCACAACAATTGCCGCCCGTCGAGGTCAGTGGTGGCGACGCGCCGCGGCACAAGAAGCCACCCACGCCGCGACGCGTCAGCAGACCGGCCGTGGCGGCGCGGTCGGTAGCGGCTGCGCCAGCGCCAAGTCCGGCCGCGGATGGCACGAGCGTTGCCTCCGGCGCAAAGGGCCCACCGAGCATGGCGAGCGAAATGACCTTCTCCGGCGAAGCGATCAATGCCCGCATCTTCACGCGGCCGGGCGAGGCGCTCGAAGCCGTGCCGGGGTTGATCGTCACCCAGCATTCCGGCGAGGGCAAAGCCAACCAGTATTTTCTGCGCGGCTATAATCTCGATCACGGCACCGATCTCGCGATCTATGTCGACGATGTCCCTGTCAACATGCGCACGCATGCACATGGCCAGGGCTATGCCGACCTGAACTGGCTGATCCCAGAGACCATCGGCGCGATGGACGTGCGCAAGGGGCCGTATTTCGCCGACGAGGGTGATTTCGCCTCGGTCGGCAGCATTCGTGTCGGCCTGATCGACCGCACCGAAAAAGGCCTCGCGCAAGTGACCGTCGGCAGCTTTGGCTATCTTCGTCTGCTCGGCATGAATTCTACCAAAGTGGGTGATGGGTCGTTGCTCGTTGCCAGCGAGATCGGCGCCCATAATGGTCCCTGGGACAATCCGGACAATATGCGCAAGCTCAACGGGCTCGTGCGTTACAGCCAGGGCACCGCGACCGACGGCGTCTCCGTCACCGGCATGGCCTACACGAACAAATGGAATTCGACTGATCAGGTGCCGCAACGCGCGATCACCAGCGGTTTTCTCGACCGCTTCGGCGCGGAGGATCCGACCGACGGCGGCAACACCAACCGCTTTGCGCTGTCGGGCCGCGTGGCGCAGAGCGACGATCTCGGCTCCTGGAAAGCGAATGCTTATGTAGTGAAGAGCCAGCTCGACCTCTTCAACAACTTCACCTACTTCCTCAGCGATTCCGTCTTCGGCGACCAGTTTCACCAGCACGACGACCGCCTGATGGCCGGCGCCAACATCTCGCGCACGCTAAACGGCTCGTTCGCTGGCCTGCCGATGCAGACGACATTTGGTTTGCAATCGCGCTACGATGCGATCGACCTCGCGCTCTCCAACACATCCCAGCGCGGTTTCCTGTCAAATATCCGCAGCGACAAGGTGGGCGAGGGCAGCGTCGGCGTTTATGCCGAGAACACCGTGCGCTGGACCGACTGGCTCCGGACCACGGTCGGCTGGCGCGGCGACTACTACGCCGCCGACGTCACCTCGCTGTTCAATTCGAACAACTCCGGCAGCGTCAACGCCTCGCTCGGCAGCCCGAAATTCAGGGTGGTACTCGGGCCCTTCAACCAGACCGAATTCTTCCTCGGCGCCGGCTATGGCATGCATTCGAATGATGCGCGCGGTGCGACCACGACGGAAGACCCGAGCGATCCCGGCACAAAACTCTCGCCGTCACCGCTGCTGGTGCGCACGCGCGGTGCAGAGGTTGGCGTTCGCACGAGAATCATCCCTGGGCTCGATAGCTCCTTCAGCGTCTTTATCCTCGACCAGGATTCCGAGATCCTGTTCTCGGGCGATGCCGGCGATACCGAGGCGACACGCGCCAGCCGCCGTTACGGGTTCGAGTGGACCAACCATTACCGCCCAAGATCCTGGATCGACATCGATGCCGACCTCGCGATGACGCATGTGCGCTTTCGCGGCACCGACAGCGACCAGGCGGAGGTCTATGCCTCGCTGGCCGGCTATCCCGAGGCGCAGATCGGCAATGCGCCCGGCAACTATATTCCGAACGCACCGCCGATGGTGGCGTCCGCCGGCATCACGCTCGGCGACAAGACCGGCTGGTTCGGCGGCGTGCGCTGGCGCTATCTGGCGGCGAGCCCGCTGACGGAAGACAATGCGTTCCGCTCATCAGCGATCAGCATCTTCAATGGCCGCCTCGGCTATCGCGCTGACAACGGCTGGCGCATCCAGCTCGACGTGCTCAATCTTTTCAACACGCAGGCAAACCAGATCACCTATGCCTATGGTTCGCTGCTCAAGACCGGCACCCTGTACAATCTCTGCATCGGCGGCGTCGCACCGATCGCGGTCTGCCGGAATGGCGTGATGGACTACGTGCTGCACCCGGTCGAGCCGCTGACGTTCCGCCTCACCGTAGCTGGGGCGTTCTATTGCCGCGGGGTTCGTAACCTCTCCCGCTTGCGGGAGAGGTCGCGCCGAAGGCGCGGGTGAGGGCTTTCTCGTCTTGGGGAGCCTCACTGTGGAGACACCCTCTCCCCAACCCTCTCCCGCAAGCGCAGGGCAATCGCATATGACTCGTTGCGGCGACCTGCGCGCACGCCTCGTCCTTCGAGACGGCGCTTACGCGCCTCCTCAGGATGAGGCTAACCAGCGCCAGTGCCCCTTTGAAACTGCTGCCGCATACTCCGCCCTCATCCTGAGGAGCCCGCCCAAAGCGGGCGTCTCGAAGGATGGCCGCAGGGACAAGTTTTCATATGCGATTGCCCTGCCCGCAAGCGGGAGAGGGAGCGCACCTTTTCTGTGGCAGCAGTCAGGTCGACGCCGCGCTCGGCATCGGCTCCGTCGGCAGATCGTCGCCATTGGGATCGCCCGGCGCAGTCGCCCAGGCCAATTCCACCAGCGTCACGAATCTGCGTCCGCCGCCGTCGAGCTGGACCACGATCAGGCCCTGCTCCTCCATGTAGCCGAGCAGCCGCTGAGCCCGGCGCAGCGAATGCGAGCCATAGGCGCGGGCGATCGCGGCATCGCCGGGGCAGGGCCAGCCTTCCTTGGCAGCACGCGCGATCATCATGAACACGCCCTGCATGTCGTCGGGCAGGATCGAAGCGCGCAGCATCACCTCCTGCCAGGAATCGTCCTCGGCGATCTCGGTGCCAAGCCCGGCGCGCGCGTGGGTCAGCATGCGGCGGAATTCGCCCAAATCAGGCACGGCCGCGCCGAGGCCCTCGATGCGGCAGCGGACCACGAATTCCTGGTAAAGCACGCCGATGGCGCGGAAGCCGGCATCGGGCGCGGCCAGCACGGCGCGCAGCGTACGATCCACGCGCTCGCGCCGTTCCGCGAGCTCTTCGGCACTGACGGGGACCTCGACCATTTCGGGGCTGATCTCGGGAGCTGCCGCCTTTGCCGCGCGGAGCTGCTCGAGCAGGTCCGGCGCCGGCCGGCGCTGCGGCCGGCTGGCATCCGGCGGCGGCGCGGCCAGGATCACGGCGCGCGCGTCCTCCAGCGCCGCTTCCGGCATCGGCATCAGCCGTGGCGTCGAATTGCGCGGGCTGGTGTCGGTGGGGCCGATGTTCAGACGCAGCGGACGGCGCGACAGCGCGGGTCCGAGCGCCATGAACTGCCCGCGTTCGAGATCGCGAAAGGCTTCCGCCTGCCGCCGCTCCATGCCGAGCAGATCGGCGGCGCGCGCCATGTCGATGTCGAGGAAGGTCCGGCCCATCAAAAAATTCGAGGCTTCCGCAGCGACATTCTTGGCGAGCTTCGCCAGTCGCTGGGTCGCGATGATGCCGGCGAGCCCGCGTTTGCGGCCGCGGCACATCAGATTGGTCATGGCGCTGAGCGAGAGTTTGCGCGCCTCGTCCGACACTTCGCCCGCGACTGCCGGCGCAAACAGCTGCGCTTCGTCGACGACCACCAGCATCGGGTACCAATGGTCGCGCTCGACATCAAACAGGCCGCCGAGGAACGCGGCTGCGCGCCGCATCTGATTCTCGGCATCCAGTCCTTCGAGATTGAGCACGGTAGAGACCCGATGAAGCCGGGCGCGTTCGCCCGCGACCTGAAGGCCGCGCTCGGTGTGATCCTCGGCCTCGATCACGAGATGGCCGAAGCGGTCGGCCAGCGTGACGAAATCGCCTTCGGGGTCGATGATGGCCTGCTGCACCCAGGGCGCGCTCTGCTCCAGCAGGCGCCGTAGCAGATGCGACTTGCCGGAGCCGGAATTGCCCTGGACCAGGAGCCGGGTCGCCAGCAGCTCCTCGAGGTCCATGGCCGCCCCGGCGCCCGCCGTGGTCAGCCCCATCTCGATCGCAACCGTCATGTCCCGACTCAAGTCCCCGTCATTCGCGGTCGGGGCTTAACAACCCGATCGCGATGCGTCGAGCGAAACAGGACGAATCACGCCCCGTTGCCCACGGCGGATTTCAGCCGGGATTCGAAAGCCGTAGAAGTGCGGCTGGTAGGGGCTTGCGGATCGTCGTCCTGGTTCCCGGGGAAACGCGCAGGGGCCGAATTCCCACCTGATCCGTTCGATCTCGGCGATGCGCAGGGGACGACGGGCCGACCACGATCGCGAGAGCACGCTCGTTGCCGCTGGATTGTGAGGCATGCAGCCCGACTCTGCATCGAGGCGCCGCACCCGTTCGCGGCGGCCTGCGCGCCGGTTTGATTTCTGGCCGGGCTTGCGCAGCGTCAATGTCGCAGATGCGTGCACGCGGCATCCTTGTGGCAGAGGTGTCGACTTTCATGGTCACCCGACGAAGATTCATGGCGGGAGTTGCCTGCGCGGCCGCGATGCGGCCGCAGCCGTCGCACGCGGCCGCGGCCATGACGTACGAGGAGGCGGTGCGCGCCACGTGGGCGCCGTTGCGCGCCGAAGGCGGCCCCGGCGAAATCGTCCGTTATGCGACGCTGGCCGCCAACAGCCACAACACCCAGCCCTGGCGCTTCACCGTGGGGCCGCGAAGCATCGCCATCGCGCCGGATGTCTCGCGTCGCTGTCCTGCGGTCGACCCGAACGATCATCATGTCTTCGTCAGCCTTGGTTGTGCGGCCGAGAACCTGACGCATGCGGCCCTGGCACTGGGGCTGCGGCCGGCGCTGCGCTTCGAAGCCAACGCGATCACGGCCGATTTCGAGAACGCTTCGGCGGAGCGATCGCCGCTGCTGGCCGCGATCCCGCACCGGCAGTCGACGCGCGCGGTCTACGACGGCAAGCCGGTCTCGACCGATCTGCTGCGCGAGCTCGAGCAGGCCAGCCGCGGTGAAGGCGTCGCAATCCTCCTCATCACCGATCGCAAGCAGATGGCGGCGGTCACGGATTACGTGGTCGAGGGCAATACGACGCAGATGCGTGACATCAGGTTCATGGACGAGCTCAAGGCCTGGATGCGCTTCAGCGAGCGGGAGGCGGTAGCGACCATGGACGGCCTGTTCTCGCGCGCGTCGGGCAATCCAGCCCTGCCGCGATGGCTGGTGCGGCCGCTGTTGCCTTTCGTGTTCACCGAGCGGGGCGAGAACGACAAGTATCGCGCCTGCATCGAAAGCTCCGCGGGTCTTGCGGTGTTCGTCGCCGAGCATGACGATGCGGCGCATTGGGTCGAGGTGGGCCGCGGCTGCCAGCGCTTTGCGTTGCAGGCGACGGCACTCGGACTGAAATATGCCTTCGTCAATCAGCCGGTCGAAGTGCCGCGCCTTCGCCGCCAGCTTGCTGCCTATCTCAATCTCGGTTCGCGCCTGCCCGATCTCGTGGTGCGTTTCGGCACCGGGCCGGAGTTGCCGAAGTCCTTGCGCCGGCCCGTCAGTCAGGTGATCGCATGAGCCGCAGTGTTGCCGCGCCGAACCCCGTCACTGCCCGCCCGATCCGCCCTGCACGATCTTCTCGTTCAACTTCTGGTCGACGGTCTCGACCGTGCGGTCGATCTCGGCATTCGGCGCGCCGATCTGATGCGAGATCAGCTTCACCAGAAGGTCGACGCGCTCGATGAAGGGCGCGCCGCTGGCCACGGCCCGCGCCGCCGACGACGGCTTCAGCAGGCTTTCGGCAGCCTTGGCGTATTTCGCAAACGGTACCTGGTCCGCAGGATCGGCGCCGAGGCGGCGGGCGATGGCGTCGACATGGTCGTAGATCGTCTGTGAGCGCGCGAGGTCGCCGTGCACGGCGTCACGGATCGATTGCGGCTCGTGCGGCGTGATGCAGCGGTAATTGCCGGTGAGCAGCATCGACCATTTCGCCAGCGGCACGAACAGCGAGTCGAACACTTTCAGCTTCACCGGCACGTCGTGGCCGTCGAGCGTCACCGCGTCGATGTCGGCTTCGAGCTCCCGCAGCACCTTGTTGTGCTTCTCGTCGGCGAAGGCCGATGCCTTGAAGTTCGTGGGCAGGCCGACATGCAGCACGTTCGCGGCCTCTTCCGGCGGACGGAAGGCTTGCGGATCGGGCGAGCACAGCGTCACCAACCCCGGCTCGAATCGCTCCCACACCTGCGCATTGGTGTAGGCCTCCTCGAGATCCATGTCGGCGAGTGCCGGGATGCGCTTGAGATAGGGCAGCGGCGGCATGTTCATGATCGAGAGGCATGGCAGCTTCGCCGCGGCGATCTTGATCATCAGCACACGGACCGTGTGGTTGGTGTATTGCGGCTCCTGCATCGCCAGACCGACCATGTCGTAGCGCGAGACGTCGACCTCGGCGGGGGTCACCGCGTCCAGCTTGCCGGGCAGGTCGCGCGAGAAGATCGCGCGGTGCACCGTCTCGTCGCGCAGCTTGATGCGTACCTCGGTACCATCGCGGTTGATTAGCTCCGCGGTCTTGGCGCGGCAGACCAGGGTCACGTTGTGCCCGGCCATCAGCAGCTTGGTGCCCAGCAGGGAACCGTAGGAAGCCCCGAGAATCAATATGTTACGCGCCATGCTTCGTCCCCCGGAAGTGTCATGTGATTTTTGCGCCCCGGCCGTGGCTCGAGGGCGGGCTGGGCATGTAAAGCGAACTGCCCGGCCATGGCAACTGGGATAATGCATACAAGGGAGTGCCGGCATTTCCCGGAGCGCGGATGGACGAAGCGTAAACCGGGGCCGCTGGTGCTTGTGGCAAAACGCCGGATTTCGCTTCGATCCACCCGGCTACGGGGCGGGCGCCTGTGTCGCCCGCCTGTCAACCCCGCCGCATAAAAATATTACACTTTACCGAAATTCGGAAATGGCGTATGTGTTGCCCATCCCGGCTCATCCTTGAGGGGCGATCGTACGTCGTCACGAATTGCGAGCCGGGTTTGCGATGGACGCGGCAGCGTCGGCACGAAATGGTGCGGGCAGGGCGGGTAGTCCCTGTGAGCCCGAAACCGCGTGTGGATGAGCGGCGCTGTTCAGTTCGTCTCGCCAACATTTCGATGGCTACGTGCACGATGCCATCGAACCCTGTGGCATCAGGCGATGCGCGCGTACGGCAAAACCGTGTGGTCCTGACCGTCGTTGCTACGGCCAAGCCTGTCGCGGAGGTGTGGAGCGCCCAACCGGGTCAACCGCATCGTCAATTCGCGNGGCGAGGGAGGCCAGAAGGAATTCGGCTCCCGGGAGAGCACGGCATAAGCCGTCAACCCATCGCGCAGGGAAGGCCGAGTGATTGGCACCACCTGTATGCTGCTGTGCGGTTTTCCTGCGCTACACTTTCGCGCAGCGGACCGCGGGTGCGAGGTCAGCACCCGGCCTTCCCTGCGCCCTCTCGGATAAGAGGGTGGAGAGATCAAGCAGAGCTCGGGCGAATTGCGCCGCGAGGCTGCCAAGGTGTGTCTGCGATACAAATGCGAACGGAAGAGCGAAGCCGTTATCTCATACTCCGTCATTGCGAGCGCAGCGAAGCAATCCAGAATCCCTCCGCGGAAAGACTCTGGATTGCTTCGCTGCGCTCGCAATGACGATGTAGAGGCAGTCATGCGTCACAGCAGCGTGGCTGCCTCAACTCTGGCTTGCCACGCGCGCGCGATCGAGATGCTCCTCGATCTTCGGGCGGTCACGGGTTCGCTCGAAGCTGGTGCAGAGCAGCTCCGTCTCATCGAGCGAGACGGGCGCACGATACAGTCGGCACATGAACTCGGCGGTGGCGCGTCCCTTGCCATTGCCGGGGCTGCGCTCGGCCAGGAACATGCAATCGCGGCAGATGCTGGCATCGAGCCGCTGATGGGCCGCATCGAGATGGTTGAGGACCTCGCGGAGCGAGTCGCGCAGCCTGATGCATTCCTCGGTGCCGAGCGAATTGACGGCATTCACCACGTGATTGATCGGATCGTGCTGGTTCAGGCATTTCTCACCCTGTGGGGTGACGTGCAGCACGACAGAGCGTTTGTCTTCCTGCGACGGTTTTCGCACCAGGAAGGACTTGCTCTCCAGCGTTTTCACGATCTGCGATGCGGTCGCTCGCGTCGCGCCGATGAAGCCGGCGAGCGCGGATGGTGTGCGCGAGAAGCGATTGGCGCGGCCGAGAAAGCGCAGCGCCATCCATTCCCGATCGCGCAACCCGTGTTGATTACCCTCGAAATACCAGGCTCTAGCCGCCTGAACCAGCAGCTCGACGGCTTCGCGTGCCAACGGCATAAATTCCTACCTCGCCCCGGGGAACGCGTGTGCTGCGCCCCGAAGCCGCTTTTCATCATGGCGCACGAATGTCTCACGAGAGTCCTGATGCCCGCCAATGTCCGATGCGTGCGTCGCGGTCGGCTTCAGCGCGAAGGCCTGGACTGCACGGCACATGACTTCACGGCACATGACTTCACCGCACATGACTTGGACTGATGAGCGTCGCAGGATACTGCGCGAGAAACGCTGCTGCCGATGGCATGCCAACCGCAGAGTCGTCGAACGCAAGTCCGAGCTGCCGTCACTGCCGGACGATGGATCGGAGTAGTACAACCGAAGCCCCTGAGTTCAAGTCACACGCAGACGTTTCTTATGTGCCGCGCAAACGATGAATGAGCTTCTCAACAAAAGCAAGTAGAGACACTCGTCGAGAACGGATGTCGCTGCAGACGAATGTAACGTTCAAGTCAATCTCGCTGTTCAGGACACATGATGGTGAACGCAATACGCAGTCTAACCGGCTAGATGCACGTAGTTCTACGCCCGTTTGATTGCACGGATATTGCTGTCCATCGTTGATGCATGATGATCGAAGCTTGTGCACGACAGTCGCTGTGCGCCAAGAAAATCATCCACAACTTCCGCGATCTGCTCCCTGAATCGCCGAGACGGCGTCAGGGGAACTTGGTCGGATTGCACGTGGCGGTTGTTGTGCGGTTATACCGGGAGCATCATCCGCGTGTCATTTTCCACGACCATGCTGATCGTCTCATCCAATTGGTTGAGATTCGTGCCGGGAACATTGCGGGCGAACAAACGCCCATGCAGTTTGTGCCACGACACGCGCGCATCGAGGGCAAGATGCGCGGGCGCGGGTCGCGCGCCCGGCTAGCAGTCTGTGTGCCGCTAGTCGCCCTTGAGCATGTCCCTGAGCTCGCGGAACGGATCGGCGCTCGGCGGGGCAGAGGCGTCTTGCCGCATGGCGCTGTAGATCCGCGGGACCATGTCGACCGCCTGGTCGAGCCCCGAATCACGTCCCGACTGGTATCCGCCCATCAGGCGGAGGTCGCGGGTGTCCTCGTATTTGGCGATCAGGGTGCGCAATTTGCTCACCAATTCGCGCTCCTCGGGGTCCCAGACGTTGTGGGCGAGGCGGGAGACCGAGCCCAGCACGTCGACGGCGGGATAGCGCGCCTGGTCGGCAATGTGCCTGGAGAGCACGATGTGCCCATCCAGCGTGCTGCGGATGGTGTCGGCGATCGGCTCGTTGTGGTCGTCGCCGTCGACCAGCACGGAGAAGATGCCGGTGATGGTTCCGGAGCCCTCCTCGCCGGGCCCGGCGCGCTCCAGCAGGCGCGGCAGGTCGGTGAAGACCGTCGGGGCATAGCCGCGGGCCACCGCGGGCTCGCCGGCCGCAAGCGCCACCTCGCGGGAAGCATGGGCGAATCGGGTGATCGAATCGACCACGAGCAGCACCGATTCGCCGCGGTCGCGAAAATATTCGGCCACGGCCATCGCCGTCTTCGGCGCCAGCCGCCGCATCATCGGGCTTTCATCACCGGTCGATACGATGGTGACGGAGCGGTTGCGATCGTTGCCGAGCACGTCTTCGATGAATTCGCGCACCTCGCGGCCGCGCTCGCCGACCAGCGCCAGCACGACGGTGTCAAAACCCTGGCTGCGGGCGAGCATCGCGAGCAGCGTCGATTTGCCGACGCCGGAACCGGCAAAGACGCCGACGCGCTGGCCGGCACAGATCGGCGCGAACAGGTCGATGACGCGGACGCCGGTGCGCAGCGGCTTGTGGACGCGGGCCCGCTTCATCGCCGGCGGCGCTTCCGTCTCCGCCGAGACCGCGCGCGATCCCGGGGTGAGGGGGCCCATTCCGTCCAGCGGCGCGCCGAGCGCGTTGATGACGCGGCCCTTCCAGCTCGGATCGGGCGCGAACGACAATGCCGGCATGCGGTAGGCGACCGAGCCGAGCCCGCCCGAGAAATGCCGGTCGAACGGCTTGGCGACGATGCCCTCGCTGTCGATTCGCACCACCTCGCCGATCTGGGGCTTGCCCCCGGAATTGACACCGATCAGCTCGCCGAGCTTGACGGCGCGCGACAGGCCGGAGACGCGGAAATGCGTCGGCGCGATCTCGGAGATCGCACCGCTGATGCTTGCCAGCGGCGTACTCTGCTGGAGCTCGAGCAGCGCCCACTCAAGTTGACGAAGAGCGTTCAAGGAAACCGTCCACCCAAATTACGCGCGACGCGCAGTCTACTTGCTGGGATCGCCCAGCGTCTGAATTGCGTTCCGGAGCGTGCTCTCGGTGCCCTCGATCAGCGAGTTGGTGCTGTCGAAGGCGCGCGAGGCCGACATCAGCTTCGTCAATTCCATCATCGGGTTGGCACTGGAGCCCTCGACATAGCCCTGCTTGAAGCCGTCCCGGCTGAAATCGCCGATGGCGGTCGCGGGCCGGTCGGGCGTGACGCCGGAATTGCCGTAGCGGTCGAGATCGGCATTGGCTGGAATATTGAACAGGCCGATGGTGCCGATCTCATTGTTGTCCTGGGTGATCGCGCCACTGCGCGAGATCGAGACCGGCCCGCCGTTCGGGTCGAGCGAGATCTGCGCACCGCCGGAATCGATGACGGGGAAACCCGACACCGTCTGAAGGTCGCCGTTGGCGGCGATCTGGAGCCGGCCGTCGCGGGTATAGACCGTGCCGTTGGGGCCGGCGAAGGCGATCCAGCCTTGTCCGACCACGGCGACGTCGAGCGGGTTGCCGGTCTCGGTAATGCTGCCTTGCTCGCGCGAGATGATGTTCTCGCCGGGCGAGGAGAACGCGACCGGGTTCGCGGCGGCCTTGGAGAGGACCGTCTCGAATTTCACGACGTCGGTGCGAAAGCCGGACGTGTTGACGTTGGCGACGTTGTTGGCGATCGTCTGGAGGCGCTTTTCGAGCGCAACCTGGGCCGACAATCCCACATAGAGAGCCGATTGCATGGCTTACCTGTTGAACTTGATGTTCTGAAGTGTCGTGAGCATGTTGGTATCCAGGCCGGCCGACGACGTCGAGGCGCCGGTGATCAGCGCCAGCGCCGGGTTGGTCGAGCTGTCGCTCTGGGCCTGGGTCGCATCATACATCGCCGCGAAACGCTGCACGAATTTGGTGACCTTGGTCGGGTCCTGGAAATCGGTGAGATTGATATTCTTCGTGATCATGCTGGCCTGAGCGTCGATGTCGCCCGAGCTGACGGTTGGCGACCAGCCGAGCGCGGTCTGGACCACCTGGGTCAGGGCCTTGTCGGCGAGGACCTGGTAGGCGTTGGTGATCGTGGAGGCCTTGCGCGTGAAATAGAGCGCGAGCCGCAGGCCCTCGTTCTGGTCGCCCGCCTGCTCCTCCATCGTCTGCGTGACGTATTGGGTGGCCGTGCCGGTGGTGGCCGCGGTGGTCGAGGTCGCGTTGGCGCCGTTGGCGGCGAAATTGAACGCCGTGGCGAAGTCCCGGTAGCGGCTGTCGCTCAGCTTGTTGGCGAAGGCGTCCTTGTCTGTGACACCTTCGGTCAACACCTTCCGCATGAACGCCTTGGCGTAGGTCATGTCGCTGAGGCCGTAGGCCTTCATCGCATAGGAATAGAGCCGGTAGTCCCCCAGGAAATCGTCGATCGTCTTCACATTGCCGATATGGCTCAGGAAGTAATCGGTGTCGCGGCTGACATCCGGCTCCGTCGCGACCTGGGTCATCGACTTGCCCATGTTGCTCGTTATTCTGGTGTAATCCGCGATGGTGGATAGCATGGCACGCGCCCCTTTGGCCGCTATTGCGACATCGTCTCAAGCTGCCGCGAGTTGCTTGCGCGGGGCTGGCGATACCCAAACCAGCTTCGCGCAAGCGTCGCCGACTAGATATTCCCGATGGGATCGGCGATGGAGTGGCGCGTTGCTCAGTTTCGTGGGGATTTTCATCACGGTGGCAGCACTGCTCGGCGGATTTGCCGCCATGGGCGGCCATCTGGCCGTGCTGATGCAGCCGTGGGAATTCGTGATCATCATCGGCACCGCGGTCGGCACCTTCATCGTGGCCAATCCGTGGAAAACTGTGGTGGACACCGGGGTAGCCTGCATGCAGGCGATCACCGGCGCGGTGCCGGGTGAGCGCTATTATCTCGATCTGCTCGGGGCGCTCCATGCCCTGATGCGCGAGCTGCGCGGCAAGGGCCGTAACGAGGTCGAGGCACATATCGATGATCCCTCGTCCTCGGAGATATTCAAGGCGTTCCCGAGCGTGCTCGGCGACCCGTCCCTGCTCCAGTTCATCTGCGACTATGTCCGCCTGATCATCATGGGCAATGCGCGCACGCATGAGATCGAGGCGCTGATGGACGAGGAGATCCACACCATCGTGAAGAGCAAGCTGACACCCTACCACGCGCTGGTGGTGGTGTCGGAGGCGCTTCCGGCGCTCGGCATCGTCGCCGCGGTGCTCGGCGTCATCAAGGCCATGGGGGCGCTAGACCAGTCACCGAAGTTGCTCGGCGGCTTCATCGGTGCGGCGCTGGTCGGCACCTTCGCCGGCATCTTCCTGTCCTACGGCATCATTTCGCCCTTCGCGCTGAAGATCAAGATGACGCGCGAGAAGAAGTGCCGGCCCTACATCATCGTCAAGCAGACGCTGCTGGCGTTCATGAACGGTGCCATGCCGCAGATCGCCGTCGAGCACGGCCGCAAGATGATCGCGAGCAGCGAGCGGCCGTCGATCGACGTCGTCGAGAATGAGACGATCGCAGGTCCCAAGGCCGTCGTGACCGACGCTGAACCCAAGGCTGCACGCGCATGACGATGGAAGACGTCGAGATCGACCAGCGGAAGCAGTTGCCAAACTACCTGCTGGACGCGGCCGGCATCTCGATCGAACGCATGCCGATGCTCAATGTGATCTTCGATCGCATGGCGGCATCGTGCACGGACAGCCTGCAGCCGATAGCCGGAACACCCTGCTACTTCTCGGTCAACGGCATCGTCAACGATCGCGTCGGCGACATCATCAAGGACTACGAGGGCAACGCGGTCGCCGCCGTGCTCTACGCCGAGCAGTGGGATTCCCGCGTTATCATCGTGCTCGACCGCGATTTCGTGTTCACGATGGTCGAGGCGATGTTCGGCTCCGACGGCGCCGAACCGCCGCTCGATGTTGAGCGTTCGTTCTCGAATATCGAAATTCGCCTGGTCCAGGCGCTGTTCGAGCGGTTCGCCAAGGCGCTGCAAACCGCTTTCGCCGGCACCTCCAACGTCACCTTCCGCGTCGAGCGGGTCGAGACCGCGATGGCGTCGCTGGCCATTGGCCGAAGCGGCAACATGTCGATCTGCGCGAACATCATGTTGCAGGCGCTCTACCGCGGCGGCCAGATGTTCCTGATCGTTCCGCACTCCGCGCTCAACCCGCTGCGGCAGAAGCTCGCCCACGTCGTCGTCAGCGACGGTCGCGCGGCCGACCCGCGCTGGCGCGAGCAGATGGAGAGCGAGGTTCACCGCACCGAGGTGACGCTGAGCGCGGTGCTCGACGAGAAGATGATATCCCTCGAGGACGTCGTGAAATTCAAGGTCGGACAGGTGCTCGAGCTCGAAGCCACGCCGCGCACGCTGGCGCGGCTCGAGAGCAACAACCAGGTGCTGTTCTGGTGCCAGATCGGCCAGCTTGATGGCTACTACGCCATGCAGGTGGCAGATCCCGTCGATCAGAAGCGGGAGTTCGTCGATGATATCCTATCTCGTTGATGCCGTGCTGCTGATTGCGCTGGCCTTCACCAGCATGCGGGTGACCCGGATGCATCGCGAGCTGGCGCGGCTGCGCAACTATCAGGGCGAGTTCTCGACCATCGTCCACGAGACCGCGGGCGCCTTCGATACGGTGATCACCGCGGCGCATGATTCCACGGCAAATCTCGGCCGGCTCGCCAATGTGCTGAGCACGAAGATCGACCAGGCTCACGAGGCGATTGCGGCCCTCGATGCGCGGACCGGGCTCCAGCCCGCGGCGACCGCGAACGGCTCCGAGGTCAACAAGCATTAGGGCCGGGACCGGCTGAACGGATAGATCGGAACGTCGCGGCGCTCCGGGAGCGGAAATACCAAGAGGCGATACCAAATGGCGCAATCCTTCGACTACGAGTCAGCAACCGCATCCGATGATGCCGAGACGTCTCCGCTGGAGCGGCTTGCGGAGATCGCCGCGCGTACCGCGGAGGAGACCGGCAAGTTCGCCAATGTCGATGCCATCCTGCGCATTCCCGTCACCATGCAGGTGGTGCTGGGATCGGCGACCATCCCGGTGGCGAACCTGATGAAGCTCGGCCGCGGCGCCGTGGTTCCGCTGGATCACCGCGTCGGGGAGCCCGTCGACGTCGTGGTCAACGGCCGCGTCGTCGCCCGCGGCGAGGTGGTCGTCGTCGAAGAGGACAATTCCCGCTTCGGTGTCTCGCTGACCGAGATCGTCGGACCGCTGGGGCAGGGTGATTCCTGACCATGGCTGCACAGGTCGGCATCGCTCCCATCAAGCAGCGAGGCGTTGCCACGCTGGGCGGAACGGAAAAGGTCGCGGCGCTCCTGCTGGCCATGGGCCGGCAGGCGGCTGCGAGCGTGCTCGCGCAGTTCGAGCCGCAGGACATCCGCATCGTCACCAAGGCCGCGGCTGAGCTGCGGCCGATCACGGCGCAGGAACTCGAGTCGATCGTCGAGGAGTTCGCCCAGCAGTTCTCGATGGGCGCGAACATTCTCGGCACCCTCGGCGGTCTCGAAGCCGTGCTCGGCGATGTGCTTCCCGCGGACCAGGTCTCGGCGATCATGTCGGACCTGCTCGGCAATTCGAGCCGGTCGGTGTGGGACCGCGTCTCGTCGGTGTCGGAGAACTCGCTGGCGACTTACCTGTCCAAGGAGCATCCGCAGACCGCGGCGCTGATCCTGTCCAAGGTCAAGCCGTCCTGCGCCGCCAAGGTGATGAGCCAGTTGCCGTCCAGTCTGCGCAACGAGCTGATGCGGCGCGTGCTCAGCCTCAAGCCGATCGTCGACGACGCGATGAAGGTCCTCGAGAAGACGCTGCACGAAGATCTGACGCTCAATTTCGCCCGCAACCTCGGCGCCGACACCTACGCCCGCGTCGCCGACATTATCAACAAGATGGAGCGCGGCCATATCGAGGATATGCTGAAGAGCCTGTCGGAGAAGCGGCCGAAGTCCGCCGAAGTGCTGAAGGAGCTGCTGTTCACCTTCGACGACGTCATCAACCTGGCGCCGAAAGCGCGCACCATGATCTTCGACCAGGTGCCGACCGATCGTATCGTCGTCGCGTTGAAGGGCACCGACAAGCACTTCCGCGAACTGATCCTGTCCGCGGTCGCCTCGCGCGTGCGCCGCGTCGTCGAGCACGAACTCGCCATCGGCGAGCCGTCGAACCAGCGCGACGTGCTGGAGGCGCGCCGCGTCATCACCGACCTCGCCCTCGACCTCGCCGAGAAGGGTGAAATCGAGCTCAATCCCGACCAGGAGGATGAGCTGGTCTTCCGCTGACCGCTGAGCAGGCATGGCAGAGTCATCCGACCAGGAGAGCAAAACAGAAGAGCCGACCGAGAAGAAAGTCCGCGATGCGCTCGAACAGGGCAATATTCCGGTCTCTCGGGAGGCGTCCATGTTCGCGACCATGGCGGCGCTGATGGTGATTCAGGCGTTCCTGATCGGCCAGGGCGTGCAGCAACTGACGCCGACCTTGAGGAGCTTTATCGACGAACCCGAGGGCTTCCCGATCAGCACCGCGGCGGACGCGCTGAATCTTCTCACCGTGGTGGGCCTCGAGGCGCTGCGATTCCTGGTGCCGCTGGTCGTGACCATTGCGGTGTTCGGGCTCGCCGCCTCGTTGCTGCAAAACGCGCCGCGGCTGGTGCTGCAGCGTATTCTGCCCGACTTCTCCCGAGTCTCCCCGGTCAGCGGCTGGAGCCGCATTTTCGGAACGCAGGGCCTGGTGGAGTTCGCCAAGTCGATGTTCAAGCTCGCCTCGGTGACCGCCGTGGTCTGCTTCGTGCTGCGATCGTCGGAGGCGAGGGCGTTCGAGGCGATGTACACCGATCCTGTCGCGTTGCCGGAGATGATCCTCACCATCGCGATGCGGATCGTGTCGGCGATCTGCATTGCGACGATCGTGCTGGTCGCGATCGATCTCGCCTGGGCGCGCTTCCGCTGGCGGCGTGAGCTGCGGATGACCAAGCAGGAGATCAAGGACGAGCACAAGCAGTCCGAGGGCGATCCGCTGATCAAGGCGCGCCTGCGTTCGCTCGCGCGCGACCGCTCGCGCCAACGCATGATCGCCTCCGTGCCGCGCGCGACGCTGGTGATCGCAAACCCGACGCACTTCGCGATCGCATTGCGCTACAATCGCGACGAAAACCCGGCGCCGCTCGTGGTCGCCAAGGGCATGGACGTGATCGCGCTGAAGATCCGCGAAGTCGCCGAGCAGAACAGGATCCCGGTGATCGAGAACAAGGCTCTCGCGCGCGCGCTCTACGAAGCGGTGCAGGTTGATCAGGTCATCCCCGCCGAATTCTTCCGTCCGGTTGCCGAGATCATCTACTTCCTGCAGTCGAAGCAAACGCCGCGGCCCGAGAAGGTTCAGTAGATTTACGAGGATGGTGCTTCGCCCAACAGCTTGACGAAAGCTTAACGCCCTAGGGTTCTCTCCAATGAATCACAATGGGGCTGTCGTGGGACCGCTTTATCTCTTCGAACTCGCATCGTCGCAGGCGCGCTGGCTCGAGCTTCGTCAGTCGACCATCGCTACCAATGTCGCCAACGCCAATACGCCGGGTTTCAAGGCGCGCGACGTCGAGCCGTTCAACAAGGTGCTCGACGGAATGCCGGTCAGGCTTGCGACGACATCGCCCACGCATATGCAGCTTTCTCCGGCCGAAACCGATACGCGGGCAACCGCGAAGAAGGATAGCTGGGATGTCGTCCACTCCGGCAACTCGGTCAGCCTCGAGCAGGAAATGATCAAGGGTAGCGACGTCAATCGCGACTATTCGATGAACTCGGCGATCGTGCGCTCGTTCAATCGCATGATCCTGACCAGCGCGAAGACCTGAGGTGAACTGAAATGCTGGACGCTCTACAGGCTTCATTGACGGTCGCAAGCTCCGGGCTCGAAGCGCAGTCGACGCGCATGCGGGTCGTCTCGGAAAATCTCGCGAATGCGAGCTCGACCGGGCGCACCGCCGGCGCCGATCCGTATCAGCGCAAGACGATCACTTTCGATGCCGCGATGGATCGTGCCTCGGGCTCGCAGCTGGCGAAGGTCAAGGAGATCGGGGTCGACACCACGCCCTATCGCGTCGAGTACGATCCGGGACATCCCGCCGCCGACAAGGCCGGCTACGTCAAGATGCCCAACGTCAACATGATGATCGAGATGGCGGACATGCGGGAAGTCAACCGGTCCTATGAAGCCAATCTCCAGGTCGTGAAGCAGGTGAGATCGATGCTCGGCATGACCATCGATCTTCTGAGGAGCTGAAAATGCTAGAGGCGATTTCATCCACCGCGATCACCGCAGGACAGGCGGCGTCCCGCATCACCGAGACGCAGACGATCGCGCCCAGCGCGACGTCCCCGGTCCAGGCCGGCGACGACATTGGCTTCGATTCCGTGATGAAGCAGGTGACCACGGACGCGATCGGCACGCTGAAGGCCGGTGAGAGCGCGTCGATCTCGGCGATGCAGGGCAAGGAATCGACGCGGAAAGTCGTCGAGGCGCTGATGTCGGCCGAGCAGGCCTTGCAGACCGCGGTCGCGGTCCGCGACAAGGTCGTGCAGGCCTACCAAGAAGTCGTTCGTATGTCGATTTGATCTGAAGGAATGACGCTGTGAAATCGCTCGCCATCGCGGCCACGGGCATGAATGCCCAGCAGACCAATATCGAAGTCATCGCGAACAACATCGCCAACATCAACACCACGTCGTTCAAGCGTGCGCGTGCGGAATTCACCGATCTGTTCTACCAGATGGACCGCATGCAGGGTGTCGCGAACGTCAGCGGCGCCTCGCCGATCCCGGAAGGCGCCAATCTCGGCCTCGGCGTCAAGTCGGCCGCGATCCGCAAGCTGCACATCCAGGGCGCGCTTACGCAGACCGGCAATCCTTACGACCTCGCGATCAACGGTCGCGGCTGGTTTCAGGTGCTCGGCCCGAACAACGAGGTGCAGTACACCCGCGCGGGCTCGTTCAACACCAATGCCACCGGCCAGCTGGTGACGATGGACGGCTACCTGCTGGATCCCAACATCACGGTGCCGCAGGGAACGGTGCAGGTCACCGTCAACCAGACCGGGCAGGTGTTCGCGAAGCTGGACACGGAAGTCAATCCGCGGCAGATCGGCCAGCTCAACCTTGCCAATTTCGCCAACGAGGCGGGCCTCGAGCCGCTGGGCAGCAATCTCTATCGCGAGACCACGGCGTCGGGCGCGCCGGTCGTTGGTCTCCCCGGCGATGCCGGCTACGGCAAGATCAACCAGCAATATCTCGAAGCCTCGAACGTCGATCCCGTCAAGGAAATCACCGAGTTGATCTCGGCGCAGCGCGCTTATGAGATGAATGCCAAGGTCATCCAGGCGTCGGATGAGATGGCGCAGACGGTGTCGAAGAATCTCAGTCGCTAGTTCCGGTGTGTCGATGTTGAACAGGGTGGGCCTGATCGCGCGCGGGTTGGCCGCCGCGCTGCTGGTTCTCGTCTCCGCGCGGCTCGCCGTCGCAGACGAGCGGCGGCTTCCGGTGCCGGCGGTAGCGATCCGCGCCGGCGAGCTGATCAGGGACGACATGATCACCGAGCGCATCTTTGCGCCGAACGTGCTCGGTGTCGCCATGTTCATCGAAGGGCGTCAGGTCCTTGTCGGCCGCATGGCGCGGCGGGCGCTGCTGCCGGGACAGCCAATCCCGACCAATTCGGTCGAAGACCCCTTCACCATCGCCCGCGGTGCCATGGTCAAGGTCGTGGTCGAAGACTCCGGCCTGTCGATCGTGGCCTACGGCGCGGCCATGCAATCGGGTGCGCCGGGCTCGCTCATTACCGTGCGGAACACCGACACCGGCGTGATGATCAGGGCCATCGTCCAGCCGGACGGCACCGTCAAGGTCGCGGACGGGTCATGACCAGATTCCTGATCGCGCTTCTCCTCATCGTTTCCGCCGCCAGCGCCCAGGCCGCCGTCCGCATCAAGGACATCGCGGACATCAAGGGGCTGCGCGAGAACCAGATCGTGGGCTACGGCCTCGTCATCGGCCTCAACGGCACCGGTGACACCCTTCGCAACGCGCCGTTCACAGAACAGTCGCTGCAGTCGATGCTCGAAAACATGGGCATCAATGTCAGGAACGAGACGACCAGTACGAACAACTCGTCGCGGCCGACGACGCTGCGCACACGCAACGTCGCCGCCGTGATGGTGACCGCGGACTTGCAGCCGTCGATCGGACCCGGTGAGCGGATGGACGTGACGGTGTCGTCGCTCGGAGATGCGACGTCGCTGCTTGGCGGCACGCTGGTGATGACGTCGCTGCGCGCGGCCGACGGTGCGGTCTACGCGGTGGCGCAAGGGGCGGTCACGGTCGCCGGTTACAGCGTCGGAGGCCAGGCTCAGAACGTCAGCCAAGGCACGCCGACGGCGGGCCGCATTCCGAACGGCGCGCTGGTCGAGCGCGAGGTCCAGGGCAGCCTCCACGAGATGGAATACCTGGTGCTCGAGCTGAAAAACCCCGACTTCGTCACCGCGACGCGAATCCTTGACGCCGTCAATCGCTATGCCGGCGGCCGCTATCGCGCCCAGATCGCCTTCGAGCGCGACTACCGGACGATCGTGCTGTCCAAGCCGCGCTACGTTGGCCCGGTTCGCTTTCTCGCCGAGATCGGCGAGCTCACCGTCGAGCCTGACACGCCTGCGCGGGTGGTGATCAACGAACGCACCGGCACGGTGGTGATCGGACGCGACGTGCGAATCTCGACCGTCGCCGTCACCCACGGCAATCTGACGGTCCGTGTCACCGAGCTGCCCGTGGTGTCGCAGCCGGCGCCGTTCTCGCAAGGCCAGACCGTCGTGGTGCCGCAGACCATAGTCGAGGCCAACGAGGCCGGATCGCAGGTTGCGATCCTGAGCGGTGTCGACCTCCAGCGCCTCGTGCGCGGGCTGAACCAGATCGGACTGAAGCCGTCCGGCATCATCGCGATCCTCCAGGCGATCAAGACGGCCGGCGCGCTGCAGGCTGAAGTCATCGTGCAATGATGCATAAGCGTCGTGCAAGCTTGGTCGCTCAATGCTCTGATCTCGACCGAGAATCGCACGCGAGCCGATGCTGAAGCTGGATCACATAGCGCAACTCCTTCTCCTCGCCGCGATGCTCGCGCTCGCAGGCGCCTCGCCCGCGCTGGCGCTGGACGAGCCGAAGCCGTCGAAGCCGCTCAATCTGCTCTCCTTCGCGCGCGCTCGCGCGCCCGGGCCGCAGAAGCCGCACGAGCCGGCTCCGGGCGATAATTCACGGGCAACAGCCTGGGCGGCCGAAGATTCGGGGGCCGCGATCACGGGAGCGGTTCCGACGGAGGCTCCTCCGCCGGCGCCGGCGCCCGCACCCGTGCCGGCGCGTCCGAAGTCCGGCAGCGGCACGGCGCCGCCGAAGCCGGCGCCGGCTCAAGCTGCCGCGCCAGGGGACAACGAAGTTGCGCTGTTCTGCAGCAACGTAGCCGATCCCGCCGTCGACGCCAGGCTGGCCTGGCAGCTGAAAGAGCTGGAGAAGGCCGAGAGCCTGCTGCGGGAGCGGATCGCCGAAGTCGAGGCCAAGCGCGCCGAATACGAGAAGTGGATGGCTCTGCGCGACGACTTCCTGAAGAAGGCGGAGGCGAGCGTCGTCGAGATCTATTCGCGCATGAAGCCGGACGCTGCCGCCACCCAGATCGCCGGCATGGCGGACGAGACCGCCGCCGCGGTGCTCGCAAAGCTCAGCCCGAGGAGTTCGAGCGCAATTTTCAACGAGATGGAGACCGGGCGCGCAGCACATCTCGCCGACCTGCTCGGTGGAATGCGTCGCGTGGATGACGGGAAGACCAAGTAAATGAAGACGCTGATCCTCATCCTGTCGCTCGTGCTTCTTGGCGGATGCTCCCATGATCCGGCAGAACTTCTGACTGGCCCGAAACTGTCGCCCGTTGGCAGCGGCCTGAGGGCGCCGGCCGAACCGATCCCGGTGACGCCCCGCATGCGCACGCCCGTCAGCTATCGCTCGACCTGGGATGACGGCACTGATCTCTACCGCGATCCCCGCGCCCGGCGCATCGGCGACGTCGTGACGGTGATCATCTCGATGCAGGACAAGGCCAAGCTCGACAACAAGACCGACCGCTCGCGCGATTCGCAGATCAAGTTCGGGCTGAACTGGCTGATGGACGTCGCAGGATGGCAGGACAAGGGCCAGACCAACGCCAACCTCAACACCAACACCCAGATCAAGGGCAACGGCCAGATCGACCGCTCCGAGGACATCAAGCTTTCGATTGCGGCCGTCGTCACCGACGTGTTGCCGAACGGAAATATGATGATCAGCGGGTCGCAGGAATTCGGTATCAACACGGAGATGCGCGTGCTCAATGTCGGCGGTATCGTGCGTCCGCGCGATATTTCGCGAACCAACACCATCTCCTACGAGAAGATCGCCGAGGCGCGCGTGTCCTATGGCGGTCGCGGAAATCTGTCTGACGTGCAGCAACCTGGATGGGGGCACCGGATCTATGACGCCGTGGCACCGTTCTAAGGCTCGCGCGTCGTGGGAGCAGGGGGCGTCATGCGCCTGATCGCCGCGATCGTCGTGCTGACCCTGGTCGCGATCGGCGCGGGCGCGCTTGCGGGCTTGCACCTGTTCGCCACCGCCGAACGCGTCGCCGACGCAAAGAAGGGCGCCACCCCGCCGCCGATCGCGTCGAGCTATGCCGGCAGTGCGCGGCTCAGGAAGCTGTCTCCGATCGTCACCAACCTCGCGGCGCCCGCCAACAACTGGGCCCGCGTCGAGGCCTCCATGGTGACCGACAGCATGAGCGACGAGGATGCCGGCATCCTGGCCGCCCATATCAGCGAGGACATCGTCACTTACTTGCGGTCCGCCTCGGTCACGCAGTTCGAAGGCACGCGCGGGCTCCAGCATCTGCGCGACGACCTGTCCGAACGCGCCAGCATCCGCTCGTCCGGCAAAGTCCGCGAATTGATCATTGAGACGTTGGTGATCCAGTGAAATTGAGAGTCCTGCTTCTAGCGTTGCTGCTGGTCGTGCTGCCCGAGGTAGCGTTCGCCCAGATCCCGGACCTCAACTCGCTGCTGCCACCAGGCAACGGCTCGACCAGCGGCCGCATCATCCAGCTCATGGCGCTGCTGACGGTGCTGTCCGTCGCACCGGGGCTGCTCATCATGGTGACGAGCTTCACGCGCTTCGCCGTCGCGCTCTCGTTTCTGCGAGCCGGCCTCGGCCTTCAGACGACGCCTCCGAATCTCGTGCTGATCAGCCTCGCCATGTTCATGACCTTCTACGTCATGGCGCCGACCTTCGATCGCGCCTGGGAAACCGGCGTGCAGCCGCTGATGAAGAACGAGATCTCGGAGGAGGAGGCCTATCTGAAGATCAGCGACCCGTTCCGCGAATTCATGCTGGCACATGTCCGCGACAAGGACCTGCAGACATTCGAGTCGCTCGCCGCGGAAAGCTTCCGCAGGAAGTTCGACGACAAGCGTATCGACATGCGCGTCATCATCCCGGCGTTCATGATCTCTGAACTCAGGCGTTCGTTCGAGATCGGCTTCCTCATCATCCTGCCATTCCTCGTCATCGACATGATCGTGGCGACGCTGACGATGTCGATGGGCATGATGATGATGCCGCCATCGATCCTCGCGCTGCCGTTCAAGGTGCTGTTCTTCGTGCTGATCGACGGCTGGAACCTGCTCGCCTCCGGACTGGTGCGATCGTTCTCGTAAGAGCGATCATCGACCTAACGGTTGGTTAAGGTTAGCAAAGAGTGATGTTAACCATATGATTTTACAGCGAAATTCAAGCCGATCTTAATCTCGGCGCAAGATTCGACGTGCTAGCAATGCGGCACGGCGGGTTGGACCCCACCCATATCAGTCCAAAGGCATGATGCCGCCCCTCCGTACCGGTGAAAGCCCGGTATGTCCCCTCGTGAAAATGTAACGCGTACATCAAAGGGACATTCGCAATGTCAAGCCTGCTTACGAACTCGACCGCCATGACCGCCCTCCAGACCCTGCGGTCTGTGAGCTCCCAGCTCTCCACCACGCAGACCCGCATCTCAACCGGCCAGCGCGTCTCGACCGCTTCGGACAACGCCGCCTACTGGTCGATCGCAACCTCGATGCGCGCCGACAACGCCGCGCTCTCCGCCGTCTCCGACTCGCTCGGTCTGTCGGCCGCGACCGTCGACACCGAATACACGGCTCTGAACACGGTTATCGGCGACAAGAACTCCGGCCTGATCAAGCTCCAGTCGCTGCTGGTCGAAGCCAAGACCGCCGGTATCGACCGCACCAAGATCCAGGCCGACATCACCCAGATCCAGCAGCAGTTGAAGGGCACCGCTGATGCGGCGACCTTCAACGGCGTGAACTGGCTGAGTGCGACCTCCTCGACGCCGGCGACGGTCAACCTCGTGTCGTCGTTCTCCCGCGTCGGCAGCACGCCGACCACCGGCTCCATCAGCCTGACCACGTCCACCTATGCGCTCTACAGCGCCTCGGGCACGAGCGGCATTCTGGACGCGCAGGCGAGCGGCGTCTCGGTCGACAACATGTCGATTTCCTCGCTGACCGATGCAGCGTCTGACCAGACCACGCTCGATGGCTACATCGCGCAGGTCACTGCTGCGATCAACTCGGTGGCTTCGGCCGCCGCCGACCTCGGCGCCGTCAAGAACCGTATCGCGACCAACACGGACTTCGTGAAGTCGCTGATGGACTCGGTTGATCGCGGTATCGGCCAGCTCGTCGACGCCGACATGAACCAGGAGTCCACCCGCTTGTCGGCTCTCCAGGTCCAGCAGCAGCTCGGCGTTCAGGCACTCTCGATCGCCAACAGCAGCAGCCAGAGCATCCTCTCGCTGTTCCGCTAAGCCTGAAAACCATCTGGGGGAGGGCCGCGCTTCTCGCGAAGCGCGGCCCTTTCGTTTGAAATGACGTCCCGCGGACGCCGCAATTTCGGCTGCCCTGTTGCGGCCAGGACACAGAGCCACAAGCCCCGCACAAGCTTCGAGCACTACGGTCGCCGTACGACAGGTTGGGCCCTAACCGCTCTTGCGCCGCCCAAAGGCATGACGCCGCCCTGTCGTACCGGTGCAAGCCCGGTATGTCCCCAAACTCAATTCAATCCAAAGGGACATCAAAATGGGTTCTAGCCTTCTCACCAACTCCGCAGCAATGACCGCGCTGCAGACCCTCCGTAACGTCAGCTCCAACCTCCAGATGACGGAAAACCGGATCTCGACCGGTCAGCGCGTCTCGACCGCCTCGGACAACGCCGCNTACTGGTCGATCGCGACCTCGATGCGCGCCGACAACGCCGCGCTCTCCGCCGTCTCCGACTCGCTCGGTCTGTCGGCTGCGACCGTCGACACCGA
>NZ_KI421489.1:0-213298 GCF_000473045.1 Bradyrhizobium sp. WSM3983 | reverse complement strand
GACATGAACGCGGAATCGACCCGCCTCCAGGCGCTGCAGACCCAGCAGCAGCTCGGCGTTCAGGCGCTCTCGATCGCCAACCAGAACAGCCAGAGTATCCTCTCGCTCTTCAAGTAAGCTCCCGCTTCGAAAACGACCGTGCTCCCGACGGAGCACGGTCCCCGCCGTGACCGGCGGAAGTGACGGCACATGATGTGCCCGTAATCGGCCTCCCGACGCCAGGCTTATGCAGTACGGCACCAGTCGATCGCGCGGTAACGCATTCGATCGTCGGCCCGTTGCCATCGACTTGCCTGCGTCGCTCAAAGCTCTTCTAAAATTGCAACGCCTCGCCTGCGAAGCGAAACATTCGCGTGTTCGCGCAACCTTCAGACAAGGTTGACAGCGGAATGTCCTCACCGTTCGCATTGGTACGAGGTCATATGTTCAGTCGCGCGCAGCTACAGCAGCTGCTCAACAATCTGCTGGAACTTGGGCCGCGACGTCTGATGGCCCTGGGACTGATCGGCTTCGCCGTCCTCGTCACCGTCGTCGGGGGCGCCTATTATCTGAGCAGGCCGGAATTCGAGACGCTTTATACCGGCCTCAACCGCGAAGACGTGACACGCATCGGCGCCGCGCTGCGCCAGCAGAGCATCACCTTTGACATCAGCGCGGCCGGCGATGCCGTCTCGGTGCGGCCGAGCCAGACTGCGCAGGCCCGGATGCTGCTGGCCGAGAAGGGGTTGCCGACCAGCGCAAATGCCGGCTACGAGCTGTTCGACAAGATCGGATCGCTCGGATTGACCTCCTTCATGCAGGAGGTCACGAAGCTTCGCGCGCTCGAGGGCGAGATCGCGCGTACCGTTCAGCTGATGAAGGGCGTCAAGGCGGCGCGGGTGCACATCGTGATGCCGGTGCGCGGCTCGTTCCGCGCGACGCAGCAGCCGCCCTCTGCATCAGTCGTGCTGCGCACCGACGGTGCGATCGAGGCGCGCACGGCGCAGTCGATCCGCCACCTCGTCGCGGCCGCCATTCCCGGCATGACGCGCGACAAGGTCACCGTGCTCGACGCCGACGGCTCGATGCTGCTGGCCGAAGAGGACGAGGCCAGCGCCGCGCCGACCAAGATGGCGAGCCTCCAGAAGACGGTCGGCGGAATGGTGCAGGAGAACATCCGCAAGGCGCTGACGCCGTATCTGGGCCTGGACAATTTCGAGGTCAGCGTCGCGCCGCAGCTCTCCACCGACAAGCGCCAGACCAACGAGACGGTTTACGATCCGGAGACCCGCGCCGAGCGTTCCGTCCGCAATGTTCGCGAAAACGAGAAGTCATCGAACGCCGACCGTTCGACGCCGACAACCGTCCAGCAGAACCTTCCGGACCAGCAGGTCAACGCCAGCGGCACCAAGAACTCCAGCGAGGACAAGACGCGACGCGAGGACGTTACCAATTTCGAGGTGTCGTCCAAGACCACGACGACGGTCAGCGACGGTTACTCGGTCAAGAAACTCTTCATTGCCGTGCTGGTCAACCGCACGCGGCTCGTCGCCGACCTCGGCGACAAGACCAACCAGGCCATCGTCGACAGCAAGCTCGCCGAGATCAGCCAGCTCGCAGCGACCGCCGGCGGACTGGACAAGGCGCGCGGTGACCAGATCCAGGTGACCGCCGTCGACTTCGTGGAGGGCTCGCGCGAGCTCGCGCCGGTGCCGCCGATCAGCTTCGTCGAGATGATGAACAAGCAGCTCGGCAGCGTCATCAACGCGGTGACGATCCTGGCCGTCGCCTCGATGCTGGTCTGGTTCGGGCTTCGGCCCGCGGTCAACGGCATCCTGACCCATCGCGCCGCGCAGGAGCAGACCGAGGCGGCAGAGGCCGCCGAGCTCGAGGCTGCCTCTGCCCTTGCCTTGGCCGATAGCCAGGACCCCGAGCTCAACCTCGTCGAGGACCTCGAAGGCAAGATGCAGCGTACGCCGCAGAAGCGGCTGGAGCAGATCGTCCGCCTCGATCAGATGCAGGCGGCGGCAATCCTTAAAGACTGGATGCGACGCGAGGAGGCGGCATGAACGCGGCAATCGGAAAACTCCTGACGCAATTCGACGCGAACGGCCGGGTCAAGTCGCCGCCGCCGCCTCCGCCGCCCAAGATCCAGGACGTTCTGACACGGCAGAAGGACGTCCGGCGCGAGCCTCAATCGCAGCGTCAGGCGCAGCCGCAACTTCAGCCGCCTCCGGCGCCCGCGCCGGAAGCCGCGCCGGTCAATTTGCTCGAAGACGCCTATCGACGCGGCCATACCGCAGGCCTTGCGGAAGGCGAAGCCAAGCTCGCCGAAGAACGTGTCCGCAGCGCGATCCGGCTCGGCGAAGAGCGGGCCAAATGGTCCGACCAGCAGGCGGTCGCGATCGTCAACGGTTTTGACGCGGCCTGCCGCGAGATCGAGAGCAACATTGCAAGCTCGGTCGCGCGGATTTTGCTGCCGTTCCTCGCCGACGCGGTCCGCGACAAGGCGATTGAATCCCTGGTCGAGCAGATCTCGGCGCTGACCTCGAATTCCCCGGTGCCGGCGTTCCGCGTCACCGGACCCAGCGAGCTCATCGACCTCGTCAGGACGCAACTCAAATTGGCCGGCCGCACTGGCGTCGAATACCAGTCCGCCGACGCCGTCGAGGTTCGCGTCCTCGCCGATCAGACCACGATCGAGACGCAGATCTCGACCTGGATGGATCGGCTGAAAGAGGCGCGCCGGTAGTTTCACCATGGAGGAGGTCAAGCACGAGCTCGTCATTATCCGTCGGCGGAGCGCTTTCGAAGACGAGAAGGCGCACGGTGGCGTTTGGAAGATCGCCTACGCGGACTTCATGACCGCGATGATGGCGTTCTTCCTGGTGATGTGGCTGCTCAATGCGCTGAACCAGGACCAGAAGCAGGTGGTCGCGAGCTATTTCAACCCGATCAAGCTCGCGGAGAACGCACCTGCGCCGAAGGGACTGAAGGATCTCACCAAGAAGGAGCCGACGACGTTCGAGGGGCAGGATGGCAAGCGCCAGCCGTCCGGGCCGAACGAGGAGCGCCGCGGCGACTCGCCGACGGCCGAGAAGCCGCCGTTCTACGAAGAGAAGGTTCTGTTCCGCGATCCCTACGCAACGCTCGCCGAAATCGCGGCGAGCTCGAACCAGGCCTCGGGCCAGCGGCGTGCCGGTGCGCTGACGTCGGCCGAAGAAGACGGCCTCAAGGGCGGTGACGCCTATCGCGACCCGTTCGATCCCGGCTATTGGAAGCTCGCACCCGAGGCTTCGAAGGAAGCCGATAGAATTATGGATGGCGAGCCGAAGCCGAATGCTTCTGCGCGCGACAATCCGGCCGGCACAAATCAGGGCGAACCGCGCCGCGGCAGGACCGATGATGCCGGCGGCAGCGTGGCTCCCGATGCGCCGGCGTCGTCCACGATCCAGTCGCCGTTGTTGCCGCCGGGACCGGCGCCATCATCGTCTGCGCGCGACGGCAGCGTTCAGCCGAACACGCAGGCCAACCTTCAGGCCAACGCCGCGCCGCAGGCACGTCCCACCGACGCTCCGAAGGAATCCGAGCCGCGTGACGCGGCCCAGACCCAGCAGCCAACCGTGAAGCAGCTTCAGTCCGCGATCGCCGATGCCCTCTCGGATATCAAGGCCGGCGCCGGGCCGGTGGCCGAGGTTCGTCAGGTCGAGGAGGGATTGCTGGTCAGCCTGACCGACGATGCGAGCTTCGGCATGTTCGCAGTCGGCTCGGCCGAGCCGCGGCCAGAACTCGTTCGCGTCATCGACAAGATCGGCCCACTGATCGCGAAGCGCCGCGGCATGATCATCGTCCGCGGTCATACCGACAATCGGCCCTACAAGTCGGATAACTACGACAATTGGCGGCTGTCTACGGCGCGCGCGCAGATGGCTTACTACATGCTGGTCCGCTCCGGCGTCGATGCGCAGCGGATCGAGCATGTCGAAGGCTATGCCGACCGCCGGCCAAAGCTTCAGAACGATCCGGCCGCAGCACAGAATCGACGGATCGAGATCCTGATCCGGGAGAAGCGCCCTTGACCAGGCCGCTGCTCCGCGCCGTGATGCTGATGGTGCTGTCGCTCGTGGCGACACGCGCATCTGCCGAACCGACAGTGCCGTCCGGCGAGCCGTTTGAGCTCGTCCGCGCGCTGCAGTCGGTGCAGGACGGCATCGCCAATGGCGACACCGCGGCGCACGCCAGCCACATCGCGCTGATCCGGCAGATCGGCGAAAAATTTCTCGCCGCCGATGCGAGTGTCTGGAGCAATCCTCAGAACGGTCAGGCGGTCGTGATCTATCTGCTCAGTGGCGGCGCCCCACAGATCGTCCGCAAGCTGCCGCGCGACAAGATCAATGTGGATTCGCGGCTGTTCGACGGCGCGCTCGCTTATGTCGAAGGCCGGCAGGACGAGGCGAGGGATCTGCTCAAGGACGTCAGGCCGCGCACGATCTCGTCCGGCATGGGCGGGCAGGTCGCACTGGTCCAGGGTGCGCTCTTTGCACGTTCCGAGGGATCGCTGGCGATCGAGCGTCTCGACGACGCGCGCCTGCTGCTGCCCGGCACACTGGTCGAAGAAGCGGCGCTACGGCGCGAGATCCTGCTGGTCGGGCAAGCCGAGGATTTCGACAAGTTCGAGTTCCTGACGCTGGCCTATATCCGCCACTACCGCAACTCGGTCTATGCCGGCGATTTCTGGCAACGCTTCTCCACGGGCCTCACGCAATCGAGTCTTGCGCTGGACGATCGCCGCTTTGCGCGGGTCGCGGCGCTGCTGGAACAGGTCGACCGCGCCAGCCGCCTCAAGCTCTATCTGGTGATCGCACGCGGCGCGCTGGTTCGCGGCAAACTCACCGTGACGCGGCTCGCAGGCGAGCGCGCGCTGACGCTCAGCGCCGATGCCACGCCCGATCGCGAGCGTGCCCATTTCTACCGCGGCGCATCCCGCGTTCTCACCGACGAATATGACGGCGGCTTTGCCGAGCTGAAGGCGATCGACCGGGCGAAGCTGGCGGAGCGCGACGTCCTGCTCCTCAATGCAACCCTCCAGCTCGCGCTCGACGTCCGCAAGCCCATTGCAGGCCCCACTGCTGCCATGTCGGCCGACAAACCGCCGCCCACGCCGGCGCGGATCGATCTGGCGTCGTCGAACGCAATGCTCGCGCGCGCCCAGACGCAGCTGGGCGAACTGGAGCTACTCATCAAGGATCGCCGTCCATGACCAAGCTTAGTGGAACTTCCGGACAGCTTTTCGCAGGCCTCGCCGAAACTCTTACGCGCGGGGTGTCCCGCTCAGTGAAGGGCACGGCGACGACGGGAGCGAAAACGGCAGACGACTCCTCGTTTCACGATCTGCTGCACACCGTCTCGAATATGGCCAAGCGGGCGCTGGACGATCAGGGTGGCGACACCACCGCAAAGGCTGCTTCGGTACGCCCGCGCCTGGCTCAGCTGGCCGAGCCCGACACGCCCAAGGACGAGCCGGCGCACGAGCGCACCGAGGAGCCCAAGTCGTCGACCAAGAAAGACCCGGTCGATCAAACGCCGAAGGCTGACGTCCCGAGCAGATTGGCAGTTCCGACGATCGTGGGGCAGGAACTCGCCGCCGCGCAAGTCGTGACGATTCAGACGCCGCAGCCGTCGAACGACAGGAAGGACACCTCGACCCGCGACGAACGGCCCTCCACAGCGAAGCGTGAGGTTCAAGGCATCACCGACGCAAAGGCGGCGACGACAGATGTCGCTCGATCCGCCGCAGCATCATCGACCGTCGCGCGCTCCACGACCGATGCCTCCGGGCCGCGGCCGCAGCCGGCCGCGGCGACCCTGCAGGCGATGCCGGAGGAAAGCGAGGTTCAACCGAAAGCCATGCCCGCCGCCACATCCGGGTTCGAAGCCGTCACGGCGAATGTCGAGCGCGCCGCGAAGTCCGCAGGCCGCGACGCCTTGCCGGAAACGACCAAGGTCACGGTGGTTCAGCAGGAGACGCATCTGCCTCCCGTGCCGCAGTTCAGCGCGACCCAGCAGGTCGCAAACGCCGTGGTGTCGGAGCTGAAGGGTTCACCTGCGCCGGCCGCACCCGCCGCGGCCGATCTCGTGCGCGGCCAGAACAATACACCGGATCAGCCGCTCAGGATCCTCACCGTCAATCTCGAGCCGCCGGCGCTCGGCAGCGTCACCATGCGCCTTCGTCTCGTCGGCAACGAGGTGTCGGTTCAGCTTGCTGCCCAACGCAAGGACACCAGCACGATGCTGGACCAGCAGCGCGACCAGATTCGCGACCTGATGCAATCGGCGGGCTACGTGGCCGATGTCGCACCGGTGCAGCACGGCTCGCTCGACGGATTCCAGCCTGGATCCGGCCAGTCACAGTCACAGCTCGCGGGCCAGCAACAGCAATCATCCCAGTCGCAAGGCGCGTTCAGCGGCGCGGGCACGTCGTCCGGTCAGTCGGACAGCGGAGCCAGGCAAGCCCGGCAGGATCAGCAGCCCAACCAGGAGGCACGCCATGACCAGGACGTGGCGCCGCATACTCGTCGCGGCCCTGTTTATCTTTAGCGCAGGCGCAGCCGAGGCGGCGGCGACCGGCACTACGCGCCCCTGCGAGCGCGAGATGGCGCGTGCCTCGCAGCAGCACGGGATTCCGCTCGGTATTCTCTATGCCGTAGGCCTCACCGAGACCGGCCGGCGCGGCGCGCTCTATCCTTATGCGCTCGGTGCGGAAGGCCAGACCGTGTTCGCCAAGGACATGGATGATGCGATGGCGAATTTCGAAGCGATGCGTAGCAAAGGCATCAAGCTGATCGATCTCGGCTGCATGCAAATCAACCATTATTTTCACGGCGACAAGTTCACGTCGGTGCGGGCGATGTTCGATCCGGCCAAGAACGTCGACTACGCCGCGCGCTTCCTCAAGGAGTTGAAGCAACGCGAGGGAAGCTGGACCATGGCGGTCGCCCGCTACAATGCCGGTCCCAACAATCAACCGGCGCAGAAGCGCTACGTCTGCCACATCGTCGCGCATCTCGTCTCCAGCGGCTTCGGCGCATGGACCGACAAGGCGCGCTCGTTATGCCAACCCAAAACAACATGAATCAACGACGTGAAACGACGATGCACCGCATGAAGTTGTGCATCGTCTCTGACCATCAGCCCCGCGCAAGCAAGACCCCCCATTGTAACGACAATCTGCCAAAGGAGCCCTATTCATGAGCCTGTATGGTGTTATGCGCACCGGCGTTTCCGGTATGAACGCGCAGTCCAACAAGCTGTCGACGGTCTCGGACAACATCGCGAACGTCAACACGGTTGGCTACAAGCGGGCTTCGACGGAGTTCTCCTCGCTGATCCTGAAGAGCGGCTCCGGCAATTACGATTCCGGCGCGGTCGAGACCACGGTCCGCTACGCCATCACCGATCCCGGCAACCTTCAGTTCACGACCTCGACGACGGACCTTGCGGTCCAGGGCAACGGCTTCTTCGTCGTGCAGGACGCCAACGGCAATAACTTCCTCACCCGTGCCGGCTCGTTCGTGCCCGACAGCACTGGCAACCTCGTCAACACGGCCGGCTTCCAGTTGATGGGCTACAACATCCAGAACGGCGCCGCGCCCAATGTCTCCGCCAACGGCTTCGGCGGCTTGCAGGTCATCAACGTCAATCAGATGGCGCTGCAGGCCTCGCCCTCGACCACGGCGACCGTGGCGGCCAATCTGGATCCGAGCGCGGCACTTGTCGGCACACCGGCCGCTGCGGCCGGTCCCGGCAATTACACGTCGAAGACGTCGATGGTGACTTACGACAACATCGGCAACGCCGTGACACTCGACGTCTATGCGGCAAAAACCGGCGCGAATACGTGGGACGTCGAGGTCTACGATCCGTCCGGAGCCGCGCTGACGAGCGGTCCCTCTGCCGCGACAACGTTCACCTTCGACGTCACTGCGGCCGGCAAGGGCGCGCTGGCTGCAGCGAGCACCAAGTCGCTCACGGTCACCATTCCCGGCGGCTCGGCCTTCAACATCGACATGTCGGCCATGACCCAGGTCGCCTCCGCCTTCGACTTCAAGGCGACCGTCGACGGCAATGCGCCGTCCGCCGTCGAGAAGGTCAACATCGACGCCAAGGGCGTCGTCACCGCGGTGCTCAAGAACGGCACCGAGCTGCCGAGCTTCCAGATCGCGCTCGCCACCGTGCCGAGCCCGGACCATCTGACGCCGGAGGTCGGCAACGTCTATTCGCCGAACCTGGACTCCGGAAACGTACAGGTCGGCCTGGCCGGCCAGGGCGGCCTCGGAACCATCCAGTCTGGTGCACTGGAAGACTCCAACGTCGATCTCGCGGACGAATTGACCTCGATGATCGAGGCGCAGCGCGGCTTCACCGCGAACTCGAAATCGTTCCAGACCGGCGCCGATCTGCTCGACGTCGTCGTCAACCTGAAGCGCTGAGTCCCTCAGCGCCGATCCCGGGCAAGAGAACGTTCAAGAGCACGCCAAGAGCACGCCATGTCCCTTACCTCAGCCCTCGACTCCGCCCGCAATTCGCTCATGGCGTCGGGCGTCCAGTCGTCGACCGTCTCGCGCAACATCGCCGGCGCCAGTTCGACCGGCTATTCGCGCAAGATCACGGTGCTGGACAATCTTCCCGGCGCCGGCGTCTATGTGGCAGCGATCCAGCGCGCCGCCTCTTCAGGTCTGTACAGCAACGTCCTGACGGCGACCTCCGCGGCCGCCACGCAGAGCGCGATCTATGACGGTCTCCAGAAGATTGCGTCTGCCACGGTGGACGATCCGGAGCTCGACCAGTCGCCGACGGCGCAGCTCAATGCGCTGAAGCAGGCGCTTCAGCAATACGCCAATGCCCCTGACAACACCACGCTGGCACAGGCCGCAGTCACATCCGCCAAGGACATGGCGACCGCGCTCAACCAGGCTACCCAGACCGTGCAGTCGGTCCGCGAGGGCGCGGATGCCGACATGAACATTTCGGTCCAGAACATCAACCAGCTGCTCTCCCAGTTCCAGACCGTCAATACGTCGATCGTAAAGGGGACGATCGCCGGCGACGACGTGACCGATTATCTCGACCAGCGCGACAGCATCGTCTCGAAGCTGTCGCAGGAGGTCGGCGTCACGATGTCGATCCGCACCAACGGCGATGCAGCGCTCTACACCGACAGCGGCGTGGTGCTGTTCGACAAGACGGCGCGGGCGGTGAGCTTCGCCCCGACCACCTCCTATTCGGCGAGCATCACGGGAAACGCGGTCTTTATCGACGGCGTGCCCGTGACCGGCGCCAATTCGGTGATGCCGATCAAGTCCGGCAAGCTCGCCGGTCTCGCCCAATTGCGCGACAACGACACGGTCACCTATCAGAGCCAGCTCGACGAAATCGCCCGCGGCCTGATCAATAATTTCAAGGAAAGCGATCAATCGGGCGCGTCGCTGCCCGACGTTCCCGGTCTCTTCACCTATCCGGGCGCGCCGGCGATGCCCGCGAGCGCCACCGTCTCGGCGGGCCTCGCCGGCACGATCTCGGTTGCCGCATCGGTCGATCCGGCGCAGGGCGGCAACCCAAACCTGCTGCGCGACGGCGCGATCAGCGGCAGCGTCGCCTACCAGTATAACACCGCCGGCAGCGGCGGCTATTCGACCCGGCTTCAGCAGCTCATCACCAATATGGATGCGTCGCAGCCGTTCGACGCGACCACGCAGGGCAAGCCGAATGGCAGCCTGATCGACTTCGCGGCGTCGTCGACGAGCTGGATCGAAAACCAGCGCAAGACCGCCAACGACAACTCCCAGTACCAGAGCACGTTGCTCGACCGCAGCACGACGGCGTTGTCGAACGTCAACGGCGTCAACATGGACGACGAGATGTCGTTGATGCTCCAGGTCGAACGTACCTATTCGGCCTCGTCGAAGATCATTTCGACCGTTGACCAGATGTTGCAAGCCTTGCTAGCCGCCGTGGGGAATTAGTCATGATGAGCGCCAACTACATTTCCACCCTGATGTTGTCCTCGTCATTGAGGTACTCGATCACGAACAACCAGGCTGCGCTGAGCAAGGCGTCGACGGAGGCGACCACCGGCCGCTTCGCCGATGTCGGCCTCGAGCTCGGTGCCACGACGGGCGGCGACGTCACCTTGCGGGCGGACATGAGCTTCGCCGACCAGCTGGTCGATACCAACGGGCTGGTCGCGGGACGCCTGGACGTGACCCAGGACCGCATCACCCAGCTCAGCACGACCGCAACGGACTTCCTCAAGGACCTGATCGCGGCCCGCAGCACCGACGGCGGCGGGCGGATCATCCTGCCGCCTGCGTCCTCCAACCTCCAGGATCTGATCGGCGCGCTCAACATCTCCTATAACGGCTCGTACCTGTTCTCGGGCATCAACACGCAGAACCAGCCGATCACGGCTTACGCCGCCGGCTCCGCCAGCAAGAACCAGGTCGATGCGGATTTCGCGGCAGCGCCACCGGCGGGCTTCGGCTTCTCGCAATCCTCGCCCAGCGTGAGCAGCATTACCCCTGCTCAGATGCAGACGTTCCTCAACACCACCTTCGATGCCGAGTTCGCGAGCCCGGCCTGGAACACCAACTGGTCATCGGCCACCGACCAGGTCATGCAAAGCCGCATCTCCACGACCGAGATCGCCGATACCTCCGTCAGCGCCAACCAGATCGGCTTCCGCAAGCTTGCCGAGGCCTATACGATGATGGCCGATCTCGGGAATGCGAACCTGAACCAGTCGACGTTCCAGGTCGTCGTGGACAAGGCCATCGGCCTCGTCGGCAGCGCCATCACCGACCTTGCTGCGCTCGGTGGCAGCGTCGGCACGGTCCAGCAGCGGCTCACCACCGCGACCGACAAGCTCAAGACCCAGAAGGACATTCTGAACAATCAGATCGTCGGCATAGAGAAGGTCGATCCGACGGAGGCATCGGTGCGCGTCAATGCGCTACAGACCCAGATCCAGACGGCGCTCGCGCTCACCTCGCGGCTCCAGAAGATCAGCCTCATCAACTATCTCTGAGTCCGAGCGGCGGTCGCGTTCGCTCCTAGTTTTTGCAATTTTCTGCGCAGAGTTGTCCGGATGACTTTTGAAGCCTACGAAACGGTCGTTGAAGACAGCGGCTACGAGGCGCGGGGGCGCGAGCGCCAGGCGCTCAGCCTCGGCATCGACCGGCTGGAGCAGCTCCAGAACGAGCACCATAGCAGGGAGGATCAAGTTCAGAGCCTGCTCTATGTCCGGCGGCTGTGGACGATCTTCATCGAGGATCTCGCGCATCCGGAGAACGGACTGCCCGAACAGCTGCGCGCCGACATCATCTCGATCGGTCTGTGGGTCGTCAAGGAAGCCGATCGCCTTCGCGAAGAACGATCAAACGACGTGATGCAGCTCGTCGAAATCAACCGCATGATCCGAGACGCGCTGTAATGAAGATTTCCTTGCGGGCGGGCGAACGGGTCTACATCAACGGCGCGGTGCTGCGCGTGGACCGCAAGGTCTCGCTCGAGCTCGTCAACGACGTGATGTTCCTGCTTGAAGGGCAGGTCATGCAGGCCTCCGACGCCACCACGGCGATGCGCCAGCTCTATTTCATCGTCCAGCTCATGCTGATGAACCCGACGGATGTCGGCGCCGCCGCTTCGCTCTATGGGCAGCACCACGCGGCCCTTCTCGCTGTGTGCGAGAACCGCGAGATGCTGGACGGGCTCTCCGCGATCGACGAGATGGTCGGCGGGACCCGCTATTTCGAGGCACTCAAGCGGATCCGGGCGCTGTTTCCCCTGGAGCAGGCGATCCTCGCCGGCGCCACCACCGAATCCCCATTCAAGGCTGCCTGACAGCGGAGAGGCACATGAACGTCCCCAGCGCGACCGATACCACAAGCACCAACTCGACCTCGTCCACCACGTCGACGTCGAGCAACACCGTTGACTACAACACGTTCCTCCAGCTCCTCATCGCCGAGATGAAGAACCAGGATCCGACCAATCCGATGGATACGTCGCAATATATGAGCCAGTTCGCCCAGCTGTCGTCGGTCGAGCAGGCGATGCAGACCAATACGAAGCTGGATTCGCTCTTGTCCTCGCAGGCGCTGTCGCAGGCGGACGGGCTGATCGGGAAGAACGTCAGCTTCACCGACTCGACCGGAGCGACCTTCACCGGCAAGGTTGCGTCGATCTCCATCAACAGCAATGGCTCCGTCGCGACCCTCGACGATGGCACCAAGGTCGCGGTCGGCCCCGGCCTCACGATCAGCTAGCCATGAACGAGCGCGACGCCCTCGACATCGTCCAGGCGGCGATCTGGACCATCCTCGTTGCCTGCGGACCCGCGGTCGGCGCGGGGATGCTGGTCGGCATCGTCATCGCGCTGATCCAGGCCCTGACCCAGATCCAGGAGGCGACATTGACCTTCGTTCCGAAGATCGTCGTCATCCTCGTGGTCGTGGCCGTTTCCGGCTCCTTCATCGGTGCGCACATCTCCACCTTCACCGAGATGGTCTATTCGCGGATCGAGCACGGCTTCTGATCCGCGGAAAGATCCGGCCACCACCCTCGCGTAAGCTTTGCGGGGCAAATTGCAGGGCGGACCCTGCTGCCGGTGACCCATGGCCGATACGTTAGCTGCTAGCCTGCCGAACCCGCGACGCCTCGGCGCGGACGCCTTTTTCGCGGGCGGTATCGTGGCCATGCTCACGATCCTGTTCCTGCCGATACCGCCGATCCTGATCGATCTCGGCCTCGCATTCTCGATCGCACTGTCGGCGCTGATCCTGATGGTCGCGCTATGGATCCAGCGGCCGCTTGATTTCTCCGCCTTCCCGACCGTGCTCCTGATCGCGACGATCCTGCGGCTCGCGCTGAACGTCGCCACCACGCGTCTGATTCTTTCGCGGGGCGGAGAGGGCGAACAGGCCGCGGGCCACGTTGTCGCCGGCTTCTCGAAATTCGTCATGGGCGGCGACTTCGTCATCGGCCTGATCATCTTCGCGATCCTGGTCACGGTGAATTTCGTCGTGATCACAAAGGGTGCGACGCGAATCGCCGAGGTCGGGGCCCGCTTTACCCTGGACGCCATTCCCGGCAAGCAGATGGCGATCGATGCCGATCTGTCCGCGGGCCTGATCGACGACAAGGAAGCGCAGCGCCGGCGCCGCGAGCTCGAGGAGGAGAGCGCGTTCTTCGGCGCAATGGACGGTGCCTCGAAATTCGTCCGCGGCGACGCCATCGCCGGCCTGATCATCACGGCGATCAACATTTTCGGCGGCATCATCATCGGCGTCACCCATCACGGGCTGACCCTGTCGCGCGCCGCCGACGTCTACACCAAGCTCTCGGTCGGCGACGGTCTGGTCACGCAGATGCCGGCACTGATCGTGTCGTTGTCGGCGGGCCTTCTGGTCTCCAAGGGCGGGACAAGGGGTTCGGCGGAGCAGGCGGTGCTGCGGCAGCTCGGCGGCTATCCGCGCGCGGTGTCGGCTGCTTCCTTGATGATGTTCGTGCTGGCTCTGATGCCGGGATTGCCGATGGCGCCGTTCGTGCTCCTGGGCGGCGTCATGGCCTTCGTCGGCTACTCGCTGCCGAAACGGCAGGCGGCCGCGAAGCAGAAGGAGGATGCCCGCAAGGCGGAAGAGCGGGCGCAGAACGACGCCAAGGAATCTGTCAAGGAATCGCTCAAGACCGCCGAGATCGAGCTGTCGCTCGGCAGCCATCTGTCGGTTCACCTGCTCGGCTCGCGCAACGAGCTTGCCCACCGCGTCAGCAAGATCCGCAAGAAGTTTGCCAAGCAGTATGGCTTCGTCATCCCCGAGATCAAGCTGTCGGACAATCTGTCGATCGACCCGAAGGGCTACCAGATCCGGATCCACGATACCCGCGTCGCCCATGGCGAGCTCAGGATCGGCGAGGTGATGGTGCTGGTCGACAAGGACGGCAAGCCCGACGTGCCCGGCGACGAGGTGATCGAACCCGCGTTCGGCATGAAGGCGCTGTGGGTGACGGAAGCGTTCACCGATGAGGTCAAGCGGCAGGGCTGCAAACCGGTCGACAATCTGTCGGTGCTGCTCACGCATCTGAGTGAAGTGCTCAGGGCAAATCTCTCCCAGCTTCTGTCCTACAAGGACATGCGCGGACTGCTCGACCGGCTCGAGCCGGAATACAAGCGCCTTGTGGACGATCTCTGCCCGTCGCAGATCTCCTATTCGGGCCTGCTGGCGATCCTGAAGATCCTGCTGGGTGAGCGGGTGTCGATCCGGAATCTTCATCTGATTCTCGAAGCGATCGCCGAGATCGCGCCTCATGTGCGGCGGTCCGAGCAGGTGGCCGAGCACGTGCGGATGCGCCTGGCTCAGCAGATCTGCGGCGATCTCTCCGACAATGGCGTGCTCAACGTCCTCCGCCTCGGCAACCGCTGGGATCTCGCCTTCCACCAGAGCCTGAAGCGCGACGGCAAGGGCGACGTGGTCGAGTTCGACGCCGACCCGCGGCTGATCGAACAGTTCGCGACCGAAGCCAGTGCTGCGATCCGGAAGTTCACCGAGGACGGAACCAGCGTGGTGCTGGCGGTGACCCCGGAAGCGCGCCCCTACGTCCGCATGATCCTGGAACGGGTGTTCCCGACATTGCCGATCCTGTCGCATGTCGAGGTCGCTCGCAGCGCCGAGATCCGGGCGCTCGGAGCCATCTCGTGATCAGCGGCCTTGCCGACAATGTGCTCGCCACGTTCATCGTGTTCTGCCGCATCGGCTCCTGCCTGATGCTGGTGCCCGGCTATTCCAGCACGAACGTTCCGCCGCAGATCCGCCTGTTCGTCGCGCTCGTCACGACGTTCGCGCTGTCGCCGATTCTGGTCTCGGTCCTGAAGCCGCTCGTGGACGATGCGTCGCCGCTGACGCTCGCGCTGCTGATCGGCACCGAAATCCTGGTCGGCAGCGTCATCGGCCTCGGCGGGCGCGTGTTCTTCCTCGCGCTCCAGACCATGTCCACCGTCATGGCGAGCGCGATCGGGCTCAGCAACATCCCGGGCGTGCCGCTCGGCGACAACGATCCGACGCCGGCCTCGGTGCCGCTGATCATGGCCGCGGTCACCACGCTGTTTTTCCTGACCGACCAGCACTGGCAGGTCCTGCGCGGGTTGATGAACTCCTACGACGTCTGGCATCCCGGCGAGAAGCTGAGTGGCGAGATGGCGCTGAACCAGCTCACGAGCCGCCTCACGGACGCGTTCGTGCTGACGCTGCGGATCACCAGTCCCTTCATCGTCTATTCCGTCATCGTCAATTTTTCGGTCGGTCTCATCAACAAGCTGACGCCGTCGATTGCGGTCTATTTCGTCTCGGTGCCGTTCGTCCTGGTTGGCGGTTTGCTGCTGCTCTACCTCACCAGCGACGAGTTGCTGACGCAGTTCATGCTCGGCATGTCGTCATGGCTGGCGGGATGACGGGCCATGACCTCGCGCGCGGACAAGCTCGGTCGGATCGTCTCGCTGGTGAAGCTCCAGCTCCGGCTGTCCGAATGGCAGCTCGCGCAATTGCGGCAGCAGGAGCAGACCATGCAGGATGAGCAGGCGTGGCTGGTCGGGACTCTGAACGAGGGAAAACCGCCGGCCGGATCCTCGAGCGAGTCGATCGCGCGGCGCCTCAACAGGACGACCGTCGGCGCGCGCGCCGTGCAGGAGCGTGCTGCGATGCAGCTCGACAAGGTCCGCTCGGAGAACCGGCGGGTAAAACAGCTCGAGGAAGTCGCCAAGGTGGCGCTGGCCGAAAAGCTTCGCGACGCCGAGAAGCGCTCGCTTGAGGAAACGACGGGGACACATGCCGCCGTGCGCGATTTGACGCCGTGGCCAGCCAGCCGGAACAAGACATGATCGTGACAGCGACACCCGACCTCGTGCTCGACGTCCTCGACGCCGCCGATCCGGTGGCGCAGCGCACCGCGACCGCGAAGCTCGACGCGCTCAAAACGTCGGACGCCGATTTCGCCGCGACGATGGACGCCGAGGCCAGCAGGGCGGCCGCGGCGGCGGCCGATCAATCCGCCGCAAAGGTGACGGAAGCGCAGTCGGGGGTGGTGAACGGGCCGCCGGTCCAGGTGATCAAGAAGCCCGGCCCGGACGAGGTCTATCGCAAGTTCGAGGCGTTCATCCTGCAGACCTTCGTTGAGACGATGCTGCCGAAGGAGTCGGAGGAGGTGTTCGGCAAGGGCACCGCCGGCGGCGTCTGGAAGTCGATGCTGGCCGAGCAGCTTGGCGCCCAACTCGCGAAGGGCAAGGGGATCGGAATTGCCAAGCAGCTCGCGTCCGCACACCCGGCTGGTCCGGATGTGACGGGCAAGTCGGGCTGATGGATCTGGGACATGGGTGACGGAAGTTGAGGGGTAAATTTGCTATGCAGGTAGAACAAGGCGCGACACTTCCGGTGATGGAGCAACCGGTCGTGGACTCCACGGTGATGACGGAGGCCGCGCCGGGCGATGCTCTGTTGCCCGTGCCCCTGCCGATTGTCGGCGGCAACATTCCATCAGACGACGCTGAAGGGGCAAGGTTGGAGGCGACGCGGTCCGAGGAGGTCAGTGGCCTGCTATCCGCAATTCGCCGGCTCGAGAACATCGTCGAGGAAGAAACCGTCGCGCTCGCGACCGGACAGAAGGTCGATTTCGACGATTTCAGCATGCGCAAGAGCCGGAGCATGCTGGAATTCGTCCGCCTGATGCGGGCGCGGATGCATCTCGGCGGCGAAACCGAGATCACCGACGAGATCCAGCGGCTGCGTGAAAAGCTCGAGCGAAACCGCTCTCTCCTCGAAATGCATTACGACGCCGTGCGCGAGGTCGCGACCATCATCGTCAGGGCGATCAAGGATGCCGAGTCGGACGGCACCTACACCGGTCGCGCAGCGCGGGACGGAAAATGATCAAACTGGTGCTGGCCGGGCTCTGGGTATGCATCCTCACCGCGGGCACGAGCTATGGCGTGGCCTATTGGAAGGAAAACGGCACCCTCTTGCCCGCGAAGGACGAATATCTCGACGGGCTGCAATACCAGAAGACCCGGGCACTGAGCATACCCATGGTCGAGAGCGGCGCCGTGCAGGGCTACATCGTCGCGCGCTTCGTCTACACGGTGGAGGCGCGGACCATGCACCAGCTCGCCGTTCCGCCCGAGCCGTTCGTCGTCGACGAAGCCTTTCGCCGGATCTACGCTGACGACAAGCTCGATTTCAGGAAGCTCGCCCGCTACGACCTCTCCGTCCTCACCGCCGCGATCAAGCAGCGCGTCAACGAGCGGATGCAGGCCGACATCGTCCAGGACGTGCTGGTCGAGGACTTCAACTACGTCTCCAAGGAAGAATTCCAGCAGAAGCCCTGACGCGCCGGGCCGCGAAGCTGCACCGTCGTAACGACGTTTCTGCCGCTGAAAACAAACCGGCCTCTGCGGGGTGTCCCCGCAGAGGCCGGTGGTCGTTTGCGAGCGGCGCTGTGGCGCGTTAGTTGCCGGGCTGGTACGCCGCCGGGGCAGCATGTGCCCGGTTCAGAAGGATGCCGACCTCGTCGAGCTCCTGCATCGGCTCGTCGATGGCCTCGCTGGCAGGGATGTTGAGCCGGTATCCGACGTAGCGCCGTGCCACGATCGCGTCGAAACCGAGCCGGTCACGCAGCTTCTTGCGCAGCTTGCTGACATGGCTCTCGATCACGCTCTCGTCGAACGTGGATTCGAAGATGCCGTAGACCGCGTTGAAGATCTGCGTCTTGGTGATCCACTTGCCGTGATTGCTCACCATATACTCGAGAATGCGCAGCTCGCGGCGGGGCAGGGTGAGGGCGTGGCCCGCGATCTCGGGGTCACGTCCGTTGAAGAAGACCTGGATCCTGGTCTCGCAGGGCCTCGGCAACTCGCCCACCCGGCGGCGGGCAATCGCGGCCGTTCGGGCGAGGATCTCACGCAGGTGAATCGGCACATGAACCACGTCGTCCACGCCGGATTCAAAGAGCTCCAGCGTGTTCTTGAGCATCTTCTGGCCGCTCATGGCGATGATCGGAGCCGTGGACCGCTTACGCATCGCTCGTGGCAGGCTTCCACGGGCATCGCAGTCCCCCAGAAGGAAGGCATCGACCGCTGCCAGGTCCGATTCGTTCGCGGATTGCAGCCAGTCCCAGAATTCTCCGGAGGAGAAGCCGATCGACGATACGCCCTCGCGAACGAGTCCTCCTACGTAGCTGTTCGTGACGCTCTCGCGATCATCAACGATAATATACATCAGTCAGTCGCCCCTGTTTCGCACTTGCAGCGGCCGGGAGGTTATTGTGATGCCCCGGCTCGCAGCCATGCTGTTTGACGATATTTCCCTCCCGCGAACCGTTGTTATGGTTTCGATATTCGCGGGCAGCCCTACGCATTCAGTGCCTGCGTGAGCAGGCCTGTTACTTCGACTCGATACTGAACGCTTACTGCGTGAAGCCCGGCGGGTGTCTTACGGATCACCTTGCGGGGCGGATTGAGAAAGCGACCTGGTACAGTTGCGTCACGTTGCTCATCGCGTCCGAACACTACTGAACTCAGTCGTTCTCCTCACCAACGGGCGAGAATCACTTGGATAGGACCGTAACAATTGCCGATTTCCGATCAAGCGTGCGAAGCAAAGCGTTTGCTACGTGTGCTTGATGCTGTTGATTTGTTTCTGGTTGTTTCTTTGTATGAACAGCATCACCAGTTGATTTAGTTCTCAAACTACTTTTGCACCGCGACGGTTATAAAGTACCGCATGCCCATACAAATACAGCTATTTTGAGCGGTGCCGCAGGACCGTCGCAGGGAGGGATTTTCAACCCCGGATTGACTCTCCTGACCGCGCACCCGCCTGCGACAATTCGACTCATGTATGGCGGCGAGACTCCAGCTTGGCGAAATCTTGGCGAGTGTGTGTCTTTCGAGTCGCACTTTTGCCTCTTGCGTGACGCGTTGGACTCATTCGACGTCGCATTGTTTGTGACGAAGAGATTTTTTGATGCGCACGTTTCAGGCAAGCTTCGCCAGCTAGCTTCGTTCAACAGATCGAAAACGAACGGAGCATTTTCAAATGTTGTCCGATGGAAAAGCGCGCCCCGCCGAAACTGCGGATTTAACTGCAGCGGCGAAGCCGGCTCCGGAAGCGCGCGACACCAAGACCAATCATGCACTGCGCGCGGCCAAGCCCGCGACGGCCGCGAAGCCTGCATCGGCGTCGAGCGACGAAGTTGCGGCCAAAGAAGCGCTCGAGGGATTGAAGCGTATTCGTGCCAAGGCGCGCCTCGATAAGATGGCGATACCAAAGCCTGCGCCGATGGTGATCAAGCCGGCGGTGATCGTGGCCAAGCCGCCGCCGCCGCGTCCGACATGGGTCGCTCCGCTCGCGACATTGGCGGTTGCCGCCATCCTGGTGGTCTGCGCCTGCACCGGCGTCATCGCCTATCTGACCACGCAGCCGAGCCAGACCAATGTCGCGGCCAATGCGGAGATCAGGAATCTGCGCGATACGGTCGCGCAGCTGCGCAAGCAATTGTCCGGCGTGTCCGAGAATCTCGACGGCCTGCGCACCGCGGTCGATCAGTCGAGCAAGGCGACCAGCGATCGTTTCGGCCGGTTCGCCGAAAATCTGGATCGTATCGAGCGGGTGAGCTCGTCGTCGACCGCGAAGCTCGACAGGCTCGCCCAGGCCCAGGTCCAGCCGTCGACTCCCGTTGCTGCGCAGCCGTCGCCGGCGATGCCGATGATGGCTTCGGTCGCAGCACCGGAGACCACGGGCTCGGTGTCTCCGGCCGAACGCAGCTCGGCACCGCGCAAGACGGTCAAGGGCTGGTCGGTCCGCCAGGCTTATGAAGGCATCGCGATCCTGCAGAGTCCCAACGGTGTCGTCGAGGCCGTGCTCGGCCAGCAGGTCCCGAACCTCGGCCGGATCGAGGAGATCAGAAACGAGAACGGCCGCCTTGTGGTGGAAACCAGCGGCGGCGTCATCTATTCGCCGCGAAAGTGATCGGCCGACAATTTTATTGGCGGTGGTGCTCGAAGCTGGTGCATAGCAGGTCGATCTCGGCCTCCGCGATCGGCGCGCGAAACAGCCGGCAGGTGAATTCGACCGTCGTCTTGTTCTCGGAGCTGGTGCGATCCTCCCGGAGGAAGATGCATCGCTTGCAGACGTCGGTATGGTGCCGCTGTTCGGCGGCATCCGCCTGATCGAGCACGTGTCGCAAGGTGTCGCGAAAGCGGATATTGCTGTCGTCATCGAGGACGGCGATGGCCTCGACGAGGCCATTGACGGGATCGCGCGCCAGGAACTTCTTGCCCTGCTGCGTCACGCTCAGCATCACCGAGCGCTTGTCCTTGGCGGAGCGCTTCCGCTCCACATAGCCGAGCCGCTCGAGCTCGCCGATGATGAACGAGGCGGTGCCGCGCGTGGTGCCGACATAGCTCGCCAGCGCCGAAGGCGTCCTTGAGAACCGGTTGGCACGGAAGAGAAAGCGCAGCGCCATCCACTCGCGATCGCGCATTCCGTGCTTGGTTCCTTCGAACCACAGGATCCGCGCCACCTGTCCCAATAATTCAATCGCTTCGCGAGCCAAATTCATTTCGATGCCATATCGGATAAAGCTTGATTCAATTGAGTCGTTGGTAGCGCAATCGCTGCGGGTCAGAATGAAGCTGAAACACGTGCCGCGCTTGGAGACGCTTCTCCGTTCTGGAGATGGAACATTCGGGAGTGGAACTAGAGCGTCACAAAGAAAGTTCGAGTAAATAGTAAGGTTCAACTGATCTGAAAATTTCAGTCAAATGGCGTGGGCTCGCACCCAAATATCTGTCGTTGCGGCCACGATCGGGCCGATTGTTGCGGCGAACCGTTTCGAATTGCGCGAACCCGCACACAATCTGCAACACGTGATGATGTAGCGGGAGCCGGAGAACCCCTTCTTTCGGTTAATGGATGTTGCGACGCAATGCGGTCGCGCGGTTAAATCGGGCACACAATCGCCGAGGACTTCCAGAGTGTCGGCGGGAAACGAGCGAGCCAAGCCTTTCAGCGTCAAACCGTGATCGGCTCGCGATTTGTCGCGATGAGCCTGATGCCGGAGACCGCGCCGGTGAAGCAACATCAAGGCAGGTCCTGAGGCGCAGCGCGCTCGCAGGCTGGTGATTTGCGTTTCGCCGGCAATTATTGGCGAATGCGTCGCCTGAAGATCAGGGCTAGGCATCAGGAAGGATCAACCGATGAGCATTGAAACCACCATGACAGCTGACGTCGTCGGGTTGACGAAAGTCGCCCCGGTCTCGCGTCGCGGATTCATGAGCGCCACCGTGGCCGTTGCCGCCGGCTACACGCTTGCGGCAGGTCCCGTCCGCGCCGAGGTGATCAGGACCGACACCAGCGGCCTTCAGGCCGGCGACGCCAAGATCAAGGTCGGTGCCAAGGAGATGCCGGCCTATTTCGCCCGTCCCGCCGGCAACACCAAGGCGCCGGTGATCATCGTCGCGATGGAAATCTTTGGCCTGCACGAATACATCAAGGACGTGACGCGGCGCCTCGCCAAGCTCGGCGCGTTCGCCGTCGCGCCCGACTATTATTTCCGCAAGGGCACTGACCTCACCAAGGTCACCGACATGAAGGATCTGCTGCCGATCGTCAACGCCAAGCCGGACGCCGAACTGATGTCGGATCTCGATGCGACGGTGGCCTGGGCGGGATCGCAGGGCGGCGACACCGCGAAGCTCGGCATCATCGGCTTCTGCCGCGGTGGCCGCACGGTCTGGGAATATGCCGCCCATAGCGGCACGCTCAAGGCCGGCGTCGCCTTCTACGGTCCGCCGGTTGACGCGCCCAATCCGCTCTGGCCGAAGAGCCCGCTGCAGCTTGCGCCCGAGATGAAGGCGCCGGTGCTCGGCCTCTATGGCGGCGCCGACACCGAAATCCCCGTGGCCCAGGTCGAGCAGCTCAAGGCGGCGCTCGAGCAGAACAAGAAGACGGCCGAATTCAAGATCTATCCGGAGGCGCCGCACGGCTTCCATGCCGACTATCGCGGCAGCTACCGCAAGGACGCGGCGGAAGATGCCTGGAAGCAGGCGCAGGCCTGGTTCAAGAAGTATGGCGTGTTGAGCTAGCGCTGGGCGTTGAAAGGCGGCCGGGGCGTCGGCGTGCCGTTGTCTGGATCGAGCATGCCAACGGTCTTGCAATGCACGCGACGCGCCAGAGATGCCGAACCCCTATCGTCCGTCCCCCGCACGCCACAGCGCATCGAGGCCATGCCGATAAGTCGGATAGGTCAGCGTGACGCCGAGATCGCGCTTCAGTCTCGCATTGGAGACGCGGGCGCTGCTGGAATAGAAGCTGCGCGCCATCGCCGACATCTCGGCAGTTGCGAAGGCTTCTTCGGCCGGCGGAGCGACGCCCATCAGCTGCGCGGCGTAGGTGATCACGTCCTGGGGCGGCGTGGGCTCGTCGTCGCAGACATTCCAGATGCCGCCGCCCCGATGGTGGATTGCGGCCATGATCGCGCTCGCGATATCATCGACATGAATGCGGTTGAAGACCTGGCCGGGCTTGATGATGCGGCGCGCTGTACCGCTGCGCAGCGTCACCAGCGCGTTGCGGCCGGGGCCGTAGATGCCGGCAAGCCGCAGGATCGCGACATCGCCGTTTGCCGTCTCCGTCCAGGCCTGCTCCGCTGCGACCCGCATGCGCGCGCGATCGAGGGCGGACTGTGGCGGCGTGCTCTCGTCTACCCATCCGCCGGCGTGATCGCCGTAGACGCCGATGGTCGAGAGATAGACGACCTTGCGGCGGCCTGCCGCGAGCACGTCGCCGAGCACCATGAGTGCGGGATCTCCGGCGCTGCCCGGCGGGATCGATACGAGGACGACATCGGCCTCGCGGATACGGTCGACCGTCGCGTCAGCCGGTCGGCTGCCGGAAAAGCCATGCAGCTCGATGCCGGCGAGGTCGTCCTGCCTGGCGGGATCGCGGACCGTACCGGCGATATGCGAGAAGCTGCCACCGAACCTGCCGACGAAATGCCGGGCGCTATAGCCGAGGCCGAGGATGAAGAGCCGCATGCGTCTCCCGTGCAGGTCGGAGTTCCCGTTCGCGCCAAGCTGCGCGTCCCCGCTCATAAGAGATTTTTGGGTCCGGCAAAAGATATTGCGATTTTACTTGCCCGCCGGTCCAGACGATGGTCGAGCGGCACAGGGAGGCGTGGACCATGCAGGCGGAAGCAGCCACCATTGCGCCATCCAGCGCAGCAGAGCTGATCCGGAACGCCGCCGCGCTGATCTTCGATGTCGACGGGACGCTAGCCGAGACCGAGGAGCTGCATCGGCGGGCCTTCAACCTCGCCTTTGCCGGTCACGGTCTCGACTGGCATTGGGACCGGGCCGCCTACAAGGACCTGCTACGGGTGACCGGCGGCAAGGAACGCATCCGCGCTTTCCACACCAGGCAGTGGATTGCGTCGCCCTTGTCGGATGCTGATATCGCCGAGCTTCACCGCATCAAGACGGCGCATTTTGCCGAACTGGTCGAGACCGGCTGCTGTCCCTTGCGGCCCGGCGTGGCGGACCTGCTCACAGCGGCAAAGGCGCGCGGCCAGCGGCTTGCGATTGCGACCACGACCTCGCACGGCAACATCGATGCGCTGCTGTCGCGGGCGTTGGGGGCGCGCTGGGCCGCGGATTTTGATGCGATCGTTGCCGGCGATGACGTCAGGCACAAGAAGCCTGCGCCGGATGTCTATCTCGATATCCTGGCGCGATTGAAGCTGGCGCCGTCCGACTGCGTCGCGATCGAGGATTCCGCCAACGGGCTGATAGCGGCTTCGCGAGCCAGCATTCCCGTGCTCATCACCCGCAGCATGTACTTCCGGGACGATGATTTCAGCGCGGCGCGGGTGGTGCTGGACGATCTGTCGGAACTCGACGCCAAACAAAAAAACTGAAAAACAACCCCATGCACAGTAGAAGGCCGCCGCGGTCAGTGCACCCGGTGGCTCGCTCTATCGTCCTCAGCCTGCTCGACAATCTGCGCGATGGGGCTCGATTGGTGGTGCACCAGAAGCCAGTCGTCGCCGACGCGCCGAAAATGGTTGGCGGCGGCCAAGGCGGTGCCGTCGACGATCTCGATGCAGAGCACGCGCGCACTGTCGCCATCGACGATGGCCTGCGGCTCGGCGCAAACGATCTGCGGCCGCTCCGGGTTCTGCAGGATGTCGCGCCAGCTTCCGATCACGGTGGCATGGCCGACGATCGCAGGCCAGCCGGGATGAATGCAGGAAATGGCGTCGTCATCCGCCCACATCCGCCTCATCTCGTCAAAATCGCCCGATGAAAAGGCGGCGTAAAAGGCCGCGTTCGCGGCGATGACCTTGTTGTCCTTTGCCATGCCTCTCGGGTGGGCCAATGGCAGGCAAAAATCAAGCGCGACTTCAGTCCGACTTTGAACGCAGTGCAGCATTGCCCGCTTTGTAGTCACGCGGAGACGTGCGTCTCCACCGCGCGCCGCGCACCTTCCTTATAGAGACGGCCCAGTGCCGCGGTCACGGCCTCGCGCAGGCGCGGCTCGGTGCCGAGCGGCCCAAACACTTTTTCCACGCCGAGCAATTCGGGCGCCAGCCGTTCCGCGACGGGACCGGCCTCGCGCGCCAGGTCCGCGAGCTCGGCGGCGAGGGGATCGCGCACGTCGATGGCACGGCCCTGCTCGTCGCACGCGGTGACGTAGCGCATCCAGCCCGCGACCGCGAGCGCGTGCGTCGCGATCGGCAGGTTCTTGGCGAGGCGATCCTGCATCGCGCCGAGCAGGCGCTGCGGCAGCTTTTGCGAGCCGTCCATCGCGATCTGCCAGGTGCGGTGATGCAGCGCCGGATTGGCAAAGCGCCTGAGCAGCGAGGCGCGGTAGGCGGTGAGATCGGTGCCCGCAGGCATGGTCAGCGTCACCGCGGCCTCTTCCATCACCTGCGCGGCGAGGCGCGCAAAATGCGGATCTTGCATGGTATCCGCGATGGTCTGATAGCCGGCGAGATAGCCGAGATAAGCGAGCGCGGAATGGCTGGCGTTGAGCAGCCGTAGCTTCATCAGCTCGAACGGCTTGACGTCGCTGACGAGCTCGACGCCGGCGGCTGCGAGATCGGGCCTCCCCGCGGCAAAGCGATCCTCGACCACCCACTGCGTGAACGGCTCGGTCATCACCGGCCAGGCGTCACGCATCCCGAGTGCGGTGGCGACCGCAGCACGGTCGGCCTCCAGCGTCTCAGGCACGATGCGGTCGACCATGGTGCAGGGGAAGGTGGTGGTATCGGCGATCCACTTGCCGAGATCCTTCGAGCGCAGTGCTGCGAACTGCGCCACGATCCGCTGCACGGTGTGACCGTTGGCGGCGAGATTGTCGCAGCACAGCACGGTGAAGGGCGGAATGCCCAACGCGCGCCGGCGCGCCAGCGCGGCCACGATGAAGCCGGGCGCCGAGCGCGGCGCGTCAAAATTGTTGAGATCGTGCACGACGTCAGGATGGCGCTCGTCGAGATCGCCGGTCTGCGGCGTATGGCAATAGCCCTTCTCTGTAACGGTGAGCGAAACGATGCGAATGGCGGGATCGGCCATCCGCTCGACCAGCGCTGCCGGCTTCTCGCGCGCGACGACGCTGTCGAGCAGCGCGCCGATGACGCGGTGCTCGGTGCCTTCGGCGGCACGCACGGCGACGGTGTAGAGATGATCCTGCGGGGCGAGGGCGTCTCGCGTGTCCGGGCTGCGCAGGCTCGCGCCGACGATGCCCCACGACGTGGCGCCGATGGCCAGGCAATCGTCGATGACGACGGCCTGATGGGCGCGATGAAAGGCGCCGAGGCCGAGATGCACAATGCCGGGCGTAACGCGCGAGCGGTCATAGCCCGGGCGGCGAGTGGCTGGCGGCAGCCGGTCGAGATTGGCGCGGTCAAGCCGCATGGTCGTCTCTCCCTGTGTTTGGCCGCTGCTTGACATGGCGGCCATCCTCGGTCAATGCTCGGGTCAATTGGTCAGACCAATTTTCCAAAAATTGGCGGGCCGCCGGATGAATCGGCGGTGTCTTTAGGGAGGCCAGCGTGCCGCTGGAAGCTGTGGAGGCGAGACGGCTTTACCGCCAGGTCGCCGATCAATTGCGAAGCCTGATCGACAGCGGCGAGTACGCGGTCGGCAGCCGCTTGCCGACCGAGCGCGAGCTCGCTGAGCAGCTCAAGATTTCGCGGCCAACGGTTCGCGAAGCCATGATCGCGCTCGAGGTGGAAGGCCGCGTCCGCATCCGCGTCGGCTCTGGCATCTATGTGACCGACCCTTCGGACGCTACGGCAGCGCCGTCCGCCGTCATCGAGGGGCCTTTCGAGTTGTTGCGCGCCCGCGAATTCCTGGAAAGCGCGATTGCCGAGCAGGCCGCGCGCGTGGCGACGAAGGACGACATCGCACGCATCGACGCCGCTCTGATCGCGATGGAGAACGTCGCACATCCCGGCGAAGCCTCGATGGTCCACGACCGCGCCTTCCATATCGCGATCGCCGGATGCCTCGGCAACGCCGTGCTGGTGCGCGTGGTCGGCGAGCTGTTCGATCAGCGCCTCAACCCCTATTTTGCGCAGCTTGCGCATTATTTCGAGAATCCGGGCACGTGGCGCACGGCGCTCGACGAGCACCGGGCCGTGCGCGATGCGATTGCGGCGCGCCAGCCCAAGGCGGCCCGCGATGCGATGCGCGATCATCTCGCGCATTCGCAGGAGCGCTTTGCGCAGAATTTTGGTGCCGAGACCGCTGCAGGATCGCCGTCAATGCGCAAGCGCGCGGCGCGATCCGGGCATCAGCCGGCGAAATCGAAACGACCATCGAAGAAGCAGGCCAAAAGCGGCAGCGCGCGGCGGCGATGAGATCGGGCGGCTCGCCTCGGTTTGGGGCGGGTGAACAAGAAGCAGACTTAAGTCAGTGGAGGAAAATCAGTGTTGAAGAAAATCACGATGGTGGTGGCGACGTCGGTCGCCGCAATGCTCGCGACGACCCAGGCCGGCCTGGCGCAGACCAAGCTGAAATGGGCCCATGTCTACGAGACCTCGGAGCCGTTCCACAGCGCTTCGGTCTGGGCCGCGCAGGAGATCGGCAAGCGCACCAACGGGCGCTACCAGATCGATGTCTATCCGGCCTCGCAGCTCGGCAAGGAAGCCGACATCAACCAGGGCCTCTCGCTTGGCTCGGTCGATATCATCATCTCCGGCTCGAGCTTTGCGGCCAAGAGCTTTCCGCCGATTGGCGTGACCTATTATCCCTACACCTTCCGCGACGCCGACCATCTGCTCGCCTACACCAAGAGCGACATCTTCAAGGAGCTCGCCAAGGGCTATGAGGACAAGAGCGGCCACCACATCATCGCGGTGACCTATTACGGCGTGCGCCAGACCTCGTCGAACAAGCCGATCAAGACCTGCGCCGATCTCAAGGGCCTGAAGATGCGCGTGCCCGACGTGCCGGCCTACCTCGCGATGCCGCGCGCCTGCGGCGCCAATACCGCGCCGATCGCCTTCGCCGAAGTCTATCTCGCGCTCCAGAACGGCACCGTCGAGGCGCAGGAGAACCCGCTGACCACGATCGAGGCCAAGAAGTTCTACGAGGTGCAGAAGCACATCGTGCTGACCGGCCACATCGTCGATCACCTCAACACGGTGGTGGCCGGCGCGCTCTGGAAGAAGCTCTCGGACGAGGACAAGAAGATCTTCACCGACGTGGCGCAGGAAGCCGCCGCCAAGGCGACCGAGGAGATCAAGCAGAACGAAGCCAAGCTCGTCGCCTTCTTCAAGGAGAAGGGTCTGACCGTGACCGAGGTCGACAAGAACGAATTCCGCGACATCGTGCTGAAGAATGTCCCGTTCGAGACCTTCGGCTATCGCAAGGCCGACTGGGAACGGATCCAGGCGGTGAAGTGACCGCGACGAAGTGTGAAGACTCTCTCCCCCGTCGTCCCGGCGAAGGCCGGGACCCATACCGCGTGATCAATCGAAAGGGGTGCGGTGCTGGTATCGTGGGAGGTTCGGAACGACGAGCAGGTGCTACAACTGCGGCTTGTGGCTATGGGTCCCGGCCTTCGCCGGGACGACTACGGGGCGAGAGCGGCGCACATCGGCCGCAGCCCCTACGGCGCCAGAGACTGCGTTCTGGGGCTCGCGTAGCGAGAACTACGGTGCGCAATTGCGCACCTGAGAATCTCTAGGTTCAGGGTTCGACGCTGACGCGTCGCTCCGGAACGACGTTCAGGTTTTTAGGAGTACTCACATGTCGACCGCCGAAGTGCACCGGCAGATCACCGGGGACGAGATCGCCCACACCTTCGAGGAGGAGGCGACGCCGAAGGTCGATCTCGGCATCTACGCTTTCGAGGACTGGGTGGCGCTGGTGATCTTCTGGGTGATGGCGCTCGCCGTCTTCCTGCAGTTCTTCACCCGCTACGTCCTCAACGACAGCTATGCCTGGACCGAGGAGATCGCGACCTATTGCCTGATCGGCGTGGTCTTCATCGGCGCTTCGATGTGCGTGCGGCTGTCGCGGCACATCCAGGTGGACCTGATCTACCGCTATTTGCCGCACCTCGCGGCGCGAGCGCTGTCCACAGTGATCGACCTGATCCGGATCGCCTTCTTCGGCTACGCCGTCAAGCTGGTCTGGGTTTACATCCAGATCATCGGCGACGAGTCCATGACCACGATCAACTTTCCCAAGAACTACGTCTATTACGCTGTGCTGCTCGGCTTCGTGCTGATGTTCGTGCGCTCGTTGCAGGTCGCGCTGCAGCATCTGCGACAGGGCTATTCGATCCTCGAACGACCCGGCGCCTACGACGGTTTTGAAGGGTAACGTTATGCTTTTGTTGCTTGGAGGCTTCCTCGTCCTGATGCTGCTCGGCGTTCCCGTGGCGATTGCCATGGCCGCGTCGTCGCTGCTTTACATCCTGGTCAGCGGCGTGACGCCCGACGTCACGCTGGCGCAGCGCATGATCGCCGGCGTCGAGAGCTTTCCGCTGCTCGCCGTTCCCTTCTTCATCCTCGCCGGCAATCTCATGAACATCGCCGGCGTGACCGGCCGCATCTACAAATTCGCGGTCGCGCTAGTCGGCTGGATGCGCGGCGGGCTCGGCCACGTCAACATCATCGGCTCGGTGATCTTCTCCGGCATGTCCGGCACCGCGATCGCGGATGCCGCCGGTCTCGGCACCATCGAGATCAAGGCGATGAAGGACCACGGCTACACCACCGAATTCTCGGTCGGCGTCACCGCGGCTTCGGCGACGCTCGGGCCGATCATCCCGCCGTCGCTGCCTTTCGTGATCTACGGCATGATGGCGAACGTCTCGATCGGCGCGCTGTTCCTGGGCGGCGTCATTCCCGGCGTGGTTCTGACGCTGCTGATGATGGCGACGGTCACCTACTTCGCCTACCGGAATCAATGGGGCAGCGACACGCCATTCTCCTGGCCGCAGCTCGGCTCGGCCGGCCTCGAGATCATCGTCGTGCTCGCTTTTCCGCTCGCGATCTGGCTGATGACGCTGGCCGGCATGTCGACCAATCTGGCCGTCGTCATCGGTCTCGCCGCGCTGCTCGCGATCGACTGGTATTTCGACTTCTCGGCGGTGATGGCGCTGATGGCGCCTGTCATCCTGATCGGCGGCATGACGCTCGGCTGGTTCACGCCGACCGAAGCTGCCGTCGCCGCCGTGATCTGGTCGCTGTTCCTCGGCCTCGTCCGCTACCGCACCATGACCTTGAAGACGGTGGCGAAGGCGACCTTCGACACCATCGAGACCACGGCCTCGGTGTTATTCATCGTCACCGCCGCCTCGATCTTCGCCTGGCTGCTGACGGTGTCGCAGGCCGCTCAGCTGCTCTCGGACTGGATGCTCAGCATCACCCACAATAAATGGGCGTTTCTGGCGCTCGCCAACGTCCTCATCCTGTTCGTCGGCTGCTTCATCGACACCACGGCAGCGATCACGATCCTGGTGCCAATCCTGCTGCCGATCGTGCTCAAGCTCGGCATCGATCCGATCCATTTCGGTCTGATCATGACGCTGAACCTGATGATCGGCCTGTTGCATCCGCCGCTCGGCATGGTGCTGTTCGTGCTCGCGCGCGTGGCAAAGCTCTCGGTCGAGCGCACCACAGTTGCGATCCTGCCCTGGCTGGTGCCGCTGATGCTCGCGTTGATCGCGATCACCTACATTCCCGAATTGACCCTCTGGCTACCGAAATATATGGGACTTTCCAAATGACCTCTACTTCTCTCGCCGCAACCCTGTTCGGCCCCGAAGATCTGCGCATGATCGAGCATCCGCTCGACAAGCTCGCCGACGGCATGGTGCGCATCCGCTTCGGCGCCGGCGGCATCTGCGGTTCCGACATGCACTACTTCCGTCATGCCCGGACCGGCGACTTCGTGGTGAAGTCGCCGCTGGTGCTCGGCCACGAGATCTCGGGCCAGGTCGTGGAGATCGCGGGCTCGGCGGCGAACCTGAAGGTCGGCGACCGCGTCGCCGTCAACCCGTCGCGCTGGTGCGGCCATTGCACTGCCTGTCGCGAGGGCCGTCAAAACCTCTGCGAAAATATCTACTTCATGGGTTCGGCATCGAAGACGCCGCACATGCAGGGCGGTTTTGCCAATTACTTCGACGCGATCCCGGCGCAGTGCGTGAAGATTCCGGATCATGTGTCCTACCAGGCTGCAGCCTTGGCCGAGCCGCTGGCGGTCTGCCTGCACGCGGTTGCGCGCGCCGGCAACATCGATGGCAAGCGCGGCATCATCTTCGGTGCCGGCCCGATCGGGCTTCTGACCATGCTGGCCGCGCACCGCGCGGGCATGGCCGATATCACGGTGGCCGACATCGCGACGGCCCCGCTTGCCTTCGCGACCCGTCTCGGCGCATCGCATGTCGAGAACGTCGCAGACGGTGAAGAGGGCCTGAAGGCGCAAGCCGCCTCGCGTCCCTACGACGTCGCGTTCGAAGTCTCGGGCACGGCCGCGGGCCTTGCCAGCGCCATCGGCATCGTCAGGCGCGGCGGTGTTGTCGTGCAGATCGGCAATCTGCCGAGCGGCCAGATTCCGACGCCGTCGAATGCGGTGATGGCGAAGGAGATCGACCTGCGCGGCTCGTTCCGCTTTGGGCTCGAGTTCATGACCGCGGTGGAACTGATCGGCGCGGGCAGCGTCGATGTGCTGTCGCTGGTCACCGCCGAGCGGCCGCTGTCGACCGCGCCGGACGCATTGCGGCTGGCGCTCGACCGCTCGCAGAGCGTCAAGGTCGTGCTGATCGCGAATTGATAGGAGACGCACATGATGCTCGAGGGATGGCGCTGGTACGGGCCGGATGATCCGGTCTCGCTCGACGATGTCAGGCAGGCCGGGGCGACCGATATCGTCTCGGCGCTGCATCAGGTGCCGATCGGCGAGGCCTGGACGCGCAAGGCGGTCGAGGAGCGCAAGAATTTCATCGAGAACGGTCAGCCCGGCCGGTCGCAATTGACCTGGTCGGTCGTTGAATCGATTCCGATCCCGGACGACGTCAAGCGACTCGGGGCCAAGGCGACGCAGTCGATCGAAGCGTGGATCGCGAGCCTGGAGGCGGTGGCCGCCTCGGGCATCAAGATCATCTGCTACAATTTCATGCCTGTTGTCGATTGGTGCCGAACGGACCTCGAATGGGAGCTGCCGAACGGCGCCCGCGCCATGCGCTTCGACCAGGACCGCTTTGCGGCGTTCGAGCTGCACATTCTCAAGCGGCCCGCCGCCGTGCAGGAGTATTCGCCGGAGCAGCAGGCGCGCGCGAAGAAACTGTTCGATCAGATGAGCCAATCCGACATCGACTATCTCGTCACGGTCATTGCCAGTGCGTTGCCCGGCTCGACCACCGAGTCGATGACGATCCCGCAATTCCGCGACCGGCTGGAGACTTATCGCGACATCACGCCAACGATCCTGCGGCAGCATCTTGCCGAATTCCTTGCGCGTGTCGCGCCGGTCGCCGAGCCGCTCGGCGTCTCACTGACGCTGCATCCGGACGATCCGCCGCGCCCGCTGTTCGGACTGCCGCGGATTGCCTCGACCGCCGACGATTACCAGGCGCTGTTCGACGCCGTGCCGTCCAAGGCGAACGGCATCTGCCTGTGCACGGGCTCGCTCGGCGTGCGCGCCGAGAACAATCTGCCTGAAATCGCCGAACGCTTCGGCCCGCGCATTGCCTTTGCCCATCTGCGCGCGACCAAGCGCGAGGCTGACGGCCTGACGTTCTACGAGTCCGATCATCTCGACGGCGACGTCGACATGGTCGCCGTGCTCAAGGTGCTGTTGAAAGAGAATGCGCGGCGCTCGCCCGACAAGCAAATCGTATTCCGGCCCGACCACGGCCACCGCATGCTCGACGATCTCGCCGCTACCAAGCGCACCAATCCCGGCTATACTGCAATCGGCCGCCTCCGCGGCCTCGCGGAATTGCGTGGCGCGATCCGCGCGATCGAGCATCAATAGGAGATCCGTGGCAGTGTGTGAGCGGCGGTGAAAGATGCGACTGGCACAATGTCATAACTTCCACGACTTCCGGCGGCTGGCGCGTCACCGGCTGCCCGGCCCGATCTTCAACTATATCGACGGCGCCGCCGACGACGAGACGACCCATCGCCGCAACAGCGCCAGCTTCGAGCATTGCGATCTGCTGCCCAACGTGCTGCGCGGCGTGCAGCAGGTCGATCTCTCGGTGACGGTCATGGGCCAGACGCTCGCGCAGCCGTTCTACTGCTCGCCGACCGCCTTGCAGCGGCTGTTCCATCACGACGGCGAGCGCGCCGTCGCCGCGGCGGCTGCGAAATACGGCACCATGTTCGGCGTCTCCTCGCTGGGCACGGTTAGCCTCGAGGAATTGCGCAAGGCCTACGACACACCGCAGGTCTATCAGTTCTACTTCCACAGGGATCGCGGTCTCAACCGCGCCATGATGCAGCGCGCCAAGGAGGCCGGCGTCGAGGTGATGATGCTGACGGTCGACAGCATCACCGGAGGAAATCGCGAGCGCGATCTGCGCACCGGCTTCAGCATTCCCTTCCGCCTGACGCTTGCCGGCATGCTGCAGTTCGCGATCAAGCCGCGATGGGGCATCGAGTATCTCACCCACGAGAAATTCAGGCTGCCGCAACTGGAGGAGCACGTCGACATGAGCGGCGGCGCCATGTCGATCGGCCGCTATTTCACGGAGATGCTGGATCCCGCGATGAACTGGGACGATGTCGCGGAGATGGTGCGGACCTGGAACGGACCGTTCTGCCTGAAAGGGATTATGTCGGTGGAAGACGCGCGTCGCGCAGTTGATATCGGCTGTGCCGGGATCGTCCTGTCCAACCATGGCGGCCGCCAGCTCGACGGCTCCCGCTCAGCCTTCGATCAGCTTGCCGAAATCGTCGATGCCGTGGGTGACGGCATCGATGTGATGATGGATGGCGGCATCCAGCGCGGAACCCATATCCTGAAAGCGTTGTCGCTCGGGGCCAAGGCGGTCGGGCTTGGACGATATTATCTGTATCCGCTCGCCGCCGCCGGCCAGCCCGGTGTCGAACGGGCCCTCGGCCTGCTGCGCGCCGAGCTCGAGCGCGGCATGAAGCTGATGGGGTGCACGTCGATCGGCCAGCTGTCGCGCGCCAATCTGCGCTTCCGGCCCGGGTAGCGCGCCGCGAGAAGGCGCCGCCCTTTGCCCCGTCATTGCGAGCGCAGCGCGGCAATCCAGGCCGTCTACGCGGAAAGATTCTGGATTGCTTCGCTACGCTCGCAATGACAGCGTTGGGTAGCTGCTTGACTGTCTCTCTACTGTCGTCCTGGCGAAAGCCAGGACCCATTATCCAAGGGAGATGTTGTCTTGCGAGCTGGTAACTCCGTGTCTTAGCCAAACGGCATTCGGTGGTTATGGGTCCTGGCGTTCGCCAGGACGACAGCCGGGTTTGTGGCGCGCCGTCGCCTCAAGCCCCCGCCGCCAGCCACGCCAAAATCATCTCCACGATCTGGCTTCTGCTCTTCGCCAGCACCCTGGGCTCGCTGAGATCGCGGTCGAACAGCGCACCAAAGGTGTGGCGGTTGGCGACGCGGAAGAAGCAGTAGGAGGAAATGGCCAGATGCAGGTCGATGGCGTCGACGTCGTTGCGGAAGGCGCCTTCCGCACGGCCGCGCTTGAGAATGCCGTCCAGCGTCGCGATCACGCTGGCATTGAGCTGGCGCAGCTGCAAATTCTGCTTCAGGTGCTTGCCGTGGTGGATGTTCTCGATGCTGACGAGGCGGATGAAGTTCGGATTGCGCTCGTCGTGGTCGAACGTCGCCTCGATCAGCCGGCGCAGGCCCTCGCGCGCGTCGCAGCTTGCGATGTCGAGCTGGTCCTCCAGCGCGCGGATGCTGCGATAGGCTTCTTCCAGCACCGCGAGGTAGAGCTGCTCCTTGCCGCCGAAATAATAATAGATCATCCGCTTCGAAGTGCGGGTCCGCGCCGCGATCGCGTCGACGCGGGCGCCGGAATAGCCCTCCGAGGCGAATTCGGCCATCGCCACTTCGAGGATGTCGCGCTTGGTGCGCTCGGGGTCGTTGGTGCGCTTCGATGGGGGTGGCATGCGCTCGAGCATCACTGTTTCTCCCGCCCGTTTCTATGGATCACCTTGAAGGTGAAGGCAAATTTCGCCCAATCCGACGTCTTTCGGCGTCCTCTTGCATAAACGTACTAGTTCGTACATTATGAATTGAAACCAAGGTTGCGGCAATCAAAAGCAAAAAACTCGCGCACGGCCGGACGGGCATGACGCGAGCCGCGACCGACATCGCACACGGGGAGGAATTTTGATGAGCTCGACCTCAATCGCATCACTGCACGCGCCGTCGAGCGCGGAAATCTCGCAAGGCAAGCTGCCGAAGCGCGCCGCGCTCGTCAGCTTCGTCGGCAGCATGCTCGAATACTACGACTTCTTCATCTACGGCACCGCGGCGGCGCTGATCTTTCCAAAAGTGTTCTTCGCCAATGTCGATCCTGCGACCGGGACGCTGCTCGCGCTACTGTCGTTCGGCATCGGCTATATCGCCCGGCCCGTCGGCGCCGTCATCCTCGGCCATTTCGGCGATCGCATCGGCCGCAAGACGGTGCTGCTGTTTACGCTGGTGGTGATGGGCGCTTCGACGCTGGCGATCGGCCTGTTGCCGGATGCCAAGACCATCGGCAGCGCCGCGCCCATCATCCTGACGCTGCTGCGCCTGTTGCAGGGCCTGTCGGCCGCCGGCGAGCAGAGCGGGGCGAACTCGCTGACGCTGGAGCATTCCGCCAATTCCAACCGCGCCTTCTTCACGAGCTGGACCCTGAGCGGCACCCAGGCCGGCGCGATCCTGGCGACGCTGGTGTTCATTCCTGTCGCCAGCATGCCGGAAGACCAACTGCTGAGCTGGGGCTGGCGCATCCCGTTCCTGCTTTCCGCGCTGGTGCTGCTGGTCGCCTATCTGGTCCGCCGGACCATGCCGGAAACGCCCGTGTTCGAAGACATCAAGGACAAGGCACAAGTTGCGCGCTTCCCCGTCGTCGCGCTGCTGCGCGATTACTGGTCCGACGTGCTGCGCGTGATCGTCTGCGCGCTGATCGCGACCGTCAGCACCATGACCGCGGTGTTTGCGCTCGGCTATGCCACCAGCAAGTTCGGCGTCGCGCGTCCGACCATGCTGTGGGCCGGCGTGCTCGGCAATGTGGTGGCGCTGTTCGCGCAGCCGCTCTGGGCCCTGCTCGCCGACAGGATCGGTCGCAAGCCGGTGTTCATCGGCGGCGTACTCGGCTGCGCCGTGCTGCTGTTCCCCTATTTCATGCTGGTGACGTCTGGCAGCACGCCGGCGATCTTCGCCGCGGCGATTGGCCTGTACATCATCTACTCCGCGCCGAACGCGATCTGGCCGTCGTTCTATGCGGAGATGTTCGAGGCGCGCGTGCGCTATTCCGGCACCGCGATCGGCACCCAGCTCGGCTTCCTTGCCGCCGGCTTCACGCCGCTGGTGAGCGCGAGCCTCGTCGGCGAAGGACCGAACGGCTGGGTCCCGGTTGCGATCTTCGTCGCCGGCTGTTGCGTCGCCTCGGGTGTGGCCGCATCGACCGCGCGCGAAACCCACAAGGTCGACATTGCCGATCTCGGCAAGCGGCGCGCGTGAATGAAAGACAGGGACAGAATCGCATGCTGACCAACGCTGTTCCGACCGAGCACGGCTCCGTCATTGGGGCCGAGCAGAAAGGCGTCCGCGCCTTCAAGGGCGTGCCGTTCGCGACCGCGCGTCGCTTTGCCAAAACGACGCCGCCGCTTGCGTGGACGGAGCCGCGCCAATGCATGGACTACGGTGCCTACGCGCCGCAGCCCGGGCATCTCGATCAGGCAGAAGAATCCTGTCTCAGCCTGAATATCTGGACGCCGGCCGTGGCCGAGCGCCCGCTGCCGGTGCTGTTCTTCATCCATGGCGGCGCCTTCGTCACCGGCGGTGGCGCCGACTATGACGGCGCATTCCTCGCCGCGCACGGCCCGGCCGTCATCGTCAACATCAACTATCGGCTCGGCCCGCTCGGCTTCCTGCAACTGCATCGTCACGGATTGGGTGAGGCCAACAATCTCGCGATCTGCGATGCGCTCGCCGCGCTGGATTGGGTCCACGCCAATATCGCCAATTTCGGCGGCGATCCGAACCAGGTGACGCTGTCGGGCCAGTCGGCCGGCGCGTCCATGGTGATTGCGCTCGCAACCCTATCGCAGGCCAAGGGCAAGTTCGCCCGCGCGCTGGCGCTGAGCGCGCCGGGCCGCAATATCATGAGCGCCGACCATGCCGACCAGGTCGCGCGCCGCGTGCTGGCCGAGCTCGAACTCGAGCACGATCCCGGCGCAATCGCATCCGTGCCGCTGCCAAAGCTGTTTGCGGCCGTCGAGCGTGTCGGCCGCAGGATCGCTGATGAAACTACCGCAGGCACCGTGTTCGGCCCGGTGCTCGACGGCACCGTGATCTCGCGCGAGCCGCGCGATGTCTTCGCCGAGGGAGGCTTGCGCGACATTCCGCTCTGGCTCGGCTCCTGCCGCGACGAGATGGCGATGTTTCTGAAGAGCACGCCGCCGGCCGCGATGATCCGCACCACCGAGCGGAATGTACGCGCCGCCCTTGGCGATGCCGGCTGGGAGCGTCTGCTCGGCTACTACCGCGGCTCGGCGCGCGTCGACGAGGATCCGTACGAGGCGCTGCTGTCGGACGCGTTCTGGCATCGCCCGATGGCCGATCTCGCGCGAAGCCACGCAGCCGCGGGCGGCGCGGTGTGGCTGAGCCGATTCGACCATCGCCCGGCGCTGGAACCGTTCCTGTCGCAAGGACCGACGCACGGCGCCGACAATGCCTGCCTCTGGGCGCATCTGCCCGACTTCATCGACCGTCCGATCCTGAAGCGCAAGGGCGGGCTGATGACGCCAGCCGACATCGACGTCGCGGCGCGGTTTCAAACAGGCCTGCTGCGCTTCGTGACATCAGGCCAGCCTGATGTCGCGGAAGCCTGGCCGCGGTTCGAGCCGGCTAAGCAGCCACTCGCAATCTTCGGGCAGCCGTTTCATATTGTGCCTCTCAACGAAGGCGTGCGCTTCCGCCTGTGGACGGAGCTGAGCGCGAGCTCCAACGATAAAAAGAACATGACGGAGGCTCTATCCGGCGAAGACTGACGGCGAGGCGAAGGCCATGGGCCTGCTTGCGGCGCGCGAGGGGCTGGTCGAGATCGGCACGCGCAACTGGGCCGAGGCTTTCAACAAATTCCGCACCACGCGCAACTGGACCGAGTTCGACCGCGCGCTGTCCGAACGCATGATGGACACACTCGTGGCCTTCGCCCGCGCCGGCAATCCCGCCACGCCGGCCACACCATGGCCGCAATGGAAGCAGGACGCGCAGACCTGTGTCGAGTTCGGCGATGTGTCAGGCGTACGCGAGGAGAACCGAGCGCGGCTCGATTTCCACACGCCGGCCAACGTGACGCCTTCGACGCCCCGGATCTCGCGCGACTAGCGCGGGCTCACGGAGGCCGAGCCAGACGCCGCTCTGTTCTGAGCGCGTTGCGATCCGTCAGGCCACCGGATCCTTGGAGCGGCTTCGGCTATTCGGCGCCAGCGGTGGCGCGCGTCGCAGCGGAGCGTCCTGTCGTGGTGCCGCGTCGCTGCCCGCGGCGTGCTCGACCGGCGCGGAGCCGCTGTCGCGATAGGCGACGATCCAGATCAGAAAGCCCAGGACCGCCAGCCCGGCGCCGACGGGACCAGTGGAGGTCCAGCCGAGCCCTTGGCGAATGGCGAGGCCGCCGAGGAATGGGCCGAGCGCATTGGCGGTGTTGAACGCAGAATGGTTGAGCGCGGCCGCGAGCGCCTGTGCGTCTCCCGCGACGTCCATCAGCCGCGTCTGCAGGATAGCCCCGAGTGCGACGCTGGCGCCGATCGCGAAGATGTCGATCGCAAGCAGCCAGGGATTGCCGGCCGCGAGCGGAAACGCCAGCAGAGCGACGGCTGCAAACAGCAGGATGATGCCCGCCGTCGGCATCAGCGCGCGATCGGCGAAGCGCGGCACGAACAGATTGCCGAGCGTGGCGCCGATGCCGAATATCGCCAGGAAGAACGGAATGACCTCGGTGCCGACCTTGGTGACCTCGATCAAGGTCGTCGCCAGATAAGTGTAGACGGCAAACATGCCGCCGAAGCCGATGGCGCCGATCGCGAGCGTGATCCAGACCCGGCCGCTTCGGAGCGCGCCGAGCTCGCGCAACAGATCCGACCGGCCGGCCTGGTCGCGCGGCGCGAACAGCGCGCACAGCAGCATCGTGAGCAGCGCCAGCACCGACACGAGGCCGAAACTCGCGCGCCAGCCGACCGCCTGGCCAATCAGATTGGCCAGTGGCACGCCGATGATGGTGGCGACGGTCAGGCCCAGCATCACCTGGCCGATCGCCTGCGAGCGGCGATGTTGGGGAACGAGCGAGGCGGCAACCAGCGCGGCGATGCCGAAATAGGCGCCGTGAGGCAGGCCGGAGAGAAAGCGGGCCGCGACCATCGCGCCGAAGCCGGGTGCGAGCGCGGTGAGGGCGTTGCCGAGTGCGAACACGGCCATCAGCACCAGCAGCTGCGTGCGCCGCGCGAACCGCGCGCCGAGCACGGCAATCAGCGGCGCACCCAGCACCACGCCGAGGGCGTAGGCGCTGATCGCGTGTCCGGCGGTCGGCTCGTCGATGTGAAGGTCAGCCGCGAAGAACGGCAGCAGGCTCATCGATGCGAATTCGGTGGTCCCGATCGCAAAGCCGCCCATCGCGAGCGAGAACAGGACGATGGCGAGATGAGGGGGCGCGGAAGCCGAGTTCGATGTCGTGCTTGGCGAGGTCGCGTGAGGCGAGGTCGTCATGTGTCCTGCATTGGTGGCGTCGAGGGGAACCAGCCCGGCAAACGTCGCCACCCCTGCAGTGTTTATCTACTCTACTTAAACCCGCATCAGTCCGCGTCAACACCGGAAGCTCCACGTAAGGCAGGGCGCATATCAGCATCCCGGTTTGCTCAGGGCGCAGACGCCCTAATGCGTCTCGTGAAATCGGCTCAAAAACGCCTTCAGCCGTTCGCTGCGCGGCTGGCGGATGGTCTCGTCCGGCGTGCCGATCTCGGCCATGATGCCGTCGTTCATGAAGCCGACGCGGGTGGAGACGTCGGCAGCGAAGGCCATCTCATGGGTGACCAGCACCATGGTCATGCCTTCTGCGGCAAGGCCGCGGATGACGGAGAGCACTTCGCCAACGAGCTCGGGATCGAGCGCCGAGGTCGGCTCGTCGAACAGCATCACGTCGGGTTTCATCGCGAGCGCACGCGCGATGGCGACGCGCTGCTTCTGGCCGCCGGACAGCCGGCTCGGAAACGCGTCGGCTTTATCGGCGAGGCCGACTTTTGCCAGGAGATCGCGGCCGAGTGCGTCGGCCTCAGACCGCGCCATGCCTTTCACTTGCACGGGGCCCTCGGTGACGTTTGATAGCACCGACATGTGCGGGAACAGGTTAAAATGCTGGAACACCATGCCGACGCTGCGGCGGAGCAGCGCGAGTTGCGCATCGCCCGCGGTGCGGACGCCTTTGCCAAAAGTGAAGGTGTGGGTACCGATCGCAAGCTCACCCTGCTGCGGCATTTCGAGCAGGTTGAGGCAGCGCAGGAAGGTCGACTTGCCGGAGCCGGAGGCGCCGATCAGGGTGACGACCTCGCCGCGCGCGACCGAGAGCGAGACGCCCTTGAGCACCTCATGGTCGCCGAACGCCTTGTGGATGTTGTTTGCGGCCAGGGCGTTCATCGATGCGCTCCCATCTTCAGCTCGACCCGGTCCGCGACCAGCGTCAGCGGGAACAGCACGACGAAATAGAGCACGGCGATCGTGGTGTAGACCTCGAGCGGCTTGTAGCTCGACGCGGTGATGACCGTGCCCTGGTAGAGCAGGTCGCCGACCGCGACCACCGACACCAGCGAGGTGTTCTTGAGTTGCATGATGGTCTGGTTGATGAAGGAGGGGATCATCACCTGGGTCGCCTGCGGCAGCACGATGCGGCGAAAAATCCTGCCGCGCCGCATGCCGATGGCACGGCCGGCCTCCCACTGGCCGGTATCAACGGCCTCGATGCCGCCGCGGAAGATTTCGGCGTAGAATGAGCCGGCATAGAGCGACAGCGCGATGAAGCAGGCCATCGCCGGCGACATGTCGACGCCGATCAGGACGGGCAGGGCGTAGTAGACCCAGATCAGCTGCACCAGCAGCGGCGTACAGCGAAACATCTCGATATAGAGACGCAACGGCACCGTGACCCAACGCGGCGCCGTCGTGCGCAAGATGCCGACGAACAGTCCGATGGCGAGACCCGCGACCACCGTGGTCACCGTGTAGAACAGGGTGACCAGGAGCCCCTGCCAGATCAGGCCCCAATACGGCTTGAGCGCCGCGAAGTCCCAGACATACATGATCGATCAGAACTGAACTTCGGGCGGGAGATCGTCGGCGGTGAGGCCGACCGCTTCGAAGCCTTTGAGCATCCATTCGCGGGTCTGGCCCATCGAGCGGTTGTAGTCGGCCCAGGCGCTGAGGAAGTCCTTGTAGCGGCGGTCGCTCTCGGCGCGGATGCCCATGTTGGTCGGCAGCGTCAGCAGCGGGCGCGGGATCGCGAGATCGCCGAGGCTCGGATTCTTCTTCAGGGTCGAGACCGAGAGCACCGCGAGGGAGACGTTGCAGTCGGCGCGGCCGGTCGCGACCGCAAGGATCGCCTCGTCGCGGTTCTTGAAGCCGAGGATGTTCGCCTTCGGGCAGTAGCGGCGCGCGATGGTCTCATGGGTCGAGCCGATATCGACGGCGATCTTGACCTCGGGCTTGTTGAGATCGGCCCAAATCTGCGGTTTGGCAAAGCCCTTCTTGGTGATGACGGTGAAGGAGTGCACCAGGATCGGCGTCGAGAAGTCGATGACCAGCGCGCGCTCCGGCGTCGGGTTCACGGCGAAGGCGAGGTCGACCTTGTCGGCCTGGAGGTCGAGGATCTGGTTGCCCCAGGTCGATTCCAGCGTCTCGAGCTTGGCGCCGAGCTTGCCGGCGATGTCCTTGGCCATCTCGATGCAGGCGCCCGACCATTCATTGGTGGCGAGATCCTTGTGGAAGTAGGGCTCCTGTCCGACGATGACGGCGACCCGGAGCACGCCATTCTTCTTGATGCGGTCGAGCGTGGAGGTCGGTGCGTCGGCCTTGGCCGAGCCGCTTGCGGCGGCCATCGCGGCGCCCGCGAGCGCGACAGTAGTGAGAGCGTCCCTGCGATTCATGGTCTCTGTCTCCCTGGAATTTGGGTCGGATCGTCTCCGGCCACTGGACTATTTCTGTATTCAGAATAAAATGCAATACGGTATTTCGATTTGCTGACCGTTTGAGCGGCAAGGCAGAAATGAGCCCAATATCTTGGCAGGATTGCGCAAAATTCCTGAAAGCCAAGGATTGCAAATCGCATTCAAAACTGAATACAAGACTGAACGCAATATTGAAGTGTGCTGAAGGAGAGGCCTGTGCGCGCCCTATTCGTCGATGCGAACGAGACCCTGGCGGCGGTGACCGACAAGCTGCTGCGCTCCCAGGGTCTGCCTGTCGACATCAACCGCAATCCCTCGATCAAGCCCGATGAATTGCCCGGCCTGCTCGGCGATGCCGAGATCATGATCGTCGATCACACCGCCGTGCCGAGTGCCATTGCCGCGACGTGCAAGGCGCTGAAGCATGTCGTCTTCCTCGGCACCGGCGCGCGCAGCTACATGAATCCGGAAGAGCTCGCTGAGCGCGGCATCTCCGTGCACACGATCAAGGGTTATGGCGACACCGCCGTGGCCGAATGCGCGATCGCGTTGATGTGGGCCTCCGCCAAGGGTTTTGGCGAGATGGACCGTGGCATGCGCGAGGGCAATTGGTTGCGTCGCGACGCCGTGCAGCTCACCGGCAAGACGCTCGGCCTGATCGGTTTTGGCGGCATCGCTGCGGAAGCCGCGCGCATGGCGGCGGGCTGCGGCATGAAGGTGATTGCCTGGAACAGGACGCCGAAGACGCATCCGGGCGTCGAGTTCGTGTCGCTGGAGAAGCTGCTCGCCGAGAGCCATGTCGTCTCGCTGCATCTCTTGCTCAACGACGAGACCAAGGGTTTCCTGTCGCGCGCGCGCATCGCGCAGATGCGTCCCGGCAGCATTCTGATCAACACCGCGCGCGGTGCTGTCGTCGACGAGGACGCGATGTTAGAGGCGCTCCGCTCGGGCCATATTGCCCATGCCGGCCTCGACGTCTTCACCGTCGAGCCGCTGCCATCAGGTCATGCCCTGACAAAACTGCCGAACGTGACGCTGTCGGCGCACTCGGCGTTCCGCACGCCCGAGGCCAGCGACAACCTCATTGGTGCGGCGCTCGATCACTGCCGCCGCATCATCGCCACCGGCAAGTAAGGACATAAGGACATCCCATGTCGGATATCACCCGCATCGACCAGAACGCTCGCCGCAGCCGCGCTTCCGTGTTCGGCGATCTCGTTTTCCTCGCAGGACAAGTGGCGGACACCAAGACCGCCGACATCAGCCAGCAGACCCGCGAAGCATTGGCGAAAGTCGACGACATGCTGGCGCGCGCCGGCACCGACAAGTCGCGGCTGCTCAGCGTGCAGGTCTGGCTCAAAACCATGGACGATTTCGACGCGATGAACGCGGTCTATGATGCCTGGGTCGTGCCTGATAACACGCCGACCCGCGCCTGTGGCAAGGTCGAACTCGCCGATCCCGCCTTCCGTATCGAAGTGATCGCGATCGCCGCGCGCAAGTAAGGGCTCGGCCGTGACCGTCCAGGCTCCCGCATCGACCTTCCGCCCCGCCCAGCGCATCAGCGCGATCGGCGTCTCCGAGATTTTGAAGATCGGCGCGGTCGCGCAGCGGCTCAAACGCGAAGGGCGGCCGGTGATCGTGCTCGGCGCCGGCGAGCCGGATTTCGACACGCCTGACCATGCCAAGGACGCGGCCGAGCGCGCCATCCGCGCCGGCCAGACCAAATACACCATCCTCGACGGCACGCCGGAATTGAAGGCGGCGATTGCCCAAAAATTCCGGCGCGAAAACGATCTCGTCTATGCCGCCGACGAGATCACTGCCGGCGCCGGCGCCAAGCAGGTAATCCACAACGCCTTCATGGCGACGCTGAGTCCCGGCGACGAGGTCATCCTCGCTGCACCTTATTGGACCAGCTACGCCGACATGGTGCGTATCGCCGACGGCACGCCGGTCGACGTGCTCTGCCGCGAGGACAACGGCTTTCGCCTCGATGCCGCCGATCTCGAACGCGCGATCACGCCGAAGACGCGCTGGCTGCTGCTGAACTCGCCGTCCAATCCGACCGGCGCGGCCTATTCCGCGGCGCAACTGCGCCCGATCCTGGGTGTGCTCAAGCGCCATCCGCACGTCTGGTTGATGGCCGACGATATCTACGAGCACCTGATCTACGACGGCATGCCGTTCGTGACCGCGGCGGCGCTTGAGCCGAGCCTGAAATCGCGCACGCTGACAGTGAATGGCGTCTCCAAGGCCTACGCCATGACCGGCTGGCGCGTCGGTTATGGCGGCGGCCCGCGCGAATTGATCGCGGCGATGGCGGTGGTGCAGAGCCAGAGCACGACCAATCCGTCCTCGGTGAGCCAGGCCGCCGCGATTGCCGCGCTGACCGGACCGCAGGACGTTCTGATCGAGCGCCGCGCCGCGTTCCAGCGCCGCCGCGACATCGTGGTCGACGCGCTCAATGCCATCGACGGCGTTACCTGCCGCCGGCCCGAAGGCGCGTTCTACACCTATGCCAGCTGCGCCGGCCTGATCGGCCGCCGCGCGCCGGATGGCGTCACCATCGACAGCGACGTTACGTTTTGCCGCTTCCTGCTGGAGAGGCATGACGTGGCCGTGGTGCCGGGCAGCTGTTTCGGCCTTGCACCTTATTTCCGCCTGTCCTACGCCACCTCGGAACAAAACTTGCGCGAGGCCATGATGCGCATCGCCAAAGCCTGCAGGGAGCTGTCATGACCATTCGCAACACCCGCACCGGGGGCCAGATCCTGATCGATCAGCTCGTCGCCCAGGGCGTCGAGCGCGTCACCTGCGTGCCCGGCGAGAGCTATCTCGCGGCGCTCGACGCGCTGCATGACAGCCCGATCGACGTCGTGATCTGCCGCGCGGAAGGCGGCGCTGCGATGATGGCGGAAGCCTATGGCAAACTCACCGGACGCCCCGGAATCTGCTTCGTCACCCGCGGCCCCGGCGCGACCAATGCCAGCCACGGTGTCCACATCGCGATGCAGGATTCCACGCCAATGATCCTGTTCGTCGGCCAGGTCGATACCGGCATGCGCGAGCGCGAGGCGTTCCAGGAGCTCGACTACAAGGCGGTGTTCGGCCCCATGGCGAAATGGGCCGTCGAGATCGACCGCCCTGATCGCATTCCGGAGCTGGTCGCGCGCGCCTTTCGCGTCGCCATGCAGGGCCGTCCGGGTCCGGTGGTGATCGCACTGCCGGAGAACATGCTGACCGAGACCGCCGCCGTTGCCGACGCCATGCGCATCGAGCCGGCGGTGAGCTGGCCCGCTCCCGCTGATCTCGAGCAGGTCAGTGCGATGCTTGCCAGCGCCAAGGCGCCGCTGGTCATCCTCGGCGGCTCGCGCTGGACCGATGACGCCACCAAGAGCATCGCGCGCTTCGCCGAACGGTTCGACCTGCCGGTCGCGACCTCGTTCCGCCGTGCGTCGCTGATCGACGCTGATCATTCGCACTATGCCGGCGATCTCGGCATCGGGCCGAGCCCGGGCCTGAAGGCGCGTATCGATAATGCCGATGTCATCCTGCTGATCGGCGGCCGCATGTCGGAGATGCCGTCGTCGTCCTATACGCTGTTCGACATTCCGACGCCGAAGCAGAAGCTGATCCACGTGCATCCGGGCTCGGAAGAGCTTGGTCGCATCTATCAGCCGGCGCTTGCGATCCAGGCGACGCCTGCCGCATTCGCCGCCGCCGTCGAGACGCTGAAGCCTGCCGGCGCTGTCGCTTGGAAGGGCGAGGCCGCCAAAGCGCATGCCGATTATCTCGCGTGGACCGACAAGGCGCGCGAGCTGCCGGGCACGTTCCAGTATGGCCAGGTCATGACCTGGCTGCGCGACCGCCTGCCAAAGGACGCGATCGTCTGCAACGGCGCCGGCAATTATGCCGGCTGGATCCATCGCCATCACCGCTTTCACAGCTTTGCCGCGCAGCTCGCGCCGACCTCGGGCTCGATGGGCTATGGAGTGCCGGCGGGCGTGCTGGCGAAGCGGCAATATCCGGATCGCGTCGTTGTTGCCTTCGCCGGTGACGGCTGCTTCCTGATGAACGGCCAGGAGTTCGCGACCGCCGTGCAGTATGACGCGCCACTGATCGTGATCGTCGTCGACAATTCGCAATACGGCACCATCCGCATGCACCAGGAGCGCGACTATCCCGGTCGCGTCGTCGGCACCCAGCTCAAGAACCCCGACTTCGCGATGTACGCGAAGGCGTTCGGCGGCCATGGCGAGCGCGTCGAGCGCACCGAGGAGTTCGCGCCGGCGTTCGAGCGCGCGTTGGCCTCCGGCAAGCCGTCGATACTCCACTGCATCATCGATTCCAGGGCGATGTCGGTCGGCAAGGACTTTGCCCCAGCGGTGAAGGCGTAAGCGATGTCGGAAGGCCGCCACGTCGCCATCATCGGAGCCGGCGCGGTCGGCGTGATCAGCGCGATCGAGGCGCTGCGCGAGGGTCATCGCGTCACGCTGATCGACGCGGGCGAGCCCGGTGGCGAACAGGCGGCGAGCTACGGCAATGCCGGCTGGCTGTCATCGCATTCGGTGATTCCGCCGGCCGAGCCGGGCATCTGGAAGAAGGTGCCGGGCTATCTGATCGACCCGCTCGGCCCGCTCGCGATCCGCTGGTCGTATCTGCCGAAGGCGCTGCCCTGGCTGATCAAATACCTGCTCTCGGGCTGGACCGAAGCGCGCGTCGAGAAGACGGCTTTCGCGCTGCGCGATCTCCTGAAGGACGCGCCGCTGCTGCACCGGAAGCTCGCGGAAGAAGCGGGCGTGCCTGAGCTGGTCGAGCGCAATGGCGTGATGCATGTGTTCCCGTCGCGCGGCAATTTCGACAATGATCTCGGCTGGCGCCTGCGCAAGAAAGTCGGTGTCGAATGGCTGGAGCTCAGCGCCGACGAAATGCGTCAGCGCGAGCCGGATCTGCATCCGCGCTACACCTTTGGCGTGGTGGTGGAGGAGGCCGGCCGCTGCCGCGATCCCGGCGCCTATGTTGCCGCGCTCGCTCAGCACGCGCTGGCGAACGGTGCCAAGCTCGTGCGCGCCAAAGCGACGGGCCTCAAGCTTTCCGGCAACAAGCTCGTGGCCGTCCTTACCGAGACCGGTGAAATTCCCTGCGATGCAGCGGTGGTTGCGGCCGGCGCGCATTCGAAGCGGCTGACCGCATCGGTCGGTGATCCGCTGCCGCTCGAGACCGAGCGCGGCTATCACGTCATGATCGAGAACCCGGAATCAGGTCCGCGCGGCTCGATGATGGCGTCTGACGCGAAGATGGTGGTGAACTGGACCGACAAGGGCCTGCGCGCCGCCGGTACCGTCGAAATCGCCGGCCTCGAGGCCGAGCCGAACTGGAAGCGCGCCGAGATCCTGCGCAACAACCTTCTCAGCATGTTCCCAAAGCTGCCGAGGGACATCCCGGCCTCGCGCATCAAAACCTGGTTTGGCCATCGGCCGAGCATGCCTGATGGACGGCCCTGCATCGGCTATTCGCGCGCCTCGCGCGATATCGTCTACGCTTTCGGCCACGGCCATATCGGTCTGGTCAGCTCGGCCCGCACCGGCCGCCTCGTCGCGCAGCTCCTGAGCGGCAAGCAGCCGGAAATACCGCTCGCCCCGTTCGCGCCCACTCGCTTCCTCTGAGATCGCATCATGACCACTGCAGCCAGCTCGTCCTCCCGTATTGCCCGCGGCGGCAAGGCCATCTACGGCGCGCCGCTCGGCATTCTGATGCTGGAAGCGCGCTTTCCCCGCATTCCCGGCGACATGGGCAATGGCACGACCTGGCCATTCCCCGTGCTCTATCGCGTGGTGAGCGGCGCTTCGCCGGAGAAGGTGGTGCTGAAGGGCGCGGCCGGCCTGCTGCCTGACTTCATCGATGCGGCCAAGGATCTGGTGCGGCTCGGCGCCGAGGCCATCACCACCAATTGCGGCTTCCTCTCGCTGTTCCAGAAGGAGATCGCGGCGGCCGTCGGCGTTCCCGTTGCGACCTCGTCGCTGATGCAGGTGCCGTGGGTGCAGGCGACCTTGCCGCCAGGCAAGCGCGTCGGTCTCGTGACGGTATCGGGCTCGACCCTGACGCCGGCCCATCTCGAAGGCGCCGGCGTGCCGCTCGATACGCCGCTGGTCGGCACCGAGCACGGCAAGGAGTTTTTTCGCGTCCTGATCAAGGCCGAGAAGGACGACATGGACGTGGCGCAAGCCGAGCGCGACGTGGTCGAGGCCGGCAAGCAGCTGGTGGCTGAGAACCCTGACGTCGGCGCCATCGTGCTCGAATGCACCAACATGCCGCCCTATGCGGCTGCGTTGCAGGCCGAGGTCGGATTGCCGGTGTATGACATCTATTCCATGATCACCTGGTTTCATGCTGGGCTGCGTCCGCGCGTCTTCGCCTGATTCCGGCTGTTGCGAGGTCTTCACAGCCCTGCCCTCGTTTGGATTGCAATCGCTCCCGCAGGCCCGGTATATTCGGCTGTGTTCGGTTATGAATGCAGTTGATGATGAGCAACGTGGAACTGGCCTCCGATAGTATCGTCGATCGCGTCTATGAACAGCTCAAGGCGATGGCCGTGAGCTATGAGTTCAAGCCGGGCGAACGGCTCAACGAGGGCGAGCTGGCCAAGCGGCTTGGCGTCAGCCGCACGCCGCTGCGCGAAGCGCTTAACCGTCTCAACACCGAGGGCTTTCTGCGCTTCACGCCGGGCAAGGGCTTTTTCTGCCGCGAGCTCGACGCGCACGAGATCTTCGATCTCTACGAGCTGCGCAAATCGATCGAGATCGCCTCGGTCCGCCTCGCCATCAAGCGCGCCAGGGACGAGGACATCGACGCGCTCTTGAAATTCCTCGAAGCCACCGGCCCCGATCCTGGAGATCGCTCATCGGTGGAGCTCGTCGAGCTCGACGAGACCTTCCATGAGCGGCTGATGGGCATGTCGAACAATGCCGAGATGCTGCGCGTCTTGCGCAACGTCAACGCCCGCATCCGCTTTGTGCGCTGGATCGACATGGACAGCATCAACCGTTCCAACACCCAGGCCGAGCACCGTGCGGTCGTCGAAGGGTTGAAGGCGCGTAATGAAGAGGCCTGCGTCTCGGTGCTGGAGAAGCATATCGACCGCCGCCTCGATCGCATCACGTCGGCGATCAAGGAAGGCTACGCGCAGATCTATATGCCGGCGGCGGCAAGGTCTGCGGCGAACTAGCTTTCGAGCTGCAGTGACGGTGCGTTCCCTTCTCCCCTTGCGGGAGAAGGTGGCGCGAAGCGCCGGATGAGGGGTATCTCTCGGCGCGCAAAACTTCGCGTGAGCGCGCGGAGCGATACCCCTCACCCAAGTGAGTTTGTATCAGCGTGCGGTGATGCCCTCTCCCGCAGGGGGAGAGGGCGCAGCAATGCGCATCGTTCTTCGGTCCCACGAGGGACAGCGAAAAGCCAGCTATACAATCCTTCAATACCTGCTTATGCCAGACGGTCAGAGCCTTCGTCCCCGAACATCGCTAGCGTGTCGCTCGTAGTTCACGGAGACACGCGGTGCATAGCCCCCAACCCAATCCCGACACGCGCGGCAGTGATGACTGGCCGTCCGAGCTCTATCGCGTCCTGAAAGCCGCAGATGTGCGGCAAATGTCGTACGTGCCGGATGCCGGCCACAGCCAGCTGATCCGCCTGTTTTCGGCCGACCCCGACGTCACCACCAGCGTGCTGACGACGGAAGAGGAGGGCATCGCGATTGCCGCGGGCGCCTGGCTCGGTGGCCAGCGCAGCGTGCTGCTGATGCAGTCGAGCGGGGTCGGCAATTGCATCAACATGCTGTCGCTGTCGGCGATCGGCCGCTTTCCGCTCTTGATGCTGGTGACGATGCGCGGCGAATGGGCCGAGTTCAATCCCTGGCAGGTGCCGATGAGCCGGGCGACGCAGCCTTCGCTGGAGGCGATCGGTCTGAAAGTGATGCGGGCAGAGACGGCGGAGGACCTGGTCGAGACCGTCGAATCCGCAGCCTCGCTCGCCTACGAGTCCGACCAGCAGATCGCGGTTCTGATCGGGCAGCGCCTGATCGGCAAGAAGAAGTGGTGATGTCGATGTCCGTTCCCTCCCAACTCGATCGCCGTGCTGCCGTTGCGGCGCTCCTGAAGAATCGCGGGGATACGCTGGTCGTCTCCGGTCTGGGCTCGCCGACCTACGATCTGCATGCGACCGGCGACCGCGATGACAACTTTTATCTCTGGGGCGCCATGGGCGGCGCCGCGTTGATCGGCCTTGGCCTCGCGCAGGCGCAGCCTTCCAAGCGCATCCTCGCGCTGACCGGCGACGGTGAGCAGTTGATGGGTCTCGGCGGCATCGCCACCATCGGCGTCGCGCGACCGCGCAATCTCGACATCGTCGTGATCGACAACCAGCATTTTGGCGAGACCGGGATGCAGGCGAGCCACACCGGCCGCGGCGTCGACCTCACCGCGATCGCTGTTGCCTGCGGCTTTACTGCAACCGGAACCTTGCGGACGCTCGAGGACGTGCAGCGCCTTGCGGCGCAGATCGCCGAGCGGGCCGATGGCCCGCGGCTTTTTGTCATCAAGGTTTTGGCCGAGAATCCGCCGCGCTCGCTGCCCTCGCGCGATGCCGTCTTTATCAAGAACCGGTTCCGTGCTCATCTCGGCTTTGCGGCGGCCTGATCCGGAGTTCTCGCTCCAAGACAGTCTGCCGCGAGCAGCTATTCTGGAGTGAGCCCCATGAAACTATCCGGCAAGGTTGCCGTCATCACCGGCGCAGCGCGTGGCATCGGCAAGGCCTGCGCAAAGCGCTTCCTCGACGATGGCGTCAAGGTAGTCATCTCTGACGTCGACACCGATGAGCTCGAGAAGACCGTCAACGAGCTGGGGCGGCCCAACGAGCTCTACGCCGTGCCGTGCCACGTCGCACGGCGCGCGGACGTCGATCGTGCGGTTGCGACTGCGGTTCGCGAATTTGGCCGGCTTGACATCATGGTCAACAATGCCGGCGTTGCCCGCAACCGGGACATCCTCGAGATCTCCGAAGAGGAATTCGACGAAATCATCGGCATCAATCTGAAGGGCGCGTTCTTCGGCGTGCAGGCGGCCGCGAAGCAGATGATCGCGCAAGGCAGCGGCGGCGGGGTGATCATCAACATGTCCTCGGTCAACGCGCTGCTGGCGATCCCGTCGCTTGCGACTTACGCGATGTCCAAGGGCGGCATGAAGCAGCTGACTTCCGTCGCGGCCGTCGCGCTCGCCTCGCACAACATCCGCGTCGTCGCGGTCGGGCCGGGCACGATTTTGACCGACATGGTGGCGTCCTCCATCTATACATCCGAGGATGCCCGCAAGACCGTGATGTCGCGCACGCCGGCCGGCCGCGGCGGCGAGCCGAGCGAGGTCGCCTCGGTCGTGGCGTTCCTTGCGAGCGACGATGCGTCCTACATCACGGGGCAGACGATCTATCCGGATGGCGGTCGGTTAATCCTGAACTACACGGTGCCGGTGAAGGACAAGTAGCCTTCACTCCGCCGCGATCGTCATACCGTAGCCGAGCCGCTTCGAGATGCCGGCTGCGCAGTCGCGCAAGGCGTGGGCGATGGGGCTGTCCCAGCGCGCATCAAAAGTGCCCTCCGGCCCCATCGCGGTGATGACCAGCGCGACATGGCCGGCATGATCGAACACCGGCGCGGAGAACGCGTTCACGCCGGGCAGGGGATCGCCGAGCGCGCGGGCGAGGCCGTGCTTGCGGACCTCGGCGAGCATCTCGGCGACTTTCGCGCCTTTCACGGTGCGCTTCGGATTGTAGCCGACGCCGTGGCGGTCGAGGCCGCTTTCAAGCGCGGCGTTGATCGTCTTTTCCGGCAGGAACGCCGCGAAGGCGCGCCCCGTGGCGGTCTCCAGCAGCGCCATCACCGAGCCTGCGCGCATCACGATGTGAACGGGCTGGCCCGGCTCCTCGAGCTGCACCACGGTCGGTCCATGTGTGCCCCAGACCGCGAGCGAGACGGCATGCCCGATCTGGCTCGCGAGCGCCGCGATCTTCGGCTGGGCGATGCGGACGCCGGAGAGGCGGCGCAGGCTGATCAGGCCGAGTTCCAGCGCGAGCGCGCCGATCTCGTAGCGGCCGGTGGTCTCGTCCTGCTCGATCAGCCCGATGCGGGAGAAGCTGGCGAGATAAGGATGCGCCTTGGCCGGTGTCATGCCGGCTTCGCGCGCGAGATCGCGCAACATCATCGGCTCGCCGCTTTTGGCGAGCGCACGGAGCAATTCTCCGCCGACCTCGATCGACTGGATGCCGCGGCTTTCTCTCTTCATGCGCCTCCGATGCGCTCACTTACGCCGCGTCGTGCTTGGCGGCGCGGTCAGCGAGATGACGGCCGGCAATGTAGCCGAAGGTCAGCGCCGGCCCAAGCGTGATGCCGGCGCCGGGATAATTGCCGCCCATGATGCTCGCCATGTCGTTGCCGGCGGCATAGAGCCCGGGAATCACCCGGCCCTCGGCGTCGAGCGCACGCGCGTTCTCGTCGGTGACGATGCCGGCATAGGTACCGAGATCGCCGATCACCATCTTGATGGCGTAGAACGGCCCGCTCCCGATCGGCGCGATGCAGGGATTCGGGCCGTGCATCGAATCGCCCTGGTAGCGGTTATAGGCTTTTGAACCTTTGCCGAAGGCGGCGTCGTGGCCCTGCGGCGCGGTCGCATTGAACTGCTTGACGGTTTCGGCGAACGCCTTCGCCTCGATGCCGGCTTTTGCGGCGAGCGCTTCGAGCGTCTCGCCGCGCATGAGATAGCCAGTATTCAAGTGGTGGCCCAGCGGCATCGGGAACGGCGGCACGCAGCCGAGCCCGTATTTGCGCAATGTCTGGTGATCGCAGACGAGATAGGCCGCGATCTCCTCGCCGGGCTTTGCGGCCTTGATCATGGCCTGGACGAAGTCGTGATAGGAATTGCCTTCATTGGCAAAGCGCTTGCCGTCGCGCATCACCGCGATCACGCCGGGCTTGGCGCGGTCGATGAAATGCGGCATCACGCCCTTCGACCCGTCCTTGCGCGTGGTGAGCGACACCGGCACCCAGGCCGCCGCGTTTGGCAGGCGGTCCTCGACATGCCCGCCGGCGCTTTCGGCAAGGCGCAGGCCGTCGCCGGTGTTGCCGGTGGGGCCAGGCGAAAAATGCTCGGTGCCGGTTGGTGCATGCGGAAACATCTTTTTGCGCCGCTCGACATCGTGCGGAAAGCCGCCGCAGGCGAGCACGACGCCCTGCCGCGCGCGAACGCGCACGTCCCGCCCTTCACGCGAGACGATCGCACCAGTGACAGTGCCGTTCTCGACCGTCAGCTCGCGCACCAGCGAGGACAGCCACATCGGAATCTTCAAATCCTGCGCGGACTTCGCGAGGCGGCCGGCGAGGGCATTGCCGTTGGTCAACGTCATGCCGCGGCCGTAGCGCAGCACGTCCATCAGATGCCGCGACAGGCGTTTTGCGACGTAGACCGCGGATGTCAGCGATTTCGTCACGCGCATGAAGTGGATGATCTCCTTGCCGGAGCCGAGCATCATGCCGAACACGGTGAGCTCGGGCAGCGGCATGCCGAGCGTCTTGATCTGCTCGCCGAGCCCGCGGCCGTCGAATGGCCGCGTCACCATGGAGCGGCCGCCCTGCGTGCCGCCGGGCGCTTCGGCGTGGTAGTCAGGGAATACCAGCGGCATGTCGAAGCGCAGCGCTGTCTTGGTGGTAAAGAAATCGACCGCTTCCGGGCCCGCGCTCAGAAACGCATCGACGCGCGCGGCGTCAAAATTGTTGCCGGCTTCGTGCCGCAGATAGGTGCGCGCCTGCTCCGGCGTCTCCTCGATGCCATAGGCCTTCGCCAGCGACGTGCCCGGAATCCACAGCCAGCCGCCCGAGCGGGCCGTGGTGCCGCCGAAGCGGGGCTCCTTCTCGACGATCAGCACGTCGAGGCCGCGGTAGCGCGCGGTGACAGCCGCCGACATGCCGGAGGCACCCGATCCGGCCACGAGCACATCGCACTCGTATGTTTCGCTTGCGTTGCGCTCGTTGCCGGTCATCTGGTCCTCACTTCTTCAGCAGCGGACATTTGGATTCGGAGACCGGGCGATAGGCGTCCTCGCCCTTCACGGTCTTGATGATCTCCAGGTAATCCCAGGGCTCCTTGGACTGCTCGGGCGACTTCACCCTGGCCAGATACATGTCGCGGATGACGCGGCCGTCCTCGCGCAGCTTGCCGCCATGGACGAAAGTATCCTCGATCGGCAGTTCGCGCATCTTGGCCATCACCTTGGCCGGATCGTCCGTGCCGGCGGCCTTGATCCCTTTCAGATAATGCAGCACCGAGCCGTAGACGCCAGTGTGGATCATGGTCGGCATGACATTGGTGCGGGCAAAGAATTTCCTGGACCAGGCACGCGTCGCCTCATCCATGTTCCAGTACGACGCCGTGGTCATATAGGTGCCCTGCGCGGACTTGAGCCCGATTGCGTGCACGTCGGTGTCGAACATCAGGAGGCCAACGAGCTTCTGGCCGCCCTGAACCAGGCCGAACTCGCCGGATTGCTTGATGGCGTTATCGGTGTCCTGGCCGGCATTGGCGAAGGCGACGACGTCAGCCTTGGAGCTCTGTGCCTGCAGCGCGAAGGAGGAGAAATCCGCGGTGTTGGTCGGATGCTTGACGCCGCCGAGCACGTTGCCGCCCATTTCGTTGATGAAGCGCGTGGCGTCCTTTTCGAGCTGCTGGCCGAAGGCGTAGTCCGCAGTGATGAAGTACCAGGATTTGCCGCCTTCCTTGATCACGGCGGAGGCCGTCACCTTGGACAGCGCGTAGGTGTCGTAAGTGAAGTGCACGGTATTCGGGCTGCACAGCTCGTCGGTGAGCGAACTCGCGCCGGGACCGGAGAGCAGGGCGATCTTGTTGCGCTCGCGCACCATGTTGTGCACGGCGATCGCAATGCCGGAATTGGGAATGTCGACGACAGCGTCGACCTTGCCGTTGTCGAACCAGCCGCGCACGATATTGACGCCGACGTCGGTCTTCATCTGGTGGTCGGCGCTGATGATCTCGATCGGCTTGCCGAGCACGGTCGGGCCGAATTCCTCCACCGCCATCTTGGCCGCCTCGACCGAGCCCGGTCCGCTGTTGTCACGTCCCCAACTCGACAGATCCGTCAGCACGCCGATCCGCACCACGTCGTCGGAGACTTGCGCGTTCGCAACGGTGGTCATGGCAGCCGAAACCATGGCCGCGAACATGGCGCAGGCCAAAAGCCCTCTCATCGTCGTTCCCTCTCTTTAGGGGCCGCTTGGCGCGGCCGATCGTTCTGGTGACAAATTAGATATTAACGAACTAATCTGTCAATGGCGAATAAGAGGGTTGATGCAGTCGCGCTAAAATCTCGCATCGCGATCCTGTGCAGAGCGAACACCTCCGCAAGTTGCAACCCTCTGCGCGATTGGCCATGATGCCCGCTGGAATCTTGGGGCACGTGGCAATGACGGCAGCAATGGGGGTCTCCGGCGCGGCGGAGAGGTCGACGACGGCGCATGTGGTGTGGGCGAGTGCGCTCGGCACCGCGATCGAATGGTACGACTTTCTGATCTACGGCACGGCTGCCGCACTCGTGCTCAACAAGCTGTTCTTCCCGAGCTTCGATCCCTTCGTCGGCACGCTGGCGGCATTCTCGACCTACGCGGTTGGCTTCGTGGCGCGGCCGATCGGCGGCGCCATCATCGGGCATTTTGGCGACCGGCTTGGACGCAAGAAGATGCTGGTCGCGACCATGATCGCGATGGGGCTCGGCACCTTCCTTATCGGTTGCCTGCCGACCTATAGCCAGATCGGTGTCTGGGCGCCGATTTTCCTCGTCATCCTGCGCTTCATCCAGGGCATCGGTCTCGGCGGCGAATGGAGCGGCGCGGTCGTCATGGTGGTCGAGCATGCCGGCAATCGCCGCGGCTTCTATGGCAGCCTGGTACAGATCGGCTTTCCCGTCGGCGTCGCCGCGTCCACCGGCATTTTCGGGCTGATGACACAATTGCCCGAGGCGGATTTTTTGAGCTGGGGCTGGCGCGTGCCGTTTCTGATCAGCATTTTGCTCGTCGGTGTCGGCTTCATCGTGCGACTCAAGCTTGCGGAGACGCCGCACTTCAAGGAGGTCGTGGAGCGCAAGGAAGTGCTGGCGCAGCCTGTGATGGAGCTGCTGCGGCGCGACTGGCGCAGCTTTCTGCTGGCGATCGGCATCACGGTCTCGGAAGTCGGGCTCGCCTATCTCCTCACCGTTTTCACTGTTGTCTATGCCACGACAAAGCTCGGCCTGCCGCGTCAGGTGATCCTGAATGCGGTGGTCTATGCCGCGCTTGTCGAGTTCGCGACGCTGCCGCTCGCTGGCTGGCTGTCGGACATCTTTGGCCGCAAGGCGCTGTATCTCGCCGGCGGTGTGTTTTCGGTGGCGCTGGCGTTTCCGCTGTTCTGGTTCCTCGACACCAAAGATCCGGTGCTGATCACGCTCGCGCTCGTGGTCACGATGACGCTGACACATGCGCTGTTGTTCGGGCCGAAGGCCGCGTTCATGCCGGAACTGTTCCGCACCCAGGTGCGCTACAGCGGCGCTTCGCTGGGCGCCAACGTCGCGGCTGCGCTCAGCGGCGGCTTTTCGCCGCTGATTGCGACTGCACTGCTGGCATGGGCAGGCTCGTATTGGGCGGTGTCGGTCTACATCATCGCGCTGTCGATCATCACGATCATCGCAACGCTGATGGCGCCGGAGACGGCGCGCGACGGCCTGAAAAATTAACGCCACTCAACGGCAGGCGGCCACGTTCTGCATCACCAGAAAGGTGATGCTGGCGGGCGGCAGGCGGATCTGACCTGCCGGTGCAGTTCGCGGCGGAAGGCGGGGTAGATTGTCGCTGTCGGTCAAAGCAAGCGTCGTGCCGTTCAATTGCACGCTCGCGCTCTGCAGGCGGCGCGCCCGAAGCGTGTAGCGGTCAGCGCGCACCGCCAGCGTCACGGCGCGCGATCGATGTTGGGACGTGTTGATGAGGAGCGCGGACGCCGCGCCTTTCGTCGCGGGGTGACAATGCGCATAGGCGTGAATGGCCCGCGTCGAGGCCATGCGCGGGTCGAGCACGGTCGTTCCCATCAGGCGATGCCAGAGCAGCGCTGCCCAATAGTTTGGCCGTGGTCGAAACGTCCTCTCGTCGAGCATGCCGTAGTCGCTTCCTGCGAGCGTGTTGTGCATCACGACCTGCGCGCCGGCTCTGGCCAGGCGACCGAGCTGATCGAGATAGCGAAAGGTGTCGAGAAAGGTCGCGTCCCAGGGATTGCCGCCGCAGGCGGCATCCGCGGTCTCCGTCAACCAGATCGGCTTGCCCGGCTCGAACTCGTCGCGCAAACCGCGGTAGACGGCAAGCGCGACGTCGGTCCGCGAAAACCAGTCCCCGGATAACGCCCGGGCCGGATCGTCGTGCATGCCGCAGCGGGGCGAGAGCGTGTTGTAGTGATGATAGGAGATGCGATCGAGTCCCGGGCCTGATGCAGCGAGCAGATCGCGAGTGTGGATGCCGGTGGCCGAGGGCGGGGCGGCGTCGCCGACGGAGCCCGGCCCGGCGATCAACGTCTCGGGAGACGCGCGCTTCATCCAGGCGCGAAAGAGTTTGAAGTCGCGGCCGTATGCGTTTGCGTCATATCCAACCGGCGCGCCATTGTTCGCTGCCAGCGTCGGCTCGTTCATGAACTCGGCGGCGGCGATGCGGCTGCCCAGCGACCGCGTAAAGTCGACGAGGCGCTGCGCCTGGTCCGGCGTCCAGGCGCCGTCGCTGTCGCGGCTGCCAGGACTGACGGCGAAAGACGTCACGATTTCCGCATCGGCCGCGCGCGCGAAATCAAGGACGCCGCGCCATTGCGTGCGGCCGAGGACGGTGTTGAAGCCGGCGGGCGGTGCGGCCGGCGTGCTGTCCGTGTCGGCGAAGAAAGTCGCATTCGCCCAGGTGCCGCTCACGCGCAAATAGGCCGGCCCTAGCGCTGCGGCGAGCTTGCGCAGGCGCGCGTTGGCGAGATCGAGCGGCGGTCGATAAGCGTAGCGATCGCGGCGCCCGTCTCCCTGCGCGTAGGGTTTCCAGAACCGGCCGCCAGTCACCTCGACCATTTCGACATTGTAGGACTGGAAGCGGGTGTCGATCGTGCCGAGCGCTCTCATCTTCTTGGGAGCGATGATCTCCGCGCCCCCGCCGGGCCTCGGCGTGGCCGCGATGACGAGCAGCGCGACGCCGACAGCACGGATGGCGTGCGCAGCCGCATTCCGAATGCTCCTCCCGGTCGCCTGCATGACCAATCCTAGCGCACCATCCGCAAGATGCGCTGCGATATCGAGGCCAAAGACGTTGCTCGGACTCGCCTGATCCACTATCGGTCGGTCCGACGCATATGACCGTCCCCGGGAGTATAAGACATGAAAAAGACCTCCTCACCCACGCGACGCGATCTGCTCGCAAGCGCCGCCGCGGTGACCGCAGCCACGATCGCCGACGCAACGCCGGCCGCAGCACAGGCCGGCCCGAAGCCTATCTTCCCGGTGCCGATGGTCACGATCCCGATCGTCGGCGAGACCCAAGTGTTCCAGGTCCGCCGCATCTACTGTATCGGCCGCAACTATGCCGCGCACGCGATCGAGCGCGGCTCGGATCCGAACCGCGAGCCGCCATTCTTCTTCCAGAAACCGACGGACGCTATTCAGAATGTTGCAGTCGGTCAGGTTGCCGATCATCCCTATCCGTCGCTGACCAAGAATTACCATCACGAGGTCGAACTCGTCGCTGCGCTGAAATCCGGCGGCACCAACATCCCGGCCGATAAGGCGCTCGACCATGTCTATGGTTACGCTCTCGGCCTCGACATGACCCGGCGCGATCTCCAGAATGGCATGGCCGCGGAGAAGAAGCCCTGGGAGATCGGCAAGAGCTTCGACCACGCTGCGGTGATCGGCCCGATCCACCCGGCCAGCAAGACCGGCCATTTCGACAGGGGCGCGATTTCGCTCGCGATCAACGGCACCGTGAAGCAGAGCTCGGATCTCGGCAAGATGATCTGGAGCGTCGCCGAGCAGATCGCAAAGCTCTCGGAAGCGTTCGAGCTGAAGGCCGGCGACATCATCTATTCCGGCACGCCGGAGAATGTCGGCCCCGTCGTGAAGGGCGACGTGCTGCTGTGCAAGCTCGAAGGCTTGCCGGACATGTCGATCAAGATCGTGTAGTGGCGGCAGCTTTCTCCGCCTCTCCCCCGCTTGAGCAGGGCAATCGCATATGAAAACTTGTCCCTGCGGCCATCCTTCGAGACGCCCGCTTTGGGCGGGCTCCTCAGGATGAGGGCGGAGTATGCGGCAGCAGTTTCAAAGGGNCACTGACGCTGGTTAGCCTCATCCTGAGGAGGCGCGTAAGCGCCGTCTCGAAGGACGAGGCGTGCGCACAGGTCGCCGCAACGAGTCATATGCGATTGCCCTGCCGCATGCGGGGAGAGGTGGTAAAGATCCACCTCACGCATCCGTAACCCTCCTCACCTTCCGCCCGTCGCAAAACTGGCCTAACCTCCGCCGATCCGGGGCATCACGGAGGTCCGCCATGCGGTTTCGTGTTCGCAAGACTGCCCACGTGTTCGAGCGCCTGGGCCTCGCGATGGCGGGCGCGGCGTGCGGGTTGTTCGTCGGCGCCTATGTCGGATCGGCGATCGCCTCGCTCACCACGCAAGGCTTCCTGCTGCTGATGATGCTGCTCGGCGTCATCGGCTTCTACCTCGGCATCGACACGCCGCAGCAGCCTTTTGATGAGGCGCACAGCCAGATCGACGCCGCGGAATTTTTGAGCTCCGCCGGCACGCTTTGTGCCACGCTCGCCTCGCTTGCGTCAGTCGCCGTCATCGTGCTCCGGCTCGAGCCGCACGACGCGCTGACCTGGCTGGTGCTGGTCGGATGGATCGCCGGCGTGGCGATGCAGATCGTCGCGGGGGCAAAGGCGCGAATGCGGGTGTAGCTTTCTCACCCTCCCCTGGAGGGGGAGGGTCGATCGCGCGAAGCGCGAGCGGGGCGGGGTGATCTCTCCACGCGGGCAGTGTTCATCGGTGAGAGACTGTCACCCCACCCCGTCTCATATTTCGCTGCGCTCATACGAGCCGACCCTCCCCCTCCAGGGGAGGGTAAGCAAGAATCCTAAAACACCACGCCCACCTTCGTCCCCCGCTTCCACGCCACGCGGCAGCGTTTCTTGGTGTTGACATGCAGCAGCTCGAACCGGTCGGGGATCTTCACCTGCCCGCCGAGATCGACGCAGGCCCCGCCCGGCGAATAGTCGATCAGCGTGCAGACGATGACCGGCGCGCGCGGGTCGGTGATGATCTTGGCCTGGCGGGACACCAGGCCGGCGGGTTTGACACGGGCATGTCGGCGCGGATGCATTGGCACTCTCCTCCAATACCGCGGCGGCATGATCCGGAAAAGTGCGAAGCGGTTTTCCGATAAGATCATGCCCAGACAAGGCGCGGTGGGCTTGGGCGGGGATGATGGCGGAAGAGTTGATGCGATCAGGCTAAGGCGGGCTTGAGAATTTTAATGAAAAGTAGCGGCGATTGGAGAAAACGGCGGTAGTGGGGTGGGCTGGCGGTGCACCGCTGCGGCCCCAAACTCCGCTGTCGTCCCGGCGAAGGCCGGGACCCATACCGCGTGATCCCTCGGCTGTGGGAAGCAGAAGTACCAAACGACCAGTCTTCGCCAAACATCTCCCTGGGGGTATGGGTCCCGGCCTTCGCCGGGACGACATCGATGATGTGGCGCGATGCTGCCTCCACGCCCACCATCACCCCGTCACGATCTCCTCCGCCTCGACCCCAGCCCCCACCCCCACCGGCATCGGCACGGTCACAAATTCCTTCGGCAGATTCACCGGCCGATAATCCGGCTCCACCGCCATCCTCCGCACGACGCTCTCATGCACATGCGCGCCTTCGGGGATCAGGCGCGGTTCGCAATCGGGGATGTAGCGGCCCAGAAACACTTTTCGCTCCGGCCATTCCTTGTACGTCGCGCTCTTCGGCAAGAATTCCAGCACGCGCCAGGCCGCGCTCATCGAATTGTGCAGCATGCCCGCCTTGCCGGTGAAGGCGGGCGCGACATAGCTGAACGGCGAGGCCTTGCGCTGCACGCCCCAGGCGAGCTGGTTCACGGTGCGCGGGTTGAAGTTCAGCCCCGCCTTCGTCGCCTCCTCGATCATCCAGATCAGCGGATATTTCGATTCCGCGCTCTCGGCCTCCGGATAGCCGCCGCCGACGTCGCAATGCACGCCGGCGAACCACACCTGCAGAACGTCCTGCGGCACTTTCTTCTCGTCGGGAACGTAGCGGTTGCGCCAGAACTCCTGCGGCTCGTCGTACGCCTTGAGGCGGAACATGCAGCGCCGCTCGTCGATCGCGATCGCCTGGCGGAAGATGTTGACGCTCGGATTGCGCAGCGTGAAGGCGAGCTCCTCCAGGCTGAACACGAGGAAGAAAACGTCGCGCCGCGGCACGATCACGCTCGCCACGGTGTCCCAGACGCCGACGAAGTGGATGGTCGGCCAGCGCGTGGAGGTGATGCGCGCGAACTGGGCGGCGAGGTCGAATTCGTCCTTCGGCAGCGGCCCCTGGTCATCGACAGCGATATTCTTGAGGTCCTCGATGTCGTTGCCGCGCCCGGTCCCGGAATATTGCTTGTAGGCGATGAGGCCTGAGCCCGCGAGGTTCGCCTGCTCCGGCGAGATCAGGCCGACCTTGTGGATCAGCCCCGCCAGCACCCGCACGGTATAAGCGCCGCGCGAGAAGCCGAACAGATAGATCTTGTCGCCCGGCGCATAATGCTCGACCAGGAAGCAATAGGCTGACAGCACATTGTCATCGAGCCCGTAGCCGGTGGCGAGGCCCAGCACCAGCCTGATGTTGGCCTTCCACCTGTTCCACGTCGACGGCTCCGTCACCGTGCCGACGCCGGGATCGTAGAACACCATCTGCCGCGGCTGCGTCTTCTCGGTCTTGCGCAGGCAGCGATACAGCTTCAGGACGTTGGAGATGTTCTCCGAGATCTCGTTGCCGGTGCCGTCACAGCAGATGACGAGGTTCTTCGGCTCGGTCTTGAATTCGCTTTTGCGCTCGTGCTCCACGATACGCCCCTCCCGGTGATGCTACCGGAGCGAGTATAGCGGAAAAGCGTGATGGAGAAGAGACACGTGCGCTCTTCTTACCCTCCCCTGGAGGGGGAGGGTCGATCGCGCGAAGCGCGAGCGGGGTGGGGTGATCTCTCAACACGGGCACTGTTCAACGCGGAGAGACCGTCATCCCACCCCGGCTCGCATTTTCGCTGCGCTCAATGCGAGCCGACCCTCCCCCTCCAGGGGAGGGTAAGCGTCTCCGACGCTCCGTCGCAGCCGTCCTACTTCTTCTTCCCCTGACCGATCTCTGGCTGCCAGGCTGCGTCCTTGCGGCTCGGGGCCGCGGCGATCACCTTGGCTTTGTCCTTCTTCGGCTTCTTGACTTCGCGGTTGCTGCGTTGCTGTCCCTTGGCCATGTCGCCGGTCTCCTGCGGTAGCGAAACTTGCCGTGATGCTGGCGAGCGAGCGTACGCCCGCATCAGACCGATGGCGAGGATTAAAACGCGTGTGCGCTGCGGCCCCGGCGCGCGCCGTCCGCGACAACGATAGTGCTGGCTATTGCAAAGCGGGAAGCGCATGGTCGCGATCGCTGGCGTCGGTTGGGGCCGCTCTCGCAGGAAGGCAGGCGCGCATGACCACCCGCTCGCGGCACGAGACCGTGACATTCAAGCATCCGTTCCACATCCGCGGCATCGCGCGCGAATTGCCGGCCGGCGCCTATGACGTCGTCACCGACGAGGAGACGATCGACGGCCTGTCGTTTGCGGTCTGGCGCCGCGTCGCCACCATGATCACGGTTCCGGTCGAAGGCATGCGCGGCGCCACCGAGCTTCTGTCGATCGGCTCGGTCGATCTTGCGGATGCGCGGGCCGCCGACGCGAGCGCCGCCCATGACTGACATCCCGGTCGATCTCGACAAGCATCGCGGCATGGCCGCGCAGAAGGCGACCGATCTGCGCCGCGCGCTGGCCGAGGTCGAGACCCATGTCAGGGAGCTGCGCGAGCGCGAGGCCGATCTCGAAAACCGCATGATGTCGGTGCCCGCCGCCTCGTGGGCGGAGGCCGCGGTGAAGGCGCGCCACCTGCTCAACCTCTATGCCGCCAGCCTGCCCACCGAAGACACCCGCCACCGCGCGCTGGTGGCCGCTTTGTTCGACGATTTCGCAAGGCTCGGCGGAGAAGGCCGGGACGAATGACGGTTGCGCGCGTCCTCCAGGCACGGCCGAGAACAAAGAGGTTAACCGCACCGCTCTTCGCCTGCACATCGGTGTCGTCCCGGCGAACGCCGGGACCCATAACCACCGAAGTGAGTTGTTTCGGATGCTTGTGCCACAGCGTGCTTCGACAACGCTGACCGGGTAATGGTTCCCGGCCCCCCCCTGGCGCAATTGCGCACGAGGCCGGGACGACGGCGTTGGAGCTAGTTGCGCACCGCAACAGGAGTAAGCCATGACACTGACCAGCGGCCGCTACATCGGCCACGAACAGGACCGCGGGATCGTCCAGTTCTCGATGCAGGACGGAGGCAAGGAGATCGCCTGCGCGGTCTCGACCTCCGCGATGGACTATCTCGAACGCGGCCCGCAGGCCCGCCCCGACCAGCGCGAAGCCCAGTTCACCCGCCTCCGCGACCGCATCGAAGCCTGCGCGGCAAGCAAGTACCGCGCGACGGAGTTCGAGGGCACCCCGCCGGGAATCGTGCTGCGGAGCATTGATTTTCGGGGGTAGGGGGCGGGCCCAGTATATGATGTAAGGCTAGCAAGCTCAGTTCGGATCTGGAATTCTACTCCGCAGGGGGCGGCTTCTTGGCTGCTTGTTGGGCGATTAGCGCAATGAGATATTGCAACATTTCAAGTGCGCTTTCATTGTTGCCGGGCTGTCTCTCCCACAGTTGGAATAGCATCGGAAACAGTTGAGCTTTTGACAGGCCCAAGTGGTCGCTAAGTTTCGAATACCAGTCGTGCTGTTCAGCGCCCTGGAGGCCAAAAAGAATTGGCCCAATGTCCTGTGAACCGCTTACGGCTTCCAGTGCTTTGGGATCTCCTTGCACGATTTCACGAAAGACGCGCTCGATTGGCTTATCTCCGGGAAGAAACGTCGACACTGCTTCAAGTCCTTCGGGAAGCTTACCTCGCAAATCGCCATCAAACAGGCCGACAATCTTGACAGCGGAAAACGGGGTGCCGATGCGTTCAAGCAGCTTGATAATATTTCCGTCGCCGTTTCTCACGCTTGTTTCGATACGGCGAGAAAGCCCCGGCTTATGCCTCTCGAGAATTTGGCGGACAAACCATTCAGCCGCCAAATCTTCCACCAGAACTACGATATCGACCTGAGGCTCGATCCCGAGCATCGAGAGCAAAACTGGAGGAGGGGTCGATTCGATAACCCGAACATTTGCACCCTCACGAAAAAGAAAGACGTGGTGCTCTTCACCGTAGCTATTGATGACCTTTGGAGAATGACTAGTCACTATTACACTAAGATGCTTCTCGACTGTGGCTCCGAGCAGAAAGTAGCTAAACGTTTCTTGCGATGCCGCCGAGAGGTTGGTTTCTGGCTCCTCAATCAGTAGTAGGGTGTTCTCCGAAACGCGATCGATTGTCCACCAAAGGTATAGTATTGCGAGCTCGCCTGCTCCCATCGTCCGGCTGTCGTAGCGATTGTTCCCGTATGAGACTTCGAAGAATGGGATGATCCCGCTATCACTTTCGATCTCGTACACCTTTATCTCGCGATAGTCGCGCCGACTGATGTAGTTGATCTCGACAAGTGTTTTTTCGTCGACGGTGCGTGAGCCGACACCGTTGATGATGTCGTTTACGTCCTGAAAGCTTGCGAACTCTTTTTGATGAATCTTCGTTTCTGCGGCAGCATCGATGTGAACTACATCGACCTCCAGAGGGCTTGCTGCTGACGATGAACTGGCACCAAATGTTACTTCGCAAGTCTGATCGGAATCTTTGCTTCGATAGGCCAGGATTGCGCGACCCGCACTCAATTTGAGGCTGGTCGGGGCGTCTTGAATCACCTGTGTCGGCGCCGCTGCGGCCCATACCGAGCGAAGTATGGTTGTTTTGCCAACTCCGTTGGGGCCCGCAATTATTACCAAAGGCAAGGTCAGCGGAATTTCGCCACTGCCGAGCGTCGGGATTTCCTCGAAAGAGAACCGCCGCAATTGCAAGGGCCATTGCGATGCCCGCTCGCGTATGCGCCGCTTATAGTCCGCTACACGTGCAGCCCTCATGGTAGCTTGCTCCAGCGCTCAAGATTCAAACGCTGGCTAAGCGAATATTCGAATGTAACGTCGTCCTTCGAGAGTAAATCGCCTCGAATCGCGTCAAGAGTAGATCTGTCGACACTGCTAGGGAGTAGTCGGTCACCGGAAAACAAATAAACAAACCAAAGCGAAGCGTCACGATAGACGACAGAGGACACGTCAGTCACACGAAGACTCGCTCGGTTCTGAAAAACCGCATATGCTTCTGGGACGAAGTTGCGTGCCGATGTACTTGATGCGGACTGTACGAAGTAAGTCATATAATCAAGATTCGGTTCGACTCTGTCGAAGCGAGCGAAGAATAGCAGCCAGCTAAGGGTGCTTGCTTTGTTAAGGCGGACGGCGGTGGCTCTGTCCCGCGAGTGAGAGAAGAAGTTTATGCTTTTTCCGGCTCGCTCCAGAATGTCAGGCGAAAATCCTGATCTTTCCTTGAAGCGCTGCGAGACTAAGGCTTCTGTGCTCTTAGTCGCAAACGTCTTTGCCTCCAGAAATATCAAGAGACGCGCGACTATGTCGTCGTAGGCGAGCCGCGCATTTGAGAAGCCGATCGTCTTTTTGTTGTTGTCGCCCTCTTCGAACCGCTTGACTAGGTCCTTCAGCTCTTCTCGTGCTGGACCATAAAAGGCGTTGCGCTGTTCACCGGCCGTTAACATGCTTGGCTGGTTCAGCCGATAAAATAGTTCGCTTGGCTCATCGGGCAGGTAGTCGGTAATTCGAAAGCATCGCAGCGTATATTGATCCAACAGCCTTTTATCGGCGGGGCTCAATCTCCTGTAGTAAGCTCCATCCAAGGACTGGATGCGAGAATCCGGAGGCGTGATATTTCCGTCCACGGAGAAATCATTGCGAACAAAGTCTCTGAGAGCTGCGAGGCGCTGTTGGCCATCCAGCACTTCCATTCGCCCATCCTTTGTCACGACGAGGAAAACGGGGGGGATGGACCATCCTCTGAGGACGGTATCGATCAGGCGCCGCTTCTTTGCGGGCGACCAGATTTCTTGGCGTTGAAAATCGGGTTGAAGATCGATGTCCCCGCTCTCGATTCTTTCGACGACTGTTTTTAGATCTGGCTCCCAAGGGGTCAATTTCATCTAAAGCTCTCTACCTCTGCGGGAACGATATCAGCTCATGATTCGACGGCTAGTCCGCATTTAGGAGCATCCCACACAAACGGATCAAGATTTGCGCTGCCTATTTCGACCATCAAGCTGCGTGCGCGTCCCCAAAAACAAAAACGGCCGGATCTTTCGATCCGGCCGCAACGCAAACTCTACTTGGCTAAGCCTACGCCACGCGACGCAACCTAGCCCCGCCCAATTCCAAAATTCGCTTAGCTGGCCTTCTTGACCGGCGCGGCGGTCGGGCCGACCTTCTTCTGGATGGCGCGCTTCAGCTCGAGGGCGCGCGGCGACAGCACGTCGGCCTTGGCCTTGAGCAGGAAGGCGTCGAGGCCGCCATTGTGGTCGACGCTCTTGACCGCATTGGTCGAGACGCGCAGGCGCACGTTGCGCTCCAGGGCTTCGCTGATGAAGGTCACGTTGACCAGGTTCGGCAGGAAGCGGCGCTTGGTCTTGATGTTGGAGTGGCTGACCTTGTGGCCGACGAGGGGGCCCTTGGCCGTCAGTTCGCAGCGGCGAGACATGTCACAAATCCTTCGGTCTGAGCCCCAACGAGTTGCGGCCGCCATTCGGGGCGCCACGGGGGCTAATTCTCTGTCCTTGCAGGGAGCGGGCGGACGTATAGGGGGGAAGGGGCGGGTAGTCAAGGATTTGGCGCCGCGCGGATGGTGCGCTCCCTCCCCCGCTCGCGGGGGAGGGCTGGGGAGAGGGTGCCTCCGCGGCGGGGCAGTTATTATGACTGTTGGTGCCCCCCAGAGGAGAGAGCCCTCACCCGCGCTGCGCGCGACCTCTCCCGCAAGCGGGAGAGGTATTCGAGCCCGCGGCGCCCGATCACCAAAACGGCAATGTTTAAAGCGCCTTACCAACACATAAAGGGCGTATTCACCGCCGAAAGAGTCCACTGAGTTCCCGGCTCTCAGCGCCCGGATGCATTGCTTACGGCCGTAACAGGCTTAAGTAACAACCACTCGCTTCCCGATTGGATCGTCTCGTGCACACGTCACCCCTCTTTCCGCCCCGGCTGCGCTCAGCTGGCCGGCTGGCGCTGGCCGCTCTTGGCGGGCTGGTTGCGGCATGGGCGGCGGAGCCGGCAGCGGCGCAGGGCAAGCTCGAGGCGCAATATGAGGCGACGCTATCGGGCATTCCCGTCGGCCGCGGCGCCTGGAACATCGATATCCAGGACGACGTGTTCTCGGCGGCGGCTAGCGGCGGCACCACCGGCATTCTGAAGTCGTTTGCGGGCGGGTCCGGTACCGGCGCCTCGCAGGGCCGCGTGGTCAACGGCGCGCTGGTCGCGACCGCCTACCAGGCCTCCACCACCACCTCGAAGAAGACCGAAGAGATCCGCATCACGCTGGACAAGGGCAATGTGAAGGAGTTCGGCATCATTCCGGAGCCGCCGGTCGATGCCGACCGCATCGTCGTCACCGAGGCGCATCGCCGCGGCGTCTGGGATCCGATGACGGCCTCATTGGTGCGCGTATCAGGCACCGGCGAGGTGCTGTCGCCGGAGGCCTGTCACGGCAGCGCGCCGGTGTTCGATGGCCGCATGCGCTACGAGCTCAAGCTCGATTTCAAGCGCATGGAGACGGTGAAGGCGGAGAAGGGCTATCACGGCCCCGTCGTGGTCTGCGCGCTGTATTTCGTGCCTGTCGCCGGCTACATCCCCGACCGCCCCGTGATCAAATACCTCGCCGCCCAGCGCAACATCGAGATCGCGTTCGCTCCCGTAGCCGGCACGCGCATCCTGGTCCCGTTCTGGCTGAAAGTGCCGACACCGCTCGGGCCCGCGATGCTGGAAGCGACCAGCTTCATCACCACAGCCCAGCCGCCAAGGGTGGCAAAGACGCAGTGAGCCCATCCTCAGTCGTCATTCCGGGGCGCGCCCCTTGGCGCGAGCCCGGAATCCATCGGCCCACGGAGACCGTCTCACGATGGATTCCGGGCCCGCGCCTGCCGGCGCGTCCCGGAATGACGCAGGAGAGAGTTTTGGCTCACCGCATCAACACCTTACGCCCCGCCACCGCGCCATTCCCCAGCTACCTGTTTCTACTGTGCATGGGGTTGTTTTCGCGAAAATGAGTTTCGCAGCCCTCATCCGGGGAATCCATTTGACTCTACCCCGATTCTGATTCGACTCCGCGCCATCCCCAACTTAACGAAATCCGTCACCCAATCGTCGCTTGTGCGACAGCCCAAAACTCCATCTAGTGCGATGGAAACAAGAGTCCCGCGACATGTTGCGTGAACGTAACAGGACTCACCAGGGAGTGAGCGATTCGGCCGCGATTCGTTCTAGAGTCGTTCCGAAGCTTAAAGCGGACAAGGAAAAGCGTCGCAAAGTGAGACAGTTGCGCGAGATTTGGGGAAGCGTCACCGCATTCTCCGCTGTCATGCCCCGGCTTGACCGGGGCATCCGGTACGCCGAGGCCTCTCGGCTTAGCCGCAGTCGCCGCGGCGTACTGGATCGCCCGGTCAAGCCGGGCGATGACAGTTGTGCGTGTGGCGGACGCTCTACAACGTCCCGCCCCAAACAGCACTGACATTCGCCCCAATCGCCATTACCTAATCATTCAGACATGGCATTTCCTCCCTCCCCCTTCGCTTCCGAGCGCGCGCTTTCCGATCGCGTGCCTGGCGCTGGCGTCACTGCGGTGCTCGGGCCGACCAACACCGGCAAGACCCATCTCGCCATCGAACGGATGCTCGCGCATTCCTCGGGCATGATCGGCCTGCCGCTGCGGCTGTTGGCGCGCGAGGTCTATAACAAGATCGTCGGTCGGGTCGGCGCCGATGCCGTGGCGCTGATCACGGGCGAGGAGAAGATCAAGCCGAAGAACCCGCGTTACTGGGTCTCGACGGTCGAGGCGATGCCGCGCGACCTCGACGTCTCCTTCCTCGCCGTCGACGAGATCCAGATCGCCTCCGATCTGGAACGCGGCCATGTCTTCACCGACCGCATCCTCAACCGCCGCGGCCGCGACGAGACGCTGCTGCTGGGGGCGGCGACGATGCGCCCGATCATCGAACGACTGCTGCCCGGCGTCTCCATGATCACCCGTCCCAGGCTGTCGCAGCTGGAATTCGCCGGCGACCGCAAGATCACGCGCCAGCCGCGCCGGACGGCGATTGTCGCGTTCTCCGCCGACGAGGTCTACGCCATCGCCGAGCTGATCAAGCGCCAGCATGGCGGCGCCGCCGTGGTGCTCGGATCGCTGTCGCCGCGCACACGGAACGCACAGGTCGAGATGTTCCAGAACGGCGACGTCGACTACCTCGTCGCCACCGACGCCGTCGGCATGGGCCTCAATCTCGACGTCGACCACGTCGCCTTCGCCTCCGACCGCAAGTTCGACGGTTACCAGTTCCGCAGGCTCACGCCGGCCGAATTCGCGCAGATCGCCGGCCGCGCCGGCCGCGCCACGCGCAATGGCACGTTCGGGACGACAGGCCGCTGCGGCCCGTTCGAGCCCGAGCTGGTCAACGCGCTCCAGAACCACATCTTCGACCCCGTGAAGATGCTGCAATGGCGCAATTCGAAGCTGGATTTCTCCTCCCTCGGCGCGCTCCAGGTCTCGCTGAACCTGTCGCCCGGCCATGAGACGCTGACGCGGGCGCCGATCGCCGAAGACATGCGCGTGCTCGACCATGCCGCCCGCGACGTCGAGGTGCGCGATATCGCGCATGGCAAGGCCGCCGTGGAGCGTCTCTGGGAGGCCTGCCAGGTCCCGGACTACCGAAAGCTGTCGCCGGCGGCCCATGCCGAGCTCGTCACCACGCTTTACGGCTTCCTGATGCAGAAGGGCTGCATCCCCGATTCCTGGTTCGGCGCCCAGGTCGACCAGGCCGACCGCATCGACGGCGACATCGACACGCTGTCGGCCCGGATTGCTCAGATTCGCACCTGGACCTTCGTCGCCAACCGCCCGGATTGGCTGAAAGACCCCGAACGCTGGCAGGGGATCGCGCGGGAGGTCGAAAATAAATTATCGGATGCGCTCCATGAACGCTTGACTGAGCGTTTCGTTGATCGCCGGACCAGTGTATTGATGCGCCGCCTGCGGGAGAACACGAGCTTGAATACGGAAATCGGCAAGACCGGCGAAGTCATCGTCGAAGGCCATGTCATCGGCCGCCTCGATGGCTTCACCTTTGCACCGGATGCGGCGGAAGCCGGCTCCGATGCGAAAGCCTTGCAGGCTGCCGCGCAAGCGGTGCTCGCCGGCGAGATCAACGCGCGGGCCGAGAAGCTGGGCGCTGCGCCCGACGATCAGTTCGTGCTGACTTCGGACGGCACCATCCGCTGGACCGGCGATGCGGTGGCGCGACTGACCGCCGCAGAGGAGGCGCTGCATCCGCGCATCCGCATCATCTCGGATGAGCGGCTGACCGGTAGCCCCCGCGAGAAGGTGCAGGCGCGGCTCGACCTCTGGCTCAAGACGCATATCGAAAAGCTGCTCGGGCCGATGTTCGAGCTGTCGAAAGCCGAGGACGTCACCGGCATTGCCCGCGGCATCGCCTATCAGCTCGTCGAGGCGCTCGGCGTGCTGGAACGGCCGAAGATCGCCAACGAGCTGAAGGATCTCGACCAGCCCTCGCGCGCCGTGTTGCGCAAATACGGCGTTCGCTTCGGCGCCTATCACATCTATTTCCCCGGCATTCTGAAGCCCGCCGCGCGTGCGCTGGCCGCGCTGCTGTGGGCGCTGAAGCAGGACAATGTCGATCTCTCGGCGCTGTCGGGCGCGCAGCATCTGGCATCTTCGGGCCGCACCTCGTTCCCGGTCGACAAGAGCCTGCCGCGCGATGCCTATCGCGTGCTCGGCTACAAGCAGGCCGGCGAACGCGCCGTCCGCGTCGACATTCTGGAGCGCTTGGCCGACCTGATCCGCCCGGCGTTGGCCTGGCGCGATAACTCGCCCGGCGACAAGCCCGCCGGCGCGTTCGACGGCCGCGGCTTTGTGGTGACGCAGGCGATGACCTCGCTCACCGGCTCCGCCGGCGAGGACTTTGCCTCGGTGCTGCGCGCGCTTGGCTATCGCATGGAGAAGCGTGCGCCTTTGCCGCCGAAGCAGGCGGCGGCTCCTGCGGAGACGCCGGCGGCTGAAGTTTCGGTCGAGACGCCTGCGACCGAGGAGGCCGCAGTCGCTCCGGACACTGCAATTGAAGCTGCCGCCGAACCGGTCACCGTCGAAGACGCGCCCGGCATGGAGCAGCACGACGAGCCCGCGCATGAAGAGCCGGCGCTCGAAGCCTCGCCTGAAGCGCCCGTCACGCCGGAAGATGCGCCCGGCATCGCGCCGCCGGCGGAAGAGATTGCTGCGCCTGCCGAGCCTGCTGCTGAAGCCGCTCCCGCCGAGACCGCCGCGACGGAAGCCGCCGCATCGCCCGATGCCGCCGCGCCCGTCGAGGCCGCACCCGCTGAAGCTGCGGCGACACCCGCCGAGCCCGAGCTTGTCGAGGTCTGGCGTCCTGGCGGCCGTCACGAGGATCGCAAGCCGCGCCACGAGCGCCATCGCCACCAGCGCCACAACAACCAGCGGCCGCAGGCCGGCGCTGTAGCAGCTGCCGCGCCCGCTGAGGGCGAAGCGGCGCAAGCCGCTGACGGCGAGAAGCGCGGCGAGCGTCATCGTCATGGCGGTGGTCATCGTCGCGATGGCGGCAGAGATTTCCGCAAGCCGCGCGAAGGTGGTGCCGAAGGCGCACCGCGCCAGGAAGGGCGCGACGACCGGAATCGCAGCTTTCAGGGCAAGGACCGCGACAACAAGGATCGTGATCGCAACCGCGACAACAAGAAGTTCGGCGGCGATCGCGACAAGGGCCGTGACAATCGTGGCCGTGACCGCGACAAGGGGCGCGACCGCCAGGGCGGCCCGTCGCTGCGTCCCTACGCGTCAAGCGCGAACCCGCGCGAGCGCGATCGTCCAGCCGATCCGAATTCGCCCTTCGCCAAGCTCGCCGCGCTGAAGGAGCAGCTCTCCGGTCGCAAGGAGTAATCCCACGACCGAGCGGCAGCGCCTCGATAAATGGCTGTGGCACGCGCGGGTGGTGAAGGCGCGTACCTCCGCGGCTGAACTCGTCGAGTCCGGACACGTTCGCCTCAACGGCACGCGCGAGAAATCGCCGGGCCATGCGGTCAAGATCGGCGACGTGATCACCGTCGCGCTCGATCGCACCGTGCGGGTGTTGAAAGTGACCGGCTTCAACGAGCGTCGCGGCGATGCGGCTTCTGTGCGCGAGCTCTACGAGGAGCTGAGTGAATCAAAGCGCAATTAATTGCGCTTCGAATTCATTTCTTGGTCGATCAACAACATAAAGCCGTCATGATCGGGGCTTCCCGACCTTGCAGCGCCGGGCCATCCGCGCTACGCAAGCCGCGAGTTTTGAATAAGCTTTTCGGAGCGTTGGATGACTTACGTCGTCACTGAAGCCTGCATCAAGTGCAAGTACACCGACTGCGTCGAGGTCTGTCCGGTCGACTGTTTCTACGAGGGCGAGAACATGCTCGTCATCCATCCGGACGAGTGCATCGACTGCGGCGTGTGCGAGCCGGAATGCCCCGCTGACGCCATCAAGCCGGACACGGAACCCGGCCTGGAAAAGTGGCTCCAGGTCAACGCCGACTACGCCAAGAGCTGGCCGAACATCACCCAGAAGAAAGAATCACCTGCCGACGCAAAGGAATTCGACGGTCAGGAAGGCAAGTTCGACAAGTATTTTTCGCCGAACCCGGGCTCCGGAGACTAAATTCCGGCGTAAACTTAACCCTAATACCTTCGTTAGGGCTGAAAACCAGCCCTCAAGACCCCTAAATCATTGATTTTTGCGGGAAATGTGCTATATTGGGCACATTAAGCTGAACCCCCGTCAGCCCAGTTGGCCCCGTTGGGTTCCCGTGAAACCAAATGTCGAACAGGGGCGTGGCAGTTTCCGCGCGCAGGCTGTGTCACAGAAAACGCGTAAAAAGAGTACTTCAGCGAGGGCTTCCCATAAGGAGGCCAAAAAAGTCGCCGCGGCCAGCCGTAGCGCATCCAAGGGTCGGGCCGCTGCGAAGGCGCCGCCGGCTGCAAAGTCCTCGAAGAACAAAAGAAGCGCAATGCCTAACAAGACTGCCAAACCGGCCGCGAAAGCGACCGTTGCCAAGCCTGCTGCTGCCAAGGCTCCCGCTCACAAGCCCGTTGCTCCGAAGGCTCCCGTTGCTGCCGCCCCTGCCAAGGCTCCCGTTGCTGCTGCCAAGCCGGCCGTGAAGGCCGCTGCACCCGCGCCGAAGGTCGAGGAAAAGAAGGTCGTGACCCAGCGTCAGGGTTTCAAGGCCAATGAATTCGTCGTCTACCCCGCTCACGGCGTCGGCCAGATCCTGGCCATCGAGGAGCAGGAGATCGCCGGTGCGAAGCTCGAGCTGTTCGTCATCAATTTCATCAAGGACAAGATGACGCTGCGCGTTCCGACTGCGAAGGTCGCCAACGTCGGCATGCGCAAGCTGTCCGAGCCGGCGCTGGTGAAGAAGGCGCTGGAGACCCTCAAGGGCCGCGCCCGCGTCAAGCGCACCATGTGGTCGCGCCGCGCCCAGGAATACGAAGCGAAGATCAATTCGGGCGACATCGTCGCGATCGCGGAAGTCGTGCGCGACCTCTATCGCTCGGAGTCGCAGCCCGAGCAGTCCTACAGCGAACGTCAGCTCTATGAAGCGGCGCTCGATCGTCTGTCCCGCGAGATCGCGGTGGTGCAGCACTCGACCGAGACCGAAGCGGTCAAGGAGATCGAGGCCCAGCTCGCCAAGAGCCCGCGCCGTACCAATGCCAAGGCGGAAGCCGCCGACGGCGAAGGCGAGGCGGATGCCGAGGGTGACACCGACGATACCGACGGCACGACCGTCGCCGACGAGGCCGCGTAAGCGTCTCGCGTCGATCGCAATCAATCAAAAGCCCGGCCGGTTGGCCGGGCTTTTTGCTTTTGGTCGATTGTCAACCGCAATGCTCAACCGAACTCAGCGCAGGCGCCACTCCATTTCAGTTCCTGCTCGTGTAGACGCATGCGGGCGAGAGCAGCCTACTTCACCGGCCGCTTCTCGAGCTTCCTGGCTAACGTCCGCCGGTGCATGCCCAGCCGCCTTGCCGCTTCCGAGATGTTGAAATCCGTCTCGATCAGGGTCTGGTGAATGCGCTCCCATTCCAGGGTCTTGATCGAGGTCGGCCGCACGTCCAGCGCGACGTCGGCGTTGCCTTCGGCCTTGTTGAAGGCGGCTTCGATGTCGTCGGTGTTGGAGGGCTTGGCGAGGTAGTGGCAGGCGCCGAGCTTGATGGCCTCGACAGCGGTCGAAATGCTGGCAAAGCCCGTCAGCACCACGATCAGCATTTCTTCGTCGTGGGTGTGTAACACCTCGACACAGGCAAGGCCCGAGGCGCCGCCGAGCTTGAGGTCGACCACGGCGTAGCCGAAGGATCGTCCTTCCAGGACTTTCCGGACCTCCTCGATCGAGGCGGCGAGCACGACCTCGTAGCCGCGGCGCTCGAACGAGCGCTTCAGCGTGCGCGCAAAGCCTTCATCGTCCTCGACGACGATGAGCGAACGGTCAGACGTCAAAGCTGCCTCCGATCGCGAGCGTGGCGAGCGGCAAGGTCAGGCGGACGGTGGCGCCGCGCTTCCTGTGATTCTCGGCGGTCACGCCGCCCCCTAGCTTGCGCACCACGTTCACCACCAGGAACAGGCCGAGCCCGCCGCCGGCGCGGCCCTTGCTCGATTGATAGGGCTTTCCGAGCTGCGCCAGCATTTCCGGCGCGAAGCCCGGGCCACGGTCGCTGATCGAGAGCACCAGATTGTCGCCCTCGCGTTCGGCGAGCAGCTCCACCCAATCGCGCGAGACCTCGTAGGCGTTGTCGAGGACGTTGAAGATCACCTGCTTCAGTGCGATGTCGGAGACGATCGCGACATCCTCGCCAAAGGTATTGACGAAGTACAGCGTCCGCGCCGAGCGCGCGTCGCGCCATTCCTCGACCAGCGCGGTGACGAAGGCCGTCACCGTCGTCGGCGACGATCCTTCGCCGCGGGCCTCGCCGGCCGACACCAGAATGCCCGTCACGATGGTCTTGCAGCGTTGCAGCGAGGTTTCCATCTCCGTGAGGTCCTCGGCGAGCTCCTGATCGGCTGCGAGATCCGGCATGCGGCGCCAGTCGCTGAGGATGACGGAGAGCGAGGCGAGCGGCGTGCCGAGCTCGTGCGCGGCGCCGGAGGCGAGCAGGCCCATGCGGACGATGTGATCCTGCTCGGCGGCGTGCTGGCGCAACGCCGCCAGATGCGCGTCACGCTCGCGCAAATTCCTGTTGATGCGGGTGACGAACACGACGAGCAGCACGGCGTTGAGGATGAAGCCGAGCAGCATCCCGGTGACGGTGAGCGTATAGGTTTCGCTCAGCGGATTCGGCGGCAGGTCGAGCGGCCGGTAGGCCATCGTCAGCCACACGAAGCTCGCGCAGCTCAGCGCCACCAGCGACCAGGTCGAGCGGGCATCGAGCAGCACCGCACCGAGCGTGACCTGAAGCAGGAACAGCGAGGTGAAGGGATTGGTGGCACCGCCGCTGAGGTAGAGCTGCGCGGTCAGCGCCGCGACATCCAGCATTAGCGCGACCAGCAGCTCATTGTTGGTGATCGCGGCGCGATGGCGCACCCAGACCAGGCTCGAGACATTGAGCAGTACCAGCGCGCCGATCACCGCGCCCATGCGGGTCAGCGGCAAGGGAATGCCGAGCCAGAAATGCACCCCGCCGATCGTCACGATCTGGCCGACCACCGCGGTCCAGCGCAGCTGGATCAGCAGAGCCATGTTCTTGCGGTTGGTCTCGTCGTCGGTCGGGGCAGCGCCAATCAGCTCGCTGCGCGCGTCCGCCTGCGACTGCAGCGTGACCGCCAGCTCGCCGTAAGTGTTCCCGTCGTCAGGTCGGTTCGACGATCGTTCCAACATCTGATCCCGTCCTGCGGGCGGAGGCATCCGAGCCGCCGGCCGGTTCGTGGACGAAGCGCGTGCGGCGGAACAGCCCGCCGCGGAATGTGACGAAAAGTCTACCGGCCAGCATGAAAGCCAGGGCAAACCACGTCAGTGCGTAGACCAGGTGGTTATTGGGAAAGCGGACCACGGTCAATCCGCCGATGGGACCGTTGCCGGATTGTGATCCGGCATCGGCATCGACGAAGAAGGGCGCGGCGTTTTGGAGGTCGCGAGCCGCCGCGATCGCGGTCACATCTCGCGAATACCAGCGGTTGTGCTGGGGCGCGTTGTCCCTGAGAAAACCGCCCTTTGGCTCGGTGATGCGCAAAAGGCCGGTGATCTCGACCTGGCCGTCCGGATTGCCGCCCTGGCGCGTCGATGGGTCGCGCCGCTCGGACGGCACGAAGCCGCGGTTGACCAGGATAAGCGTGCCGTCGGCACGCTGCAGCGGCGTCAGCACCCAATAGCCGGGACCTGCTTCGGTAACGGCCTGAACCAGGGTCTCGCGGTCGTGCAGGAAGCGGCCGGAGGCGCTGACATGCCGGTATTCGTCGCTTGCAGCGGTGATCGCCGGCCACGAAGCCCGCGAGGGAATGGGCTGCGCCGGGGCATGAACGCGCTGCTCGACGCGGTCGATCAAGGCGAGCTTCCAGGCGCGGCGCTCGACCTGCCAGACGCCGAGGGCCATCAGCACAACGAAGGCGGTGAGCGAGAGAACCGTGAGCCACAAGGACGGACGCGCAGCCCTTGCGGGGCCGCGCATGTCGTGTTCGTCGTGGCTCACGAGATCGCTCACTTCATTCCCGTCATCTCGTGGATCGGCATCATGTTGCTGTTGAGGTGGTTCATTACCCACAGCGAACCGGACAGCGCGATCACCACCATGACGATGGTGAAGATCAGCGCCATCATGCTCCAGCCGTTCTCGGACTTGGGGCTCATGTGCAGGAAGTAGATCATGTGCACGACGATCTGCACGACCGCGAAGACCATGATGACCAGCGCGGTGATCTGCTTGCTCGGCAGCGTGCCGCTCATCACCAGCCAGAACGGGATCGCGGTGAGCACCACCGAGAGCACGAAGCCGAGCATGTAGGTCGAGAACGTGCCGTGGGCGTGGCCGTCGTCGTGGTGATGATCGTCCGCGTGGGCGGCGTGGGTGTCGGTGTTCATCGCAGAACTCCCAGGAGATAGACGAAAGTAAAGACGCCGATCCAGACCACATCGAGGAAGTGCCAGAACATCGACAGGCACATCAGGCGACGGCGGTTGGCCTCGATCAGGCCGAAACGCCAGACCTGCACCATCAGGGTCACCAGCCAGATCAGGCCGCAGGAGACGTGCAGGCCGTGGGTGCCGACCAGAGTGAAGAAGGCGGACAGGAAGGCGCTGCGCTGGGGCGTGGCGCCCTCATGGATCATGTGGGCGAACTCGGTGAGCTCGATGCCGATGAAGGCGGCGCCGAACAGGCCGGTGATCAGGAGCCACATCTGCGTCTGGGCGATCTTGTTCTGCTGCATCGTCAGCATCGCAAAACCATAGGTGATCGACGACAGCAGCAGCATCGAGGTGTTCACCGCGACCAGCGACAGGTCGAACAGATCCTTCGGCGCGGGACCGGCGGCGTAATTGGCGCCGAGCACGCCGAAGGTGGCGAACAGGATCGCAAAGATGAGGCAGTCGCTCATCAGGTAGATCCAGAAGCCGAGCGAGGTGCTGTAGCCTTCCGGATGCGGGTGTTCGTCGGCGAGGTAGAAGACCGGCTCGCCGGTCTGGACAGGATTGACAGCGATAGTCATTTACTTGGCTCCGGCGAGCAGTTTGGTGCGCGCGTCCTCAGCCCGGATGACATCGTCGGCCGGTATGTCGAAGTCGCGGTGATAGTTGAAGGTGTGACCGATCCCGACGGCGAGCATCGCGATGAAGCTGGCAGCCGCCAGCCACCAGATGTACCAGATCAGGCCGAACCCCATCGCGGTGGCGAAGCCGGCGAGAATGATGCCGGTGCCGGTGCTGCTCGGCATATGGATTGGCTTGAACCCGGTGAGCGGACGCTGGTAGCCGCGCTTCTTCATGTCCCACCATGCGTCATTGTCGTGAACGACGGGGGTGAAGGCGAAGTTGTAGTCCGGCGGGGGCGAGGAGGTCGCCCATTCCAGCGTGCGTGCGTCCCAGGGATCGCCGGTAACATCCTTGAGCTGCTCGCGCTTGAGGAAGCTGACGGCGAACTGCATCAGCATGCTGAGGATGCCGAGGAAGACGAGGCCGGCGCCGATCGCGGCGATGACGAACCAGATCTGGAGGCTGGGATCGTCAAACACGCGCAGGCGGCGGGTCACGCCCATCAGGCCGAGCACATAGAGCGGCATGAAGGCCATGTAGAAGCCGGTGACCCAGAACCAGAACGACAGCTTGCCCCAGAACGGATCGAGCTTGAAGCCGAATGCCTTCGGGAACCAGTAGTTGATGCCGGCGAACGCGCCGAACACCACGCCGCCGATGATCACGTTGTGGAAGTGCGCGATCAGGAACAGGCTGTTGTGCAGGACGAAGTCGGCCGGCGGCACAGCGAGCAGCACGCCGGTCATGCCGCCGAGCACGAAGGTCAGCATGAAGGCAATGGTCCACAGCATCGGCAGCTCGTAGCGGATACGGCCGCGATACATCGTGAACAGCCAGTTGAACATCTTCGCGCCCGTCGGGATCGAGATGATCATCGTGGTGATGCCGAAGAACGAGTTGACGCTGGCGCCCGAGCCCATCGTGAAGAAGTGGTGCAGCCAGACCAGGTACGACAGGATCGTGATGACCACGGTCGCGTAGACCATCGAGGTGTACCCGAACAGGCGCTTGCCGGAGAAGGTCGAGGTCACTTCCGAGAAGATGCCGAAGGCGGGGAGAACCAGGATGTAGACCTCGGGATGGCCCCAGATCCAGATCAGGTTCACGTACATCATCGGGCTGCCGCCGAAATCGTTCGTGAAGAAGTTGGTGCCGACGTAGCGGTCGAGCGTGAGCAGCGCGAGCACGACGGTCAGAACCGGGAAGGAGGCGACGATCAGGACGTTGGTGCAGAGCGAGGTCCAGGTGAAGACCGGCATCCGCATCATGGTCATGCCGGGGCAGCGCAGCTTCACGATGGTGCAGATCAGGTTGATGCCGGATAACGTCGTTCCGACGCCGGCGACCTGCAATCCCCATATGTAATAGTCGACGCCGACGTCTGGACTGTAGCCGATGTTGGACAACGGCGGATAAGCCAGCCAGCCGGTGCGGGCGAACTCGCCGATGAACAGCGAGGCCATCACCAACACCGCGCCGCCGACCGTCATCCAGAAGCTGAAATTGTTCAGGAACGGGAACGACACGTCACGCGCGCCGATCTGCAGCGGCACGACGAAGTTCATCAGGCCTGTCACCAGCGGCATCGCCACGAAGAAGATCATGATCACGCCGTGGGCGGTGAAGACCTGGTCGTAGTGATGGGAGGGGAGGAAGCCTTCGGAGCCGCCGAATGCGAGCGCCTGTTGCGCGCGCATCATGAGGGCGTCGGCGAAGCCGCGCAGCAGCATCACGATGCCGAGGATCATGTACATGACGCCGATGCGCTTGTGGTCCACGCTGGTGAACCACTCGCGCCAGAGATAGCCCCAGAGGCGGAAATAGGTGAGGCCGCCGAGCAGCGTGGTGCCGCCGAGCGCGACCACCGCGAAGGTGCCGACGAGGATCGGCTCGTGCAGCGGCAGCGAATCGATGCTGAGACGGCCGAAGATGAGCTTGAGAAGATCAGGAGACATGCGAGCTCTCTTTAGGAGTCTGACTTCAGGAGTCTGACCTCAGGAGTTTGACTTGGGACGTTGTCCGAGGAAGAAGGACGAGGACTTCAACGGCGCGAAAGTCGGCCGCTTCAGGCCGGCACCCAGGAGCGGCGCTGTGTCGAGCGGCGCCTTGATCGCGGCCGTCGTCTGGCCTTGCGGCGCATCCGGCGTGCAGGTGCCGGCGACGAAGGTCGGCTCGGGCCCAAGGGCGGTGCCGCGGCGGGCATATTTGTCGTAGGCCAGCGGCAGGGTGTTGTTCAGGCCCTCATGGCCGAGACCGCCCTTGGCGTCGATCGCCATCATCTCGCTCTGGCACATCTTGCCGGTCTCGACGCACATGTTGAGGATCAGGCGGTAGAGATCGGCATCGACCGCGCCGTAGCGGCGCACCGGCTCGTTCTCGCTCGGTTTCTCGAGTTGGAGATAATCGGCGCGGCCGAGCGAGCCGCCGGCGGATTTGGCCTGCGCGACCCAGGCGTCAAAACCCTTGTCGTCGAGGCCCTGGAAGTTGAAGTGCATGCCGGAGAAGCCGGCACCGCTATAGTTCGCCGAAAAACCCTTGTAGGTGCCGGCGTGATTCACGACCGCGTGGAGCTTCGTCTCCATGCCCGGCATCGCGTAGATCTGGCCGGCCAGCGCGGGGATGTAGAACGAGTTCATCACTGAGGACGCGGTGATGCGGAAATTGATCGGACGATCGACCGGCGCCGCCAGGTCGTTGACGGTGGCGATGCCGTAGTCCGGATAGATGAAGAGCCATTTCCAGTCGAGCGCGACGACGTCGACCTCGAGCGGGGCCTTGGACTGATCCACGGCGCGGTCGGCATGGATGCGGCCGAGCGTGCGATAGGGGTCAAGCAGATGCGTGCCCATCCAGGTCAGCGCGCCCAGGCAGACGATGATCAGCAGCGGCGCCGACCAGATCACGAGTTCAAGGCTGGTCGAGTGGTCCCATTCCGGCTCGTAGCGGGCCGAGGTGTTGGACTGGCGGTAGCGCCAGGCGAACAGCACCGTCAGCGCCATCACGGGGACGACGATCAGGAGCATCAGGACGGTGGAGATGATGACGAGGTCGCGCTGTTGCGCGGCGATATCGCCGGCTGGCGCCAGCACGACGTAGTTGCAGCCACTGAGCGCAACTGCCAGGGGTAGCAGCGCCAGGATCTTGAGACGGGACACGGGCCGAGCCTTTGAGAATGAGTTTCCTATGCGGGGCCAAGGGGTAGCTGCGGCGCAGCAATCCGGACATTGGACAATTTGTCCAATGTTGCAGTGCGAGATGTTGAGCCAAACAGGGTCGGATTGCCTGGCGCCCCGCCGGGCGGTCGGCTTTGGTTTTCAGGACGTTAAGGGCGCACGCATGGCGACGGCACAGACCCCCGACATGACAGACCTCCACTCGGGCGAGCACGGCCACGACCAGGCCAGTCCCAGCGAGATCGCCATCGGCGTCATCATCGGCCGCACCTCGGAGTTCTTCGACTTCTTCGTCTACGCGATCGCCTCGGTGATCGTGTTTCCGCGCCTGGTGTTCCCGTTCACGAGCGAACTGACCGGCACGCTCTATTCCTTCATGATCTTCGCGCTGGCCTTCATCGCCCGGCCGATCGGGACCGTCATTTTCATGACGGTGGACCGCGAGTACGGCAAGACGGCCAAGCTGGTCTCGGCGTTGTTCCTGCTCGGCACCGCCACCGTGGCGCTGGCGTTCCTGCCCGGCTACCACGACATCGGCGTCGCCGCGATCTGGCTGTTGGCGCTGGCGCGCATCGCGCAAGGTCTGGCCTGGGGCGGCGCCTGGGACGGTATGGCTTCGCTGCTGGCGCTGAACGCGCCGCCGTCCGAGCGCGGCTGGTACGCGATGGTCCCGCAGCTCGGCGCGCCGCTCGGGCTGATCGTGGCGAGCGCGCTGTTCGCCTATTTCGCCGGCAACCTCTCGGCCGATGATTTCTTCGACTGGGGCTGGCGCTATCCATTCTTCGTCGCGTTCGCCATCAACGTCGTGGCGCTGTTCGCGCGCCTGCGCATGGTGACGACCGAGGAATATGCCTCCTTGTTCGAGACCCGCGAATTGCAGCCGTCGCGCATCTCAGAGACTGTCGCGCGCGAAGGCCAGAACATCATGCTCGGTGCGTTCGCGCCGCTCGCAAGCTTCGCGCTGTTCCACATGGTCACGGTGTTTCCGCTGTCGTGGGTGTTCCTGTTCACCCGCGAAAGCCCGGTGCGCTTCCTGATCATCGAGATCGTCGCCGCTGTGTTCGGCGTCGCCGCGATCGTGGCCTCCGGCGTCATCGCCGACCGCGTCGGCCGCAAATCGCTGCTGATGGGATCGGCGATCGCGATCGCGATCTACAGCGGCTTCGCCCCGCAGTTGCTCGACGCCGGAGAGTTTGGCCAGACCATTTACATGGTGATCGGCTTCATCTTGCTTGGCCTCGCCTTCGGCCAGTCCTCGGGCGCGATCGCCTCGAACTTCAAGCAGGCTTATCGCTATACCGCTTCGGCACTGACCTCGGACATGGCCTGGCTGTTCGGCGCCGGCTTCGCTCCGCTCGTGGCGCTTCTGCTCGCCACCAATCTCGGCGTCATCGCCTCGGGCGCCTATCTGCTCTCCGGCGCGTTCTGGACCCTGCTCGCGCTCTGGCTCAGCGGCCAGCGCGAGGCGGGCGACATGGACGCGGGCGCCTAAGGCTCAGGCAGTCGCTCCAAAACACGTGTCGTCCCGGCGAAGGCCGGGACCCATACCGCGTGATGTCGCGATGGCGCTCGGTGCAAATCCCGAACGACCAGTCTTCGTCAAACCCAATCCTGTGGTTATGGGTCCCGGCCTCCGCCGGGACGACGGCGTGGAGTTACCGCAGCTCAATCCGTCACGATCTTCACGCGGTCACGCACCTTCACCTGCGCGGTGCGATCCAGCCCATTCAGCACGCGAAAACGTTCGGCGGGATGATCGACGCCGGCCATGCGGTGAGACAGCGATTCCACGGTGTCGCCGGGCTGTACGGTGATGACCTTGATACGCAGCGGTCGCGCGGCCTGGATCTCCTCGAGGGTCAGGCGGCGGAATGAATTGACGGTCTCGCGCGCATTGCGCTCGCTCTCGGTCGACTTCTGCCGTGTCGCGAAGATGAAGCGGTAGACGTCGCTGCCGAAGCGCAGCGCATAGACCTTGAACTGCCACTGGTCGCCCTTGGCGGTGACAGACGCGGCCGGAAAACCGTTGATGGTGACGTCTTCAGTGGACGCCTTCTCGACGCCCTCCATCCAGCCGGAATTGAGGTAGTCGCCGAGCGACTGCTCGGCTGGTACACGCACGACGTCGAAGCGCATCGCCTGCGAGCCGCCCTCGCGCACGCCGATCACCGCCTGCGCGGTGTTGTCGAGCGTGAAATTATCCGGCGCCTGGAAGGTGAAGCCGAGTTTTGGGTGCAGGAAACGCCGGCCGCGGACAAAGCCTTCGCTGGGGTCCTCGCCATAGACGAGGTTGTCGATCGCGGCGAGATAGCTCTCGCGGTCGCGCTCGCCGCCTTCCGGGGCAACGTATTGCCGCGCGATGGTCTGCGCATTCTGCACGCGCTCGGGCGTGGCCGGATGCGACGAGGTGAAATCCTGCGCGCGCGGATCGAGCGAGCCCTTGCCGGCCTTCAACTCCGCATTACGCTCCATCGCTGAGAGGAAGCGCGCCGCGCCGTAGGGGTCGAAATGTGCCTTGGCGGAAATGCCGACGCCGATGCCGTCAGCCTCGAACTCCTGATTGCGCGAAAAGCTCGCCATGGTGAGCTTGGTCTTGGCGAGCGCGAGCGCGGTGAGATCGGGATCGGTGCTCATGTCGGTGACGACACGGGTGACGATCGCGGCCTGGCGCGCCTGGTCCTCGCGCATCGCGGCGTGCTTGGACAGCACATGCGCCATCTCGTGGCTGAGCACGGAGGACAATTCCGAGGTGTCGCTGGCCAGCGCAAGAAGTCCGCGGGTGACATAGAGCTGGCCGTTCGGCAGCGCGAAGGCGTTCACCGCGCCGGAGTTGAGGATGGTGACCTTGTAGCCCTGGTCAGGGCGGTCGGAGGCGGCAACGAGCCGGTCGACCGTCTTGCTGACCAGTGATTCGAGCCGGGGGTCGTCATAGGTGCCCCCATAGCTCGCCAGGATGCGCTCGTGCTCTTTCTCGGTGGCGGGAGTCTGGGCGACGGCCGGCTTCGGCTTAGGCAGGGCGACGGTCGGCGGGGCCGCTGCGGTCTGGAACCGGCCCATATCGCCGCAACCTGCGAGCGCTGTGCCCAGCACGAGGCAAAGCGCAGCCGGCGCTGCCCGCAGGCGGCGGCATTCACCCCTTTTGTGCCGTTCTAGCACCCCGATCACGTCGTCTAACCCGTGCCTGGCCCTTAAGGCCGCTCCCCATTAGGCTCGTTTGCGCCCAGCAATTCAACCTGTCCCAAGAGACGCACATCGATACGCGGCCCTGCAGTCCCCTCGACCCAGCCCCGGACGCGAATACGCCGATTTTCCAGGGATTTAAGGGTCATTCCGGCGCTTTCGAACGCCGGCAGCGTGCGCTTTGAAATAGTCACCGCAAAGCCGCGTGTCCAGTTCCATCCGAAGTTGAGGTAGGTCATTGCCCCAGCTTGCCGGACCGACAGGACTTTGCCCTCGACCACCAGAAAGCGCCCGATCCCGGCCAAAATATCGTCCGGACTTTCCGCGTTTTTTATGGCCGACGGGTCAGCCCAATTGCCCTTTTTTTGGCGCCGCGCTTCAGCTTCGGCCGACATCAAGGCGGTCGCGCAATCCTTGTCCGCGATCTCGGCCGAGACGAGGGCATCGCCCTGGGCGAGCAGCATGGCCTGCACGGAGGTGTCGCTCATGCCGATAAAGAGCAGCGCGCTTTGGCGGCCGTAGCGGTCGGGCGTGTCGTCAGTGCCGCGCAGCGTCACGTCGCGGCCGACGAGCAGTGAGGTCAGTGCCTGCTTCGTTGTCGCGGTCGCTTCGATCCCGGTGAGACGGATCTCGCGGCCGTCGTCGAGACGCACGCTACGTGCATCGACGATGGCCGCGACGCGGCCTTCGCCCTGTGCCTCGAATTGGCACGGTGCGGCGAACGCCGTGTGACTGGCGATGAGAAGAAATGCGACGATGAGGTGATGCCGCTGCGTCACGTTGACCGGAGAGGTTGCGTTACGCTTCAACTTTAACTCATGCACGGTGGGTCGCGAAGGGGCTTCCTCAGACTCCGTCATTGCGTGGAAGCATCTTGCTGCATCTCACCATTCCGCTTTGCGGAAAACATGCGCGGCAATCATGCTCTCGTAACGCACCTGCGCTTGCTGCGCTCTTGCGCATGCGGCATGATTGCGGGAATAGCGATTGCCAAGAGCAATAATCAAGCCGCCATTCAGAGTCAGGCAATCAAGGGAGGTCTTTTCGATGAAGCATATTTTGTCGGGCATTTTTGCCGCAGCGTTTGCCCTGAGTGCGAGCGCCGCCGCGCAGGCCCAGGACAAGCCACCCCTGAAGATCGGCGGCATCCTCGACATGTCGAGCCTCTACGCCGACATCACCGGCCCCGGCAGCGAGACCGCGGCGAAGATGGCCGCGGAAGATTTCGGCGGCGAGGTGCTGGGGCGCAAGATCCAGGTGATCGCGGCCGACCATCTCAACAAGGCTGACCTGTCCGCGAACATCGCCCGCGACATGCTCGACAACCAGGGCGTCGAGATGATCTACGACGTCGCGGCCTCCGCGACCGCGCTTGCCGCCGGCGAGATCGCGAAAGCGCGCAACAAGATCATCATCTTCAACGGCCCGGGCTCGATTCGTCTCACCAACGAGGCCTGTGGTCCCTACACCATCCACTACGTGTTCGACACCTACGGCCAGGCCAACGTGACCGGCCTTGCGGCCGTGAAGTCGGGCCTCGACACCTGGTTCTTCCTCACCGCCGACTATGCCTTCGGCCAGGATCTGGAGAAAGACACCAGCGCCGTCGTGACCAAGACCGGCGGCAAGGTGCTCGGCGCCGTCCGCCATCCGCTCAACACGTCTGACTTCTCGTCGTTCCTGCTTCAGGCCCAGGCGTCCAAGGCCAAGGTGATCGGACTCGCGAACGCCGGCGGCGACACCGTCAATGCCATCAAGCAGGCGGCCGAGTTCGGCATCACCAAGGGCGGCCAGAAGGTCTCGCCACTGCTTGCCTTCGTTACCGATATTGATTCGATCGGGCTGGAGACCGCGCAGGGCCTGCTGCTGGCCGAGGCGTTCTACTGGGACATGAACGACGAGACGCGCGCATTCTCGAAGCGCTTCATGGAGCGGATGAAGCGGCCGCCGACCTCGGCCCAGGCCGGTGTCTATTCCTCTGTCATGCACTATCTGAAGGCGGTGAAGACGGCCGGCACGACCGACTCGGCTGCGGTCATCAAGGTGATGAAGGAGACGCCGATCAACGATTTCTTCGCACATAACGGCAAGATCCGCGAGGACGGTCGCATGATCCACGACATGTACCTGTTCGAGGTGAAGAAGCCGTCGGAATCCAAGGGCCGCTGGGACGATTACAAGCTGCTTGCCACCGTGCCCGGCAACGAGGCATTCCAGTCGCTGGAGCAGTCGCGTTGCCCGCTGGTGAAGAAATGACGCGAAGCGTCATTCCGGGGCGCGCGTGAGCGCGAGCTATGATGCGCAATTGCGCATCTGAGGATCCATCGGGCGGCAGTGACTGTCTAGAAATGGATACCGGGTTCGCGTCAAGGGCGCGCCCCGGAATGACGAAACAAACAAACAACAAGGGAGACGTCCCATGAACGACATGGTCCTGCAAAAGCTCGAAGGCGCGCTGCTCACCATCACGATGAACCGTCCCGAGCGAAAGAACGCGCTCAACCCGGAGATGGTCGCAGGATTAGTCGAGGCGGCGCGGCGCGCGGCCGACGATCCCGAGGTGCGCGCGGTGCTGTTCAAGGGCGCCGGCGGCTCGTTCTGCGTCGGCGGCGACGTCAAGTCGATGGCAGCCGGCCGCGCGCCGCTGCCTTTCGAAGTGAAGATGGCGAACCTCCGCCGCGGCATGGAGGTCTCGCGCATCCTGCATCAGATGCCGAAGCCTGTGGTGGCGCAGCTCGATGGCGCCGCGGCCGGTGCCGGCCTCTCGATGGCGCTGTCGTGCGACCTCCGCATCGCCTCCGAATCCTGCAAGATCACGACCGCCTTCGCCAAGGTCGGCTTCTCCGGCGATTATGGCGGCACCTATTTTCTCACCCAGCTGCTCGGCAGCGCGCGGGCGCGCGAGCCGTATCTGATGTCGCCGGTGCTCACCGCCAAGGAAGCACATGCGATCGGCATGGTGACGAAGGTCGTGCCCGATGCCGAGATCGATGCCGCCGCGCACGAGCTGGCGCTATCGCTGGCGCAGGGGCCGTCGATCGCGCTCGGCTACATCAAGCGTAACATCAACAATGCCGAGCACCTGCCGCTGGAAGATTGCTTCGACGGTGAAGCCATCCACCACACCCGTTGCAGCGACACCGAGGATCACAAGGAGGCCGCGAAGGCCTTCGTCGAGAAGCGCAAGCCGGCCTTCATGGGCGCATGACGATGGCGCCCTATATGCGGCTGCGGCAGATTTGTCTGGTCGCGCCGCAGCTTCCGCCTGTCATCTCCGATATCGCCGAGATCATGGGCCTCGTTGTCTGCTACCGCGACGGCAATGTCGCGAAATACGGCCTGGAGAACGCGCTGCTCCCGGTCGACACGATCATGCTCGAGGTCGTCGCACCCTTCAAGGACGGCACCACGGCCGGCCGCTTCATCGAGAAGACCGGCGGTCGCGGCGGCTATATGGCGATCTTCTGCTGCAACGACCCGGACGAGCGCGGCCGCAACGCCAATGCGCTGGGCGTGCGCACCGCCAACGTGATCGACCACGCGCCCTATCATGGCGTCCAGCTTCATCCCCGCGATTGCCGCGCCGCCTTCATCGAGTTCAACCACACCGAAGGCAGCGACGATATTTTGGGTCCGTATCCGCCCGCAGGTCCTGACTGGCAGAAATTCATCCGCAAGGATGTGACGCAGGCGCTGACGGCTGTGGAGATGCAGAGCCCGGACCCGCAAGGATTGGCGGAGCACTGGGGTAAGATCATCGGAGTCGCGGCTGATGGCTCTGAGCTGAAGCTGCCCAACGCGACTTTCCGCTTCGTGAAGGGCGCCAGCGAGATCATGAGCGCGCTGGAGTTTCGGGTGGCCGATGCCGCGCATGTGCTGCATGTCGCGAGGTCAAAGGGGCTCGCGGTTGCGGGGAACGAGTTTCTGCTGGGCGGGGTGACGTTTCGGCTTTCTGCCTAAGCTGTTGCCGCAAACACCACTGTCGTCCCGGCGAAGGCCGGGACCCATAGCCACAGGAAGCAATTTGACGATGACTCTTGGTTACCTGTTTGCGTCAGAACTTCTCCCTGGGGTTATGGGTCCCGGCCTTCGCCGGGACGACAAGGGAAGTTGTGGAGCTGCCTGAGCGATACGACGAGAAGAGCGAACTACCGCCCCCTGAAATTCGCCGCGCGCCGCTCTTCGGTGGCCTTCACGCCTTCCTTGAAATCTTCCGTGGCGCGCAGTCGGGTCTGCTCGGCGAGCTCGTGATTGGTCGCCGCCATCACGCGATCGGCGAGGCCGGCGCGCATCGTGGCGCGGGTGGAGAGCAGGCCGAGCGGGGAGCATTCGGCGATCTCGGCAGCGAGCTTCATCGCGCCCGCCTTGACCTGATCCTGCGGCACCAGCACGTTGGCGAGGCCCCACTTCACCGCCTCTTCGCCGGTGACGCGGCGGCTGGTGTAGAACATCAGCTCGGCGTTGTTCTTGCCGATTAACTCGGGCAGCGTTGTCGTCAGGCCGAAGCCGGGATGGAAGCCGAGTTTTGTGAAATTCGCGGAGAAGCGTGCCTCGGGGCAAGTGACGCGGAAATCCGCCGACACGGCAAGCCCGAGGCCGCCACCGATGGCGGCGCCCTGCACGGCGGCCACGATCGGCTTCTTGGCGCGGAAGATGCGCACGGCCTGGATATAGAGATGGTTGATCGCGCCGAGGCTGTCGGCCGGATCGCCCTTGGCCGTTTTTTCGGCCTCGCGTGCTTCCTGCGCCTGCCGGGCCGGATCGCCGAAATTGGCGCCGGCGCAGAACGCCTTGCCCTGCGCCGAGAGAACCGAGGCGCGAATCTCGATGTCGCGGTCGAATTCGTCGAGCGCGTCTGCGATCTGGTTGATCAGCGAGATGTCGAAGAAGTTGAGCGGCGGCCTGCGGATCTCGATCGTGCCGACGTGTCCGACCTTCTCGACGCCGATATCCTTGTAAGTGCTCATGATGTCCTCGAAAACTTAGCGCAAGCCCAATCCGCGCGCGATGATGCCGCGCAGCACCTCGGTGGTGCCGCCCTGGATGGTGAGTTTCGGTGCGGTCTTGATGGCGAAGTCGAGCTGCCGCTCCAGCGTCTCGCGGTTGGTCGCGGTCTCCTCGACGAAGGCCGCGAGATCGCGCACGCGGTGCGGAAGCTGCTGCTCCCAGACCGTGCCGATGTCCTTGACGATGGAGGCCTCCACCACGGGTTCCTTGCCGGCCTGCAGCATGCCGGCAACCGAGACTGACATGCGCCGCATGGTGTGAAGCTGCGCCACGAGTCGCCCGATGCCCTCGGCGCTACGCGTGTCCGGATTGGGACCGACCGCGCGGACCAGCTCGGTCAGCACGTAATAAGTCTCGAGGAAGCGCTCGGGACCAGAACGCTCATAGGCGAGTTCCGATGTCGCCTGCTTCCACGCGCCGTCGACTTCGCCGAGCACGTGATCCTCTGGCACGAAGAAGTCGGTGAAGACCACCTCGTTGAACTCGTACTGGCCGGTGATCTGGCCGATCGGGTTCACCTTGATGCCCGGCTGCTTCATCTTGACCAGAAATTGCGTCAGGCCGTGACGGCGGTTCTCCTTGGTCGGCGGCGAGGTCCGGAAGATTGCGATCATGTAGTCGGCGATATGCGCCGACGAGGTCCAGATCTTGGTGCCGTTGATGAGATAGCCGCCGTCGGTCTTGGTCGCGCGCGTCTTCGCGGCGAACAGGTCCGAGCCGGAGTTAGGCTCGCTCATGCCAATGGCGAAGCAGATCTCGCCGCGGCAGATGCGCGGCAGGATGTCCATCTTGATGTTTTCAGGGGCGTATTTCAGCAGCACCGGACCGCTCTGGCGGTCGGCGACGAAGAAGCGCCGCGTCGGAGCGTTGGCGACGCGCATCTCCTCGGTCACGACGTAACGCTCGAGGAAGGAGCGCTCCTGGCCGCCATATTTCTTCGGCCAGGTCATGCCGAGCCAGCCCTTGGCGCCAACTTTGCGAGAAAATTCCGGCACGTCGGTGTCTTCGCGGTTGGGCTTGAATGGACTGAAGGTGCCTGCGGCAATTTCTTCGGCGAGGAAGGCGCGTACTTCCTTGCGCAATTGTTCGCACTCGGGCGGCAGACGGATCGGATCGAAACGGAGGGCTGCGGTCATGTGTTTCGTCTCCCGATCAGCGCGAAGCCACGAGCGGCCACAATTCGTCGGCGCCGCGCCTGGCGACGAGCTTGCCGAGCTCGACCGCCCAATAGCTTTCCGAACCGAAATCGTCGCGCCAGGCCAGCGCCCGCAGCGAATAGCGGTGCAGGATGTGCTCGATCGTGAAGCCGATCGCGCCGTGAACCTGGTGTGCGATGGCGCCGCCTTTTTCCGCGGCTTCCGCGCAGCGGATCTTTGCCGAGGCGGCTTCGAGGTAGACCTCGTCATTGAACGACGTGGCGTTCGCGATGGCATCGGCGGCCGACGTCGCGGCCGCAAGTGCTGCGGCAGACTCGCCGGCGAGGCGCGCGAGATTGTGCTGCACCGCCTGGAATTTCGAGATCTTCTTCTCGAAGGCGACGCGCTCGTTGGAGTAACGCACGGAGATGTCGAGCATGGATTCCAGCGCGCCGGCGATCTGCAGGCTGCGCGTGACGCCGCCCATCAGCATCAGCGTGGTCTGGTCAACGCCCTTGGGCGCGGCCTTGATGGTGTTGGGCTGAACCTTGTCGAGCGTCACGGTATCGCTGTGGTCGTAGCCGACATTGAGCCCGGATTCGATCCGGCCCTTGCTCGCGTCGACCAGCGCGATCGAGACGCCGTCCTTGCCGTGCGCCAGCACCGAAAAGTGCTTCGCCGCTTTGGCAAAGGGCACGCCGCGGCAGCGGCCCGAGAGCGCGCCGTCGGCATCAAGCGTGATGCGATCCTTTGGCGAGGCCGGCAGCATCGTCATCTCGCCTTCGGGCGAAGCGATCTTCGCCTGCGCCAGCAGCCAACCCGCGAGCATGGTCTCGGCCAGGGGAACCGCGACCGCGAAACGGCCGGCAGCATTCAGCAAGGCAAAACCGTCGGCAAGGCTCGCACCGGAGCCGCCGAGATCGTCGAGCACCCAGGACAAGGGCAAGCCGGCTTCGCTCAGCGCCTGCCACAGCGGCGCCTGCCACGAATTCTTCTTGTCATTGTTGATGGTCTGCGGATCGGCGAGATCGGCGAAGATCTTCTCCGCGGTCTCGACGACGATATTGTCACTCTCCGCCACAGCGTTCCCCGTGTTTTTCCATTGGCGCGTCCTGCCTGGTCGGTGCGGCGCGCGGTCTCTTCTTGCGCCCGATGATCGGAAAAAGCCATGGCCCTGACAAGCGTTGATCGCAGGCCTATCTGCGACACCGGCATGGGGGTAAGACCCGGTCTGGGCTAATTCCGCTTAGCGGAGTTTGTTCGATTTGCAGCGCGCGGCAAACTCGCTAAACAGGGCGACACATTCAATCACGGGGAAGGAAATCCGGATGGCCAAGGACAGTTTGTGCGCAATCGTGACGGGGTCCGCATCCGGCCTTGGTGCTGCGACCGCGGAAATTCTCGCACGGAGCGGGGCGCGACTCGTCATCAACTATTCGTCGAGCCAGAAGGAAGCCGAGGCCACGGCAGAGCTCTGCCGCAAGGCGGGCGCGGCGGAAGTGCTGGTCGCGCAGGGCGACGTCTCGAAGGACGACGATTGCCGCAAGATCGTTGCGGCCGCGACCGGCTGGGGCCGGCTCGACATCCTCGTCAACAATGCCGGCACCACCAAGCACGTCGCTCACGCCGATCTCGACGGATTGTCGGCTGAAGATTTCCAGCGTCTCTACGGCGTGAACACGATCGGCCCGTTCCAGATGGTGCGCGCCGCGCGCAGCCTACTGGAAGCCGGATCGAAGGCAACTGGGCGTGCGTCCGCCGTCGTCAACATTTCCTCCGTCGCCGGCATCAGCGGCGTCGGTTCGTCGATCGCCTATGCCGCGAGCAAGGGCGCGCTCAACACCATGACGCTGTCGCTGTCGCGCGCGCTGGCGCCGCTGATCCGCGTCAACACGGTGTGCCCCGGCTATATCGATACGCCCTGGTTCACCAAGGGCCGCGGCGAGGCCGGCGCCAAGCAGGTGCGCGACAGCGTGGTGGCGAAGGTGCCGCTCAAGGTCGCCTCATCCGCCGATGACATCGCGCAGCTCGTCTGCTTCCTGGCGATGCCTGCCTCCAGCAACATGACCGGCGAGGTCGTGCGCATGGATGCGGGGATGCATTTGATTACGTGAGATCGCGTTCCTTGCGTCAAACGCTGCCGTCGTCCCGGCGTAGGCCGGGACCCATAACCACGACTGACTGTTGGGAACTCAAGACTGACAACTCCGAGTCTTCGCCAAATCAAATTCGGTGGCTATGGGTCCCGGCCTTCGCCGGGACGACACTGAATTTGTTGACAGGCCATACCGCAGAACAACCGCCGTCACCCCTTGATCACGCCGCTCGCGACCAGCCGGTGCCAGATGAATAGCACCACCACGGCACCGATCGTGGCCATGATGAAGCCGGCGCCCTGGTCCGGACCGTAGTGTCCGATGGCCTGGCCGATAAAGGTGGCCAGGAACGCGCCGACGATGCCGAGGATGGTGGTGAGGATGAAGCCGCTCGGGTTGTTCGGCCCCGGCGCCAGGAAACGCGCGATGAGGCCGGCGACGAAACCGACGACGATGATCCACAACAGGCCGCCCATGCTCATGTCAGTGCTCCCCTCGTTTTGACTAAAATCAGATCCTGCCCGAGATCTCGTTCTCGGTCGGCAACCGTCCATCCGGCGTCAGATGGTCGATCACCTGCGGCAGATACTGGCTGAGGCCGGAGAGCAGCTCATCGCGCGACAGCCCGCTCTGGGCGGACAGGCTCTGGATCTGGTCGGCGCCGAGCGCGTTGGCGAGATCGCCGGGCGCGATCGCCTTGTTCTCGCCCTTGCCGACCCAGGTGCTCGCGGTGTCGCCGTGGCCGCCCTGCTGGAGCTGGTTGAGGAGATCGCCGAGCCCGCCGCTCAGCACGCTGCCGGCCGCGCCGCCCGCGAGCAGGCCGCCGAGGCCGCCCTTCAGCAGGTCACCGAGGCCGCCGCCGGCGCCCGCATTCACCGGCGGGGGCAGGTGCGTCGGTGTCGGGGACGGCTGCGGCGCCGCGCCGGGTTGGCCTGCCGTCAAATGCTTGAATGTCTTCCAGGCGAGCAAGCCCAGGATCGCCATGGTCATGGGCGACATGCCGCCGCTGGAGGAGGATTGTGAGCTCGGCGTGCTCGGGCCGCGCGGGCCGTTCTGCATGCCGTTGAGGACGTCGAGTAGACCCATGGCGCTCTCCTGCCGGTAAAAAGCCCCGTCTCAAAACATATGAGGCTCTCATGACGGTTACAAGGCGATTGCGCCGCAACCGCGATGGGCAGCCAGCTTCGGTTCTGCTATCGAGGCGGTTGTTCAGGGAGCAAGTCAGTTGGCGACGGATCGATCGATCGTGGTGGCCGGTGCGGGCGCCATCGGCTGTTTTATCGGAGGCCAGCTGGCGGCCGCCGACCGGCGTGTCGCACTGCTGGTGCGGCCGCGGGTGAAGACCGAGATCGAGCGGTTCGGCCTGCGGCTCACGGATTTCGACGGCGCTGAGAAGAAGCTGGATGCGGGCCGGCTCGCGCTGTCGGAAGATCCCGCAATCTTCCACAGCGCTGGAATCGTGCTGGTCACGGTCAAGAGTGCCGACACGGCAGATGTCGCGGACCAGATCGCGCAGCACGCGCCGCAGGATGCCGTCATCGTGTCGTTGCAGAACGGTGTCGGCAATGTCGCCGTGCTGCAAGAGCGGCTCGGCAGCCGACGCGTGCTCGCCGGTATGGTGCCGTTCAATGTGGTCGCAATGGGCGAGGGGCGCTTCCACCGTTCGACCTCCGGCGACATCCATGTCGGCGAAGACGCTGACAACACGGCGGCGGCGCTCTCGGTGCCGGGACTTTACCTGCGCGCCAGTCGCGACATCGCCGGCGTGCAATGGGGCAAGCTGATCATCAACCTGAACAACGCACTCAGCGCATTGTCCGACATGCCGCTCGCCGCCCAATTGGCGAACCGCAACTGGCGAAGACTATTCGCCGACCAGATGGCGGAGGGTCTGGCCGCGCTGAAGGCCGCCGGCATCACGCCAGCCTCGGCAACGCCGATCCCGCCGAACTGGACGCCGACCCTGCTGAGATTGCCCGACATGATCTTCAACGCAATCCTGGGGCGGACGATGAAGATCGATCCCGAGGCGCGCTCCTCGATGTGGCAGGATCTGAAGCAGGGCCGCAAGACCGAGATCGACTATCTCCAGGGCGCGGTCATTGCGCTCGCCGAGCAGAACAATGTCGATGTGCCGCTGATGCGCCGCATTGTTGCGCTGATCAAGCAGGCCGAGGCGGCCGGCAAGGGCCCGCCGGGGCTTTTGCCACAGCAAATTCGTGGCGTGGCTTGAGCTCGATGGAGGAGCCGATGAGGCGTTGTCTAATGATCGGGCTCGCGCTCGCCGCTCTCTGCGGCGGTTCGACGCTCGCCTATGCCAGGCCCCCGACCGTCATGAACTCTCCCGGCTATGACGCGCGATTGCAGGAGAGCCGCAAGGCGTTGGGCAACTCGCCGACGCCAGCGGCGCCCGTGAATCCGACAGTACCGGGACCCAAGCACAGCAAGAAGAAGCATCCGAACTGATGCCACGCCCTCCGCTGTCGTCCCGGACAAGCGTAAGCGCAGATCCGGGACCCATAGCCACAGGGAGAAGTTTGGCGAAGAATCGTAGTTGGCAGCTCGCACCATAACCACTCCCTGGGGTTATGGGTCCCGGATCAGCGCTCCGCTTCGCTATGCTTGTCCGGGACGACAGCGGAGTTTGCGGTCGCAGCTCACCCCTTCTTCGCAGGCTTGCTCGGCGTCGGGCTGAACAGCCTCTTCAGATCGCTCAGGCTCTCCGACAGCCGCGGCCATTCGCAAGAGAATGAGCCCTTGGTGCAGGGCGCGCCCTTCCGCTGGCCCGCGGCCTGCTGCACCTTCGGCCGTTCCACCGGCACGGGCACACGCTCGACGTCGGTTCGCATCGCGACCTGCTGAAGTTGCTGCGCTTCCTGCTGCTCGCGCTGCTGCCGCGCGGCGGCCTGGGCCGCTTCATTGCTGCGGCGCTGATTGGCGAGATAGGCGGTGTAGGATTCGTCGATTTTCCTCTGCTCTTCCGGCGTCGGGTTCGGCCCGGCGATGTCGAAGGTGCGATCCTGCAGGAAGTCGTAATAGGTGTAGCCGCCGCCCGCCTTGCGCCGGCCGGCGAATTTGGCGTTGCAGTCCGCTAGCGCTGCGGTCTTTTCAGCCTTGTTCGAGGATTTTTCGGCAGCGTCAGCGCATTCCTCGAAATCGACCGGCGCGCGCTTCCACCATTGCGCGTGGGCATGCGACAACGTCAGCAGAAAAACTCCTGCTGCGGCAATGAGAAGCGGCGCCGCACGACGCGATGCAAACACGGTCGACATTCTACGAGAGCATTCCCTGCAAAACTCAACTCGAACTGAGTCGGGCCTGATTTTTGCTCCATTATGGCCAACTTGTCACCCGTGGAACCCGGGAATTTCATGGCTGGTGTGCTGACATTTTTTGCTTGACGTGGCGCGGGAGTCACAGCCGCGCGCCACATGATGCGTTTAGAGTTTTATCGGTTCGAATGTGAGGGGGAATATTCATCATGAGAGCGCTGAGGTGTTTCGCCGCAATCGCGTTGGCGCTGGTTTGCGGCCGCGCGCTCGCCGCAGAGGACGATGCCCCCAACAACAAGCCGGTGAAGATCGTGGCTGATGCGCGGCTGTCGGTCAGCAGCCACGGACTATTGCCGCTCTATCTCTCAAGCGACTGGTCGATGCCGCTGCCGGCGATCTCGCGCGCCATCATCGTGCTGCACGGACGCCTGCGCAATGCCGACGAATATTACATTTCAGCCCACACCGCGCAGGTCGCAGCCGGCGACGACGGCAAGGGCGCGCTCATGATCGTGCCGCAGTTCCTGGCAGAGGTCGACGTGGAAGCACACAAGCTGCCCGCGGACACGCTGCGCTGGTCGTTGGAAGGATGGGAGGGCGGCGAGGCCGCGCTTGCGCCGAACCCCGTCTCCTCCTTCGAGGCGCTCGATGCGATCCTCGCAAAACTCTCCGATCGCCGCGTCTTCCCGAACCTGAAGCAAGTCGTGGTCGCCGGTCATTCCGGCGGCGGCCAGGTCGCGCAGCGCTACGCCATCGCGGGCAAGGGCGAGGCGATGCTGTCGCGCCAGCACATCGAAATTCGCTATGTCGTCGCCAATCCCTCGTCCTATGCATATTTCAGCAATGAGCGTCCAGTGTCGGCGATTGCGGCGTCCTGCCCGGGCTACAACAATTGGAAATATGGCATGGACAAGCGGCCGCCTTATCTTGCGGACGCAACGCCGGCCGCGCTCGAGCAGCGCTATGTCGAACGCGAGGTGATCTATTTGCTCGGCACGCTCGACACCAATCCAGAGCATCCTGCGCTCGACAAGAGCTGCATGGCGAAGGCGCAAGGCCCCTATCGCTACGCGCGCGGCCACGCCTATGCGGACGCGATGGCGAAGCGCAATCGTGGTACGCCCAATCACCGGGTGTGGGACGTCGCCGGCGTCGGCCATGACGGCGACAAGATGCTGACTTCGAAATGCGGCCTAGCAGCGCTGTTCGATAGCCCGGGCTGCGGCGGGGAGCGCTGATGCCAGCGCTTTCAAGGCTTGCGCCTTGAAGGTCCAGCTCCGGCTGTTACACTTCGTCCCGCGGGCGCCTTATCCTGAGGCGACGCCAAGAAGACGAAGTGGAAACACCTGATGCTACTGCCCCTGTCCGATGTGCCGCGCTGGTACGCTCAACGCAAACCCGAAGGCACCATCGCCGTCCAGCATGGGCAGGATAGACTGACCTGGGACCAGCTCGAGCGCGGCGCCAATCGGCGCGCACGGGCGTTTGCGGCGAAGGGCGTCAGGCCCGGCGATTTCGTCGCGATCGGATTGCCCAACGGCAATGCGTTCTTCGAGACCACGTTTGCGGTGTGGAAATGCGGCGCGACGCCGACCTCGCTGTCATGGCGGCTGCCGCGCGGTGAAGCCGCAGCCGTGCTCGAGATTCTCAAGCCGGCGCTGGTGGTCGGCGGCGAGGCCGACTGGAATGCGCCGAACCGGCTGCCGGCGGATTTCGTGCCGGAAGGGTTTTCCGACGAGCAGATCCATCCGCCGGTGGCGCGCTACTGGAAGGCCATGACCAGCGGCGGCTCGACCGGCCGTCCAAAGGTGATCCTCGATCACAATCCCGCAGTCGTCGACACCGTCACGCCACCGCCGCTCAACATGCCCTTTGGCGCCTCGCTGCTGAATCCGGGACCGCTCTATCACAATGCGCCGTTCATCGTGTCGCACTATGCGCTGTTCGGCGGCGGCAAGCTCACCGGCCTCGTCAAGTTCGACGCCGAAGAGACGCTGCGGCAGATCGAGCGCGAGCGCGTGCAATGGGTCAATTTCGTGCCGACCATGATGCATCGGATCTGGGCGCTGCCGGAGAACGTGCGCAATGCTTACGATGTGTCGAGCCTGCAGACCGTCTTCCACATGGCCGCTCCGATGCCGCCATGGCTCAAGGAGAACTGGATCGCCTGGCTCGGGCCGGAGCGGGTCTGGGAGCTCTATGGCGGCACCGAGCGGCAGGGCGCCTGCATCATCTCCGGCACGGAGTGGCTGGCGCACAAGGGCTCGGTCGGCAAGATCGGCGAGACGGCGAAGCTCCGCATCATCGGGGAGGACGGCAACGACGTCGCGCCGGGCGAGACCGGCGAAATCTACTTCCTCAACAATGACGGCAAGGACGCCACCTATCACTATCTCGGCGCCGAGCCGAAGCGTTGCGCCGACGGCTGGGAATCGCTCGGCGATATCGGCAGGCTGGATGCCGAAGGCTATCTCTATCTCGGCGACCGCCTCGCCGACATGGTGCTGCGCGGCGGCGCCAACATCTATCCGGCCGAGGTCGAAGCCGCCGTCTCCGAGTGCCCCGGGGTGCGGTCCTGCGTGGTGGTGGGCTTGCCAGATCCGGAACTGGGCCAGCGTGTGCACGCCATCATCGAACCAGAGGTGAATGCGGAGGGCCAGGCGATCGCAGATGGCATGGCGGACTTCTTGAAAGACAGACTCAGCCGCTACAAGCATCCCGAGAGTTTCGAGATCGTCAGCACGCCGCCGCGCGATGATTCCGGAAAGGTTCGCCGGACGTTGCTGCGCGACGAGCGTGCGGCGTGGATGAAAGAAGGACGCGCGTTTCGCATCACGCCTGCGAAGGCGCGGGCGCACGCCGAATAAGACATAGAGAGGGACTGAATTCCATGACCATCACCATTGCAGCGAACAGCGTGCCGAAACCGCCCGCCGATATCATCGAGGGCTTCAGGAATGCACCGACCTCGATCATATCGGACAATCTCAGCCGGCTGCCGGGAGCGGTCGGGCTCAAGCCCTATCACCGCAGCGGCAGGCTGATCGGTACGGCCTTCACGGTGCGTACCCGGCCCGGCGACAATCTCGCCATCCACCGTGCGCTCGAGCTGGTCGGTCCCGGCGATGTCATCGTGGTCGATGGCGGCGGCGACGAAACCCGGGCGCTGGTCGGCGAAATCATGAAAAACATCGCGCAGTGGCGCAAGGCGGAAGGTTACGTGATCGACGGCGCCATCCGCGATGTCGCGGCCTTCGCCGCCGACGACTTCCCCTGCTTCGCCCGCGCAGTGATTCATCGCGGCCCTTACAAGAACGGTCCCGGTGAGATCAACGTGCCTGTGACGATCGGCGGCAGCGTGGTCTCGCCTGGCGACATCGTGGTCGGTGACGAGGACGGCGTCGTGTCGTTTCCCGCCGCGGGTGCCGCGGCGCTGCTGGAGGCAGTCCGTGTCCAGATCAGGCGCGAGGATGAGACGCTGAAGGCGATCCGCGAGGGCCGCTATCAGGGCGCCTACGGCAAATCCTGATCGGGTAGCTGGCCTCCTCATTTGGTGAGGCAGAGGGCTTCCGATTCCGCCCTCGCTTTGATATGTACACCTCCAGGCAACCCGCCCTACCTGCGGGTTCCGCGGTCCCGTAGCTCAGCCGGATAGAGCGGCGGTTTCCTAAACCGTAGGTCGCATGTTCGAGTCATGCCGGGATCGCCATTCTCGTATTCTTTCAGATCGCTGTCGCTGAGATTCGCGCAAAGCGCTTGCGATATTCGGCAGGTGTCACGCCGACATGGCGGGCGAAAGCTCGGCGCAACGTATCCGCGTCGGCAAAGCCGCAATGGATGGCTACTTGCTTGGGAGCTTCGTTTCCGAGCTCCAGCAGGCGCCGGGCAGCATTCACGCGGGCTTCTTCGACCCAGGTCGCAGGCGTAATTCCGACTTCGGCGCGAAACAGCCGCGCAAAGTGACGCGGGCTGATGTCCATGCGCGCTGCAAGGCTCGCGACGCTGTGGTCGAATCCCGGATTGGCGGCGACCCAGCGCTGCAGCTCCTGCAGCGCGGCGCGGCCGGTGGGGACGGTCTCGCCCTTGCGGGTGAACTGCATTTGTCCGCCCGGGCGCTTGAAGAACATCACGAGCTGGCTCGCAACCTTCATCGCCGTCTCGCGTCCGAGATCTTCCTCGACGAGCGCGAGCGCGAGATCGAGCCCCGCGGTCACGCCGGCGGCCGTGCGCAGCTTGCCGTCGGTGACGTAGATTGCGTCCTTGTCGACGCTGACCGACGGGAATTTTTCGGCGAGCCGGTCGGCGACCGCCCAATGCGTCGTGACCCGTCTGCCGTCGAGGAGCCCCGCCGCTGCAAGGAAGAAGGCGCCTGAGCACACCGATCCGAAGCGTCGGGTCCTGGAGGCACGTCGGCGGAGCCAATCGATCACCACGCTGTCTGCCGGCACGTCTGCGGCGTTCGGGCATCCAGCGATCAACAAGGTGTCGATGTTGTCCTGGAAGCCGCGATCGATGACGCGGTCGGGCATCAGCCGCACGCCTGAGGAACTGCGGATCGGACCCGCCTCCGCCGCCGCCACCAGCAGCGCATAGGCCTCGTGGCCGGCCTGCACGTTCGCCTCGGCAAACACGTCGAGAGGTCCGGCAACGTCGAGAAGCTGCGCCCCTGCCAGCGCAAGGATCACGATCGTCCTCGGTTTCGGCCTCGTGCCCATGTCCGCCTCGGTCCGCATTTGTCCGTTTTAGACGTATTACATCAATTGAGGACAAGTTAGCCTGGACCTAGCTTGGCGGCCACCGGAGATTTCAGGAGGACGTCATGCAAGAGATTACCGAAGCCGCCGCGATTCCCGACAGCAGACTGGCGCGCGCGATTACCGACTACATCCGCGATACCGAGACGGATTTGCTCTTCAACCATTCCAGTCGCGTCTATCATTTCGGCGCGCTGGCCGGCATTCGCCGCGGGCTCAAATTCGATCGCGAACTGCTCTATGCCGGCGCCATGTTTCACGACCTCGGCCTGATGCCTGGCTATGGCAGCAAGCACGAACGGTTCGAAGTCGACGGCGCGCATGCCGCGCGCGATTTCCTGCGCAGCCACGGCATCTCGGAGCAGGATGCCTACACGGTCTGGACCGCGATCGCGCTGCACACCACGCCGGGCGTGCCGCAGCATATGCATCCGGTCGTCGCTCTGGTGACTGCGGGTGTCGAGATGGACGTCCTCGGACTGACCTACAAGGACTATTCCGACGCGGAACGCGAGGCCGTCGTGAAGGCGTTTCCGCGAACGCCGCACTTCAAGGAGGACATCATCCAGGCCTTCTACGATGGCATCAAGCACAGGCCGGATACCACGTTCGGCAACGTCAAGGCCGACGTCATCGCCGACAAGGAGCCGCATTTCCATCGCGGCAATTTCTGCAGCGTCATCCGCGGTTCGCATTGGCACGGCTGAGGGGTCTCTCGCCTGGGTCTTCCTGGGATTGATAGTTTGTCATGGGTCATCGTCTCCGTTTGCCAAGCTCTCCGGCGCAAAAGTTGCTAGAGTGGGAGGCTTCCTTCCCTTTGGCTGACTGGCGGCCAGCCGCTTCAGTGCGACATCCGGAGACCAGAATGCCTTTCGACTTGATTCTGCGCGGCGGGCGGGTGATCGACCCGTCCCAGAAGCTCGATGCCGTGACCGATGTCGCCTTTGCCGGCGGCAAAATAGCCGCCGTCGGCAGCGGGCTCAAGGCGGATCCCGGCACCGAGGTCCGCGACGTTTCGCAGCTCATCGTCACGCCGGGGCTGATCGATCTCCATACCCACGTCTATTGGGGCGGCACCTCGCTCGGTATCGATGCCGAGGAGTTCTGCCGCGCCTCCGGCGTCACCACCTCGGTCGACACCGGCAGCGCCGGCCCCGGCAATTTCGCCGGATTCCGCAAGCATGTGATCGAGCCGAGCCAGGTCCGCATCCTCGCTTATCTCCACGTCTCCCACGCCGGCATTTTCGGCTTCTCGCACCGGATCATGGTCGGCGAGAGCGAAGAATTGCGGCTGATGAATCCGGTCGACGCGGCCAAGGTCGCCGATGCCAACCGTGACCTCATCGTCGGCATCAAGGTGCGCGTCGGGCTGCATTCCTCGGGTACGTCGGGAGCCGTGCCGCTCGACATCGCGCTCGAGGTCGCGAACGAGGTTGGCATGCCCCTGATGGCGCATATCGATCATCCGCCGCCGAGCTACGAGGAGGTGCTGGCCCGCCTGCGCCCCGGCGACGTGCTGACCCACGCGTTCCGCCCGTTCCCGAACACGCCGGCGACCGCGCAGGGTACGGTGAAGAAGGCGGTGCTGGACGCGCGCGAGCGCGGCGTTCTGTTCGATATCGGCCACGGCAAGGGCTCGTTTGCGTTCAGGACGGCGCGCGCCATGCTCGCCAACGCCTTCTATCCGGACACCATTTCGTCCGATATCCATCAGCTCTGCATCGACGGCCCGGCGTTCGACCAGGTGACGACCATGTCGAAGTTTTTGTGCATGGGCATGGAGCTGTCGGACGTGATCGCGGCGTCGACGGAGAATGCCGCGATGGCGCTGCGGCGGCCCGAGCTCGGCAGCCTCAAGCCGGGCAGCGTCGGCGACGCCACGCTGATCTCGGTGAAGCAAGGCCAGTTCGACTATGAGGACGTCGTCGGCGAGCACCTCATAGGTGATCGCAAGATCGTGTCGGAGGGTGTCGTCATCGGCGGCCGCTGGTGGCACCCGAACTAGGGTTTCGCCTTTCTCCGCAACAGCGGAGAGAGGCGCCTTCCACGCGGCGGTTTGCTGCGCTTGAACCGCAGCTCACTCGTTCTTGTCCACGTTCCAGAACATCGGCGTCGCCGGACCGTCGATCACGCCGGTGAGCGATTTGCGCCATGCGCTCGGCGCCTGGAATTGGCCGAGCGGGACGTAGATTACCTGATCGTACGCTTCCTTCTGCACGTCGAGGGCGATCTTCTTCTGCTCTTCCGGTGAGGTGGCGCGGGCAAAGGCGTCGCGCAGCTGCTCGAGCTTGGGGTCGTCGGACCAGCCGAACCAGCCGCCCTCCTTGCCCTTGCCGACCATCGCGCCATTGACGAGCGGGTTCATCGAGTCGGCGGCGCCCTGGTAGGTGAAGAACATGCTCCAGCCGCCTTCCTTCGGGGGCTTCTGGTTGGCGCGGCGGGTGACCACGGTCTGCCAGTCCATCGCCTGAAGGTCGACTTTGAAGCCGGCCTCGCGCAAAAGCTGCGCGACCACGACCGGCTGCGCTTTCAGCAGGATCTGATCGGTCGGCGCCAGGATCACCACGGGCGTGCCGTCATAGCCGGACTCGACCAGCGCCTTCTTCGCGTCCGCCATGCCGTTGCCCTTGATCAGGGTCTCGCCGCCGGCGTCGCTGGCCAGCGGCGTGTCGCAGATGAAGAATGCGCCGCAGAACTTGTAATATTTGGGATTGCCGATCTGCGCGTCGAGCACGTCCTTCTGGTTGATCGCGAGCAACGCGGCGCGACGGACCTTCACATTATCGAACGGCGGATGCAGGAAGTTCATCCGGCCGAACGACTGGAAGCCGAACTTGTTCAGGATTGCCACGTTGATGTCCGGATTGGACTCGAGCGTGGGCAGCAGGTCGAACGGCGGCGTCTCGACGAAATCAACATCACCGGATTGCAGCGCGTTGAGCGCGGTTTGCGCGTCCGGCATCGTCAGCCACTCGACACGGTCGACCTTGACCACCTTGCCGCCCGATGTCCATTCGGCCGGCTCCTTGCGCGGCAAATAGTCGATGTTCTTCTCGTAAACGGCTTTCACGCCAGGCTGGAATTCGGCAGCCACGAACTTGAACGGGCCGGAGCCGATCTGCTCCGGAATCTGTTTGCTGATCGGCGTCTCCGCGAGCCGCTTGGGCATCATGAAGGCGCAGATCGACGATGGCTTGGCGATCGTCTCCAGCACAAGGCCATAGGGCTCCTTCAGCTTGAGGACGATTGTTTTGGCGTCTGCGGCTTCAATGCCTGCCGTGAAGTCCATCAGCTTGCGCGCCATGCCGTCGACGCTCGTGCCCCAGCGCTTCAGCGAGGTGACGCAATCCTCCGCCGTCACCGGAGCGCCATCATGCCATTTCAGGCCGTCGCGCAGGGTGAAGGTATAGGTCAGCTTGTCTGCGGATACCGTCCAGTCGGCCATTTGCGGCCGCACCTTGAAGCTGGAATCGATGCCGAGCAGCGTATCGTAGACCATGTAGCCATGGTCCCGAGTGATGATGGCCGTCGTGAAGCCGGGATCGGTAACGCGAAGATCCGATTGCATCACCGCAATCAGGATCTTCTTTCCGCCCGCGGCAGACGCAACCGATGTCCAGGCCGCAGGAAGGACCGATGGTGCAACAGCCGCAAGCTGAAGCAGTTTCCGTCGCGAGACGTGAATCATTCGCAATTCTCCCGACTTGAGGCAAACGAGACCAGACGGCGGCTGCCGACGACAGGGAGCGTATGGCGGGGAGCCACACCTGACAAGCGGGGTTGCTTCGACCGATCTGAACTCATTGGTGACCAGGCAAAGGCTGTACCGCCCAAGCGGGCGCCGCAGCAATGCCGAAAGTCGTCTCGCTTTTGACGGACGCGCGCTAGTCGCGTCCCGCCTCGATGATCGCTTTGGCGAGGCGTGCCGGATCGGAGAAGCACAATTCGTGGCTGCCCGGCACCTGCACCAGGCGGAACAGGCCGAGCTTCTCTGACAGCCGCGGATGCCAGCCATAGCTGTGCGGCATCGCGGTGTCCTCAGTACAGTTGATATACGATTTGGCCAGTTGCATCTCCGCCGGGTTGGCCCTGAGCGCGATCTTGTCGGTGAAGGTCGCCAGCGGATGCGGATTGAGCACATCATAGGCGCGCTGAGCCGTGGCGAGATCCGCATCGTTGATGAAGGCTTCGCGCCAGACCGGGAATGGCAACACCACCGAGCCGTCGCCGCGCTCGGCCGCGATGGCGTCGAACAGCCCGATATAGTGCGGCGGCACCATGTCGTTGAGGCATTCGCCGTTGTTGGGCACGAAGGCGTTCCAATAGACCAGGCGGCGGATGCGCTCGGGCGCGAGGTCGGCGACGCCGGTGATGATCATGCCGCCATAGGAATGGCCGACCAGAATGACGTCCTTGAGATTGTTCTCTGCGAGGTAGTCGGCGATCGACTGGATCGCTTCCTTCAGCCCTGTCGTCTTGGCATCGCCCGGGCGGTTGCCTTTGATCGTCGGGAGGTAGACCTGATGACCGGCCGCGCGGATCGGGGCCGCCACAGGCTCGAATTCGGCACCGGTGTGCCAGGCGCCATGGACGAGAACGTAGGTCGACATGTTGTGGCTCCTCCTCAGGATGTGGTTAGATCGGCATGAACTGGGTCCTTTGCGGCGCTGGCGAGGCGCCGTGGACAACTCTTGTTGTGCGAAGTGTGAACCAACTGGCCATTGTTCGCTTGGCTGGGAGTGAACCGGATTGGTCTCGGAGTGAACCGATGCAGCAGATCGAGCGCGCCGCTCCGTCACGCCAATCCGCCTGGAACACCGCAGGCGTGCGTCCGAATGAGCAATTCGCCTATTATCGTGAGGCGATCTGCCAGGCTTTCATGAAGCTAACGCCGGAGCCGATGGCAGAAGCCGGCTTCGCGGCCAGTGTTCAAAGCATCCGTCTCGGCGATGCCGCGATCAACCGGGTCAGCTTTCCCGCGCATGTGGTGCGCCGCTCTGCGGCCGACATAGCGGCGTCAGACCGCAGCTGCTTCTATCTCAACCTCAAACTGGCCGGCCGCTGCCGCATCCGGCAGAACGACCGCGAGATCAGCCTGTCGCCCGGACAGGTCGGCATCTTCGATAGCGATCGGCAGTTTGCGCTCCTGCATGATCGTGGTCCGCAATTACAGGTCGCCTCGTTCTGGGTGCCGGCGGAGGCCTTGCGCGAGCGGTTGCCGGCCTCGTTCGACGTCACGGCGGCCCGCGTCTCCGACGATCCATTTATTGGTCACCTCATCGCCGAGACGGCGCGCACGCTCAGCGACGGTGCGCTGCGCATGACCGAAGATGAGGGCGTACGTCTGTTCCGGGCGTTGATTGAGCTGGTCGCGATGAGCCTGTCACGGCGGGCCCGCGCGCGCACCGCAGAGGCCGAGAGCCTGACTCATGCGACCATGCTGGCGCTGAAGCGGGCCATTCACCGGCGGCTGCGCGAGCCCGGCCTTGCGGTTGCCGATATCGCCGAGGCGGTGGGGATCAGCGAGCGCTATGTGCACAAGCTTCTGGCGCGGTCGGGCTCCGGCTTCACTAATTATGTGATCGACCGTCGTCTCGATGGCATCGCTAGGGACCTCGTGGATCCCGCGATGGCGGACCGCGCGATCGGCGCCATTGCGTTCGACTGGGGCTTTTCGGACCTCTCCCATTTCACGCGGCGCTTCAAGCAGCGCTTTGGCTGCCGCCCGCGTGATTGGAGAGCGCGTTAGCGCCGTCCTACAACGACCTGGCGATCAGCAGTTTCATAATCTCGTTGGTGCCGCCATAGATCTTCTGGATGCGGGAATCGATGAAGATGCGCGAGATCGGATATTCCTGCATGTAGCCGTAACCGCCGAACAGCTGGAGGCATTCGTCGGCGGTCTGGACCTGCTTGTCCGAGCACCAGTATTTCGCCATCGACGCCGTGACGGTGTCGAGATCCCCGGCGACCAGGCGCTCGATGCACCAGTCGACGAAGACGCGCGCGATCATCGCCTCCGTCTTGCGCTCGGCGAGCGTGAAGGCGGTGTTCTGGAAGTCCATCAGCGGCTTGCCGAACGCTTTCCGCTCCTTGGTGTACTCGGTGGTGAGCTTGACGGCGCGCTCCATCGAGGCCACGGCGCCGACCGCGAGCGCGAGGCGCTCCTGCGGCAGCTGCTGCATCAGCTGGGCAAAGCCCTGGCCCTCTTCCTTGCCGAGCAGGTTTTCCGGGGCGACCTGAACATTGTCGAAGAACAGCTCTGACGTGTCGGAGGCGTGCAGGCCGATCTTGTCGAGGTTGCGCCCGCGCTTGTAACCGTCCGCGCCTGCGGTCTCGACCACGATCAGAGAAATGCCTTTGGCGCCGACGTCGCCGGTGCGCGCGACCACGATGACGAGATCGGCGGCCTGTCCGTTGGTGATGAACGTCTTCTGCCCGTTGATGACGTAGGAATTGCCCTGCTTCTTCGCTGTCGTCTTCACGGCTTGCAGGTCTGAGCCAGTGCCGGGCTCGGTCATGGCGACAGCGCCGACCATCTCGCCCGAGGCCATCTTCGGCAGCCAGCGCTTCTTCTGCTCCTCCGAGCCGTAGTTGAGAATGTAGTGCGCGACGATGGCGCTGTGCACGGAGACGCCGGTCGTCAGCTCCGGCACCGTGCTTTCGAGGTCGTCCAGCACCGCTGCGTCGTAGGCGAAGGTCGCGCCCAGCCCGCCATATGCCTCCGGCACGCTCGCCAGCAGCGCACCCATCTCGCCGAGGCCGCGCCAGGCGAAGCGATCGACCATCTTCTGCTCGCGCCATTTCTCGGCATGCGGCGCCAGATCCTTGGCGAGATATTTGCGGAACTGGTCGCGGAAGACGTCGAGCTCTTCGGTCATCCAGGAGGAGCGGTAGGACATGGTCACCTCGGTTGATCTTCTCGTCAACGGCGCGTGCAGATCACGCGTGCCACAACGGCCAAGGCGGGCGCAAGCCCGCCCGCCGTGGTACGCCAACCCCTGGTGCCGATAATTGTGTTTTCAGGCTGCTGGCGCTGCCGTTATCCGGCCTGCGCGGTCTTGCCGCCGTCGATGACGAATTGGCCCCCGGTGGTGTAGGGATGATCGTCCGAGGCCAGCACCAGGGCGAAGGCCGCGATCTCCTCCGGCGTTGCAACGCGTTGCAGACCTGGAACATGTGACTTGGCCCATTGCGCAATGGCGACATGCCAGGCGGCATCGGGGAGATTCTCCATGCCGGCCAGGCGGCGGATGAACGGCGTGTCCGTCGTGCCGGGGATCAGCGTGTTTATGCGGATGCCGTGCTGGGCATATTCCAGCGCTGCAGCCTGGACCAAGCCGACGAGCCCGCGCTTGGCTGCCGAATAGGAGGAACGGTTGGCCGTGGTGGCGATGGCGTTGGATGAAGAGGTAACGACGATCGATCCACCCTTCTGCAACATGTGGGGGATCTGGTACTTCATCGACAGGAATACGCCGCGCAGGTCGGTGCCGATCACGTCGTCAAATTCCGCGGCGCTCAGCTGATGCAGGGGCTTCTCGATGGAAATACCGGCGTTGTTGAAGGCGACGTCGAGATGGCCGTAGCGATCGATGGTCTTCTCGACCAGGGCCTTCACCTCGATCTCGTTGCGCACGTCGGCGCGAATGAAGGCTGCCTCGCCGCCGGCCTCGCGAACCTCGTCCTCCACCTGTTTGCCACGATCGGTGTTGCGCCCGCAGAAGGCGACCCGGCCGCCCTCGGCAGCAAACATAAGCGTCGCGGCACGGCCGATGCCGGAGGTGCCGCCGGTGACGATGACGACCCTGTCGGCAAACCGGCGCTTGCCGCTGGCCTTCTGCTGGGGCAGCGTCGCGCCCTGGCCGAGCGCCACGCCGCCTGCGAGGCCGCCCAGGGCGCCTGCGAGCATGCCGAGGGCTGCGCCTCCGACCAGATGACGACGCTTTACGGGAGGCGTCGTGGTGATATCCTGGATTTCGGTCATTTCGAACTCCGTCCGATCTATCTAAACACTGTTAAGATAGATATGTCGCAATCTGAACAGTGTCAAGTTACATGAAGAAGCCTATCCCTTCCGCAAAGCGCAGCGCCGGGGTCACGCGGCCAAGGCCGGAGCCCGGTTATCATCACGGAGAGTTGCAGGAGGCGCTGATCGCCGCTAGCGAAGCCATTCTGGCAGAGCAGGGTGCTGAAGGCTTTACGTTGCGCGAAGCTGCGCGCCGCGCCGGCGTCTCGCCGGCTGCTCCGTCGCACCATTTCGGCAATGCGCAGGGCCTTTTGACCGAAGTGGCCATCCGCGGTTACGATGCGCTTGCGGACGCCCTGAGGAAGGCGGTATCCGACAAGCGGAGCGCGCGCGAAAAGCTTCATGCACAAGGTATGGCCTATGTCGGGTTTGCGCTCAGGCATCCCGGCCGTTTCCAGATGATGTTTGCGAACAAGCGCCTTCTTGCCGACGATGCACGTCTCCGGCAGGCGAGCAGAGCCGCTGGCGCCGAATTCGAAATGGTCGTTGCTGAACTGGTCGGCGGGACGCCAAAGCAGGCGAAGACGGCGGCTGCGGCGGCGTGGTCCACCGTTCACGGGTTTGCCAAGCTTGCGCTCGAAGAGAAATTCGGCTCTGTGTCGAACGAGGCCGGACGTCGCGAGATCACGATCACGCTCGATCGGATCTTGAACTATCTTTGGCCCGCGAGCGGCGCATAGGTCGAGGCTGCAAGGCGCCATGACGAACACAACAGAGCTCAAGCTTGACATCGATCGCATCGGCGCGGTCTCCGCGATTCTGATGCAGCCGGGCAATGCGCGCGCCTGCTACGTTCTGGCGCACGGCGCGGGCGCGGGGATGCGGCATGCGTCGATGGACAAAATTGCGCAGGGGCTCGCCGAGCGCGGCATCGCGACATTCCGCTTCAATTTTCCCTACATGGAAAACAAGCAGGGCCGTCCCGACCAGCCAGCCGTCGCGCAAGCCGCCGTCCGCGCGGCGGTCGAGGAGGCGGCGCGGCTCTGCCCCGGATTGAAGCTCGTCGCCGGCGGAAAATCCTTCGGCGGACGCATGACCTCGCAGGCGCAATCGAAGACTCCGCTGCCGGGCGTAAAGGGGCTCGCCTTCCTCGGCTTCCCCCTGCATGCCGACAAGAAGCCATCGACCGAGCGCGCCGAGCATCTTGGTGGCGTCGCCATTCCCATGCTGTTTCTTCAGGGCACGCGAGATGGGCTCGCCGATCTCGGCCTTCTCAGGCCCGTCGTCGTGGCGCTCGGGGCGAAGGCGACGCTGCATGAGATCGAAGGCGCCGATCATTCCTTCGCGGTGCTGAAGAAGTCCGGCCGCACCAACGAGGAAGCGCTGACAGAGGTGCTCGACGCGCTCGCGGCCTGGATCGATAAACTCGCTTGAAGCTCAGGCCGAATAAAGCCCCTTGTCGCGCGCCTTCTGGATCGCGAGCGCTGCAATGAGATCAAGCGTCGGTGTCGATAGGCCGGCGGTGCGCGCGAAGGCGGCGGGCGCCTTCACCAGCACGTCGATCTCCATGGCGCGCCCGAGCTCGTAATCCTGCAGCAGCGACGGCTTGTGGTTTGGGGCGGGACCGCTGCGCGTCACGCGCTTGACCTCGGGGATGAAATGGTGGGCGATGTCGTTGGCCTCGTTCAGCATGCGCGGAATGAGCTCGGCGAAGGCGGGATCGTCGCGCACGCCGCGCGCGGTCTGTCCGGTGAGCAGGCACAGCACCGACAGCGACATGTTGGTCAGCAGCTTTGACCAGATCGCCTCGCGGATCTCGGCCACTGACGGCGATTCCAGCCGCGCGTCGTTGAACACGCTGCGGAGTTTGGTGATGCGCTCGCAATTGCGGTCGTCGCATTCGCCAATCAAGAGGCGATTGCGGTCCGGCGTCAGGTTCTGCACTACGCCGGGCGCGGTCACCTCGTTGGAGGAGAAGATCACCCCACCGATGATCCGCTCCTTCGGGATGCAGGCGCGCAGGCGTCCGCCAGGATCGAGGAAGGAAATGTCCGGCGGCGTCGGGTGTCGCGGCGGCAGGCCGATACCGTACCACCAGGGAATGCCGTTCTGGGCGAACACGATCGCGGTATCGTCCTGGAGCAGCGGTTTGATGCTGGAGACCAGTCCGGTGAGTGCCGTGGCCTTCAGCGTCGAGATCACCACGTCCTGCGGGCCGAGCTGGGCCGGGTCGCCGGAGGCGCTCACCTTGGCCGAGACCTCGGAATCGCCGACGCGCAGCTTGAGGCCGTTGGCCCGCACCGCCTCTAGATGCGCGCCGCGCATCACGCATGAGACCTCGTGGCCGGCGCGCGCAAGCCTGACCGCGAGATGGCTTCCGACGGCGCCCGAGCCGAAAATGCAGATGCGCATAAATATGTCCCGTCCCTAATCTCTTGGTCGTCGCCCGGCGGCAGCATGACACAACCCGCCATGCGATGGGCGCGGCTGCCCCACGCTGGAAAGATATGGATCCGGATGCGTTGCCTCGTCCATAGTGCGCGGCAATCAAGTTGATCGGAGGATCGCCGATGACTGCCAGCCCTGTCCTGTGGACCCTCGACGAGCGTGGGGTTGCGACCGTCAAGCTCAACCGCCCGGAGGTCAACAACGCCTATGACGGCGCCCTGATCGCCGGCGTCCTCGCGGCCATGGACGAACTCGGCAAGAAGCCCAACCTTCGTGTTGTCGTGCTCAGGGGCAATGGCAAGCACTTCCAGGCCGGCGCCGACCTCAAATGGATCAACGGCGTGCGGCCGCAATCGCCTGAGGCCAACGAGGCGGCGTCGCGGGCGACGTTCGAGGTGGTGCAGCGGCTCAACACATTGCCGATCCCGACCGTGGCGCTGGTGCAAGGCGGCTGTTTCGGCGGCGGAACTGGCGTGATTGCAGCCTGCGATGTCGTGATCGCCGCCGACAACGCCTTGTTCTCGATCACCGAGGTGCGCTGGGGCCTGACCGCCGCCATCATCATCCCCCAGCTCTGCGACGCCATGAGTGTACGGCAAGTCCGCCGTTACGCGCTGACCGGCGAACGTTTTGGCGCCGAGGACGCCCGCCGCGTCGGCCTTGTCCACGACGTCGTGCCGCTCGCCGATCTCGAAGCCGCCGGCGCCAAGGTGGTCGAACAGCTGCTCGCCAACGGCCCGGAGGCGATGGCGGAGACCAAGCGGCTCGCGCTGGAGAGCTCATTCGGCGGAATGGCGGTGGACGATGCGGCGTACGCGCGGCTCGTCCAACTGCATTCGCTCAAGCGCCAGAGCGCGGAGGCGGCGGAGGGCCTGGCGTCGTTTGCCGAGAAGCGGGCGGCGAATTGGGGCGGCGGGAAAGGCTGAGGCTACGGCTGCTGCATATTTGACAAGGCTTACAGCGAAGGTGCGAGTGACGTTTTCAGCAAAGTCAGCAGCGCCTGCACCGCGGCGGCGTTGCGCCGACGCTCGGGGATGGCGGCCTTCACCCACAATTCCGGAATCGGAAAGTCGAGCAGCACCGGCTTCAGTGTGCCGTCACGCAAGGCGTCGGCGACCAGATAATGTGACATCAGCGCGATGCCGTTGCCGGCGATGGCGCTGCGCGCCAGCACATGTCCCTCGTTGGACGAGAGTAGCGGGCTGACCTGAATGCTGATGCGGCCGCGCGGTCCGTCAAAGATCCATTCCGGGCCGGTCGGCAGGAAGCTGAGGCAGCGATGCTCGACGAGATCGCGCGGATGTTTTGGCGTGCCGTGCTTTTTCAAATAGGCTGGCGAAGCGCAGAGCAGCCGCTTCAGCGCGCACAGCGGTTCGTCGACCACACCGCCGAAAGAATGCGGGAAGGCGCCGATGGCAATGTCGAATCCCTCGGTCACCGGATCGACCGGACGATCGATCAGCACGATCTCGAGCTTCAGCCGTGGATTCTGGGTCTGAAACGCGCTGAACGCGTCCGCAAGTCGCGCCACCGTCAGCGAGGTCGGCGCCTTGATGCGGAGGTGGTCGACGAGATCGTGGCCTTTCTCGCCCATGCGCGAGAGCAAATCGGTGGCGTCGGTGACCACACTGCGCGCGCGATGCACATAGCGTTGACCAGCGTCGGTCAGCCGCAATTGCCGGGTCGAGCGGTGAAACAGCGGCGTGCCGATCCGCGCCTCCAGCTGGGTGACGCGTTTTGCCACCACCGAGGTCGAGACACCGAGTTTTCGCGCGGCGGCGGAGAAGCCGGCTGCGTCCGCGGTGGCGAGAAAAGCCTGCAAGTTCACCAGAATGTCCATCTCGACCTTTCGCGATTCGAGAAAGCTGATCGCATATTTTGGTGGATTGTAGCGTGAGCTGCGTTAATTCATAGTCGGCCTCAAGCAAGAGATTTGGGAAGGACGCGCCATGCGGGCCACGACGATCGAAGAACCGGCGCGCCAGGTGCCGCTTTACGGCGAATATGAAGTTGTCGTGCTCGGCGGCGGCCCGGCCGGCATCGTCGCTGCGGCCTCGGCCGCGCGCGCTGGCCGCAAGACGCTGCTGGTCGAGCGTTACGGTTTTCTCGGCGGCATGGGTACGGCGGCCGGCGTCACCAATTTTTGTGGCCTGCATGGCAATGTCTATGGCCAGGCCCATCGGCTGGTGCAGGGCATGGCGTCCGATCTGCTGGCGCGGATCGATCATCTCAACGGCCTCAACGCGCCGCATCTGATCCTCGGCAAGGTCTTTGCCCAGGCCTATGACACCGCGGCCTACAAGATCGCGGCCGACGAATTGCTGGCCAGCCACAAGGTGCACATTCTCTTCCACGCGCTTGGTGCCGGCGTGGTGATGGGCGGTAACCGCCGCATCGATGCGCTGATGGTGGAGACCAAGGCCGGTCGGCAGGCGGTGCGCTCAGAGATCTTCATCGACTGCTCCGGCGATGGCGATCTCGCCGTCTGGGCCGGTGCGCCGTTCGACATTGGCGATGAGCACGGTCATCCGATGTACCCGTCGATGATGCTCCGCCTCAACGGCATCGATCCCGCAAGGGCGGGCGATGCCTGGCGGACCATCCCGCAATTGATGGAGCAGGCGCTCGCTGCCGGCACCCACGAATTTCCGCGCAAGAGCGCGATCGTGCGGCCGCAAAAATCCGGCATCGAATGGCGGGTGAATTTTACGCAAGTGGCGCGCGAGGACGGCCACGCCATCAACGGCGTCGAGCCCGACGATCTCACCCGCGGCGAGATCGAGGGCCGCAAGCAGGCGCTCGCCGCCTTTGAATTCCTGCGCACCGTCCCCGGTTTTGAAAAGTCCTATATCGTCGATCTGCCGCCGCAACTCGGCATCCGCGAGACCCGCCGCATCAGGGGCGGCTACCAACTCAGCGGCGAGGACGTGCTCGGCTGCGCCTCGTTCGAGGATTCCATCGGCGTCAATGGCTGGCCGATCGAGGCCCACGTTCCAGGCGATGTCGTCTTCACCTTCCCGCCGATCCCGGAATCGCGCGGCTATAACGAGCTGCCGTACCGGATGCTGGTGCCAGAGGGCGTCGATAACCTCCTGGTCGCCGGCCGCTGTGCCTCGATGACCCATGAGGGCCAGTCGGCGGCGCGGGTCTCCGGGGCCTGTTTCGTGATGGGGGAGGCGGCCGGTTCCGCAGCCGCCCTGGCGCTGTCCGGAAACCGGATCCCGCGTGACTTACCCATTGAAAAATTGCAGGAAACGTTGAAACAACAGGGCGCCTTCATCGGGCGGAACCAGCCGGTGCCCGAGGGCCTGTAACGGACTGCAAGAAGAACCATTGGAGGAAGCGGGATGATCGGGATTGCGCGGCTCGCGGCAGCTGGCCTTTTGGCGATGATGGCGATGGGCACGGCCAGGGCCGACGACGCACTGAAGGCCAAGATCGGCGTGCTCCGCCTGTCGTCCTCCGCGCCGGTCTTCATCGCGCAGGACAAGGGCTATTTCCGCGAGGCCGGCCTCGACGTCGAGCTGAAATTCTTCGATGCGGCGCAGCCGATCGCGGTCGCCACCACCTCGGGTGATGTCGATTTCGGTGTCACGGCTTTCACCGCAGGCCTCTACAATCTCGCCGGCAAGGGTGTGCTGAAGGTGATCGGCGGCATGAGCCGCGAGAAGGCCGGCTATCCCCTGATCGGCTATTTCGCCAGCAACAACGCCTACGCCGCCGGGCTCAAGACGCCGAAGGATCTCGCGGGCAAGCGCATCGCGATGACCCAGGTCGGATCATCCTTCCATTATTCGCTCGGCCTGCTCGCCGACAAATACGGCTTCAAGCTCGCTGAGGTGAAGATCGTGCCGCTGCAGTCATTGTCGAACGCAGCCGCCGCGCTGAAGGGCGAGACCGTCGATGCGGCGCTGCTTCCCATCTCCACCGCGCGGAAGCTGATGGACGAAGGCGGCGCAAAATTCCTGGGCTGGGTCGGCGACGAGACGCCCTGGCAATTGGGCGCGGTGTTCGCCTCGCCGAAGACGCTGACCAACAAGGTGCTGGTGACGAAACTGCTCGGCGCGCTGGCCAAGGCCGATCGCGAATATCACGACGTCATTCTCGCTTCGATGAAGGACGGCGTTGCGCCGATCAACGACAAGACCAGGCCGCTGCTGGAGATCATCGCCAAATACACTAACCTGCCGGTCGAGCAGGTGGTCGGCAACTGCGCCTATATCGATCCGGACGGCAAGCTCGACGTGAAGAACGTCGACAACCAGATCAAATGGCTGCAGGAGCAGGGCTTTGCCGACAAGGGCTTTGATGCGAGTGCGATCATTGCCAAGGATTTTGTGAAGGCGGATTGATGCTGCGCGCACCTTTCCAGACCCGTCATCCTGAGGTGCTCGACTTGCGGTCTTCCGCAAGGCGAGCCTCGAAGGATGAGCGGCCCCGCTGCATCCGGGCCATGCATCCTTCGAGGCTCGCTTCGCGAGCACCTCAGGATGACGGGTCGAGAGTGGAAGGCAACGCATGGACCTGATCGCCAACCACATCTCCCACCATTTCGGCGATCTCGCCGTGCTCGACGACATCTCGTTCACCGTCGGGGCCGGCGAGGTGGTGGCGATCGTGGGGCCCTCGGGCTGCGGCAAGAGCACGCTGCTGTCGATCCTCGGCGGGCTGCTGCAGCCGACCTCGGGCGCGGCCGAGCTGCGGAGCGCGCCGCCGGCGGATAGTCTCAATCCGCTGACCTTCGTGTTCCAGGATTTTGCGCTGCTGCCCTGGGCGACGGTCGAAGAGAACGTCGAATTCCCGCTGCTGCACGCGCGACTCTCGGCCGCGCAGCGTCGCGCCCTGGTCGAGGATGCCTTGCGCCGCACGGGCCTCACCGATTTCCGCCAGACCTATCCCAAACAACTCTCCGGCGGGATGCGCCAGCGCGTCGGCATTTCGCGCGCGCTTTCGGTCAAGCCTGCGATCCTGCTGATGGACGAGCCGCTGTCGGCATTGGATTCGCAGACGCGCGAGCTGCTGATGGAAGATTTCGTCCGGCTGCTTGCCGATGGCGGCATGGGGGCGGCCTATGTCACCCACAATCTCGAAGAGGCCGCGCGGTTGGCGGACCGCATCGTGGTGCTGTCGCGCCGGCCCGGCCGCATCCGCGAGGTCGTGACCGTGCCAATGACGCGCGCCGAACGCGGCGAAGGGGCGGCGCGTGAAAAGCTGCTCGCGCTGCAGAACCAGATCTGGTCGCTGATCCGCAACGAGGCGATCGATGCCGAGCGCGAGGTCCAGCATGCTTGATCGCGCGACGGATATATCAGCCAAGGACGACACGACGCGGCGTGTCCGCTTTCGCGGCGCGGGCTTCGTGCCCGCGAGCAGTCGTTTCGGCGGCTGGATCGCGCTCGCGATCGTCATTGCGATCTGGCAGGCAGCCGGCAGCACCGGCCTCGTCAATCCGTTGTTCCTGCCGGCGCCGTCGGCCATCGTGCGGGCGATCTACCAGCTCGCAATGTCGGGCGCGCTCTGGCAGCACCTCTCGGCGTCGCTGCTGCGCATCGGCGTCGGCTGGCTGCTCGGCACCGCGGCCGGCATTGCGGTCGGCTTCGCCATCGGCTTGTCGCGGCTTGCGCGCAGCGTCGGCATCACCTTCATCTCGGCGCTGTTCCCGATCCCGAAGATCGCGCTATTGCCGCTCTTGATCCTCTGGCTCGGCATCGGCGAAGAGCCGAAGATCGCGACGATTGCACTCGGGGTGTTCTTCTCGACCGCGATCTCGGTCTATAGCGGCGTCGACGCCGTGCCGCGCAACCTGATCCGCATGGCGCAAAGCTTCAACGTTCCCTTCGCCACCATCGTGCGCAAGGTGGTCTGGCCCGGCGCACTACCCGCGATCCTCGCCGGCTTCCGCATCACCGCCTCCGTCGCGCTGCTGCTCGTCGTCAGCGCCGAGATGATTGGCGCGCAATACGGCATCGGCGCCTTCGTGCTCCAGGCCGGCAATCTCATGCAGACGGATCAGCTGCTCGCGGGCGTGGTGATCCTGTCGGTGTTCGGGCTTGTGGTGGGGAAGGTGATTAATTTGCTGGAGACGCGGTTGTTGCACTGGCGGTAGCCAAACCGTCGTCCCGGCGAAGGCCGGGACCCATACCGCGTGATCTATCGAGGAAGGGCAGTCCCTGTACCGACGAAGACCTAACTACGAATCTTCGCCAAAACTTCTGCCTGGGGTTATGGGTCCCGGCCTTCGCCGGGACGACACTGAATGTGAGGCGCGCGCACTCCGCCTCACGCGTTCCCGCGATCCTCGCGAAACAGATCGAGCTTCTGCTGCACCGGCCGGTCCGAGAAGCTGAACAGCACGGCATCCTCATCCGCCTCGTGAGTCACCCACTGCCAGCTGGGCACCACGAACAGATCGCGCGGGCCCCACTCGAAAATGGTATCGCCGATGCGGCTGCGGCCTCGGCCTTCGATCGGACAGAACACGGTCGCATCGGTCGCGCGGTAGCGTGCGGTTTTGAACCCCTTGGGCAGCAACTGAATGAACGTGCCGATGGTCGGCATCGCAAAGTCGCCGGTCTCGGGGTTGCTGAACTTGAGCTTTAGCCCGTGGCAGGCGTCCCACTCCTGGCTCGTCCTGGCCTTCTCAAGCGCTTCGCGGGTGTAGGCATAGGGATAGCTGAAAATCGGCGAGGTCTTCGATGACCGCTTCACATCAACCGGCAGCAGATTGTGGCCGTAGCGGGCAAAGCTGTCGCCGGCGGGCTTTGTGATCTTCTGCTGGTCGTCCTTGGAGCCTTCGGCAAACGAGCAATCGAAAAACTGCACCAGCGGAATATCGAGACCGTCGAGCCAGAACATCGGCTCATCAGTTTCGTTGGAATGATCGTGCCAGGTCATCGACGGCGTGATGATGAAATCGCCGGGCTCCATTGCCGTGCGCTCGCCGTCGACAGCCGTGTGGGCGCCTTTGCCTTCGAGCACGAAGCGCAGCGCCGACTGGCTGTGACGGTGCGCGGGCGCGACGTCGCCGGGCACCACCATCTGCACGCCGGCATAGAGCGATGTCGTGATCTTGGATTGTCCGCGCAGGCCCGGATTCTCCAGCACCAGCACCCGCCGTTCGGCTTCCTTGGCGGTGATCAGCTTGCCGGCCTCGGTCATGTAGTCGCGGATGACATCGAACTTCCAAAGGTGCGGACGGCAGGCGCTCTTCGGCTCCGGCGTGATCAAATCGCTCATCACCGTCCACAGCGCGGTGAGATTCTCGCCGTCGATCTTCTTGTAGAACGCCTCGCGTTCCGGCGTCTTGGTCACGGCTTCCACGGGGCGCCCCCTTGTCGTTTTTCTGTAGATTGACAGCATACTGACAATCTTTGTAGCGTCAATGGCGGCCACTCTTGCTAAGTAACGAGAAAATTCACGGGAGGGTTCCGATGAAGCTGCACGGCTATTTCCGCTCCAGCGCGGCCTACCGCGTGCGGATCGCGCTGAATCTGAAGGGCCTCGGAGCCGAGCACCTGCCGCATCATCTTCGCAAGGGCGAGCAGTGCGCGCCGGCCTATCTCGCCATCAACCCGCAAGGCCTGGTGCCGGCGCTGGAGAACGATACCGGCGCAGTGCTGACCCAATCGGTCGCGATCATCGAGTGGCTCGATGAAACGCACCCGAATCCGCCGCTGCTGCCAAAGGATGCGCTGCAGCGCGCCAAGGTGCGGGCGTTCGCGCTGGCGATCGCCTGCGACACCCATCCGGTTCAGAACCTGAAGGTGCTGGCGCGGCTGCGCGAGCTTGGTCTGGCCGAAGAGAAGGTCCAGGAATGGGCGGCGTGGGTCAACCGCGAGGGGCTGTCAGCCTGCGAGACGCTGATCAAGGACGAGCCGGGACCGTTCTGCTTCGGCGATGTGCCGACGCTTGCCGATCTCTGCCTGGTGCCGCAGCTTGCCAATGCGCGCCGCTTCGGCGTCGATGTCGCGGCGTATCCGCACCTGCTCAAGGCGGAAGCGGCCGCCAAGGCACTCCCGGCTTTCGCCAACGCCGCACCGGAGAAGCAGCCCGATGCCGAGTAAGCCTCTTCCTCCGATCACGATGGAGGCGGTCTATGCCGCACCGGGCTATCTGTTCCGGCGCATGCAGCAGATCGCGGTCTCGATCTTCATGGAGGAGTGCCAGGCGTTCGATCTGACCCCGGTGCAATATGCGGCGCTGATCGCGATCCACACCCATCCCGGCATCGACGCGACGCGGCTGTCGGCCGTGATCGCCTTCGACCGCTCCACGCTCGGCAGCGTGATCGAGCGGCTCCAGGCCAAGGATTTTGTCGAGCGGAAGCCGGCACCGGAGGACAAGCGGATCAAGCTGCTGTACCTGACCAAGCAAGGCGCAGCGATCCTGCGCGAGATCATCCCCGCGGTCGAGCGCGCCCAGGCCCGCATGCTGGAGCCGCTCAAGCCCACCGAGCGCAAGGCGCTGATGGGGCTTATGGCGCAGCTCGTCGATCTCAACAACGAGGCGTCGCGGGTGCCGCTGCGGGCGGAGGATGCGCTGGAGCGTTTGGGGAAGGCGGGGTGAGGGGGGATTGAGGCGACGCCGTCGCCTCGATCTCCGCTGTCATCCCGGACAAGCGAAGCGCAGATCCGGGACCCATACACCGCAGCAGTAGTTTGGCGAAGACTGGCAATGACCGTCTCGCACAACAATTGCTGCTGCGGCGTTTGGGTCCCGGCCTTCGCCGGGACGACGGCGAGGGTGTGGCGACGACCTCCCCTTACATCCGCAACAACGCCTGCCGGTCGATCTTCCCCGTGCCCGTCTTCGGCAATTCGTCGATGAAGATCACCTCGCGCGGATATTTGTAGGGCAGCAGCTTGCCCTTGACGTAGTCCTGCAGCCGCCGTGTCGCCTCGCTCTGGTCGGTGGCACGGTTGTTCATTACCACCACCGCCTTCAGCGTCATGCGGCGATCCGGCAGTTCGGCGGCAAACACCGCGCATTCGCGGATCTCGGGGTGATCGGCGAGGCACAACTCGACCTCCAGCGGGTAGACCCACTGGCCCGAGATCTTGATGAGATCGTCGGCGCGGCCGCGGAAGAAGTGAAAACCGTCGCTGTCGCGAACAAAACGGTCGCCGGTGTAGATCCAGCCGTTGTCGCGGATGGTCTCGGCGGATTTGTCCGGCCGGTTCCAGTAGAGCGGCGTGTTGGAATCGCCACGCACCCACAAGATGCCTTCCTCATTGTCGCCGACGTCGCGCCCCTCCTTGTCGCGCAGCGCGACCTCGTAGCCGGGCACGCGCAAGCCCGCGGCGCCGAGCTTCTTCTGCTCGGGACGGTTGGAGAGATAGATGTGCAGCACCTCGGTCGAGCCGAGGCCTTCGACGATCTCCAGCCCCGCGAGCGTCTTCCAGCCATTGAAGACTTCGGCCGAGAGCACTTCGGCCGCGGAGAGCGCCATGCGCAGCGACGAGAAGTCGGTCTTGTTCGCGCCTTCAGCCTTGGTCAGCGAGGTGTAGAGCGTCGGCAGCCCGAAGAAGACCGTCGGCTTGTACTGCTCGATCGCCGCGAAGATCGACGCCGGCTTCGGCTGCCCCGGAAGCAGCAGCGTCGCCGCGCCCGCGGAGAACGGAAACGTGATGGAGTTGCCAAAGCCGTAGGCGAAGAAGATCTTTGGCACGGAGAAGCAAATATCGTCCGGCGTCAGCTTCAGCACGTTCTGGGCAAAAGCGGCCTCGCTATAGGCCATGTCGTGCTGAAGATGCACGATGCCCTTGGGCCGGCCGGTCGAGCCGGAGGAGTACATCCAGAACGCCATCTCGTTGCGATGCGTCGGGGCTTCCTCCAGCTCGGCCGGGAATTGCAGAAGCCAGTCCGCGGCGGCCATCGCCTTCGGTGCGGCGTGATCGCCCACATCGCCACTGACGATGATCAGCGCGCGCAGCTCCGTGTCCTTGCAGGCTTCAGCATTGAAACGTGCGCAGAACTCGGCGTCCGCGACCGCAACGGTCGCGCCGGAATCGGCGAGATAGAATTGCAGCAGGTCCGGCGGCGTCAGCGTGTTAATCAAGAGCGGCACGAAGCCTGCGCGTACCGCGCCGAAGAAGGCGGCGGGATAGGCCGGCGTGTCGTCGAGGAACAGCAGCACGCGGTCGCCGCGCTTCAGGCCGAGCGACGCAAAGCCGTGGCCCCAGCGGCAAGCCTCACCACAGAGCTCGGCATAGGTCCGCGTGCCCGCCGGGCCAATCAGTGCGAGCTTGTCGCTACGGCCTTTGGCGAGATTGTCGAACAGCACGCGGCTGGCATTGTAGATATGCGGAACGGCAAAGCCGATCTCGCGGGCGCCCGCGCTGTCCGCGGGTACCTGGTCGCGTATCTCGTTGCTCATGCCGCGTCTCCGCCGTTCTTCTCGGCCTCGTAGCGGGCCATGAAGGCCGGCGACATTGCGCGCAGCCGGGAATCGTCGATGCGGCCGGAGCGGGTGATGTAGCTGTAGGCAAAGTCCATCAGACCAAGCTGCATGTGCTGGGCAAAGTGTTCGTACCAGAAAGCCGAGGTGCGCGCGGCATTGACGAGCTTCTGCACCACGGGCTTGCGGGCGGCCTGGTAGCGATGCAGTGCGGTCGTCAGATGCGCATCCGATTCCAGCGCCTTCACCAGCGCGATCGCATCCTCGATCGCGAGCCGCGTGCCCGAGCCGATCGAGAAATGCGCCGAGTGCAGCGCGTCGCCGATCAGCACCATGTTCTTGAACGACCAGTGCTCGTTCCAGACCCAGGGAAAGTTGCGCCAGACCGATTTGTTGGAGACCAGGCAATGGCCGCCGAGCGTGTCGGCGAACACCTCCTCGCAGACGCCCTTGGACTGCTCGACGTCCTTGTAGGCGAAGCCATAGGCCTGCCAGGTCGCGTGATCGCATTCGACCAGGAAGGTGCTCATGGTCGGCGAGTAGCGGTAATGGTGCGCATTGAACGCGCCGCGGTCGGTCTTCACAAACGTCTGCGACAACGTGTCGAAGCGTTTTGAGGTGCCGTACCAGACGAATTTGTTGGAGGAGTAGGACAGCGAGGTGCCGAAATCACCCTCATAGGCGCGGCGCACCAGCGAGTTCAAACCGTCGGCGGCGACGATCAGATCGTGGCCGTTGAGCTGGTCGATCGCGTGGATCTGGCTGTCGAAACGCGGGGTGACGCCAGCATCGAGCGCGCGCTGCTGCAGGAATTGCAGGAGCTCGAGCCGTCCGATCGAGGAAAAGCCGACGCCATCGATGGCGACGCTGTCGCCGCCTTGGTTCAGCGTGATGTTCTCCCAGCTCTCCATATGCGGCGCGATCGCATCGACAGTCTCAGGGTCGTCGGCGCGCAGGAACTCGAGGGCCTGGTCGGAGAACACGACGCCAAAGCCCCAGGTCGCGTCGGCCGGGTTCTGTTCGAACAGGTCGACTTGATCCTCGGGGTGACGCTTCTTCCAGAGATAGGCGAAGTAGAGCCCACCGGGCCCCCCGCCAATCACGGCGATCCGCAAATTCTGCCTCCCTAATTGACAGTATACTTACTATCTCAGGGTAGACTAATGGGCTCCGGTCTCCCATGCCAGCGGAATTATCGGCAAGCGAGGTGCGCCGCAGCACGGCTGCGGGCACCCGCTTTGCGCGTGCCCGAAACCGTCAGTTGCGAACCATAGCCAAACTGCGCCGGATTGACTACCCGCGCATCAGACGCAGCGCTTCACATAGACCCCGTTCACCAGCACCCTGGTACAACGGACTACCGGCGCGGGCTTGCGAACGACGACGGCCGCGTTCGGTCCGGCGCAACCGGCGCGGTAGACGCCGCGGGCGCACACCACCGCGTTGGCATCGGAGGCCTCAAAGGTCATGGTTGCCGCGAAGGCGAGCAGCGCGGAAGCGATGAGCAGGAATGCACGCATGTCTTTCTCCCGGTCTTGTCGTGATTGAAATCAGTTGTCCTCAAAAGGTTAGTCGCGAGAGGCGCGCGAAAATTCACGCGCGCCGCCACTATCGATGGCTGCGTGCTGCTTATCGTGCGGCGAACGGCGCAAGCACGTCCTTGCAGCCCGGCGACAGCGACGCCGCGTTGCTGGTGATACACTGCACGATGCGGCCGCCACCGGGCTGGACGCCGGCGCAGAGCGTGCGGATGTCGGCGCCGCAGGCGGAGCGGACGATGAACAGCTCTTCGCGCGGCCGCAGCGGACGCAGAACGATCGCGGCGGGAGCGGCCGCCGGCGCTGCTCCGGCAGCGGGTGCGGCACCGCCTGCTGGCGCCGCCGTCGCGCCGCCGCCACCGGCCGCAGCGGTCACGGCTTTCGCGCAAGCCGCCGAAACCTTGGCCTTGTTCTTCTCCAGGCATTCGAGCGCGGGAGCGCCGCCCGGCGGCACGCTGGCGCAAACCTTGGGATAATCGGCGCGGCACGCGCCCTTGACCGCAGCAACTTGTGTGCTGCTCGGCTGCTTTGCCGCCGCCGCCTTCGGAGCGGATCCTGCAGCCGGCTTCGCCGCAGGCTCGGCTGCTGGCGCTGCCTCAGTCTTTGCAGGTTCAGATTTGGCAGGTTCAGATCTAGCCGGCTCAGATTTGGCGGGCGCCGCCTCGGTCTTCGGGGTTGCAGCCGGCTCGACCGCGCGAACTGCCGTCTGGCATCCCGACGACAGGCTCGACATGTGGCTCTGCAAACATTGATACGCTTCGACGCCGCCGGGCGTCACGCTCGAGCAGTGGGCGATGAAATCCGAGCGGCATGCGGAGCGTATGGCGCTCTTCTGAGCCTCGGTCGGTGCTTGCGCGAACGCGCTTGTTGCAGTTGCGAAGAGTGCTGCGGCGAACAACGCGTGACGCGTTGATGCATGTTTCAACGAGTTGAACATTTGAGTGAATTCCTGCCCTGTCCGTAACGCCGACGCTTTCATAAAAGTGATGCAAACAATCGTCGCGGGTGATGTCGCGTGCAGCATCCTTGGCCGCTTTGGCCACTACCGCAAGTAGATAATACGCGTGAAATTGCGACGTAACTTAGAGCATGATCCGGAAAAGTGTGCAGCGGTTTTCCGAAAGGATCATGCTCAAACAAGACGTCGTCAGAGTTCCACCATGCGCTTGCCACGGTTCTCGCCCGCAAGCAATCCGATCAGCGCGTTCGGCGTGTTCTGCAATCCATCGATGATATCTTCCTGCACCTTCAACTTGCCAGACTTGACCCAGGCCTGGAGATCGGCGAGCGCGCGCTGGCTCTCCTTCATGTAGTCCATCACGATGAAGCCCTGCATGACGAGCCGCTTCACGACGATCAGGCCAGGCACGCCGCGCGGGCCATGCGCCGACGGCGCGCCATCATATTGCGAGATCGCACCGCAACAGGCGATGCGGCCGTAATTGTTCATCTGCGGGATGCAGGCCTCGAGAATGTCGCCGCCGACATTATCGAAATAGACGTCGATGCCCTTCGGCGCGGCGGCGCGCAGCGCCTTGAACACCGCGCCGTCCTTGTAGTCGACGGCGGCATCGAAGCCGAGCTCGGAGGTCAGCCAGTGGCACTTGTCCGCGCCGCCGGCGATGCCGATGACGCGGCATCCTTTGATCTTGGCGATCTGTCCGACGATCGAACCGACCGAGCCCGCAGCCGCCGAGACCACGACGGTCTCGCCGTCCTTGGGCTTGCCGATCTCCAGCAGGCCGAAATAGGCGGTGAGGCCGGCGATGCCGAACACGCTGAGCAGATGCGTCATCGGCTCGAGCTTCGGCATCTTCGTCAAATGCTTTGCGGGCACTGCAGCAAACTCCTGCCAGCCGGTGTCGCCGAACACGATGTCGCCGGGCGCAAGCTCCGGCGCCTTCGAGCTGACGACCTCGGCAATGGCGCCGCCGGCCATTACGCTGTTCGCCTCCACGGCTGAACGATAAGTCGCCCCGTGCATCCAGGCGCGGTTGGCGGCATCGAGCGAGATGTAACGCACGCGCAGCAAGGCCTCGCCGTCCTTCGTATCCGGAAGCGCGCTCTCGACCATCTTGAAATGCTCGAGGCCGAGCTTGCCGCTGGGCTTTTCAACCAGAAGAATTTGGCGATTGATGCTGCCGGTCATGGCGTTCCCTCTCCGATTGTTTGACGATTATTGATGCAGTTGCCGCAAACAAAACATGCAGGCCGCATTCGTTGTGCGCTGCATGAAGGCTAGATCGCCGCGTTCAGTTTCGCAACGGGAACATCGCCCCAAGCGACCGCACGCAAAGCGTGTTGCGTAGTCGTCATATCTGCGACATCATGAACCAGCCGATGTCGTGGGGGTATTCAATGTCGAATAGATTTACGCAATACATTCTGGCGGCGATGGTGCTCGGCATCATCATGGGCTCGGCGATCTATAACTTCCTGCCCGACACGCGGGGCGACTTGGCCTCGTCCATCAACCTGATCGCCGTGATCTTCCTGCGCCTGATCAAAATGATCATCGCGCCGCTGGTGTTTGCGACCCTGGTCGGCGGCATCGCGCATATGGGCAGTGGCTCAAGGCTCGGGCGGATCTTTGCCAAGACCATGGGCTGGTTCGTCAGCGCCTCCTTCGTTTCGCTGCTGCTCGGCCTCGTGATGGTCAATCTGCTCCAGCCCGGCGCCAACTTCCCCGGCACGTTACCGGACAAGGCTCAGTCGACGGGCTTGCCGGTCTCGGCCTTCTCGATCGAAAAATTCCTCACCCATCTGATCCCGACCTCGATCGCGGACGCGATGGCCCAGAATGAAATCCTCCAGATCGTGATCTTCGCGGTCTTCTTCTCGGTGGCGATGGGCGCGTTGCCCGAGCGCTCCAAGCAGATCCTGGCGTTGATCGACGATCTCGGCCACATCATGCTGAAGGTGACGAGCTACGTCATGCTGTTCGCGCCGATCGCGGTCTGGGCCGCCATCACCGCGACGGTTGCCAAGAACGGCCTGCTGGTGCTCTGGAAGCTCATCGTCTTCATGGGCGGCTTCTATCTGTCGCTGTTCATCCTCTGGGGCATCCTGGTGATCGTCGGCTTCGTCGTGATCGGGCCGCGCTACGGCCATCTCCTGAGGCTGATCCGCGAGCCGTTGATGATCGCGTTCTCCACCGCGAGCTCGGAAGCGGCCTATCCCAAGACGCTCGAAGGCCTCAACCGCTTCGGCGCCTCGTCGCGGATCTCGAGCTTCGTGCTGCCGCTCGGTTATTCCTTCAATCTCGACGGCACGATGATGTACTGCACCTTCGCCAGCATCTTCATCGCGCAGACCTATCACATCGAGATGTCGCTCTCGACCCAGCTTGCGATGCTCGCGACGTTGATGATCACGTCCAAGGGCGTCGCGGGCGTGCCGCGCGCCTCCCTCGTGGTGATCGCCTCGACGCTGTCGCAGTTCGGCATCCCCGAGGCTGGGTTGTTGATGATCATGGGAATCGACACCTTCCTCGACATGGGCCGCAGCGCAACCAACGTGATCGGCAACTCGCTCGCCACCGCCGTGGTCGCGAAATGGGAAGGCGAGCTCGGGCCCGAGCATGCGATGGGGCCGGGCGATGTCGTGCCGGGCGACATGGTGCCTGGCGAAGTGCCCGCGATGGCCGGCCACTGACGGGAGTGGGTCATGCGCCCTTTGACAGCGATTTCGGGCGGTCTGTTGCTGGCAGCGTGTTTGCTGGCAACCAGCGCCTCCGCCCAGACCGGCGGCAGCGAAGGGCTTAGCCCGACGCTGTCAGCCATCAAGAGCAGTCACACCGTGCGGCTCGGCTATCGCGAGAGCTCGCCGCCGTTCTCCTTCCTCGACCAGGCCAACCGCCCGATCGGGTACAGCCTCGAATTGTGCGAGGCCATCGTCGAGGAGATCGGCGTCGAGGTCGACGACGCCAATCTGAAGATCGACTACGTCAAGGTTACCTCGGACGACCGCATCGACGCCGTGCTTCAGAACAAGATCGATCTGGAATGCGGCTCGACCACGGCCAATTCCGAGCGCGGCAAACGTGTTGCCTTCTCGCCGCTGATGTTCGTTGCCGGCACCAAGTTGATGGTGCCGAAGGCCTCCAAGGTCCAGTCGCTGACGGACCTGAAGGGCAAGACCATCGTGGTGACGAAGGGCACCACCAACGAGCAGGCGGTCCAGGCGGCCGACAAGAAGTCGTCGCTCGGGTTGAACATCGTCGTCGGCGCCGATCACGAGCAGTCATACCAGATGCTGGTCGACGGCAAGGCCGACGCGTTCGCGACCGACGACATCTTGCTGTCGGGCCTGATCGTGCGCCACAAATCGCAAGACAAATTCCGCGTCACCGGCGACTATCTGTCCTACGATCCCTACGGCATCATGTTCCGCAAGGGCGATCCGCAACTCGCGGCCGTCGTCGACCGCACCTTCCGCAAGCTCGGCTCCAACCATGACCTCGTGCCGCTCTACAACAAATGGTTCATCGCACGCATGCCGACCGGCGAGAAAATGAACGTGCCGATCTCGCTGCAACTGGAAGAAGCGTTTAAAGCGATGGACGATTCGGCGAGCGCGAATAACTAGCGGCGATCTTCTCACCCTCCCCTGGAGGGGGAGGGTCGCTCGCGCGAAGCGCGGGCGGGGTGGGATGATCTCTCCCCACGGGCACTGTTGGATGCGGCGAGACCGTCACTCCACCCCGTCGCACATTTCGCTGCGCTCAACGTGAGCCGACCCTCCCCCTCCAGGGGAGGGTGCAGCGAGTTCGCGGCTACTATTTTCTTCCAAACACCCGGTCCAGCGCCGAGTCATATGTCGCCTGCACCAGTTCCGGATGCAGCTTCGCCAGCGCCTCCATCATCACGCCGGAATTGATCTCCAGCACGCGCCAGGCGCCATCCACGCGCACCACGTCAATTGACGCAAAGACGATTCCGATAGCGCTCGCCGCGCTGGTCGCGAGCTTCACGCACGCCGTGCGGACCTCGCCGTCCTCCAGCAGCACGGGCTTTGCGCCGGCATCGAGATTGTGACGCCAATCCGAGCCGCGCTGCTTGCTGTAGACGACGAAGGGCACCTCATCGAGCAGGATCACGCGGACCTCGTCCTCGATCTCGACATAAGGCGAGATCACCAGCCCTGTGCTCATCGAGAAGACTTCGCCAGCCGCGTGGTCGAGCTCCATCTCCGTCGTCACCCTGAAGACCGATCGTCCTGACGTCCCCTCGTTGGGCTTCACCACCACGCCTTGCGGATTGTCGTGAAGCAGCCCCAGCATGGTCTCTCGCCAGGCGACGCCAACAACCTTCTCGCCCAGCTTCGGGTTGAGGAAGAGGTGATGCGGAATGCAGGGCACGCCCTGAAGCGACAGCGCCTCGGCGGTTGCCGATTTGTCGTTGGCGAGGCGATGCGCGATCGCGCCGTTGAGGCCGATGTCGTAGCCGAAGGCGAAGCGGCGCATCTCGCCACGGCGCATCGCGATCAGCCAGCCGCCGGCGCGGACATCGACGTCGATGCCATGGCGGCCGCCATAGCTCCTGATCGACTGGACGAATATCCGCTCGCCGCTTGCCGCCATGTGTTCAGTCGCTTGTCCTGATCGTTCCTGTCGCCAAAAGCCGCAAAAATGCGGGAAACGGCGCCAAACCGGGGATGAAAGTCAGAGCTATTCTTAATGAAATTCTCGCGAGCTGGATGGAAATTAAGTGCTGCTTTCGCGCCTGAAAGGGAAAAGAAATTGCCCTCTACACGCCTCGAACAGCAGATCCGTTAATGATGTGGCCATTTCCGCCGCAAATGCCGCTTTGACCGGCATCAATTGTATCCGGAACGAGGTTGATTATTGGTCTCAATGGCGTAGATCACACACGCGAAATCCTCCGCCATGGCAATGGTGTCCGCCCGTTTTCAGGGCCGGGCAACGCTTTTGCCCTAAAACCGCAATTATTCGGAATATCGAAAATCATGAGCGCGTTTTACCGAGAGAAGGTTCTTTCCGTCCAGCACTGGACCGACACGCTGTTCAGCTTCCGCGCCACGCGCGACACCGGCTTCCGCTTCCAGAACGGCCAGTTCGCGATGATCGGCCTCGAGGTCGACGGCCGGCCGCTGTTGCGTGCCTACAGCATGGCCAGCGCCAATCACGAGGAAGAGCTCGAGTTCTTCTCGATCAAGGTGCAGGACGGTCCGCTGACCTCGCGCCTGCAGAAGATCAAGGAAGGCGACATCATCCTGGTCGGGCGCAAGGCGACCGGCACGTTGATCACCGACAACCTCATTCCCGGCAAGCGGCTGATGCTGCTCTCGACCGGCACCGGCCTCGCGCCGTTCGCGAGCCTGATCAAGGACCCCGAGGTCTATGACCAGTTCGAGAGCATCGTGCTGGTCCACGGCTGCCGCCAGGTCTCCGAGCTCGCTTACGGCGAGAAGCTCGTCGCGAATTTGCGCGAGGACGAGCTGTTCGGCGAGCTGCTCGCGGACAAGCTGATCTATTATCCGACCGTGACCCGCGAGCCGTTCCGCAATCGCGGCCGCATTACCGACCTCATCAACTCCGGGCAGATCTTCAACGACATCGGCCAGGGCCCGCTCGACATCGCAACCGACCGCGTCATGATGTGCGGCAGCCCGGCGATGCTCGAAGAGCTCAAGGTGATGTTCGAAGGCCGCGATTTCATCGAAGGCTCCGGCAACAAGCCCGGCCATTTCGTGATCGAGAAGGCGTTCGTCGAGCGGTAAGCGCGGTTCGCTGCCACCATCTGCTCTCCCAGCCCAGAGTCCTTTGGTCCCGGGTCTGCGCTTACGCTTGCCCGGGATGGACAGGTCAACTGCGGCCGCTTTCCATCCTTACCTATGCTGCATTGCAGCAGCCCGCCCATCGGGCTGATTGATTTGTCCCGGTCAAATTCGCTAGCCTGAAACAAGCGCCACGTCATATCCGTATGACAGGCGCAGGCGTATCGTATCGCCTCATGCTGGCGAGAGGATGGGAATCGTGGCCGACAACAACATGCAGGAAGCGCCCAACCCCCCATCACCCAAGCGCCTGCCGCTGGCGGAAGAGGGGATGATGGAAACGCTGCTGCTTCCTTTCTCTCCGCGCTTCATCATCCTGACGATCTGCGCGGTCGTCACCGCGCTCCTGATCGGCATCGGCATCGCCGACCGCAAGATCTTCGGCATCCTCCTGATCCCGATTGCGATCTTCGGCGCGCTGACGGTTCTCGGCGTCCGCGATCTCATGCAAAAGGGCCATGCGGTTCTGCGCAACTACCCGATCTCGGCGCACATCCGCTTTCTGCTCGAAGAGATCAGGCCGGAGATGCGGCAGTATTTCTTCGAGAGCGAGAAGGACGGCATGCCGTTCTCGCGCGACATTCGCGCGGTGGTCTATCAGCGCGCCAAGATGCAGCTCGACAAGCGTCCGTTCGGCACCCAGGAGGACGTCTATCGCGAGGGCTATGAGTGGATGCATCACTCGGTGTCGCCGAAAGCGCATGCCGAGCAGAAGTTTCGCGTCACCATCGGGGGGCCGGATTGCGCAAAGCCCTATTCGGCCTCGGTGTTCAACATCTCGGCGATGAGCTTTGGCGCGCTCAGCCCGAACGCGGTGCGGGCGCTCAATGCCGGCGCCAAGAAGGGCGGCTTCGCCCATGACACCGGCGAGGGCGGCTTCAGCCCCTATCACGCCGAGATGGGCGGCGACATCATCTGGGAAATCGGCTCCGGCTATTTCGGATGCCGCCATCTCGACGGCACCTTCGATCCCGATGCGTTCGCGCGGGTCGCGAGCCAGGACCAGATCAAGATGGTCGAGCTGAAGATCAGCCAGGGCGCCAAGCCCGGTCATGGCGGCGTGCTGCCGGCGGCGAAAGTCTCCGAGGAGATCTCCAAGATCCGCGGCGTCTCGATGGGCGAGGACTGCATATCGCCGGCCTCGCACCGCGCCTTCTCCACGCCGACAGGCATGATGCAGTTCATCGCCGAGATGCGAAAGCTCTCCGGTGGCAAGCCGGCCGGCTTCAAGCTCTGCATCGGCCATCCCTGGGAGTTTCTGGCGATCTGCAAGGCGATGCTGGAAACCGGGATCTATCCGGACTTCATCGTCGTCGACGGCAACGAGGGCGGCACCGGTGCCGCGCCGCTGGAGTTCATGGATCACCTGGGCATGCCGATGCGCGAAGGCGTCAATTTCGTCCACAACGCGCTGGTCGGCATCAATGCGCGCGATCGCATCAAGCTCGGTGCGTCCGGCAAGATCGCCACCGCTTTCGACATGGCGCGCGCGATGGCGATCGGCGCCGACTGGTGCAATTCGGCGCGCGGCTTCATGTTCTCGCTCGGCTGCATCCAGTCGCTGAGTTGCCACACCGACCGCTGCCCGACCGGGGTTGCGACCCAGGACCCGACGCGGGCGCGCGCGCTGTATGTGCCGCTCAAGATCGACCGCGTGCACAATTATCACCACGCGACGTTGCACTCGCTGACCGAGTTGATCGCCGCGGCGGGCCTCGAGCATCCGCAGCAACTGCGCCCGATCCACTTCAGCCAGCGGACATCGACGACTCATGTGCAATCCTTCGCTCAGCTCTATCCGCCGCTGCGCCGGGGCGAGCTGCTCGAAGGCACGGAAGACCCTCGGTTTCGCGACGCCTGGCGGATGGCGCGGACGGATTCGTTTCAGCCGGCGCTGTGAGCGCCCGGCCCACCGGATGATCCGCCTGCTCCTGCGGCGGCGCGAAATTTGTGAAGGGTAGGGTAGCGCTTTAACGTCTGTGTCAGCTTTGGGTGTAAATTGGCCCCATGGATGAACGGCGTGACAAAACTAGGCATCGTGTATTGAAAGCCGGAACCATCAAGTTCGGCGGCGGCGCGATCGACTGCACCGTCCGCAATTTTTCGGACATCGGCGCGGCGCTGGATGTCACCAGCCCGGTCGGAATTCCCGAGCACTTCACCCTGTCCGTCAAGGCCGACGGAGCGCATCTGCCCTGCACCGTGGTGTGGCGCAAGGAAAAGCGGATCGGGGTGCGGTTCGGGTGAGGGTTTGGCGCGAGCTCGCGCAACAGATTCGGCGTCGTCCCGGCGAAGGCCGGGACCCATACCGCGTGATTTATCGAGCATGCGCAGGCAGCAGTACCGCGCAACTACCAGACTTCGCAAAATTCAATTTTGTGGTTATGGGTCCCGGCCTTCGCCGGGACGACGAGTGGAGCTTGATGCGCCGTCCTGCGTTCTAGCACATCACCGTTCGCTCACCCCGTCACGACTTCACCGAGCCGGCTCGCCAAAATCTTGTCGATCCTCCTGCCGTCGAGATCGACCACCTCGATGTGCCAGCCGGCGAAGTCGAAGGCGTCGCCGACATTGGGCAGCACTGTGAATTGCTGCAGCACGAGGCCTGCCACCGTGTTGTAGCGGTGATGCGGCGGCAGCTCGACGCTGAGAAGCTCGCCGAACTCGTCGACGGGCATCCAGCCTGAGACGAGGAGTGTGTCGTCCGCGCGTCTGACATAGGCCGGCTCCGGCGGGCCTTCTTCGGAATGGAAGGCGCCGACGATCGACTCGAGGATGTCGGCCGTCGTCACCACGCCCTCGAAGGCGCCGTATTCGTCATAGACAAGGCCGACATGAACCGGAGCAGCTTTCAGGATCGCCAGCACATCGCGGGCGTCTGCTGACGCGGGAATCCCCGGCGCCTCGCGAACAAGCGCGCGCAGATCCGGCGTGCGTTCGTTCATGTAGGCGACCAGCAGGTCCTTGGCCTGAAGCACGCCGATCGGCTTGTCGCGATCGCCGTCCGAGACAGGAAAGCGCGAATGCGGGCTCTTTGCGATGGTCGCTTGAATGGTCTCCGGTGGATCGCGCAGGTCGATCTCGTTGACCTCCGTACGCGGCGTCATGATCGCGCCGACCGGCCGGTCGCCGAGCCGCATCACGCCCGCGATCATCTCCTTTTCGCCCGACTCCAGCACGCCCGCGCTCTCGGCTTCGCTGACGAGATGATGGATCTCGTCCTCCGACACCTTCTCCTCGGCCTTGCCGCCGCGGCCGAGCAGCGTGAGGATCAGCTTGCCCGAGACGTCGAGCAGGAAGACGAGCGGCAGCGAGACCTTCGCAAGCACGTCCATCGCCGGCGCGACCTTGACCGCGATGCTTTCAGGGTCGCGCAGCGCCACCTGCTTCGGCACCAGCTCGCCGACGATCAGGGTCGCATAGGTGATGAGCGTGACGACGATGCCGACGCCGACGATGTCGGCGACACCCGACGACAGGCCGAGCTCCATCAGCCATTGCGTCAGCCGCTGCCCAAGCGTCGCGCCCGAGAACGCACCCGAGAGCACGCCGACCAGCGTGATGCCGATCTGCACCGTCGACAGGAATTTTCCGGGGTCGGCCGCAAGCCGCAGCGCGCGCTCGGCACCGCGCACGCCCTTGGCGGCGAGCAGCGACAGCCTGGCGGGGCGGGACGAGACCACGGCGAGCTCCGACATGGAGAGCAGACCGTTGATGACGATCAGGACGACGACGATGAGAAGTTCGACGGACAGCATTTTGCGCAATGAAATGGAGAATCGGGTCCGGCGGACGCCGGCCCGAGTGCACCATATATGAACTCGACACGCGATTTGCCGGTTCCGCCCAAATTGTCGCACCGGGCTGGAACTGGGCTTGAGGCTCAGAACTCGGCGTGCAGACGGCCGGAAACAATCGAGACCGGACCGCGGTCCGCGTTGTAGGCGGGATTGACCACGAGCTGATAGTCGGCGGTCAGCGTCACGCCCTTGATCACCGAATAGGCGTAGTAGGCCTCGAGAATGCGTTCGGTGCGATAGTTGAGCTGGCCGTCGCCGATCAGCAGACCCGTGCCGCCGGCGGCGAGGAAGTCGCGATGCGCGGCCGACAGGCCGTTGATGGCGCCGCCGATGCCGACCGTGTCGTCCGCACGTCCCCAGCGGCTGCCCTTGATCGACAGGCCGCCCGACAGGCAGCGGTCGATGTCGGTGAAGGAGAGGATCTGGTTCTGGCCGTCGTTCCAGCTGGCGCGGACGAACAGTCCGACGTCGTTGACGAGCTGCTGCTCGAGATTGACGTAGAAGCCGTATTTGGAGCGGTCGCGCCGGTTCGCAACCGCGATGTCGTTGATGTCCAGCGCGGGATTGGCCGCGGCCAGCGCCACCACGTCGCGATAGTTCGCGGTATTGCCGCTGTTGGCGAAGACGCCGACACGCAGCTTGCCGGGCTGCTCGAAGATCGAATGGCGCTCCTCGAACTCGACGACCGCGCCGCCCGTCTTGTAGACCAGCGTATCACTGTTGGGTGCATCGGGGACCTGGAACAGTCCGCCGCGGACGGCCCAGTCCTTGCGATTGAGCTCGACCACGGCACCGCGCGTATAGCCGGGCAGGTCGGCGGGAAAATCATAGGCGGCCGAGGCCCACATCGCCCAGTTCATGAAGTCCGCGCGCGGATCCTTGGCGTAGGAATTGCCGTCGAAGAAATCGCCCACGGCGAAGCGGCCAACGATCAGCGTGACGCGGTCGATATCGCGCTTGCCGGCCAGCTGGTTCGGAGCGTCGGGAACTTCTTCCTGCTCGCCGCCAAGACCAAAAGTCTGCTTGAAGTAGTAGCGCTGCGCGCGGATTTTCGGGAACGCCGCGCCGGCCTTCTGCGCCTCGCCGTTGGGGAAACCGGCGAGCCCGAGCGTGCCATTGATGCCAAAACCCTGCGCCAGCTCGGGATTGAAATAGAACTCGCCGCCGTCCCACAAACGCGCACCCAGGAAAGCCGTCGTGGTCCATGTCGCCTGAAACTGGCCACTGCCCGGCAGGCTTTGAGGAGTGGCATAGGGCGAGTGGATCGGCCCGTAGCCCTGCGGCAGCACGGTCGTCTGCGCGTGAACGTTCCAGTCGCTGGACTCCGGCAACTTCGTCTTGCCGTTGATGGGCGCCATCCAGGGCGTATCGCCAAACTGGTAGTTCAGGCCGAGCTTGAACAGGTGAGCGCGCGGTTCGACATCGACATTGCCGAGGCCAAAGCCGCTGAGATCGTAGGTTCGCCGCGACAGCGCGACGTAATCGTACTCGGCCTTCGCGGTCCAATTGCCGCTGACAGCGAATTCAAGGCCGAGGCCTGCGGTCCACCCGGTCTGATACTTTCCGACCGGAAATAGCTCGGAGACTCCGTCGGCATCGTTGACGTTGATATGCGTGTGGCCCCAGGTGAAGCCGCCGGTGACGAAGGGCATGAAGCGGTCGAAGGCATAACCGATGCGGCCGCGCACGGTGCCGACATAGTCGAGTGTGGTGTTGAACGGAGTCGGCGATCGTTCATGCGCGACGATATCGCGCGTGCCGGTGAACGTGGAGTCCGCCTCGATTCCAAGCACGATTCGGTTGGCGAGCTGGCGGTTGTAGCCGAGCTGATAGCCCCCGCTGAGCCCGGTTGCGCTGTGGGGCAGGACGACGCCTTGCTCGGGCAACGGATTGGTGCCGGGTCCGAAGCTCGCGTCGCCGTAGCCGAAGTGGCCGCCGACATAGAAGCCGGTCCACTCGTAGACTGTTTTCGCAGTGCGCGCCTTCAGTGGCAGGTCGGCAGCGAAGCTGGCACCCGGAAACACGAGCACGCCCGAGACGAGCGCCGTGGCCCTCCGCAAATACCGATGTCGGTGACCTCTCAACGTCAAAACCTACGCCCCCAGACGCGACTGTGCCCCAACCGCTGCCGACATCCCTGCCGATTCGCGGTGCTCTTGTCATCAGAGTCTTGGCTGTTCATGCGACCGGACGAGACGAGCTCGTTTCGATGCGTTTCACCCCAAGGTCTTGCCAAGCCCCTGCGCTTGTTGCGAACCTTATTGCTAATAAGTCGCAATAGCAACTAGTGCAGAGTGTCGCAGTGGTTGGTTCGCACCGTTATGTGACGCGACTGCAACAAAGTCCCGGTCTTCAAAAAGGATGACCCCGCCCGGGGGGACAGCCGGGCGGGGTCGGGGGCACGACACGGGGTGGATGAGGCGCCCGTGTCGGACGCAGGATCCACGTAAGATCGGCCTCAGAGCCTTAAATCAGTAGCAAGTACGAACGTTGCCGACGAACTGGCCGTAAGCGTTGTACTGGGCGACCCAGCCGCAGCGGTGATAGCCGTTGTAATAGGGCTGGTTGCCGGCAGCGATCGCGGTGCTGACGATGGCGGCGGTGGCGATGCCAGCGCCGACACCCCAGCCCCAGCCGAGCGGCTTGGCTTGAGCCGTCGACGTGGTGGACGCGACGCCGGCGGTGACGGTGAGGGCAGCGAGAGCGACGGCGGCAATCTTGGTCTTGATCGACATGTGAAACTCCATCCGGGTTGAGGCGGTCCGTTGTGGTCCGCGTGCCCAATTGGACGGAGACTTGCCGGAACCGGTTCGAAAGCGCCTCAGGCGGCCTGGGAATCTAGCGCTTTCCCGAATGATTTCAGATAGATGTGAGCTAGCCGAGGGGGCCTTTGGCGAGCCTGTTCACGTCGAAGTTATCGACTTCAGTCAGCAGTTCACAGAAGGCGCGCGCGCCCTGGTCGATGAGCTGCTCGCCCTTCTCGGCTACGGCCAACGTCGCGTCACCGACGGCGCCGCTAACGTTGAGATCCTGCGCCTGCCAGGCAAAAGGCGCGGGCCGCTGCGTCGAGAGCCAGCGATATTGTTTCTCCATCGCGACGCTGCTCGCGGGGAAATCCGCGATCGCATTGGCGCGCACCTGGTCGGGATAGCGCGCCAGCATGATCGAGGTCTCGACCGCGCCACCATGAATGCCGTGGCGCACTTCATCGGCCGGGAACAGTTTTTTCGCGCCAGACAGGCGCGACCATGACGTCGTCACCACAAATAGTTTTTGATGCGCGCGAAGATCCTGGGCGATTAGCATCATGGCCGCGCTGTTGCCACCATGGCTGGTGATGATGACGAGCTTTTTCATGCCGCGTCGCGCGACGTCCTCGCCGATCGCTGTCCAGCGCTTCAGCGCCACCTCGGTCGGTAGCGTCTGCGTGCCCGGATAGTCGATATGCTCGGTGGAAATGCCGATGGGTTCGACCGGCAGGAACGTCGCGGGAATGGTCGCGGGCAGCACCTCCTGCACGCGCGCAAGATAGGCGTCTGCGATCAGCACGTCGGTCTCGAGCGGCAGATGCGGGCCGTGCTGCTCGGTCGCCGCCAGCGGCAGCACCGCGATCCAGCGCGATACGTCCGCGGGAGCGGCATCGGCCCAGCGGATCTCGGTCCAGTCGCGCGAAGGCGTCATCAAGGTTTCTTTGCCCGAATTTGTCACGTAGTTTGGTGCGATGAAGGGGACGCGGGCCTGGCCGGTTCGCGTCCCCGAATGTCTTGCGGTTTTATCGCGTTGTTTTCATATCGGCCAGACTCGATCGACGGAGTGCATCATGAGCCCTTCCCATCTGCGGCGAGCGTTAACGATCGGCCTGCTGGCCGCGGTCGTGTCGATCCTGCCGGCGCGCGCGGAAACCCTGGACAAGGTCACCTTCGGCACCAACTGGGTCGCCGAGGCCGAGCATGGCGGCTTCTTCCAGGCGGTCGCCGACGGCACTTACAAGAAATATGGGCTCGACGTCACCATCGTTCCGGGCGGGCCCAACGAGAACAACCGGATGCTGCTGATCGCCGGCAAGATCGATTTCTTCATGGCCGCGAACACCCTGATGTCGTTCGACGCGGTCGCCAACAACGTTCCCGTCGTGACCATCGCCGCGATCTTCCAGAAGGACCCGCAGGTGTTGCTGACGCAGCCGGATGCGAAGGTCAGCAAGATCGAGGATCTCAAGCCGCTGACGCTGTTCGTCTCCAAGGAGGGCATGGGAAGCTACTTCCAGTGGCTGAAGTCCGAATATGGTTTCAGCGAGAAGAACGTCCGGCCGTATAATTTCAATCCGCAGCCCTTCATCGCCAACCCCAAGAGCGCGATGCAGGGCTATCTGACCTCCGAGCCTTTCGCGGTCGAGAAGGCGGCGGGCTTCAAGCCCAACGTCATCCTGCTCGCCGATGCCGGCTTCAACACCTATTCGACCCTGATCGAGACCCGCCGCGACCTGGTCGAGAAGAAGGCGGATCTGGTGCAGCGCTTCGTCGATGCCTCCATGATCGGCTGGTACAATTACATCTACGGCGACAATTCCGCCGGCAATGCCATGATCAAGACGCTCAATCCGGAGATGACCGACGAGCTGCTCGCCTATTCCGTCTCCAAGATGAAGGAATACGGCATCGTCGATTCCGGCGACAGCCTGAAGAACGGCATCGGCGCGATGAGCGACGATCGCTACACCTCATTCTTCAACAAGATGGTGAAGGCCGGCGTCGTGAAGGGCGATCTCGACTTCCGCAAGTCCTACACGCTGCGCTTCGTCAACAAGGGCGTCGGTGTCGAGCTGCGCCCCGCCAAGCCGTAACCGTATGCTTGAGTTAGACCACCATGCCGCGGCGCAGTTCACCTCTCCCGTAGGGAGAGATCGGATCGCATCGACAGATGCGATCCGGGTGAGGGGATGTGTACCCTCGTGGGACCTGAGCCCCCTCACCCGCGCCTTCGGCGCGACCTCTCCCCGGTGGGGAGAGGTGCAGGTTGCAGCTCGGTCCCCCCACATCACAGCCACCGATCGATGGTAGAGAGCAAAACTTCGCCCACGGTCGAGGCCAGCCTGACGGCTCTCGCCGTCAGCCTGCGCGGCGTAACGAAGACCTATGACAATGGCGTTATGGCGCTCGGTCCGCTCGACCTTGCGGTCCGCAAAGGCGAGTTCATCTCGCTGCTCGGTCCGTCCGGCTGCGGCAAGTCGACGGCGCTGAGACTGATTGCGGGGCTCAGCGCAGTGTCATCCGGCACAGTGCGAATGTCACGTCATGGAGGCCCGGCGCAAAGCGGCCATGGCATCGGCTTCGTGTTCCAGGAGCCGACCCTGATGCCCTGGACCAATGTGCGCGAAAACGTGCGGCTGCCCCTGAAGCTCGGCGGCGTCCCGAAGGCCGAAGGGCGGGCGCGGGCCGATGCAGCGCTGGCGAGCGTGGGGCTTGCCGATTTCGCCGACGCCTTTCCACGCGAATTGTCTGGCGGGATGAAGATGCGGGTGTCGCTCGCGCGCGCGCTCGTCACCGACCCTGATATCCTCCTGATGGATGAGCCGTTCGCGGCGCTCGACGAGATCACGCGCTTTCGCCTCAACAACGATCTGCTCGCGCTGTGGCGCAGCCTTCGCAAGACTGTCATCTTCGTCACCCATTCGGTGTTCGAATCCGTCTATCTATCGCAGCGCGTCGTGGTCATGACGGCGCGGCCCGGCCGCATCCAGGCGGATATCCGCATCGAGACTGTCGAGCCGCGTGGCGAGGAGTTTCGTACCTCGGCCGCTTACTCCGATTATTGCAGGAAAGTGTCGGCCGCGCTGGCGCCGTCCTATTCGGGACAGTCGATGCTATGAACGCGCAAGCCCCCGTCACCGCAAAGCCGTCAGCTGCGCAAAGCGCGGTGCGCTTCGTGCTGCCCGTCGTCGTGTTCGCGGCCGGCCTTGCCGCCTGGGAGCTCGTTGTCCGCATCCGGGAGATCCCGCCTTACGTGCTGCCGGCGCCGTCGGTGATTTTTCTGACGCTGATCAAGGACTGGGCGGTGCTGTCACAATCGCTCGCGACCACGCTTCTGACGACGCTGGAAGGTTTTATCGCGGCCAGCATCGGCGGCATCGCGCTGGCGCTGCTGTTCAATCAGTCGAAATGGGTGGAATATTCGCTGTTTCCCTATGCCGTCGTGCTGCAGGTGACGCCGGTGATCGCGATCGCGCCGCTTCTCCTGATCTATCTGGAACAGCAGACCGCGGTCGTCGTCTGCGCCTTCATCGTCGCCTTTTTCCCGGTGCTGTCCAACACCACGCTCGGGCTGAATTCGGTCGACCGCAACCTCGCTGGCCTGTTCCAGCTCTACGGCGCCTCGCCGCCGCAAACCCTGCGCTTCCTGAAGCTGCCGGCGGCGCTGCCCTATATTCTCGGCGGCCTCCGCATCGCCGGCGGCCTGTCGCTGATCGGCGCGGTCGTGGCCGAGATCGCGGCGGGAACGGCAGGCGCCGGCTCCGGGCTCGCCTACCGGATCGCGGAATCCGGCTATCGATTGAACATACCCCGCATGTTCGCAGCGCTGCTTTTGTTGTCGCTGGCCGGGATTGTCATCTATGGGGTGCTGGCGCTAGTTTCCCACCTCGTTTTACGGCGCTGGCATGAAAGCGCGCTTGGAAAGGAAAACTGATGTCTACCGGTTCGATTTCGTCCGACAAGATCGACCTTCTGATCTATGGGCCGGTGCGGCCGATCCTCGAGAACGGGTTTTCCGATCATTTCGTCGTGCACAAGGCCGAGACGCGAGGCGACCTCGAACGCCTGACGCCAGCGGTCCGCGAAAAGATCCGCGGCGTCGCCGTGACCTATCACACGGTCCGCGCCGACAAGGATTCGCTGTCGCAGCTGCCCAAGATCGAGATGGTGGCAAGCTTCGGGGTCGGCTACGACCACATCGATGCCAAATACGCGGCCGAGCACAACATCATCGTCACCAACACGCCTGATGTGCTGACCGAGGAGGTCGCCGACGTCGCGATGGGCCTGCTGATTTCGACCGTGCGCGAATTCATCAAGGCCGATCGCTACGTTCGCTCCGGTCTCTGGCAGACGCAGAACTATCCGCTCAGCGTCGGCTCGCTGCGCGACCGCAAGGTCGGCATCGTCGGCATGGGCCGGATCGGCCAGGCCATTGCGCGCCGGCTCGATGCCTCGCTGGTGCCGGTGGTCTATCACTCCCGCAATCCGTCCAAGGACGTCTCCTACAAGCACTATCCTGACCTGATCGAGATGGCGAAGGCGGTGGACACGCTGATGGTGATCGTGCCGGGCGGCGCCTCGACCAACAAGATGATCAATGCCGAGGTGTTCAAGGCGCTAGGCCCGCGCGGCGTGCTGGTCAATGTGGCGCGCGGCTCGGTGGTCGACGAGCCGGCGCTGGTCCAGGCGCTGAAATCAGGCACCATCCTCGCCGCCGGTCTCGACGTGTTCGCGGCCGAGCCCACTGTGCCGGACGAGCTCAAGACCATGCAGAACGTGGTGCTGCTGCCGCATATCGGCTCGGCCTCCGTGGTGACGCGTAACGCCATGGACCAGCTCGTGGTCGACAACCTCAAATCCTGGTTCGCCGGCAAGGCGCCGCTGACGCCGGTTGCGGAAACGCCGTTCAAGGGGCGCTGATGATCGCTCTTCGGGTCGTTGCATTGCTGATCGTGGCCACTGTCGCTGCGATCGGCGCTGCGCGCGCGCAGGATGCGACGACCCTCAAGAAGGAAATGCTCGGGCAGTGGGAGCTCTCGACCACCGAGCGCAGCAAGACCTGCGTCGTCACGATCAAGGGCGATCCCGTGGCGCAGGGTTTCAAGCTGGAGCTGGAGCCGGCCTGCAAGACCGCGCTGCCCTTCACCAAGGATATCGTGGCCTGGAGCATCAAAGGTCTCGACATCGTCCGCTTGCAGGATGCGACCGGTGAATCCGTGATCGACTTCACCGAGGTCGAGGCCGGCATCTTCGAAGGCCTGCGGCAGGGCGAGGGCGTCTACATCCTGCAGGACCTCGCCGCCGCCCGCTCGATGGCCAAGTCAATGGACCAGATGATCGGCGACTGGGCGATGGTGCGCGGCAACGGCCAGCCGATCTGCGGATTGACGCTGACCAATACGGAAGCCGAGCAGGACAATTTCCAGGTCTTCCTCAAGCCGAAATGCGATGCGGCCATCGCCCAGTTCAACCCGACGCAATGGCGGCTCGAGCGCGGCCAGATCCTCCTGATGTCGAAATCGGGCGACGTCTGGCAGTTCGAGGCCGACGACAACGCGCAATGGCGGCGGGTTCCCGATACGGCCGATCCCCTGATCATGCTGCGCCAATAGGCGCGGATTAGGCCTCTTAATTCTCTGCTCTCGCAATTTTTCCTGCACCCATGTCGATCCGGCCCCAGCTGGATCGTCATCCCAATAGCGAGCTGATCGCGCGGCCGAACCGGCCGCGTCTCGCCTCAACAGGAGTTTTGCATGCGCTTCATGTACATCGTCACCTCCAGCCAGCCGATGAAGGGCCCGTCTCCGGCGCTGATGGAGGCCATGCAGAAAATATCCGAGCGGGAAATCAAGGCCGGGCGGATGATCGACAATGGCGGCCTGATGCCGCTTGCGACAGGCGCACGCGTGCGGATCGTCGACGGCGAGCTCAGCGTCATCGATGGCCCCTTCATCGAGGCCAAGGAAGTGGTCGGCGGCTACGCCATTTTCGAGCTGCGCGACAAGGTGGAAGCCCTGGCGATGGCCAAGGAATTCATGCAGCTGCATCTCGATCACATGCCGGGCTGGGACGGGACCTGCGAGCTGCGGGCCTTCGCCACGCCGGGCGTGGACACCGCCTGCGAGGTCGATTCGCGGTCAGGAGTGGCCGCCCACGCCTGATGGACAGCACAGTTTGTCCCGGTCGGCGGCGATGACGGCCGCCGACATCGATCAGATCATCCGCGCTACGATTCACGCAACTTGGCGCGTTGTGCAGCCACGACTGATCGCGACGCTGTCGCGGATGCTGCGCGACGTGCCGCTTGCGGAAGAGCTGACCCAGGACGCGCTGGTTGCGGCGCTCGAGGCCTGGCCCAGCATCGGCGTGCCCGACAATCCCGGCGCCTGGCTCATGACGACCGCAAGGCGCCGTGCGCTCGATGTCTTGCGCCGCGGCAAGATGCTTGCGGACAAGCATGACATGCTGGCGCGCGACATGTTGCAGGAGCAGGAGATCGTGCCCGATTTCGATGCCGGCCTCGACGACGACATCGATGATGAAATGTTGCGGCTGGTCTTCACCGCCTGCCACCCGATCCTGTCGCGCGAGGCGCGCGCGGCGCTGGCGCTGTGCATGATCTGCGGCTTGACCACGTCCGAAATCGCGCGCGCCTATCTCGTGCCGGAAGCAACCATCTCCCAGCGCATTGTCCGCGCCAAGCGAACGTTGTCGGGATCCGGCCTTGCCTACGAGACGCCGGCCGGTGAGGCCCTGTCGGAGCGTCTCGCCTCGGTGCTGGAGGTGGTCTATTTGATCTTCAACGAAGGCTACCTCGCGGCGCGTGGCGATGAATGGCTGCGGCCGCAGCTCTGCGACGAGGCGCTGCGCATGGGCCGGGTGCTCGCCGGCCTCGCCCCGGACGAGCCCGAGGTTCACGGCCTCGTCGCCCTGATGGATTTGAATGCCGGGCGGGCGCGTGCGCGCACCGACGCGAATGGCGCCCCCATTCTGCTGATGGACCAAGATCGCTCGCTCTGGGATCAATCGCAGATTCGGCGCGGCCTGCGCTCGCTCCGACGTGCCGGCGAGCTCGGCGGCGAGGGACGGTTTTACGCCCTTCAGGCTGCGATCGCGGCGTGTCACGCCACGGCGGAGACGGCCGCAGATACCGACTGGCCGCGCATCGCGCAGCTTTACGCCGAGCTGGCGCGGCTGGTGCGCTCGCCGATCATCGAGCTCAATCGCGCGGTGGCGGTCGGGATGGCCGAGGGACCGCAAGCCGGACTTGACGTACTGGACGAGATCGCCGGTGCGCCGGCGCTGGCGGCCTATCATCATCTGCCGGCGGTTCGTGGTGATTTCCTGCAAAAGCTCGGCCGGCTCGCAGAGGCGCGGCAGGCGTTCGAGGCTGCCGCACATCTTGCGACCAATGGGCGTGAACGCGCGCTGATGGAGCGCCGCGCCGCGGCGCTCCAGGTTCAAGATGTCTAGGCCGTCGCCTTGGGCGGCGGCGCGGTGCCCTGCGCCCATTTCTCCATCTTGCCGAGCACGCCCCAGGCCGTGAGCGCCAGCGAGATCGGAAGCGCGAATTGGCTCAGGCCCGGCACCGCGGAGGCGATCGTTCCGAACAGTCCGGCAAGGCCTCCGGCGTTCGGGCTTGCCGTCACCGCGGAGAGCAGCGCGGTGATGAGGGAGCCGCCGATACCGAGCGCGGTCTTCTTGCCGTTCAGGAGATTGCCGATGGTTTCGCCAAGCGCGCCGTTGACCTGGCCGAGCACGGGCTTGCCGTCCTTGTTGAGCAGGACGCCGAGCAGGTCGAGCACCGGCTTCAACTGGTCGACGGGGGCGGGATTGGTCGGAGCGGTCGTTCCGGGTGTGGGCGCTGTCTTGTTGACGAGAGAGAACAGCCGTTCGAGCAGTCCGATCGGATCGTTGGTGGCCACCGTCGTGCCACCGGATGTCGTACCGCCAGATGGTGCGGCTCCTGGTGACGCGCCCGCGCCTTGCAACAATTGCGCGAGACCTTCCAGCCTTCTCAGGATCTGGGAGAGATCGACGTTTGCCGTCTGGACCGGCTGCACACCCGCGCGTGTGATGGCGGCGATCGTGGTCCCGTCGAGCAGGCCGGTATCCTCGAGAGCGTGTTGTTGCTGAAATTGCGAGACCGCCGCCTTGGTCTTGGGGCCGCTGATGCCGTCTTCGTCGAGCGGCGGATTGGCGCCCAGCTTGTTGAGGGTCTGCTGCATCAGCAGCACCGACGACGCCACGTCCTCGTCGGGCTCGGAACGGGGGACAATGGACGGGCTGTCGTCGAGCGTGATCGAGGAATCCAGCGACATCATCGCATGCAGGATGACCGCGGTGCCGAGCTGGGAATCGACATGGTTCGAGTCGAACACGTGGTCCGCGACGAATTTGCCGCCCCTCGCCTCGGTCGGTCCGTAAAGGGTCGAGCCGCCGTAGAGATAGGGCGAGTTGACGCCCTTGGCGTGATAGCCGAGGCCGTTGAAGCATTCGAGCCGGTACAGCGTGCGCGCGATGCACCAGTCCTGCGTGCCGACGAAGTGCTGGATCCTCAGCGCGTCCACGGCGCCGTCGATGAACGAGGCGAACGGGCCGCGCCCTTTCGGGACGAGGCACGTCACGCGCTTCAGCGTTTCGCCGTTGCCGAGATAGGTGTCGAAATCGAAATTGGACTCGCGATAGTGGCAGAGCGCGACGAAGTACCAGGGCACACCGGTCAGCCGTTCGACCTGCTGATAGGTTGCCTTGCCGTTGATGGCCTTGCGTGCCGTCGCGTTGGCCTCGCCAAGACGTACGGGCCGGATCTCGAGATTGGCCCAGTTCCTCTCATACCCACTCTTCAGGCTTTCGTATGACACCATCTCCCGCTCCCGCGAATTGATAAACTATCGGTTCGTTGTGCAAATCAGGCGTGAGCCGCGTGCCGCCATCTGCGGGCACAGGCTTTGGGCGTGGTTCGGCAAATGTGGCAGGCCATCGCCGGAGCGCATGTGAAATGGCTTACAGGTGCGGCGCGAAAGATTGCGGTCAAAGGACGCAATACCAGTGATGTACGCGCGAGTGCGCGGCCGTCAGCCGCAATCCGGGAACCGGCCGGGCGGCCGTCCGTTAGCAACGGAGACGGTCTGGCTCAGGGATTCTGCAATGGCCAAGCGCGTCCTCGCGATCGGCATCGAACCCGGCAATGCGGATTATAGCACGTTCCCGCAGCTCACGCCGGCGCTCGTGCGCAATTATATCGAGGCGCAGCTCCTGCGCCTGCGCGGCCTCGGCTACGAGGTCACGAGCTGCCTGATCGATCTCGACGCGGCCGCTGAAGCTGCCGTGACGGCGGCGCTGCGCGACGAGCGCTTCGATTGCATCGTCATCGGTGCGGGCCTGCGCGAGCCGAAGGAGCGGCTGCTGCTGTTCGAGAAGGTGCTCAACCTCGTCCACCGCCTGGCGCCGCAGGCGGCCATCTGCTTCAACACGACACCTGCAGATACGGCAGAATCCGTGCAGCGCTGGATCGAGCCGTAACCAGCCGTGCCCTCGATCTGAGGCATCAGCTGGTTGTCGCGACAGGCTGGCCTTGTGACGTAAAGGGCGGAAGCGAGCCGGATTCACGCGATTATTCTGGCCCGGGATCGTTTCAAACGCTATGACTGGCCGCATCAGATGGGAGGATTCGGGATGCTTCGACGTCTTGGAATTGCAGTTTGTTTCTCGGTCGCGATGGCTGTCCCGGTCCATGACGCGATGGCGCAGGACGCTGTCGGCGGCGCCATCATCGGTGGCGTGGGCGGAGCGATCTTGGGCGGCGCGCTCGGCGGTGGCCGCGGCGCGGCCATCGGTGCAGTCGTCGGCGCCGGCACGGGTGCTGCGATCGCCTCGGAAGGCGAACGCCGCCGGTCCGGCTATTACGCGTATCAGCGCGGCTGCTACATGCAGCGCCCGGACGGCCGCTACGTCCCGGTCGATCCGCGATACTGCTACTGAACCGACACCGCGCCGGCGCCGTCTCGCACGCGCCGGCGCCTCCATGTCTGCTGATCGCTGCATGTCTGATCGCTGCGCCTTAAGCAGCGCTGGCGCGGCTGACTGCGTCGCCGAGCTCGGCATTGGTGTAGGCCTTGCCGCCGATGCCCCACAGGCCGTCCACCGCATAGACCATGTTGACGAAAATACGCTCGCGCGGATGACGGCCCTCCGCGGCCCTGAACGCGATATCGGTGGCCTCTTTGACGAAGCCCGCCTTTTGCGCAGGCGCCGCCAGCCCGAAGGACGGGACTTTCAATTCGACCACGACGATGTCGTTCGACGTCCCGCCGGCGAAGGACCGGCCTTTCGGGATAGTGCTGATTTCGCCGATCACGTTCGGCGTGATGAACGCATTGCCTGCCAGATCGTGATGCCTGAGAAACGAGGCGGTCAGCTCGGCGAACATGGTTTTCTCGGCTGCGGCACTGAAGATGCCATCCGTGGCGACGACGGTGATCGGCATGATTGAAGCTCCCTTCGTGATGTGAGCGCCGCGAACGCCGGCTGCGATCGCGGCTTGCGATAATATTGCGATCGTTATATAACGATCGTGACTGCATTCGCACGGAGCGGGCGATGCCGTCAACATTAAAATAGCGATCGTTATGTAAAAAGGTGCGGTGGTGCGATACAAGTCCGGTCACAAGGAAGAGGCCCGCGCGCGCATGGTCGCGGCTGCCGGCCGTGGCTTCCGCCGCCAGGGTTTTGGCGGCATCGGCGTCGACGGTCTCGCCAAGGAGGCCGAGGTCACCTCCGGCGCATTCTACGGGCACTTCTCGTCCAAGGGCGAGGCATTCAAGGCTGCGCTGGTGGCGGGCCTTGAGGAGCTGCGTATCGGAGTCGAGAATTTGCGCGCCGAGCACGGTCCCAAATGGGTCGAGGTGTTCGTCGACTTCTATCTCGGACAAAAGCGGATCTGCGAGCTGGGATCGAGCTGTGCCTTGCAGAGTCTCACCTCGGAGGTCCAGCGCGCCGATGCCGGGATCAAATCGGTTTTTGAGGCCGAGATCGAGCGTGTGGCGGCCGCGGTTGCGGACGGGCTCCCCGGCCGGTCGCGCAAGGAGAGGCGCGCACGCGCCTGGGCGCTGCTCTCGATCCTGTCCGGCGGTGTCACGATGGCCCGGGCGGTCGCCGACAGAGACGTCAGCGCCGCGATAGCATCCGCCTGCCGCGTGGCCGCTCTCAACGCCTGCGCAGAGACCTGATCAATTCAAGCGAGGAGTGCGAAATATGCGCCTGTCGAACTATCTCTTTTTTACGACCCAGTGCGAGCCGGCGCTTGCCTTCTACGCTGCCTGCGGTCTCGGCAACGTCACCGAGATCATGCGCCACGGCGAGCCCGGCATGCCGCTGCGGAGTCCCGCGATGCGGGGCAAGATCATGCACGCGAAGTTCGAAGGCCCCGGCATCTGCTTCTATGCATCGGACAATGACGACGCCGAGCCAATGCGCGGCTCTGCCCATATCCTCGCGATGGATGATCAGGAGGCAACGACGGACCTGTTCGCGCGTCTCGCCGAAGGCGGCACGATCACCACGCCGCTCGGCATCCAGCCCTGGGGCGACTATTATGGCAAGCTCACCGATCGCTTCGGTGTGCAATGGATGCTGAACTGCGCGCTGGCGCGCGCCTAGCGCCGAAGACTGTTTGCCGGCGCGGTCAATTCCGTCCCGCCGGGCGCCTCCGGCATGATCTGGCGCAGCGGCTCCGGCGAGATCGATATCTGGCCGGTGAACGGGCGGTCATGCGCCGCGATCAGGAGCACCGAGGTGGCGACGCCGGTCGCAAACAGGCCCATCGCGATCGCCGATCCCAGGCGGTTGTCGCAATGAACGAAGCCGATCACCAGCAGCTCGCACAGGGCCTGGAGATACAGGCACCACCATTTCACCGAGTTGACCGAGGCCAGGCTGACGATGATCCGCTGCCGCCGCGCATCCAGCGCCTGCTCCAGCGCGGCGACGATCTCGTGCTGCGTGGTCTCCTGTGCCCGACCCTGCGGCGCCATGGTGACGACGAGCTGCAGGGCTTCGGCGAGCGCCGGCGGCGTCGCCTTCAGGGAGGCCTCCTGATGCGCCATCTCCGGCCATTCCACCGTGACGGCCTGCTCGACATAGTCACGCACCAGCCCGCGCAGCTTGGCTTCCTGCTCCGCCGGCAGGCCGGCGGCGAGCAGCACGGCGCTGCGAAGCGCGCTGGCCTCGCGGCTCACCGCGGCGCCGGCGCGGTCGCTGTCACCCCAGACCTGGGCCGCGGTGAAGGCGACGAACAGGCCGAAAATGATGCCGAGCACCGGCAGCATGCCGGGCGAGATCGCCTTCAGCGCTTTCGCGCGCTCCCCCGTCGCCACCAACGCGACGGAGACGAACACCACTGCCGCCAGCAGATAGGTGAAGCCGAAGATCACCAGCGCCATCAAGGGCACCGGCTGGTTGTGCAGCCAATCGCTCATGGTCCCTTGTGACGTGATTCGAAGCCCGAGATCAAACGCATCCTGCGCTGGCTGGCATGTCCGCTCTTCCCGACGATGATGTGGTCGTGCACGGCGATGCCGAGCGGCTTGGGGCCCAACAGCAGATGTCGTGTTTCGTGAACCCGAGCCCGAGACTAGCTGCAGGCAGAAGGGGCGCCAATTGCGATCGAGGCGTGACTTAAGGGCTTTGATCTGGCCAAGGATCGGTTGCACTCAGATTTCGCAAGTAACTCTCGACGCGCTTCAGCAAAAGAGAACAACGCTGGATCGTGACCTCACTGTCAACCAACTGTTGACGGTCGAGCACGACGAAGTCTCGGACAACTGAGCCTACGGGAAATTGCTGCCAGCTGAAGTCAATGTGATACCAGCAGTCGCCAGTAGGCAGAGCATTCCAAAAGTGAACTTCTTCTCTCTGACCCGTCCAGACATTACCCTTGATGATTTCGGTTGCCGGATAGTAATGTTGCACCACTCGCGAGGTCGGATAACACTGACCGAGGGTAGGGTTGCCCGCGTATTCGACTGCTCCGTACGCAGTTTGCCGATCCCAGATTTCATCACGAACCGCATTTGTGCACGGGATGGTCGCGGTCACAGAGAATTCGACTCTTTGCCCAGCCACCAGCAGTCACCTCACCGCACGCGCATGAACGATCTCGCGTGGCTCGACCGGTCGCACGTCGGCCGCATCGAGGGTCACGACCGTAACGGTGTCACCCGACAGCGTCGTGAATTCAACCTCATAGCCTTCACCGTGCCGATGCACCAAGACGACGGTCCCAACATCACCGGCAGCTAGCCGCTCCGCGGGCAAATCGCGTTTCAAGACGACGAGGTCCAGTTCATCGATCATCGAGCAACAATCCTCGGTACCAAGGTCACCAGGCGAGGAGCAGTTTCCTGCGTCTCCACAAACCATACCACACGAACGATCGGGTTACGACCGTCTGGTGTCGGCAGCGGGCCGTCGATCTCATATCCGGTGCCGAATGGAGTTTGGTGCAACGCAGTGATGTCGTTTGCCGTCGCGTGGACGATGATGGCATCACGCAGCTTGCGCCAATCCTTGGCACGAAACCCGAAGCCCTCAAGGAATCGTGCTTTCGCGCGCCCGCCGGGGTGCCGGAGGCTCAACAGATAACCCGCGATCTTTGCCTCAGGGATGACTGCACGATCCAGATTAGACAGCCGTGGCATGCATCTTCGCTCAACGTGTCGACGCTGTTTCAAATTCCTAGCACAACCGAGAAGCGCAATTCGGCTCCAGGTCAGATTAACCGCATCCCCCGCAAACTCGCATGTCCGTTCTTGCCGACGATGATGTGATCATGCACGGCAATCCCGAGCGGCTTGGCGATGTCGATGATCGCCTTGGTCATCTGGATATCGGCCTGCGAGGGGGAGGGATCGCCTGAGGGATGGTTGTGCACCAGGATCAACGCGGTCGCCGACAGCTCCAGCGCGCGCTTGACCACCTCGCGCGGATAGACCGGCGTGTGGTCGACGGTGCCAGTCTGCTGCACCTCGTCGGCGATGAGCTGGTTGCGCTTGTCGAGGAACAGCAGGCGAAACTGCTCCTTGTCGGCAAAGGCCATGCTGGTGCGGCAATAGGCGATCACCTCGTTCCAGGACGACAGCGCGTTGCGGCTGTTGACCTCGCCCTTGGCGACACGGTGCGCGGCCGCCGCAATCAGCTTGAGCTGGTTGATGGCGGCTTCGCCGACGCCGTCGATCTCCCGCAACCGTGCCACCGGCGCGTGGACGACCTCGGCGAACGAGCCGAAGATCTTGATCAGCGTCTTCGCCAGCGGCTTGGTGTCGCGCCGCGGCAGCGCCGGAAACAGCGCCATCTCCAGGAGCTCGTAGTCGCTGAGCGCATCCGCGCCCGAGCTGTAGAAGCGCTCGCGCAGCCGTTCGCGATGGCCGAGATAATGCGGCGTGTCCTCGGGCTTGCTGTCGTCTTGGTCGGTTTTGGCGGGCATCGGCCGGCAGCATTGCCGGGGATCTCCGCTTTTGCAACCGTCAATTGCGACGGGCCGGCGGTCGCGACCGCCGCGCCGGCCGGCAGTGCAGGGGCAAGGCGCGCGTCGGTCGTCTGCCCGGCGATTGGGGTCGAGTGTCAGCGTTGCGACGTCGCCGCGCTCGCCCCGCCCTGCGAAAAAAATCTTGGCAGCACCGTTCCGAATGGCTGGTCCCGTTCGTCTTGCCCCATTGTGAGCTTCGCCGTATTTCGCACGCCATCCGGCGGGCAGGCCCAGCTCCCCAATGGAGACAAACCGATGTGGCCGTTCGTAAGCCTCACACGCCGGACCATTCTTGCCCGAAGCGCCGCTGCGACCCTTGCTGCCGCTGCACCCGCGCTGGGCGGGACCGCGCGAGCGGAAACGACGGCCGACGACCGCGCGCTGCACCTCGACCAGGTGATAGATCGCGCCATTGCCGCGCGGCGCATCGTCGGCAGCGTTGTGGTGGTGATGCAGGACGGTGAAATCGTCTATCGCCGCGCGGCCGGCCACGCCGATCGCGAGGCCGATCGGCCGATGCGCGAGGACGCCATGTTCCGCCTTGCGTCGCTGTCGAAGCCGATCGTCTCGGTCGCCGCCATGGCGCTGGTCGAGCGCGGCCGGCTGGATCCGCAGGACCCCGTCCAAAAATGGCTGCCGGATTTCCGGCCGCAGACCGCTGACGGCAAGGTCCCCGCCCTCACCATCCATCATCTGCTCACCCATACAGCCGGGCTCTCCTATGGATTCCTGCAGCCGGCGGATGGGCCCTATCAGCGCGCGGGCATCTCCGACGCCCTCGACCGTTCGGATATCACCCTCGATGAGGAGATCCGCCGTATCGCAGCCGCGCCGCTCCTCTACGAGCCGGGCACGCGATGGGGCTATTCACTCGCGACCGACGTGCTCGGTGCCGTGATCGCCAAGGCCGCCGGTGAGCCGCTGCCGGACGCAGTTCGCCGCCTCGTCACGGCACCGCTTGCGATGCGCGATACGGCCTTCCTTGTCGACGACGGAGCGCGGCTTGCGGTGCCCTATCTCGACGGCAAGCCGGAGCCGTCGCGCATGCAAGACCCGCAACCCGTGCCATTCCGGGGCGCCGGAATCATTCACGTGTCCCCGTCGCGCGCGTTCGATCGTGCGTCGTTCCCATCAGGCGGCGCCGGGCTTGTCAGCACGGCCGGCGACTACGCCCGCTTGGCCGAAGCGCTCCGCCTCGGCGGCGCGCCGGTCCTGAAGGCGTCGACGGTGCACCAGATCACGACAAGCCAGATCGGCGATTTGACGCCGACGGGGCTTCCGGCCTGGGGCTTTGGTTACGGGGCCCTCGTCCTGAAGGACAGCGCGTTGGCGAAATCGCCGCAGGCGACGGGAACCTGGACCTTCAACTGCGCCTATGGCCAGAGCTTTTTCGTCGACCCCGTCGAGAGGCTGACCGTCATCGCCTTTACCAACACGGGGCTGGAGGGCGGTTTTGGTGCCTTCCCGATCGAAATTCGCGACGCCGTCTACGGGCGGAGTGGCTAAGCGAAAAAAATCGCACCGACCGCTTCCTTTTCACGTCCTCGTTCGTCTCAGCGCTGTGGGCCTCGTCGAGCGGCCAGCAGAGCTTTTCGCAAAGGAGAACCTCAATGCAAGAGATCAAAGCCGTGCCGTCGCGTCGCGCTGTCGTTGCCACCGGCGTCAGTGCCGGCGCCTTGCTCGCCGCTCAAATCGTCCCGTCCTACAGCCAGAACAGGAGTTCGAACATGGAAGCCACCATCCGCATCGGCAGCGACATCACCACGCTGGTCAACATCTTCACGGTCGAACCGGATAACCAGCAAAAGCTGGTCCAGCTCCTGAAGGAGGGCACTGAGTCCTTTTTCAGCAAGCAGCCCGGCTTCATCTCGTCCAGCGTCCACGCCGGCAAGGAGGGCGGGCGCGCCATCAACTACTCGCAATGGCGAAGCGCGGGGGATATCGAGAACTTCCGCAAGGATCCGAAATTCGCGCCGTACATCCAGCGCCTTGCCGCGATCGCGAAGGCCGAGACGATCCTGTGCGAGGTCGTCGAGGTCAATCATGCCTGAGCTTCGGCGAGTAGCGCCTCGCCCCCGATTGACATATCACGCTTATCGGTGAGTGGGAGATCCTGCTTGGCAGACGATGCGACGAACGAAGGCGCAGGGGCGGTCCGACAGACCGCCCAGCAGATTCTCGAGCGTCTTGCCGTGGAAATGCGGCCGCAGCTGCATCGTTACTGCGCGCGCATGACGGGCTCGGTCATCGACGGCGAGGACGTGCTGCAGGAGGCGCTGCTCAAGGCCATCGAGGCGGCGCCGCGGACCGAGCCGCTGGACAATCCGGAAGGCTGGCTGTTTCGCATCGCCCACAACGCCGCGCTGGATTTTCTGCGCCGGCGCGCGCGCTACAACGCTGCGCACTCCGATGAAGATCTCGACATGATCGCCGCTCTGACCAGCCCCGTGACCGAACGTGAGATCGTATCTGCGAGCCTCGGGACCTTCATGCGCCTGCCGGTGACGCAGCGAGGTGCTGTGATCCTGCGCGACGTGCTCGGCTATTCCGTCGACGAGGTCTGCGCCATCATGGGCGGTAGCGTCCCTGCCACCAAGGGCGCCCTGCAACGTGGGCGGGTCCGTCTGCGCGAGCTCGCGGAGGAATCCGACGACATCAGGCCTCCCGAACTGGAGACGGCCGAACGCGCCCGCTTGATGCACTATGTCGAGCGCTTCAATGCCCGCGACTTCGATTCGTTGCGCGACATGCTTGCCGACGACGTGCGGCTGGAGATGGTCAACCGGATACGCAGGGCCGGCCGCCGCGACGTCAGCGAGTACTTTGGGCGTTATGCGCAGACCAGCGCCTGGCATTGCGTTCCCGGATTCGTCGACCGGCGTCCTGCGATCATCATGTTTGATCCGCAGGATCCCTCAGGTCCGCCGCGCTACTTCGTGCTCCTCGACTGGGAGAACGGCAGCATCGTCAACATCCGGGATTTTCTGTTCGCGCACTATGCGATCGAAGGCGCGGAATTGTTCACGCTGGATTGACGGCGCGGAACGGCGACCAATCAGCCGATCTGCTTCTCGCCATGCCGCTCCGACAGCGTGAATATCTCAACGCCCGTCGCAGTCACACCGACCGAGTGCTCGAACTGCGCCGACAGCGAACGGTCGCGGGTGACCGCGGTCCAGCCGTCGGACAGGATCTTCACATGCGGCTTGCCGAGATTGATCATCGGCTCGATGGTGAAGAACATGCCGGGCTTGAGTTGCACGCCTTCACCGGGCCGGCCGATATGGATGATGTTCGGCTCGTCGTGGAACATGCGCCCGAGGCCATGGCCGCAGAAATCGCGGACCACGCTCATGCCCTGCGGCTCGACGAAACTCTGGATGGCGTGGCCAATGTCGCCGGTGGTGGCGCCGGGCTTCACGGCGGCGATGCCGCGCATCATCGCTTCATAGGTCACTTCGATCAGCCGCTCGGCCTTGCGGGCGATCGGGCCGACCGCATACATCCGGCTGGAATCGCCGTACCAGCCGTCGACGATGAAGGTGACGTCGATATTGACGATGTCGCCTTCCTTCAGCGGACGGTCGCCGGGCATGCCGTGGCAGACCACGTGGTTGAGCGAGGTGCAGGTCGAGTAGCGATAGCCGCGATACATCAGCGTCGCCGGATAGGCGCCATGGCTGAAGGCGTACTCGCGGACGAATTCGTCGATGCGATCGGTCGGCACGCCGGGGCCGACGATGTCGGTGAGCTCGTCGAGGCACTTCGCCACCAGGGCACCTGCCTTGCGCATGCCGGCAAAGGCGGCTGGCCCATGCAGCTTGATCTGTCCGGTCTTGCGCAGGGAGGTATCGGTGGCTTCGACGTAGCTCATGCGGGTCTGGTCTTCTGCTTGTCTTTTTGGGCCCGGTCTCGGTGCGGGCGGAAAGGCTTGATTTCAGGCCCTAATTTAATGATCGCGGGGCTTGGTGCAAGCTTAGCCTAGCCACCATGCGCCCGAAAGCAGGCTCAATTCGGGACTTCTACGGTGGTTTCCACCGGCAGCGCCCCGCCGCGGATGCGGATTTCGCGGACCGGATAGGGAACCCGGATGCCCTCGCGCTTGAAGGCGTCCCACAGCGCCAACATCACGTCGCTTTTGACATTGTCCATGCCATCGGGGTCCGCAATCCAGAAGGTCAGCGAGAACTTCATGCCGGCCTCGGCGAATTCGGTCAAAATGCTGTTCGGCGGCTTGCCCTTCTGCGCGCGCGGATGGGCGGCTGCGGTCTCGGCGGCGAGCTTGCACACGAGTCTTGGATCGGCGTCGTAATTGGTGCCGAAGGCGATCTTCACCAGCGTGTTCTTGTCGGTATAGGTCCAGTTGACGACCTTCTGCGTCACCAGATCCTCGTTCGGCACCAGGAATTCGCGGCCGTCGCCGGCGGCAACGGAAATATAGCGCGTCTTCATCGCGCTGATGCGCCCGGTGTTGTCGCCGATGGTGACGAGGTCGCCCGGCTTCACCGATTTGTCGGCGAGCAGGATGATGCCGGAGATGAAGTTGGCGACGATCTTCTGCAGGCCGATACCGATGCCGACGCCGACTGCGCCGGAGAACACCGCAAGCGCGGAGAGATTGATGCCGACCGTGCCGAGCGCAATGACAATAGCGACGGCAAGAAGTCCGATGCGGATGATCTTCACCAGCAGCACCTGGACCGACGGTGTCAGGTCCGTCGCCGAGTTGATCTTGCTCTCGGCGAAATTGCTGGCGATGTTGGTGAGCCAGAGTGCGAGGATCAACAGCGCGCCGGCCTTGAGCACCAGAAGCGGCGTCAGCCGCAATCCGCCGAGCACGATCGCGTAGGAGTCCAGCAGATCGACCGTAGTGTCGAGCTGGCCGAGGATGGACAGCGCGGCGACGAACCATGCCGCAACCGACACCAGCTTGACGATGAAGGCGTTGCGCAGCACCGAGGTCAGGAGCCGGATCGCGAGCCAGGCGAGCCCCAGCTTGGCGGCGACCATCAGCAGATAGCTGCGGCTCGGCCAGGTCGCGTGATACATCACCACGCGGGATATGATCACGAGCAGGGTGAACACCGCCGTCGAGCCGCTGGAGACCATCACGCGGGCGAAGTGCCGGAGCGGCAGCGGCCAGCGCATCGCCAGCGAGGTCATGTCGACCCGGTTGCGAATGGCGGCCTCCGCCGCATAGGCGACCCCGGACGCCGCCAGAATGAGCCCGAATTGCAGGTAGAACCAGGGCGAGGAGATTTCCGCCCCGACGCTGCGCGCGGTGGTCTGCACGAACTCCATGACGTCTTTGAGGTCCATGTCCATCGGGCGGTCTCGTCGGGATGCGGGCGGGAGGGTTTGATTCGAAGGCGCCGCAGAATCCCACAAAGGAAGCGGCCGGGCCATCGATACACCGCGAAGTGAAGCGCGTTAAGGCCGCAAAATACGGGCCGATTGCCGCGAGCGGGAGAAAATGGGTTGGCGCGCCGGTGCGGCGACGATAAGGATGCAATTCCAGCGATTTGTACCCGGAAGGTGGATGGCTTCCCTCGATTCTTTCAGCATCGCCATTCTGCTCGGCGCCGTCCTGGTGATGGCCGGTATCCTGTCGAGCCTGCTCGCGCTGCGCTTCGGCGCGCCGCTGCTGCTGGTCTTCCTCGCGATCGGCATGCTGGCGGGCGATTCAGGTCCCGGCCAGCTCCAGTTCAACGACGTCGGCACGACCTATCTGGTCGGCTCGGTGGCGCTGGCCCTGATCCTGTTCGACGGCGGGCTGAAGACGCGCTTTGCCAGCATCCGCACCGTGCTCGCGCCCTCCGTTGTGCTCGCGACCGTCGGCGTGCTCCTGACCGCGCTGATCACAGCGCCGTTCGCGAAATACGCGCTCGATCTCAACTGGACGGAGTCGCTGCTGGTCGGCGCGGTGGTCGCCTCGACCGACGCCGCCGCCGTGTTCCTGCTGGTGCACACCCAGGGCCTGCGCCTGCGCCCGCGCGTCGGCGCGACGCTGGAGGCCGAATCCGGCACCAACGATCCCTTCGCGATCTTCCTCACCCTGATGCTGGTCGAGTACATCTCGCTGGGCTCGAGCTCGCCCGGCCATGTGGTGGTGGAGTTCCTGCAAGAGGCGGTGCTGGGCGCTGTCGTCGGCTTCCTTGGCGGACGTCTCGTCGTCATCGGGCTCAACAAGGTCGCGCTGCCGCAGGGACTGCATGCGCCGTTCGTGACCACGGCCGCGCTCGTAATCTTCGGCGGCTCGCAGATCATGCATGCCTCGGGCTTCCTCGCCGTCTATCTCGCCGGCATCATCATCGGCAACCGGCCGACGCGCGCGCATAATTCGGTGGTGGCGTTTCTCGATGCCGCGACCTGGCTGGCGCAGATCGTGATGTTCGTGCTGCTCGGCCTTCTGGTGTCGCCGAGCCGGCTGGGCTCCAGCGTGCTGCCGGCGATCGGCGTCGCCTTCGTCCTGATGCTGGTGGCGCGGCCGATCGCGGTGTTCGTGTGCCTGGCGCCGTTCCGCTTCAACTGGCGCGAAAAGATCTTCATTGCCTGGACCGGTTTGCGCGGCGCGGTCGCGATCTTCCTGGCGTCGATCCCGATGCTGGTCGGCCTGTCGAAGGCCTATCTCTATTTCGACGTCGCCTTCGTCGTCGTGATCATCTCGCTGCTGCTGCAAGGCTGGACGCTGGCGCCCGCCGCGCGCAAGCTGCACGTGGCGCTGCCGCGCGCCGAGCGCGGTCCGCGGCGCGTCGAACTTGATCTGCCCGGCCAGCTCGAGCAGCAGCTGGTCGGCTATCCGGTGCGGCCCAAGAGCCTGTATTTTCGCCGCGGCCTGATCCCGTCCTGGTCGAAGCCGACGCTTGTGATCCGCAAAGAGAGCATCCTGACGCCTGTGGAAGCCGAGCCGATCGCGCCCGGCGATTACATCTATCTGCTGGCGCCTCCGGAAAAAGCCGAGGCGCTCGATCGCTTCTTCGTCGACATGCAGCCGAGCACGGAGCCGGATCCGCACCTGCTCGGCGACTTCATGGTGTCGGGCGAGCACACGCTCGCCGAGCTCGCCGAGATCTACGGCGTGAAGGTGGGCGAGGAAGACGGCAAGCTCACGCTCGCCGATTATTTCGACGTCCATCTCGACCGTGCGCCGAAGGAAGGCGCCGAGCTCGCGCTTGACACCATCGTGCTCGTGGCGCGCAGCATCTCCGGCGGCCGCGTCAACGTCGTCGGCCTCCGCCTGCCGGAAGAGGACGAAACGCCGGCGCCGCTGACCCGCAGCCAGGTGCTGCGGCGCAAGCTGGCGGAGCTATGGACCTCGGTGGCGGGGGTGTAGTTTCCGTCATTCCAGGCTCGCGCTACGCGCGCCCGGAACGACGAGAAACCGCCACCAAATCGCCGCAACCGCCGAGAATTTGCGCGGCTTCGTGACTCCTGGTTCCGGAACGTCTCGCGGCGCTATCCGTTTCTCACGCGTAACGGTCAACGCATCTGACAGGAGCAACCCATGCGCAAATTCATCCTGCCCGCCATCGTCGCGATCGGCCTGGGGGCCGCGGCGCCGGCGATGGCCTATGACACGGGCGATCAGATCTCGATGCAGGCCGCGCTCGATGTCGCGACCGACATCGGCGTCATGACGATTTCGCACACCGAGTTCGCCGGCGACGAATGGCAGATCGAGGGCCGCGACCGCAGCGGCCGCTGGATGGAGGTCGATGTCGACGCCCGAACGGGCGATGTGCGCAACGTCGACCACGGCTGGTAACTGACGCACGTTCGATGGATCGCGCGGTATGGGTCGTGGCTTTCGCCAGGACGACAGCGGTGGAGGTTCAGCCAGCCCGCCTCACGTCAGCACCTTCACCCCGCCGAACGACGTCACGCGGCCCTGCCTGAGCATCACGATCTGCGTCGCGAGCTGGCGCAGCTCGGCGACGTCGTGGCTGACATAGACCATGGGGACATTGGCTTCGTCGCGCAGGCGGACCAGATAGGGCAGGATTTCGACCTTGCGGGCCTCGTCGAGCGCGCCGAGCGGTTCGTCGAGCAGCAGCAAACGCGGCTTTGACAAGAGCGCGCGGCCGAGTGCGACGCGCTGGCGCTCGCCGCCGGAAAGCTTTCCGGGACGGCGATCAAGCAGCGCGCCGATGTCGAGCAACTCGACGACGCGCGTACGTTGCGCCGGATCGGCCGCAAGGCGGTTCATCCGCCGTCCATAGTCGAGGTTTTGCGCGACGTTGAGATGCGGAAACAACCGCGCATCCTGGAACACATAGCCGATGCGGCGGCGCCAGGTCGGCACATGGATGCCGGCTGCGGTGTCGTCGACGGTCTCGCCGTCGATGACGATGGTGCCGCGGTCGGGCCGCAGCAGGCCTGCGATCATGTTGATCAGCGAGCTCTTGCCGGCACCGGAGGCGCCGAACAGGCCGGTGACACGGCCCTCGCTCTCGAAGGATGCCGAGAGGGAGAATTCGCCGAGCTGTTTTTCGACATCGACCCGCAGCATGGTCAGTTTCCGTGCAATCGCTGCGTGGCGCGACGGGCGAACCATTCTGCGGCGATCAGCGCGCCTAGTGCCAGGATCACGGAGACGATCACGAGCCGCCCTGCAGCCGCGTCTCCGTCCGGCGTCTGGATCAGCGAATAGATCGCCGACGAAATCGTCTGGGTCTCGCCGGGAATGTTGGAAACGAAGGTGATGGTCGCGCCAAACTCGCCGATCGCCTTGGCAAAGCCGAGCACCATGCCGGCGAGCACGCCGGGCAGCGCCAAGGGCAGCGTCACCGTGAAGAACACTTTGAGCGGCGCCGCACCGAGCGTCTCGGCGGCCTGTTCGAGCCGGCGGTCGATCGCCTCGATCGACAGCCGCATCGGGCGCACCAGCAGCGGAAACGACATCACGCCGCAGGCGAGCGCTGCACCGGTCCAGCGGAACGCGAAGACGATACCGAGATGATCGGCGAGGAAAGCGCCGACGAGGCCGCGGCGGCCGAAGGTGAGGAGCAGGAGATAGCCGGTCACAACCGGCGGCAGCACCAGCGGCAGATGCACGACGGCGTCAAGGAATGACTTGCCCCAAAAATCCTTGCGGGCGAGCAGCCACGCCAGGGCAATGCCGAACGGCGTTGCCACCAGCGTCGCGATGACGGCGACCCTGAGCGAGAGCAGGATCGCCGTCCATTCCGCGGGAGAGATGTCGAGCATCAAGTCGCAGAAATCAGGTGGTGGGGCTGATCAGGAACTTGAACCCGTATTTTTCCAGAATGGTCTTGGCCGCCGACGTGCGCAGGAAGGCAAGATAATCGTTGGTCTCGGGCTTCGCAGTCGTGGTCGCCGCAACCGGATAGATGATCGCCGGATGCGAATCCGCCGGGAAGATGCCGACGATCTTCACGCCGGGCTCGACCTTGGCGTCGGTGGAATAGACGATGCCGAGATTGGCTTCACCACGCGCCACCAGCGTCAGCGCAGCGCGCACGCTCTCGGCCATGGCGAATTTCGGCTCCGCCGCCTGCCAGGCGCCGAGCTTCTCCAGCGCGGCCTTGGCGTATTTGCCTGCTGGCACCGACTTGACGTCGCCGGTCGCGATCTTGCCGTCGCCGGCGAGTTTTGCGAGGTCAAAACCTTGCGCGATGGTGACGTTGTCGATTTTGGAGTCCTTCGGTGCGATCAGCACGATACTGTTGCCGAGCAGGTTGACGCGGGTCGGCTCGTTGATGGTCTTCTTGGAAGTCGCGTAGTCCATCCAGTCGGTGTCGGCCGAGACGAACACGTCGGCCGGCGCGCCCTGCTCGATCTGCCTGGCGAGCACCGAGCTCGCGGCATAGCTGACGCTGAACTTGATGCCGGTCTTGGCGGTGTAGGCGGCATCGACCTCGTCGAGCGCGTTCTTCATCGACGCCGCGGCGAAGACCGTGATGGTCTTGTCCTCGGCGCTGGCAGGCGAAAGGCTCGTGCCCGCGAGCATGACGAAGGCGGTGAAAAGTCCGGCGATACGATACATGGATGGCGCTCCGTGCGAGCCCGCGCGCGCAAACGCACGCGCAAATCTGGCGTTGGTGGGTTCGATCGCGACCGGCGGAAGCGCTGTTCCACGTGTCCCCGCAACGGCTTACGGCCGGCTGGGATATCGCTAGCCTCGAAGATAGCAGGCCGGCGCCTCAGGTCAAAGGCGCCCGTTTGTCTAATCTATTGCGCCGGCAGGATCGAAATCGAGAGCGAATTGTCCTTGGCGCCGCTGATTTGGAGCACGAAGGGCTTGTCCGAGAGCTCGTATTTCATGGTCTTGCGGATGCCGTCGCAATCGGTCGCGCCGCTGAAGGCGACCGGTTTGAGGAAATGCCCGTCCTGGACCAGATCGACCCAGGCGCCTGAGGACAGGCTGATCGTGTAGAGCCCGGCCTTGGCCGCCTTGATGCTTGTGAAGCCGGCAAAGGTGCCGTCCTTCGGCGCCCGCTCCGGCGGCGAGGGCAGCTTTGCCTCCTGAGGCGCGACCAGGCCCAGCGTGATCGCCGATGACGGGACCGCGGCCTGTTCGCTTCCCGAGGCGAGCTTGGCGCGGTCCGGCGCGGTCAGCGCGGCGCGGTCGCGCTCGATCGGCCATTTGAACTTGTCGCAGCCGCTCGGCTCTTCGGCAGCCAGAGCGGAGGTCGCGCCGAACATGAGCACGGCAAGGAGAGCGAGGACGCGCATGTCAAATCCCATCATTGGCCACGCGAGGACGCGGGCTTGCAGTCAAGCTTCGTCAGTGAACGGGATGCGCATCCCGGAATGCCGCGTGCTTACGGCCAGCGGCAGCGCGATCCTAGCTCATTTGAGAGGGACGACCAACCAACTAGTTCGTCATTCCGGGCAAGCGAAACGGCACAATCTCTCCACTCGTCGTCCCGGCGAAGGCCGGGACCCATGACCACAGGCCGTGGTTTTGCGATGACTCGGAGTGACCACTTCGTCCGACGACTTCTCCCTCGGCGTATGGGTCCCGGCCTTCGCCGGGACGACGGCGGTGGGTTGGCACCAGCGTTCCCGCTCGCAAATCCTACGGCTTCGCATCGCCCGCGCGCAGCACGGCTTTGCAGGCCGCCGGCATCTGCGCCAGCGTCATCGGTGGTTTCGGCTTCGGCGGCTCCGGCGGCGGCTTTGGATGCAGCACGCCCTCGCTGAACCAGTAGGCGAGATCGGAGGGCTTGCAGCCTTCGTCATCGGATTGCGACGGCTGTCCCTGGCATTCGCTGGCGCCCGCCGGGCAGCGCATGCGGATGTGGAAATGATAGTCGTGGCCCCACCACGGTCGGATTTTTGACAGCCAGGAGCGGTCGCCCTTGGCCTCGCGGCACAGCGCCTTCTTGATCGCGGGATTGACGAAGATGCGCTGCACCGCCGGCTCCTGCGCCGCATCGCGCAGCACCAGCACATGGCTCGGCGTGAACACTTTCGGATCGATGTCGAGCCGGTCCTCGCGCACCATCATCACCGCCGACATCTCCTCGCGCTCCTCGCGCGAGAGCCGACGGTCCGGCATCGGCGTCAGCCAGATGTCGGCATCGAGCCCGATCTGATGGCTGGCATGGCCGGATAGTGCCGGCCCGCCGCGCGGCTGGCCGATGTCGCCGACCAGGATACCCGGCCAGCCCGCGTCCTTGTGCACCTTGGCCGCGAGCCGCTTGATCAGCGCGATCATGTCGGGATGGCCGTAATTGCGGTGACGCGACAGGCGCATCACCTGCCAATTGTCGCCATTGAGCGGCATCTGTTGCGCGCCGCCGATGCAGCCCTTCACATAGGAGCCGATGACATGCGCCGGCCCCGCCGAGGGCAGGAGCTTGCGCGCGAACAGCTCCTTGGCGCCGATCTTGGGATCGTTCGGATTGGCGAGCGGCGGCAACGGTTTTGGGTTCACGCTGCCCTTGTCCTGGGCCAGCGCGCCGCCGGCGGCCAGGAGCGTCATCATAAGCAGGAGAGGGGCGATGCGGCGGGGACTCATGCTGATGTCCTTATAGCCCAACGCCGCGTCGGGGTTAAGGATTAGGCTTTCGGACTGGCGCGCCTTCAAGCGCAGCGGGGACATCGTGCGAAAGTCGTAGATTTCCGCCGCTGCAGCCCGATTTTTAACGGTACGATAACTCTATCCTGCCTTGACCAAAATTCGTGCTCGGAACGAGATGCGCTTGGCTGCTGCATGCACGCGGAGGTGCGTTCCGGAATTGATTCAAGGAGAGTGCACGTTTTTGCGTCTCCTCTCTCGCCGGTCGCGGCGAGCAAGCAGGTTCGACGCGCCTGACGACGCTGATCGCGCCTCGCAAACAGGCAAAACGCTGCGGCTCCCAGCCACAGCAACGCGCCTCCCCGGAGAACGAAACCACCCAAGATTACTTTTCTTTCAGACACTTGGAGCAAGACTTGCGTCCGCTGGGCGCGGCTAGGACGTGTGAAGTTGAGTTTGGGGTTCAAAAAAACAAAAAAGCGAAAGCGTAACGTGCTTGCCAGGGGCGACCGACAGCCGCGCAAGCCGCGGTTTGCGCGCGCGCCCCACCCGCGCGCCGAACGCGACCTGCTCGTGCAAAGCCGTGCGGAAGCTGAAGCGGCCATCATTGAAGCGCGCAAATCGCATGAGCGGCTGCGCCAGGCCGTCGACCTGCTGCCGCAGGGCATCGTGATCCTCGATCCCGAAGGCCGCTACGTCCTCTGGAACAAGCAATATTCCGAGATCTACAGCAAGACCGCTGATCTGTTCGAAGAAGGCGTGCGGCTCGAAGACACGCTGCGTGTCGGCGTGGCCCGCGGCGACTATCCGGAAGCGGCCGGCCACGAGGACGAATGGATCGCCGAGCGGCTGAAGAAGCTTTACGAGCCCGGCAAACGCCACGAGCAGACGCTGTCCGACGGCCGCGTCATCCTGATCGAGGAGCGCCGCACCGATGACGGCGGCGTCGTCGGCCTGCGCGTCGACATCACCGAATTGAAGCAGCGCGAGGCCTCGTTCCGCCTGCTGTTCGACGGCAATCCCGTCCCCATGATCGTCTGCGCGCTGGACGACGAGCGCATCCTCGGCGTCAATGATGCCGCGGTCGCGCATTACGGCTATAGCCGCGCCGAGTTCGAGAAGCTCAAGATCCGCTCCCTGCAGGCCTTCGACAGCGAGCCGCCCTGGACCATCGATCGCTCCAGCGAGGAGCAGGCCGCGCGCACCTGGAAGCACGTCAAGGCCGACGGTGCGTTGATCGATCTCGCGATCTATTCCCGCGAATTGACCTATGACGAGCGGCCCGCGGTGCTGCTCGCCCTGATGGACATCACCGAACGCAAGCGCGCCGAGGCGCGGCTTGCCTTCATGGCCCAGCATGACGGGCTGACCGGCCTGCCGAACCGCAATCTGCTGCGCCAGCAGGTCGACGAGATGCTCGCCCATACGCGTCGCAGCACCGACAAGGTCGCGGTGCTGATGCTCGGGCTCGACAATTTCAAGGCGGTCAACGACACGCTGGGTCACGCGGTCGGCGACAAGCTGCTGCGCGGCGTTGCCAAGCGGCTGCGCTCGACCTTGCGCGAGGAGGACGCGCTGGCGCGGCTCAACTCCGACGAATTCGCGATCGTGCAGAGCGGCCTGACGCGTCCCGAGGACGCGGTGATGATGGCAAAACGTCTCTTGGAAGCCATCGCCGATCCCTATCTGCTCGATGGCCATTCGGTGGTGATCGGCGCCTCCATCGGCATCGCGATGGCGCCCGGTGACGGCGATGAGTCCGAAAAGCTGCTCAAGAGCGCCGACATGGCGCTGTCTCGCGCCAAGTCGGATGCGCGCGGCACCTTCGCCTTCTTCGAGGCTGCGCTCGATGCGAAAGCGCAGAGCCGCCGCAAGATCGAGGTCGAGCTGCGTGACGCGATCCAGAACGACGTGCTGCGTCCCTATTATCAGCCACTGATCGACCTCTCGAGCGGCCGCATCACCGGCTTCGAGGCGCTGGTGCGCTGGCCGCATGCCGAGCGCGGCATGGTCTCGCCGGCCGAGTTCATTCCGGTTGCGGAAGAAACCGGTCTCATCAACCCTCTCGGCGGCCTGATGCTGCGCCGCGCCTGCCTCGATGCCGCGACCTGGCCGGATGACGTCCGCGTCGCCGTCAACCTGTCGCCGCTCCAGTTCCGCAGCGGCAATCTGCTGTCGATGGTCACGGACGCGCTGAAACATTCCGGCCTGCCGCCGCGGCGGCTCGAGCTCGAGATCACCGAAACGCTGCTCTTGGAGAAGAGCGCCCAGGTGCTGGCGACGCTGCATGCGCTGCGCGCGCTCGGCGTGCGCATCTCGATGGACGATTTCGGCACCGGCTATTCCAGCCTCAGCTATTTGCGCAGCTTCCCGTTCGACAAGATCAAGATCGACCAGTCCTTCGTCCGCGATCTCGGCGCCAACCGCGAGGCGCAGGCGATCATCCGCTCCATCGTCAGCCTAGGCAAAGGCCTTGGCGTCATCATCACCGCCGAGGGCGTCGAGACCGAGGCCGAACTGAGCTGCCTGCGCACTGAGGGCTGCGACGAGGGCCAGGGCTTTCTGTTCAGCAAGGCCCGGCCCAATGCCGAGATCATCAGCCTGCTGGCCGCGCAGCGCGGCATCGACGGTGACACCGCGCTGGTCGCTTAGGTATTGGTCATCTGTGTCTTGAAGGCGTAGCGCAGCGCAGATACAACCTGCGGCGAGAACGCTGCGTTGGTGGCATGATCTGACCTCCGCCATTGTCAGGCGTCCGACGATCCATCGGAGACCCGCGCCATGAGCCTTGACGCGCCGACCGCGCCCGACATGCCGCGTTATGCACGGTTCTCGCGGCGGCTGCGCGCCATGTTTCTCGACTGGACCCTCTCGTTGGCGCTGGTATTCGGCGCCTTGATCGTGGCGAGCAATGTCGAGAGCGATACCCTGGCTCGGGTGCTCGGGGCCGTGGTCGTTCTGATTCTTGTGCTCTACGAACCGCTCCTGGTCTCGCGCGTCGGCAGCACGCTCGGGCATTACTGGACCAACCTTCGCGTGGTCGCCGACAACGGCGGCAATCTGAGTTTTCCCAGGGCGCTCGGCCGGTTTGCCCTCAAGAGCCTGCTCGGCTGGTACTCGTTCCTCAGCATGGGGGCGACGCGTCGAAACCAGGCGGTGCATGATCTCTTGACGCGCTCGACGGTGCAGATCCGCGATCCTGCGCAGGCCGGGCCATCGCAATTCATCACCGAGCGGGTCGAGTCCGACCGCGCGGGAATGCCGTCACGCTTTCGACGAGGCGTTGTGACGCTGGCCTATCTCATTCTCTGCATCATCGTCTTTCCGATAGCGCTTGACGTCCTGGTCAAGGCCGGAGTTTTGTCGAGGGCCTGCTTCTTCAGCGGCATTTGCACCGGCAGCGATCGTATCGTCGATATCGTCGTCGGCATGCTGTATCTGGCGGGCCTGGCCTTCGTCATCGCCCTCGGCTGGCGTGGCCAGCTCCTCGGCGCGCGGAAGGCCTGACTCGTTCAGAGTGACTCAGTAACCGGAGTAGGGGCCAGACGGCATGCAGGTGTCGTCGACATAGCTGTAGCCGCCGCCATATCCGTACGCCGGCGCATAGCCATAGCCGGGATAGCCGCCGCCATAGCCTCGGTAATAGGCGCTCGCGATCCCGGCACCGACGACGGCGCCGGCGCCGCCGTAACCGAGGCCCCGGTAGCCGTAGCCGCGATAGCCGTAACCGCGATAGGCGAGGCCGCCACGATAGCCATAGCCGCCACGGTAACCCCATCCGACGCCGCGATAGCCGTAGCCGCCGCGGTAGCCGTAGCCCCAGCGCACGTTGGTGGTCACAGGATCGACCATCGACTTGATCGTCGCCACGGATGTCGGCATCGGGCCGGCCTGGGCGCCCGTGACGAGCAGGGCGCCGGCCGCGGCGAGAACGGCAGTACGTAGAGAGTTCGAGAACCTCATGACCGTCTCCGTGCTGTACGGCGGCGCTTGGGCGCGGCCATCGACACTCTATTCGGAGACAGCCTTGCTGTCGTGGGCTTGATTTAAATCAAACAGATCGCGGCCGGTCACGCCGCGCGAAGCCCCGCGAGGAAGGTGTCGACACTCTGCCGGAGCGCCGACGCATGCTGCCCGAGCTCGCCCGAGGCGACCATCACATTGCCGGCCAGCGCACGCGACTGGTCCGCGGCCTGGCTCGCGCCGGCGACGTTGGCCGAGACTTCGGTGGTGCCGGTGGAGGCCTGCTGCACGCTGCGGGCGATCTCCCGCGTCGCCGAGCCTTGCTCCTCGACGGCGGCGGCAATCGTGGTGGCGATGCCGCTGATCTCGCGGATGGTGCCGCTGATATCGGAGATCGCGGTGACGCAATTGCCGGTCGCCGCCTGGATCGCATTGACTTGGGTCGCGATCTCGTCGGTCGCCTTCGCGGTCTGGCTCGCCAGCTCCTTCACTTCGGACGCGACGACCGCAAAGCCGCGGCCGGCCTCGCCGGCGCGGGCCGCCTCGATGGTGGCATTCAGCGCCAGCAGATTGGTCTGGCTCGCGATCTCGCTGATCAGGCGCAGCACGTCGCCGATGCGCTCGGCGGAGGCCGCAAGGCTCGTGACCATCTCCGTGGTCTCGGTGGCCTTGACCACCGCGCCGCTCGCGACCTGGCTGGAATGGGTGACCTGGCGGCCGATCTCGGTGACGGAGGAGGCGAGCTCCTCGGTCGCTGCCGCCACCGCATTGACGCTGGTCGAGGCTTCTTCCGACGCGGTCGCAGCCGCCGAGGCGCGTTGCGAGGTGCCGTTGACGCTGGAGGTGATCTCGCCGGCGACATGCTGCATGCCCGCGGTCGCCTTGGCGACCGCGGCGACCACGCCCTTGACGTCGGCCTCGAAGCGGTCGGCCATCCGGCGCTGCAGCGCCTGCTTCTCGATCTCGGCCTTGGCCTTGTCGGCCTCCTGCGCCTCGCGCAGCGAGCCTGTTTCGAGCATGCTCTGGCGAAACATTTCGACCGCCTTGGCCATGGTGCCGAGCTCGTCCGGACGCTCGCTGCCGGGAATGGTGACGCGGGTGTCGCCGCTCGACAGGGCGTTCATGACCGCGGTGATCGCGGTGAGCGGCCGCGACAATCCGCGCCCGAGCAGGAACGCCAGCACGATGGCGGCGGTGAGGATTGCGACCGTGCCGAGGATCAGATTGCGCTCGGAAGCGGCAAAGGCGGCCTCGTATTCGGTCGTGTCCTTGATAATCTCGAGCACGCCGACCGGTTGGCCTGCGTAGTTCTTGATCGGCCCGGCATAGACCTCGGCCGGATGGCCGTCGAGTTCGGCCCCGCGCAGCAGCGGCGCGCCGCTGATCACGGCTCTCAGTTCGTCCGGCTTGGCGACGGCGTTCTCGCCGAAGGTCGAGGACAGCTTGTTCAGCGCCGCGCCGTCGACGGAGTAGACGGCGAGGTCGATGCCAAAGCGCTTCTTGGCGCGGTCGACGAATTCCTTGCCGAAGGCGGCGCCGATATCGACATTGGCGAGGTTCTTGCCGTCGCGCACGATCGGCGTCATGCCGAAGATGCCGAGCGCCTCGCGGCCCGGCTCGACGCCGACGATCTGCCGCCCGGTCTTGAGCGCCTCGACCACGGTGGCGCGACGGCCGGAGACGTCGTCGCCAAACGACTTGGGAGTGTGGACGCGGAAGAAAGAGATCGCCGGTGGAACCTGGAAGGTGATCAGCGGGATGCCTTGCGCCTTCAGCGCCTTGTTGGCGTCGCCGAGCAGCGCGAGGAGGGCGTCGCGATCGCCCTTGGCAATGGCATCGCCGACCGGCGGCAGCGCGGCGATCACGGCGGAGACCGCCAAGGCCGAACGGCCCTCATAGTCAATCGCCGCGATCACGCTCTCATATTGCAGCTTGAGCTGCTGATCGAGCGCCATCCGTGTCAGCGCCCGCTGCTGGGTGATCGAGAAACCGGAGAGGATGGCGCAAGCCACCGCAACGGTGAGCGCGATCGTGAGAATCAGGCGGGCCGCAATCGACTTGAGCTTGAACATCGAAAATTCCCGGGCATTACAAAAGATTGATTTTGGTTTTGCGTAACGGTCCCAGAAATTGCTTAACAACAAGAGCGGCATGGCTCCGTGTTTCCACGGATTCGCTACCCTGCTTTTGCATGACTCAATGCGGTCTGCGCATGGAGAGACTGGTCGTTCGCCGTCAGAAGAGACAAAGCGCCGCAGCTTCGTTTGTTGGCGACTAGCGATTTTCGGCAAGGATCATCTTGCCGACATCCTCGTAATGCGTGTCGCGCGCCTGGATCTGCTGGGTGATGGCGTGCATGTCACGAAACCGTCGCTCGAACGGATTGCTGCGGAATACGGCGGTGGCGCCGGCCATGTGATAGGCGGTGTCGACCACCTTGGCCGATTGCTGGATGGTCCAGGTCGCGGCGAGGCGGACGGCGCTGCGATGCGCCGGGCTGAACGAGCCTGTTACGGAGAGGTCGCGCCACATCGCATTCGCCGTCGCATAGAGATAGGCGTGGGCGGCGCGCAGATCCGCCTCGGTGCGGCCGATCAGGCCCTGGACTGATTGGTTGTCGCGCATAGCGCTGGCCGCCAACGACTGGTGTTTTGCGCGCGCCAGTGCGATCGCCGCATCCAGCGTCGCGCGCGCGACGCCGAGCGAGACCGCGGCAAAGCCGAGGCTGAAGGTCGAACCGGTGGGAAGCCGATAGAGCGGGCCTGGCTCGCGCAAGGCTTCCGGCACGTCCCGGAACACGGCGAAGCGATCGGGGATGAAGAGGTCTTTCACCTCATAGGAATCGGTACCGGTGCCGGCGAGCCCGATCGCCTGCCAGACGTCGTGCATCACGGCACCTGCCAGCGGGAACAGGATGGTGCGCATTTCCGGCGCACCATCGGCAGTCTTTCGCGGTGTGCCGTCGGCATTGACGATGCGGACATGCGCGCCTAACCAGCTCGCCTGCCGCGAGCCCGAGGCAAAATCCCAGCGCGCGGTGACGCGGTAGCCGCCCTCGACCGCGCGCGCCTCATGCGCAACCGCGCCCCAGGCGAGAATGCCGGGGGCGGTGTTGAAGATCTCGTGTGCGGAATCGTGGTCGAGGCTGGCTGCGATCATGGCGCAGACGCTGCATTGGGCGAGGCACCAGGCCGTGGACGCATCGGCCTTCGCGATCTCCTCCAGCATCTGCATGAAGATGTCGGGCGGCGCTTCCGATCCGCCCAGGCTCTGGGGCAGCAGCGCGCGATAGAGCCCGTTCTCGATCAGCGCGTCGACGAGATCAGGCGTCAGCCGCCGCGTCCGCTCGATCTCGTTGGCCTCGCCCGCAATCAGCGGCGCGATGGCCCGCGCCCGCTCGACGAGGCCAACCCCCGGAGTTGCGTTCATGTCAGCTTTTCCTCGCCCATTCTGGTGTGAGCGGTCAATGACGTGATGGTGGTCTATTTGGTGGGGACGATCAAGGTGGTGGGTCCGCGAAGCATTGTTCCGCGCGGGTTAGACTCAGCGATCTGCTTGTCGTGCAATCCGGATAAATGCTACGTTTCGTAGCATATCTCCATCCGAGAGGCACGTGATGAAGAAGCCAACCCGCCGCGCTGCAGCGCCGCCCGCGCCCGCGGTGGCGCTCGAGGACGCGCCGATGAGCGACATCATCGATGCCCTGGCCGGCGGCCGGGTCACCGCCACGGCGCTGACCAAAGCCTATCTCGCGCGCATCGCGGCCTATGATCGCGGCGGGCCCATGCTGAATTCCGTGCGCGCGCTCAATCCCGACGCACTCGCGATCGCAGCCAAGCTCGACGGCAGCAAGCCGTCGGCGAAACGGCCGCTGGCCGGCGTGCCGATCCTGGTGAAGGACAACGTCGCGACCTCCGACAAGCAGCCGACCACGGCAGGCTCGCTGGCACTGGAGGGCGCGCGCTCCAGGGACGACGCCACCGTCGTCAAGCTGCTGCGCAAGGCCGGTGCGGTGATCCTCGGCAAGGCGAATTTGACCGAGTTCGCCAACATCCTCGCGATCGAGATGCCTGGGGGCTATTCATCGCTGGGCGGCCAGGTGAAAAACCCTTATGTGCCGGCGCTGATGGACGAACATGGCATCCCGGTCGTGCAGCCGGGCGGCTCGAGCTCGGGTTCGGCGGTCGCCGTAGCGGCCGGTCTGTGTGCGGCCTCGATCGGCACCGAGACCTCGGGCTCGCTGCTGCATCCTGCCAGCCGGAATGGCCTCGTCACCATCAAGCCGACCGTCGGGCTGATCAGCCGCGCCGGCATCGTGCCGGTCGCGCACAGTCAGGACACCGCAGGGCCGATGACGCGCACGGTGCGCGATGCGGCGACGCTGCTGAACGTGCTGGCCACCAGGGACACGCGCGACCCGGCGACGGAGCGACAGCGTAGGCCGGCCGACTACACGGCCGACCTCGCGCGCGATGCGATGAAGGGCGCGCGCATCGGCGTGCCGAGCGACCCCGCCGACCCGCTGAACGATTGCTACTACGGCAAGTTGCCACCCGTCGGGGCCAAGCTGATGGCCGAGACGATCAGGGTGCTCGAGGATCTCGGTGCCGTCATCGTGCGCGCCAACATGCCGACGCGTGGCTGGATCGCCGGGCCGGGCACCGGCATGGCCGTGCTCAACCGCAATCCGCTGAGCAGCAACAAGGGCAATCCGACCGGTTCGCCGATCGTGTTTCTCTACGAGCTGAAATACGGCCTCAATCTCTATTTGAGGGATTGGGCGACCAACACCGACATCAAGACCATGGCCGACATCGTGGCCTTCAACGCGGCGAACGCGAAAGAAGCGCTGCGCTTCGGCCAGGACCTGTTTCTCGCCTCTGACCTCACCAGGGGTGATCTGAGCGAGCGCGAGTACAAATCGGCACGCGCCATGGACTTGCTCGCGGCCAGGACGCGCGGCATGGACGCCTACATGAACCAGCATAAGCTGGACGCCGTCCTGTTCCCCGGCGCGACCGGCGCGGCGATTGCAGCCAAGGCAGGCTATCCCAGCGTCATGGTGCCCGGAGGCTTCGTCTCGGGCGCCGACGGCAAGGACACGTCGGACTATCCGCTCGGCATCAGCTTCGCGGGCCGCGCCTGGAGCGAGCACAAGTTGTTGCGTCTCGCTTACGCCTATGAGCAGGCCTCGCACATGCGCAAGCCGCCGCCCGGCCTGCCGGCACTCTGAACCTTGGCGGCGCGGCCCGCGACCAACAACGGCCATTGTTACCAATACCGCCGGTTGAGGCCTCCCATGCCGATCGTCAGAATTCTCCTGATCCTTTTCGCATTCGTGTCGCCCGCGCTGGCGCAGGACGGCGCGCACGATCTGGCCGCCGCGCGCGATGCCGCGAAGGCCTTCAAGGTCTATGTCGACGCCGTCGCCAAAAAGGGCGAGCGGCCCGATCTGACCCGGCCGGAGGTCGCAGCCCTGCTCGGCCATGTCTTCGATCTCGATGCCCTCGCCGCGCTGCCGCCCGTGCAGGCGAGCGACATGAATTGGCTGATGGATTGGACCGACGCCGCCAACGCAACCCACAAGCTGTTCATCCTTTACGGTTCGAAGCCGGGGCCGCAGCCTGATCTGGCGGCACTTGCGCGCAACATGACCGAGTATGGCGACCAGTACGCGGTAGCGATGAGTTTCATGATCCGCGGCATGGCGCGCGAAGCGGTTGCGGGCCAATTGTTCTGGGCCGAGCTCGCGCCGGAGCAACGCACCCGCATCCGCGAGGAGGGATTTTTGGGCTTCCGCAAGAACAGCGCTATCTACATCCTGACCACGGTCTGCGCGGCGATCCAGGGCGCCAGCAAGCCCGCCAACGCGCGGCTGGTCGCGGCCGCACTGCGCGACACGCGCGAGGTCTGGGCAAGCTTTCTGCTGCCGCAGGATCGGGCCCGCGTGATCGCAGAGCTCGCCGACCTTCCGAAATGGGCGCCCGACGAGCTGGCGCGCGCCGATCTTGCCACCTTCACGGCCGCACTTCAGGTGGCGAACTGATCCCGCATTAGACCTGCGCTTCGGCTTTCGCATCCGGGCTGCTTTGACCGAGCCGCGGCTCCGTGCCCGCGAGCAGCCGCTGAATGTTGGCGCGATGGCGAACGATCACGTAGAGGCCGCCTGCGATCACCAGCAACCGATAGGGCCACGGGTGCGCAAAGCCGCAGACGAGGATGATGGCGGTTGCTGCTGCGAGCATCGAGCTGAGTGAGACGATCCGGGCGATCGCCAGCACGATGCCGAAGACCGCTGCCGCCCCCAATCCCACCGGCCACGACATTCCCAGCAGCACGCCCAGCCCGGTTGCAGCCGATTTGCCACCCGTAAAATTCAGCCAGATCGAGCGGCCATGACCCAGCAGTGCGGCAATGCCGGCGAGGCACACGGCCCACGGCACCCAGACTTGCAAATCGGCCGCTGTCGGCGGCGTCGGGGATAGCTCCGCAGTGAGCCACGGACAAAACCAGCGGGCAACGAGGATGGCCGCCACGCCCTTCAGCACATCGATGACGAGTACCGCCAGCGCAGGCCATTTGCCGAGGGTCCGCAACACATTCGTGGCGCCGGTGGATCTGGAGCCGTGCTCGCGAATGTCGATGCCTCTCAGCAGCTTCCCCGCCAGATAGCCCGTCGGGATCGCGCCGAGCAGATAGGCGATCACCAATCCGACTATAACAGCTATCCAGAATCCCATCGGCCCTGAGTCCAGTGTCCCGCAAGCGCTGTTTTATCGCCGACTTCGTTTGACCGCCATGGGCGAGTGCCTTGGAACTGTGTTCCCGCTGTAGTAGAAGGCATCCCGGCACGAGTGAAAGATCATGCGTTTGGCGCTCAGGATTTTCGGCTTCGTTCTCGAGCTTCAGAGCGACCGACAACAATTCGGGGCTTGTCCCGACCATGGTGTTCACGCGTGATGATCATCCCGACCAGAAGCTGACTCTGACCGAGATCTCGTCAAAGACGATGTCTGACGTTCACGGTCCGGCGGGCCGCCAACCGCGCTCCGAGCAAATCACTGCGTATCGCAAGGTCTATCGGTGGGTGAGCGATGGCATCTATGAGGGTCCATACGAGATCAAGATGGATTGCGCGAATTACGAGCTCTCGGCGCCAACGCGGAGGCCCTGACCACAGCACGCGCTCTTGCCAGTCTCTTGAATCGGCGGACACGGCACGCTGCCGTAGGAGCAAAACACGCAACAGTCGCCCGCCTTGGGCTTCAACCTGGTGCCGCATCCCTTGCAATCGTAGAAGAACTCGCACGCGTCGGTTGGCATGGTCTCTGTGGCCTTGTGGCCGCATGCGGGACAGGTCAGGGTCGATTGCATTTGCATGGCCGGGCTGCTCTGAGGAGCCTCAAAAGGCGAAGATAGCACGTTTTGCATATTTTTTCACATTGACGGCTCGACCATGTCGGTATGGACAGGTCTCGATCGTCCTTGGCCAGACACTTCCCGGACGTGCTGGAGATGGACCCCGCGCACGTGAAGTGATGCCGTCATCTCGATCGTCAAAATCGAACTGGAGCAATACCCATGAGGATCACCGTCGAAACCAGCGTCGCAGCCCCAATCGATCAGGTCTGGCGTGCCTATACGACGCCTGCCGACATCGAGAAGTGGAACGCCGCGTCGGACGACTGGCATACGACCAAGGCGACGGTCGACCTGCGTGAAGGCGGCGTGTTCTCGTCGCGCATGGAGGCCAAGGACGGCAGCATGGGCTTTGACTTCGCCGGCACCTACACGACGATCGTTGAACACAAGCTGATCGAATATGCGTTCGGCGATCGAAAGGCCGAGGTCGAGTTCGTTCCCGGCCCGAAAGGCATTGTCGTCCGCGTCGTCTTCGACGGCGAACAGACGCACTCGGTCGAGCAGCAGCAAAGCGGCTGGCAGGCGATCCTCGACAGTTTTGCGCGATACGTCGAGGCGAAGCAGAAGGCGTCGTAAAGGGCGTGTGGCCGCCAGGGAGAGGTCCCTGACGGCCGCCGCCGGCTTTCCGCGGAGCACTTGGCGGAAATTGAACAGGGAATAGTCTGCTTCCGGTTAGTTGTGGGCATGAATCGTGGTCGTAGCGATGTCAGCTTCGGGTCATCCAGTTTGTCAAGAACCCACATTCGGCGAAGAACGGCTCGGCCCGTACAGGCGGAAATAGGCGAACCAGGATTGCCCGGGATCATGGGCTCCAGTTCGCGCGAGGTTGGCCGCAGCGTCGCGGCCAGCGCTAAATGTCAACGCTAACTGTTCCGCAGGGCTGGAAGGTTTGGAGCGAGCGCCCGCGCAAGCACCCCTCATGTTTCTGGGCGTAGGCAAGCACGCCCATGATAATCAAAGCCACCACGACCAATCCAGCTACTAGGTTCTGCACCATGGCTGTCACTCCAAGGCGAACTCATGAACAAGGCGACCGGCGCGAATCGTAGGGATCAACGCCGGGAGCCGCGCTCCCTCTCAGCCCGATCATGGGGCTGGGGCTGAAAAGATCGGCGAGAGATCGCGCAGCCAAAGAGAGCACAACCGTCGACCTGATGGCAGTGCAAACTTGTGCCGCGCTGCGCAAATTCGATGCCTGATCAGACTCGTTCCCGGCCCGAAAGGCATTGTCGTCCGCGTCGTCTTCGACGGCGAACAGACGCACCCGGTCGAGCAGCAGCAAAGCGGCTGGCAGGCGATCCTCGACAGTTTTGCGCGATACGTCGAGGCGAAGCAGAAGGCGTCGTAAAGGGCGTGTGGCCGCCAGGGAGAGGTCCCTGACGGCCGCCGCCGGCTTTCCGCGGAGCACTTGGCGGAAATTGAACAGGGAATAGTCTGCTTCCGGTCACAGAAGCCGACCCAATGCCCGTCTTTGCGGCCTACTCCTGTGAAAGCTTCCTCAGAAGGACGCCAAATAGTGTGAGAAAGAAGATCGTGGTTGTCTCCCGGCTCTGTCGAGACCGTATTGTCGACGCCGGCGTTTGCCGCTAATGGGCGCCCCGAGCAACGATCTATTAATTGTGAGCGCGCGCCTCACGTGCGTTTTGAACGATTAGCGCTTAAGTTGTGATCGACATAACGGTCGAAAGCCTTGGTGCAAATCGCATGCAAACATACGATTGGGCTGTTGTCCTCTACTACGCGTGGCCAATCATCTTGATACCTGCGGGATGGATCCTGTTAGGGCGATCGTGCCGGGAACGCGCAGCTTCCGGGGCCTCGATGATTGAGTTGCGGGAGCAACACCTCACCGAAACATGCCGGACGAGCGCTGCAATGGAGAGGATCGCAGCTGTTCTCGAGAAAAACCAAGCGACTGATCAAAGTTACCTAACTTAGGAGGTTGTAGATGACCGTGCGCGATATACTGCTTGCCATGTACTCTTGGTGGCCGTTCATCCTGATGGTGGGTGGATCGATCTTGGCAATGCGTGTGATGCGCCAGCGCACCCCGTCCGGCGCCACGATGATTGATCTATATGAGCAGCAGATTGCCGAAACGCGGCGAACGAACGCAGGATTGGAGCGGATCGCTGCTGCTCTCGAGCTTGGGATTGGTAGGACACAACCGCAGGTCAATAGAGGCGTCGAAACCGCTTGAATGCGCAAAGTATCGGTGAGACCACATCAATGATACGGCTGTGAAGCACCCCAATCCAAGGAAGCATCGATCCATTCGGCGACTCCACTGGAGTCCGGATCGCGCGGGCATTGTATGGATGCTGGTGTCAGCAATTATCGCTGTCACCATCTTTGCGGTCGTTGTGGTTTATTTCCCTTTCCTACCGCAGCGGAACGCCAATGCGGGCTTTGGACCCGACTGGGATTGCACGCCTCACCCCAGCGGCGAACCCACTTGCATCAAGAAGATCGGCCGATAAATCAGCCGATACGCGCGGCTTCGAGACCGCAGACTTCTGCTTAGGGTTAATTGCGGCCCCTCACCCGGATTGCTCAGGCGCGCAATTGCGCGCCAAAGCAATCCGACCTCTTCCCGCTGGGGAGAGGTGAACCAGGCTGCTCACCTAACTCATTTCATGGTGTGGCGAGCCGCGATCTCTTCGTCTACGATCCGATCGCGCCACGTTTCGGAGACGCCAGGATGCGAACCATTGGCCTGATTGGGGGCATGAGCTGGGAGAGCACCGCGCTCTATTACAAGCTCATCAACGAGCGTGTCCGCGACCGCATGGGCAAGCTGCATTCGGCGCCGCTGTTGCTGTACTCCTACGACTTTCAGGAGATCAAGGAGATGCAATATGCCGGCCGCTGGGCCGAGGCGGCGACGAGCCTTGCGGAGGTCGCGCAGTGCCTCGAAAGCGCCGGCGCGCATGCGATCGTGTTGTGCACGAACACGATGCATAAACTGGCGCCCGATATCGTTTCGAAGCTGACCATCCCCTTCATTCACATCGGCGATGCAACCGCGCAACGCATTCGGGCCAAGGGGTATCGGCGGGTCGGGCTTTTGGGAACGAAGTTCACAATGGAGGAAGACTTTTACGTCGATCGACTGCGAGCGCACGATCTCGATGTGCTGGTGCCTCCCGCCGACGAGCGGGCCGACGTGAACCGCATCATCTACGATGAGCTGTGTCTTGGCGTCGTCGCCGCTCCCTCGCGCCGCCGCTATCAGGACGTGATGGCCGCGCTGGTCGGGCGCGGCGCGGAGTGCATCATCCTCGGCTGCACCGAGATCACGATGCTGGTGGGGGCTGCCGATACATCGGTCGAGACGTTCGACACGACGGCCATTCACGCAGAGACGGCAGCCGATTTCGCGATTGGGTGAAGGCGGTGTAGCCGGGTTGGCGTTGGTTCAATTCGCTGATACCAGAACCCAATCTCGTCTGGAAAGGCGCCGACACCCCGGCCGAATTCGGCCCAAAGTGGACAAACTCGTACGTTACCAATCGTAACCGAGCATCCAGCCCAGTTGGTTCGACCATGCTCCGACTCCCTCCGCCGATTTGGACGTTGATCTACCTGGTCTTGTGCGCGGTGCTCAGTTGGTCGCTCGGCTGGTCGGCGCTTCCGGGCTTCCCGCTTCCGCTGCTGGGAGTGGTTTTAGTTGCCTTGGCGTTCATCGCTCCAGTCTGGGCTTTCGTTCTGTTCCGGCGTGAGGACACCGAGATCCAACCAACGTCGCCGACGAATCGCAAGCTGGTTACCGGCGGCCCCTACCAGTTCACGCGCAACCCGATGTATCTGGGCCTCGTGATTCTCGCTCTCGGCATCGCGATATGGGTCGGCGCCTGGCCCATGTTTATTGCGCCTGTCGCGGTGTTCGCGACGGCCAACTGGGTCCATATCCCGTTCGAGGAAGCCAAGATGCGCCGCCAGTTCGAGGCGGAATATGACGACTACGTCGCGCGCGTGCGGCGCTGGGTGTGAGCTCGTAGGATGGGTTTCGCTGCAGCGAAACCCATCAAACTTCTTGTCCTCGCAATCGGATCGAGCTGAACGCGGCGCCCGCCCGTCGGGCGATGGGTTTCGCAAGAGCTCAACCCATCCTACGGGCTTCCTGCCTTCTTTGCCGGATGTTTCGGTTTGCGCGGGATGCCGCCGCTGTAGTCCTTGCGTCCTCTGAGCGCGTTTCCATTGGATTGCCGTCACGCCGAAGTGACGCCTCCGTGGGAAATGTGCCGTCTGGCTTCCCCCGACTGGCGGACGCGGAGTGCTCGATGTGATGACACGGTTGCGTGGATCTCGCCGCTACGAGATCGACAACCTGATCGCAGGCTGATCGGAAGCTGCGAGCAAGCACAGCGAGTGTCTCATGAAAACATTCAACTCCGTCATTAGATCAACAAGCGCCATCACAGCCCTTGCTGCCGGGATTCTTCTGGTCGCGGCACAAGGGGCCACTGCCGGCAATCATGATGGCAATCATGGCTTCAACCATTTTGGTCAGGGCGGCGGCAGTGACACCAGGCGCGGCATGGGCGATCCGGCTCGCAATGCCATCGGCGCCGAGCGTCGCGGCAGCGGCCAATCTGATCGCAAGCCCATGTTTGGTCTCAAGCCAGATCGTGCCGACAAGCATGCCAACAAGCAGGACCGAGAGCACGACAAATGGGGACGGGACCGAGAGCGGCTCGCTGACGGCAAGAAAATGACTGGGCCCACGGGCAAGCCGAGCGACAAGCCTGTTGAGGCGAGTAGCGGAAAGCCAACTGACTCAGCTGCAAGCAAACCTATTGCTTCCGGCTCGGCGAACACGGCCGCCGTCGCTCCGCCCGTTAACACCATCCATCCGATTCTCAGCCCGCCCGCCGGCAACGTGACCGTGTCCAACGGCGTGACCAAGTATGAAATACCCGATGGCGCGGGAGGGGTGTCGGCGTATTCCAGCGCTCCCGGCAAGATCACCGTGACCAACGGCAAGGATTCGGTGACCTTGAACGGCGGCTCGGTGACCGTATCCAACGCGCTCGGTGTCGGAGCGGCGCAGAATAACGTTCAGGTTGGCGCCCGAAACGGCGAAGGCAAGACGGTCGTCAGCGTTGCGCCGACGCCGGAGGCGCCGACCTCTAGAGGCACTGTCACCGGTTTTGGTATGCCGGGGGGTCCTGTTGCGAAAACTGCCCTCAAGATCATCGACGCAGTTCCAGTCGCCACCTTTGGCCCTCCCATTGCTGCCGGCTATGGCCTCGCCAAAGACGGAGTTAAGGGCGCCGTTCACGGCGTCAAAGAGTCGGCGAAGGTCGTCTATGACTTTCTGACTTGGTGACCTCTGCAACTGATCGCGTGGGCGGCGGGCTTATTCTCGTCGCCCTGCCAGCACCAGTGCCTAGTAGCCATCCGAGGGAAACCAGAATGTCCAGACTTTCACGTCACACGATCCCCACCGTCGCGCTCACCCTGATCAGCTTCGGGGTTTCCACCCAGCAGGCCCTTGCTGAGCCTGAAAACTGCTCGGCGAGATTCAACCATTGCATTCGCGATGGCGAGAAACTCGGCTCTTTCAACGCCTGCAACAAAGCTGAACACGCGTGCGAAAGCAGGAATACCGAAAGGGGATACAAAGGCAATGACGTGAAAGGCCGCGGGGCGGAGGGCAAGGAAAAGAACACGGGGGGAAAGGGCGGAGGCAAGACTGCCTCAGATGGCGCGACCTGGAATGGCGAGTACACGACCGTCGTCGTGACGGACAATGCAGGCACCAGCACCTACACGGTCAAACAAGGCGTCCCTATCGAAAATGGACAGATGATTCTAGCACCAAACGGTGCCAGCTATCACGTCTGGGATCCTGAATTGGCGAGGCAACTCAAAGCAGCAGGCGTCAATGCCGCCTACGCCAATCCCGCGGCTGCAAAAAACGAGTACGCGCTCTCGCGCGACAAGGTCGTCCGCGACAGAGCGATCGCAGCGGGCCAGCCTGTCCCTCCACCGACCGGCCATCGCAACGACGACGCGTTAGGTAATCGAGCTCCCGTCGTCAACGATCATCGCAATGGCGGCTCGCCCAAGCCCGACAGCCCGCCGCCCGCTGCCGCCCCGGGAACCGTCAGCAGCACGCCCGTATCCAACCCTGATGCAGTGTCGCGGGTTAGCGATCATCGTCATCCGGCAGGAGCTGCTTCCGGCCACGAAGGCGGGGTTACGGTCACCCAGACGACCAGGACTGCGGGTTCAGGATCTGCTTCGGGTGACGGCAACCGCAGGCAGAAATGAACCGAAATGGATTTGCGCAATCTCGCATCACCCAGGAGAAAGCCATGGATGCTCGCTGGAGAATGCCACTATTCGTCGTTGCACTCAGCGTCGGATCGCTTGCCGCGGCTACTGCCCAGCTCTCAGCGCCGATCCCTACGGCAATTGCAACGCCCAGCCTCGCACTAGCTGTTGTCCTTCATGCCGAGGGGGCTCAAATCTACGAGTGCAGGGCCGCATCCGACGGCAACCTCGCCTGGCGCGCCCGTGAGCCGATCGCCACGCTTGTCTTCGACGGTAGCACGGTCGGGCGCCATTACGCGGGTCCACGCTGGGAGTACGTCGATGGAAGCGTGGTGCACGCCAAGTTGGCCAGCAGCACGCCTGGTGCGTCCGAGGCCGATATCCCGTGGCTCCGGCTCGATGTCGTGGACCAGCGCGGCAACGGCAAATTGTCCGGCGTGACCCGCGTAGAGCGTGTCAACACCCGGGGTGGCGTAGCGCGCGGACCTTGCGACGAAGCAGGCGCTTTCCTCAGCGTGCCTTACTCGGCGGATTACGTCTTTTTGCGAAAGGACTGAGACCCTGTGACCAGGCCGGCGCTGAAGACTGCGGAGACTGGCGTCGCTTCTCTCCACATGCAGTCCGCTCAAGCTGCGCAACGAACCGCGCCAAGCGACCCTCGCGACAAAGAGTGCCGATGCGCTCGGAGTCCTGAAGGAGGTCACTATGCTGATTGATCACGGGCAAACTGAATTCACGTACTGTCCCCCGGTCGGAGGATTTCTGCGGCGGCGCTGAGTGCTAGACGCGGATGGCAATGAATCTCTGTAAGTCGCTTTGCCAAAGCAGGCAGCATCCGCGAGACTAATAGAAAGGAAAAACCCATGAACAAGTCGAAGAACCTCATTTCCACCATCCACATCGTCGCGCTGATTGCAGTCGGAAGCGTTCCGGCGGCAGCCGCCGGCGGTACGTTCGCAGCAGACGCCGCCGGGACTGAAGGCCGCGCCCTCCGAGAAATTCCAATCGAAAAGCCTCTCCCTCCAGTTTACCGGGGCGAGCACAGGCACGATCGTAGTTGGTGGTACCCCTTTCATCGTGGTCACAGCAGCCGGGTCGTCATGACGCCTGTCATCGGCAAGCGCGCGCGATAGAGCACGACAGATCTGCGACTCTCGGGATCCGGGGTTGTTATCAGATGCAGACCAGCGCAGGCCAGCCAAAGGTTGCGGATATGCTGCCTCTGGTTCCCGAGAGGGCACGGCCCGCGAAGACCTTAGCGGCATCGTGCTTGGTCAGAGTTTAAGGACCCTCATCGTCGAAGCCGAGCTCAAATCCGGCTTCGACGAAAGAGACACGCGTTCGACGCTTTTCTGCTCATGCAAAATGGTCGAGAACACGCGGCGTCAGCTGTCGATGTTGGAAGCCGGGACTGCAGGTGTGTTAGCGCGAGTTTCCATCGCTTGCCGACCGACATCGCCGAAGCGCGAGCTTGAGCTCGGGCTTCGGCGAGAACCGTTCTGACGCGGCTTGCCGCTGTCCGGAGAGCCGGCCTTATTCCGGCACTGCTTCGCCGGAGCCGCCGAGTTCGGCCGGAAAATCCTTGAGCTTGGGGAGCCCGTCCCGCATGCGCAGCACCGTTTCAGCGTAATTGACGTGAACGCCAGGCGCAAAGGGAAGGGTCGGGATGGTCGCGGCGAACACGTCCACAAGCCCCAGCGGCGGATGGTTGGTCATCAGGTGACCGCCGCACTTGCTGCAGTATTGGCGCTCGCTGAGTGCCGTCTTCTCGAACGTCGCAATGTGCTCGGCTCCTGACTTGATCTGTACCGCGCCGGGCTTCCACAGGCTGAAGGCGTTGACAGGACCGCCGGACCAGGACCGGCAAGAACTGCAATGGCAGTACCCCATGGCCTCCGGAGATCCTGTGACCTCGACTTTCACTGCGCCGCAAAAGCAGCTCCCGATGTGACTCATGACTCTTCTCCCTTTCGAAGTTGATCACGTGTCATCGAGTATCAAAGAGCGTTGACGCGATTCCAGTTCAGGAACTGTACTGGCGCCAGGTATGTCGTCGCGAAGCAGTTCAGCTTCATGCTGGTCGACGAGGCCGGGAGCCGGATCTCGTGTTCAGCTCGCGAGCTTTTGCTCCTTTGCAAATGGACTGAGACCAAGCCAGACTTGCATCGCCGAGGCAAGTTGCCGATTTCCGGTCAGCATCATCCGCTCGCTCCCAACGGCAGCGCGTACGGTATCAAGCCCCATCCAGATGGCCGTCATGGTGCGCAGGTCGACTGACACATAGAGGTCGACATCGAACCCTGGATCGACCGAGCAGAGATCGACACCATCTTCGGGATCGACGATCAGCCACCACGAGCGCTGCGCACCCGACAAGTCAGGGTAAACGAACTGGACTACGCTACGCGTTCGCGGCATGGGGGTCGTATTCAGATTTCGCCGCATGTCCCACATCAGAAGCTGAACGTCCAGGTGCTTCAGCGACAGGTGCGCTTCGATCCGGCGCTGACCCCAGACGCCGAAGGCCTCGATGATGGGCCCGAGTTCGCGTCCAGATACCGTCAGATGATATTCGAAGATGCCGGGATCGGACACCGAGGCCGTGCGGGCGACGATTCCCGCCGCCTCAAGGTCCTTGAGCCGCTGGGAGAGCAGGGCCGGCGACATCCGCGGCACGCCGCGACGCAAGTCATTAAAACGTGTTGAGCCGGCCACGAGCTCGCGCAGCAACACCACTGTCCAACGGGTGCATAATATCTCTGCTGCCATCGCGACCGGGCAAAATTGCTTATAGCTGCCTGTTGCCATGTTTTCCTCCGCCAACCAGGTCACCGTACGACTTGGACGCGAGTGCTTCCAGTTCAGTTTCTGTACCGGCTTCGATTCAGTTCCTGAACTGGTCGCGCGCAATGCCGGTTGATAACTGGGGGGAGCGAGCTTGGGCTCGCCGAAAACGCGCACTCCGCCTGTCGTCGCGTGCCGCCGATGAGGTGCAGAGCCGCCCCTTGCAGCTTTTAACCAATAAGGATTTCCTATGACATCGTATACGTTTGAACCGACTTTGCCGGTGATAATCCGCTCCGCGGCGCTTGGCGCGGCAGCCCTTGTAGTGATGGGCGTCTCAGCAGCTTCCGCGGCCACGCTGTCGCGCAGTGTCGACGTTAAAGGCTCACCATCGGCCGTATGGTCGATGATCGGTCCGTTCTGCGCGATCAAGGACTGGTTGCCGCCCGTGGGCGCCTGCATTGAGGACGGCAAGGCGCCCCCATCCCGAACCCTCGTGACAAAGGACGGCAAGGCGGCATTCGTGGAAAAGCAAACCGCACGAAATGACTCGGAGTATAGCTATTCCTATTCATTCCTATCGAGTCCGTTGCCGGTGACAAACTACACGTCGACCATCAAGGTTACGGCCAAGGGCGACGGCTCCTCCACTGTCACATGGACCGGCTCTTACACCCCGGACCAAGGCAAAGAAAGGGCGGCTAACGAGGCGTTGAACGGCGTCTATGAAGTTGGTCTGGCTGAAATCAAGGCCAGGCTTGCCAAATAATTGGCAAGGCCATCGTCCCTGATTGCGTCTCTGCCGGTTCGGCATCGCCCAGCCAACGTTCGATGCCGACCGGCAGAGTTAATTTCGTGAGATTGCCTGGCGATTCAGCAAGGCTTCATGGGAAACAATCTGATTTGAATCAGTTCCACTGATCGCAAATTTATCAATGGCCGGCGGAGACATGGGTGAACATTGCTCATCCGAAGTGAGCGAGTCCCTCTTTGTTGGGCGCTCAGCATTCGTTCCGATCCGGCTGTCCATCAACTGTCCTCGCCTTCTATCCTCACAGTTGTGGAATTTCGGTCGCGTCTCGAGAGGAAGCAACGGTGGCTAGCGGCATTCAATACCATCCGAAATCTGCTCCGGCGGGCACCGTTGTTCGGTCGGACGCGCAGAACGAACGGCAGAGCCAATATCAAAAAGCATCCCGTCTGATTGGAGACATCTATGATGCCTCCCTCGACCCGGCGACTTGGACCACTGTCCTCGAAGAGATAGCAGAATTCGTAGGCGGTCCGGCAGCCATGCTGGCCTTCACGCGGCCTGGCCTTGCAGTCGTCGAATCGTATCATCAGTTCGGTATCGATGCGCGTAGCATGCGACTCTATTCGGAGACATATTCGAAATTCAACCCGCTCGCGGCAGTTGCGCTTGTCGGCATTGGACAAGTCGTCAGCGTTCCGGATCTCGTGTCGTACGAGGAATTCTGTAAGGGGCGCTTCTATCAGGAATGGGCGGCGCCCCAGGGCTGGATCGACGTTGCGAGCGCCGTGCTGGAGAAATCAGCGACGGGATGTGTCTTTCTCAGTGTCGTCCGCAGCCGGACGGCGGGGATGGTCGACGACGAAATGCGTCGGCGCATGTCGCTTGTCATCCCTCACGTCCGGCGTGCGGCTCTGATAGGCAAGACCATCGATCTCAAGCGCGCAGAGTCGTCGACATTCGCCGAAGCTTTCAATGGACTCTGCTCCGGCCTGTTTCTCGTTGACGGCCGACGACATATCGTGCACGCCAATGCCGCAGGGCATGCCCTTCTCAGGGAGGGCAGCGTGTTCCGTTCGATTAATGGCGAACTCAACGCAGGCGAAGCGCAGATCAACAGGATCTTGCGCGACACTTTCGCAGCGGCCGATCAGGGCGGCGCTGTGCGCTCCGCCAGGGGCATTGCGTTGCCACTACAAGCGTCCGACGGAGAACGCTACGTCGCTCACCTGTTGCCGCTGAAATCGGACGCCCATCTGCCTGCTGGCGCTATCAATGGGGCGGTCGCTGCATTGTTCGTCCGCAAGGCCGTCTTGGAAGCACCGTCGGCTCCGGAAGTTATAGGCCGGAGCTACAAGCTGACGCCGACCGAGTTGCGTGTGTTGCTTGCCGTCGTTGAAGTTGGCGGTGTTCCGGAAGTTGCCGCGGCGCTTGGGGTCGCGGAGAGCACGATCAAGACGCACGTCAGTCGCCTGTATGAAAAAACCGGCGCTGGTCGACAGGCCGATCTGGTCAAGCTTGTCGCCGGATTTTCCACGCCACTAGCCGATTGAAGGCACGCAAACGGCGTGCCTCCACATTTCCTCAGCGCCTTCACTGATCACCATTGCCGGTGCGGGCGAGTGGGGCGGGTCCCGCCACCCATAGAGCCGCCCAACCCGGCAGTGGGTTCGCCGCCGATGCCCTTGCCCGGGCCACCATTGATGTTGAAGGGCTTTGCCGCGGCAGAGCTGATCGGGCGCGTACCGGTGTTGTCTCGGGCGAACACGCCTTCCGTCGCCGCTATGAGCATAATGCTCGCCGCGACTGTCGTGACGATTGTAAAGAAATTCATATGATTTTTCATGGTCTACTTCCTGCTCTGTCCGCTCATCTGGATGCCCGACCAAGAGGCAAGGCCCTGAGCTGCCCGCATCATGACGACAATTTCTGCTGCCAGCGTCGTTCGATCGGGGGACGGCCCGATGCTCAAAGGCCATTAAGGACGTCGCGCATTAAGCGCGCGAGGCGCGGGGTTCGATTCGCCCTGGAAAGGCGCCTGTTCGATCTCCCGGCAATGGTCCCGCCATCCACAGGCGCCGCCATGATGCCATCGTGCCGCTGTTTTGCCCGACGCGTCAAGTCGTTTCGTAAAATCAGCAGCGAGTGCCGCGTGGCCACTGGCTACTGTGCATGGGGTTGTTTTCGATATTTTTTGTCCGGTCCAGCAAGCCTCAGCCGGACCCCATCGCCATCATGCTTAGGCGGTCCGAGCACTCGCCTCAGCTGTCGACCTTCAGCGCGGCAATGAAAGCTTCCTGCGGGATGTCGACCTTGCCGAACTGCCGCATCTTCTTCTTGCCTTCCTTCTGCTTCTCCAGAAGCTTGCGCTTACGCGTGATGTCGCCGCCGTAGCATTTTGCGGTGACGTCCTTGCGCAGCGCGCGGACCGTCTCGCGCGCGATCACCTTGCCGCCGATCGCCGCCTGGATCGGGATCTGGAACATGTGCGGCGGGATCAGCTCCTTCATCTTCTCGACCATGGCCCGGCCGCGGCCTTCGGCACGGGTGCGATGCACCAGCATCGAGAGCGCATCGACCGGCTCGTTGTTGACCAGGATCTGCATCTTGACGAGGTCGGCCGGCTTGTAGTCGGTGAGATGATAGTCGAACGAGGCGTAGCCCTTGGAGACCGACTTCAGACGGTCGTAGAAATCGAACACGACTTCGTTGAGCGGCAGATCATACTTCACCATCGCGCGGGAGCCGACGTAAGTCAGCTCCTTCTGGGAGCCGCGGCGGTCCTGGCACAGCTTCAGCACGCTGCCGAGATATTCGTCGGGAGTGAGGATCGTGGCTTCGATCCAGGGCTCCTCGATCTCCGCGATCTTGACCACGTCCGGCATGTCGATGGGATTGTGGATCTCGATCTCGGAGCCGTCGTTGAGCTTCATCTTGTAGATGACGCTCGGTGCGGTCGCGATCAGATTGAGATCGAACTCGCGCGACAGCCGCTCCTGGATGATCTCGAGGTGCAGCAGCCCGAGGAAGCCGCAGCGGAAGCCGAAGCCGAGTGCGGCCGAGGTTTCCATCTCGAAGGAGAAGCTGGCGTCGTTCAGCCGCAGCTTGCCCATCGCGGCGCGCAGGGTTTCGAAGTCGTCGGCATCGATCGGGAACAGGCCGCAGAACACCACGGGGATCGCCGGCTTGAAGCCCGGCAGCATCTCCGTGACGGGTTTCCTGTCGTCGGTGATGGTGTCGCCGACGCGGGTGTCTGCGACCTCCTTGATCGCGGCGGTGATGAAGCCGATCTCGCCGGGGCCGAGCTCGTCGACCTGCTGCATCTTCGGCGTGAAGAAGCCGACGCGCTCGATGTCATAGGCCGCACCTGTGCCCATCATGCGGACGCGGCTGCCCTTCTTCATGACGCCGTCGACGACGCGGATCAGCACGACCACGCCGAGGTAGACGTCGTACCAGCTGTCGACCAGCAGCGCCTTCAACGTTGCGTCGCGATCGCCCTTCGGCGGCGGCAGTCGGGTGACGATGGCTTCCAGCACATCGGGAATGCCCAGGCCGGTCTTGGCCGAGATCATCACCGCGTCGGAGGCGTCGATGCCGATGACGTCCTCGATCTGCTGCTTGACCTTCTCGGGCTCTGCGGCCGGAAGGTCGACCTTGTTCAGGACAGGAACGATCTCGTGATTGTTGTCGAGCGCCTGGTAGACGTTGGCGAGTGTCTGCGCTTCGACGCCCTGGCTGGCGTCGACCACCAGCAGGGAACCCTCGCAGGCCGCCAGCGACCGCGAGACCTCGTAGGCGAAGTCGACATGGCCTGGCGTGTCCATCAGGTTGAAGATGTAATCCTTGCCGTCCTTGGCGCGATAGGCGAGCCGGACCGTCTGCGCCTTGATGGTGATACCGCGCTCGCGCTCGATGTCCATGGAATCGAGCACCTGCTCCTTGCCCGCCATTTCGCGGTCGGAGAGGCCGCCGGTCATCTGGATCAGGCGGTCGGCCAGCGTCGATTTGCCATGGTCGATATGGGCGACGATGGAGAAATTGCGGATGTTGGAAATGGGGACGGTCGTCATGGGCGCGGGATACCACTCACATCCCCGTGCGGCAACCATATTGCTGTAATTTCAGGGCCTTTCTTCACGCCAAGCTGATTCCACCGGGTGCCAAAACGCGCTACGCAACGGCCATGTCAACGACCTCGATCCCCTCCGCCCGCGCGCGCGCAAAGACACGCCTCGGCTTTGACCGTTTCCGGGCCTGGCTGGTTGCCTACGCGACCCACCCCTCGGCCCGGCTTTGGCTGGTGATCCAGCTCGCCATCCTGCATGCGGTGATCTGGACCTTCATCCTGATCAATCTCAAGGCGGCGCAGGACGTTCACATGGACGTCGCAGAAGCCTGGGGCTGGGGGCAGAAATTCCTGTGGGGCTACGGCAAGCATCCGCCGTTGTCGGGCTGGATCGCCGGGCTCTGGTTTTGGGTTCTCCCCGCAACGGACTGGGCGACCTATGCGCTGGCGATGGCGACGGTCAGCGTCGGCATGGTGATCTGCTGGCTGGTCGCGTTGCGCGTGGTCGATCCGCGCCGCGCGTTCCTGGTCGTGGTGATGGTCGCGCTCTATCCCATCTTCAATTTCAAGGGCTTCAAGTACAACCCCGATCTGCTTCAGCTCGTCACCTTGCCGCTCGTCGTGCTCGCTTATCTCAACGCGTTCGAGAAGCGGAGCTGGCAGTCCGGAATCTTTCTCGGGCTTGCCGGCGCGCTGGCGCTGATGACCAAATACTGGGTGCTGACCATGATCGGCGCCATTGGCCTTGCCGCGCTGATCCATCCGGAGCGCATGAAGTTCCTGCTGTCGCCGGCGCCATGGGTCGCGATCGCGACGATGGCAGTGGCGATGATCCCGCACATCGTCTGGCTTGCGGATGCGCATTTCGTGCCGCTGACCTATGCCGGCGACACCTACAGCATCGAGGATGCCGGCCAGGTGCGTCAGCTCGTGTTCGGCTATGTCCTGCACAACGCCGCGCTGCTGGCGCTTCCCGTGGCGCTCGCCGCACTCGCGATGGCGCTGGTGCCGCCCTGGCTGACGCTGCTTGTGCGCGCGCCGCTGCGCATTGTCACGCGGGCCTGGGCGCGCGGCGCCAACGCGAGCGTCAATGTTCCCCAGGCGCTGAACATCTGGATCATCCAGATCATCGTCGCGGCCGGGCCGCCGCTCGGCGCGCTTGCCTTCAGCATCTACATGAAGACCGATTGGGGCATCTCGCTGTTCTTCCTGGTGCCGCTCGCGCTGGTCGCGATCCCGACGCTGCGGGTGCAGAGCGCCGTGCTGTTCAACATCGTAGCGATCTGGCTCGTGCTCAGCGTCGCGACGCTTGTCGCCTCGCCCTGGATCGCCGCGCGCGAGATGGCGGCGAATTCCGACAATACGGCGACCTATGGTGCGCGCTCGGAGCTTGCGCGCGAGCTGACGCAAGCCTGGCATTCGCGCTTCGCCTCGCGCTGGGCGATCGTTGCCGGCACCATGGAATCGATCCAGCCGATGGTGTTCTACAGCGCCGATCATCCGGCTGCGTTCACGCCGAACGAGGCGTGGGGCTCCGGGCTGACGACACTCGACGACGTCAGGAAATACGGCTTCATCGGCGTGTTCGACCCGACCGACGGCCGCTTGCCTGCATTCGAGAAATGGGTGTCCGAGATCGCGCCGAACGCCGAGCGGATGGTGATGACGACGCGCCGCTTCACCCACGGCAAGGCCGGTCCGTCGATGACGTGGAACGTCTACATCGCCCCGCCGGAGAAGTGACCGAGGGGCCTAAACCCCTTCCTCGTTGAATTTGCTTTCAACGAGCTCGGTAATCGCCGCCAGCGCGGCTTCGGCATCGTCGCCGGCGGCTGCAACCGTGATCGTCGTCCCCGGTCCTGCCGCAAGCATCATCAGGCCCATGATCGAGGTGCCGCCGACGGTCTCGCCGCCGCGCGTCACCCACACCTGCGCGTTGAAGCGCTCGACCGCCTGGACGAATTTTGCCGAGGCGCGGGCGTGCAGGCCGCGCTTGTTGATGATCAGGAGCTCTTTGGAAATCGCGCCCGCGGGCACGCCTGTCCCCGCTTGTGGAGCGTCGTCGCTCATTTGCCGGCGAGCACCCGGCTGGCGATGGTGACGTATTTGCGGCCGGCTTCCTGGGCCATCGCGATCGCGTCGGGAAGCGGACGCTCCTCGCGCACCTTGGCGAGCTTCACCAGCATGGGCAGGTTGATGCCCGCGAGAACTTCGACCTTGGGCCGGCTCATGCAGGAAATCGCGAGGTTCGACGGGGTACCGCCGAACATGTCGGTGAGGATCGCAACGCCGTCGCCGGAATCGACGCGGTTAACCGCCTCGATGATGTCGCTTCGGCAGAGATCGGAATCATCTTCGGCGCCGATCGTAATCGCTTCGATTTGCTTTTGTGGGCCCATGACATGTTCAAGCGCTGCCTTGAATTCGTCGGCAAGGCGCCCGTGGGTCACAAGTACTAGACCAATCATCGGAAAACTCCCGCGGGCGCTTTTGGTGCACCGCACGAACGCGCCACTTTGACCATCCAGAGCCCCCGCGCAAGGGGGGATGTTGCGTATCTCCCTGAATCTAGACGGATGGATAAGGGGAGCTGCGCCGGTCTATTCGGTCGCGAGTGTGGGGTTCATATGGTTACAATTTCCCTTCAAACAATCGGCTCAAGGGTTAGCCGGAGGTTAACTCTTGGTAGTGATCAAGGCCGCAACAACCAAGGGGAGGGGCGAATCGCCGCGCTTGACCGGGATTCGCGGTATTTCGACACCCAAAATGGTGGTTTTCAGCAATTCCGGCGGCGGCAGCCGTTCGGCGTCGTCGGCGTCCAGATCGACCACGAGGCCGACCGTCGCATGCTCCACGAAGTCGCAGCGGCGGATTCCCAGCCCGCGAATCTCGATCAGCCCGGCCAGAAGAGGGGCGGGACGAACCGAAATTTCATGGCCGACTGTCGCCAGATGGACACGGTCGTCACCGACCAGGACGGCGCTTTCGATCACGCCTGAGCGCCCCGCCATGATCAAATCGAAGGCAAGGCGCGACTTGCCGGCCCCCGAGGGCCCACGGATCAGCACCGCCAGGGGGCCGACCTTGACCGCGGAGGCGTGAACGCTCGGCCCGCCGTCGCTCATAGCGCCGGCAGCCTCACCACGAAGCGCGCGCCGGCAATCGTCGGCGCCCCGTCTTCATCAGCTGGGCCGGCGCGGTTCTCTGCCCAGATGCGCCCGCCATGGGCGTCGACGATCTGCTTGGAGATCGACAGGCCGAGGCCGGAATTCTGGCCAAAGCCCTGGTGCGGCCGGTCGGTGTAAAAGCGCTCGAAGATGCGCTCCAGCGCGTCGTCACGGATGCCGGGGCCGTCATCGTCGACCACGATCTCGATCTCGCCGCGGACACGGCGGCAGGTCAGGCGCACCTTGCTGCCGGCTTCCGAGAAGGACTGCGCGTTGGAGAGCAGGTTGGAGACCACCTGCCCGAGCCGCGAATCATGGCCGGTAACCGCGAATGTGTCGGTCGGGCTGCGGCCCTCGAAGCGTGCCTCGACCGCGACGTCGTGACCGAGCTTCGTTTCATTGGCGACCGCAACCAGGGTACCCAGGAGCCGCTTGAGATCGACCGGGATCGCATCCTGCCGCTGCAATTCGGCATCGAGCCGGCTCGCATCCGAGATGTCCGAGATCAGGCGGTCGAGCCGCTTGACGTCGTGCTCGATCACTTCGAGCAGGCGGGCGCGACTGGTCTCATTGCGCGCCAGCGGCATCGTCTCGACCGCGGAGCGCAGCGAGGTCAGCGGGTTCTTCAGCTCGTGGGCGACGTCGGCGGCGAACATTTCGATCGCCTCGATCCGCTTGTAGAGCGCGTTGGTCATGTCGCGGAGCGCGCCGGAGAGGTGGCCGATCTCGTCGCGGCGACGGGTGAAGTCGGGAATTTCGACACGGGTCTTGATGCGGCGGCGGACCCGTTCGGCGCTATCGGCGAGCCGGCGCACGGGACCTGCGATGGTGCTCGCGAGCAGCAACGACAGCATGATCATGACCGCGGCGGCGACGCCGCCGACTTTCAGGATCGCGAGGCGCTCGGCGGTGACCATCTGATCGATTTCGTCACCCTGGGTCGACAGCATCAGCGCGCCACGGATGGCGCGCGAGCGCAGCACGGGGACCGCGACCGAGACAATCACCTCGCCGCGCGCATTGACCCGCACCATCGAGCGCTTCTGGCCCTGGAGCGCGTCGGCGACTTCGACATAGCCATTGCCGTTCTCGCGCCCGAGTTCGCGATAGAGCGGCAGGTCGCCGCGGTTCAACCAGGTGCGGGTCGCGACCATGGCGCGCTCGACCAGGCCGGGTTTCTCGGACGGTGGCGGCAGCGGGAAGGCCCTGAGAACGTCGAGGTCACGGCTGTCGAGCAACACCGAACCGTTGGGATCGAAAATCCGCGCACGGGTTTTGGTCGGCGAGATCAGCGTGCGCAACACCGGCGCCACGCGCTCGGGATTGATCGGAAAATCCAGCGAGTCGTCGGTCCCGCCATAGCTCTCACCCAGCTTCAGGTCGAGCAGCCGTTCGGGGTCGACGGTGATCGCATTGGTCTGCACCGTCGCCGACGCGCCGATGGCGCCGGCGATGATTTCGGCCTGCACCAGCAGGCTCTGCGCGCGGGCGTCGATCAGGCCGGCGCGGAACTGCGAGAGATACAGGATGCTCGCGACCAGGGCGACGAGACCCGCGAGGTTGAGCGAGACGATACGGCGGGTCAGGCTCGAGAACGACAGCGCGAAGAAGAACTGGCCGGCGCGCTTGAGCCAGTTCAGCGGCCCCCAGCCTCGCGAGCCCGGCTTGTCTTCATGGTCCGAGGCGCCGTGGGCGACAACGTCCTCGGCGTTCGAACTCGGATCAGACTGCGTTCGGTCAAGCAATGCTTACGCCCGCGTTAGGACAGCTCGTGCGACGGCCCCCGCATCCTAGAGCATGCCCGGTTCCGATGGAATTCAGAACCGGCGCAGCCCTCATCTGTTGTGAAGGCGCGTGCGCCTCAGGCTTCCTTGAAGCGGTAGCCGACGCCGTAGAGCGTCTCGATCATCTCGAAATCGTTGTCGACCACCTTGAACTTCTTGCGCAGCCGCTTGATGTGGCTGTCGATGGTGCGGTCGTCGACATAGACCTGGTCGTCGTAGGCGGCGTCCATCAGCGCGTTGCGGCTCTTGACCACGCCGGGCCGGGTCGCCAGCGCCTGGAGGATCAGGAATTCGGTGACGGTGAGCGTCACCGGCTCGTTCTTCCAGGTGCAAGTATGCCGTTCTGGATCCATGCGCAGCAGGCCGCGATCGAGCGCCTTGGCGTCGTTCTCCTTCGGCGCGACGGTCGGATCCTTCGGCGCCGAGCGGCGCAGCACCGCCTTGACGCGTTCGACCAGCAGGCGCTGCGAGAACGGTTTGCGGATGAAATCGTCGGCGCCCATCTTGAGGCCGAACAGCTCGTCGATCTCCTCGTCCTTGGAGGTCAGGAAGATCACCGGCAGGTCGGACTTCTGCCTGAGACGGCGCAGCGTCTCCATGCCGTCCATGCGCGGCATCTTGATGTCGAGGATGGCGAGATCGGGCTGGGTGGTGCGGAAACCGTCAAGCGCGGAAGCGCCGTCGGTGTAGGTCATGATGCGGTAGCCTTCGGCTTCCAGCGCGATCGAGACGGATGTGAGAATGTTGCGGTCGTCGTCGACCAAAGCGATTGTGGGCATGAGCCTCTGCTTTCTGCTTTCCGTTTGGGTCGTGGCTTAAACGGCGAGCAATCCAGTGATGCGCCGCATACATGGGTCCCGAACTTGGAATTCGAACTTTGTCACCGAGCAATGCAAGCTGGGCTGAAGTGTGACCAAGTTCCGCGAAACACGGCAGATTCGCCGCATGTCGACCCATAACCCGGCCCTCGTTTACCCGAAAAAAGGCCTGCCTTGCAACCACCTGAGCCGAGAAAGCCAATGCAACCGACCCCTGATTTCGACCCCGGAAAGCTTGCCAAATCGCTCCTCAGGCGGTCGCGGCAGGGGGCGCTCGCGACGCTCATGCCGGGCAGCGGCGATCCCTATTGTTCCCTGGTCAATCTGGCCAGTCACCCCGATGGTTCGCCGATCCTGCTGATCTCGCAATTGGCGGTTCATACCAGGAACATCCTCGCAGACAGCCGGGTCTCCCTGATGCTGGACGAGCGCGCTGCGGGCGATCCGCTGGAAGGCGCCCGGATCATGCTGTCCGGTCGGGCCGAACAGGCCGACGGCGAGAGGGATTTGCTCCAGCGGCGGTATCTCAATGCCCATCCGTCGGCGGAAGCCTTTGTCTCATTTAAGGATTTTGCGTTTTTCCGGATCCACCCTGCGGGAACCCATCTGGTTGCAGGTTTTGGCCGAATCGTCGATCTCAAGCCGGAGCAGTTCCTCACGGACCTCGCCGGCGCCGAGGATCTGCTCGCGGCGGAGGAGGGGGCGGTCGAGCACATGAATGCCGACCATCGCGACGCCATGGGCCTGTACGCAACGCGGCTGCTCGGCGCGGCCGCGGGCGACTGGCGCTGCACCGGCTGCGACCCCGAAGGTCTCGACATGCAGGACGGCCAGACCGCACTGCGGCTGGATTTTCCGGAGCGGGTCACGAACGGCACGGCGCTGCGCAAGATGTTGGTCCGTCTGGTGGGAGAAGCGCGTGCGAAGAGGGACTAACCCGCAATAGTTTGAACGTCGCCTCCCATCGCTGCGACCCAAGATCGTGATCGGTCTGAGATTGGCAGCGAGAAGGTTCATGACGCGTCGTTTGGCATTGGTCGCCGGCCTGGCGCTCTCGATCACGGCATCGCTTGCCACGCCCAGCTTTGCCCAGACGGGCGGTCTTGCCGCGCAGAGCGCGCGGATTAATGTGCTGAGAGGTGCCGGGAAATACTCCGAAGCGCTGCCGCTGGCGCAGGCCATGGTTGTCTCGCTCGAGAAGACCAGCAACAACCGCGATCTCGCCGCTGCCCTCAACAACCTCGCGCAGATCTATGCCGATCAGGGGCATGACGATCAGGCCGAGCCGATCTACAAGCGCGCCATCGCTTTGATGGAGAAGGGGACCGGCCTCGACAGTGTCGAGATCGCGCCCGTGCTGAACAATCTCGCCGCTCTCGATCAGCGGCAAGGCCGCTTCGCTGATGCCGAACCGTTGTTCAAGCGGGCGCTGGCTATCCGCGAGAAGGCGCTGTCGCGCGAGCATCCCGACGTCGGCCAGTCTCTCAACAATCTCGGTACGCTCTATGTGAAGCAGGAGCACTTTGCAGATGCCGAGCCGCTGTTCCAGCGGGCGCTCGCGATCTACCAGAAGGTCGGCGGCCCTGAGCATCCGGCGGTCGCGACGCTTCTGAACAATCTCGGCCAGCTTGATCGCGATCTCGGCCGCGACGCCGATGCCGAAGCGCCGATCAAGCGCTCGCTCGCGATCCGGGAAAAAGCGCTGGGGCCCGATCATCCCGACGTCGCGCGGTCCCTCAACAATCTCGCCGGCCTCTACGAGCACCAGCAGCGCTATGCCGAGGCAGAACCGCTCTATCGCCGCGCGCTCGCCATCCGCGAGCGTGCGCTTGGGCCGGATCATCCTGACGTCGCGACGTCCACCAGCAATCTCGCTTATTTCCTCTTTGTGTCCGGGCGAACCGCGGACGCGTTGCCGCTCGCGGAAAAGACGCTTGCGAATGGTCGCGCGCAACTGCGCGTGGTGCTGCCGATCCTGTTTGCGGCGCGCCAGCAATCGCTGCTGCCGCAAGACAAGGCGCTGGACGAGACGCTCGCCGCGATCCAGCGCGGCACGCAATCTTCCGCCGCATCCGCGGTGAACAAGCTCGCGGTGCGGCTCGCCGCCGGCAGCGACCGTCTCGCCGAGCTGGTGCGCAAGGACCAGGATCTCGCAGCCGAATCCGAGGCGCTGGACAAAGCGATTATCGCGGCCGTCTCGAAGCCGTCGGCGCAACGCGACGTCGCCTCCGAGCAGCGCAGCCGCGGGCGGATCGCGGCCATCGCAAGCGAGCGCGCCGGCCTGCAGAAGACGCTCGCCGTCGAGTTCCCCGACTACGCCTCGCTCTCCAACCCGCTGCCTCTGACGGTCAAGGACATCCAGCCGCTGCTGTCGGCCGACGAGGCGATGGTGCTCTATTCCGTCGTCGACAAGCGCAGTTATGTCATTGCCATCACGCGCGATGGCGCCGACTGGAAGGAAATTCCGCTTGGCGCGGACGCGTTGGCGCAGAAGGTTACGTCGTTCCGCAAGGGGCTCGATGTCGGCAAGGCGCGCGATGGCTCCGGCAAATCGGGTTTGTTTGATCTCGCGCTCGCCAACGAGCTCTATGTCACGCTGCTCGGCCCGATCGAGGCGCTGACCAAGGACAAGCGCAGCCTGCTCACGGTGCCGTCGGGCGCGCTGACCGCGCTGCCGTTTCATCTGCTCGTCACGGAGACGCCGCAAGCTGCGATCCCGGAGACGCTCGAAGGCTATCGCAGCGCCGCCTGGCTGCTGCGGCGTCAGGCTGTCTCCGTGCTGCCATCGGTGGCCAGCCTGAAATCGCTGCGTGCCTTTGCGCGCAAGGATCAGGGCGTCAAGCCGATGACCGGCTTTGGCGATCCCGTGTTCAATCCCGCGCAGGAAAGTCCTGCCGATCGTCGCGCCGCAAGCGGCAAGGTGGCCGCCCGCAACATTGCGACCATCGCTTATACCGATTTCTGGCACGGCGCCGGCGTCGATCGCGCCCGGCTTGCGCAGGCGCTGCCGCAACTGCCCGATACTGCGGACGAGCTGAGCGCGGTGGCGAAAGATGTCGGCGCGGCCGAGGCCGACATTCATCTCGGCCGCGATGCCAGCGAAGCAACGCTCAAGCGTGCATCGCTTGCTCAATACAGCATCATCTACTTTGCGACCCACGGCCTCGTCGCCGGCGACATCAAGGGAGTGGGCGAGCCATCGCTTGCGCTCTCGATTCCCGACCAGCCCTCCGAGCTCGACGATGGTCTGCTGACCGCAAGCGAGGTCGCGCAGCTCAAGCTCAATGCAGATTGGGTCGTGCTGTCGGCCTGCAACACAATCGCGGGCGACAAGCCCGGCGCCGAGGCGCTGTCGGGATTGGCGCGCGCCTTCTTCTATGCCGGCGCACGCGCGCTGCTGGTTTCGCATTGGGCAGTGGATTCGGAGGCTGCCACCCGCTTGACCATTTCGACTTTCGATCTGCTCAAATACGAACCAAAAATCGGCCGCGCCGAAGCACTGCGGCGCGCAATGTTGACGTATGTTGACGACACTTCATCGCCGCGTAATGCCTACCCTGCGATGTGGGGACCGTTCGCGCTCATCGGCGAAGGTGCGGTACGATAGGGCAGCGCAGCATTTGTGCGTCGCAAAACATTCGATAACGCCGAAACAGGCGTTTGGTTGCGCGATCATCCGTGATTTTTGCGCAGGCGTGCTCTGGGCTGACATGCGCGACGTTTGGCGCGGTCCTTGAATAAACCAAATCCTGCGGGATCAGCTTGGCAACGCCAGCGTTCATCATTATTAGGTCGTTCAGCCGAGGCCGGATGGCCTGTAATTCACGGTGACCGCGATGGCACCAAAGCTTGGTCGCGCTGTGTCGCGGATTCTAGGAGGATTTTTCGTGCAAGAGACGGGCGTGCGCAACGGTGCCTTCGGCGCCGACAAATTCGGCTTAAAGAATCTCAAGCAGGTTCACTGGAACCTCGGCGCGCCGCAGCTCTATCAATATTCGCTCGCTGCGGGCGAGGCGGTGCTGTCCGCCGACGGCGCACTGTGCGCCGATACCGGCGAGTTCACGGGCCGCAGCCCGAAGGACAAGTTCACGGTGCGTGACGCCACTACCGACAAGAAGATGTGGTGGGCCGGCAACCAGTCGATCACTGCGGAGCAGTTCGAGACCCTCTACCAGGATTTCCTCAAGCATGCCGAAGGCAAGAGCCTGTTCGCGCAGGACCTCTATGGCGGCGCCGATCCCGCCTACCGGATCAAGACCCGCGTCTTCACCGAGCTTGCCTGGCACTCGCTGTTCATCCGCACGCTCTTGATCCGCCCCGAGGCGATCGAGCTGTCGACCTTCACGCCCGAGCTCACCATCATCGACATGCCGAGCTTCCGCGCCGATCCGAAACGTCACGGCGTGCGCTCGGAGAACGTCGTCGCGATCGACTTCGCCCGCAAGATCGTGCTGATCGGCGGCTCCTACTATGCCGGCGAGATGAAGAAGTCGGTCTTCACGACGCTGAACTATTATCTGCCCGAGCGCGGCGTGATGCCGATGCATTGCTCGGCCAATGTCGGCGCCAATGGCGACACCGCGATCTTCTTCGGGCTATCAGGTACCGGCAAGACCACGCTGTCGGCCGATCCCAACCGCACGCTGATCGGTGACGACGAGCACGGCTGGGGCCCGAACGGCGTGTTCAACTTCGAAGGCGGCTGCTACGCCAAGTGCATCAAGCTGTCACAGGAAGCCGAGCCCGAGATCTACGCGGCGTCGACCCGCTTCGGCGCTGTGCTCGAAAACTGTGTGCTCGACGAAGATACCCGCGTCGTTGATTTCGATGACGGCTCCAAGACGGAGAACACGCGCTCGGCCTATCCGCTCGACTTCATCCCGAACGCCTCGCGCACCGGCCGGGCGCCGCAGCCGAAGAACGTGGTGATGCTCGCGGCCGACGCCTTCGGCGTGCTGCCGCCGATCGCCAGGCTGTCGCCGGCGCAGGCGATGTATCACTTCCTCTCCGGCTACACCGCCAAGGTCGCCGGCACCGAGCGCGGTCTCGGCAACGAGCCGCAGCCGGAATTCTCGACCTGCTTCGGCTCGCCGTTCCTGCCGCTCGATCCCAGCGTTTACGGCAACATGCTGCGCGATCTGATCGCCCGGCACAATGTCGACTGCTGGCTGGTCAACACCGGCTGGACCGGCGGCAAGTACGGCACGGGCTCGCGCATGCCGATCAAGGTGACGCGTGCACTGCTCACCGCCGCGCTCGACGGTTCGCTTCGCAACGTCGAATTCCGCACCGACAAATATTTCGGCTTCGCGGTCCCGACCGCGCTGCCGGGCGTACCGAGCGAGATCCTCAATCCGGTCAACACCTGGAAGGACAAGGAGGAGTTCGACAAGACCGCACGTGGCCTGGTCGGCATGTTCCAGAAGAACTTTGCCAAGTTCGAAGCCCAGGTCGACGCCGAGGTGCGCGCCGCTGCGCCGGACGTGAAGCTCGCGGCGGAGTAATTTTCAAATCGCTTGGAAGGCAAAAGGGCAGCCGAGAGTGCCCTTTTTGTTCTGTGGGCACCAGCATTTGTTTTGTGGGCACCAGCGCGAACCACGCCCTCGGTGTCGTCCCGGCGAAGGGCGGGACCCATACCGCGCGATCTACCGAGGGAGCGCGGTCCAAGTACCGGCGAAGGATCACTACGAATCTTCGCCAAATTGCTCCCTGTGGTTATGGGTCCCGGCCTTCGCCGGGACGACTTTGGGGAGACTTCAGGCCTTGAAATACGCGATCTGCGTCGTGGTCGCCAGCAGTCGCCCGTTCGGCGACCACAGCTCGGCGTTCTGGTCGGCGTAGCTCTTGTGCATGATCTTCGAGTCGGCCGTCGCGAGCACACGCGTGATGTGTTCGGCGGCGAGTTCTTCGCGGTCGGTGTGAAAATAGGTCGTCAGCGACACCGTGCCGAACGGCACCAACTCGCGCCTCGCGTGGAAGATGCGGCCGAAGAAGGCATCCGACATCGACATCAGCGACGGCATGTCGAGCCTGCGCGGCTCGCGGTCGCTGATCCAGAGCTTTGAGTAGGTGCTGGCGAGCTCCGCCTGCGGCGGCCCGAGCCGCATCTCGCCTTCGACGAAGCGGAATTCGTACTGGTTGGCCCAGGACGCCGAAATCGTCGGGAATGGCAGTGTCTGTTCGAACGGCTTTGTATCCGGATATTGCGCCACCCTGTGCTCCCAGGACGGCCGGCGCTCGGCGAATACGGCGGTGGCGAGTGTCGCGACCTCGCCGCCGCCCTGCGATAGTTCGACGCTCCAGTGCTGGCTGGATCGGTTGGCCTTCACCAGCCGTATGTCGAGATCGAACGGGCCCTTGGCAATCGGCGCGCAGTAATTGACGGTCAGCGCCAGCGGATCGCCGGCACGTTGCGGATGCTCGATCAGCGCGCGCAGGATGGTCGCGGCGGTCGCGCCGCCGAACGGGCCGACGAAAGCCCAATAGTCGTCGCTGGTGTGCCCCTGCCAGCTGGAGTCACCGGCGGTGATGCGGGTGGCATCGTCGAAGGGGTGCGGAAGCTTGGCGTGCATTGTCATGTCCGGCTTTCAATGACGGACGTCATATCACGTCCGACGCCGGTTTGTGCAATTACCTCTGGGGTAGCCGATTTCACGCTGCGGAAAAATCAGCTCGCGGCGTCGCGCATGTCTTCTGCGGTCTGGAACGGCGGCGTGATCGGATTGACCGGCACGTTCCAGATTTCCTCGGCATATTCGCGGATGGTGCGGTCGGACGAGAACCACGCCATGCGCGCGACGTTGAGGATGGAGGCGCGGGTCCAGGCCGGCGCCACCTGCCATCGCGCGTCGACGGCGCGCTGCGCCTCGTAATAGGAATCGAAATCGGCGCTGACCATGTAGTGGTCGAGATAGCGCAGCGCATGCGCGATGGATTCGAAACGGCCGGGATCGCCGGGCGAGAACTCGCCGGCGCCGATCGCATTGATGGCGCGCTGGAGCTTTGGCGAATTGCGGATCACGTCGGAGGCATCCAGCCCCTGCTTGCGCTTGATCATGACGTCGCCAGCTTCCATGCCGAAGATCGCGATGTTCTCCACGCCGACCTGGTCGCGGATCTCGATATTGGCACCGTCGAGCGTGCCGATGGTGATGGCGCCGTTGAGCGCCAGTTTCATGTTGCCGGTGCCGGAAGCTTCCATGCCGGCGGTCGATATCTGCTCGGAGAGGTCGGCCGCGGGGATGATCACTTCCGCAAGGCTGACATTGTAGTCGGGCAGGAAGACGACCTTAAGCTTGCCGCCGATCGCGGGATCGTTGTTGACGACCTCCGCGACGTCGTTGATCAGCTTGATGATCAGTTTTGCGTAGCGATAGCTCGCCGCCGCCTTGCCCGCAAAAATCTTCACCCGCGGCACCCAATTGCCGTTGGGATCGTCCTTGATCGACTGGTACAGCGCGACCGTCTCGATGACGTTGAGCAGCTGCCGCTTGTATTCGTGGATACGCTTGATCTGCACGTCGAACAGCGCGGTCGGGTCGACCTTGATGCCGAGCCGTTCGCCGATCAGGCGCGCAAGTGCCGTCTTGTTGTGAAGCTTGACGACGTGGAATTTCTTCTGGAATTCGACGTCGCTGGCACGCGCCTCGATCAGCGAGAGCTGGGTCGGGTCGTCGAGCACGGCTTCGCCGCAAGTCTCGCGCAGGAGATCGGTCAACTTCGGATTCGCCAGCATCAGCCAGCGGCGGAAGGTGATGCCGTTGGTCTTGTTGGTGATGCGGCCGGGATAGAGATGGTTGAGATCGTGGAACACGGTCTCGCGCATCAAATCCGAATGCATTGCCGAGACGCCGTTGATGCGGTGCGAGCCGACGAAGGCGAGCTGGCCCATGCGCACGCGGCGCCCGCTCCTCTCGTCGATCAGCGAGACCGAGGCGCGGAAGTCGATGTCGCCGGGCGCGCGCGCTTCGGCGAGGGCCAGATGCTGCACGTTGATGCGGTAGATGATCTCGAGATGGCGCGGCAGCAGCTTCTCGAACAGCTCGACCGGCCAGGTCTCCAGCGCTTCGGGCAGCAGCGTATGATTGGTGTAGGACAGCGTCGCGACCGTGATCTTCCAGGCCTCGTCCCAGCGGAAATTGTGGAGGTCGACGAGGATGCGCATCAGCTCGGTGACGGCGAGGCTCGGATGCGTGTCGTTGAGCTGCACCGCGACCTTGGACGACAGGCTGCGCAGCTGGCCGTCGGAGGCGAGGTGCCGCTTGATCAGATCCTGCAGCGACGCCGAGACGAAGAAATATTCCTGGCGCAGCCGCAGCTCGCGGCCAGCCGGGCTCTCGTCGTTCGGATAGAGGAATTTGCAGATCGCTTCCGCGCGCGACTGCTCGGCGCTGGCGCTGACATAGTCGCCCTTGTTGAAGGCGTCGAGCTTGAGCGGATCGGGCGAGCGTGCCGACCACAGCCGCAGCGCGTTGACGTGCTGGCCGCGCCAGCCGACGATCGGCGTGTCATAGGCGATCGCCTGCACCGTCTCGCCGGGATGCCAGATCGCGCGGTCGCGTCCCTTGTCGTCGACATGCTCGACGCCGCCGCCGAAATTGATGTCGTAGATCACTTCCGGCCGCTGCAATTCCCAGGGATTGCCGAAGCCGAGCCATTCGTCCGGATATTCCTGTTGCCAGCCCTGATTGATGATCTGGCGAAACAGGCCGTAATCATAGCGGATGCCGTAGCCGATCGCAGGGATCGACAGCGTCGCCATGCTCTCCATGAAACAGGCGGCGAGACGGCCGAGGCCGCCATTGCCGAGCGCCGCATCCGGTTCGCATTTGCGCAGCTCAGGCAGCGAGACGCCGAGATCGCCGAGCGCAACCTCGAAGATCTTCAAGAGCCCCATGTTGTTCAGCGCGTCAGTGAAGAGGCGGCCGATCAGGAATTCGAGCGAGAGATAATAGACGCGCTTGCGGCCTGCGTCATAACTGCGCTTCTCGGCGGTGAGCCAGCGATGCACGATGCGGTCGCGCAGTGCGAGCGCCGCGGCCTGGTACCAGTCGTGCCTGGTCGCCATGCCTGCATCCTTGCCGATGGCAAGGCGCAGCTTCGCCAGGATCGCGCCCTTGATCTCCGACAACGCGAGCTCGTCGATGGGCTGACCGGGGGCGGGGAAATTTGGCTGGAACGATTGATCTTGCAAGGCCGTCACTTCCTGGTCGCGAGAACACCACTAACCCTACGCGTCTTGTAACGTACGCGGCTTGTAACTTACGCATCTTGCCCCTGCACCGGAACCGTCGCTGGCGCGGCCGTGCACTGCGCTGGCGTAAAATTATGCAAGGAATGGGCCGATTTGGGAACCCGGACGAGCACGGAGAGGCGCGAATTTGGTGCTAGATTGGAGACAGATTCAGCCATCAGTGTGGAGACGCCCCATGAGACTGCTGATCGAAATTGCCGCTGCAGCGCTTCTAGTCATTTGCATCGCTACCTCGAGCGCCGCTGTCGCCGCCGGCAAGCGCAGCGCCGATGGCCTCAGCTGCGGCTTCTCCCTCCCGCAAAACGCAACGCCTGCCGCGCGCTGCGCCGCCATCAAGCGCCAATGCGGCGGCAAGTTTTACGCGAGCGCCTGCGGGCATAAGTTGATGTCGGCGGCGAATTGAGCCCGACCGGCGCAACAAAGATGGTGTCGTCCCGGCGAAGGCCGGGACCCATAACCACCGCTGTCAGAGAAGATGCGGGAGATCGCGCCAGTCTGGATTTTCCTGCTCAATCAAGCGAATCTTCCAGTCGCGTTGCCATTCCTTGAGCGCTTTCTCGCGTGCGATCGCTTCGGATGGCGATGCATACGTCTCGACGTAGACCAGCCGCGTCACGCCGTACTTCTTGACGAACTTCGAGCCGCGTCCCGAGCGATGCAATGTCAGCCGGTTGCTGATGTCATTGCAGACGCCGATGTAAAGCGTGCCGTAGCGCCGGCTTGCGAGAATGTAAACGTAGTAAGCGGCTGGTGCATTCATTGCTGGGCGCCCATTTCCAAACACGTCTGGTCGCGGTGGTTATGGGTCCCGGCCTTCGCCGGGACGACGGTCTTACATAGACCATTTGCCATCAGAACAAATTAAGAACACTTTAGCAAGTCTTTGATATATCATTGTGATTCGGCGCATCGCCGACACAATATCTAGGGTCTGACAGCCGTCGCGAGGTCTACATGTCCACCATTGCCTTCGATCAGTTTGCCCTCACCCGGATCGCCGATTTCGCGCGGTCGCTGTCGCGGCTGCACCAGGCGGCGCGGCGCTATGCCGTGGACGACGACCAGTTCGACCGCGAGTTCAACGCGGTGTGCCAGTCGATCTGGGGCTACACCATCGACGACATCAGCGACGATCTGTTCGCACCCGAAGATCATCACTTCCTCGACACGCTGGACGAAGCGCATGCGCGCATCTTCGCGGCCGAGCAGGGCTATGATCTTGTCAGCGAGACCCGCATGCTGACCGACTGGTGGGGCTTTTGCTGGATGATCCTGGCCGAGAAGCGCGGCCTGCTGACGCCGGACAATCGCGCCGCCGCGCGCGCGGCGATCGAGGAGAAATATCTGGCGGCGCCGAATGTGATCGGCGTGATTATCGGGAGGTGACGCTCTCGACCCTCATCCTGAGGAGCTTGCGTAGCAAGCGTCTCGAAGGAAGAAGGCCGAGCTGCAGTAGCCGGGCCTTCATGGTTCGAGACGCGCGTTCCGCGCTCCTCACCATGAGGATCTCAATCCAATCCCGCCCGCTTCGCCGACTTCGCCGGCGTCTTCGGCACCGTCACATCCGGCAGCGTCTCGCGCACGATCTCGGCTGCTGGCGCATCTGCCGCCACCGTTTCCGCGCGCACCGGGGCCACCTTCATCTCGCCGAGCCGGGCGCGGACCTGCGCGGTGAGACCGGGATAGGAGGCGACCGGGGTGAACTCCGCGGTCTGCTCCTGGCCGAGGCGGACGCCGGTATAGGCGACGAGGCCGTCGGTGGTGGCGATGACGTCGCCGGCCTTCAGCGAACTGTCCAGCGTCAAATCGACCGGGGCGAGCCCTGCCGGCTCGCGACCGTTGCAGGTGCAGTCCGCGCGCAGCGCCTTGCGATAGGCGAACGCGTTCTCGCTGTCGGCGTAGCGCTCGCCGGTCTGCGAATAGGCGCCCTCGATCGAGGAGCCGAAGAAGACCTTTGTGGTGCTGGCAGGACAGAACGCCTGACACATTTGCGCCGGCGAGGCGAGGCCGCGCATCAGCGGAAAATATTTGCCGTCGCAACTGCGCACGCAGAACGCCGGGCCGGAGCCACCGGCCGCCGCCGAGCGGGTTGGCGGCACATATTGCGGCTGGACAGCCGGATTCTGCTGACCGGTGAAGGGATCGACGTAGGAGTTCGCCTGCGGCACGTCGCGCTGCGGGCGTTGCTGGGCGCCGCCGAAGAAGAAGTCGAACAGGCCTTCGGCTGCAACCGGGGCCGGAGCTGCAAGCAGCGGTGCTGCAAGGATGGCGGCCACGAGCATCGCGCGACGCCGCCGGCGCGCATGGAACACTATCGTACGCAACGCTTACTCCACCCGACGCTACTGAACCGGCCGGGACCATCAGGGTCTCAGCACATGATTCACCATAAAGCGGGATGGTAAATGAGCGGTTGAAGGGGCGCCTCGCGCCGTTATGCCTTCAAAAATTCCGACGCCTTGTACAGCGAGCGGAACGGCAGGCCGGCGGCACCAAAGGTGTCGTCGGCGCCTTCCTCGCGGTCGACCATGGTCAGCACCAGCACCACTTCGGCGCCGGTCTCGCGCACGGATTCCACGGCCTTCATCGCCGAGCCGCCGGTGGTGGTGACGTCCTCGACGATCACGACGCGCTTGCCCTCGAGCGTCTCGCCCTTCGGCAGGCCTTCGATCGCGAGCTTGGCGCCATGCTCCTTCGGTTTCTTGCGCACGAAGAAGGCCGCGATCGGATGGCCCTTGATCCAGGAGATCTGCGCCAGCGCGCCGGCCAGCGGCACCGCGCCCATCTCGAGCCCGCCGATGAAATCGAGCTGGTCGTCCTTCAGCGTCTCATAGGTGAGCTCGGCGAGCAGCGTCGCGCCCTCGGGGTCGAGCATGGTCGGCTTGAGGTTGAAATAGAAATCGCTCTTGCGGCCCGACGCGAGCGTCACCTCGCCCCGGCCGAAGGAGCGGCGCCGGATGATTTCGAACAGGCGGGCGCGGGAGGCAGATTTCGACACGGCAGTCCCTCGGGAGCGTTTTGAGAGCTGGCGGAATTTATCCGCGACCGCCGTGACATTCCAGAGGGGGCGTCCCCCGTCAACAGGGATCGGCCATCCCGGTCCGCCGGTTGTGAGGGTGCAACTTTCTGGAGTAGGTGGATGCCGATATCCCGGGCAAGGAAATTGGGCAAGGAAACAGGCAAATGACCATCGAGCTGCACACCTGGAACACGCCGAACGGCCGCAAAATATCGGTCGCGCTGGAGGAAATGGGGCTGCCCTACAAGGTGGTCCCGGTGAACATCACCAAGGGTGAGCAGATGGCGCCCGGGTTCCTCAAGCTCTCCCCGAACAACAAAATCCCCGCGATCCTCGACCCCGAGGGGCCGGACGGCGAGCCCGTCAGCATCTTCGAGTCCGGCGCGATCCTGCTCTATCTCGGCGAAAAGACCAGTAAATTCCTGCCCAAATCGCTCGCGGGCCGCATCCCCGTCTATGAATGGCTGATGTGGCAGATGGGCGGCTTCGGGCCGATGCCGGGCCAGGTGCACCATTTCATTGCGCTGGAGGACGAGCAGGACCGCGCCTATGGCCTGAAGCGCTACATGGCCGAGACGCGCAGGCTCTACGGCGTGCTTGACCGCCGCTTAGAGGCCCGCGATTTCGTCGCCGGCGATCTCTCGGTCGCCGATTTCGCCATTTTGGGTTGGGCCTGGCGGCATCCGCGCCACAAGGTCGAGCTTGCCGATTTTCCCAACGTCAAGCGCTGGTACGACGCGCTGATGGCTCGCCCGGCGGTGAAACGGGGCATGGAGGCGAAGCTGGATTAGTCTCTTCGCTCTCGCATCTCGTGCCCCGGACGCTGTGCAGCGCGCAAGCGATGCACTGCAGAGCCGGGGCCCATGCGGCAACACTGGGTCCCGGCTCTGCGCAGCACCGCAAGAGCGCTGCAGCGCGTCCGGGACACGAGCGCGGTTTGCAACAGTCGGCTACACCTTCCGCGCTTCCACGGCCATCCTGACCGCAAGCCCGGCGAGCACGGTGCCCATCAGCCAGCGCTGCACCAGCATCCAGCTCGGCCGGCTCGCCAGGAACAGCGCGATCGATCCGGCCCCGAGCGCGATCATCGCGTTCACGCTGACGCTGATTGCGATCTGGATCGCGCCCAGCACCACCGACTGCGTCAGCACGCTGCCAGCCGCGGGATCGATGAACTGCGGCAGCAGCGCCAGATACAGCATCGCGATCTTCGGATTGAGCAAATTGGTGACGAGCCCCATCGCGAACAATTTGCGCGGGCTGTCGATCGCGAGCTTCTTCACCTGGAATGGCGACCGCCCGCCCGGCTTCACCGCCTGCCAGGCGAGCCACAGCATGTAGCCGGCACCGGCGAAGCGCAGCGCGTCATAGGCAAAGGGAATCGCGAGCAGCAGCGCCGTGATGCCGAACGCCGCGCACAGCATGTAGAACACGAAGCCCAGCGCCACCCCGCCCAGCGAGACGATGCCTGCCGCCGGCCCCTGCGTGATCGAGCGCGAGATCAGATAGATCATGTTCGGCCCGGGCGTGAGCACGAGACCGAGGCAGACGAGGGCGAAGCCGAGCAGGGCGGAGGTGTGGGGCATGGGTGAACCGGTGCGGGAGATGCACGGGTTTTAATATGCGCAAAGTTGTGGAGCTATCGCGCAATTGCACGGAGGACAATTGTTTCGCGCGGCTCCCTCCAATGTCGTCCCGGCGAAGGCCGGGACCCATACCCCCAGGGAGAAGTGCGGCGCGAGATCGCAGTTGGCAATCTTCGCCTAACTCGATGTTGTGGTTATGGGTCCCGGCCTTCGCCGGGACGACACCAGAAGTGAGGCGAAATCAGTGCGCCTCGTCCCAATTATTCGCCGCCCGCGCATCCACATGCAGCGGCACCGACAGCAGCACGGCCGGGAACGGCGCGTCCTGCATGACGTGCTGCACGACGGGGAGCGTCGCCTCGACCTCGGCGTCGGGCACCTCGAAGATCAATTCGTCATGCACCTGGAGCAGCATCTGCGCCGAGAGCTTCTTCTCGGTCAGTGCGTCCTCGACGCGCGTCATGGCACGGCGGATGATGTCGGCGGCGGTGCCCTGAAGTCGCGCGTTGATCGCGGCGCGCTCGTTGAAGGCGCGCACCGAGGCGTTGGAGGCCTTGATATCAGGGTAGTGGCACTTGCGGCCGAACAGTGTGGTGACGTAGCCGTGGCTCCGGCAGAAATCCCGCGTCTCGTCCATATAGGCGCGGATGCCGGGGAAGCGCTCAAAGTACTTCTTGATGTAGGCCGAGGCCTCTTCGCGCGCGATGCCGAGCTGGTTGGCGAGGCCGAACGCCGAGATCCCGTAGATGATGCCGAAATTGATGGCCTTGGCGCGGCGACGGATCTCGCTCGGCATGCCCTTGATCGGCACGCCGAACATTTCCGATGCGGTCATGGCGTGAATGTCGAGGCCGTCGCGAAATGCCTGCTTCAGCACGGGAATGTCGGCGATCTCCGCCAGCAGCCGCAGCTCGATCTGCGAATAGTCGGCGGACACCAGCTTGTGTCCAGGCGTTGCGATGAAGGCGCGCCGGATCTTGCGGCCATCTTCGGTACGAACCGGGATGTTCTGCAAGTTCGGCTCGTTCGACGACAGCCGGCCAGTCGTGGTCGCGGCCAGCGCGTAGGTCGTGTGCACGCGATGGGTCTGCGGATTGACATAGGTCGGCAGCGCGTCGGTGTAAGTCGATTTCAGTTTCGAGACCTGGCGCCACTCCAGAATCTTCCGCGGAAAATCGTGGCCCTGCTCGGCGAGCTCGTCGAGCACCTGCGCGGTGGTCGACCACGCGCCGGTCTTGGTCTTGGTGCCGCCCGGCAATCCCATCTTGCCGAACAGAATGTCGCCGATCTGCTTGGGGCTGCCGACATTGACGGGCTCGCCGGCGATCTCCTGGATCTCGGCTTCGACGCGCGCCGCAGTCTGGGCAAAGTCGCCGGAGAGGCGCGACAAGACCTGGCGGTCGATCGAGATGCCGCGCCGTTCCATGCGCGCGAGCACCGACACCAGCGGACGCTCGAGCGTCTCGTAGACCGTGGTCATATGCTCGGCGACGAGGCGCGGCTTCAGCACGCGCCAGACGCGCAGGGCCATGTCGGCGCCTTCCGCCGACAACAGCGCGGCTTTGTCGATCGGCACCTGATCGAAGGTGATCTTGCCCTTGCCGCTGCCGAGCAGCTCGCTCTCCTTCAGCATGGCATGGCCGAACCAGCGCTCGGACAGCGATTCCAACGCGTTCGAGCCGCGCCCGGCGTCGAGCACGTAGGAGATCAGTTGCGCATCGTCGGTGTTGCGCAGGGTGATGCCGTGCTGCGCCAGCATGACGGCGGTAAATTTGACGTCGAAGCCGATCTTGAGAATGCCCGTCGATTCCAGCATGCGCCGCAGCGCTTGAATCGCGTCTTCGTGCTTGACCTGATCCGGCGCAAGACCGGCGTCGAACAGGCCAGCGCCGCCGCCGGACTGCTTGTGCGCCAGCGGCACATAGCAGGCCTCGTTCGGCGCCAGGGCCAGCGCGATGCCGCAGAACTCGGCCTGCATCGGATCGATCGAGTTTCCTCGCATCTCGATCGCAACGTGGCCGGCATCATGGATGCGTGCGATGAAGGCGTTGAGTTCCTTCAGCGACTTGATCGCCTGATATTTGCTGCGGTCGACCGGCAGCTTCCGCAGCGCCTCCTCACGCGCAGCGGCGAGCGAGATCGGAGCGCCTTTCGGGCTGGCGGCCTTGTCTTCCTTGCTCGCCGATGTGTTGCGCTCGCCCGGCCGAGCCTGGGCCGGGGTGCCGGCGCCCGGTGCGGGCACGACGTCCGAGGGCGGCAGCGGCGAGAACACGCTGGCACCGCTCGCATAGCCGGGATCGGCGTCGACGCTGCCAAGGTCGATCTGCGAATAATCGGCGACACGGCGCGTCAGCGTGGTGAATTCCATCGCCTTCAGGAAGGCGATCAGCTTGCGGGCATCGGGCTCGTGGACGGCGAGGTCGTCGAGCGGCACCTCCAGATCAACCTTGTCGTCGAGCAGCACGAGCTGGCGTGAGATCCGCGCTTTTTCGGCATTCTCGATCAGCGCTTCGCGGCGCTTCGGCTGCTTGATCTCGGTGGCGCGGAACAAGAGTTGTTCAAGATCGCCATATTCGACGATCAGCTGCGCCGCGGTCTTGATGCCGATGCCGGGAACTCCAGGCACGTTGTCGGTGGAATCGCCGGCCAGCGCCTGGACTTCCACCACCTTCTCCGGCGGCACGCCGAACTTCTCGATCACCTCGGGGATGCCGATGCGGCGGTCCTTCATGGTGTCGTACATGGTGACGCAATCGGTCACGAGCTGCATCAGATCCTTGTCGGAGGAGACGATGGTCGCGCTCGCGCCGCGCTCGCAGGCCTGCCGCACATAGGTCGCGATCAGATCGTCGGCCTCGAAGCCCACCTGTTCCAGGCAGGGCAGGTCGAAGGCGCGCACGGCTTCACGGATCAGCGCGAATTGCGGGATCAGATCGTCCGGCGCAGGCGCCCGATGCGCCTTGTACTCGGGGTAGATCTTGTTGCGGAAGGTGACCTCCGACTTGTCGAAGATGATCGCGAGATGCGTCGGCCGGTTGTCCTCCGGCATGTCGCGAAGCAGCTTCCACAGCATGTTGCAGAAGCCGAGCACGGCATTGACCTGCAGGCCGTCGGACTTGCGGTTCAGCGGCGGCAGCGCGTGATAGGCGCGGAAGATGTAGCCGGAACCATCGACCAGGAAGACATGGTCGCCTTTTCCTGCCGCCTTCGCCGCGACCGGTTTGGCAGCAGCTGTCGCAGCAGCGGGCTTGGTGTCTGCAGCCTTGGGTGCAGCAGCCTTGGTGTCAGCTTTGGCGGAGGTCTTCGGGGATGTCTTGGGCATGGCCGCAATGTATGAATTTTTGCGGGCTTTGACAGCCTTGGGAGGGGGATTTTTGGGCAGCTGGCGCTACTATCCCCACTGTCATTCCCCACATTCACGCTGTCATTCCCCGCGAAGGCGGGGAATCCAGTACGCCGCGGCTTTTCCGCATACGACTGCCGGCTCTGGAATACTGGATGCCCCGCCTTCGCGGGGCATGACAGTCACTCCGCCGCCTGCAACACAGTACTGGCCTTCTTCGGTGCGATCCAGAATGCGTCAGGCCGCTCGAACAGGAAGTCAGCGTGCAGTCGCAGCGCGGCCTGCCAGATCGCCAGCGATCCGATCAGGCCGACGATGGTGACGATCAGCGACACCGTGCCGATGTCGGTGATGATTCCGCCGCGCAAGAGCAGCGTTCGCGTCGCAGCCATCGGCAGGAAGAAGGCGAGATAGATCACGATCGAATGCTCGCCGCAGAAGCGGAAGAAGTTCAGCCAATGCGCGCGCGCAAGCAGCGTGCCGATGGTGATGATGGCGCACGCACCGGCGAAGCCGAGCACGAGCGAGACGATCTTCCATTCGCTCGCGCCGAGCACGACGAGGCCGGCATTGACCAGCGCCCAGGCGGCGAGCGCTGCAAGCGCAAGTGCCGGATGGCTGCGCGCGCGATCCGACAGGACGAACACGTAAGGCGCGAACAGATAGCCCGAATAGAAATAGACGAAGCGCGCGCAGAATTCGTCGATCGCAGTCCAGCCGGTTGTGATGCGCGCGCTCTCCAGCGCGGCCACTACGAGCCAGATTGCCGGTGCAGGGATTCCACGTGTCAGTTTTGTGACGACGAAGAAGATCGGCAGCAGGTAGATGAACCAGAGCGTGCCGAACGGCTCGATGAAGGATTCGAGATAGAGCAGGCCAGCGTCGCGCCAGCTGGTTTCGGCCGCGAAAGCAGGCGCCTTGAAGCCGAACTGGATTGTCACCCAGACGACATAAAAATAAGCGAAATGCACCACCTTGCGGTCGAGATAGGTTCGCCAGTCCCGATCGATCACCAGCGGCAGGAACAGGCCCGAAATCAGGAAGAAGTCCGGCATCCGGAACGGCTTTGCGAAGGCCACCAGGACATGCATGAAACCGGTCTCGCCGGCGGCGAGCTCGACGCCCAGCACCGAATGCATCATCACCACCATGACGATGCAGATGCCCTTGGCATAGTCGACCCAATCGACACGCGCAGCAGCCGGGCCCGTGGTGCCCTCGCTCGCGGCGATTGTGCCTGATGATGCCATGGTGTCCCGTTTCGAGGCGTGTTCCGCCCGATCCTGTGTAGGCGTGGGGCAGTGTGGGGCCTTGTGGTTTCCGACTTCTTTACCGGTACAAATCGCGTGCCGGTTTCTGAGCGTGGGCTCTTCCTTCCCGGCGGGAAAATGCTAAACCGCCCCCGGATTGGGGTTTCGTTAACCAAGCTAGAGCAGGGATTTTCATGCGCATCGCGATGATCGGCACGGGTTATGTGGGACTGGTGTCCGGAGCCTGCTTTGCGGATTTCGGTCACGACGTCACCTGCGTCGACAAGGACGAGAAGAAAATCGCGGCGCTTCATCGCGGCGAGATTCCGATCTACGAGCCGGGCCTCGACGAGCTGGTCGCAACCAATGTGAAGGCCAAGCGGCTCGACTTCACCACCGACCTGTCGAAGCCGGTCGCGGATGCCGANGCGGTGTTCATCGCGGTCGGCACGCCGTCGCGTCGCGGCGACGGCCATGCCGATCTCTCCTACGTCTACGCTGCCGCGAAAGAGATCGCGCAGTCGCTGTCCGGCTTCACCGTCGTGGTGACCAAGTCGACCGTGCCGGTCGGCACCGGTGACGAGGTCGAGCGCATCATCCGCGAGGCCAACCCCAAGG